>NZ_ATYW01000001.1 GCF_000427885.1 Glycomyces tenuis DSM 44171
CCCTACGAGGCCCTCGTTCTCGCTGGTCGGCGCCTGATACTGGGGTGATTCGCCTTGCTTCTTGCGGTGCTGTTTCACCCAGTTGCGCAGCGTCTCGGACGAGACGCCCAGATTCTTCGCGACCGCCGTGTAGGTGGTGGCGGGGNCGTCGAGATACATCCTGACCGCTTCGGCCTTGAACTCCTCGGGAAAACGACGGTGATACTTCGAGGTCGACACTTTCACTCCTTGCACCCCGAACCTTACTGGTCCGAAGCATCAGGGTGTCAACACCAAGGGATCAAGCCCCGGTTTCGGTGCGCTGGCCAGAGGGGGCAGTTGCGCGTGGAGGTCCGGGAAAGCCCGGCGGACGCGGGCTGGGGTGAGCCGGCCGGGCGCTGTGGGGGCTTCCCAGGGCAGACGGAGGTCGGCGGCCTGCTCGCGCGCGAGGTGCAGCTGGGTGAAGGCGGTGATGACGATCCAGGTCCAGGTGTCGGCCGATTCGGGGTCGCGGAGCTGGGGGACGGTCCAGCCCAGGGTTTGTTTGAGGAAGCGGAAGGTGTGCTCGATGTCGAAGCGGCGCAGCCAGGCCGACCAGAGCGCATCGAGGGAGTCGGCATCGAGGCCGGACTGGGAGGTCTAAAGCCACAGCGGCTGGGGTGTGCCGGTGTGCGGGAGCCGTTCGGTCTCCAGGCGGATGAGGGTGCCCTCGATGATCGGCAGGTCGCCGTCGTGGTCGATCCAGGCCGATCGCTGCTTGAGCCATGGATGCAGTGCCTCCCATGACCGGGCTTCGAGGCGGCCGTAGCGGGCCGTCTCGGTCGCCGTGGTGGTATCGGGCTCGCCCCAGGTCGTCGGGTCGCTCATGCGGTGGGCGCGGCCGTGTTTCGGGCGGCGACCCCGGCCGGAGGCGGGGGTGGGGCGGCCGTAGAGCACCCGGTCCGATCTGAGGCGCCCGATGATGATCACCGGCAGGTCGCCCAGTTGGTGGGCCAGGCGGGGCACGTCATAGCCCGCGTCGGTCACGATCAGGATCGGCGCCTCGCCCGGCCGGTGTTGCCCAGCGCCGATCAGGGCCTCGATGACGCTGCGCAGCTGGGCCGTGGTCGTCTCGGCCGCATCGTCGTCTTGGCCGATGCGGACCGCATCCAGGATCTGGGTCCATGAGGAGGCGCCCGATGCGAGCGTGGCGACGAAGGAGTACGACCAGCCGGGCACCATCTGGTCCTGGCCGCGGCCGTGCCCGGTCACATGGCAGTACAAGCGCCCCGGCGAACAGTTCGCGTCCGGGCGCAGCCACCCGGTCGCATCCACGGCCAGGACGATCCGGCCGCCGACGCGTCCGAGCCGCTGACCGGACAGCAGACCCTGGAGCCGGTCGGTATCGATCCGGCCGGCGTTCAGTGCCTCGTACAGGCTTCCGTGCCCGCGTCGGAATGCGCCGTTCAGCGACAAGGCCGGCAGCGATCTCACCGGGCCCGGGCTGCACAGCAGCGCATCGGCCAGTTCGAACAGGGCATCGCCGCGCGAGGTCAGACACTGGTAGAACCGGGCGCGGAACGACTCCAGCGCCCCAGCGCCAGCGACAGCGCCGACTTCAGGAAGAATAGACAAGCGAAGCCCTTGCTAGATGAACGTTCTTGCGTAGCAACAAGAATCATCCGGCAAGGGCTTCGCTCATGGTCAAGCGGGCTCACCACCACCAGCAGTAAACCTTAAAAATCAAGCTGAAGACCTGTCCGTCCCGGTCCACGGACACGGCCTGGCGGTCGGTGATGACGAGGCGGGGATTCGGAGGGTTGCAGCGGCTCCTCGGAGAACGGCCCGGCGGGCCGCCGCGGCCAGATCCCCACTATGGAAACGGCCGGTCATATCGGTTCGCCGCGCTCGTCTGGATCGTCAAGTGGTGGTTTCCGCTACCCGCCCGTCGTAAGGTATGGAGCGGACCGAGCCCGTGCGGATGTCACGGCACCAGCGCCGAGTGAAACGAGGACGGATCATGAAGGCCATCAGTTACCACGAACACGGCGGTCCCGACGTGCTGCAGCTCGTCGACCGTGAGCTGCCCGAGCCCGGCCCCGGCGAGGTCCGCGTCCGGATCACCGTGTCCGGGGTCAACCCGACCGACTGGAAGACCCGCGCCGGCGCCAACGGCCCCACAGAGTCAGCGGTCATTCCGCACCTGGACGGCGCCGGTGTGATCGAGGCCGTGGGCGAGGGCGTCGAACGCGACCGGGTCGGCCAGCGGGTCTGGCTGCTCATGGTCGCCCCTGGACGGCCCGGCGGCACCGCCGCCGAGTTCACCGTCGTGCCCGCCGAGCAGGCCGTGCCGCTGCCCGACGAGGCCGGTTTCGACCTCGGCGCCTCACTCGGCGTCCCAGCGCACACCGCGCACCGTGCGCTCACCGTCGCCGAGGACGGGCCGAGGCGTCTGCGCCCCGGGGCGCTCGAGGGCAAAGTGGTGCTCGCCGCGGGCGGAGCGGGAGCGGTCGGGCACGCGGTGATCCAGCTCGCCCGATGGGCCGGCGCCACCGTGATCAGCACGATCAGCGGCCCCGAGAAGGCCCGGCTGGCCACCGCCGCCGGAGCCCACCACGTGGTCAACTATCGCGAGGGCGACCCGGCCGCCGAGATCCGCGCGATCGCCCCGGACGGCGTCGACATCATCGCCGAGGTGGCGCTCGGCGCGAATCTCGACCTGGACCTGGCCGTCCTGCGGACGCGCGGCACGATCGCGGTCTACGCCAACGACGGCGACAAGCCGGTCGGACTGGACGTGCGCCAGAACATGATGCTGAACACGCGATTCCAGTTCCTGGTGCTCTACACGGTCGGTTCGGAGGTGCTCGCCGCGGCTTCCGAGGACGTGTCGGCGGCGGTGGGCGACGGCGCCCTGCCGGTCGGCGAGGAGCACGGCCTGCCGCTGGTCCGCTTCCCGCTCGACCGCACCGCCGACGCGCACCGGGCCGTGGAGGGCGGCGCGGTCGGCAAGGTCCTGGTGGACGTCTCGCGCTGACGTCCGCTCGGCACAGGGGACTCCAGGCCTCCGCATTCGCGAACGCCTGGGACGATCTCGGACCTGCTGCGCGGGAGATCGGCGGCTACGACCGGATCGGGTTCGCCGGGGCTGAGAGCGGCTCTCCCCGCGGGTCAGGCCGGGTTCGCGCCCGGCCTCACCGCTGTTCGGGGCTCGGCGTGGTCGCTCCGATGTGGGCGGCGAGGTGTTCGGGGAGCGGATAGGGGCGTTCCGGGGGCAGAGCACTGCGGGCCTCGTCGGTGCGGCCCGCGGCGAGGTGCTCGGCGATGGTCCTGGCGAGGCCGGTGACGTCGGTGATCGAGGCGATCCAGGCGTCCGCATAGCGGTCGACGGCCTCCCCAGAAAGTCCTATCTGGATCGATCGGTGCTCCAGGCGGTTCAGGCGGAGGTCCCGCTCGGGGTCCCACTGGACGCGCACCGGCGAGGCGGCCAGTCTGGACCGCCACGCGCCGTGGTCCTCGTCGTCGGCGGGATGGCTGGGGCAGGAGTGCGCGAGCGCCCATTCGAAGCCGTCTCGGGCGATCGCGATCGCGAGGACCCGCCTCTGGCCGGGCTTGGCCGCCCAGCCGCAGCGGTACATCATCCACAGGAACGACGGCTTGATCCAGGTCATGCGCTCGCGCTTGAACGGCGCGACGAAGGTCTGCGCCGCCAGGGCCGGGGAGGCGATGGCGGGGTCGTAGGCCTGGTAGACGGTCACGGTGTCGGAGTCGTGGACGGCGCGGATCTGCCGCTGGGGTGTTGGCATACCGCGAATCCTGACAGCGCGCGGGCCGTTCGGCAATCCGATATCGAGGGTGTCGGCTCACCAGGTGCGCGCGGCCTCGATCACGGCGCTCCGCACCCGCCCCACGGCGCTGTCGGCGCTCGAGGAGCGGCGCTCCACCAGATAGATCGTGTTGAACGGAATCGTCTCGGGGCGGTGCACGATCTCGATCTCGCGCCGGTCCAGCTCGGTCGAGCACAGGTAGGTGGGCAGCACCGAGATCCCCAGGCCCGCCTTCACGGCGTTGAGCACCGACCGCAGGTCAGGCACGATCATCGCACCGGTCATGTCGGGCAGTCTGCTGTAGACGGTTCGCCAATAGCGCCGCACGACCGGCAGATCGGGGGCGTAGGCGATCATCCGGCACTGCGGCGGGAAGTCGCCCGCGGCCCTGGCGCACTCGGACAGGTCGGCGAGCGGCCGGTAGTCCGGCGGCGCGACGAGCACGAACTCCTCGTCGAACAGCGGCGTGCCCCGCAGGTCGTCGCGGCCCGGCTTCGTGGTGGAGATGACGAGGTCGTACTTGCCCGCGCCGATGCCCTTGAGGAGCCCGCCCGGCAGGCCGTGGACGGCGTGGATGCGGATGCCCATGGTCAGGCACTCGCTCAGCGAGGGGATCACGGCGACGCCGAGGAGTTCGGCCGGGCCGCCGATGTAGACGGTCGGCTCCATCGGCTCGAGCTCGTCGATGTGCCGGCTCCACAGGGTCTCCAGCGAATCGAGATGAGTGGCGACGTCCTTGGCGAGCGCGTGGGCCCTCGGCAGCGGGACGGCCCCCTGAGCGGTCCGGTCGAACAGCGGGAAGCCGAGCCGCCGTTCGAGGTTCTGGATCTGCGAGGTGACGCCCGGCTGCGAGAGTCCGAGGTGGACCGCCGATCTGGAGAACGACCCGGTCCGGTAGACGGCCATGAAACTCCGCAGCAAGTCCAGGTGCATGTCGGCCTTCCGATGGTCGCCGGAGAACGGGGGCTCCAGAGCGATCGTAGTCGCCGTGCGCCACCGCATGGGGACGGCGCGTTGCCCGGCCCTCGAACGAGGACCGGGCAACGCGTTGCGTCGGGATCTGCGAACCGGCCCTACGACAGCGCCTCGACCACCAGGCGGGCGGTCTTCTCCGCCGAGGCGGGGTTCTGCCCGGTCACCAGCCGCTGGTCCGACACGGCGTACTCGGTGAACTTGGCGCCGCCCTCCCACTTCGCGCCGCGCTCCTGGAGGCGACGCTGGAGCAGGAACGGCACGGTCCTGTCGAGGCCCACGGCGGCCTCCTCCTCGTCGGTGAAGGAGTTGACCCGCTTCCCGGCCACGAGGTAGGAGCCGTCGGAGAGCTTGATGTTGACCAGGCCGGCCGGGCCGTGGCAGACCGCGGCGACGACGCCGCCGCGCTCGTAGACCTCGGCCGCCAGCCGCGCCAGCTCCTCGGAGTCGGGCAGGTCCCACATGGTGCCGTGCCCGCCGACGTAGAAGACGGCGTCGTACTCACCGGAGTCGACCTCGCCCGCGCTGGGCGTGGACTTCAACCGCTCGCCCTCGGTCTCGAGGAACTCCTTCTGGACCGGGTCGTCGTCCTTCAGGCCGTCCTGCGGGGGCTCGCCGCCCTTGACCGAGACGAAGTCGACCTCGAAGCCGGCGTCGCGGAACACCCGGTACGGGTGCGCGGCCTCCGGCACGTAGAAGCCGGTCTTGCGGCCGGTGTCGCCGAGCTCGGCGTTGCTGGTCAAGGCCAGCAGGATCTTCTTGCTCATCAGTTCGTTCCCTTCATGTGTCGTTCCGGCGGTCCCTCGCCGCCGGGTCCGTCAAATCCGTGAGGCCGAGGCCAGGCCGGGGAGGTCGGCCAGGTCGAGGGCGTCGACGCCGAGCGCCTCGGCGCGCGCGTGCTGCTCGGGTGTGCTGTAACCCCAACGGGCCCAGAATGTTCGGGCGCCGGTGGAGCGGACGCGGAGGACGTTGTCCAAGTTGTCGTCGATGAACACCGACGACGCCGCGTCCAGACCCGCTTCGGCGCAGAGCCGTTCGAGCTCCCGCGCCTTGTCGTGGCACTCGCCCAACACCGCCCGGACGCCCTCCTCCAGGCCGTGGGCGACCAGGATGGCGCGGACGGACGGCTCGTCCTTCGCGGTCACGATCGCCACCGGCGCCCCCGCGCCGCGGATCAGTTCGGCGATGCCCGGGTAGAGGGTGTGCATGGCCGCCCACGCGGCCGGGTCGCGCCGGCGAATCGCCTCGCGGGCCGCCGTGGCGCGTTCGGCGAAGGCCGCGGCCCTGGCCTCGCCGGCCTCGGCGAAGCGGCGGTCGAAGTCCGCCTGGTCCGCGATCTCCGTCGAGCCGGGGACGTGCGCCACGATGAAGTGGTCGAGGGTGCGGCAGTAGGGCCGGACCGCCCGGAACCGCTCGGCGAACGAGGCGGGGGCGCGGCCGAGGTGGTCCTCGGCCGCGCCGTCCCGCTCGTTCGGGCGCATGCCCAGCCACGCGACGGCGGCGCACTCGTCGAAGGCGTCGGCGATCACGCCGTCGAAGTCGAGGACGAGCACTACGCCTCCAGCTTCTCGACGGTCTCGAAGACCGCCTTCATGAACGCCCCGACATAGGCGTAGTAGGAGCAGGTGATGATGTTGCCGTCGACGATCACGTCGCTGTCGACCACCTCGGCGCCGGCGTTGACGACGTCGTCGCGCAGGCCGATGTAGGCGCAGGCCTTGCGGCCCTTGAGCACTCCGGCGCTGACCATGATCCAGGGACCGTGGCACAGGCCGGCCACGACCTTCCCGGACTCGGCCATGGAGGAGACGAAGCCGGTCACGCGCCCGTCCTGGCGAACGCGGTCGGGGGCCTCGTGGCCGCCGGTGAGGATGACCGCGTCGTAGGCCTCGACCTCGAGGTCGTCGAAGCCGATCAGCGGCGCCGCGGTCTTGTCCATCGGCAGGGGGACGCCGTACTTGCCGACGACCGGCTCGCCGTTCTTGGTGGCGATGTCGGCCTGCCAGCCCTCCTCGAGCATCCGGTAGTAGGTGTAGACCACGTCGTGGTCCTGGAAGCCTGGTCCCGTGATGATCACTGCGTTGCGGGTCATGGCCGGGGTTCCTCCGTTCGTTCGGGGCGGTTGATGGCGAGATAGACCGTGTCGGTGTTGGGGCGGCGGGGGTCGCTCGCGTTGGTGAGGATCTCGACCTCGCGATGGACCGCGCCCGACATGCACAGCGGGACGTAGAACATGTCGCCGACCGCGCGCCTGTAGAAGACGTCGAAGCCGGTGCGGACGCTGTACTCGGTCCGCTTGTCGGGCGAGCGGGGGCGGATGCGGGCGTGGGGCCGGTTCCGGACGGCGCGCATCGGGCGGCCGGCGTCCCGGTGGTCGGACTCGTACGGCGCGCCCACGCGGCTGTATCCGTCTTCGAGTCGCAGCAGGTCGAACTTGTTCCGAGGCGTCTCCACCTCGATGAGTTCGAGCGGCTCGCCGCCGGTGCTGCGGGTGGTGTGGAAGGCGCCGGGGGCGATGCGGAGCATGGTGCCGACGCCGACGTCCACGCTCTTGGCGAGCCCGCTGGTGACGCCCTGCCCGCTCAGGCAGAGCAGGTAGGTGACCTTGCGGGGGTGGACGTGCATGGAGGTGCTGTGGGGCGATTCGATGTGAAGCGCCCAGAAGTCGAAGTAGTCGTCGACGTAGGCGCGGTACTCGTATCCCCACGGCTTCGGGATGACGTCGTCGAGGTACGAGTCCGTGTCGAATTGCTCGACGCCGGCGCGCATTCCCTCCTTGGAGAGGGAGTTCAGCCGTTCGATATCGCGGCTCCCCGCCTCGAATTCGATCGGCCTATAACGTGAAGTAGACTTAAGTGATGTTGGCGGTGCGGGAGGATTCGGGATCGACATCGGTGTTTCTCCTCCGTCTGAAAGGGTTTCCCTTGAGCCGCCGATGCGACGCTGCACGCTGCGGCTCTGGTGGGTCCCATTGCAGCAAGGCTTTCGCATGATTGTCCAATAGCAATTCCTTCAGGCGGCGAAAGCTATTTCTATGCACACTGGCCCCGGTGGGCGCCGAACGCCGAATACCTCTTCTTGATTCGCATCACAGTTGAATTCGGTCACTGGGCGGAGAAGCATGGAGGCCCGTTGCGCGTCGCGATGTCCCGCTTCGAGACGGGCCTGCTCGACCGCTATCCCGTTGCTCCGCCGACCGGCGGTGTGGCATGGTGATGCGATGTTCGCATCAGGTGGGCTGCCGCGCAGCGTCGACGAGGCCGTCGCCGCCGAACGGGCCGGGGAGCGGCTGCGGTTCGTGCATTTCTGGGGCCACGCGCCCGGCCCGGACGGCCTGGGGGCCGGGTGCCTCAGCCAGTGGTGGCCCGCCGAGTTCACCGAGGACGGGCGCGTCTTCGCCTCCGCCGAGCACTACATGATGGCGCACAAGGCCTGGCTGTTCGGGGACGAGGACGGCGCCGAGAAGATCCTGGAGGCCGGGCACCCCGGCGAGGCCCAGCGGCTCGGGCGCGAGGTGCGGGGCTTCGACGGCGAGGTGTGGAAGGAGCACCGCTTCGCGATCGTGACGCGAGGGAACGTCGCCAAGTTCGCGCAGCACCCGGAATTGGAGCGGTTCCTGCTCGGAACGCGAGAGAGGGTCCTGGTCGAGGCCAGCCCGAGGGACCGGATCTGGGGCATCGGCTTGAGCGCCGACGACCCGGACGCGGACTCGCCTTCGGCGTGGCGGGGTCTGAACCTGCTCGGCTTCGCGCTCATGGCCGCCAGGGATCGGCTCGCCGGTGCTGCTTCGGCGGGCTGAGAGCGGGGACGCGGCGGGCATCGGGGACGTCTTCCTCGCCGCGCGTGCGGGCATGGAGTACCTGCCGCGGCTGTACTCGGACGAGCAGACTCGGGCGTGGATCGAGCACGTGATGCTCGCCGAGTGCAAGGTGTGCGTGGCGGAGCTCGACGGGCGGGTCGTCGGGTTCGCGGCGCTGAACGGCCCATGGCTGGACCACCTGTACGTCGACCCCGAGCATCAGGGTCTCGGAATCGGCTCCGAGCTGCTCGAGTCGGCGATGCAGGCCCGCGGGCACGGGCTCGAGCTGCGGGTGTTCGAGCGGAACGAGGCGGCCATGCGGTTCTATGAGCGCCACGGCTTCACGGTCGTCGAGCGCGGCGACGGGGGCGACAACGAGGAGGGCCTGCCCGACGTCCACTACCGGTGGCGGGCCTGAACGGGCGGCTCCGCGAAGCTCAGGCGCGTTCGCCGGCGGCCGCGGCGATGCCGAGGCCGATCATGGACGTCCCGCCGACACCGCCGAGCACCCGCTTGGAGCGCGGGGACCTGAGCAGGTTCCGGGCCGCCGAGGCCACGAGGCTCCACCCGGTGTCGCACACGACCGCGATCGCGGCGAAGACGGCCCCGAGCACCAGCATCTGCACCATGACCGACCCGGCATCGGGATTCACGAACTGCGGCAGGATCGCCAGGAAGAACAGGATCGTCTTCGGGTTGAGGACTCCCACCAGGAAGCCCTCGAAGACCGTCCACGCCGTCCGCTTTGGCTCGTCCTCGGCGGCGTCGGGCACTTCGAGCGCCCCCTTGCGGTCCCGGAACGCCTTGACGCCCAGGAAGATGAGGTAGGCCGCACCGGCGTACTTGACGATGCCGAAGGCCAGCGCCGACTGCTGGACGATCGCTCCGAGCCCGACCGCGACGAGCGCCGCCGCCGCGAACGCCCCGACGGCGTTGCCGATCGCGGTGAGCACGGCCTTCCGGCGCCCATAGGCCAGGGCCCGCCCGACGACGAACATGACGCTCGGACCGGGGATCAGGATGATGATGAGCGCGGCGACGCCGAACGCCAGCAGTTGACCGACACTGAGCATGACCAGATCCAACCATTTCGCCCCGAGCCGGTCAACGCCGTTCCATCGCCTGCGTCGCCTCCGCCGGCCACTGCACGGTTCACGGAAAGCCCTCAAGACTCCGCGTCCACCGATCGCGGCACGGTTCACGACCGACCCTCAACACTCCCGCAGCCACCGACCGCGGGGGGTCGCGGAAGGCCTTCAAGACCCCGTGTCCGCCGAGGAGGCCGCCCGCGAACGAGCACGGCGGCGCCGGGACCGGTTCGGTCGCCGACGCCGCCGCTGGGCACTCCTCCACATCATCGGCCATCGCGACCGTCGCCATTGCCCCGACACGCCTGAAACGTCCGTGTCGTCACCCGACTGGCGGGACACCCGTCCGACACGCCGAGGCCCGGCGCCGTTCCACTGCACTTCGGCCGTACTTCCACTGTGCGTCGTCTGCGCTTCAGCCGCGCTTCGGCTGTACTTCCACTGCGCTCCACCCGAGACTGGTTCGCATAACACACTATGGGTTCAGTTGCCGTCCATAACGACCGCAACCGCTCTTCTCCCCACGAAGACGAAGGAGCACAACGAAATGAAAAGGCGCAACCTCCTGCGGGCCGCCGCCGTCGCGGCGCCGCTGGCCACGGTCGGAGCCGTCAGCGGCGTGGCGATGGCCGACACCCCCGACTTCCGCGTCATCGTCACCGAGCAGACCCACAACAAGATCATGGTCTTCGACAAGAACGCGGCCTTCACGGACGCGAACGTCTACAAGACCTTCAGCCCGGGCACCGGCGGCTGGTACAACCTCTCCGACGTCCGCATCCGCGACACCGCCCAGTTCGGGGCCATCGGCCTCGCCGCCGCCTCCGGCGGCAAGGTCGGCATCTGGAACATCACCACCGAGCTCCACCAGGAACTCAATGACGTCCTCTGGAGCGCCTCCCCCGGCGGCAACCCCCACGCGCTCGAGCGCATCCCCAACATCGGCGTCTTCGTCTCGGCCAGCTCCGAGGGCTACCTCACCGTCTACGCCCCCACCGCCATCTCCAGGCCCGAGACGCTCGCCAAGGTCCAGACCGTCTCCCTCGCCGGAGCGCACGGCGTCCTGTGGGACCCGCAGAACGAGCTGCTGTGGGCCTGCGGCGACAAGGTCGTCAAGGCCTACTCGGTCAGCGGCACCTACCGGGAGGCGCGCCTCAAGTCCACCGGCAGATCGGTCGCGCTCTCCGGGCTCGGGCACGACCTCCAGCCCGACTACTCCGACTCGGGGCGCGTCATCGTCACCGACACCTACGGCGTCTACTCCATCGACAAGTCCACCTTGGCCAAGACGCGGCTCCACGAGAACACCCGCATCAAGTCCTACGTCAAGATGAGCACCGGCGAGTACTTCTGGATCAGGGGCGACAACGCCGGCTCGCGCGACTGGGGCAGCCCCACCGTCCGCTTCTCCGAGACGACCGACCGAACCCGCTCCGGCGCCGAGTTCTACAAGGCCCGCTACTACGCCACCCGCTACAACTGAGCGACCGCCCGGCGGCACATGTCATATGAGTGAAGTGGAGGTCATGGGCCATGGCCTCCACTTCACTCATATGACTTGTGACTTGTCCGAGCCCGAGGCTCCGGCCGGGTCCCTCAGGCGTCCTGGAAGCAGACCAGGGCACGCCCCTGGTGCCCATGGCGTGCCCTCAGGCGTCCTGGAAGTAGAACAGATTCGGCGAGTTCGCGAGTTCGGGCGGGAGCTCCTCCTCCCACAGCGTCTCGCCCTCGTAGTCGATGAACTTCACGGCGGTGTCGGCCCGGGCCAGGTAGCCGTCGGCCGTCAAGGACTCGCAGCCGGAGCCCTCCTGCCCGGCGGCCTCCCCATTGGAGAGGTCGATGACCCTGCTCCCCGTCTGCGGCCGGATCACGAAGCCGCCCTCATAGCCGCCCTCGGCCTCGTAGCCGTCGGCCAGGCACACGTACCGACCGCTCGGATCGACCTCCGCCAAGCCCGTCACCGCCGGTTCGACGCCGCTCAGCGAGTCGATCGGGATCGTCTCCACGTGCTCGCCGGTCTCGCTCACCCGGTACAGCTCGGTCACGGCGAGGTCGTGGTAGATCCCCTCGACCTCGCCGTCGGACTCGTACCACCGCACCCGGCAGCCCTCGTCGAGGACCGTCGCGGTGTCGAGCTTCTCGGCCGTCGGCGAGAACCACTCGACCGACCCGAACACCTCGACAGGGGCGCCCGTGTCGCCCCAGACCGGCACGCGGTGCGCCATCACCGCCGAGCCGTCCGGCGACCACACCGGGTCGACGCACGCGTGGTCGACGGGGTAGGGCACGGTCCCGGTCAACTCGCCGGTCTCGAGGTCGACGATCTGGAGGTCGCTGTCCGGCGTCCCGCCCGAGACCCACGAGGCGTGCCGCTGGTCGGGGGCGATGCTCAGCGTCGACTGGAAGACCAGCCCCACGTCCCCGCCGCGCTCCCAGACGCCGGAGGCGTCCAGAACCGCCTCGGGCTCGCCCTCGCCGACGTCCCAGCGCCACAGCCGGTGGTCGTCGCCGACGCCGTACAGCACGCCGGGCTCGGACTCCTCGCCGCCCGCCGATCCGTCGTCGCACGCGAGCAGGCCGCCGGCCAGCACCACCCCGCACGCGGTGGCGCCGATGATGCTTCTGCGATCGGCCATGTCGTCCCCTAACTCCACTGTGAAGGCTCCCGCGTCCTGGTTCGCCATGGCGTGCTGGGCGATCACGTTCAGCCATGCGCGGGCGTTGCCGACCGAGCCGGTCGGATCGACCGAGCCGGCCTTGAACCTGTCCCGCAGCCGCTCGTAGCCGGAGCGCGTCTGCGGCCCCCAGACGCCGTCGACGGCCATGTCGGACATCCCCGCCAGGTCCCTGGCCGCCCATTGGATGATCGTGACGTCCGTGCCGTAGTCCCAGTCGAGCGCCACCACCGACCGTCCCCGGTCGACGTGGATGTGGTTCCAGTGGGAGCCGTCGGGATCATTGTGGACGTGCAGGACGGTCCCGAAGTACTTGCGACACATCGCCACGACCGCCAGGTATCGGCGCCGCAGCCGCACCCGGCCGTCCTTGCCGTGGACGGCGAGGTCGACGAAACGGTCCGCGCCCCATGAGACCTTGGTGAGGTCGACCGCCGCCCCGTAGCGGTGGTAGCCCTTCTTGCAGACCTTCGCCCCGGCCAGCCCCACCCAGCTCAGACTCCACGGGACGCCGTGGGGCGGGTACTTCCGGCCGAGGTCGTCGAAGGAGGCGGCGAGCCCGCCGCACTGCTCGTGGGCCTCCTGGTGCATCGTGAAGGAGGTGACCGAGGGGTGGACGCCGTAGCCGCTGCCGTCGAACGCCGTGCGGTACCGCAGGGGCCATTTGTGTTCGCCGATCCAGTTGCGGGTGATGTCGGGCAGCTCGCACCGCGATGACGAGAAGGCTTCGCTGCTGCTCGGGAATCCCATGGCACCTCCTGATCAAAGTCCTTTGGCGCTGGCGCTGGCGGTGTCGGCGTCGATCTCGAGCCTGGCGCCGAGGCGTCCGTGGACCGCGACGATCTCGCCCGCGCATCCGCACCCCTCGCCCGAGGGCTCGCGCACCAGCCCGTCCTCGGCGAAGCGGGTCTCGCGCACCTCCCCGCCGCTGTCGCTGAAGACGCTGACCTCGCCGTCGGCGGTGGGGATCGCCGCCATGGGGCGCCCGGCGCCCTGCACGGTGGCGACGAGTTCCAGGGCGGTGTCGACGCCGGTGTAGGAGGTCTGGGTTCCGGCGCCGTCGGCGGTGACGACGAGGATGCGGTCGCCGACGGCGGCGAGCACAGTGCCGTAGCCTTCGCCGAGGCCCTCGACGATGAGGCCGTCTCGCCAAGTGCGGCCGTCATCTGCGCTGAACGCGAGGTGGCTTCGCGTGATCATGGTGATCTCCGCGTCAGGGCAGCCTTCGACGGCGACGGCGATACCGCGCGCCCCCGGCAGCGTCAGGGACGTCGCGACGCCGGATCGGATCTGGGCGGGGACCGGAAGCTCGGCGAACGCGACCCGGTCGCCGTCGATCCGCAGCAGGGCAGGGCGGGCGCGGGAGGCGTCGGCGGCCGCTTCGTCGACCGCGCCGGTGATCCACAGCGTCGCGTCGCGCGCGGCCATCGAGTGCGGGTGGAAGCCGCTGGGGAGGTCGACGGCGAGGCGTTCGCCGAGGGCGACGCGCTGGTCGGCGTCGACGACGAGGTGCCGGATCGCGTAGGGCGCCGCGGCCCCGGCGTCGGCGGTGAGCGCCACGAGCCCGTCGCCGAAGGCGGCGGCGGATCGGATCGACGAGGCGGAGCCCTGGGCGCTCGCCTGTGCGGGCGCGATGGCGACACCCGAGGCGAACATCGCCGCCAGACCGGTCAACAGGGTCCGTCGCGAAAGAAGCGGATGCTCGATAGCGGCCATGGCGATACTCCGGATCGGTGGAGAGTCGAGAGTCCGACTCAGAAGTAACTCCATATTGGCCAATATCGCGGCGGAATTCCGGTGAAACGGGTACTTTCACGGAAACGAGGGTTTCAAACCGTTGTTTCGCACGTTTTCAGGTATTGGAGCCGATCCGGCGCTAGGATCCCAGTGGTCGCATCTCTGTCGCGTCTCATCGATTCCGGGGCAGTCTCGTTTCAGCGGAGGCATCCGGGAGTCGTCTCAGTTCAGGAGAGGCGCCCCCAGAGCGAACAGTACACGGGTTGATGAATACATGATTCCGTGTACTATCGGTGCCATGGAGACCTTGACCTACGGACAGGTCCTGGCCCGCTTCGGCCACGCCCTGTCCGACCCCACCCGCTCGCGCCTGCTGCTGGCGCTGCGCGAGGCCCCCGGCTACCCGGCCGACCTCGCCGCAACCCTCGGTGTCTCGCGCCAGTCCCTGTCGAACCACCTCGCCTGCCTGAGAGGCTGCGGCCTGGTCGTCGCCGCCCCCGAGGGCCGCCGCACCCGCTACGAACTCGCCGACGCCAGGCTCGGCCACGCCCTGGGCGACCTCCTCGGCGTCGTCCTCGCCGTTGACCCCAAGGCCTGCGACGCGACCGACGAGCAGGGCTGCTGCTAATGGCCTCGCCAATCCCGCTCGCGCGCAAGCCGACCGGTCCGAGTCCTGCGCGGCGCGCTCAGCTCACCCGGATCATCCGCTTCCTGGTCGCGGCCACCATCGCCTACAACGTGATCGAAGCCGCCGTCGCCCTGGTCGCCGGTTCGATCGCCTCCTCGACCGCCCTCATCGGTTTCGGACTCGACTCGATCATCGAAGTCGCCTCCGCCGCCGCGGTCGCCTGGCAGTTCTCCGCCTCGGACCCCGAGGTCCGCGAAGCGCGCGAGCACCGGGCGCTGCGCATCATCGCCCTCTCGTTCTTCGCCCTCGCCGCCTACGTCACCTTCGAGTCAGTCCGCAGCCTCCTCGGTGGCGGCGAAGCCGAACACTCCACGGTCGGCCTCGTCCTGGCCGCGGTCTCGCTCGCGGTCATGCCGTTCCTGTCCTTCGCGCAACGCCGGGCCGGGCGCGAACTCGGTTCGGCCACCGCCGTCGCCGATTCCAAGTAGACGCTGCTGTGCACCTACCTCTCGGCGGTCCTGCTGGTCGGGCTCGCGCTCAACAGTCTGTTCGGCTGGGCCTGGGCCGACCCGCTCGCCGCGATCGTCATCGCCGCCGTCGCCGTCAGGGAAGGCGTCGAAGCATGGAAGGGCGACAACTGCTGCACCCCCGCAGCCGCTGCCTTCGCGGCCGACACCGACGCAGCCGCTGGCTGTGACGACGGCTGCTGCGGCCACGACAAGTAACACCACTCCACCAACACCCAGCGGCGGCCGAGTTCAACGAACTCGGCCGCCACACTTGCCGATCCACCTCAGCTGAAGCGAGACGCCATCCGCGATCACTGCCACAACCAAGATGAAAAACAGCAGGTCAGCGGATCATCGACGCCTCAGCTCAATTGGGATCGGTCAACCTCGGTTCGAACACCGCTCGAAACGCCTCCGGCAGAGCGGCTCGCCTACGCGATCGCCGGGCGGCGCCCCCGCGCACGCGACGGAGGCCGTGTCACCCCCGGCGAGCTGGTCGATCACTCACGGCGCCCCGCGCGGAAACGGCGGAGGCAGGGCACGAGGTTTCGTCTCGACCGCCTCGAAGGGCGCGTCAGCCTCGGTCGACGGTGAGCTTGTCGCCCTGGCCGGTGGCGCCGACCTTCACCGTGTCGCCGTCGATGATCTTGCCTTCCAGGAGCTCGCGCGAGAGCGGATCGCCGATCGAGGTCTGGATCAGGCGGCGCAGCGGCCTGGCCCCGTAGACCGGGTCGAAGCCGCGCTCGGCCAGCCAGGACTTCGCCGCATCGTCCACGGTGAGCTTGAGCCGCCGCGTGTCCATGCGCCGCTGGAGCTGGCGCAGCTGCACGTCCACGATCGACTTGAGGTCCTCGTGCTCCAGAGCGTGGAAGATGACGATGTCGTCGAGCCGGTTGAGGAACTCGGGCTTGAAGTGGCCCCGGATCGCGCCCAGCACCGACTCGCGCTTGGCCTCGGCCTCCAGCGTCGGGTCGGTCAGCGACTGCGAGCCGAGGTTCGAGGTCATGATCAGGATGACGTTGCGGAAGTCGACCGTGCGGCCCTGCCCGTCGGTCAGGCGCCCGTCGTCGAGGACCTGGAGCAGCGTGTCGAAGACCCGCGTGTGCGCCTTCTCGACCTCGTCGAGCAGCACCACCGAGTACGGCCTGCGCCGCACCGGCTCGGTGAGCTGGCCGCCCTCCTCGTATCCGACATAGCCGGGCGGGGCGCCGATGAGGCGCGCCACCGAGTGCTGCTCGGTGTACTCGCCCATGTCGATGCGGATCATCGCCCGGTCGTCGTCGAACATGAACTCGGCGAGGGCCTTCGCCAGCTCGGTCTTGCCGACGCCGCTGGGCCCGGCGAAGATGAACGAGCCGGTGGGCCGGTTCGGATCGGACAGGCCCGCGCGGGCGCGGCGCAGCGCGTCGGAGACGACGGTGACCGCCTCCCGCTGGCCGACGACGCGCTCGCCGAGGACGCGCTCGGCATTGAGGAGCTTGTGCGTCTCGGACTCCTGGAGGCGCCCGGCGGGGATGCCGGTCCACGACGAGACGACGTCGGCGATCTCGTCGGCGTCGATCTCCTCCTTGAGCATCGGGGCCTCGGCGACCGGCTCGTCGGTGCGCTCGAGCTCGGCCTCGGCCACCGTCAGCTGCTGTTCGAGCTCGGGGATCTTGCCGTAGCGCAGCTGCGCGGCCTTCTCCAGGTCGTATTCGCGTTCGGCCCGCTCGGCCTGGGTGCGCAGGTCGTCGAGCTGCTCCTTGAGCTCGGAGACCTTGGAGATGCGGTCCTTCTCCGAGGCCCACTGGCGGCTCAGCGCCGCGAGGCGCTCGCGGGCGTCGGCCAGTTCGCGCTGGAGCGCCTGGAGCCGCTCGGCCGAGGCCGGGTCGTCGGTCTCGTTCTGGAGCGCGGTCTCCTCGATCTCGAGGCGGCGCACGGCCCGCTCGACCTCGTCGATCTCCTCGGGACGCGAGTCGATCTCGATGCGCAGGCGCGAGGCGGCCTCGTCGACCAGGTCGATGGCCTTGTCGGGGAGCTGGCGGTCGGTGATGTACCGGGCCGACAGCTGCGAGGCGGCCACCAGCGCGGAGTCGGTGATGCGCACGCCGTGGTGCACCTCGTAGCGCTCCTTGAGGCCGCGCAGAATGGCGACGGTGTCCTCGATGGACGGCTCGCCGACGTAGACCTGCTGGAAGCGGCGCTCCAGGGCCGCGTCCTTCTCGATGTGCTCGCGGTACTCGTTGAGCGTGGTCGCGCCGATCATGTGGAGCTCGCCGCGCGCCAGAGCGGGCTTGAGCATGTTCCCGGCGTCCATCGAGCCTTCGGACTTGCCGGCGCCGACCATGGTGTGCAGCTCGTCCATGAACGGGATGATCTCGCCGTCGGAGGACTTGATCTCCTCCAGCACGGACTTGAACCGCTCCTCGAACTGGCCGCGGTACTGGGCGCCGGCGATCATGCTGGCGAGGTCGAGGAGGATGACGCGGCGGTCCCTCAGGGAGTCGGGGACGTCGCCCGCGACGATGCGCTGGGCGAGCCCTTCGACGATGGCGGTCTTGCCGACGCCGGGCTCGCCGATGAGGACCGGGTTGTTCTTGGTGCGGCGGGACAGGACCTGGATGACGCGGCGGATCTCGGTGTCGCGGCCGATGACCGGGTCGACCTTGCCCGAGCGGGCGGTCTCGGTGAGGTCCACGCCGTACTTCTCGAGGGCCTTGTAGCCCTGCTCGGGGTCGGCGCTGGAGATCTTGCGATCACCGCCGCGCAGGGTCGGGAACGCGCTGAGCAGCTTCTTCTCGGTGGCGCCCTGCTCGGCGAGGTAGGAGCCGACCTCGCCGCCGGCCTGGACGAGCGCGGTGAGGAGGTGCTCGGTGGAGACGTACTCGTCGCCGTAGTCGGTGGCGATCTTGTCGGCGGCGTTGATGGCGCGCAGCGACTCCCGGGCCATGGAGGGCTCGGAGACGGACGGCCCCGAGGCGGAGGGCATCTCGTCGAGGCGGCGCTCGGTCTCGGCCGAGACGGCGCCGGGCGTGACGCCGACGAGCTGGAGCAGGCCCGGCGCGGTGGAGCCGTCGACGGTGATCAGCGCGTCGAGCAGGTGCCAGGGGTCGACCGCCGGGTTGCCGCCCGCGGCGGCGGTGCGGGCGGCCTGCGAGATGACTTCGCGGCTCTTGGTGGTCAAACGGTTGACGTCCACGTGTCTGTCTGCCTTCCTGGGCGCGATTTCGAGCAGTCGGTGGGATGACCGGAGTTGAGTCTATATGACTCAACTTTTGTGCGGCCAGCGTCTTGCCTCAGCTCACAGGGTAAGGCCCCGGAGCCGCCGGGCCCGGGGCTTCGGCGCAGCGGCGGGGCGAGTCCCGAACGCCGCGAATGACGTTCGGACGCGGCCGGCGCGGAGCCGAAAAAGCCCCGGGCCCTGGGGGGCCCGGGGGCTTGAGTGGGTTCGCGGTACTACTTGCGAGCGCCGGTCTTGCCGAAGATGGACTTGAGCTTGGCGACGAAGCCCGGCTTCGGGGAGGGCTTCTGGGCCTCGTCCTCGACGTCGGCCTTCTCGGCGGCCGGTTCCTCGATCTGGTCGATCTCGGGTTCCCGCTCCACCTTGGGCGCCTCGGCCTGGGCCGGGACGACCTTCTCGGGCTCGGGTTCCGGCTCCGGCTCGGCGGCCGGCTCCTCGACGGCCGCGGGCCGGTCCTCGGGCTCCAGCTCCACGGACTCGGCCACCGGCTCGGGTTCCGGCTCGGCTTCGACCACCGGCTCCGGTTCCGCAGCGGGCTCGGGTTCGGCGGCGGCCTCGGCGGCCGGGGCCTTCTCCGGCTCGGCGGCCGCTTCGGGTTCGGCCGCCTCTTCGGGTTCGGCCACTTCTTCGGGTTCGACAGTGGCGCCGTCGACGAGCAGTTCCTTCAGGTCGGCGAGCTTGATGACGGGCACGCCGGTCTCCTCGGCCTTCTTCACACGGGCCTCGGACGACTTCACCGTGTCGTCGATGAGCAAGTGCGTCACCGTCTTCGTGAACTTCGCGGCGATCGCGACATCTGCGTCGGCCGCGGCGATCTCGCGGGCCTCTTCGGCGTCCTGGCCTGTGCCCAGGACGATGATCCGGATCTTCGCTCCCGTCTTCGTCGGCACGGGGACCTCCCTTATTCGATGGAATACGGCTACAGGGGCACAACGGGTCTTAGTTGTCACGCTTCTTTGAGAGCGTACCGGTCGTCGACTCCGACTTCGCTGAGCGTAGACGGGAGAATCGCCGCTTCTACCGGGACCTTTGCTGCAATGCCGATTCGATGCCGCCGACCCGGTCGGACAGCAAGGTGATGGCCCCGACAGCCCTCGACATAGGATCGTCGTCGCCCCCGCCGAGCGTCTGCTCGCGACGGAACGCCTCCTTGACCGCCTCCCAACGGGCCCGCTGCTCCTCGGTCAAGCGGTCCCGCAGCTCCGCCAGTTTGAGCAGGTTCGCCTCGGCGCCGGAGGCCAGCGTCTGCGCCTCGCCCGCGTAGTGGTCGTCGATGAGCGCCTCGAGCTCCTCGTCGTTCATGACCGGAACCACCCGTTCGGTGAGTCGGTTCATGTTGCGGTAGGAGCCCTGGAGCAGGAACGGCGGCTCGGTGCGGGCGGCGTCGTCCATCGCGGCGGACGCGATGTACGCGAGGTTGTTCCGCAGCACGGTCTGCTGGACGCGGACGAGTTTGCGCAGCACGGAGAGGATCTGGTCGAGCTCCCCGGCCGCGTAGGCGTGTTGCAGGGCGTCGGGCGCGGCCGTCGGGTCGTCGGACGCCAGGCGGATGAGCAGCCGGATGTCGTCCCGGTCGCGCCCGGCCAGCGGGGCGAGCACGCTGTTCGAGGTCAGCGCGTTCTCGATGTAGGACTGGGCGAAGACCGCGTCGCGTCCGGACAGGACGTCGCCGAGGTTCCACACGTCGGCGCGGTTGGCGAGCATGTCGGGGATGCGGAACCGCTGCCCGGCCTCGGTGTACGGGTTGCCGGCCATGCAGACTGCGAAGCGCTTCCCGCGCAGGTCGTAGGTGCGGGTGCGGCCTCTCCAGACGCCCTCCATCTTGCGCTGGGCGTCGCACAGCGAGATGAACTTCTGGAGCAGCTCGGGGTTGGTGTGCTGGATGTCGTCCAGGTAGAGCAGGACGTTGTTGCCGCATTCGAGCGCGAAGTTGATCTTCTCGACCTCTTGGCGGGCGGTCGCGTTCGGCGCGTCGGCCGGGTCGACCGAGACGGTCTCGTAGCCGAGCGCGGGCCCGTTGACCTTGACCAGGAGCATCCCGAGCCGGTCGGCGACGTACTCCATGAGCGTGGTCTTGCCGTAGCCGGGCGGGGAGATGAGCATGAGCATGCCGGACTGGTCGGTGCGGCGCGCGTCCCCGGAGCCGGCGCCGATCTGCTTGGCGAGGTTGGAGCCGATGAGCGGCAGGTAGACCTCGTCGATGAGCTGGTTGCGCACGAAGCCGGCCATGACCTTCGGCTTGAACTCCTCGACGCGCAGCTCGCGCTTGTGGGCCTCGATGATCTCGCCGCGGCGGCGCTGGTAGGCGCGGTAGCCGGGCATGGTCCGCGCCGCGAACCGGGAAGTGCGCGCGAGGAACTCGTCCAAGCGGATCCGCAGCGCGCGGTTCTCGATGCGCGGATGGACGCCGAGCAGGCCGGCGACCTCGGAGGCCAGTTCGGCGGTGACGTCGTACGAGTCGGCCTCGGCCAGGAGCGTCGCGAGCGCCTCGGGCAGGTCCGCGGCGTCGAAGCGCTCGTCCTCGGTCCTGCGCAGGAAGGCGTCGAGCCAGTTCCAGGCCAGGCCCCACTGGGAGTACAGGTCGCCGTCGAGGGCCAGCAGGTCGTCCTCGAACGCGGCCTTCGCGGCCGGGCCGATCTGCCGCTCGAACGCGGCGAGCAGCTCGCGGGCGCGCCCGGAGGCGGCGAACGCTCCGGTGGCGGCGAGCTCCTCGGCGAGGTACTCGGCGGCGAGCTCGGTCTGCGGTTCGAGTTTGAAGCTGAAGTGGAGCGACAGCCGCGAGCCGTCGAGGAACGGCCCGAGCTCGCTTTCGAGCTCGGCGACGAGCCCGGCCATCGCGTCGGGGCGCCCGAAGGTCTCGCGGACCCGCGCCAGCGACCTGGCCTGGGCGGCGAGGCGCTCCCGGTCCTCCTTGTCGACGCCGTGGACCCAGTACAGGCGCGCTGCGGCCCGGCACGCGGGCGTGTAGCGCAGCGTCCCGGCCGCGGCGTGCAGCCGCAGGACCTCGGCGAGGATCGCGGCGGCGTCGGCGTCGTGGACGCCCCTCTCGTAGCCCTCGTCGTAGCGTTCGGCCGCCGCCGCGGAGACGAAGCGGGGCAGGTCCTCCTCGGCGAGGAGCTTCGCGGCGCCGTGCTCGGCCAGCAGTGAGGCGGCCAGGTGCTCGGCCCGGTAGACCTCGGCGTTCTCCGAGGCCAGTGACTGGTTCCAGTACCGCTTCGTGTCGGCGAAGGCCGGGTCGTCGACGACGTGGCGGTAGTCGGTGCCGGTGAGCGAGAACGCGAGTGCCTCTCCCGACGGCACCAGTGTGAGGTCCAGCGGCTGCGTGTTGACCGGGATGCGGTGCTCGCCGAAGCGGATCGCGTCCCCGTCGTACAGGTCGAGCTGGTCCTGGAGCGCCCGGCCCGCCTCTTGGCGGGTGGCCTGGATGCGGCCCTCGATCTCCTCGGCGCGGACGGTGTCGTCGAGTTCGCGCAGTTCGGCGACGACGCGCCTCAGCCGCTCGATCATCGGGTCGGTCGCGAAGTAGGTGTTGACCTCGTCCAGGGAGGACAGCGAGGCGCTGCGGCGGGCGACCGCTTCGAGGATGCGGTCGGCCGAGGCGGCGAGCCGCTCGGCGCGCCGGGCGGCCTCGTCGAGCAGGTTCTGCTTGCGCGAGGAGAACGCCTCGTAGACGTCGGTGCGCTTGTCGGCCAACTGGGCGAGGAAGTCGTCGAAGTCGGCGAAGCGGGTCTCGAGGTTCTCGACGGTCAGCAGCAGGCGCCCGAGCTGCTCGTCGCAGTCGGCGGGCGTGTTCGCGGCGGCGAGCGCGGCGGTGACGGCCTGTCCGAGCAGGGCGTACTCGGCGGCGAACTCGGCCCGGCCCTCGCCGACGGACAGCTCGCGGCGGCGGGCGGCGAGGGTGGCGCGGGTGCGGTTGACGGCGGCCAGGACCTCCGAGACGCGCCCGAGGATGGCGGTGCGGACGGTCGCGTCGCCGATCTCCAGAGTGGAGACGACCTCGGTGAGGGTCTCCAGGCCGTGCTGGCGGGCGTCGAGGTCCTCGACCAGCGGGGCGGACCCGGCGACGGTCTCGATGCGTTCGGCCTTGTGCTCGAGCTCGCCGATCTCGGCGAAGTAGGGCGCGAAGGCGTCCTCGCGTTCGAGGAAGGCGACGGCCCGCCTGCCGGTGCCGTCGAGGCATTCGCCCAGCTCGGCCTCCATGCCGTCGATGCGCTCGGTGTCGACGTAGCGGAGGTCGCGGAGGGTGACCAGGTGGCCTTGGGCGCCGCGCAGTTCGGTGAGCAGCCCGACCCACTGCTCGGCGGACTTCGGGGCCTCGCCGCGGGCGCGGCGCAGGAGCTTCAGCGTGTCGGTCTCGGCCTGCGCCAGGGCCTTGCCGGCCTCGGCGGTCAGCTCGGCGACGGTGGCGTACTCGTCGAGGACGGCCTCGGCGGTGTCGCGGACGCTGCGCAGCGTCTCGTCGAGCGCGAACAGGCCCTCGTCGCCGAGCCACGGGTAGTCGTCGAGGCAGCGGGTGGCGGCGGCGATGAGCGCCTCGAACACGGCCTGGCCGGGCCGCATCTCGCGGACCATGCGCGCCACCGAGAGCGCGTCGGAGACGGCGCGGACGGCCTCGGCGTTGCCGATGCGGTGGATCGGGGTGTCGCCGCTCTCGTGGGCGGCGGCGTGGGCCTCGGAGACGAAGGGCGTCTCCCACACCTGCATGGGGTGGACGCGGGTGGCCTCGTCGCCGGTGAAGCGGAAGGCGAGCAGGGTGCCGTCGTCGAAGATCGAGTAGCCGTGGACGGTCATCGGCGCGGCGACTTCCTTGCGGATGACGTTGTACGGCAGCAGGAGCGAGCGGCCCTCGGATTCGTGGTAGAAGACGAAGAGGACGTCTTCGCCGTTGGGGGAGCGGATCACGCGCTTGAAGCGCAGGTCCGTGGTGTCGTGGTCGAAGGTCTTGAGCTTGCCCTCGTTGAGGTAGTAGCCGCCGGGGAAGATGATGCCGTGGTCTTCGGGCAGGCGGCGGCAGGCCGCGCCGACGGCGTCGGCGCGCTGGACCTCGCCGGTGCGGCGGTTGTAGATCAGGTAGCGGGTCTGCGTCTCCTTGTAGGGCAGGATCCGCAGCAGGATCAGCGGCCCGACGCGGGCGTAGGCGATCGAGGCGTCGGCCAGCGACTGGAGGGGCTCGGCGACGGGCTCGGAGAAGATGCCCTCGCCGGTCTCGGTGTTGTCCTCGACCTTGACGGTGAGCGTGCCGCCGGTGCACTCGACGAAGATCTCGTCCTCGATGGACACGTGCGGGTGGCGGCCGGTGACGTGGTCGTCCCGGCTGGTCTCGACCCACTCGAAGTCGTACGGCTCGGGCCAGACGTTGTCGGCCTCGCCGCGGGCGTCCAGGTACTCGGCGGTGCCGTCGGGGCGCAGCTGCCAGCGCAGGACGCGCTGGTCGGCGAGGTTCTCGCCGATGCGGAAGACCGCGAGCAGGCGGGTGTCGACCTGGCGCACCTGGAGCAGCTCGGTCGAGCGGTAGTACCGGTACATCTCGGTGAAGTCGGCGGTGAAGCGCGCGTCGTCGAGGACGTGCCCGGCCTGCTCGACCTCGGCGAAGGAGAACTTGCCGTCCTCGGCGGCGAACTCGTGGAGGGCGAAGACGTCGCCCACGTCGGTGTGGGACTTGAGGCCCATGTGGACGTTGTAGCCGAAGAGGAGGTGCCCGCCGACCTGCACCATGTCGCGCGGGACGCAGTTGTTGGCGGTGCGGATGCGGGTGGTGCCCGCGAGGCGCAGCTCGGTCGAGCCGAAGGCCTCGGTGCGGGCGGCGTTGAGCGTCTCGGCGCGGCCGGTCAGCTCGGTGGCGAAGTCGGCGAGGCGGGTCGACAGGACTTCATAGGTGCCGACGTCAAGGGCACTGTCGGGGGTGCTCGCTGCGCCGTCGCCGGCGGCGTCGGGTGCGGCGGTGTTCTCTTCGGCCATGGTCGTCCCTCTACGGTTCTGCGGTAACCACGAGTCTCGTCTCGGAAGGCGCGGGGCCGCCGCACGGGATCGGCGATCCCGTGCGGCGGCCCGGGGGCCTATCGTGCGGTCATCTCGACGGCCGGGCGCTCGGCGACGCCGAGCTCCTTGGCCTTGACGAGCAGGCCGTCCAGCATGTCGCGGTCACCGCCGCCGCCCTGGATGAGCTTGAGCAGCGCGGCCGAGACGGTCAGGTTCTTGATGTCCTCGGTGCCGACGGCGGACAGGACGCTCTTGAGGTCCTCGGAGAACGAGGTGCTCCCGTTCGCCCAGGTGGCGGCGATCGAGGAGGCCACGTCGGAGTGCTCGACGAAGCCGTCGACGGCCTTGCCGTAGCCGATCGCGCCGACCACCCGGTCGAAGAACTGGGTGTCGCCGCCGACCAGCGAGATGTCGGCCTTCGAGAGCCCGGCGGCGATGATGGAGGCCTGCTGCTCGGCGATGGCGCGCCGCGCCTCGATCTCGGCGCCGCGCAGCTCCTTCTCCATCTCGAGCCGCAGGCGGTACTCCTCGTGCGCCTGGGAGGCGGTGGAGAGGGCGTCCATCGCGGCGGCCTTCTCGGTCAGGCCCGCCGACTCGGCGACGAGCTTCTCGCGCAGGGCGTCGGCCTCGGCCGTGCCCTTCGCGGCGGTCGCGTCGGCCTCGGCCTTGCCGATCGCGGAGTAGGCCTCGGCCTCGGCCCTGCCCTTCGCCTCGGCGGCCTTGGCCTCGGCCAGCCCGCCCTTCTCGATCGCGTCGGCCTCGGCCTCGCGGACCTGCACCTCGGCCAGGCCGGGCGCGGCGGCCAGGGCCTTGTCGCCCTCGGCCTGGCGGATCTTGGCGGCGGCCTCCATCTCGGCGGCCTGCTGGGCGGCCTCGGCCTCGGTCAGGCGCTGGCGCGCGAGGTGCTTGGACGCGGCCTCGGCGGCCTCGGCGGCCTTGATGTCCTTGACCAGGTTCTCCTGGGCCTCGGCCTCGGCGAGGATGATGACCTTCTGGCGCTCGCGCTCGGCCTCTTCGGTGGCCCTCAGGCGCTTGATGCCCTCTTCCTGCTCGGCGACGGTCTTCTCGACGGCGATGCGCTCGCGGATGACGTCGGCGATGTCGCGCTTCTGGGCCTCGAGCTCCTTGTTCGCGGCGATGCGGGCCAGTTCCTCTTCGCGCTCGCGGGCGACGACCTCGAGGATGCGGTCCTTCTCGATCCGCTCGGACTCGACGGCGATGACGCGCTCGCGGTTCTTCTCGGCGACGGCGATCTCGCGCAGGCGGTTCTCGTGCTGGATCCCGGTGGCCTCTTCGGTCTTGATGCGCGCGGTCTCGGACTTGAGGCGCTCCTCGGACTGGACCTTCTGGATCTCGGCGCTCTCGCGGGCCCGGAGGGTCTCGATCTCGCGCTGCTGGCGGATCTCGGCCTCCTCTTGGCGGCGCTCGAGCTCGAGCACGGCCTCGCGGGCCTCGACGTCCTGGCGCTTGATCTCCTTCTCCTCGTGGCGCCGGTACTCGTTGGTGGTGACCGCCTCTTTGGCGGTCAGCTCGGTGATCTTGCGGATGCCCTGCGCGTCGAGGATGTTCTGCGGGTCGAGCACCGTCATCGGCGTCTGCTCGAGGTAGTCGATGGCGGCGTCCTCGAGCGAGTAGCCGTTGAGGTCGGTGCCGATGACGTGGATGATGCGGTCGCGGAACTCGTCGCGGTTGGTGTAGAGGTCGGTGAAGTCGAGCTGCTTGCCGACGGTCTTGAGCGCCTCGGAGAACTTGGCGTTGAACAGCTCCTGAAGCGTCTCCTGGTCGGAGGCGCGCTTGGTGCCGATCGAGTTGGCGACGTTGCGGACGTCGTCGGCGGTGGCGTTGACGCGCACGAAGAACGTGATCGAGATGTCGGCGCGGATGTTGTCCTGGCAGATCAGGCCGTCTTTGCCGTTCCGGTTGATCTCGATGGTCTTGACCGAGATGTCCATGTACTCGGCCTTGTGGATGATCGGCAGGACCAGCGCCGAGGTGAAGGACACCTTGCGGGTGCGCAGCTTGGTGACGACCAGGGCTTGACCGGGGGCCACCTTCCGGTAGAGCCGGACGATCATGAGCAGCAGGCCCACGAAGATGACCGCGGCCACTACGAGCGTGACCAGTGTCGCCGAGTTGGCAGTGTCCATGGTGGTTCCTTATTGAGACTTCGGGGGGGACGGGATTTCAGGGGCTTGGGTTCGGGCGTCTTCACACATTACTGAGCGTTGTCAACTCACGGGGTACGGGCGCTCGCCGGATCCCGCCTTTCGGTACTCCGGCCGTGCGAGCGGGCGTCAGAGCGTGCGGCGCCGCGAAGCGGCACGCCGGATGCCCTCGAGCCGGGACCGAGCGTCGCGGCGCCGCCTGTTCCGACGGCGTTCGACCTCCAAGTCCCTTTTCCACTGCGGCCACCGCTCCCAGTTGCGGCGGCGCTCGGCCATGCCGATGAGCGCGGTCAGCAGCGCCGGGATCCAGGGAAGCCACAGCGGGCGCAGCAGCAGCGAGGCCGAGACGGGTCCGCCACCGGCCTCGGCGTGGTCGGCCACCGCCGACCACGCCCCGATCAGCATGAACACGGCGAACACGATCACGAACGCCGGGAAGGTGGCGGAGGACCACACCACCGTCTCGCGGCCGCGCCGTTCCAGACGCCGCTCGACCGCGGCCTCGTGCTCCTCGACGTCGCGCTGGAATCGCTCGGCGCGCTCGACCTCGGCGTGGGCGGGCAGCTCGGGGCCGGGGTCGATCTTGGCCCAGACGAGCACCGCGAGGAGCAGCGCGGCGGCGAGGATGAGCGCGCACCCGCCGAGGAGGGCCAGCGCCGCCAGCAGCGCGATTCCCGCCGACATCAGTCGCGGTCCCGGTCAGCCGACCGCCTCGACCTGCCGCGCCAGCCCAGCAGCACCGCGACCGCGACGATGAGCACCCCGACCGCGCCGGTCAGCGCCCACGCCGCGAACACGAGCCCCCAGCCCGGGATTTCAAACCACTCGCCCACGCTGCCCTCCGCGCGACCGCGCTGTTCTTCCGGCTCGGTCGAGCCGTCCGACTCCTTGACGCCCGACGCGGCGCGCCTCGGGCCCGAACTCGGTGCCGGTGAGCGCGCCGCCGACGCTCACGGTGACGGCGACCTCGCCCTCCTCGGACTCGACGCGGACGCTGACCTCCGCGATCTTCTCCTGCATGTCGTCCGCTCGGCTTCGCATGGTGGCCATGCGCTGCTCGAAATCGCGCATGCGGCCTTCGTGATCCGCCAAGATCGAGGGTCTCCCGGCGCTCTGACGCTGTTCTTCACGGACCATTTGCGCTTCTTGTGAGGGAGTGGGATGGTTGGGCCGAGCCAGTGCATCGACGAGACGCCAAGACGCCTGGGGCCGTTCACGGCACGTCGAGACTGACCTCGGGCGGCATCGCGACCGGCACGACGAGGAAGACCTTGGCGCTCTCGTCGTAGTCGAAGATCACGAGCTTCGAGTGACGCGAGAACAGCTCGTCGTCGATGCCGTCGGGTTCGTGGACGGAGCGCCGCACGTTGATGAGGTGGATCGTGCCGTCCTCTTCGGCCAGTTCGGCCTGGCCGGTGTCGGTGGTGACGGTGCCGGTCCTGACGACGCAGACCTTGCCGATCAGGTCGCGGTGGGCCGTGGCGGGCGCATCGGCGAAGATCTTGGACAGCGGCCCGGACAGCAGCTTCGCGCCCAGCATGCCGACCCCGATCCCGGCCACGAGCATGGCGACGCCGGAGACCGCCGCGGGGACGACCATGTCGGCGCTGCGCACCCACGTGGTGCCGAGCACGGTCACTATCCAGCCCAATGTGATCCACAGCGAGAGCACCACTGTGAACGGCACTTCGCCGAACCCGAACGCCGACCAGAAGGAGCCGCCCGTCTCCACTTCGGCGTCGACGTCGGCCCCGAAGGGGACGACGTCGACGTCCAATGCGCCCAGGATGACGACGATCCAGTACAGGAAGACCGCGATGAGACCGAAGGAGAACACGATCGCAGGAAACGACAGGGCTACTTCCAGGAACTCGGTCATGGGTCTTCGGGTCCTTGTCTTCCGCTCGCGTGGGCGCTTGTGCGAACGGCGTACGGCGGGCGGGCGGCACAGTCCGGTCAACAAGATTCGGGTCTGCATTCAGATTAATGCACGCGGGCACTCGGCGGTAGGTTGCTCCGAGCCGACTATCCTGTGACCGGTCGAACAGCCCTCGCAGGCCGGGGGCGACCCGAGAGGAGGTCCGGTGCCCGGTTTCCGCTCCACACTGGCGAATGCGGCCGCGGGCTGCGACATCGCCGCGGCCCGGCTCGCCTCGGCCCGTCAGTGGCTCGGCGAGGCCGCCTTCAGGACGCCGGTGGACCCGGCGCTCTTGGACGCCGAACGTCAGATATCCGACGCGGCCGCCGCCTCCGCCGCGCATCTGCGCGAAGACCCCGAGCTCCTGGCCGCCGGGCAGGTGCTCCTCCACGAAGGACGACGCTTCCCGCTCCTGGTGCCGTTCGGCGCGAGGGGCCACCTGGCGACGAGCGTCGACGCCCGCGTCGACGGCGTCGCCGCGCTGGTCAGGGCCGCGATCCTGCACACGCTGGCCCACCACGAGCCGGGGAAGGTGCGCGTGGCGGGCATCGACACCGCCACGCTCGGGGCGACGTTCGCGCCGCTGCGGCCGCTCGCGGACGCGGGCGTCATCGAGGCCGTCGCCACCGACGCGCGCTCGGCGGCCGACGTCGTCGCGGCGGCCGAGACCCAGGTGTCCGAGAGCATCGCGGGGCGCCGCACCGACCGGCTGCTGCTGGCGATCGCCTCCCTCGGGGAGGCGCCGAGGACGCTCGTCGAACGCGTCCACGCGCTGGCGCGCTCGGGGCTCGCGCACGGCGTCACCGTCCTCGGCTGCGGGCTCCCCGAGCTGCCGCAGGCGACGGTGATGCACCAGGCGGGCGAGCGCGTCGAAGTGTCCAACCCGCCCGCGGCGCCGATCTCGCGCGGCGAGCGGCTGGCCGCGCCGGTCGCCTGGCCCGAGGGCGCCGCCCCCTCCTATCTGGCCGGCGAGGCCGCGCGCCTGGCCGAGCGCGCCAGGGCCGCGGCGACGCTCACCTTCGACGACCTCATCCCCGACGTCCCGCTCGGCGAGGACCCGTCGAGCGGTCTGGAGGTCCTGATCGGGCGCGACGCGGCCGGGGAGGTGCGGATGCGCTTCGACGACGCCACGCCGCACTGGCTCGTCGGCGGGCGCACCGGCGGCGGCAAGACGGTGTTCCTGCTCGACGTGCTCTACGGGCTGGCCTCGCGCTACTCCCCCTCCGACCTGGCGCTGTTCCTGCTCGACTTCAAGGAGGGCGTCTCGTTCACCGAGTTCATCCCCACCGAGCGGGACGACACCTACATCCCGCACGCCCGCGCCGTCGGCGTCGAGTCCGACCGGGAGTACGGGCTGGCGGTGCTGCGGGCGCTGAACGAGGAGATGACGACCCGGTCGACGGTGATGAAGCGCTACGGCGTGGCCGGTTTCGCGGGGCTGCGGCGCCACGAGTCGTATCCGAGGATCGTGTGCGTCGCCGACGAGTTCCAGGTGCTGCTGGCCGGGAACGACAAGGTCGCCTCCGAGGCCGTCGCGCTGCTGGAGAACCTCGCCCGCAAGGGCCGCTCGTACGGCGTGCACCTGGTGCTGGCCTCGCAGACGATCTCGGGGATCGAGGCGCTGTGGTCGAAGAAGGACTCGATCTTCGGGCAGTTCCCGATGCGCGTGGCGCTGCCGGGGGCGCGGACGATCCTGGAGCCGAACAACGACGCGGCGACGCGGATCTCGCTGGGGCAGGTGGTGGTCAACACCGAGGGCGGCACCGCCGGGGCCGACCGGGTGGCGCGCTTCCCCGACACCGACGCCGAGGTGATGCTGCGGCTGCGCGAGCAGCTGCGGGCCGCGCACTCGGACTTCGGGGCGCCGCGCGTGTTCTACGGCTACCGTCCCGTGCACTTCGCCGAGACGCTGCCAGGCGAGCGCCGGCCCGGCCGGGTGCTGCTCGGCCGCGAGGTGTCGCTGCGGCTCGAGGCCGCGGGCGTCGACCTCGACGCGCGGCCCGGCCGCCACCTGGCGATCCTCGGCTCCGACCCGGCCGGCGGCGAGGCGCTGGAGGCCGCGGCGCAGAGCCTGGCGTACCACGCCCCGCCCGAGCGGGAGGTGTGGGCGGTGGACTTCACCGAGGGCTACAACCTGCCGAACATCGGCTACAACCTTCCCCCTGGGGACTTCGCGAGCAAACTTCCCGAAGTCCCCGACAACACCGTGATCCTGGCGTGGGGCCTCGAAGCGGCCTCGCTCGACGTGAAGGGGCAGCAGGCGCTTCGGGCGCTGCTGCGCACCGGCCCCGCCCGCGGCGTCCACCTGCTGGCCTGGTGGCGGATCTACCGCCGCTTCCTCGACGACATCGGCGGCACCGCCGGACGCGAGGACGTCGCCTGCACGCTCGTGCTCAACCTGCCCGGATCCGAGCTCTTCGGCCACTTCGGGCAGCAGTTCCAGCACTGGAGCCCGCGCCCGGGGCGGGCGCTCCTGATCGACCGCCACGCCGACACCGGCTCGGGCCGCCTCATCGTGCCCTTCACCCGCCCCTCGGCCGGGGCGACCACGGAAAGGGACCGCGTGTGAGCGCCTTCGACGACTACCTCGCCCAGCTGAGGCGCCTCGACGAGGCGCGGCGCGGCGCCGACGAGGCCGCCGCGCGCTCCGCCTCGGTGACCGAGTCGCTGGGGCAGCGGACCGAGCGGCTCGCCGAACAGGCCGCCTCGCAGCGCGCCGCCGTCGACGAACTCGCCCGCGCCGCCCGCACCGAGCCGCCCCCGCGCGTCGCCGGGGCGCCGCTCGGCGGCGACCCGGCCGTCGAGATCGACGCCGCCGAGGCCGACCTGCAAACGGCCGCGACCGAACTCGAAGACGCCCGCTTCCTGGCGCACCGGCCGCCGTGGCTGCCGCGCTGGCGCACCGACGAGCGCAACGGCCTCGTCTACGGCCTGTTCGCGCTCGCCTCGCTGCTGGTGCAACTGCTGGTGCTGCGGCTGGTGAAGGCCGACGACCTGATGGGGGCGATCGTGCTCGCCGCGGTCGTCGTCGCCTGCCCGCTGCTGGCGTTCGCCTTGGCCTGGTTGACCATCGGGGTGACCTCGCGCCCGCGCATCACCGACGAGGAGAAGAAGCTCGAACGCAACTTCCGCCTCGGCCTGGTGCTGTGCGGCTCCACGCTGATCGTCTCCTGCTTCGGCTTCTTCAGCTGAGCCCCTTGGGTTGTCGGGAACCCGACAGATGCCGGTCGGTGGCGCGCCGTGTCGTTAGGCCGGTGTTCGAACGAGCGCTCGTAATGTCCCGGCCGTGACCACTTATGAGCACGAAGCGCCTTTGCGGCTGCTTCAAGACAACCCGAAGCTCGCCGAAGAGCTGTACTGCGGGCTGCTCGGCCAACGCCTCCCGGACTACACCGACGTCAGATCCGGTTCGGAGGCGATGACCCGCGGCGACGACGCGGTCATTCGCAACTGCGACAACGTCGCGGTCTACTACTTCGGTGAAAAGCCGGCCTTCGCGCTGCTCTTCGAGGTGCAGCGCGGTAAGGACAACGACAAGCACTACAGCTGGCTCGACTACATCGCATCGGCGCGGACCCGACTCCAATGCCCGGTGGCGCTGGTCGTGATCACCTTCGACGAGGCCACGGCCAGGTGGGCGAACTCGCCCATCGAGACGGGCCATCCGGGCCTCATCTTGCACCCGCTGGTCATCGGCCCGGACCAGATCCCGGTCATCACCGACCCCGATGAAGGACGCGAGAACGTCTCAGTGGCACTGCTCTCGCTCGTCGCCCACGGCGGCGGCGATCGGGGCGGCGACGTCATACGGGCCTACTACGAAACCATCCGAGGATTCGACCGGACACTCTGGTCGCGATACGGTCAACTACCCCGGGTTGAGGCCCAGGGCTTGTCGCTCGTGTCCGCCGCTGGATTGCGGCGTATCGGCGACAATGGGCTGGTTGACGACAGCCCAGGTCATGCGTGCGCGGTCTCGGATGTTGACCGCGGCTACCCGGTCGGCGGGTCCAGCGAGTCCGCACCCCCGACAGGCGAAATAGTCTCTGGTGGGCCGGTTGGCCTTGGTGGTGTGCCCGCACCGCGGGCACCTCCGTGAGGTGTTGTGGGCGTCGATCACGACCACCGGCACCCCGGCCCGGCGTGCTTTGTAGGTGATGAAGGCCTGGAGTTGATGGAAGGACCACGCGTTCAGCTCGCCTCGCTGGGCGGCTGGGAGCCGTACCCGGTCACGGATGCCTTTGAGGTCTTCAAGCGCGATGCCGCGACCGGTGCGTTCAGCCTTGCCTACGAGCTGTTTCGCGATCCGGTGATTGACGTCTTTGACCGCCCGTGCCTCCCGGCGAGCGCGGGCCTTGAGTTTCTTCTTCGCCGATTTGGTGGCCTTGGCTTGGAGTTCGGCGCGGACTTTCGCCATCCGTTTGCGGTAGCGTCGGAGCCCGGTGCCGCAGTGATTGTCGCCGTCAGAGGTGGTGGCGATGTTGACGATCCCCATATCCACGCCGAGGAAATCGGCCGGGGCGGTGTTCGGTTCGCCATCAGGGATGTCGACCGTGGCCAGCAGGTACCAGTGCCCGTCGCGGAACATCAGGTCGGATTCGCCCTGGCGGTGGCGCTCCAAGGTTTTGAGGTGGTCGACATGGCCGGTGAAGGCGATGCCGCGCATCCGGCCCCTGATGGTCCAGATGGAGATGGTGCGTGTGTCGTGCTGCCACGATAGGCACCGGTCATCGAATGCTTGGGCCGCATCGGGGCGGAAGGCGATCGGCTTCGCCCTCGCCTTCGCCGCGCGTCTGCCCTGCAGCCGCCCAGCTGCGATGAGCCCGGCGATGGTGGTGTAGGCGTGGCAGGTTTTCTTGATGACCAGTTGCGCGATCTGTGAGCCGAGCCCGCGGTCCTTGAGATGGGTGTAGGTGTGCTGGCGCAGCGCGTACTCCCGCGGCACCCCATGCCGGTAGGCCACGCCCGAAGCCCAGTTCGCGGCCTCGTTCACCGCGCGCAGGGTCTGCTCCAGCGCCCGCGCCTGTTCCGGCGTCGGCACCAGCTTCACCTGCACGACCTGCTTGCCCACACATGCAACGGTAGCTACCAGGTCCGACAAGAACACCGATCCCGGCTCCGATCACTCAGTGCCATCCAGGCCGCTCATTGCTCACAGACCCACCCCGTGGGATCGTGAGCAGGCGATCACCACAAATTCCTCCACGGAGTGGAACCCCATGGGACCCTTTACGAACCAAACTGAATACGCGCTTCAAGGAGATCAGTTCATGCTTCTGCAGGAGATCATCATGAGCGACACCGCGCTCCCCAACACCTACCGGCTGGGACTCTTCGGTGAGAAGTACCGCGAAGGGAAGGCCGAGGGCGAGCGCACCGCGCTGAACCTGTATCTCGAACTCCGCGAGATCCCCGTCTCCGCGGCCGTACAGACGCGAATCGACTCCTGCGACGACGCCGAGCGGCTGAAAGCGTGGCTCGCCGAGCTGATCCGGACCGACAGCGTGGACCACATCCGGGACTGAGCCGCGGCTCGACGATCGCTGCGAGTTCCGCTTCATCGCAGACGGCATGTAACGGCGCGGTCTCCCGGCGGGGAGCCGCGCCGTCCGCTCTGCGGCGCCTGACGAGGTAGGCCAGGCCGATCACGGGCAGGACCAGCGGGACGAAGCCGTAGCCCGAGCCGAAGTGCGACCACACCGACGCCTCGGGGAACCAGTCCTCCACCGCGTAGCTCAGCGCCCCGACGCCCACCACTCCGGCCAGCTCGACGCTCACCGCCGCCAGCGCGAGACCTGCCGCGCCGCGCACGATCGCGATCGCCGCGACGAGGTAGATGAACGCGGCGACCGCGCTGAGGGAGTAGCTGATCGGGGCATGGTCGAACTTCGTCGCGATCTGATACCCGGCCCGCACCCCCGCCGAGACCGCGAAGACGACGTAGACCAGGACGACGAGCCTGCCGAAACCGGCCGACAGGGAGCGCCTCGCGGGCGCGGTCTCAGGCGACGACATCGATCTGGTGCTCCCAGATCTGGTGGACGCGCAGCATCAGCGCGGCCACGATCAGGCAGGACGCGGCGACGGTGCCGATGCCCCAGCGGCTGCGGTCGATCGAGCCCCAGAAGAGGGCGGCGACCGGGACCAGCAGCGTGGTGACGAGGTAGGAGAAGAACAGGGCCTTGCCGCCGCCCTCGGCGCCCGGCACCACGATGATCGCGGTGACCAGCTGGGCGAGCAGCAGCACCTCCAGGACGCCGACGCCCACGACGTTCGCGCGGCCGACCTCCTTGGACCGGGCGGTGTCGACGAAGAACCACGCGGCCAACGCCAGCGCGGCGGCCTGCGCCGCGAGGTAGAGCCATTCGATCACGCCACCGACGCTAGCCCAGGGACGGAAGCGGGCGGCAGGACGTCCTCGTCCGCGTGAGGTGGCCGCCGGGCGGCGAGACGTTCGGCGCGGACGCCCCCCGCGACTAGACTTCGCGGCATGGCTGATCTCACGCACGTCGACCCCTCGGGCGCGGCCCGCATGGTCGACGTCTCGGAGAAGGACGTCTCGGCGCGCCTGGCGCGGGCGAGCGGGCGGCTGCTCACCACCCCGGAGGTGGTGTCGGCGCTGCGCGAGAACTCCCTCGCGAAAGGCGACGCGCTCGCGACGGCGCGCATCGCGGGGATCATGGCGGCCAAGCGGACGCCGGACCTGGTGCCGCTGTGCCACCCGATCGCGATCAGCGGCGTGAAGGTCGACCTGACCGTGACCGACGAGGGCGTCGACATCGCCGCGCGCGTCAAGACCGCCGACCGCACCGGCGTCGAGATGGAGGCCCTGACGGCGGTGTCGGTGGCCGGGCTTACCTTGGTGGACATGGTCAAGGCACTGGACCCGGCCGCGCAGATCACCGACGTCCGTGTCGAGGAGAAGCTCGGCGGGAAGACCGGCGAATGGCGGCGCGAAGCGCCTCAGGTTCGGGGGAGCGAGCGGTTGGGCGGGGCGACGGGCGAGGGCCGGCGCGAAGCGCCTCGGGAGACGGGCGGGGACGCATGGCAGCGATAAGCGCCGTCGTCGTGGTGGCATCGAATCGGGCCGCCGACGGCGTCTACGAGGACACCTCCGGGCCGATCCTGGTCGAAGGCTTCGCCGAGCGCGGCTTCAACGTGGCCGGACCGGTCGTGGTCCACGACGGCGACGAGGTCGAGCAGGCGCTGCGCGACGCGGTGGACGACGGCTACGACCTCGTCGTCACCTCCGGCGGCACCGGCCTGACCTCCACCGACCTGACCCCCGAGGCCACCAGCCGCGTCGTCGACTTCGAGGTCCCCGGCATCGCCGAGGCCGTCCGCGCCGCCGGGCTCGCCAAGACCCCGCACGCGGCGCTCTCGCGCGGCATCTGCGGCGTCGCCCGCCGCACCCTCATCGTCAACGTCGCCGGATCCACCGGCGCCGCCAAGGACGCGCTCACCGTCCTCACCGTCGAACTGCTCGAGCACGCCGTGTCGCAGCTGCACGACGGCGACCACGAGAGGAACGACTGATGCCCATCGGCTGGGCCGAGGCCCGCGAGACCGCATGGCGGGCCGGATACGACGGCCGCAGGCCCGCCGCCGTGCTGCCGTTCGGCGAGTCCGTCGGCTCGGCGCTGGCCGCGCCGCTCACCGCCGCCTCCGACCTGCCCGCGTTCCCGACCTCGGCCGTGGACGCGTGGGCGGTCGCGGGCGAGGGCCCCTGGCGCGTCACCGGCGCCGAAGTGCTGGCCGGATCGGTCCCGGCGCCCATCGGGCCCGGCGAGGCCGTCAAGATCGCCACCGGCGCTCAAGTGCCCGCGGGCTGCGAGGGGCTCATCCGCCTGGAGCACGCCGAGCTCAGCGGCGAGACCGTCACCGGCCCGGCCGCGCGCGAATGGCGCGAGACCGGCGAGGAGGCGAAGGGCGGCGAGGTGATGCTGCCGGTCGGGACGCCGATCTCGCCGCCGGTCATCGGGCTCGCCGCCGCCGCGGGGCACTCGGCGCTGCCCGCCCACCCCAGGCCGCCCGCGCGCGTGGTCGTCTTCGGCGACGAGCTGCTGACCAGCGGAGCGTCCCGCGACGGGCGCGTGCGCGACTCGCTGGGGCCGATGATCCCCCACATGCTCGACGCGGCGGGCGCCGACGTCGCCGCCGAGACGCTCGGGCCGGTGGCCGACACGCTCGCCGAGCACGTCGCGGCGCTGCGCGCCGCCACCGCCGAGGCCGACCTCACCTGCACCACCGGCGGGACGATGGTCGGCCCGGTCGACCACCTCCACGCGGCCCTCGAGGAGATCGGCGCGGACTACCTGGTCAACACCGTCTCAGTCCGGCCCGGCTTCCCCATGCTGCTGGCGCGCACGAAGGACGGCCGGTTCATCGCCGGGCTGCCCGGCAACCCGCAGTCGGCGGTCATCGCCGTGGTGACACTCGTCGTCCCGCTGCTGGCGGGGCTGCGGGGTCTGCCGCTGCCGCCGCTGGGCTCGATCGAGCTCGCCGAGCGCGTGCCCGGGCGCGGTCCGGCGACGCACCTGGCGCTGGTCGACGCGGCGGGGAACCGGCTCCCGCATCACGGCTCGGCGATGCTCCGCGGCCTGGCGAACGCGGCCGGCTTCGCCGTCGTCGAACCCGAGAGCGAGGCGCGCGCCGGGCAGCGCGTCCCGCTCGCGACGGTCCCGGGGGTGCGGTCATGATCCGCGTGCGAATCGCCGACACGGCGATCGATGCGGCGGAGCACGAGCGGGCCGTCTCGCTCGACGTCACCGGTGCCGTGGTCACGTTCTCGGGGAACGTGCGCGACCACGACCACGGCAGGGGGGTCACGGCGCTCGGTTACGAGGGCCACCCGTCGGCCGAGGCGATCCTGCGCGAGATCGCCGAGGAGATCGCCGCGCGGCCCGGCGTCCACGGCGTCGCCGTCTCGCACCGGGTCGGCGACCTCGCGATCGGCGACGCGGCGCTGGTCGCCGCCGTCTCGGCCGAGCACCGCAAGGAGGCGTTCGAGGCCTGCGCGGACCTCGTCGACGAGGTGAAGGCGCGGCTGCCGATCTGGAAGCACCAGTTCTTCGCCGACGGCGGCGACGAGTGGGTCAACTGCCCCTGATCCAGCACCCGATGCGAAGGAGACGCGGATGGAACCGCACGCGACGATGCGGGCGGTCGTCTGCACCGGGTACGGGTCACCGGAGGTGTTGCAGGTCCGCGAGGTCGCGAAACCCCGCCCGCGTCCCGACGAGATCCTGATCCGGGTCGTGGCCGCCACCGCGCATGTCGGCGACACGCGGATCCGGCGAGCCGACCCCTTCCCGGCGCGGTTCGTGTTCGGCCTGTTCCGGCCGAAGCGGAACCTGGTGCTCGGCATGGAGCTGTCCGGCGTCGTCGAGACCGCCGGAGACGCCGTCACCGACTTCGCCGAGGGCGACGAGGTCATGGCGTTCACCGGCTTCGGATTGGGCGGCAACGCCGAGTTCCGGGCGCTTCCCGCCTTGAGCCGCAACGCCGGACGGCACGGCCTCGTCGTCCGCAAACCTCCCGCCCTCTCACACGCGGAAGCGGCCGCCGTTCCGGCCGGGGGCCTCACCGCGCTGCAGAACCTGCGCAAAGCGGGCCTGCGCGGCGGCGAGCGCCTCCTGGTCAACGGCGCGTCCGGCAGCCTGGGGACGTACGCCGTGCAGCTGGCCGAACACCTCGGAGCGGAGGTGACGGCGGTGTGCAGCGCGGCGAACCGCGAGCTCGTCCTCTCGCTGGGAGCCGACCGCGTCGTCGACTACGCCGCGGAGGACTTCACTCGGGCCGGTGCCCACGACGTCGTCTACGACGCGGTGATGACCTCGAGCGCGGCGAAATGCCGACGCATCCTGAGACCGGGAGGACGGTTCGTGAACAACAACCGCCTGCCGAAGCTCGAACGCTCGGACCTGCTCGAGCTCGCCGACCTCATCGAAGGCGGAGCGCTGCGCCCGGTCATCGACCGGGCCTACGCCATGAGCGACGTCGTCGAAGCGCACCGCTACGTCGACACCGGGCGCAAGAAGGGCAACGTCGTCATCACCGTGGGGGACGCCGACTCCTAGGCCGACCGGTCGGCGGACCCGTCGTCCTTGGACCCGCGGCCCAGGAGCTTCACCAGCAGCACGCCGCCGACCACGACGACCAGCGCCGCCAGGAGGATCAGGGCGAGGGTGGTGCCGGTGTTCGTGTCCTCCTCGGGGCTGTCGGCCGCGTCGGACGTGTCCGGCTCGGCGGCCTCGCTCGTCTCGGCCTCGGCCTCGGTCTCGGTCTCGGTCGGCGCGGCCGAGTCCGTCGACTCGGCGCCTTCGGCGAGCAGCTCGTCGGGGATGGCCTCGACGGTGAAGGTCCACGCGTCGTCGACGCGGTGGCCGTCCTCGGAGACCACGCGGAAGGCGACGGTGTACTCGCCGGGGGTGGTGTACAGCATCGGCTGGGTGAAGGTGTCGCCTTCGAAGGCGGCCTCGTCGAGTTCGAGCGTCTCGCCGGCCGGGTCGGTGACGGCGATCGTGGTGGAGGGGCCGTCGAGGACCTCGGAGAACGTGGCCGAGACCGATGCCGGGGCGGTGTCCAGCGTGGCTCCGTCCTCGGGGTCGGTGCCGAGGAGGGCGGCGTGCGCTGAGGCGGCCGTGGCGGTCGCGGCGGCGAGGACGGCGCCGCATCCGGCGGCGAGGAGGAGTCGGAGCGCGTGTGCGCGGGAACCTTGCAGCATGGCGCCATGGTGCCACAGGCCGGCCGGTTCCCGAATGCGTGGCGAGTCACATGCCGTCGCAGCTCACAGGCATTCGGTCACCGTGCGTGCGCCCAATCTCATGGAATTGCGCAGTTGATGCCGATCCTCCACCGGACCCTCGTGTTGACGATCGCCAGAAGTTGTGATGTGCTTACGTCCATGGTTGAACCGATCCGATGGGGAATCCTGGCGACCGGCAACATTGCATCGACCTATGTAGAAGATCTTGCCCTGCTCGACGACTGCCGGGTCACCGCTGTGGCCTCAAGGTCGTCCGAACGTGCTGCCGCCTTCGCCGAGAAGTACGACATTCCCCATGCCTGGGACTCCGTCCAGGCGCTTGCCCAAGACGACGACGTCGACATCGTCTACGTCGCCACGCCCCACTCCCACCACTACATCCCGACCATCCAGCTCCTCGAGGCCGGCAAGCACGTCCTGTGCGAGAAGGCGTTCGCCTACAACGCCGGCCAGGCCAAGACGATGTTCAACGTCGCCCGCGAACATCAGCGGTTCCTCATGGAGGCCATGTGGACCCGCTGCAACCCCGCGATCCGCGAGATGCGCCGCGCCATCAAGGAGGGGATGATCGGCGAGGTCATCGGCGTGCACGCGAACTTCGCGATCCACGGCGACTTCGGACCCGAGCACCGGCTGCGCAACCCCGACCTCGCCGGCGGCGCCCTGCTCGACCTCGGCATCTACCCGATCACCTTGGCGCACTTGGCTCTCGGCGTTCCCGACACGGTCCACGCCGAAGCGGTGATGACCCCCGAGGGCGTCGACGCGCACACGGCGCTGACCTTGCGCTACCCCAACGGGATCGCCCAGTTGACGTGCTCGTTCGTGGGCGGGGCGGCGAACGCCGCCACGATCTCCGGCACCGAGGGCCGTATCGAGCTGAGCGACCTCGCCTACCGGCCCAGCGCGTACACCGTGATCCGCCACGGCGAGGCGCCCCGCGAGTTCGAGGCGCCCTACGTCGGCCACGGCTACGTCCACGAGGCGCTCGAAGTCCACAGAGCACTGCGGCAGGGCCGCCTCGAGTCCACGCTCGTCCCCCCGTCCAGCACCATCGAGGTGATGGAGATCATGGACGAGGCCCGCAAGCAGATCGGCCTGCACTACCCCGGCGAGACCCGTCCGCTCTAGGGCGTCCGGGCTCTTCGGGCTTCGGCCCTACCGCCGCTCGCTGAGGAAGTCGAATCCGGAGCCGTCGGGAAGCGTGATGTTGTCGTACAGTGCCCGCTTGGTTCCGAAGCGGCCCTTGAACGCTCGTTCGACGCCCCGGTGGAGCCGGACCGAGTCCGCGGAGACCTCGTATTCGAGCGCGCACTCGACCGGTTCCAGCGGGAGCGGATGGTCGCCCTTGGCGACCAGCGGCAGCCGCTCCTCCCATTCGAGGGTCGGCCGCAGGCGGACCCTGGCGAACCTGCGATCGGTGAGGACCCAGACCCCCTCGCCGGCCTTCGGCATCGGCGTGGAAGGGTCGTACATCGCCATGCACTGCGGGTCCGAGCCGAACACGACCGCCCGCGGCGGCACGGGCATGCGGTGGCCGTCGTCGAACACCGGACTGTGCCCTTCGGCCAACCCGACGACGGTGATCACGGGTCGGAAGATCCGCTTCCACACGGTCTGCTTCGACTCGACCCGCTGATCCAGGACGGTCCCGTCCTGCTTCCGGCCCGCCACCAGGTAGCCGTCGACGCCTTCGGCGGACATCCACTTCACGGCTTCGCCCGACCGGAGGACCTGCTCGCCGAGCAGCGCGGCGCCGTCGCGCCCGGCGTCCACCATGCGGTATTTCCGTCTCGTCGCGAATTCCATCTCGACTGGAGACTCCGTCCTTCGAGCCGGTCGAAGCCGGCGTCGGTGATACGCGATATCGCGTATCTAGTACTCGATCTCCTTGGCGGCCTGTTCGCGCTTCGCGAGAATGGCCGCGTGCTTCTCTCGGAGCCAGGCGGCCCGCTGTTCGGCGTTCTCGATCGAGGTCGACGGCGCGGCCTCCACCGGCACGCCGTGCCGCTGGGCCTCCCCGCGGAAGATCTCGTCGAGGCCGGGCAGCAGCGCCATGACCGGGCCGGTGAAGAAGCCGGTCGCGGCCTCCTTGGTGCGGATCCAGCCCTTGTACTCGATCTCGCAGACGACCTGGCGGCGGCCCGCCTCGGGGTCCTTGATCGCCAGTTCGGAGACCAGAGCCCACAGCGTGAAGACGGCGGACGTGGCCTTCTCGGAGACCCAGCCGCGGCCGGGCACCGGCGGCAGGACCGTCTCGATGCCCTCGACGAAGCCGTCGGTGCTGAGCTTCTCGATGATGCCGTCGATGGTGCGGGTGCGGAAGGCCCGGACCTTGCCCCACTTGGCGGTGTCGCCGTCGAAGCCGACCTCCTCGGGGCCGATGTCGATGGTGCCGAACCGGTCGAGCTGGCGCAGCAGCAGGCCGGTGCCGGTGGGCGGCTTGGCCCCGGCGGTGATCAGCTTGGACAGGCTCCACTGCCACGGCTCGGCCACCGGCGCGCTGGGCAGCGGCAGGCGCCGCAGCAGCTCCTCGACGTCGCCCTCGCGGAGGGCGTTCTTGGTGTTGTCGGCGAAGTTCACGGCGGCGTCGCGCCTGTCCCGGGCATAGCCGGTGGCGGCGTCGCGCTTCTCGCGGGCGGCGTCGACGCCGACGTCGACGACCATCTTGCCGGCGTCCTGAGCGCGCTGCTTGATCTGGTCCAGGCGGTCTTTCATTCCCATGTGAGCAATTTACAAGTCACGGGCAACGGGCCGCGCGTCAGTCGTTGCGGCCCAGATTGTCCCGGGCGCGCTCGCGCACGTCGTCGGGCATGTAGCGCCGCATCAGCCCGTCGACGTCGATCTTGTCCCCCGCGACCGCCTGCGCCAGCTCGGCCATCTTCAGCCCGTAGGCGGCCGTGGCCTCCCGGATGAGGGCGATGATCGTCGGGGCGAGCGTCTGGCGCTGGCGCATGGCGTGCTCGTCGATGCCGATCTCGTCGACCTTGCCGTCGGAGTCGAGCTTGACGCGGACGAGCCCGTCCTCGGAGTACACCTCGACCGCGTCGGCGCCCAGCTGGGCGCTCATCTCGTCGAAGCGGCGGATCGTCTCCTCGGCCTCGGCCTGCATCCGCTCGAGGCGCGCCATCATCTCATGCGGGTCGGGCCGACTGCTGCGATCGCTCATCAGCGCGCCTCCTCGTCGTTCGTGGTCATGGACGCCATGACCTGGTTGACCTCGGCGGACAGTTCCCGCTCCACCTGCTGCATCGCGGCCTTCATCGTCGCGACGATCAGCGCGCCGAGCTCGACGCCGCTCAGGTCGAACGCCTTGAGCCGCAGATCCAGCTCCTTGATCTGGCCGCCGGGGCCCGCGACCACTCGCACGGAGCCGTCCTCGGAGACCACCTCGGCCTCCGCCTCGAGCGCCAGGCGCTGTACGCGAGCGATCTTGCTCTGCATGTCCTCATCGTCGGGCAAGGCATTCCCCTTCCGGTCTCCACCTGCGGCCGGTGCCGCCTGCCTGTGATCGTATAAGCGCGATGCTCACCCGGCCACCTCGGCCGCTGCCACCTCAGGGGGTATTGCGGCCGGGGGTTATATTCGAGATCACCACCCCGGAATGCCCATTACCTGAGGTGAATGCACATGTCCGAGCCCGTCGGCGTCACGCCGCAGCAACTCTCCGATGCCGAACAGCAGCTTCGGAGCCAGATCGACCCAGCGGCCGAACTCGAGACCAAGGCCAACGCCGAAGGACTCGACATGATGGCCTGGGGCGTCCCCGGCCTGTTCTTCTCCCCCGGCTACTACCAGATGACCGCCGACATCAAAGAGCTCTTCCGCATGATGGTCGAAGGGCTGGAGGGCCACGCCACCCGCCTCAAGGACTGCCGCGAGGCCTGGGACACGGCGGACATGGACACCGCCACCGAGTTCTCCCAGTTCGCCCCCGAGGGCCTGGGCAGCAGCATCGACTGGGGTGGCGCGACGTTCACCGGCAGCGGCGGGAACTACACCACGGCGGGCCCGGTCGCGGTCATCGACGGCGGGTCGTGGATGAAGGCGTCCCCCACCAAGGCGATCACGAACTACGCGGAATACGGCGACAAGATCGAAGCGGTCAAGCGCGCCGACGACGGCGGCGAGATGCTCTACGCCGTCATGGACATCAGCGCGGCCACCATGGGCTGGGCCGGCGACGCCATGGAGATCGCCACCAACCCGCTGTCGTTCCTGATCTCAGCGGGCCTGGACTTCCTGATCTCGCTCATCCAGCCGGTCGACGACCTCCTCGGCATGGTCATCGGCAACGCCGAGCGCATGGGCGAGGAGATCAAACGCTGGAACGGGATCAAAGGCGGCCTGCCGCCGATCGGCGAGGCGGTCGCCACGATCCCCGAAGGCGGGCTCAGCCAGTGGTCCGGCCAGGACGGCAACGCCGCGCGGACGAAGATCAAGGAGTTCGCCGAGGCGGTGCTCGACCTCGGCGACAAGATCCAGGTGCTCGAAGGCCTGATGCAGCTGTGCGAGCTGATCGCCACGCTCATCCGCAAGACGCTGCTCGGCATCCTGGCCGACTGGATCACCAACCAGATCATCGCCTGGGCCATCGCCGGAGCGGCCTCCGCGTTCACCTTCGGTGGAGCCGCCGCCGCGCAGCTGGCGAACTCCATCCGCTCGGCGATCCAGACCGTCATCAAGGCGCTCGACAGGTACAACAAGGCCGCTCAGGCGTTCATCGACGGGAGCAAGATCCTCAGCCGCGTCCAGCAGGTCGTCGAGGTGGCCGCGCACCCGCTGACGGAGGCCGGCATGAAGTTCGTCGGCACGGTCGGCACGCTCGCGGGCGCCGGCGGCCCCCCGACCAGCGACTCGATCGCCGACGGGTTCAACGGCTAGCGTGGCACGCCCCGAACCCCCCGTCTCCCAGCACGGTTTCGCGACCGTCGACGACATCGACGACGCGCCCGCGTTCGCCTACAAGGACGACATGGGCAGGCGCCACCAGGCCGATCCGGAGCCGATGATCGACTTCGACTCCCTCGACGACTGCAAGGCGGGCCGCTCGGTGCGGCTCCAGCCGCGCGAGGGCCGGGGGGTGCTGGACGTCTTCGTGTGCACCGCCGAGACCGCGGACGCGACCGGCGTGCTCCTGCTCGACGGGAAGGCCGTCGCGGCCGGAGACGGCCGCTACCAGGTCGAGCTGCCGCCGGGCGAGCATACCGTCGAAGTGCAGGGAGCGGACGCCGCGAGCTCGGCGTTCACCTTGGCCGAGGGCGAGCGCGTCTGCTTCACGACCGGTCAGGGCGTGGCGATCCGCAACCAGGTCGAATACCGCACCCAGCTGTACCGGGTCGAGGACGGCGCCGAGATCATGCCCCTCCTGGAGGGGCAGGGCGCCAAGGCCTCCAACATCGGCTGCCTGACGGCCGTCGCCGGCGTGGTCGCCCTGGTCGTATCGGTCGTGGCGGTGATGCTCGCCCCGGAAGGGCTCGCGCAGGGCGTCGCCACCGCGTTCGTGCTGGCGAGCACGGCCGCGCTGGTCACCGGCGTGGCCGTGGGGATCACCGCGACCCGCCGCCTGCACCGGCGCGCCGCGTCGGCCCGCGTCGGGCCGGTCCACCGGGTCGCCGGGGACGGCCGCGCGATCGCCTTCCCTTCGCCCATCGACGTGCGCGACTGGAGGCGGAACGACGGCTCGCACGGCGTCGCGATCGCGTTCGACCTGTTCCTGTACCGGGTGACGCGGCGGCCGGGCGGCCCGGCGAGCTATTCGGGGGCGAACGAGGCCCTGGCGCTGTCCCACGCCTCCCGGCCGCGGCTGCGGATCGACGACGCCGAGGTGCCGTGCGACTGGTCGACGTGGTTCTACCGGCTTCCGGTTGGCGAGCACCACTTCGTCGCCGAGTACGGCCCCGACCCGGTCGACGGGTTCACGGCCCGGCACGAGTTCTCGTTCGAGGTCGAGGACGTCGGCGACGTCGCGGTCGTGCACCTGCCGTTCCGCGTGTTCCGGGTCTGGGACGAGAGCGGGCGGCGCCTGACCGCCTTCCGGCCGCAGATCGCGAGTCGGGTCACCAAGGAGGCGCGCTCGCTGGTCGCGCGCTCGCAGGGCGACTCGGTCCCGAAGTCGGACTGGGTGCCCCCGCGGATCTGGCCGCGCAACGGGCACGGCGCCGCGGAGTAGACCCCGAACCGGTCTCGGCCTGTCTCGGCTCGAACATCCTGGGAACGGACAAGGGCCGGACGAACCTGTGATGGTTCGCCCGGCCCTTGCCGTACTGCCTACGCGTAAGGGTCTTCGTCCTCGTTGCCGATGCCCCAGACGTCGTCTTCTTCAGTGAGCCAGGTGTCCTTGCCGTCCTGGTCCTCACCGGGTCCGCCCATGCCGCGGCCACCGGCGCCGCCCATCATGCCGCCGGCCATGCCGCGGCCGGCTCCGGCGCCCGCACCTCTACCGCCGGCACCGGCGCCCGCGCCGCGACCGGCTCCGGCGCCCGCACCCGCGCCTCTACCGCCGGCTCCGGCACCGGCGCCGCGACCGGCGCCCGCGCCGCCCATCATGCCGCCGCCGATGCCACCGGCTCCGGCGCCGAGACCGCCGCCCGCACCGCCGCCGGGAAGACCGCCGCCGGCACCTCCACCACCGGGAAGACCGCCGAGGCCACCGCCACCGCCGCCACCGCTGGCGAGACCGCCGCCGACGTCGTCGGGGTCGGGAGTCGACGGGTCCCACGGGTTGGGGTCGAGGCCGTCGTCGGGGAGATTGGTGTCGGGCGGCCCGCCGGGACCGGGGAGATCGGGACGCGGAGAGTTGGGGCCTCCCCCAAGGTCCGGCGTCGGCACGCTCCCGGGCGCGGGCGGTTCCATGCCGTCGAGACCGCCGCCGCCCATGTCGGGCATGCCGCCGCCACCGCCGGAGTCGAGCCCTCCGCTGCCGGGCTTGTCGGTCTGCCCGTCGTTGAAGGTGGTCTGCTCACCCTGCTCGTGGTCGGGCTCGATCTCGGTGACCGCCATGTCGGTGGTGCTGTGCCGGTCGGTGACCTCTTCGTTGACCTCGGCGGCCTGGGCCTGGAGGATCTCCTGGCCGTCGTTGCCCATGTCCTCGAGCATGTCGTCGGCCAGCTGGTCGGCCTTGTACTGAGCGAGCTCCTCGCCCTTGCGCCCGTCCTCCTCGTAGTCCGGGTTCTCCGCCACGTACTCCGCCCAGCGGTTGTACTCCTCTTCGCGCGCGTCGTGGACCTCGTCCACGATGCCCGGGTCGAAGCCCGCGAGCTCGACGGCTTCCTTCGTCTCGTCGTTCGCCTTGATCTCGCAGGTCTGGAAGAACGGGGGGCGGATGTGGATCGCCTGCGAACCGCAGCCGGTGTTCTCCAGGAAGAACTTCGGCGCGGGGTAGACGATGGCCGTGCCGCCCTGCTGGTTGAAGATCTCCTGCTGCTTGTCGTTGAGGACCTTGATGATGCCGCCGGCGCCATCTTCACCGGCGATGTCCTTCATGATGGTCTTGCAGTTCCTGATGACGGTCTGGGTCTGCTCCTCGAACCCGTCGTAGTCGTCGCCCTTCCATGAGTTGGCGAGATCTGCCAGCCCATTCTCGAGATCCTCCCAGATGGTGCCGAAGAGTTCATGGAACTCCGACCACTTGTCCCGGATCGTGTCCAGAGCGTAATCGGCCTCAGGCTGCGGCCGGAGCGAGGCGACCATGCTCTGGATCGTCTGGCCGGGAGGAAGCAGCATGGTTCCCTCGCGGGCAGCGGTCATGCTGTTGATCTGAGTCGCCTGCGGCACTGCCGACATGAGCTTGATCCAGGCCGTCTCGGCCGGATCCTCCTCGTCGTTGGTGCAGTCGCCGGTGCCGCAGTAGGGGTTGACCCTCAGGTCGTTCTCAGCGCCTTGGAACTCCGAACCTGACTGCCCTTCTTCGACCTCTTCGTAGTCGGGGCGCTCGAATTCTTCTTCGCTCATGATTACTGCTCGCTCTCGATCTGTTCGAGGATGTCAGCCTGGGTCTGGGGCATGTACTCGTTGGCGATCCAGTCGAGAATCTCCTCCTGGGTGAATGGGTAGACCGGCTCCGCGTCGTTCCTGAGGCCGGGGTCGTGCAGGAAGTCCAGAGAGATGTAGACGATCCATTTCCCGTACCTGCCGTACGCGTTGATGTAGTAGCGGTTGGAGCCGCCGTTCGCGCCGAAGTAGTAGCTTTCGTCCCATTCGCCGCCGAGCTCGCCCTCCTGCTCATCGGAGAAGCCGATACCCGAGGGGTTCTCCTCCCAGGTGGCCAGGCGGTCCTGGAAGTTCTGGGAGGCCTCTTCCTCGGTGGTCCATGGCACCACACCCGCGAGAATGGAGGCGTCACCGACAGTCCCGCTCACCTCGCCCTGATAGGACTCCAGGGTGAACAGTCCCGAGCAGGTCGCGCCCTCGGCGTCGATTCCCTCGCCGATGGCGGCGTTGACGAGTTCGCTGCGGAGCTCGACAACGCCCATGTACTCCTGGACGGGGTTGAGGTCGTCGAGCGCGTCACAGCCCTTCCAGTCGCGCATCGCGGTGTAGGACATGTCCACCTCGCCGTTGCCACTGCCGTCGCCGTCACCGGTGGCACCGTCGGGCGGCAGGTCCGAGCCGGGGCCGTCGTCGCTGCAACCGGTCAGCAGAAGAGCCGCGACCCCGATCGCCGAAACGGCTTTGAGGAGCATGGTCTTTCGCTTCATGTGTCTGTTCCTCATTCCGCCTAGACGGCATCCGAATCGGGCTGTGTACTGGCGTCACCGAGCAGGTCGTCATAGTTCGCCTGCATGTCGGTGGCGGCGGCCTGGTCGGACTCCTCGGCGAGGTCTGCCGTCTCGTTGAGCGTCTTGATCATGCCGTACATGGCTTCACGAAGATCCTGCAAGTTGTTCCAAGTCGTCTCATGGAACGCCGTGTAGTTCTCCCTGGCCGTGTTCGATCCGTCCATCTGCCCGAAGGCGGGCATCCGTCCCAGCGGCTCCCCGTTGGAGAGCACGGGGATGATGGCCTCCAGGTGGTCCAACTGGCCCCTGATGACGGTCCGGTATTCCTCAAGTGCTTCTGGATCAAGCTCTGTTCCCATGGAGTTCCCTATCTGTGAGCCTGGTGCGAACGGTATGTGCCCCGGATGCAGACAAGTCTCCGGCAACGCGGAAAGACGCCACGGGGCATCGCGAAGGGTTCGATGCCGAACTCGCGCTCAACCATGAGGTCCTCCGGGGGGAATGGCGGGTCGTGGGTGTTAATCCAAATTCAGGTTAGCAGGGGCTTGCAAGCTGTGCGGGCCTGAAGGGTCGCTCCTCGATGAGCACTGAAAGCGCAGGTCACGGCGGGTTCCTGAGCGAGAGCTCGACGATGTCCACAGGGCTTGGGGGCGAGGGTCGTCAGAGGCCTGAATCCGGGCACGGCGGCGCATTCGCCACCCCGTACGGGCCTGCTAGGTGTAGATCTCGTCCTCGGGCAGCTTCGGCATGTGCAGGGCCACCCAGTCGTCGACGGCGCCGCCGTTCTCGATGGCGGTCTGGAGGCCGGTGATCATGCCGTGCAGCGTTCCGCGCAGGTACTGGAGGTTGCGCCAGGTGGTGGCGTGGAAATCGGCGTACTGCTGGGCCGCGTTCTCGTAGGCGCCGGGAGCCGTGCCGAACGCGGGGGCCTTGTTCAGGTTGCCGTCGCGCAGCGACGGGATGACCTCGTCCTCGAGCTCGTCGAGCAGCTCGCGCAGGAACTGCTGGTAGCGCTCGAGCGCGGCCGGGTCGAACGTGCGGTTCCGCGGCGACACCATCGTGTGCTCCTCCTCCTGCTAGGCGTAGGGGTCTTCGTCTTCGTTGACGAAGCCCCACATGTTCTCGTCTTCTACCAGGTCGACGTCGGCTTCGCGTTCCTGGTCGTTCATGGCCATCCCGCCGCCGCCCATGCCGCCCATCATGCCGCCCATGGCGCCCCTGCTCGCGCCCGCGGCGGTGGCGGCGCCCGCGGCCATGCCTCCGGCCGCCGCGGCGCCGACGGCCGCGCCGCCCGGGCTCGCGCCGCCGGTCGTCGCCGTGGCGCCGGGGGCACCGGCCCCCGCGCCGCCGAACGATCCGCCGCCGAGGCCGCCGCCACCAGAGGCTCCGCCGCTGGCGAGGCCGCCCTTCGTCTCGCCGTCGTCCTCGCCGGGCGGGGCCGGCGGCGGCGCCTCGCCGCCGACGGGCGGCTCCAGCGACGGGTCCTGGGTCGCCTCGGGCTCGCTCCTGCCGGTCGGCTGCTCCATCGACGGCGGTTCGAGGTTCATGTACTTGCTGTCGGCGACGGCCGGGTAGTCCTTGTCGCTGGCGACGGTGCGCATCGACTGCTGCTCGCTGTCGTTGTCGGCGCTGCGCTGGTTGATGTCCTCGTCGACGGTGGCATGGCGCGCGCCGTAGTCGGTCCAGTTCTGCTCGACGACGCCCCCGTAGGTCTCCACGGCGTCGGCGACGGCCAGCTCCTTGGCCTCCTCGAGCGTGATGCCCTTGGGGTCGAGCCCGTCGCGTTCGATGTTGACCGGGCTCTCGTAGTAGTCGATGTAGTGCTCGACCTTCTCGTCGATGAAGTCGATGATCTCGGTGGCGACCTCGGGGTCGGCGCCGGCCAGGGACATGACGTGCTCGGCGTCCTGGCAGGTGTACTGGATGCAGTCGCCGTGCCACCACGCGGGCCTGATGTGGACGGACACCCAGCTGTGCCACTCGCCGTCGATCCAGAACTGCGGCGCGGGGTAGGGGATCTCGCCGGAGTCGCCGCCCTGGAGGGTGTAGATGCTCTCCTCGGTCGACTGGAGCTGGGCGACGGTGGCGTCGACGTCCTCGATGATGGCGTCGACGAGTTCGCGGGTCTCGGTGCACACCCCTTCGAAGGCCTCGAAGTCGGTGCCCGTCCAGCCTTCGGACAGCTCGGTCAGGCCCGACCGGATGCGCTCGGACCAGTCGGCGAGCTTCCCGGCGACCTCGTCGGTCCAGGCGGTGCGCAGCCGCGCGATGGAGTGCTCGTCGGCGTGCTCGGGCCGCACCGCGGCCACCGCGGACCGGAAGTCCTCCTCGGTGGGGTAGGACATGCCCTCGACGCGCGGGCGCAGCCGGTAGAGCTGGTCCTCGACTGGCACGGCGGAGACCAGCTGCTGCCAGGCGATCTCGGCGGGGTGCTCGGTGGGAATGGCACAGTCGGCGTTGGAGCAGCCGGGGCGCTGCACCGGGAGGCACCCGTCGGGCAACTCGCCGGGGAGGGTGACGGGACCGTCCGAGGGCCTGGTCTCGTCCTGGTCGGGCTGCTTCTGGAAGTCCGGCAGGCTGTCGACCTCGGCGGGGAGCGCTTCGGCGTTCTGCGGCGGGGGCGGGGGCGGAGCGGTCCGGCCGCCGGAGGCCGATGCGGGGGCGACGTCGCCGAACGCGGGCGCGCCGGCGGAAGGCGCGGCGGGCACGAGACCTTCGTACTCGTCGGGCTGCTTGTCACTCATATGCGCGCTCACCTCAGGGAGTGGGGGCCGTCTCACATCAACCGTAGCAACACCGCACCATCCCCGCCGTGGCGCCGACGCGCCCGTGGAGGAGGCTCAGCGGCCGGTGCGGGCCCACCACCGGCCGGTCGCGCCGCGCCCGGCCTCGGCCTGCGGTGCGGCCGCGGGCGGCGGCTCGATCTCGGGCGCGAACCGCGCGATGCGGCAGTCCCAGTGGTGCAGCAGCGGTTCGCTCGCGTCGGGGACGGCTTTGACGGTGACGGTGAGGTCGAGCGCGGTGGTGCGGCCTTCGGCCGCCTCGATCTCGAGGACGCCGGTCTGCGGCGGCGCCTGCCCGGACGGGACCGGGAGCGGCGCGCCGGGGGTGCGGACGCTGACGCGGTGGCGTCCCGGGGTCGCCTCGATCCACATGCGGGTCCACGAGGCGGCGACGCGGACGCCGTCGAGCCAGATCTCGGGCGGCGGGACGGCGGACCGGTGCCGGATCGGCACGAGCTCGCCGACGCGGTCGAGGGCTTTGCGCTGGACGCCGTTGATGCGCGCCTGCCCCGGCGGCAGCTGCCGCGCCAGCTCGCCGGAGCTCAGGTCGGCTTTGAGGAAGCGGGCGTCGATGAGCACGGCCGCCGCGCCGGGGTGCGGCGGGGGCGGCGGGCCGTCGGCGGCGAGGACGATCGGCGCGGCCAGTCCGGCGGGCGCGAACGCGGCGGTGCTGAGCGGCAGGGCCGGTCCGATCCGGTTGTACCGCAGGTAGGTCCACAGGATCCGCGCGCCCCAGAACGCCAGGCCGAGCAGCGGGAGCGCCAGCGCGATCGGGAAGACGACCGAGGCGCTCGCGCCGGTGAGCGCGGTCAGCCACGTGACCGGCGCGGCGGCGAACAGGGCGAGCAGGAAGACCGCGAAGCTGCGGCGGCTTCGCGCGTTGGCGGGGAGGTACTGCCGGTAGTGGAGCCGTCCGCGCGGTCCGAGGGCGTGGCCGCTGAGCTCGGCCGCCCGGCCGGAGACGGCGCCTTCGGCGTAGGAGCGGTGCCGGTCGCCGAGCATCCCGATGTAGTCGAGCTTCACGGTCTTCCCGGCCGCGATGTCGACGGCCCGCCAGGCCCGGGAGTGCTGGCTCTGCACTTCGAGGAGGTGGCGTCCCGCGGGGAGGGGGATGGCGATATGGCCCCATCCGGTGGCGGCGGGGCGGCCGTCGATCAGGACGAGGGGCACCAGACTCGATCTGAGGTCGCCTTTGGCGGCGACGGGGTCGCCCGCGCGTTCGCGGCGTTCGATGATCTCGGCGGCCTCGGCGATGCTCCTCGTCTCGACGCCGGCGCAGTGGCCGACGCGCAGGTCCAGGGTGCCGGCGTTTCCGCCGGGGGCCCGGCGCCCCCCGATGGGGGCGATCTGCCAGCCGGGGAGCGGGGGGCCGAAGCGGGGGCTCGCGGAACCGATCATTGCCATCGCACGTCTTCGGGGTTGGAGAACCGGTCGGGGAGCTGCTCGTCCATCCAGTTGAACGCGCTGTCGAGCCCTCCGAGGCCGGGGCCGCCGCTGCCCTGCTCGTAGAGGCCTTTCCAGCCGTCGTCCTCGTTCTGGTAGACCGGGGCGAGCGCCGAGCCGCCTTGGACGGCGTGTATCGCCGGGTTCGTGGTGGCGTGCCTGCCGCCGGGCGTCATCAGCAGCGCGTTGAGTCCGTAGACGGCCAGTCCCTGGAGCATGTTGGTGAGCCCGGCGGCGGCGATGTCGACGGGGCTGACGGGGTTGCCCTGGGACTTCTGGAAGCCGAAGGTGACCACGGTGATCAGGCCGGTGAGCGCCGCGCAGCCCGTCGAGATGGACCGGAGGACCGCTTCGAAGCTCTTCAGGGACGCGACCAGCGACGTCGCCACCGCCAGGGCGCTGGTCCTGATGGCGGGCGCGCCGGGGGCGGAGACCACGCCGGACAGGGCGGCGAGGTAGGCCGTCAGGAAGGTGACCATCACCGCGGTGCAGGCGGTCAGGAAGACCCAGTAGACGGTGAGCATCACGGCGAAGGCGATGAGCTGCGAGCCCATGAGGAACGCGGCGACGGCCAGCTCCTGGAGCTGGGACTTGATGTTGCCCGCGGCCTCTTTGAAGGCGTTCGCGTCGTCGCCGCACCAGTTCCCGTCGTCGACCGTGTCGATCTCGGCCTGGAGCGCCTCGGCCGCCTCGTTGTTCTTCTCGGCGAGCGCGACCCAGGCCCCTCCGGCCTTCATGATGTCACCGGGGTTGCACTGGTTCATGTAGATGCTGGTCGCGATGCTCTGCACGGAGAGGCCGAAGACGATCGCGGGCGGGGCGATCGCGACCGCGCAGCTCTTGATGACGCCGCTGTAGACGGGCGACATCTTGTCGCCCGCGTCCATGAGGCTCTGCCCGGTGGACATGTGCGGTCCTCCTGTCAGTTGCCGAACGCCTTCGCGCAGGCGTCGTCGGTGTCTTCCATGTCCTTGGCCGAGCCTTCGAGTGCCTCGCGCATGTCGCGGAAGCACTGCGCGGCCCCGGCCAGAGACTCCGTCAAGGTCGAGGTCGCCACGGAGTAGGAGGCGGCCATCGGCAGTGTGACGGTGGTGTACAGGTTGCGGTCGATGTTGGTCAGCTCCGGGAGGAGCGCGTTGGTCTCCTCCAGGATCGGGACCACCTTGGCGTCGATGTTCGCGCCGAGCCGCCGCACGAACTCGGGCTCGAAGACTCTGCTCATCGGCCTCCTGCCTTTCGTTGGATGGTTTCGTTGAACTGGGCTATGCGGTCGAGCGCGGCGGCGGTGGAGCGTCCCGCCCGCTCGGCGTCCTGGGGCGCATTGTCCATCTGCTCGGCAACGTCGGGGCGGTCCCGGCGCGCCCGTTCCTCGCCGAGTTCGCGCAGCCGCTCGCGGGCGCGGGCGAGGAGCGAGGTCAGTGCCTCGCCGAGCCCTTCGACGCCGCGGCGGCGGGCGTGGGGTTCGATCCGCACCGCGGCGACGACCCGCTCGGAGCTGGAGGTGACGGCGAGGTCGCCTTCGTCGCTGGCGGCCTCGGCGGTGAGGATCTCGGGCGGCGGGCCCCCGCGGGCGTCCGCCGCGCCGCGCATGGTGGTGAGGATCCCGTCGAGCCGCCCGGCGATGGCGCGGTCGAATTCGGGGTCGGGTCCCAGGGGTGCGATGGGGTCTTCGATGCCGAGCCGCTGGCGCATGATCGCGGTGAAGCCCTCGTAGCCGCCCGTCGAGGCGGCCTGCTGGAGCTGGTCGAGCGCGTCGATGCCGGAGGCGAGGGCCGCGTCGTCCTCGGCGCCGGGGCGCGGCAGCTCCTTGGCGAGTTCGGTGATGAGTCTGGCGATCTCACCGGGGGGTTGGCGAAATCCGGCGGCCGAGACCTCGACGGTGACGACGCCGTCGGCCGACCGCAGTGTCACGTATTCGTCGAGGTCCGTGAAGACGCTCTCTGAGCTGGTCGCCATGGTCGCTCATTTCGGTGAAGATGACCACCCGACCATAACGGAACAAGGTTGCGCCGCCCCTGTGCGGACCGCGGGCGCGGGCGGGCCCGGGCGCCTTCAGTCGGCGGTGTCGCCCTCGCCGGCCCCGCCCGCGGCGTCGTGGGCGGGATCGCCGTTCTCGAGCGGCCAGACGGTGGCCTCGACCGAGCCGACGAGTTCGAGGGGGCCGACCAGCGAGGCGGTCCGGGCGACGGTGAAGTCGTCGAGGGCGAGGAGGCTGATGCCGCCGCGGCTCTGCGCGACGGCCGCGTAGTAGGCGCCGGTCCCGCGGTCCTGGAAGACCCAGCCGGGCCGGGTGTCGGTGGGGATGGTCGGGACGCCGGTGCGGGGGGCGGCGGGCAGGTTGCCGGTGGCGGCGGTGTCCGGGGCGAAGGGCGTCTCGGGGCGCCTGGGACCCGGCGTGTGCAGGGCGCCGTTCGGGTCGACGGGGACTTCGGCGACGTCGGGCATCTGGTAGCGGGTGGGGTCGCCCGAGACCGGGATCGGCGGCGGCGCCGTCGGCTGATCGGGCACGGCGATGAGCGCGCGCATCTCCACTTTCCCCGCGACGGCGTTGACGCCGACGACGCCGGCGGCGAGGGCGAGCAGGTCGACGCCGACGGCGAGCAGGACCCGCAGGTTCGGGTCGAGGCCGGTGCCGATGCGCGCCAAGGAGAACAGTGCGGCGGCGAGGGCGAAGACGACGAGGCCGAGCAGGGCGCCGGTCAGGGCGGCGGGACGGCCGACGCGCGGGCGGGGCGCCGAGGGCCACTTCTCCGCGGCCCGCACGTTCCCCAGGGCCACCGCGGCGATCGCGGCCAGGGCGAGGCCGGCGACGGCGAAGGCTACGCCTGCGACGGTGAGCCGTCCGGCGATGTCATCGAGGTTGTCCATGGTGGTTGCTCCGTGCCTCGGCGTGACTGTCAGTGCGCTGTCGTCGTTGTGTTCGGTCGTGACGCAGTGTAGGCGTCGCGTCGACGGCGGCGACGCAAAGTCACGGCTTCGAGCGTCGCCGTGACCGGATTGCGGGGTCTATTCTGCTGTTTCGCGTCGGTACCGAGCGTAGGACACCGAGCGGTCCCAGTTTAGTGTCGGATTACCGACACGGCGTGACCGGAGGCGGAGCATTGAAACGGTTGGCCTATCGGGGTTCACTTGTCAGTGTCGGGCGCCGAGGTCGCGCATCGAGCCGACGATGGTGCGCTCAGTCAGGGGCCCGGCATATGATGAACGCAGACCCCGCGAAGGGTTGGGAGACAAGATACATGAGGGAATTTTGTAAAACATGAGGTCTGTGTGACCCGTGTGATGGGATGGGATTGACGATGATACGAGAGACACTCTGGACAGTGGCTGCGCAGGTCCAGGCGCAAGACGCCGAGATCAACACGCAGGGCATCATCAGCTTCTTCCTCAGCCGGATCGCTCCGATCCTGCTCGCGATCCTCGGCCTCATCTTCATCGCCCGAGCGAACAAGGGCGAGGTCAGCCGCGTGCTGACGTCCTCGACCATCGCCATCCTCGGCATCGCGTTCATCGCGGGAGCGGTCGTCCTGGTGGCCGTCGGCGGCGGTCTGGTCGACGTCCTCTTCAGCGAAGGCGAGTAGCCCGCTCCCCAAGCACCGCAACCGAGCCAGCCCGGATGGAGGACTCCCATGCGCTTGCGCACTGACGACGACATCTATCGTGCCCGGCTGCTCTACCTCGGCCCGCCCGGCTACACCCTCCCCGTCCACCTCCCGTACGCGCAGTACGGCGCCTTCGCCGCGCTGCTGGCGCTGTTCATGTTCATCCACTGGCTCGCCACCGGCGACGTCGAGCTGTTCCCCTCCATCGAGATCTCCCTCGCCCTCGTGGCCACCTCGCTGATCTTCCGGTACGTCGACGCCGACCGCCCCGCCGCGACGGTGATCCGCACGCTGCTGACCGACTGGAAGCACACCCGGGACGCGGGCGCCGAGAAGCGGATTCCGGCGTACTCGACCCGATCGATCAGGCTCCGTCCCACACTCGTGGAGACCGCCCGAGCAGAGGAGCGCCTATGAGCGGCGAGGATCGCCGACAGCCCGTCGCCAAGTTCTCCGCCCCCCGCCCGCCCGCCCAGGTGCGCGACCGCGAGCGCCCGGGCGACCTCGACGACGACGCCACGGCCCTGGCCGACGCCGTGTTCCGGGCGGAGCCCGTCAAAGAGCACCGGAGGGCGGAGCCCGCTCGCGAGCCCGCCCGGCCCGAGCCCGCCCGGCAGCCCACGCCTCCGAACGCCCGCCAGGCCCCGAGCGCCGCGCCGACCCCGCCGTCCGAGACCGCCCGACACGCGCCGCCACCTGCGCCGACCGCCCCTCCGTCCACAACTTCTCCACAGGGTTATCCACAGGAACCGCCGAGTTATCCACAGGGTCGTCCACAGCGTTACCCACAGGCTCCGACCAGCGGGAATCCACAGCGTCATCCACAGCAAGCGGCGGGTTATCCACAGAGCGACCCGAGTTATCCACAGGCCGCTGACCAGCGGCGCGGTGGCATTTCCACAGGTCAGCCCCGAGGACGCGAAACGGGCCATTCGGGCGGACGGCGCGCGCCCTCGCAGGAACTCGTCCCCATCAAGCAGGCCAGCGCCGAGGCCGTCGTCAAACCGACCGCCGACAAGCCCGGCCGCGTCCCCAAACCGGTCAAGAAGGACAAGGAGCGCCAGCCGCTCCGCGAGCTGTCGCTGACCGAGATCGCCGGGCACGCCACGTTCACGCCCACCACCGTCACCGCCTGGTACGCGCTGCCGGGCGTGCGCTGGTCCTTCCGGCCCGACCTGGAGCGCGAGGCCCTCATCACCGCCATCGCCGAGCAGTTCGCGGGCCTGGCCGGGATGCGAGTCCACCTGCGCCGCACCACCAAGCCGTTCCCGGCCGACCAGTGGGCGCGCGCGGTCGACCAGAACACCGCCCACCCGCTGCGCACCGTCCCCGGCGGCACCAGCTGGGCCGAGCACCTCGTGGCCGCGCAGCGCCACCTGCACTCGCTGTCGCACGCCGAGGGCGAGACGTACCTGGGCATCACCTTCGCGCGCCGCTCCATGTTCGACAACCTGGGCGAACGCGTCGGCCGCATGTTCGGGCGCGGCACCAGGCTCTCCGAGCGCGAGCGCATCGAGAAGCGCAGCTTCCAGTTCGACGAGGTCCTCGGCTCCTTCGGGGTGCGGGCCCGCCGGGCGACGACCCCCGAGCTCGAATGGCTGGTCTACCGGTCCGTCGCCCTGGGCATGGAGCCGCCGCGGCTGCTGTCGGGCTCGAGCGGCGAGTGGGAGCCGGGGGACGTCCTGGCGCTGTCGGAGTCCATCGAGCGCTACCGCAGCCCGTACGGCTCCACCGTCAAGCTCGTCAACCGGCTCACCGGCGAGGAGAAGCACACCGCGGTCCTCACCGTCGGGCGCATGGAGGAGCTCGAGATCCCCCAGCGCCACGAGCCGTGGCTGCACTTCCACGAGCGGTGCCCGTGGCCCCTGGAGATCTCCAGCCGCGTCGACATCCTCGGCCCCGGCGAGGCGTTCCGGGACCTCGACCACCGGCTGCGGCTCATCCGCAGCCAGCAGCGCGACTACGACGAGCACGCCATGGACGCCCCGCCCGAGCTCCAGCGCCTCGCCGAGCGAGCGCTGAACGTCGGCGACGAGATGACCACCGGCCTGCCGATCGACGCCGCGCGCGCCCACGGCTGGCACCGGATCGCCGTCACCGCCGACACGAAGGAGGAGTGCCTGGAGCGGGCCCGCACGCTGATGCAGATGTACCAGCGCGAGATGCGGATCAGCCTCCAGCACCCGAAGAACCAGGACTGGCTGGCTCGCGAGTTCATCCCCGGCGAGCCCGTCGCCTCGACCGGGTACGTCCGGCGCATGCCGGTCAAGCTCTTCGCCGCCGCGCTGCCGCAGGCGGCGTCCACGGTGGGCGACCGGCGCGGCGACCTGATCGGGCGCACCGCCGGCACCTGCCGCAGGCCGGTCTTCCTCGACCTGCACTTCGCCACCGAGGTCCGCGAGCGAAGCGGCCTGAGCGTCTTCGTCGCCGAGCCCGGCGGCGGCAAGTCCACGCTCATGGGCGCCCTCGGCTATCTGGCGGCGCGGCGCGGCGTCCAGGTGACGCTGCTCGACCCGTCGGGGCCGCTGGCCAAGCTGTGCGAGATGCCCGAGCTCAAGCCGCATTCGCGCGTGCTGAACCTGACCGGCTCGGAGTACGGGACGCTCGCGCCGTACGCGCTGATCCCCTCGCCGCGGCGCGAGCACTACGACGACTCGCCCGAAGGGCAGCGCGAGTACGACATCGCCGTCTCCAACGCCCGCTCCGAACGCCGGATGCTCGTCCAGGACATCTGCGCGATGCTCCTGCCGCCGCAGGTGCAGCGCGAAGCGGCGACGGCGCGGCTGCTGCGCCACGCGGCCCGCCACGTCCCCGCGGAGGAGTCCACCGCGCTCGAGGACATCGTCGAGAGCCTCCAGGACGCCGAGGACCACGTCACCGGCGACGGCGCCGAACTCGCGGCGCTCCTGCTCGACACCGCCGAGATGCCCCTCGCCAAGCTGTTCTTCGGCACCCCGGACAAGGGCGTGCTCGAGGACGACACGGCGCTGACCGTCATCACCATGTCCGGGCTGCGGCTGCCCGACCTGGGCATCGAGCGCGAGTACTGGAGCGCCGAGGAGGCCTTGGCCCTGCCGATGCTGCACACGGCCCACCGCCTCGCCGTCCGCCGCGCCTACGGCGGCGACATGAACCGCCGCAAGCTCGTCGGCCTCGACGAGGCCCACTTCATGGAGGGCTGGAAGTCCGGGCGCAGCTTCCTGGTGCGCCTGGCGCGCGACTCCCGCAAGTGGAACCTGGCGGCGCTCGTCGCCAGCCAGAACCCCAAGGACATCCTCGGGCTCGACGTCCAGAACCTGGTCAGCACCGTCTTCGTCGGCCGCATCGCCGAGGACGCGGACGTCGCCTCCGAGGCGCTCAAGCTGCTGCGCGTGCCGACCGGCGTCGGATACGAGGGCGTGCTCGCGTCGCTGAGCGAAGTGGACGCGGCGGAGACGAGACGGCTGCCCTACCGCGAGTTCGTGATGCGCGACGTCGACGGCCGCGTGCAGCGCATCAGGGCCGACTTCGGCTGGGTGCGCGGCCTGCTCGACTACCTGAACACCACCCCCGGGGAGGACAAGCAGTGACCGACCCCTCCCCCGCCGCCCCGCGCGGCCGCGCCTTCGCGGGCCGCCTGACCAGGTTCCTCCTCGTCCTGGTGGCGGCGTGCGGCGCGCTCGTCCTCACGCCGGGCACGGCGGGGGCGCAGGACTCGAGCGGCTGCTCGGACTGGGAGTGGCACTACGAGTGGGAGCAGTGCCTCGACGAGGTCGCCGAGGTGCCCGAGGCCGAGTGCGCCGAGGCGCCGACGCCGTCGAGCCCCGACTCGGGCATGGCCGGCTGGTTCGCCGAGCCGAGCCTCCCGGACCAGGGCGAGGGCATCGGCCAGTACTCGCGGTACGGCTACGCCGGGTACCAGCTGCCCATGTACGCCTCGAAGGAGGCGAGCGTCGGCGGGCAGTGCATCGACTCGCTGAGCCTGCCCGACGGGGCCGACACGGCGAACGCGCTGGCGAACATGGAGTTCAACACCTCGACGGCCATCATCGGCGCCTCGAACTCGATGCGTCAGGCCGCGTGGGACCCGCAGCGGCTGTGGGGCTGGTCGAACGAGTTCATGGAGACCGGCAGCGAGGCGGTCTACAGCCAGGTCTTCACGATCTTCGGCGCGGTGACGGTCGGCGTCGTGGGCCTGTACCTGCTGTGGCGCAGCCGCCAGGCCGACATGAACAACGCGGTGACCACGACGGCGTGGGCGGTGCTGATCCTGGTGCTGGTGACGGCGGTGGCGCGCTGGCCCGTCCAGGCGGCGAGCTGGGCCGACCAGGGCATGTCGGCCGGTTTGAACCTGAGCCAGGGGCTCATCCAGGACGAGGCGGCCGAGGGCTGCATCAGCATGCCGGGCCTGAGCAACAGGGAATACGAGGAGGCCCGCAGGGCCAACCCGGACGCCGAATGCATCGACACGCGGAGCGCGGCGGTCAAGGCCTCGGACATGTCGACCGGCGACGTGCTCTACCAGAACTGGCTGCGCGCCATGCTCGGCCAGAGCGAAGAGGTCACCTACCAGCAGGAGGACGGCGAGGTCGCCGAGGACGACGAGGGCAATCCGGAGGTCCGCGAGTCCAACACCGCTTACAAGTACGGGCCTGCGCTCTATGCGGCGCAGGCGATGTCCTGGGCCGAGATCGAGCAGGCCGAGCAGTCGACCGGTGAGCGCGCCGACATCATCGAGGAGAAGCAGGAGAACTGGCGCAAACTGGCCACACTGATCCAGCAGGAGGACCCCGAGTCTTACGAACATCTCACGGGCGGCCGCGCCTGGGAGCGGACCGGCTCCGGCCTCCTCTCCCTCCTGACGGCACTGTTCTTCTCGCTGTTCGACCTCACCGCATCGGTCCTGATCATCCTCGGTTTCATGATCGTCCGCTTCGCGGTCATCGCGCTGCCGATCATCGGCACGATCGCGATCCTCCGGCCTGCTGGCGGGCCGTTCAAACGCCTGGTCAACATCGTTCTCGCGGCGGTCATCAACGTCATCGTCTTCGCGATCGCCGCGGTGATCTACCTGTTCGCGGCCGATCGAATACTCGGGGCGAATCTGCCGAGCTGGATGCAGGTCATGCTCATCGGCCTGGTCGGTGTGGCGGCGTGGCTGCTCTTGCGCCCGTTCCGTCGGCTCGCCAGCTTCCAGGGCGCCGGAGGGCCGACCGACGTGCTCTTCGGACGCACGGTCGACAAGCGCAAGGAGACCGAGATCGAACGGCGCCGGGAGACCATCCGTCAGGGCGAGACCCGACCCGAGTCGAGATCCGAAGGCAGTCAAGGGAAACAGCAGGAGCGCACCGAGGGCCGCACCGCACCGCCCGAGCAGCAGCCGGGCCAGCGAACACCGGGCAGCGGCTCCACGACGACCACCACGAGCAGCAGCGGAACCTCCAGCGGAGGCGTCTACACACCGCCTAGGAGGGACTAGCCATGCGCGCGGCGCTGCGGATCGTCTTCTCCCGTTACGGCATCGTCGTGATCATCCTGCTCCTGGTCGTCGGCGCGATCGCCCTGTCCCAGGGGCGGGAGGACTTCCCGCTGAGCTCGGGTGATTCCGAAGGCGACTCCGCCTCGTCCGACTCCCCATCGGAGGAGCTCACGGTCGACGACGGCGTCACCGCCCCCGAATGCGAGGGAGAGGAATGCGAAGAGGGCGACTCGCCGCTCCATGACCCCTATGAGGACGTCGAACTCCCCGACGAGGCCGCGGACAAGGCCCTGGGCTTCGCCGAGGCGTGGATCGACACGGCGGGCAAGAGCTCCAACACCTGGTTCCAAGGGATGCAGCCGTACATGACCGAGGAGGCCGCCGAGCTCATGCGCGGCGTGGACCCCGCATCGGTTCCCGCCGCCGAGATCACCGGTGCGGCCGAGATCGACGGCGGGGAGGTTCGCATTCCAATGGACACCGGCACCTTGGTCCTTCCCATGATCGAGGGCAGCAACGACTGGGCCGATCAGGGATGGCTGGTGTCGGCCATCGATTGGGAGCCGGCATGACGACACTCGACGAGCCGAAGCGCGCGAGCTGGCTGCGGCGGTGGATCTGGGGCATCGCACTGGTCTCGGTGTGCTGCCTCGGGGCGGTCGGCATGGTGGTCCAGCTGCTGGTGGACCAGTCGGGCGACGACGACCTCGGCGGCCAGCTGCTCGCGGCCGGCTGCGGCAACGACACCCCGGTCGACCCGGACGCGGAACTGCCGTCGATCGACGGGTACAACGAGGATCAGATCTACAACGCGGCGGTCATCATCGCGGTCGGCCAGGAACTGGAGATGCCGGTGCGGGCGTGGATCATCGCGGTGGCCACGGCCATGCAGGAGTCCAGCCTGACGAATCACGGCCACCTCGGCGACCGGAACGACCACGACTCGTTGGGCCTCTTCCAGCAGCGGCCGTCCTCCGGCTGGGGGACGCCGGAGCAGATTCAGGATCCGGTCTACGCGGCGACGAAGTTCTACGAGAAGCTCGCCACCATCGACGGATGGGAGAGCATGGCGCTGACCGAGGCCGCTCAAAGCGTGCAGATATCCGCGTACCCCTTCGCCTATGCGAAGCACGAGCCGGACGCGACCGAGATCGTGAACGCGCTGACCAGCGGCGGTGGCAGGGCATCGGCTGTGAACGTCAACCTCGGAGAATGCACCGCCCCCGGCGAGCTGTCGGCCGCCGGGTGGATGATCCCGGTCGAGGGCCCGATCTGGTCGGGGTTCAGGACGCAGGAACGGCCGTCTCACCAAGGCGTCGACATCGGAGCGCCGAGGGGAGCCCCTGTGGTCGCGGCGTCGAGCGGAACGGTGATCACCGCGGAGTGCAATGCGTTCGCGCCGGACGGCAGCCCGGCCTCGTGCGACGTGGACGGGTCGCCGCAGACCGCGGGATGCGGCTGGTACGTCAACATCCTGCATGCGGGCGATTACCTGACTCGGTACTGCCACTTCGGTTCCCAGCCGATGGTCAAGGAAGGCGACGTGGTGCAGGCGGGCCAGATTCTGGGCTACGTGGGCTCCTCGGGGCGGTCGTCAGGCCCGCACCTGCACTATGAGGTGCACTTGAACGGCGACCGCTCCTCGAACGGCGCGGTGGATCCTGTCGCGTTCATGGCCAACGTAGGTGCCCCGCTCGAGTAGCGGCTAGTCCGCAGAGGGATCCAGCAGTGCTTCGCCTCCGGCGAGAGCGGATACGCAGTCGCCCTCCACCGTCACCTCGAAGGAGAACGATTCGGTCGCCTGCGTGGCGCTGAGCTCGACGCTCATCGGCACGCCCGTCTGCGTGCCGGAGGGGGCGGGGTCGCCGTCGAAACTCTGGATCGCGGTCGCCTCTCCGAAGAGCGTTTCCCATTCGGCCAAGGCGCCGTCCAATTCCTCTGGGCCCGGCCCCTCGTATTCGGCGCATTGGTAGTCCGAGGCGGCCTCGAGATCGCGGATCACGAATATGGCGCTCAGGTATTTGGCGGCCAGCTCCTGCGGGTCCACCGCCGCCCCGGTCTCGTCCTCTTCTTCTTCGGATTCGTGGCGGACCACCTGACTCACGCAGTAGTTGTCGCCTTCCGCGCGAACCGATATCGTGAACTGTTCTTCACGAAAGGAATTGCCCGCGATGTAGGAGACAGTCGCACCGATATCGACGCCTTCCGCCGTGATTGTCGGCAGGTCGGTACTGACCTCGGTCTCGGGGTAGCTTCCGAGCTCCTCCTCATATGAGGCGCGGAGTTCGACCAGTTCGCCCGCCGTCACCTCCGGATCGGCATCGTCGCAGAGGACCTCCTCCGCGCGCTCCGTATCGCCGTCACTGCCGAAGCGCAGATATCGCGAGGCGGCGTTGACCTCATCGGTCGCGGGCTGATCGCGGGGGTCGGTCTCCTCTTCGCCGCCGCCGGAGGCGAAGCCGGGGGCGATCCAGGCACCGCCGAGCAGGACCACGGCCCAGAGACCGGCCATCGAGGCCACACGGCCCCAGTGCCTCGGCGGGTCGCCGAAGTCCGGCTCGTCCTCGACCGGGACGACCTTGTACGCGCGATTCGTGCCCTTGCCCACACCATCAGCCTACCGGCACAACACAGCGACGGAACCTGTTCCCGACCAGATCGAAACCCCTTGCCCCACTTGCATCACCAGCAACTCGCGACCGGATTCGCGTACTCCCCAACTTGTTACGAAACAGTACAGTGTCCATTACGGCACTCGACACCAACACGCATATCGGGAGGAGTCAATGGACAACCCGCTCATGGACGTGGAGGGCGCCAGGGAGCGCCTCGAAGCCTGGAAGGCCAAGGCGGAGCAACGCGCCGCCGAGACCCAGGCGGCCAGCGAGGGCCTGCAAGCCTTGAGAATCACGGCCGGTGACGACAACGGGATCGCCGAGGTGACGGTCGATTCCAGTGGCGCGTTGGTCGACATCCGTCTCTCGTCGCGGATCCAAAGGCAGGCACCGGAATACACCCAGACAGCGGTGCTCGGCGCTTACCGCAACGCCCGGAAGAAACTCGCTGAAGCAGCGGCCGAGGTCGTGAGCGACACGGTCGGATCGGAGTCCGCGACTGGCAAGGCGCTCATGGCCGGTTTCAAGACCGACGACGAGGGACGGTAGCGCGATGTCGGACCGATTGCAGGTAGACGCCGAAGGACTCCGGACGCACGCCTCCAACCTCCGTTCGGTGCATGAGCGCTTCGCAGCGGTCAAAGAGGCCAGCGGTCACATCTTCCAGGCCGACGAGGCGTACGGGCAACTGTGTCAATGGTTGCCGCCGATCCTCGAAGGCCGGCATGTGGCCCAAGACGAGCTGGTCGACGAGCTCGCTTTCAACATCGAAGCGCTCGCCGAAGAGGTGGAGTCCGGTGCCGACGGCTACGAGAGCGCCGATTCAGAGTCCGCCTCCGAGTTCAACGCTCATGCCGGTGAGATCTAGGAGCCGACCATGAGCGACAACACGCTGATCGCCGATGCGAGCGACATTCCTCCCGAGCAGGCACGCGACGGCTGGACCGGCTTCGCCTTCGCCGACGACTACAAGGGCATCTCGCAGGCCATCGAATCGGGCGACTGGATCAGCGGAGCCGTAGCTGGCATAGGCCTGGGCCTGAACGTTGCCTCGGTGGCGATCGATCCCTTCAGCTCCCTCCTCGCGATGGGCATCGAATGGGCCATGGAACAGGTCGAGCCGTTGAAGGAAGCACTCGACTGGCTCACCGGAGATCCGGAGACCGTCGAAACCCATGCGATCACATGGGACAACATGGCGAACGAGCTGTTCGCCATCGGTGACGAACTCCAATCCCTCCTCGAGAGCGACCTCGACGGCTGGCAGGGCCAGGCCGCCGACGCCTACCGGTCCATGCTCAGCGTCAACATCGATGTCGCGTACGGCTCAGGCGGAACGGCGCTCGGCATGGCCTCGGCCACCCGAGGCGCGGGCGGTCTGGTGACGGCGGTCCGGGAGTTCGTGCGCGGCTTCATCGCCGACTGCATCGCGAAGGTCGTCGTCTGGCTCGCCGAGGTCGTCTTCAGCCTCGGCCTCGCCACACCGCTCGTCGCGAGCCAGCTCGCCGCCGCGGTCGTGAAATGGACCGGCAGGATCTTCGGGATCCTCATGGGCCTGATCGACTCCATCACCAACCTCCGCGCTCTCCTCGACATCTAGGTTCCGCCATGGCAAAACGACGCAGCGGTTTCTTCAAAAGATTCCTCACCCTGAGCGCGGTCCTGGTCCTGGCCGGTCTGCACCAACGGCCTCGCACGACCAACACCAGCAGAACGACCGACACCCCCAACAATGACGCCGACGGAGGAGGACGACCGGGCCGTACACACGCCAACTCCGACGCTCCGGTCTCAACCCAGCAGGAAGATCTGACGACAAGTGCCAAAGGCCCGGGGCGCCCGGCAGCACACAGGCCGATACCAGAGGACAACACCCGCACCACCGAGGACGGCAACACGATTGTCCATGATCCCGACAGAGAGAAGCCGGAGGTCGACCACACCAGTGGCTACGGCAAGGACTTGCCGAAGCCCTACCAGGACAGGGACGGCGTCTGGCACATCCACCTTCGGATGCATGAAGGATGGGACCAGGGCGACTTCGACGCCAAGTCACAGCACCTCCAGAAGCTGGGCGAAGACGGTGAACTGACGTATTCCAAGGCGCCGAAGCGCAGTAGCAACACGAGTACCTGGCGGGATGAGATGGAAAGGGAGATCTTCTGGACCTCGAAAGACCAGGAGGAGTACAACACGAGGATCGCCGAGCTCGACAGCCAGCAGATTGACCACGCCCAGGACTTGCAGTTGGGCGGCCCAGACGAGAAGGACAACATGTGGGGAATCGATTCGACGACGAACCACGGCATGGGGGGTCAGATCTACTCACAGTTGCGGAAATTGAAGGGCCTGGAAGCAGAATATGGCGAACCAGTCAAAATAGACATAGTTCCCGGAGTGTACAGTCCTCCATCATGATGCGTGTTGCACAATGGCCTCAGTGACCAGGAAGGGACGACATAGTGAGCAGCATCAGTGAGATGAACACGAAGATCTCCAGACTCCGAGCCGAGGGCGCGGTGGCCGAGATGGATCGGCGATGGCAAGCGGAGTACGCCGATCGATACAACGCTTCACGCTTGTGGCTGCCGGATCCGGTTGAGATCTCCGGCGACCACCCCGAAGGGGTTGCAGTGTTCCTGAAACTCGCGAACGGCGCGAGGTTCGGCGACATCACCATCCGCCGTGAAAGCGGCTTCTACGACCAGATAGCCGTGGATTTCGAAGGAGAGCCGATCGACGACGTCGACAGGATGCAGATCGGCGATGTCGGCGAGGACGCCGTCCTGCTCGACACCGCTTCCGGTCGTGTCATGATCTACTGCTACAGCTACTTCGATTACGACTGGGACACCGGGATACTGATCGAGTGTGAGGACCTTCCCGAGCTGATCGCGACAGTGGCTCTGGGGTCACGTTACCCTGAGATCCGCGGACCGAAGTCCGAGCAGGCGTCCCCCTGGTGGGAGGAAGATCCCTGGTACCGGTATCTGCGAGAAATCGGCATGGCCGATTAACGTTTGGGGGTATTGTGCAGGATCACGAAGTGTACAGGCGGGCATGGGGTTCAGAGAATGTGATCCGGTTCCCGCGTGACAGGTGGATGAGTGAGTTCACCGCCCCGGCGAACTCCTATCCTGACGTTGATTTCATACCGATCGATATGTCAGTGGTGTTCACCTCGTATCTGGACGGCCGGTTCAAGCTCTATGACGACATCGTTCTGGAGCTGGGTTCGCAAGGTTCGTTGAAGCTGGTAGTCATCGGCGCGGTTCCGAATGATCCCGACTCGACCTTGTTCTGCCTCGACACCGCAACAGGGCGGATTCTGATGCTTGACGTCAACAAGGGAACACTGGAACCGGTGAACTCCAGTTTCCGGGCTCTCACCGAATTCCTGTACCACTTCGCGCTGTTCGTGAGTCAGGACTCCGGTCTCGCCGGACGGGCGCAACGCGCGGTCACGCTTCGCTCCAAGCTCACCCAGATCGACTCGGGGGCCTTCGCCGACCCCGAGTCCTGGTGGTCCGTAGCGTTCATGCAGCTCGAAGGCCGCGCGAGGTAAGGGGAGCCGATGAGATTCCCACGAGAGCAGTGGATCGCGGCCGGCCTCGCCGCAGAGCGGCTTCCCGAAGAGGCCGAAGTGCCCGACCGGGTTCCCATGCTCTACACGACCGAGATCTCCGGAAACCTCAACGCCTTCGACACCATCCGACTCAGTACCGAGAGCTCCGACCTGGAAGTGAAATTGATCGTCGTCGGCGCCGTGGAGCAGTCGCCGAGCCTGCTCTATGTGATCGATCCGGGTACCGGAGAGGTGCTGCAGTTCGATCCGTCGACGGTTGACGTCCGCGGCGTGAACTCGAGCTACCGGATGTTCATCGCCTGCCTCAACCGGATCTCGTGGGCACTGGAGTCCGCAGGCACCGAAGACATCAGCACCGTGTTGAACACCGGAATGCGGTACACGCTGAAGGCGATCGACGACACCGCTTTCGAAGAGGGTGCCTGGTGGCCACTCGTGTTCAGCCGCTTGGGTTGAGACTCGGCCTCACAGTACCAAACCGTCCCCTTTGAACCGCCGCTGCTTCGCTGCTACCCGAAGTTCCTCGACCAGATCGGCAAGGCCGTACTCGCCCTCAAGCTCAACAGGCAACAAGAAACAGAACATAAACATCGACTAGGCTCGATCGAAAATCAAGATTGAATATCATCAATATGAATAACCCTGATGAGCTCACTGAGGGTTTCCCGGCAACGTTCATGGGGAGTGTCAGAACCTTGGCTCTGGTGCACTTTCGATGGCACCCGAGGGCCGTAGCGACGGTACTGCACATTGCCGCAATTCAGGGTTGGCAGGTGCTCGTAGCCCCCAAGAAGACATGGCCGGTCAATCCAGGGTTGCGAGGGACAGGGCTCCCCACCTGCAATACTGTAGAGTGCCTCTGGCGCTACAAGACGCTGCTGCCGAAAGTGCACCAGAGCTAGATATCTGACAGAACCGGGCGAAACACTCCGACTCGGAGCATCTGTACTGGATCGTCGACAAGGCTCAGCCGTCGTCTCGATGGTCGATCGCGTTGGAGCAGGCACAGGACCATGTCTGGGAGATCTTCGATACCACGACTGTCGGCTTCCTGCTCGGCCTTCTTCGCGGTGACATCCCCTCGGAGTATCTGGATGTGTACGCCGAGCGAGACTTCCACACTTACGAACAATATTGAGCTCGTTGCAATCCGGCCCGGTTCGACCTGGTGTCGTATCGGGCTGCTGGCCATCGCTGCCCTGTCATGCGCGCCTGTCGGCCAGGGCGACGACGACGAAGTTCCAGGCGGTGCCGAGCGCGAATGCGAGCACGGATATCGCGTTCCAGCTCGGAAAGCCGCAGGCCACCAGCGATCCCAGTGCCGCCACCGGCGCCAAGGCGTACAGCATGGCGAGTCTTAGGCGCAGCAGCAGGGCAAGGGCTGGACCGACGATCATCGCGACCGCGTGAGCTGTAAGCAGGCAGACCAGCAGGGATTTGACTATCTCCCAGTCGCTCTGGGGTTCCGGGGGAACCTCGACCACCGACCACCAGAGCACGTACACCAGAACGATCGTCAGCACCTGCGCTACCGAGACTCCGAACGAGGCGGCGAGCGCCACCCCCATACGCCTCGGCGCCTGGCCTCGCTCGTCTCCTGCCACGGGGACACATTATCGGCGATCCGCCACCGACCGTTTCGGGACAAGCGCGACAGGGATCCCGCCATGCTTCGAAACCGTTGGCGCTCAAACATACATGGTCAGTAAGTGATCTAGCGCTCTAGACGCTTTTGCGCCGTCGGCGTGTTGCTGCTTGGAATCCGTCGCGTTGGTGTGTAACGCTTTTTGATGCGCGCGGAACGTGCGCACAACCGAATATGGCCCGGCGGGCCGCCCGTCCATCGCCAAACAGATCGGCGGCCCGCCTCACACAAACCTTGGAAGGAAACCCTCCATGGTCTCTGTCAGCGTACGCCAGAATCGGCCCGAGCCGGTAGAGCGAAACTCGCACTCGTACCCGCATCCCGACAACCCCGGCCTGATCGAGCAGGCGGGCGGCTTCTACGACTGGGCGGGCCGCCGCCTGTTCCTGGTCGACGGCTCACCCGATCCGGGCACGCCCGGTGCGTATCGGTACCAGACCCGCCCCGACCTGTGCGACCTCGAAGCACCCGACTCCGACCCCGCATCGCCTCGCTACGAGCCGCCCCACCTGCGGCACCAGCCCGGCGACACCTGGGAGATCGGCGGCAAGCCCGCAGACCCCGACGACCCCGGCCCCTACGGCACGCCCGGCTGGCGTCAGGACCGCCGCACCGGCCGCCATCGCCGCGACGAACTCCCCGACCCCGTCCCGCCGTGGGAGACCGACGAACACGACCAGGTCGAAGCCACTCCATCCCGCACCGAGGCCGACCGGCCCTCGCCGCACCGCCGCCACCGCACCGAGGAGGAGCCCTTCCGGTTCTCGAACCTGCGCGAGGAGGCCTGGGGCCGCTGGCTGGTCGACTCCGCGCCCCTCGCCGCCGCCCACCACCGCACCGGCGGCACCGCCGAAGGCGGACCGTTCATCGCCGCCGTCCTGCGGTTCCTGCGCTGGATCGTCGCGCTCGTCAAAGGCCCCGAGGCGCAACCGCCCACGTCCCCGGGTGAGGAGTCCGCCGTGAGCCTTCGCGCCGTTCCTCGCAACCGGCCCGCACCGTCGGGAAACCATGCCTCGCCTTATCTCCTGCAATGGGAACGGCGCTTCGACCGGCTCCACCCGCTGAGCGGGAGCGTCCTGTGAGCCGCTTCCGCCGCGTCCCGCGCCAGGTGCGCCGCCGCTACCTCGCCGCGCTCGCCGTGCTCCCCCTGCTCGTCGACGAACCGGACACCGATCCGAACGGGCTGCCGGTCCTGGCCGTCGAGCGCATCGGCGGCCGCCGGGCCCGGTTCTCCGCGCCGCTCGGCCAGCCGCGCCTGCGCGTCACCTTCGCCGACACCGACCCGGCCGTCCTCGGCTCGGTCATCGGCCTCGACGGCGACCGCCCCGAACTGCGCGTGTCCACCCCGATCCACATGGACTGGGCCGCCGCGAACACGGCCGCGGTCATCGCCGCCGCCACCCGCGCCTGGGCTGCGCACCAACGGCACTGCGAGCGCTGAAGTCCGACCGCTCGCCTTCCGGCGCGATGGCGGGCGGGGCCGTGCGCAGTCCCGTCCGCCACCTCCAGTCCAGTCGACCGAGCGGCTCCACCGCTTTCAAAGCGTCTCTGCCGCGTCAGTCGCTGGGCGCGGCTGCTCGGTATGCCGCTTCGAGCCGCTCCAGAGGGCCGGGGCCGTCGCGGTCGACGGGCGGGGCTCCGAGGTGGCGCACGCGCAGTTCGTCCATCAGCTCGGCGATGAACGCGGGCCCCTCGGCGCGCATGAGTTCCTGGCGGGTGCGCAGCTCAGGGGTGCCCTCGCGCCAGTCCAGGCCCCAGTTGCCGAGCGCGAACAGGATCGGGAGGGTCTGGATGCCCGCCTCGGTGAGGCTGTAGCGGGCGCGCTGGCCGCGCACGGCGTCCTCCTTGGTGAGGATGCCCGCGGCGACGAGCTTCTTCAGCCGGTCGCTGAGGATGTTGGACGCGATGCCCTCGATCGAGCCGGTGAGCAGCTCGCGGAAGTAGCGGCGGTCGCCGAAGACCATGTCGCGCAGCACCAGGAACGACCAGTGGTCGCCGAGGGCCTCCACGGCCGCGTTGATCGCGCACCCGGACCTCGGCTCCGAGGCCGCTCCTCGAGTCATCTCCGACCCCTCCTTGACACCGCCGGACACCACCGCTTACGGTAGTGATTGCATTTTACAATCACTTTGAAGGAGAAGCAATGGGCCAGGTACGAGTCGATCTCAACATCTCCCTCGACGGCTACGCCTCGACCACCGATCAGACCCCCGAGGACCCGATCGGCCAGGACTGGAACCGTCTCGTCGCGGCCTACGCCGCGACGCGGACCATGCAGGAGCGCGTCTTCGGTCAGACCGGCAAGGGCACCACCGGAGTCGACGAGCAGTACGCCGCCGCCTACTTCGAAGGCGTCGGCGCCGAGATCATGGGCGCGGGCATGTTCGGGCTCCACGCCCACCCCGGCGACCCCGACTGGCAGGGCTGGTGGGGGTCGAACCCGCCGTTCGGGTTCCCGGTCTTCGTGCTCACCCACGAGGAGCGGCCGTCACTGGAGATGGAGGGCGGCACCACCTTCCACTTCGTCCGGACCTCCGCCGAGGAGGCCCTCGAACGCGCCAGGGAAGCCGCGGGCGATCTCGACGTGCGCATCGGCGGCGGCGTGCGGACCGTGCGGTCCTACCTGGCGGCGGGCCTGGTCGACCGGCTCCACGTCGGGATCGCGCCGATCCTGCTCGGCCGCGGCGAGAACCTGTGGGCCGAGCTGCGCGAACTCGAGCGCGGCTACACGGTGACCAGCGAGACCGCCGAGAGCGGCACCATCCACGTCACCTTCTCGCGCTGAACCGCCACCCATCTGAGAGCGACACCGAGCCCGCCCGGGCCGGGGCGGCCGGTCGCTCTACTCGTAGGCGAGGTACCGGCCCGGCTTGTCAGGCTCCTCGACCGTGAAACGCAGTTGGAGACCGGCGCGTTCGATCATGCCGACCTGTTGGGTGAACAGTTCACTGGTGACGATGAGATGGCCCCTCAGGCTCCAGTCCTTCGCCGGCCAGGTCCGAAGCACGTCGAGCAGCGCGCGATCGGTCGCCGTTTCCAGCCGTGATCTGCGAACCCAGAAGTAGACCGCCGCTTCGTAGTCCTCCCATCGACGGTCGCCGACCGGAGTGATGCGGGCGCCGGCGAACGAGCGCGCGTCGGTCGGCATGAAGTAGACGCAGCCGAGACACTCCGTCTCGGCCGGGTCCATCACCGTGTAGGTGAAGGCTCGGCGCTCGGCGTGCCGCCGCTCGAGCATCTCCAAGTCCTCGCGATTGGCCTCGACGGTGAAGTCGTCCGCGGGCCAGCCCGTCTGTTCCCACCCGCGCAGGTACTCCCTGCTCTCCATGACGGCCGCGTAGTCCGGCTCGGCGTCGGCGGCCGTGATCGGCCGGAGGATGAAGTCGTCGGTCGTCAGGCCCTCGGGGACGTTCTCGTCCGTCATCGTGAAAGGCATGGGTTCCTTCCCGCTCGTCGGCTGACGTTCAGGATAGGGGCCGGTGCCCTGGCTGTCAGTCGCGTTTCATGTCAGCGAGATCCAATGACCAGGCGACCGCAAGCGCGTCCGCTTCTCCAGGGCTCACCGTGCGGCATCGGCGAGGGCGGCCGACCGGGTCCTGCTGACGGAGCCGCATCGACAAGTCGGCCGGGAGGGGTCCTGGCGGCGCTGTCGGTGGTTCACCCGCGATGAACCCGGAGGCCGCGCATGTCCCCTGCTCCCTCGATGTCCCATGTCCCGACTCGCGTGGGCTGGGCGGCGTTCGTGGCGGGCTCATGCCGATGAATTCGCGCCGCTCGTTCGGTCATAATCTGCGACGAACGAGATTGGAGACCACAGTCCATGACTGAGCGAGAGACCGCTGTCCCGCGACCGGGCCGCCGAGCGCGGCTGTGGCAGATGATCCATCAGGAGCGGGCATCGCTGGCGTCCGACCTCGCCGGACTCGACGACGAGCAGTGGGCGACGCCGTCCCTGTGCGATGGGCTGTCAGTGCGCGAGGTGCTGGCGCACCTCACCGCGGGGGCCAGTCTCGGCCCGGCCCGGTGGATGGCCGGAGTGATCAAGTGCCGCTTCGATTTCGACAAGCAGGTGGCGATGAGGCTCGCCGAGCAGCTCGGGGATTCGGGCTCGGCGACGCTGGACCGGTTCAAGCAGGTCATCACGAGCACGACCACGGCGAACCCGCTCAAGGCGATGCTCGGCGAGGCGATCGTGCACGGCGAGGACATCCGCAGGCCGCTGGGCATCCGCCGCGACTACCCCACCGCGACGGTCACGCTGCTGGCCGAGTACTACCGCGGCTCGGACTTCGTCGTGGTCGCGAAGAAACGCGTGGCCGACCTGCGGCTGGCCGCCAGCGACGGGCCGTTCACCGCCGGTGCGGGCCCGCTCGTGTCCGGCCCGACCGTGGCGCTGATCATGGCGATGACCGGCCGCGCGGCCTACTGCGACGAACTCGAAGGCGATGGCGTCCCCCTGCTCCGAGAGCGTTGCGACACCATGTGACCGGACATCGGGGCGCAGTGGGCCGCCATCCGATGATTCGGGGCGCGACCCCCGCGAGGGCCAAGCCGACCGCCTCCGACATGCCGGGTCCGGCGCACTGCCCCCACTCGGCGAGCTCATCGATGCTGCGCGAGACCGGGCTGTATTCTTTACCGGCGGCTTTCGACAAAGGCACCGCCCGGAATGCGAACTGTCAAATTTCTGACAGTTGTTGTGCGATTCGCACAACCATTGCTGTTCGATCCTCGCCATGTCGGATCACTCGAATGGGGTAGTCCGTTCGACTCCAGCGAATTTGATCTTGAACGGAAGCCGTTGGGCTCCAACATGAGTCGCACTCCCCTTGAAACTCCTGGTTAACAAAGGAACCAGTGGGAATCAAATTCAAGTTAGTCGATCCTTTCTATCGGATGAGGGCGTCATTCTGCCAAAATGAAAAACCCGTGAAACCGTAGTGCAACGGCGCACTGAGAATCAGATCGTCAATCGCAGTGCGCCGCCCACCGGCACATGTGGGCACGGCGCACCCGAACCCTTTCTGTGGAGGTGCGTGATGCTGAAGAAGCACTGGCCCACCGAGTCCGAAATCAACACCGGCCTGGAGCAGGCCGCAGAGTGGATCGAACGGCATCGCGTCGACGGTCGGCACGCCTGGCCGATCTCCGCCGGCGGCCACCAGGCGTCGCTGTGGGGCGGCACGGTGGAAGCCGTCCGCGCGGTGGCGGCGCTGCGCGACTGCGGCCCCCGGGTCGCCTCGGCACTGGACGACGTCGACCTGCACGCCGCCGCCCAGTGGATCAAGAGCCGCCAGAACCGGGACGGCTCCTTCAACAGCGACGAGTTCGGCTTCGCCGGAGCCGAACCCACCGCCTGGGCCCTCATCGCCCTGCACGAGACCGCCGCCAAACGCGACAGCCGCGCGGTCACCGCCGCTCTGCACTACCTGGAGTCGTGCGTCGACCGCCACAAGGGCTCCGTCTCCTCCACCCCCGACGACGACGAGCTCCCGCGCACCCTGCCCTCCGCCCTGACCCTGTGGGCCTTCGCGCTCTGGCGTCACCGCAAGGACCTCCGCGACAAGATCATCACCTACCTCATGCAGTGCCAGGACAACGAGAGCCACGGCTGGGGCGTCACCGGCGTCGCCTCTCCGAACGCGGCGACCACCGCACAGGTCCTCGTCGCGTTCCACGCCGCCGGAGTCGCGTTCGACCAGTTCCGACCGGCCGTCCGATACCTGATCGGCAAGCAGCACGACGAAGGATGGTGGCCCAACAGCATCGACGAGTGGCACACCCCGCACGACCGGGCCTCGGTGCAGCTGACCCACAAGTGCGTGAACAGCGGCACCGCGTGGTGCCTCCTCGCGCTCGCGCCGCTGGAGGACCGCGACTCGCGTTCGGCGTGCCTCCGGGCCGTCCGCCATCTGCTCGGGAAGCAGTCGCACGCCGCGGGGACCGGCGGCTCCTGGGCGCTGTGGGACGACAATGCGCGGCGGCACGTGTGGCTGACGTGCCAGATCGTCGTCGCGCTGGTGGCGTGGCACGACGGCCTCCCGAAGCAGGGGATCCACCGAAAGGGCCTGCGGAACGCGCTCCACCGCGGCCTGGACGCCCTCCTGAACCGGGCTCCGCTGATCTCGGCGCTGGGCGTGCTCGGCACGGTGACCGCCCTGTCCATCGACACCGCCGATCCGGCTTTCCGGGAACGGCTCATCGGCGACGGCACCTCGTTCCGGCAGAACCTGCTGACCTCGGGCCTGACGACGGCCGCCGTCGGGGCGGTCTCGTGGTTCTGCCGCGGCCTGCGCGACTGGCGCTCGCGCCGCGGACGGCAGTGAGCAGGCACACACACATCGACGCAACCGCGGGCCCCGGCGGCACGTGTCTCTAAGGAGCAGGCGCCGACCGGCGCTTCGCAGACCGGCCTCATGTGGTGTCCGCTCACTACAATGCCGGACGGGTCCGACAACGGTCCCTTCCGGATGCCACTGCGGCTCCGGCATACCCCACGCGCCGCCGTTGAGCGCGGATCAGCTCACGGCGGTCGCGCGATCCTCTTGAACAGGAGTTTCATGTCCATCCTCAAGTCCAAGTCCCTGCGCGGCGTCGCCGTGGCCGGTGTCGCCACCGGAATCGTCGCCGCCTGGGCCGGCTCGGCCTCCGCCCAGGGCACGGTCATCGTCGCCGAGGCGACCATCTACCTCCCTTCGGCCGTGGTCGTCGGCTCCAACCCCGTGGAGCTCACGATGACCCCCACCACCGACGAGGCCGTCAACAACTCGGTCGTCACCCTCACTCCCGACGACCCCACGGTCCTCGACTTCAACCCGGCGGGCGACGACCGCTGCGTCGACGGCGACGCGGGCACCCTCGTCTGCACCATCGACGGCGTCCTCCCGGCCGACGGCGCGACCCTCAACCTCAGCGCGGACGTCCTGGAAGGCGCGAACGAGGAGTCCGACCTGGGCTTCGGCCTGGTGTTCTCCGCCGACGACGTCGAGTCCGCCACGATGCACACCGGTCTGGCCCTCGGCTCGACCGACCTGGTCGACAACCCGGCGCCGGAGCCCGAGGAGCCGACCGAGGAACCCTCAGACGAGCCGAGCGACGACCCCTCCGAGGACGAGGGCGACGACGCTGAGCCCACCGATGACGCCCAGGAGCAGCTGCCGGCCACCGGTGGCAACACCGGCATCATGATCGGCGCCGCCGCCGCGGTGGCCCTCGCCGGTGTCGGCGCGGTCCTGATCGCCCGTCGGCGCAAGGCCGCCGAGGGCTGGGAGTAACCGAGCACTCCGCCTGAACACGACGGCCCGCCGCACCTTCCGGTGCGGCGGGCCTTCTCGTCCCCGCAACTCAAATCGAATCCACATAGGTCACTACGAAGCCGATGCAGGGCACCAGGTAGGCGCAGGCGACGACGGTGATCGCGGGAAAGGTCGGGCGGTCCTTCAGCAGGCAGCGGTACAGCACCAGCAGCACCGGAGCGGCGACCAGGTGCAGCGGGACGAGCGAGGCGTCGATGACCTCGTCGGCCAGCGCGAAGACGAGGGCGAGCACCGCGCTGCCCGTCCACAGCGCGAAACCGAGCTCGAAGGTCGCGCGCCGCCCCAGGGCCACCGCCACCGTCGGGATCCCCGCGCCCTCGTCCGCGTCGCGGTCGGCCGACGTCGTCGGCAGGTACAGCGCGGCGGCGGCCATCACGCCGATGACCGCGATCGGCCACGGGAAGCCTTCGGGCGTGCCGGAGACGGCCGTCCAGCCGCCGAGCGGCCCGAGCACCCCGATGACGGCGTTGGCCGCCAGATCGGCCCCCGGCCTGCCCTTCAGCCGGACGGGCGGCGCGCTGTAGGCCCAGCCGAGCAGCACGACGCAGGCGGTGCCGAGCGCGAAGAACGGGCCCAGCGGCAGGGAGGCGGCCACGGTCAGCGCGCTCGCCGCCGCGGCAACGGCGAGGGCGCCGCGCGGCGTCATCCGGCCCGCGACCAGGGGCGCGCCGGCCTTTCGGGGATTGCGGCGATCGGTGGGCAGGTCGTGCGCGTCGTTGACGGCGAGCACGGCGAGCCACAGCAGCGGGCCGGTGACGAGGCAGGCGAGCGCCAGTTCGGCGATCTCCGCTCCACGAGGGACGACGCGGTGCGTCGCGAGGACGAAGCCGATCTCCATCATCACGGCCGAGGCGATCCAGAAGCGGGGCCTGGAGATCGCCAGCACGTCGCGGATCAGCCGCCGGGGATCGGCTCGTGCGGGGCGTTCGGGGGCCTGCGTCGCGCTCATGGGCCCAGTCTCGGTTCGGCTCGGGGCCGGCGCCTCCCTCTGCGAGGCGAAGCGACTCCCCCGTCCGAGGGAGCGCCGCCGGATTCGGCCGCGGGCGGGCGCCACCGAGCCCGGTAGGGTCTGCCCTACCTACAAGACGCCTGGTCACAGGCTCGAATTCGGCCTCGGGTCTTTCTAGATTTGAGGCATGAAGAAGACATTCAAGCAGCTGGGCATCGACACGGCCTACCTCCTCTCGTCCTTTCCCATCGCGCTTCCCGCGTTCGTCATCGCCGTCACCGGTTTCGCCCTCGGCATCGGCACCGCCGTCATCTGGGTCGGAGTGCCGGTCCTGGCGGCGACGCTGCTGGCCATGCGCGGTCTCGCGGCCGCCGGCCGGGCCCAACTGCCGGCCGTCACCGGCCAGGAGATCGCGACGCCCCGCTACAAGCGGGCCCCGGCCGGCGCCTCGGGCATGCGCCGCTTCCTCACCGCGGTCACCGACGGCCAGTCCTGGCTGAACCTGCTGTGGGCCGTGGTCAACTTCCCGATCGCCATCGTCGGCTTCGTCCTGGCCCTCTCCTGGTGGTCCGTGACCGTCGCCTCGCTCGCCTATCCGGTCTACGGCTGGATCATCCGACGCGCCGTCGGCGGTGAAGGCGACGGGCTCGAGCACGCCACCAGGTGGCTCGGCTGGGGCGATTCGTACCTCGCCGTCTCGGCCCTCACGCTCGTCGGCGGCGTCGTCATGGCCCTGCTCCTGCCGCTGATCCTGCGCGGCGCGGCGCTCATGCAGGCCGGCATCGGCCGCGGCCTGCTCGCCTCGCTTCCCGAGCTCGAGGCCCCGGAGAGCCGCGACGACCTCGAGCGGCGCATCAGCACGCTCGACGACGAGCTCACCCGGGTGCGCTCGCAGCTGAGCGTCGCCACCGAAGCGCGTTGAGCCGCGGTCATTCCACGCGAAAGGCTTCCGGATTCGTCCGGGAGCCTCTCGGTGCTCAGTCGTCGGCCTCCAGGGTGCCGGTCTCGGCTTCGAGCTGGAAGAGCCTGTCGAGCGCCGCGAGCCCGTAGACGTTCTCGAGCTCTTCGGCGCGGGCGAAGTCGCTGAGCAGGTCGAAGCCGTCCCTGACGCCGAGCCTCCCGAGCCGGTAGGCCGCCTCGATGCGGCCGTACCACTGGAAGCTCGGGTCGATCGCGAGCGCCGCGTACGCCTCGACACCGCTGTCGGGGCTGATCCCGTACAGCGCTTCGGCGGCGTCGATGCCCAAGTGGTAGTCCATGCTGGACTCGACGCCCTTGATCAGGCGCCACAGCGCCTGTTCGGCGTCGGCGGGGTTGTCGTCGGCGAGCTGCTCGGCGCAGATGATCCGCAGCCTGGAGGTGATCAGCGGCGCGGTGGCCAAGTGCCGGAACGCCATCGCCGCCGATCCGTGGCTGACGCGGCGCAGCATGTTGGCCGCGCTGTGGCGGACGTACTCCGAGACGGCGCTGTCGGTGACCAGCTGCATGAGCGCGATCCCGGCGGCGCCGGCGGCGCAGTCGACGAGCGCGCTCGCCGCGTCCAGGCGAAACCGGTCATCTACTGTGGAGTCGTTGGCGATCGACTGGAGCGCCTCCGAGCCCTCCTCGACGCAGTACCGTCCCATGTACTCGGCCGCCTCCAGGCGCACCTCGATGTCGACCTCGGGGGCCACGGCCACCGGCGTCAGCCGCACCACCATGTCCCGCCCGCCGAGCTCGACCAGGTCCTGGATCAGCTGGATCCTCAGCTCGGCCTCGATGCCCTCGTTCTTGATGCTGGCCACCAGGTTCCGCATCGCCCGCTCGCGTCGCTCGGGCGAGCGGACGGCGCCGGAGCCGCGGGCGGCGTCGATGGTCTCGGAGATCACGCCCACCGTGTCGTCGGGCCAGAACGAACTGCGTGCCTCGATCTCCTTGGGCGGCTTCACGTTCGGGTCGTCGCGCATCTGCGCGAACTGCCTGCGCCGCTGCCAGCGGCAGGTCACCAGCGTCGCGGCCAGCGCGGGGTAGAGCAGGCCGTAACCCCAGAGCCGGCCCGTGCCGAGCAGCTCGACGACGGGCACTGGAGCGAGCACAGTGGAGAGCCGCAGTGTCCACAATTCCATTGAATGGACGGTCGCCATACGTTGAACCTCGGGTAGAAGCTTGTCCTGTCGCTGCCTGAACTTCTCGGTACGGCGCCGCCGGTCGTCTCCGGGCGTGGCCGCGTCGCAGTCGCGTCGTATTCGGCCTGGGGAGTCGACGGTCGAGTGCCGGGGCCACAGATTTTAGACCCTGTGCGGGTTCGGTCGGTGCACCGGGTGTGCGACTGACCGTAACCTGCCCGCATGGAGACACTGTACGAGGCGGTCGGAACCCCCGTCCGCGGCGTGGCGTCCACCGCCTTGACGGCGCCGGGTCGAGCGGCGAGGCGCCGGTGGGGGCACGCGGTGAACGAACTCCCCTGACGGTGCTCCAGCGCGGGCGGGCCGGCGGGCGCGGCCCGCGGCTCGACCTGCCGGCGGCGGCGCCGCGAAGAAGGCCGAACGGGAACATCAGGGGCGACTCCGGGGCGATCCGGGACTCGGCGTGGCCGCACCGCCGCCGCGAGGTGCACCGAGCGGCGATCACGTGGTACCAAGGGGGAGGTGTGCCGCTGTACGATCGACACATCCCGGTGAAGACCGGTGGACACGTTCACCACCACTTTCAGCCCACCAGAGCAGACGAGGCCATAGAGAGCGATGAGTTACCCGCCCCCCGGAGGCTACGACCCGCAGCAGTACCACGTGTCGGGCCCTCCGTCCCAGCCCAGCGATCCGTACTCACAGGGCTACAACACTCCGCCGCCTCCGCCTCCCGGCTACAACCCGGGCACCGGGCAGTACCCCAACGCGACGCCGCCCATCGGCGTGCAGCCGGGCTACCCGTCGGGTCCCCCCGGCGTCCCGCCCTCGCCGCTGCCGCCGCCGATCCCGCCGGCCAACAACGGCTCGAACCTGGGGATCGTCCTGGGCGTCATCGTCGGCCTGGTGGTGCTCCTCGGCATTGCCGCGGTGCTGATCGTGCCGGGAATGCTCGAGGACGACGACGAGGGCTCGAACGAGGCCGGCGACGGCACCACGAGCGAGCCCGCGGAAGAGGAGTCGCCGTCCCCGGAGACCGAGGAGTCGCCGTCCCCCGAGCAGAGCGATGACACCGGCGGGGAAGAGGAGACCGGCGGCGACTCGTACGACTGGGGGGCGGCCGTCAACTCCGACGACTACGACCCCAACACGCCCCAAGGCGTCGGGATCTCCTGGGAGATCGCCGTCGACGACGGCGACATGGACGCGCTGGCCGCGCTGATGTGCTCGAACCCCTCCGAGGACCTGCAGTGGGACTACGAGTGGGAGGTCGAGAACAACACCGCCGCGAACTACGACTTCCTCATCTGGAGCGTGGCGAAGGCGGAACAGAACGGCGAGGTCGAGGTCTGGGCCGGCTGGACGTGGGACGACACCGCTCCGGCCGACCAGGATGACATCGACGAGGGCGGCGGCCAGTACTACACCGTCGTCGAAGAGGACGGCACGTGGAAGGTGTGCGACATCGCCTACTGACGGCTTGAGCGAACGGCCGCGCCCGCATCTCCGCAAGGAGGCGCGGGCGCGGCCCTTTCATTGCCGGGAAAGTTGTCCACAGGCACTGCGCAGGTGATACGAGCGATATGCCGGAAGTTATCCACAGGGCGAAAATCAATTCTTGACGGAGAGTGCCCATGCGGTGACACTCGTTTCATGCTTCAGATACCCGTGTACCGCACCGCCACGGCGCCCGCGCCCGCCACGACCGGCACAGGTCTGCGCGAGCGCTTCGAGGCCGCCTTCGAATCCGATTTCAGCGCCGTCGCCACCGGCCGCACCGCCGCGTGGATCCACGGCTTCGACGTCCTGCCGCCGGGGCTCGGGGAGCGCGAATGGCCGGTCGAGTGCGCCTTCGACCTGCCCGAATCCGAGACCACGGTCGTCGACGGGCTGCCGGTCACCCAGCGCTGCCGCACCCTCGTCGACTGCGCGGCCGAGCTGCCGCGGCTCGAGGCCGTCGCGGCGGCCGACCGGTTCCTGCGGGCCGGGATCGACTCGCACGGGCTGGCCTCCGCGCTCGAACGGCTCCACGGCGACCGGCTGCGGCGCGCGAACGCGACGCTGCTGGCGGCCGATCCGCGGGCCGAGTCGCCCATGGAGTCCTGGACGCGGTGCCTGATCGCCGACGCGGGGTTCCCCGCGCCCACGCCGCAGCTGCGCGTCAGGACGCCGGGAGGGCGCTCGGCGTTCCTCGACCTGGGCTGGCAGGAGTGGAAGGTCGGCGTGGAGTACGACGGCATGGCGGCGCACGTGGGGCTCGCCGCCGCGACGAGCGACCGGCGGCGGCACCGGACACTGCGGGGCCTGGGCTGGGAGGTGATGGTGCTGACGGCGGCCGATGTGATGGAGCGGCCGCGCTCGTGGCTGATCGGCCTGCGCGAGGCGCTGCTGGCGCGGGGCTGGGGGCCGGACCTGTCGGCGCTGCACGACATCGGCGCCCGCATCGACGCCGTCGACTCGGCGATGAGCCGCGCGTGAGCGGCGGGGGCGCCGCCTCGCGGGCCGACGGCCGCTCGGCGGAAGGGCCCCTCCGAGGGCCGCGGAGCCGGTCGCTCGGGCCGCGACCGCCGACCCGCCCGTGAGGGGAAGGGGGTGTCCGCAGCCCGCATCGACCGAAACCGCTCCCGAGCACGGTGAACGAGAGGAGTCCCATCGCCGCGACGCTCCCAGAACCTGAGAAGCCGCACCAGGACGACGGGCCACCGACCGCCGCGGACCGGAGGAGGCGCGCCCGCGTTTCCCGGCCGCCGCAGGCCGCCCGTGGGCGCTCGGAGCATCACCCGGCCGTGTCCTACGCCATCGAGCGCAGGTGAGGAGGTTTCCCGCCGATCACGATACGATCGGGGCGAGCATTGTTCGAGCCCTGACGCGGCATTGCTGGAAGCGGTACAGCCGAAGCCGGATCGCCTCCGCGCGCCGGCCGGGGCAGTCTGGCGGGAGTACACGTGTCGGAAGCGTCCTTCACCGGGTTCGCGCACCCAGCGCTTCCCACGGTGGAAGAGATCCGGGCCTGGGCGCTCGATCCGTCCTCCGTCGCCCCCGAAGGCCGTCACTGGGACCTGACGCTGGCCACGGACGAGCTCGCCGACACCTGGCTCGAACTCGCCGGTGACGCGACCTGCCCGAAGCGCTCCTTCGCCCTGCACGTCCTCTACATCTACTCGGGCGACGCGGTGCGCACGAAGTTCCGCGTCCACACCCGCAAACGCGTCGACAAGCTGCTCGAGAAGGCGCAGGGGTCGCGGGACCAGTATGTTGGACTGTGGGCCGCCAACACCAAAGCGCTCATCCGCCAGCCGGACCTGTTCGACTACGACGAGTGGTGCAACGGCGGGCTCGTGCGCAGGCCCCGACGGCTCAGCCCCGGTCCGACGAGAAGGTAACGCACATGTCCACGCCCAGCCCTGACCCGAGTATGCGCGTCTCGAACGCCGAGCGCGAGGCCATCATCGCCAAACTCCACGCCGCCACCGAAGAGGGCCGCCTCGAGCTCGACGAGTTCGCCGAGCGCTCCCGCGACGCCTACGCCGCCAAGACCTACGGCGATCTCGAGCACCTGCTCGCCGACCTGCCGGACACCACCGGCCGCTTGGCCGTGCCCGAGGCCGGCTCGCACGAGCTCCGCCGCGCCGCCGACGCCCCGGCCGAGCTCGTCCTGACGCCCAAGGCGTCCTCGCTGCAACGCAAGGGCGAATGGCTGGTGCCCCGGCGCATCAAGGTCAACGCCAAGGCCAGCACGGTCAAGCTCGACTTCAGGCACGCGGTGATCGGCACGCGCGAGGTCGACATCGACGTCGACGACATGGCCTCCTCGATCGAGATCGTCCTGCCCAGCGGCGCTTACGCGGAGGACCATGTCGAGATGTGGGCCAGCAGCGTCAGCAATCTGTGCGAGTACAAAGGAATGAACGGCTTGCGGTTCAACGTGACCGGCAAGTCCAAGGCCGGCTCGATCAAGATCCGATTCGAGCGCCGCTTCCTGTGGTGGCGCTGGTAGCCGTCCGCCTTCCGGCGGGGGCCGCGAATGCGGGCCGGACAAGAGCGGCGAACCGCCCGAATCCGGCCGAGCGGAGGCGCCGTTTCCCTGCGGCGCACCGAGCGGCCGCCCGCGAGACGAGCTCCGTGTCGGCCGTGTGAACAGCGGCCGAACGTCCAATGTCACAGACATGTAACAGTATCGATCTGGCCCGAGTTTCTCCTTATATGAGGGTTTACAGCGAGTCGTGCTCACAATAGGCTCGCTTTCGTGCGCCGCTTCTACCCTGCGCGGCGTTCGCCCCCTTTGAGAGGAGCTCATCGAATGGGATCTTCGTCCCCCCATTTTCCTGGAAGACGCGCAAGACCGCGCGTCAGAGCCGGGACCAGGATCACACTGGCGGCGGCGACCGTCCCAGTAGTGGTCGCCGGACTCGTCACCGCGGCCGTCCCCGCCGCCGCCGAGCCCCCCGCGCTCCCCGAAGTCACGCCCGACTACCACAAGGAAGCGCCGGCGCAGGGCGTCGAGTACACCGACGGCTACTACATGGTCCAGCTCGCCGAGGCCCCCGTCGCCACCTATGAGGGCGGCGCCTCGGGACTCGACGCGACCGCGCCCGAATCCGGCGAGACCATCGACTTCGAGTCCGCCGAGGTCGAGGAGTACCGCGACTACCTCGACGAGGAGCGGAACGGCGTCCTCGACCAGTTCGGCATCGAGCCCGTCGCCGAGTACGACACGGTCTTCTCCGGCTTCGCCGCCGAGCTGACGGCCGAGGAGGCCGAGAAGCTCGCGGCCAGCGAGCAGGTCGCCTCCGTCGTGCCCGACCGGATCTACCAGCTCAACACCTCCACCACCCCCGAATTCCTGGGCCTCGACGGCAAGTGGGGCGGCGCCTGGGAGTCCCAGTTCGGCGACCCCGAGCACGCCGGTGAGGGCGTCATCGTCGGCGTCCTGGACACGGGCGTCTGGCCCGAGAACCCGTCCTTGCAGCCGCTGCCCGAGCCCCGCCCGGACCAGGAGATCATCGACGCCAAGTGGAACGGCGAGTGCGTCGAGGGCGAGGACGAGGACCCCGCGAACAACATCACCTGCAACAACAAGCTGATCGGCGCCCGCTGGTTCGACGCGCGCGGCGTCTCGGCCGACGGTTACGCCTCGCCGCGCGACCAGGACGGCCACGGCACCCACACCGCCACGACCGCCGCGGGCAACTACGAGACCGAAGTGGTCATGGACGGCGAGGAGTTCGGCACGGTCTCGGGCATGGCCCCGGCCGCGCGCGTCGCCGCCTACAAGGTCTGCTGGGGCGGCTGCGCCGGCGCCGACCTCGTCGCGGGCATCGAGGCCGCGGTGGCCGACGGCGTGGACGTCATCAACTTCTCCATCGGCAGCCTCGGCACCGTCGAGTTCGTCGACGCGGTCTCGATCGCATTCTTCAACGCCGCCTCCTCGGGCGTCTTCGTCGCCGCCTCGGCGGGCAACAACGGCCCCGGTTCCACCGTGGACCACCAGGAGCCGTGGGTCACCACCGTCGCCGCCTCGACGCACGACCAGACCTACCGCTCGGACCTCGCCTTCGGCGACACCACGGTCCCGGTCGGCGCCATCAACGGCGCCGCCGAGTTCCCGGTCAAGCTCGCCGCCGACGCCGCGCTCGACGACGCCGACCCGGCCGAGGCCGAGGGCTGCGCCCCGGGCACGCTCGACCCGGCGAGGACCGAGGGCTTCGCGATCGTGTGCCAGCGCGGGAACCTGTTCACCGACATGGCGAACGAGGTCGCCGCCGCCGGCGGTGCGGCCTTGATCGTGCGCGATGTCGAGGACCTCGGCGACGGCTCGGTGGTCACCTCGCAGGCGGTGCCGACCATCCACATCGGCTACGACGCCGGTCTGGAGCTGGTCGACTGGATCGCCGCCGCCGAGGACCCGACCGTCTCGGTCACCACCTCGGAGCGCCAGGGGCAGGACGCGCCGGAGATGGCCGCGTTCTCCTCGGCCGGACCGGCCCTCGCGGCCGGGCAGAACATGCTCAAGCCCGACATCACCGCGCCGGGCGTGGAGATCCTCGCGGGTCTCACCCCCGAGCACAACCGCGGCAACGACTACGGCGCCGCTCAGGGCACGTCGATGGCGAGCCCGCACATCGCCGGCATGGCGGCGCTGCTGCTCTCGGCCAACCCGGAATGGTCGCCCATGGCCGTCAAGTCGGCCATGATGACCACGGCCTACCAGCGCGACACCGACTGGAACCCGATCCAGCGCGGCGGCGAGGACGCCACCCCGTTCGACTACGGGGCCGGCCACGTCGACGGCGCCGGGATGTTCGATCCGGGCCTGGTCTACGAGTCGACTCCCGAGGAGTGGATCCAGTACATCTGCGGGACCGCCGAGGCCGCGAAGGTCGGTGACAACTGCGAGACCTACGGCTCGATCGAGCCCTCGCAGCTGAACTACCCGTCGATCACGGTCGCCGAGCTGACCGGCAGCGAGACCATCACCCGGACCGTCACGAACGTGTCGGACCGCGGCGGCTTCTACAAGGCCAAGATCGACGCGCCGGAGGGCACGAAGGTCACGGTCGACAAGAAGTTCATCTGGGTCGAGCCGGGCGAGTCGGCGACCTACACGCTCACGATCGAGCGCACCGACGGCGCCTACAACGAGTGGGCGTGGGGCGACATCACCTGGCACGAGCTCGGCTCCTGGTGGGGCCGCAGCGAGGTCCGCTCCCCGATCGTCGTCAAGCCCACCTATCTGGGCGTCGCGGACGAGGTCGACCTCTCCGGCACCGCCGGCGAGACGACCCTGACGGGCACGTCCGGCTTCGACGGCACGCTGGGCGCCTCGGTGTCCGGCCTGGTGCCCTCGGAGGTCTCGACGGCCACGCTGACCGACCCCGACGGCTCGACGTTCCCCGACGAGGAGCCGGTCGAGAGCTCGCACACCGCCTCGTTCGAGTTCACGACGCCTGAGGACGCCGCCTTGATCCGCTACGCGACCTTCGAGGAGGACCATCCGGTCGGCACCGACATCGACCTGTTCGTCTACACCAAGGGCGCGGACGGCGAGTTGACCCTGGTCGACTACTCGGCCTCGGGCGGCACGAACGAGATCGTGACCCTGCCGGGCGGCCACACCTTCGTGGTGTTCGTCGACCTGTGGGGCGGCCCGGCGAGCGTCGACGCGCAGTTGCACTCCTGGACGGTGCCGAACTCGGACGAGGGCAACACGACGGTGTCCCCGGCCGAGCAGACGGTCAGCCTGAGCGGAGGGTTCGAACAGGGCCTGTCCTGGACGGGCCTGGAGGCCGGCGCCCGCTACATGGGCACGCTGAACTTCAGCGCCGACGGCGAGCCCGTCGACTCGACGATCCTGAACGTCACCACCTGAATCGACTGATCGACCGGAGCGCCCGCCGCGATGCCGCGGCGGGCGCTTCCGCGTCTCCGGGCACCGAGAGGGAAGCCGCTTCGCCCGAGCGTCGAGCGGGGCGCTTCCGCGCTGCCGGGTGAGATCCCGTTGCGGCGGCGCTTGACAGCGCGGCTCGGACCGGCTTAGGGTAGGGGCTCATTTCCCTCGAATCGCCATAAGTTACCGATAACAGAGGGAGAGCGACCCTACACATCCATGTATCTGCATGGAGCGATTGAAACAGAGGAGTCTCATGGCACCGACACGAAAACGGATCAGCCTGATCGCCGGAGCGGGAGCGGCGGCCCTCGCCGCCGCCGGGCTCGCGATCCTCATCCCCACCTCCAACGCCGCCGACGGCGTCACCGCCGACGAGGCGGCGGCCCAGCAGAACTGCGACGGCTCGGTGAGCGCACCCGGCACGCTCACCGGAGACCTGGGCGCGCACGACCCGGCGGTCGTCGTCCCCTGCGAGGACGGCGAGCCGTGGTACGTCTTCGCCACCGGCGACGGCCGGTTCGGGGACGGCACCATCCCGATCCGCAGCTCCACCGACGGCGGCACCACCTGGACCTCCCAGGGCACCATCTGGGACTCCAAGCCGCAGTGGCTCGTCGACGCCGTCCCCGGCGTCGACAACCTGTGGGCCCCCGAGGTCTACTACGACGCCGGCCAGGGCAGGTACTACATGTACTACTCGGCCTCGACGTTCGGGGACCAGCGCTCGGTCATCGGCCTGACCACCAACACCACCCTCGACCCGGCCGACCCCGACTACGAGTGGGTCGACGAGGGCCAGGTGTGGGAGTCGAACCCGGGCGACCCGTACAACGCGATCGACCCGAACATCATCGTCGGCGAGGACGGCACCCACTACATGGCCTACGGCTCGTGGTGGCAGGGCATCTTCGTGATCGAACTCGACTGGCCCTCGGGCAAGGCGGCCTCGGGCGCGAACCCGGTCAACATCGCCAACCGCGGAGGCTCGGGCATCGAGGCCCCGTCGATGGTCGAGCACGACGGGATGTACTACCTCTTCACCTCGTGGGACACCTGCTGCGCCGGAGCCGACTCGACCTACAACATCCGCGTCGGACGCTCCGAGTCGCCGACCGGCCCGTTCGTCGACGCGAACGGCGTGGCGCTGACCGACGGCGGCGGCACGCTGGTGCTCGCCGGCCACGGCGACTACGTCGCCACCGGCGGCCAGTCGATCTCCAACGGGCTCATGGCCTATCACTCCTACCACTCCGCCGGCCACTTCGACCTCGGCATCGAGGCCATCGAATGGAACGCCGACGGCTGGCCCGTCCTGGACGGGCAGTGATCGCCATGCGCGTACGCAACAGGCGCAGTGCGATCGCGGCCCTGGCCGCCGTGGCGCTCGCCGGGCTCACGAGCCTGGCGGTCGTCCACGGCGCGGGCGCCGAGGAGGCGCCGGGAGAGGTCGAGGCGGCGCAGGAGGCGGTGACGAACCCGCTGCTGCCCAACGGCGCCGACCCGTGGCTCGAGTACTGGGACGGCAACTACTACCTGTCGGCGACCACATGGGACTCGACGGTCACCATGCGGGTCTCGCCGACCCTGGCCGGGCTCTCGGACGCCCCCGCGCAGGTGGTGTGGGACGACGCGGGCACGCCGAACCGCTGCTGCTCCCACTGGGCGCCGGAGTTCCACCGCATCGACGGCACCTGGTACCTGATGTACACCTCGGGCGACTCGCAGACCAACTTCGACGGGCAGCGCCTGCACGTGCTGCGCTCGACCGGGGACACCCCCATGGGCCCCTACGAGTTCATGGGCACGCCGATGCCGGACCGGTGGAACATCGACGGCACCTACCTCGAACTGGACGGGCAGCTGTACCTGCTGTGGTCCGAGTGGGCCGGCGAGAACCAGTCGGTGTGGATCGCCGAGATGAGCGACCCGTGGACGGTGGTGCCGGGGACCGACACGGTCATCGCGCAGCCGGAGTACGACTGGGAGACCGTGGGCGGACGCGTCAACGAGGCGCCGGAGGTGCTCCAGCACGACGGCGACACGTTCGTGACGTTCTCGGCCTCGCAGTGCGCCACCGCCGACTACAAGCTGGGGCTGCTGACGTACAACGGCGGCGACCCGCTGGACAGGGCCTCGTGGCCGAAGACGCCGGAACCGGTGTTCCAGCAGGGCAACGGCGTCTACACGACCGGGCACAACGGCTTCTTCACCTCGCCGGACGGCACGGAGCACTGGCTGGTGTACCACGGGAACGACGACCCGAACGGCGGCTGCGGCTCGTCCCGCTCGACCCGCGTGCAGCCGTTCACCTTCAATGAGGACGGCACCCCGGACTTCGGGGAGCCGGTGGCGAACGGAGTGGCCCTCCCGCCCCCGTCCGGGGAGTAGGTGCCGCTCGGCGAACGCCGTGTCCCGCATGAGGACGGGGCCCATCCGTGAGGGCGGGTCCCGGTGCGGCGAGGCCGCGCCTCGTGTCCTGTGCCGCGTGCTCACGCGCGGCACAGGACACGGGGCGCGGCCCTTTTCGTTTTTCGCCGGTGTCCTCAGTTGATCGCGCAATCGTGTTTGCGGTAACATTGATGCGTCTCTATCCCTCACTCAGTGGAGCAAAGGTGATCATCACATGCGAAAACGACGAGCCAGTCTGCTCGCCGGGCTCATAGCCGCGGTCCTCGCGACCGCAGGCCTGGCGTTCTTCAACCCGGCGTCCGGCAACGCCGCCGTCACCCCGGGCACCTGGTACACCATCACCAGCGCGCACTCGGGGCTCGCGCTCGACATCCAGAACGCCTCTACCGAACCGGGCGCCATCCTCACCCAATGGAACCCGACCGGCGCCGAGAACCAGCAGTTCCGCTTCATCGACTCGGGCGGCGGCTACTACCGCATCCAGGCGCGCCACTCCGGCCAGGTCCTGGACGTGTGGGAATGGAACGCCGAGGACGGCGCCACCATCGCCCAGTACACCGACCTGGGCGGCACCAACCAGCAGTGGTCGGTGGAGGAGCACTCCGACGGCACGTACAGCTTCATCAACCGCTTCTCCGGCAAGGCCCTCGACCTGTGGGAGTGGTCCACCACCGCCGGCAGCAGGATCTCCCAGTACACCTNCTCCGCCGGCTCCGCCGCGCAGCAGTGGCGCCTCGCCCCCGTCGACGACGGCGGCGATCCGGATCCCGACCCCGCCGACTGCGACAGCCCGCCGAGCCAGCCGGGGAACCTGAGCGGCGACATCGGCACCCACGACCCGGCACTGTGGGCAGGATGCGCGGGCGAGCCGTGGTACGTCTTCGCCACCGGCGACGGCCGGTTCGGGGACGGCACCATCCCGATCCGCCGCTCGACGAACGGCGGGCAGAGCTGGCAGAGCCTCGGCACCATCTGGGACACCAAGCCCGCCTGGCTGACGCAGCAGATCCCGGGCGTCGACAACCTGTGGGCGCCGGAGATCCACTACGACGCTTCGCAGGGCAAGTACTACCTGTACTACTCGGCCTCGACGTTCGGCGAGCAGCGCTCGCTCATCGCACTGGCCACCAACACCACGCTCGACCCGTCCGACCCCGATTACGAGTGGGTCGACGAGGGCGCGGTGTTCCAGTCCTACGGAGGCGATCCCTACAACGCGATCGACCCGAACATCGTGGTCGACTCGGGCGGCACCCACTGGATGGTCTTCGGCTCCTGGTGGGAGGGCATCCACGTCGTCGAGCTCGACTGGCCGTCGGGCAAGGTCGCGGGCGGCGCCCAGCCGATCCGCCTGGCCTCCAAGGGCGGCGGCATCGAGGGGCCCTCGATGATGCGGCACGGCGACTACTACTACCTGTTCGTCTCGCTCGGCCGCTGCTGCGCGGGTGCCGACTCGACCTACCAGATCGCGGTCGGCCGCTCCAGCTCGCCGACCGGCCCGTTCGTGGACGCGAACGGCGTCGACATGCGAAACGGAGGCGGCACCGTCGTCCTCGGCGGGCACGGCGGTTTCGTGGCATCCGGCGGACAGTCGCTCCATAGGGGACTGATTGCGTACCACTCGTACGGCACGAACGGCGGATTCGAGCTCGGCATCGAGCAGATCGAGTGGAACTCGGCAGGGTGGCCAGTCCTCAACGGCAGTTGAGGACCAGAAGGCACGGTCTCGACGGCAGTTGAGGACCAAAAGGCAAGGTCTCGACGGCAGTTGAGGACCAGGAAGCCCAGCCTCAACGGCAGTTGAGAACCAAGAAGCCCAGCCCCGACCGCCGTTGAGGCCCGAGCAGTTCAGCCTCAACGGCGGTCGACGCCGCCCAGCCCTATCCCCCAGGGGCGCTCCGAAGCTGCCGGAGCGCCCCACCTCCATAACCCGGCAACAACTCCCTTTGGAGCCCATCATGTTCAAATCCCTGCCAAGACGCGGGCGCGCCTTGATGGCGCTGACCCTCACCACCGCCATGGCGGCCTTCGGCCTCGCCGTGGCCTCCCAGACCCCCGCGCAGGCCGCGGTCCCGACGAACCAGTGGTTCACCGTCACCAGCGCGCACTCGGGGCTCGCGCTCGACATCCAGGACGCCTCCGCCGAACCGGGCGCCATCCTCACCCAATGGAACCCGACCGGCGCCGAGAACCAGCAGTTCCGCTTCGTCGACGTCGGCGGCGGCTACTACAAGATCCAGGCCAGGCACTCGAACCTGGTGCTGGAGGTCTTCGAGTGGAACGCCGAGGACGGCGCCACCATCGCGCAGTGGACCGACCTGGGCGGCACCAACCAGCAGTGGTCGGTGGAGGAGCACTCCGACGGCACGTACAGCTTCATCAACCGCTTCTCCGGCAAGGCCCTCGACCTGTGGGAGTGGTCCACCACCGCCGGCAGCAGGATCTCCCAGTACACCTACAACGGCCTGGCCGTCCAGCGGTGGCGGCTCAGCGAGGTCGGCGCCGACCAGGGACTGAGCAACCCGATCCGGGAGAACGGGGCCGACCCGTGGCTGGAGTACTGGGACGGCCACTACTACATGTCGACGACCACATGGGACTCCACGGTGATCATGCGACGCGCGACCACCCTGGAGGGCCTCAAGACCGCGAGCGACACCGTCGTCTGGGACGACTCGGGCGTCTCGGACCGCTGTTGCAGCCACTGGGCCCCGGAGTTCCACCGCATCGACGGCACCTGGTACCTGATGTACACCTCGGGCTTCTCGCAGACCGATCTGGACGGACAGAAGCTGCGGGTGCTGCGCTCGACCGGGGACACCCCCATGGGTCCGTACGAGTTCATGGGCACGCCGATGCCGGAGCGGTGGAACATCGACGGCACCTACCTCGAACTGAACGGGCAGCTGTACCTGCTGTGGAGCGAGTGGGTCGGCGCGGACCAGTCGATCTGGATCTCCCGGATGTCGAACCCGTGGACGGTGACCGGCACGAAGACGGTGATCGCCAGGCCCTCGCACTCGTGGGAGACCGTGGGCTCCCGCGTGAACGAGGCCCCGGCCGTGCTCCAGCACGACGGGGACACCTTCGTCACCTTCTCAGCCTCCTCGTGCAACACGCCGGACTACAAGCTCGGCCTGCTGACCTACACCGGCGGCGATCCGCTCTCGGCCTCCTCGTGGTCGAAGCACGGCCAACCGGTGTTCCAGCAGGGCGGGGGCGTCTACGGCCCGGCCCACAACGGCTTCTTCACCTCGCCGGACGGCACCGAGCACTGGCTGGTGTACCACGGGAACACCTCGCCAGACCACGGCTGCGGCTCGACGCGGCAGACCAGGGTGCAGCCGTTCACGTTCAACTCGGACGGCACGCCGAACTTCGGCTCGCCCGTGCCCAGCGGCGTGACGCTCCCGCCGCCGTCGGGAGAGTGACCGCCGGATGAAACGCGCTCGGGCCGCGATCCCTTGGGATCGCGGCCCGTGTCGTGTCGGGCGAGGCCCGCGGCTCAGGCGTCGACCCGCTGCGGTTCCGGTTCGGAGTCGCGGAGGGTGTCCGGCGGCGGAGCGACGAACTTGTAGCCCACCTGCCGCACCGTGCCGATCATCGACTCGTACTCGCTGCCGAGCTTGGCGCGCAGCCGCCGCACGTGGACGTCGACGGTGCGGGTGCCCCCGAAGTAGTCGTACCCCCACACCTCGCGCAGCAGCTGCTCGCGCGTGAAGACCCGGCCGGGGTGCTGGGCGAGGAACCGCAGCAGCTCGAACTCCTTGTAGGTGAGGTCCAGCGGCTGCCCTTTGAGCTTCGCGGCATATGTGTCCGGGTCGACGGTGAGGTCCCCGGCGCGGATGACGGCCGGGCCGGCGGCCGTGGCGGCGGCCGGCTTGCCGGTCGCCAGGCGCAGCCGCGCCTCGACCTCGGCGGGGCCGGCGCCGGTGAGCAGGAAGTCGTCGACGCCCCAGTCGGCCTGGAGCGCCGCCAGGCCGGCCTCGGTGACGATGCCGAACAGCGGGACGGTGAGGCCGGTGGCCTGGAGGACCCGGCAGGTGGCGCGGGCGTCGGCCAGGTCGGCCCTGGCGTCGACCATCACCGCATCGGGGCTGGGCCCGCTCAGCAGCGCCCGGACGTCGCGTCCGGCGTAGCGCGCGCGATGCGGCAGCAGCTCGAGGGAGGGCAGGATCGACTCAGGGGACTCCGGCACGGGGTTGGAAGTGAGGATCAGTATTTCCACGGCAGTCCTCCGCTGTTTTTGAGCACATGCAGCCTACGCTTCCCGACGGCGGCGGCGGGCGGCTTTACAGACGGTAGGTGGAGTCTGGGATAAGTGTAAACGGTCACCTGCGATAACACCAGCTTCACCGCCGCGGCACCTCACTATGCGGGAGGCCCTCCGTGCGGGGCGCGCGACGCGCCGTTCACCTGATCGACATCTCCAGGTCCCCCGCGCGAAGGTGAACGGCTCCCGGAGGCGTTGCCGTAGGCTGTCCATCGTGTCGTACAGCCGACCCGACGAGACGTGGGGCTACGAGCCTCGCGAGGCCGCCAGAGCCCCTGACGACCCCGCTTGGGGCGGGCAGGAGCCGCCCGCCGAGCCGCCCGGCCGACCGCGCCGCCGCATCCCGCTCCTGCGCCGCTCGCCCCGCGGCGGGAAGGAGGCGCCCCCCGCGGCCGGGGAGGCCGAGCCCCACGAGCCGGGCGGGGACGAGCGAGGCGCCGAGGACGAGACGGCCGACGACCACACGATGCCGCCCGCCACCCCGCACCCGCTCCACCGGCTCCCGCCGCTGGCGGTCACGTTCGTCATCAGCGCCGGCATCATCCTCGGCGCGCAGCTGGAGCGCCCGGCCTACGCCGCCGGGATCGCGGTGCTCCAGATCGCGACGCTGGTCTGCGCGGTCTGGACGCGCCGCGTCGAGGGCGCCTGGGTGACCCTCGCGGCCGGCACCGCGCTCGCCCTCGCCGCCGACTGGGCCGCCGTCGCCTGGACGCCCGTCTCACTGCTCCCGATCACCGTGCTGCTGGCCGCGGCGTTCCAGGCCGCCGCCTTCGGGCAGCTGCTGCGCCGGAACCACTCGGGCGTCATCGAGAGCTTCGGCTTCACGATGATCCTGTGCATCGCCATGTGCGGCTACAGCTGCTATATCGCCCTGTCGCGCCTGGGCGCGGCCCCGCCCGCCATGTACTCGGCGGTCGTCGCCGCCGGCACCGCGATCCTCGCCGCCCGCGCCGTCGACCTCGTCATGCCCGACCCGCGCATCAACCGCCAGGTGACGCGCGGGGCCTTCGGCATCGTCATCGGCACCATGTGCGGCACCGCCTCGGCCGCCTACGCGGGGCTCGTCATCGAGGGGCCCGAGCCGCGCCAGGCCGCGATCGGCGGCCTGCTCGTCGCCCTCACCGCCGTCCTGGTGGACCTGGCCTGCGGTTACATGTCCGCCGCCCGCCGCATCGACGGCGAGGGCACCGCCCCGCAGCCGGTGATCAACATTGCCGGACCACTCCTCGCGTTCGCCCTCGCCGGACCGGTCGTGTATCTGTTGAGTGCCTACTACATCATCGACTGAGTGGAGACCCCGTGGGCAAGATCCTCCGCCGACTCCTCATCGCCCTGGTCATCATCGTCGCTCTTGTGGCCCTTGGGGACCGCGTGGCCAATGCGATGGCCGAGCGGCGCGTCGCCACCGAGGTCGCCGACACCGCCTCCGAGCACGGGGCCTACTCCGAGCGGCGCCCCGACGTCACCATCCACGGCTGGCCGTTCGTCACCCAGGCCTGGTCGGGCGACTTCGAGCAGATCGACATCGAGCTGCGCGAGGTCGGCGCCGAGGGCCTCGTCTTCCCCACGCTCGACATGGTCGCCCGTGACGTCGCCGCCGACTGGCGCGACATCGCCGCCGGGAACGCCGAGATCACCGCCTCCGAGGTCGACGTGTCCGGCACCGTCTCGATCGCCTCCCTCGAGGAGCTGCTGCGCGAACAGACCGGCTACGACCTGGTCGTCAACGAGGACGGGAGCGCCTCGGTCTCGACCGTCATCGACGCGCTCGGCATGGAGATCGAGGTCGTCGGCACCGGGGCGATCGAGATCGACCAGGACGAGCTGCGGTACGTGCCCGACACGATCGAGTCGCTCACCGGAGACCTCCCGCCTGAGGCGCAGTCCTACGTCGAGGAGATCAGGGAGCGGATGAGCACGGTCATCGAGCTGCCCGAGCTGCCGTGGGGCCTCCAGCTCACCGAGATCGCGATCGAGGGCGACACCGTGTCGATCTCCGGATCGGCCGCCGACGTCCCCCTCACCTGAGGGCACCGGCCTGTCGCCCACGGTCCGCATCGCGAGAAGAGGTGTGGTCACGGGCCGGGAAGTCTGCTAGCGTTCAGCCCATGCGCAAGCCGATGCTCACCAAACGGCGTGCGATCGACTTCTGCACGATCGCGAGCACGCTCTGTCGAATGCCCTAGGCGACTGCTCTTCAAGACAGTCGCCGCGATGCGGCCCGGCGTGCGCAATTCCAGAGCAAGGCTTCAATATCCCGAGTCCATGACCGATCCGGCCTGGCCGCCTCCTGCTCGATCCTCTCCGCGCTCCAGCGCAGGGCCTCCCTTGCGAACTCAGTGAAATCGACACCATTCATTTACTCATGTTCAGGAGAGAACGATCATGGCTCGTGAAGACGTGCTGGTAACCGCCGACTGGGCGGAAGAGAACCTCGACACGCCGGGCGTGGTGTTCGTCGAAGTCGACGAGGACACCTCCGCCTACGACTCCGGCCACATCAAGGGCGCGGTGAAGATCGACTGGAAGGAAGACCTCCAGGACCCGATCCGCCGCGACTTCGTCAACCAGGAGCAGTTCTCGCAGCTGCTCAGCGAGCGCGGCATCGCCAACGACGACACCGTCGTCCTCTACGGCGGCAACAACAACTGGTTCGCGGCCTACGCCTACTGGTACTTCAAGCTGTACGGCCACGAGAGCGTCAAGCTCCTCGACGGCGGCCGCAAGAAGTGGGAGCTCGACGCCCGCGAGGTGACCACCGAGGTCCCGCGGCGCGAGCGCACCGAGTACGTCGCCAAGCCGCAGGACGCCGCCATCCGCGCGCTGCGCGACGAGGTCACCGCCGCGATCGGCACCAAGAACCTCATCGACGTCCGCTCCCCCGACGAGTACGCCGGGCGCCTGCTCGCCCCGGCGCACCTGCCGCAGGAGCAGAGCCAGCGCGGCGGCCACGTCCCGACCGCGCTGAGCGTGCCGTGGAGCAAGGCGGCCAACGAGGACGGCACCTTCAAGTCCAACGAGGAGCTGCGCGAGATCTACGTCGGCGAGGCCGGCCTGGACGAGGACAAGGCCACGATCGCCTACTGCCGCATCGGCGAGCGCTCGAGCCACACCTGGTTCGCGCTGCGCGAGCTGCTCGGCTACACGGACGTGAAGAACTACGACGGCTCTTGGACCGAGTACGGCTCGCTCGTGGGCGTGCCGATCGCGCTCGGCGACGAGCCCGGCACCAAGTGACCCGGCGAGTCGGAGAGGGGAACACCATGACTGCGGAAGCCAACACCGCCCTGTCCGGCGCCGCCGGATGCGGCGCTCCCGCGCAGGACGCGGCGCTTCCGGCGTCGGTCGACCTGCAGAAGGAGACCGTGCTGACCGGCACGGTCGTCAACGGCGAGGGCGAGGTCGTGCAGGGCGCTTACGTGCGGCTGCTCGACGGCTCCGGCGAGTTCACCGCCGAGGTGGTGACCGGCGAGGGCGGCCAGTTCCGCTTCTTCGCCGCGCCGGGCAAGTGGACGCTGCGGGCGCTGTCGCGCTTCGGCGACGCCACCGGAGAGCTCGAGGCCGTCCAGGGCCTCAACGAGACCAAGCTGGCCGTGAGCCGGTAAGGACGGACAGGGACGATTCAGCTCGGACCCGGTCACACGGAGGGGCCCGGCCGCGTTCGCGGCCGGGCCCCTCCGCTTTGTCCGATCCGAGGTTCGGTGGCGGGCTCGGCGGCGTCGACCGCAGATCCCGGCGCGGGCGGCCCGCCTGCGATTCGCACCCGAGGCGTCCTTGACGCGCATATCGGCACAGCACTCGCCACCGTGGAAGTTCATGAACTTTGCAGTACAATATCGGCATGGACACCACGATCTTGCAGATCCGCGATGTCGACGCCGACGACGTCGCCGTGCTCCGCGCGCGCGCGGAGCGGGAGGGCATGTCGCTGTCGGCCTATCTGCGGGCGCTGATCCACGACGAGGCGGCGCAGCCCACCAACGCCGAAGTGGTCGCCCACATAGCCGCGCAAGAACCGGTCGAGCTCTCCGTCGAGGAGATCATCGGGTACATCGAGGAGGGGCGTCGGCAGTGACGGTCGTCGACGCATCGGTCGTCGTGCGGCTGCTTCTGGCGCGGACGGAAGACGCGAAGCTCCGCGAGCAGTTCGACAACCGGGCCCGGATCCTCCACGCGCCCAACCACCTCGATCTCGAAGTCATATCAGCGGTGGTGGGCATGCTCAAAGGTTCCAAACTCACCGAGGACCGTGCCCGAGAGATGGTCGCCTCGTATCGGCTGCTGCGGATCAAGCGCCACGACATCGCCTTCCTCGGAGGCCGGCTGGTCACCTTGCGGCACAATTTCACCGTGTACGACGCCGCCTACATCGCACTGGCAGAGCAGCTGCGGATGCCGCTGCTGACCTCGGACGCCAAGTTCGCGCGCGCTCCGGCGAACTGCCATTCGGCCGAAATCCAGACGTTCCCGGCGTGAAGGCGGAGGGGCCCGGCCGCGTTCGCGGCCGGGCCCCTCCGTCGTTCCTGGGGTTTGCGTGTCGGTCAGCTCAACATGAGCGAGCCGGCGCGGTTGTTCCAGCTGTTGGTGAGGTTCGCCGAGAGGTTCCGGCTGTCATCGATCCAGCGCGAGTAGTTCCCGTCCAGGTGCAGGTCGTCATAGAACCTGATCTCGCAACCGCCGTAGGTGATGACCGAGCTGATCCGGTTGTTCCAGTCCTTCCCGTCTTCGCTGTACTTCTCGTCGAGCTCTTTCATGAAGAACTCGTTCGGCGGGTTGTGCGAGTCGGTGCAGGAGGGGGAGAAGGAAGTGAGCGCGAGCGTGCCGGCGTCCCAGTTGTGGTCCACCCAGTCGAACACGACCGCCATCACGTATTCCTGCTGGGTTCCCACTGAGGTGGCGGCGAGCGCGTCGGCCTGGGTCTCGGCGCAGCGGTAGTCGCCGGTGTCGATGTTCAGGACGCAGTGTTCGGCGTCGAGGTCGGCCTCCGCCTGCGCGGCGGCCGGAGTGAGCGCGAGCATCCCCGCGGTGACCAGGAAGGCCAGCAGGGCGGCGAGCGCGGATCGTTTGCGGGTGTCGGTTCGGGTGAGTTCTTCTCTGGTGTTTCCCATGCCTTGAACCGTATGCGCGTCGGTGCATATGTCGGCGTGTCCACAGCGCACATGCGGCGTACACGGCCACGCGCCTCGAAGTGCGCCGTATGGATTTCATCACACGATGAATTCATGATCGTTTTTGCTCTGTCGGCAGTTTCCGCTGATAGAAAGCGCTATTTCGATACGTTGATCGAATCCGCCGCTCTCCGAGCACGCCCTCCACGAGGCGGGAGCGCACCTAAGCTGGAGGGAACACCCCCTGGCCGAAGGAGTCTCGGCATGGAATTCCGTGTACTCGGACCACTCGAAGTACGCATCGACGACACACCGGTGCACCTCGGCGGAAGACGCCAGCAGAGCGTGCTGGCGGCACTGCTGCTCAATGCGGACGCGCCGCTGCCGCGGCAGCGGCTCAGCGGCATGGTCTGGTCCGACCCGCCGCCGTCGGCACAGGCGAACCTGCGAACCTACCTGCACCGCTTGCATTCCGCGCTGACCGACCCGGTCAAGCGCGAATCACGACTCGTACTCGACCGCTGCGGCGTCACCCTCAGAGCCGACCCCAGTGAGATCGACCTCCAGGTGTTCGAGGACCTGTGCACCTGGGCCGCGGGGGCGCACCAGTCGGGCGACACGTCGGCGGCGGCCGAACTCTACAGCCGCGCACTGCGGTTGTGGCGCGGCGCGCCCTTGGAGGGCATCGACACCGACACCCCGCTGTACGCCGCCGCCGTCAAGCTCGCGGAGCGGCGGTTCGCGGCGCAGCTGCGGCGCTGGAGACTGCTCGTGGAGCTCGGCGCCTACGGCGAGGCCATCGGGGAGCTGCGGGCGGCGACCGTCGAGAACCCGTTCCGGGAGCAGATCACCGAGCTGCTCATGACGGCGCTCTACAAGGACCACCGGCGCTGGGAGGCGCTCCAGGTCTACTCGCGGACGCGCGAGCAGATGGTGGACTCGCTCGGTCTGGAGCCGGGGCCGGAGCTGCGGCGCGCGCACCGGCGCATCCTCGAGGACGACGTCCCCGTCTGACCGCCGAAGGGCGGGGCCGCGTCGCGGCCCCGCCCTTCGGCGGTCTCCCTGTCACGGGGTGCTCTTGTAGCGCTTGGCCTTCTCGGCGGGGTCGTAGCCTCCCGCCGGGTTGCGCAGCGTGACGTTGATGCGGTTCCAGGCGTTGATCTGCGCGAGGGCCGCCACGAGCGCGGCGGCCTGCTCGTCGTCGTAGTGCTTCTGGACCTCGGCCCACACCTCGTCGGAGACGCCGCCGGGCTCGTCCGCGAGCCGGCAGGCCTCCTCGGTCAGCGCGAGCGCCGCCCGCTCGGGCTCGGTGAAGTACGGGGCCTCCCTCCAGGCGGCGACGAGCGCGAGCCGCTCGGACGTCTCGCCCGCGTAGGCGGCGTCCTTGACATGCATGTCCACGCAGTGGCCGCAGCCGTTGATCTGGCTGGCGCGGATCTTCATCAGCTCCATCGTGGCGACCGGCGCCGGGCCGTGGTGCAGCACGGCCTCGTTGGCGAGCATGTTCTTGTAGAACTGCTTGCCGATCTGGGTCTCGCGGAACTTCAGACGGGCTTCCATTGCCGACTCCTCATGTTCGTCGGCGGCGGGGCTCTGCCCCGCCGCCGATGGCGGTGGTGTTCGCTATCCCCACTGGCCGGGGGTGTAGTTCCCGGCCGGGTTCTGGAGGATGACGTTGAAACGGTTCCAGGCGTTGGTCATCGCGATCTGCCCGATCAGGACCGCGGCCTGGTTCTCGTCGTAGTGCTTGCGGACCTCGGCCCACACCTCGTCGGAGACGCCGGTGTCGCCGTCGGCGATCCGGGTGGCCTCCTCGGCCAGCAGGAGCGCGGCGCGCTCGGGCTCGGTGAAGTACGGGGCCTCCCTCCAGGCGGCGACCATGGCGATCCGCTCGGCCTGCTCGCCGGCATGGGCCATGTCCTTGGTGTGCATGTCGGTGCAGAAGCTGCATCCGTTGATCTGGCTGGCGCGCAGGTTGACCAGCTCCAGCGTGGACCTCGGCACGAGGTCCTGCGACTGCATCGGCTTGCCGGCGGCGGCAAGGGCCTTCCAGATCTTGGGGAGGGTCTCGACCTCGGCGGGGTTGAGTCGGATGGTCATGGTGTCTCCTTCTTCCTGTGGTGGTGTCACTGCCCGGCCGCGTCGATGGAGCGCAGGCCGTTGAACTTGTTCGGGTTGCGGACGTAGTCGACGGTGGTGACGCGGCCGCCCCTGATCCCGAGGGCGATGACGCCCTGGAAATCGTTGCCCTTGAAGACCAGGAGGCCGGGGTTGCCGCTGACGACCGTGGGCCGCATGGTGGAGCCGGAGCCGACGCCCGCGAGGAACCGGGCGATCTTCTCGCCGGTGTGGATCGGCTCCCGCGCGGCGCGGACGACGCCGCCGCCGTCGGAGACGAGCACCGCGTCGGGGTCGAGCACCCGCAGCAGCGCCTCGAAGTCGCCGGAGCCGGCGGCCGCGGCGAAGGCCTCGACGACCTCGCGGTGGTCGCCGGGGTCTACGTCGTAGCGGGGCCGGCGGTCCCGGACGTGCTCGCGGGCCCGGCTGGCGAGCTTGCGGCAGGCCGCCGGGTTGCGGCCGAGGGCCTGGCCGATCTCGGTGAACTCGAGACCGAAGACGTCGTGGAGGACGAACGCGGCGCGTTCGGCCGGGCTGAGGGTCTCCAGGACCACCAGCATCGCCCACGACATCGAGTCGGCGAGGGTGACCGTGTCGGCCGGGTCCGGCGCGGTCTCGATCGGCTCGGGCAGCCAGGGCCCGACGTAGGCCTCGCGGCGGACGCGGGCCGAGCGCAGGACGTCGAGGGCGATCCGGGAGGTGGTGGTGACCAGCCAGCCGGTGAGGTCCTCGATCGCGTCGAGGTCGGCCCGCTGGAGGCGGATCCAGGCGTCCTGGACCGCGTCCTCGGCCTCGGCGAGGGTGCCGAGGAGACCGTAGGCGACGCCGACCAGTCGGGGCCTGAGCTCTTCGAACACCTCTGCCGGCTCGGCGGCTCGGTGCGCGTTCGGTTCGTTCATGGCAGGAGGACGAGACACGGTCGTCAAGTGTGACACCACCGGGCCGGTTGTGAGCGGGCTCTCACAAAACGATGAGGCAGACTGTGTCTCGTGTTCTCGAACGTGCCCCCCGCCTGGCGCACTCGCCTGCGCTTCGCCGTGGCGGCGTGGGCGGCGCTGCTGGTCGCGGCCGTGTTCATCGCCTCGGGCGCGTCCGTGCGCGAGCAGGTGGACGCCGCCGAGGCCCGCGGGGACCTGGACGCCCTCATCGGGGAGGCGGCCGCGGCGCTGACGGGCTCGTCAGCGCTGGCGGTGGGGCCGCTGGAGGTGAGCGAGTGCACCGTGACGGCGGTGCGGCCGGGGCTGTCGCTGTCGCGCACGCTCCAGATCTCGCAGGCCTCCGTGTGGAACCTGGAGACGCTCGTCGAGCGCTTCGAGCTGCGAGGCGAGCCGGAGTCGCCGGTGTGGAACGCGACCACGGCCGACTACATCGGCCTGCGGCTGACCGAGCCGGAGACCGGGCCGGTGGGCGGGAAGTACGAGGAGCCGCTCGAGTTCCGCGCGATGACCGGCTGCCGCCCGGTGGACGAGGCGGTGGGGTCCCTCGCACCGCCGTCCCCGGTCGTGCCCGAGCCGGGCTGGCGGTACGGGGCGGTGGACTGCCCGGGAGGCGGCCGGCTGGAGAGCTGGACCGAGCCGGTCGACGCCGCGCCGTTCGCGGTGCGCTCGACCACCGACGAGTGCGCCTGACTACTTGTCGATGTCGCCGACGACGAAGAACATCGAGCCGAGGACGGCGATCATGTCGGGGATGAGGCACCCGGTCATGAGCGTCGTCAGCGCCTGCACGTTCGAGTACGAGGCCGAGCGGAGCTTCAGGCGGTACGGCGTCTTGTCGCCGGTGCTCACCAGGTAGTAGCCGTTGGCCCCCAGCGGGTTCTCGGTCCAGACGTAGGTCTCCCCGGCCGGCGGCTTGAAGATCTTGGGGAGCTTGACGTTCACCGGCCCCTCCAGGGCCGCGGCCCTGTCGAGGCAGGCGCGGGCGAGGTCGATCGAGACCTGCACCTGGTCGAGCAGGATCATGAAGCGGGCGTAGCAGTCGCCCTCCTCGCGCAGCACGATCGGCACGTCGAGCTCGCCGTAGGCGAGGTAGGGCTCGTCGCGGCGCAGGTCGAAGTCCAGGCCGGAGCCGCGGGCGACCGGCCCGGAGACCCCGTAGGCCGCCGCGGTGGCCGCGTCGAGGACGCCGACGCCCCTGGTGCGGGCCGCGAAGATCTCGTTGTGGCGCAGGAGCTTGTCGAGGCGCACCATGCCGTGCTCGACCTCGTCGAGCGCGGTCCTGGCGCGGTCCTCCCACCCGGGCGGCACATCGGCCTTGAGGCCGCCGACGCAGTTGTACATGTAGTGGATGCGCCCGCCGCTGGCCTCCTCGAACACGGCCTGGAGGCGTTCGCGTTCGGTGAAGGCGTAGAACATCGGCGTGATCGCGCCGATCTCCAGCGGATACGAGCCGAGGAACATCAGGTGGTTGAGCACCCGGTTCATCTCGGCGAGGGCGGTGCGCAGCCACACGGCGCGCTCGGGGACCTCGAGTCCGGCCAGGCGCTCGGCGGCGAGGGCCACACCGAGCTCGGAGGAGAAGGCCGACAGCCAGTCGTGCCGGTTGGCCAGCAGCAGGATCTGGCGGTAGTCGCGCACCTCATAGAGCTTCTCGGCACCGCGGTGCATGTAACCGACGATAGGCTCGCATTCGGTGACGCGCTCGCCGTCGAGCCGCAGCCGCAGGCGCAGGACGCCGTGGGTCGAGGGATGCTGTGGGCCGATGTTGAGCACCATGTCGGTGGTCTCGGTGCCGGCCCCGACGCCGACGACGACTTCCTCGCTCGCGCTCATGGGCACCATCGTCGCAGCTTCGACCGGCGTAGGGAAGCCCTTGGGCGGGTATTGCGTTCACCTGGCATCCTTGACACTGCAGCCGACTACGAGAGGTGTGGCGAGATGGACCGCGATCAGATGCGAGCGTCGGAGTCCGACCGGCAGCTGGTGATGGATCAACTGCGCCAGGCCGTCGAGGACGGGCGGCTGGACGTCGCCGAGTACCAGGACCGGGTCGACGCCGCGATGAATGCGAAGGTCTACTCCGAGCTCGACGTGCTCTTGGCGGACCTCCAGCGGCTGGCTCCCCCCGGCTACCAGGACACGCAGGTGATGCATCCCACGACGCCCATCCAGCCGAGCCTGTCCAAGGCGAACGAGCGGCTGCGCGAGGACATGCAGGCCCGCGGGCGCCGGTGGAAGACGGCGGGCGTGGTCGCGCTCATCGCCGCGGCGATCTCGGTGGTCCTGATCGTGATCTTCCCCGAGCTGCTGCTGTACATCGCGATCACGGTGCTGGTGGTCTTGGTCCTGTTCGTGCTGGCGGGTGTCCTCGGGCTGTTCTGAGGTACCGCGACGCTGAGCCCCGCGGGATCGCCGCGGGGCTTCGTTCTGCCCGAAGTCATTGTGCCACTTGGGATCTTCGGTGCAAAGTCAGGCCGTGAGCTGCTCGAAGACCAGGGGCCACCAGGCGTCCTCCTGGAAGGCGCCCGGGTCGAGCCGTTCGAGGGTCCCGCGCAGTTCGGCGGCGCGCCGGGGCCGGTCCGCCGCGTCGGCGGCGTCGTCGACGAAGAGCGCGAAGCGGTGGAGGAACTCGACGAACAGCCGGAATGTCGAGTTCACGCCCCGGACGTCGTGGCGCTCGAGGTCGAGCTGCATGATCCCGCCCGTGTTCGGCTCCATGACGTACAGCAGATTCGGCTCGTCCTGGAGCGCGCCGACGACCACGAAGCTGATGTCGAGCTCGGCGTCCTCGGCGGTGAGGCGGATCGTCTCGTACAGCTCGACGTCGCCTTCGACGCGGGTGGTGTAGACGGCCGCGACGGCCGAGGGGATCTCGTCGCCTTCGGGGAGGGCGTCGGCGGGGACGCCCTTCTCGATCCAGAAGCCTCCGGGGAAGTGGAGCATGTCCCCCTCGCCCCATGTGGCGCGATACCGATCCGGTGCAGTCACAGCGCTCCCTCATTCCGCGGTCGACCGCCACCTTACTCAGCTCGGCCGCCGCGATGGGCGGGAGTGCGGGCCGGGTCCGGCGCGTACTCGAACGGTTCGTCGCGGTCGCAGCGCAGCCAGCCGTCGCGGACGTAGAGGCGCGCGACCTGGACGGTGGAGCCGCGGCCGCCGCCGGGGTGGGTGAAGTAGTACAGGTAGGCCTCGTCGTGGCCCTGCGGGAGGGCCATCGCGTGGTGGCCGAGGGCCTCGTCGTAGGCGCGCTTGCCAGGGGCTCCGAGCAGCGGCGTGGGCTGGCGGTGCCAGGAGCGCAGGTCAGTGGAGCGGTAGACGAGCAGGCCGCTCCAGCCGTCGGTCACCATCCAGTGGACGCCGCCGAGCGCGAAGACGCTGGGGCCCTCCTGGCCCTGGTCGGTGACGGCGGGGCCCGCGGTCGTCCAGTGGCGCAGGTCCTCGGAGTCGGCGGTGTAGATGTGTGATTCGCGTCGCTCGTCCTTGTACCACATGCGCCACCCGCCGCCGGGCATCCGGTGGACGGTCGCGTCGATGGCCCGCTCGGTGTCGAGGTCGAGTGTGGACTGGTATTGCCAGTCTGCGAGGTCGCCCGAGGTGTAGTGGCGGATCTCGGCGGGGCCGGTCCAGTCCTCGCGCACGCCTTCGAGGTAGGTGACGTACATGTGCCAGGTCTCGCCGTGGCGCATGACCTCCGGCGCCCACCAGGTGTTGCCGCCGGGACCGTCGCCGATGACGGTGCCGCCGTACGTCCATTCGCGACCGTCCGGGCTCGTGGCGCGGCCGATGTCGGTGTCGTGGACCCAGGCGACGCCGCCGTCGGGCTGGTCGGCGCGCCGCTGCGTGTAGAACAGGTGCCACAGCCCTCCGGCGGGGTCGTAGACGACGGTGGGGTCGGTGGGGCCGCCGAAGACGGGGTCGGTGAACAGCGGCGCCGGTGCCGGGCCCGCGGGGCCGGCGGCGCCTCGGGTCTCGCCGATCGTCATTGGTCCTCCAAGGGTCGAACTCGCCGACGCGAGCGTTGGATAACGCTTGCCAAATTATCGCGTTCCACAGTACTGATTCGACCACGCGATGCCAACCGCCGCGGCCGAGCGGCCGATACCGATCCGAGCGGTCCCGCTCCGGGACGACGCCGCGACGTGGGCCGGTTCCGCCCCGAACGCGGCCGCGAGCCGGGATGTTCCGCCCGCCGTTCCTCAAGCGCCCGCATGCACACTGTTCCGGTAACGTGAAGACATGGACCTCAACGCGGACCTGGGGGAGGGTTTCGGACGCTGGGAGCTCACCGACGACACCGCACTGCTGCGCGTCGTCACGAGCGCCAATGTGGCGTGCGGTTTCCACGCCGGCGACCCGTCCACGCTCCGGCGCGTCTGCGCGGCCGCCGCCGCGGGCGGCGTCCGCATCGGCGCTCAGGTGTCCTACCGGGACCTCGCCGGTTTCGGCCGCCGCGAGATGGACGTCCCGCCGGGCGAACTGGCCGCCGAGGTCGCCTACCAGATCGGGGCGCTCCAGGTCTTCGCGAGGGCCGCGGGAGCCGAGGTCCGGTATGTCAAAGCCCATGGAGCGCTTTACCATCGGGCGGGACGCGACGCCGCTCAGGCCGGCGCCGTCGTCGAGGGCATGGGCCTGGCGGGCGTGGGCGTGCTGCTGTGCCGGCCCGGCTCGGAGCTCGACCGGGCCGCGAGGGCGGCGGGCCTGCGGGTCGTCGGCGAGTGCTTCGCCGACCGGGCCTACCGGCCCGACGGGCGCCTGGTGCCCCGCGGCCTGCCCGGCGCGCTGCTCGACCGCGCCGCGGCCGTGGCGCAGGCGGTCGACCTGGCCGCCCACGGCGAGGTGACGGCGGTCGACGGCACCCGGATCCGGGTCGAGGCGGCCTCGATCTGCGTCCACGGCGACGGCCCCGAGCCCGTCGCCACCGGCGAGGCGATCCGATCCGCATTGGACGACAAAGGCATCAAGGTGGAGGCCTTCCTATGACTGTCCCGCAGACCAGACCGAGCGGGCGGCTCAAGCCGCTGCCCTCGGGCCCGCGCGGCGTCCTCATCGACTGCGGCACGGGCGAGACCGCGCGCGCCTGCTACCGCGCTTTGCAGGCCCGGCGCGTCAACGGCTCGCTCGAGGCCACCGACCTGGTCCCCGGCGCCACCACCGTCCTGGTGGACGGCGTCGAGGAGCCCGAGCTGCTCGCCGCCGAGATCCCCGGCTGGGTGCTGACCGACGACACCGAGCACACGGGCGGGACCATCGAGATCCCGGTCTGCTACGACGGACCCGACCTCGAGGCCGTCGCCGAGCTGTGGGGCGTCGCCCCCGAAGCGGTGGGCGACATCCACGCCTCGGTGCGGTACGAGGCGGCGTTCTGCGGCTTCGTCCCCGGGTTCGCCTACCTCGAAGGGCTGCCCGAGCGGTACCACACGCCCCGGCACGAGACGCCGCGCACCTCGGTGCCGGCCGGCTCGGTCGCCGTGGGCGGGCCGTACACCGGTGTCTACCCGCGGTCGAGCCCCGGCGGCTGGCAGCTCATCGCGACCATGACCAATCCCGGGCGGCTGTGGAACGAGCACCGCGAGCCCGCGGCCCTGCTCGTGCCCGGCACGCGCGTTCGCTTTGTGAAGGTTGATATCTAAGTGTCCACTCGAGTACGGGGTCCCAAGCGGGAGCACGCATGAGCCACATCGAGATCATCCGCTCCGGGGTCCTGACGACCTGCCAGGACGCGGGGCGGCCCGGCTGGGCGCATCTGGCGGTGCCGCCCTCGGGCGCGGCCGACCGCCCGTCATGGCGGCTCGCGAACCAGTTGGCGGGCAACGCCACCGGTGCCTGCGCGCTGGAGACGACGTTGACCGGCTGCACCGTTCGCGCGCACCGGAACGTCACCGTCGTGGTCGGCGGCGCGCCGTGCGCGGTGACCGTCGACGGGCGTCCGGAGTCGTGGGGGCAGCCGGTGAAGCTCGCCGCCGGCTCGGTCCTGGACGCCGGTCCGGCCGAGGTCGGCGTGCGTTCCTATCTGGCGTTCTCCGGTGGGCTGCATCCGAAGGCGAGTCTCGGCTCGCACTCGACGTGCCTGCTGTCGGGACTGGGCCCGGCGCCGGTCGAGGACGGCGACATGATCCCGCTCGGCCCCAGTCCGGCGCATCCGCCGCTGCCGACGCAGTGGCCCGCGCCGTGGGCGGGCGTCAGCGACGAGCTGGTGATGAAGCTGCACCTCGGCCCGCGGCTCGACTGGTTCGCCTCGGACGCGGTGAACGAGCTGGCCAAGGGCGTCTGGACGGTCTCGGAGCACTCCAACCGGATCGGCCTGCGGCTGGAGGGCCCCGCGTTGCGCCACAGGCATCCCGGGAAGGAGCTGCCCAGTGAGGGCATCGTGGCCGGCAGTCTCCAGGTGCCCGCGAGCGGACAGCCGATCCTCTTCGGGGCCGACCACCCGACGACCGGCGGCTATCCGGTGATCGGCGTGGTGGGCGCGGTGGCGCTGGCGGCCGCCGCGCAGGCCAGGCCGGGAACCCGGATCCGCTTCGCGCCGATTCCCATGCCCCACTGGGACGAAGCCCTGTAGGAAGTGGTCACGACCGGCGGCGAGCCGCGGCCGGGGGCTTTCCTCAGCCGATTGACATTGACATTTGTCAATACAAAAGGACACAATGGTCTGTGAGTGAAGTCCGACCGGCTCGAGTCCGCCGCGTGCCGCGATCCATCGCGACGAGTGATCGGAGCGATTCCACATCGACTGCGCGAGAACCGCACCGTCGGCACCGAACCCGGACATCTCCACACCCGGCCCTCCCCGGCCGCCCGTCGACGTACGGAGACCACCATGCGCGCCCCCTCCCGAATCCTGAAGGCGGCCCTCGCCGTGGGCATCGGCCTGCTGTCGGCACTGCACGCCCCGGCTTCGGCCACCGCCGACCCGCTTCCCGCCGACCGACGCTTCTTCGTCGCCCACGACACCGGCGAGGACGAATGCACCCTCTTCTTCACCCAAGGCGAGGTCCGCTGGGACCTCCCGGCACGCTCGACCGTGACCGTGTCGGGCAGCAGAGAGTTCCACCCGACCGACGACTCCTGTATTCCGCACGAGGTGTTCGACCGCCAGATCGAGGTCACGGCGCTCGGAGCCGACGGCACCGCACTGGGCGCGCACACGGAGCCCTTCGGAGTCGGCGGCCCCACTGCGGCATACGAGTTCACCATCACGGCAGGCGCCGCGATCGAGACCGTCACGGTGGCCGTCTGCCGCGAGCGGCTCCCCGACGGTTCGACCTGGCCCGACCGCTGCGGCGAGACCCGGACCCTCACCGGCTCCGAACCGCCGAGCCCGTACTGCCGGTACTCCGTCTCGTACGAGCAGTGGCACGGCGGCGGCTTCCTCACCGAGATCGAGGTCATCCCGGTCGAAGCCGACTCGACCGGCTGGAGGATCGAGTTCGAGCTCGGCGAGGACACCTCCGTCACCGCGGTGTGGAACGGCGAATGGACCCGGGACGGTTCGTCGGTCACGGTCACCGACGCCGGATGGAACGGGGCGATCGAGGTCGGCGACACCGCTCTGGTCGGCCTCATCGGCCGCGGGGAGCCGGTGACCCATTCCACCGGTCTGGCGGTCCACGTCGACGGCAACCGGTGCTGGGACGAGGGAATCGAGGTCTAAGCGCCGCCCATCGGCATCGGTTCGGCGCAGGACGACCGTTCCGCGTTCGTGGTCGAGGCGCTGCTGCGAGAAACGCGGGAACCGCTCGGACCAGCGCTGCGCGACCGCGCGCTCGTGGGGGCGGTTCGCGTCGTCGAGGACGACCGTCGCGTTCTCCGAGAGCCGGTCGGCCAGCAGCGGCAGCGCCGGGTACCGCGCCTCGGGGCCGGTGTCGCCGGGCGGGCCGTCGACCAGGAGCATGTCGATCCCGCCGGGCGGGATCGCCTGCGGGTCGTACCAGCGCCACGTCCCGCCGTCGAGCTCCACTTCGACGAGCTCGGCGTCGACGAGCTCGGCCCAGTCGGTGAGACCGCGCTCGCCCAGCTCGCGGCGGGTGAGGGCGGCGTAGTGGGGGTCGTGCTCCAGAGCGGTCACCTTGCCGGTGCCGAGCGAGCGCATCGCGTAGGCCATGACGACGGTGGTGGTGCCGGAGCCGCATTCCATGACGCGGGCGTGCCGGTGCTCCATGACCGCTTCGTAGAGGAAGCGCAGCAGTTCGGGACCGGCGGCCCAGTTGCGCATGCGGGGCAGGGATCGGTCCGGGTCGATGTCGCGGTAGAGCGCGAGGAGGTCTTCGAGCTGGGCGTAGGCGGTGCGGGTGTGGGCCTGCGCGGCCTTGCGATCCTGTTCGGCCCGCTGCTCGAGCGAGGTGAGGCGCTCGGTGAGCACCGATTGCGTCTCGCGCAGCTCCTTGACGGCCGCCGCCAGCTCCCTCACGCTGTCGGCGAGTTCGTCCAGCGGCATACGGTCGGGTTGCGGCATCACAGTCTCCTCGAACGGCGTCGCGGACCGGTCGCAACACTATTGGAGCACCGCCCGTCCCGGCCACCGGGGCGAGGTACCCGCGCCGGCGCGGGCGGAAAACCTCTAGCCCTCCAGCGCTTGGGCGAAGTCGGCTAGGAGGTCCTCGGTCGCCTCGATCCCGGCCGAGAATCGTATGAGGTCCTCGTCGACGCCTTCGGCCTCGGCCGCGCCCGGCCCGGTGTGGCCGCCCGCCGCCGGGCGCGTCACCAGCGATTCCACCCCGCCCAGACTCGAAGCGGCGTACGGCAGCCGCAGCGACTTGACCAGCGCCTCCGCCGCGCCCACCCCGCCGACCGGGCGGAACGACAGCACCGATCCGAAGCCGTCGAACAGCGCCGCCGCCCGTTCATGGTCCGGGTGCGAGGCCAAACCGGGGTGGCTGACGTGGGCGACCCGCTCGTGCGAGGCGAGGAACTCGGCCACCGCCAGCGCGTTGGCGTTCTGGGCGCGCACGCGCAGCGCCAGCGTCTTGAGGCCCCGCGCCAGCAGGAACGCCGCGTGCGGGTCGAGACTCCCGCCGTAGGCGCTGAGCACCGACGCGACCTCCTCGATCCGCCGCTCCGAACCGGTGACGGCCCCCGCGGCGATGTCGGAGTGGCCGTTGAGCGCCTTGGTCGCCGAGTGGCACACCAGATCGAAACCGACGCTGTGCGGCCGGAAGTTCACCGGAGTGGCGAAGGTGTTGTCGATGATCGAGGTCAGCCCGTGGCTCCGCGCGAAGCGCGCGACGCCCTCCAGGTCGCCGACCCTGATGAGCGGGTTCGTGATGCTCTCGACGAGGAACGCCTTCGTGCTGGGGCGCAGCGCTTTCGTCCACGTGTCCGCATCCACGGGGTCGACCAGGTCGAATGTCCAACCGAGGCGTTCGGCCTGCTCGGCGAGGAAGCGGTAGGTCCCGCCGTAGAACGTCCCGGCGGCGATGAGATGGTCGCCCGCGCTCAAGGCGCTGTGCAGCACACCGGTGATGGCGGCCATCCCCGAGGCGGTGGCGACGGCGGCCTCGGCGCCCTCCAGGGCCGCGAGCCTGCCGTGCAGGTGGCACTGCGTGGGATTGGTGCCCAAGCGGATGTACCTGACGTCGTCCACCGAGCTCCCCAGCGCGGACTCGAAGACCGTGCCCTGGTAGATCGGGAAGACCACCGAGCCGTCCGGCGCGGGCCGCGGCTCTCCGCCGTGGACGGCCAAGGTCTCGAACCGGGTTTCCGCATCGTTCATCTGACCGACGTTACGGCGGCCTCATAGTCCCATCAACGGATTGTCCTTAATTTCCGCTAACGTCTGGCGGCGGCCCGATCAGGCGATCGATGAGCCGCCGCTCCCCCGGCCACGCCGCCAGGAGCACCTCGCGGGGGACGCTGCGCGCGGCGTAGCGCAGCGCCAGGGCCACCACGACGACGTCGTCGAGCGGCCCGATGACCGGCAGGAACTCCGGGATGAGGTCGATGGGGCTCGCCAGGTAGACCCCCGCGAGGACCACGGCGGCCTTGGCGCGCCGCGGCACCGCCGGGTGGCCTCTGAGGCGCCTGACGGTGGTGACGCAGTCGGGGATGAACGCGGCGAGGTCCCGCAGCAGTCCTGGCGGGAGCCGCCGCGCCAGCAGCGCGAGCAGGGCCCAGCCGGCGACGACGAGCCCGAGCGGCGCCGCCGCTCCGAGGAGCAGGTCGGCCACGCCTTCGCCTACCGCCGTTCCTGGTCGAGACCGGCGAGGTAGGCGTTGTAGACCTCGTGGGGGTCGTCCTCGGGGCGGCCGTTGGCGCTGGCCCGCTCGGCCATCCGGTCGAGGCGGCGGCCCTCGCGCTCCTCGGAGCGGGACCACTGGGCGATGAGCGCGCCGATGATGATCAGGCTCGGGATCTCCCCGAAGGCCCAGGCGATGCCGCCGCCCGCCCGCTGGTCGGCGAGGAGGTCGTCCACCCACGGCACCGCGAGGCCGGTGTACCAGTCGGCGGCGATGAGGCCGGTGCCCATCATGAGGGTGAGCCCGAAGATGGCGTGGAAGATGATCGACACGAAGTACAGCAGGACCTTCGCCGGGTAGCCGAGCCGCCGCGGCTTGGGGTCGGGACCGATGACCACCCAGAAGAACAGGCACCCCGCGAGCAGGAAGTGCGCGGTCATGAACAGGTGCCCGAAGTGCGAGCGCATCGCCCACTCGAACATGCCGGTGAAGTACATGATGTACAGGCTGGTGAGGTAGATCAGCAGCGTGACCAGCGGATGCGAGATCGCCTTCGCGAAGCCGCTGTGGACGAAGGCGAGCAGCCACTCGCGCGGGCCGCCGGCGCGGCTCGGCCGGATCGCCCGCAGCGCGAGCGTCACGGGCGCGGCCAGGACCAGCAGGACCGGGGCGAGCATGTTGAGCGCCATGTGCTGCACCATGTGCGCGCTGAACAGGACCATGCCGTACTTGCCGAGCCCGGTGGAGGTGACGAGGACGATGACGGACCAGCCGCCGATCCACAGCGCGGTCCGGTACCACGGCCAGGCGTCGCCGCGGCGGCGGAGCCGCACGACCCCTGCGATGTAGAAGCCGACGCCCGCCAGGGCCGCGGTGCACATCAGCACCGACGGGTACCAGTCGAGGACGAGCGAGGAGAACGTCATCGGCCCCGGTGTGGGGAAGCCGAGGGCGGCGGTGTTGGGGTCGGCGAGCTCCTCGGCGGGCGGCGGGGTCACCGACAGGGAGGACGCGAGCCCGAAGGCGACGCCCATGAGCGCCAGTTCGACGGCCGCGAGGCGCACGAAGGCGCGGCGGTCCCCCGCTTCGACGGCGGGGAGGGTGCGGCGCCGGTGCGCCCAGCCGAGGACGCCGCCGACGGCGAGGACGGCGAGCTTGGCGAGGGCGATGCGCCCGTAGTCCGTCTCCCACAGGTCGGTGAGGGACACGTTGGCGACGAAGACGATCAGCCCGGAGGCGGCGACGGCCGGGTAGGCGAGGGCGGCGGCGTTCGAGTAGCGCCGCGCGGCCCGGCCGGGATCGGAGCGGGCGATGAACAGGGCGAACAGGCCGCCGGTCCAGAAGGCGGCGGCGACGACGTGGATGAGCAGGGCGTCGACGGCGATCTGGTGGTTGCCGTTGGCCGAGGAGTGACCGGTGAAGATCGGCGGGACGGTCGCCGCCAGCGCGAACGCGGCGGCGATCATGGCGCCGACGACCTTGAACGAACGGGCGGCGCACACGGCCGCCGCGGCGGCCAGGAGCGCGGCGAGCACGAGGCTCTGCCCCTGCTCGAACTCGGTGACGTAGAGCCGGACGTCGCCGAAGGCGACCTCGTCCAGCGGGCGGGCGGCGAGGTTCGCGTATTCGACGGGCAGACGTGCCAGGGAGGCCAGTGCCCACAGGGCGGCGGCGAAGGCGCCGACGCGCAGCCAGCGCCACGGCTGCGCGGCGAGCCGGGCCCGGTCGCCCTCGCGTCCGGGCAGGAAGCAGGCGGCCGCGACGGTGCACCCGACGGCGACCAGCATGAGCAGATCACCGACGTACTTGAGCAGGCCCGCGGCCCAGGTGACGGCCGGGTCGGCCGCCGTGAGCCCCGGCAGCGGCTCGATGTCGACGGCGCCGCCGAGTTCGAGGGCGAGGACGGCGGCGATCGCGCCGACCACGGCGGCCGCGAACACGGCAAGCGCACGCCATCCGGTGTGCCCGGATCGACTCGGCCCTCCGGAGTCCTTCGCACTGCCGCCGGGTATGGTGTCGGCGGCGTTTTCGCTGCTCTCGGTCGAGGTGGTCACGTACCTCATCCTGACGGATTGTTCCAGCTCACGCCCCACCGGGTGGGTCCGGGCGTCGCCGCCGACTCCCTGGTGAGCCGCGCTGACCGGCCCCGGCGGTGTCGGGGCGATAAGGCATCCTGGATCGCAATGGGAACCATTGAACGACGCGGCGACATCATGAACCTGCTGCACGGAACGGGCGGTGTCCTCGGCAACATGCACTTCACCCTCGACGGGTCCGACGACCCATCGAACGTGCTCAACCTCATGAGCTTGGAGTCCTACGTCTCGGGGACGCAGCCGCATGCCGTCGTGCGCGCCCTCGACGCGGTCGGGGACGACGCCGAGCTGATCCCCGAGGGCGGCGAGCTCGTCCGCTCCATCTCCGGCACGTCCTTCCTCCAGCTCGTGCGCGGCGAGGACTGGACGCTGCGCACCCAGCGCTGGCGCGACGGCTCCGGCCAGGCGGTGGTGACCGCCGAGACGCGCGAGCGGGCCGAGGAGATCGCCGCCTTCGTCGCCGAGCAGGCCGGCTCGCCCGAGGAGCTCGGCGACGACAAGGTCGACATGGGCTTCTGGTACCGCTCGGCGCGGGGCCCGTTCCGCTCGACGCGGTCCATCGCGGCCCCGCAGTGGCCCGAGATCGCGCAGAACTACTCCTCGGCCTCGGCCTCGGCGCTGGGGAAGCTGATGGCCACCCAGCCCTCGGACGTCGCCGGGCGGCTGGTGCTGCTGCACGGCCCGCCCGGCACGGGCAAGACGACGGCGCTGCGAGCGCTGGCGCGGGAGTGGGCGGGCTGGTGCCAGGTGGACACGGTGCTGGACCCGGAGGCGTTCTTCGCCGACCCCTCCTACCTGATGGAGGTGATCATCGGCTCGGAGATGGAGTTGAGCCTGGGCGACGACGAGCCGAAGGGCGAGGGCTGGCGGCTGATGGTCCTCGAGGACTGCGACGAGCTGATCCGGGGCGAGGCGAAGGAGGCGTCGGGCCAGTCCCTGGCGCGCCTGCTGAACCTGACCGACGGCCTGCTGGGGCAGGGCCGGGAGATCATGGTCGCGATCACCACGAACGAGCGGCTCGACCGGCTGCATCCGGCGGTGGTGCGTCCGGGCCGGTGCCTGGCGCAGATCGAGGTCGGCGAGCTGTCGGCGGCGGAGTCGGGGGACTGGCTGGGCGGCGAGCCGGTGACGCGCCCGATGACGCTGGCGGAGCTGTACGCCCGCCGCGGCGGCACCGACCCGACGATGACCGAGCCGCGGATCCCGCAGCAGTCCGTCGGCCAGTACCTCTGAGGCCGCGGCCCGGCCGCGGGGCGCCGTGCGCTCTCCGCGGCGGAGCGGCCCCTACTCGGCCCAGAGGTCGACCGGCCAGGCCGTGAGCTCCGCGTCCTCGAACTCGCCGTCGGTCATGATGATCTCGCCGGGCGCGAAGGTACTGACGCTGCCCGGCAGCGCGAGCCCCTCGCCGGTGTCGAGCTTGTAGCCGACGACGCTGTAGTCGCTCCAGCCCCACATGCTGGAGGAACCGTAGATCCACACCGTCGATCCGAGCACCGAGGCCTGGGTCGAGGCGCCGATCGAGGCGGCCGCCCGCCACAGCTCCTCGCCGGAGTCGACGTCGTAGGCGATCAGGTTGTCCTCCTCGGCCTCCCAGTCGGCCGCGATGAGCGTCCCGGCGTCCTCGCTGAGGGTGTACGCCTGGCCTTCGGCCGGCGCCGTCCAGTCCACCTCCCCGGTCGCGACGTCGACGATGGACGGGACGCCGTCGACCGTCAACGGCAGCCTGCCGTCCCGCATGGTCGTGGTGGGCAGCTCGCCGCACGAGCTCAGGTCGGCGGTCTTGCGCATGTCCGCTTCGATCTCCCACGCGGGCTCGTCCTCGCCGAAGCGGTAGCCCTTCAAGGCCGCGGTGCAGTCGTCGGCGGGGTTGTCGTCGTAGTCGTCGTAGACGACGAGCATCTGGTCCGCCGCCGACGGGAAGACGCCGTCGTGGGTCTGGACGCTGGCGAGCTCGTCGCCGTCCGAATCGAGGACGCTCACGGTCCGGCTCTCGTACCCGGTCGGGAAGGACTCGACGAGCAGCGGGTCGGGGAGCGGATCGCCGGTCCACCCGCTGGAGCTGATCGCCTGGACGCTCGCGTACGTCGGCGTCGACCACAGGGTGGACAGGTCGGCGGGGTCGCGGGCGTACAGGGTGCAGTCGCCGATGTGGTCGTCCTGCCCGCCGCCGCATTCGCTCATCAGCACCGCGTCGGAGAAGACGGTCACGAACGAGGCGTCCTGGTCGTGCCAGACCTCCTCGCCGGTGTCGAGGTCGAGCGCGACGGTGTCCTGCCGGCCCGGCCACGGCTCGTCTCCGGTTATGTCATCCGAGCCCTCGCCCGAGATGACGACGACCTCCCCGGCGACGCCGATCTCCGGGGCGAAGTCCTCCCAGGTGTGCTCCCAGACGGTCTCGCCGTCGGCGACGAGCCGCAGCGAACCGTCGAGACGGATCAGGGTCCCCTGGTCCACGTGCGTCACCGCGCCGGAGTCCGCGCCGAGCCGCTGCGACCACAGCGGCTCGCCGTCGTAGGCGCTCACGCCTTCGGGGAACTCGTCGCCGGACTCCTCGGGGGACGCGGGGGTCTCGGTGAAGTCGGCCGCCTCCGGCAGCTCCTCCTCGGGCCACGTCGATTCGTCGGGCCGGTCCGGCCCGGCGATGGCGGGGATGGCGAACGCGAGCACCAAGGCGCCGACCCCGATCGCGCCCGTGCCGATCTGCGCGTACAGGGGCCAGCTGCGCAGCNCCCGCCACATGGTGTGGCTCGCGTCGGTGTCGAAGTCGCGCATCGGTCCTCCCGGGCTCGGAGTCGACTCTCGTTCACCTGGCACCATAACGCCGTGCCGCAAATTTGCGACAGGTCGCTACCATCGGCCGGACCGAGCCCCGACCCCCGCGGATGTGACCATGTCGACGACCGAGACCCAGCCCTCCAGGGCCCGACGCGAAGCCATGCGGACGGGCTGGATCGTGGTGCTGTCACTGCTGACGCTCATCCCGCTCGGCGTGTGGAAGGAGGCGCGCGAGCCCGACAGCCCCGCCGAACTGGTCGAGGCGTTCTTCCAGGCCGTGCGCGAGAAGGACCTCGATGAGGCGTTCTCCTACACCGACGCGGCCGTCCCGGTCGGCGAGGCGGCGGCGTTCCTGCACCCGGACGCCATAGGCGACGACTGGGAGGTCCTCGAGACCACCGAGAGCGAAGGCGAATATTCCTCGGAGACGGACGTGCGGGTGACGATCGGACATCCCGACGGCATCGCCGAGGGCCGCTACGTCGTCAGCGAGTTCGACGACGAGCTGCACATCGAGAACCCCTTGCAGCAGGTCTCCTTCGCCGGTTCCTCCCAGCTGGAGATCCAGGTCAACGACCACGTGGTCGAGCTTCATCCGACGGAGCAGGTCCTGGCCGCGGGCCAGAGCCGGCAGTACGAGCTGCTGCCGGGCGTCTACCGCTTCTTCGGCGGCGAAGCGGTCGCGCTGCTCGATCCCGAGACGGCCGACATGCCGATCATCCGGCCGCCCCGGCCGGAGCCGACGCCCGAGCAGGTCGAGGCCGTCCAGGCCGCCGTCGACGACCGGATCGACGCCTGCGTCGAATACAAGACGGCTGCTCCGCCGGGCTGCCCCTTCTCGACCGACGGCTACGTCGACACGACCGAGCGGGAACGGCTGGAGGCGATCGAGGACGTGGCGTGGACGGTGTCGGAGTACCCGGAGGTGTCGGTGGTCCCCGGCGTCGACCTGTGGGGGCAGCCGGCGCTGCTCGTGGGGTACGCCGAACCGGGCCGCCTCGAACTGAACGGCACCGGCAGCTCCGATTACGAGCACTGGAAGGAGTTCACCGCCGCCTGCCGCTTCGGCGGCGAGGAACTGGTGGTGCTGCTGCGCGGCGACGACGAGGTCGAGCTCGCGCCGATCGGCGTGCAGGAGACCGACACCTGCCGGGGGACGGAATGAGCGGCGAGGAGAGCACGATGTACCAGCGGGTCTCGAACTGGGCGCGTCCGCGCCGCTGGTCGATCCTCGGCGAGGCGGTGCTGGCGGCGCTGCTGGCGCTCGTGTCGTGGCCGATCATCGCCTCGGACGGCGAGACCGAAGGGGTCGAACTGGTCACCGCCTATCTCGAGGCGCTGCGCGAGGGCGACGTCGAGGAGGCGAAATCGTACATCGGATCGAGCCAGTACCCCGACGCCGACGAGTCCCTGCTGACCGAGGAGGCGCTCTCCTCGGACTGGGAGATCGAGTCGGTGGAGCAGCGGTCCTCGTACCAGTGGTACGTCCACGCCGTGATCGGCTCCGGCGGGCGGACCGCCGAGACCGTCTTCCACCTGGAGGGGACCGAAGACGAACTGCGCATCGCCAACCCGTACGTGTACCTGGTGGTCAACCAGGGGCCACTCCAGACGCTCGAACTGAACGGCCGGTGGCATTCCCCGCGAGGACTGGAGGAGAACGGCACGGCGCAGGTGGCGCTGTTCCCCGGCTCGTACGACCTGTTCGAAGACGTGCCGGGCTTCTCCGGCGAGCACGCGGTGTCGTTCCTCGCCATGCCGGAGGACCAGCCGATCCAGTTGGCGCGCGTGGCGGGCGAGGCGATCGCGGGCAACACCGAGCTCGAAGAGCAGCTCAACGCCGACCTGGCCGCCTGGATCGACTTCTGCGCGCAGAGCGAGGAGGCCGCGCCCGAGGGCTGCCCGTTCTCGGCCCAGTCGTATTACAGCACCGACATGGTCGACGACGGCCTCCACGAGTTCGAGGAGGTCCAGGACCTGGCGTGGGCCGTGGACGCGTACCCGCATCTGCGGATCGGCTCCGATCTGGCGCTCGACACCGTCGCGCCCGGGTGGATGACGCTGTCGGGCAGCGGTGTCGTCGAATTCGAGGGCACCACCGCGTCGCTCAACGGCCGCTGCAAGATCGTCATGTCCTCCGTCGAGGTGACCCTGCTCGCCGGCGGGCAGTTCGAATTCGCCTCCCTTGAAGGCCTGACGTCCACCTGCGCCCGCGGACTGACCTGACGCGCACTCGCATTCGGACGGACGGCGCGCCCGCTCTCGCGGTTCACCCGAATGGGGCAGTGTCCAAATGTAACGTAAGCCCCGGACTCCCCCGGTCGGGCAACTGTCACGCATACGGGGGAACTGTGTCAAAAACCAACACCGCACCGCGATCGGCGGCGTCCGCGCGCCGCAAGGCGCTGGCCGGTCGTCTCGGCATCCTCGGCACCGCAGCCGCGGTGACCGCTGTCGCCTTGGCCGTCACCGCCACCGATCACGAGGCTCTGGCCGAAGTGGTCACGATCGACCCGCTCGCACCCGCTCTCGACTTCAACGCCTTCATCGAAGGCGACACGGTCCTGGCCGAGCACGAGATGGAAGGCCCGCTCGCGACGGGCGGCAACCTGGCAGTCCAGGGGCGCTACGAGATCGACATCCAGAACAACGCCAGCTTCGTCGACGGGGACGACCCGCTGCCGAGCTCGCTGGTCGTCGGCGGCCGGATGGACTGGGACGGCAGCACGGCGGACGGCGTCGTCCCGGTGCTCGGCAACGGCTACGTGAAAGTGGGCGACCTCACCGGCACCGACGTCGAGACCACCGACGCCAACGGCGCGAGCCAGCCGACCCGGCTGGTCCCCGCAGGCGCCGGCTACGACGCCACCCCGCGCGTGGAGACGGTCGTGCGGCAGCCCGCCGACACGGTGGAGTCCTCACCGATCGACTTCGAGGCGGCCTTCGCCGAGATGCGGGCCAATTCGGAACTGCTCGCGGGCTGCGCGAACACCGTGACGATGTTCGACAGCCGCGAGGGCGGCTCAGCGGTCGCGAAAGGCGAGGTCCAGCCGGGCCAGCAGATCTTCATCACGCTGACCGAAGGCGAGACCAACGTCCTCAACGTGACCGGCGAGGACCTGAACAACATGTCCGATCTGACCTTCGTCAACAAGCCGACGGCCGACACGCCGCTGCTGATCAACGTGGACACCTCGGGCACCGGCGGCGTCTTCGCCTGGGACGTCGCCACTCAGGCCGGTATCGGCGGCGCCGACGCGCCGTACCTGCTGTGGAACTTCAGCGGCACGACCGAGCTGACGCTCGTCGGGGGCGACACGGTCGAAGGCAGCATCTTCGCTCCGGACGCCGACTTCACCGACCTCAGCGTCGCCAACGTCGAAGGCCAGATCGTGGCGGCGAACGCCGTACTCGGCACGACCGCCGCGAACTCCGGGGAACTGCACTACTTCCCGTTCGACGCCGAGCTCACCTGCGACACGGACGTCGAACCGACCCCGTCGCCCACGACCGACGAACCGACCACCGACGAACCGACCACCGACGAACCCACGACCGACGAACCCACGACCGACGAACCGACCACCGACGAACCGACCACCGACGAACCGACCACCGACGAACCCACGACCGACGAACCGACCACCGACGAACCCACGACCGACGAACCGAGCAGCGACATGCCGAGCACAGAGGGGCCCTCGGACGAGGTGCCATCCTCGGAGACCCCCGGCGGGCCCGGTGACGGGGCCGGCGGGATGCTGCCGACCACCGGCTCCATGCTGATCCCGCTGGGAATCGTCGCGGCGATCCTCATCGCGGTCGGCACGGCGGCACTGGTCCTCAGCAGACGCCGCCGACTCCAGTAGACCGACTGTCACAGGGCTCCCGTACCGTTCGATCGAAGCGATCGACGACCACGGGAGCCCCATGAAGTTCAGGACGATCGACGGCGACCGCTCGATGCGGCGGCCCGTCGTCGAGACCGAGGAGCTCGTCGAGCTGACCGACGGCCTCGATCTCGACTTCGAGTACCACGACCGCCTGCTCAAGGGCCTCGACTGGTCGCAGGGGAGCGGCGACGGCATCCTCGAGTCCAGCGCCGTCAGGGACGCGGACCTGTCGGGGTCCGTGCTGTCCCCTCTGGAGGTCGTCGACGTGGCCGTCGAGCACTCGGTGCTCTCCAACGGGCGCTGGGAGCGGATGACGGCGCGGCGGGTGGAGATCACCGACAGCCAGCTCGTCGGCTGGCAGGCCCAGTTCTCGCTCGCCGCCGACGTCTACATCGCCGACTGCCGGGCCGACTTCGCGGGCATCTCGATCGGCACCGCGAAGGGCCCGGTGGTCTTCGAGCGGTGCCGGTTCATGAACGCGAGCTTCCTGGGCGACCTGTCGAAGGCGGTGTTCATCGAGTGCACCTTCCCCGACGCCGACTTCTCGCGCGTGTCGAACGCGAAGGGGTGCGACATGCGCCGCTCGGACCTCGGCGGCGTGAACGGCCTGATGAGCCTCAAAGGATCGCTCATCACGGCCGACCAGGCCGTCCAGATCGCGGGCGAGCTCGCCGTCGCGGCGGGGTTCAAGCTCGCATAGACCGCTCGCGTCCGACGCTGATGCCGACGCGCGGCAGGTAGAAGATCGCGGCCGCCACCATCGCCGCCGCGAAGACCACCAGCAGCACGATCGGGTAGCCGACGCCGACACCGCCGTCCTGGCCGCCGAGCGACCAGATCGGCTGCATCATCGCCAGCGTGGCCGTAGGCTCCTCGGGGTCCGAGAAGAGCACCTGCCGGATCGTGTCGTTCGCGTTCGCCATCCACACGGCCATGCCGACGAGGGCGACGAGCGGCCAGGCCGCGGCGGCGAACGCGCCGTTCGCCTTCGACGCGGGAGCGCCGAGCGCCGTCGTCGAGCGGCGGCGATCCTCCAGGCCCCAGAACAGGGCGGTGAACACGAACAGCGCGGGAATGGCGATCCAGGCCCGCGGCACGAGCGCGGCGAAGGTGCGAATCGCCCCGGCCTCGGCCACGGCCTCGTAGTCGGCCAACGCCAGCGGGCCCGAGCCGACGAAGAGCCATGGGGCGAACAGCAGCAGCAACCAGCGCGAGCCGTCCCCGAGGGGGCGGAGCGCGCCGATCGCGAATCCGCCCGCGAGCGCGGCCACCAGGGCGATCGCCGTCGTGATGAGCGGCGGGCCCCAGGTGCGGATCATGACCTCGGTGGGGTCGGCCCCCGTGTCCGGGCCGCCCGTCATGCGCGCCAACCACGGCAGCAGATTGAAGACGGCGCCCGCCGCGAACGCGACCAGCAGGAGGATTCCCGGGATGCCCGCGCCGGCCCGGAACGTCCTCGGTTCGCCCGGGCCCGGCGAGACCTCGATGCGGGTCCGGGTCAGGATGAACAGCAGGGCCGCGCCGATCCCCAGGACGGCCAGGAGGACGAGCAGCAGCAGCGCCTTGGCCGCGGCGAAGCCGAAGTCGCCGTACTCGAATCCGTCGATGAACACCTGGTGCAGCGGGCTCGTGTCCGGCGGACGGGGGATGCCGGTGATGTAGGGGAAGGTGAACGTCTGGAGCGCCGCGGCGGTCAAGGCGAACGCGGTCAGCCCCGCCGCGGTCACGACGGCCGCGGCGGGCTTCACTCGCTCGGCGCCGCCTCTGAAGGCCGCGAGGGCGACGAGGATGCCGATGCCGAAGACCACGCCGGACATGAGCGTCATCCAGTCGACCACGCCCGCGCCCGCGAAGCCGTCCTCGTCATACGTGTCCAAGTACCAGGCGACGACCAGGGCGGCCGGGGCGAAGGCGACGACGGCGAGGCCCCAGACGATCCGGGCGGCCGTGCGCATCGCGGCTCCGGTGCTGTGCAGGCACCAGGCGACGAGCGGCGCGATGACCGCCCCCGAGACGACGGTGCCGACGGCGATGTAGGCGACGGGCAGCAGGCTCGAGAAGAACTCGCTGTCGCTGAAGACGTGTTCGAAGTTCTCCCAGCCCACCGGTTCGAATTCCCCGAGGAGGCCACCCGATTCGCGGCTCATGGTGAAGGTGCGCAGCGTGGGCAGGACGTAGGCGATGAGGGTGGGGATCAGGGCCGCGAACAGCAGCACGAGGCCGAGACCGATGCGAAGTCCGCTGCTGGGAGGCCGCGGCGGCGGCATCTGACCCGGCGGGGGCGCCTGGCCCGGTATCGGCGGCGGGGCATAGCCGGGCTGCGGAACACCCGGCGGGTAATGGCCGGGCGGGTACTGAGCGGGCGGGTACTGGTTCGAAGGGTTCGATTCGCTCGGGCCTGGGGGATGGTTCACAGTGACTCCTCTGGGTGAGTCGGACTCGACCACACTGTATTGTGACCTCGCCAACACAAGCCATGAGCCCTCGGGAAAAGCGGCAGGACCCCACGCTCAACGCGCCCGGGCGCCGAACCCGCGCGAACCGACCGCCGCACGGGCGAACGGCCCCGACGGATCCACGGCGACGAGCCCGGGACGGCCGGTGACCCCCGACATCACGACGCCGAGAGAGCGGCGTCACCCGCGGGCGGCGTGCCTACGATGCGGATCAGGCCCGTGCGACCAATGTTGCGACACTCGATGCGAGGTAACCGTGTTCGCCAATCCCGTCTTCCGCTACCGCATGCTGACCCTGGCCGAAGGCTGGTCCTTCGTACTGCTCCTGGTGTTCGGCTCCCTCCTGAGCCGCGTCTCGGAGATCGACCTGGTGATGCCGCTCGGTCTGATCCACGGCCTCCTGTTCGTGCTGCTGATCGTGGCGACCTTCCTGATCCGCCGCCGTCTGGGCTGGGGCGTCGGGATGACGCTGGCGGCCCTCGCGGCCGCGGTGGTCCCGCTGGCGCCGTTCGTCCTCCACCACTGGAAGCGGGCCGAGCTGCTCGCCGCGGAGCGGGCCGCCGAGCCGGTTCGCGCCTGACGCCGGTCGGCGGCGGCCTCCGCTCCCGTCACTCGGCCGCCCGCTTCCCACCTCCCCCGGTCGATCCGCGGACGATCTGGGCCCGGTGGTAGGCCTCCACGGCCTCCTGCACCGCTTCGAAGCGCCGGCGGAAGTCACCGTCGACGGCCGACGCGAGCTCGTGCAGCGTCTTGCCGCGCCGCCGCAGCGACTTCCGCAACCACTGCTGCCACTCCGCCGTGGCCTCGGCCTCAGCGACCGTCTCGGGAAGCCAGACCGGCATCGGATCGCCGGTCTCGGCGAACCTGGGATTGGGCTTGAACCCCTCCGCGCCGGGAAGGAAGTCGCGGATCGCGGCGGCGGTCCAGCCGCGGGCCTTCAGGATCGGCCTGGTCACCCACGCCCGGCCCTCGGAGTTGCGGACGAAGTTCCGCTTCGGCTCGCCTCGGATGAGGTAGACGTCGCGCTCATCGGGCCGGGCGCCGGTCCATTCCAGGGCCGCGAGACCGACCTCCGAGAGCCGGGAGGTGTCGCCGTCGAAGCGGAGCAGCCATTTCATCGCCTCGAAGGCGACGTCCTTGACGATCAGCTCGGCCGGGTCCCGGGCCGCGCCCGGATCGCTCGGCGGCCGCGGCTCATGCCGCCCGTGGTCTCGTGAACTGTCGGTCGGCTTCGGTGCGTCCATCGCATTGTCCGTTCACTCGGTCTCGCACTGACTACGTGGAGTGATCCACGCTTCTCGTCAAAGGTACGGACGGCACCGACAATTTCTCAGCCGCGCGAGCCCGTCGGCCTACGGCTCCGAGAGCGCGGCGCGCAGCTCGCGGATGAGGTCGGTGGCACCGTCGAGCCGATCCCCGTAGCGCCGAGCGAACTCGTTCAACAGCGGCGCTCGCGCGGCGCGGGCCCGGACCGCCAACTCCCTGCCCCGTTCAGTGAGTTCGAGCACGACGGCACGGCCGTCGGTCTCGGACGCGGCACGGGTGATGAGGCCCTCGGCGGCGAGGCGGGAGACCAGGCGACTGGGATGGCCGGACTCGGCGACGAGATGCGCGGCGAGCCGCTTGAGGGTGGTCGGACCGAGCTCGTCCAACGCCATGAGCGCCTCGGCCTGCACGCACGTCAGCCCGAGCGGGCGGAACAGCGCGCTCAGCGCGGCGTTCAGCTCTGTGACGAGACTCTTGACCTCGAAGGAGAATGCGAGCACGGCGCCCGCATGCAAATTACGTGACATGTCATCCATCTCCGCTACACTCAATTACATGACACGTTATCCAAATATGCCGCTGCACCGTGAAGCCATGCGCGTGGACCGGTTCGGCGCCGACTCCCCCACTCCGGCCCGCGAGACCGTTGCGCGCCGAGGGCTCGCCGGCCGGGCCATCGTGCGCGTCACGCACGCCTCGGTCGGGGTGACCGACGCGATGGCCGCGCGCGGCGACTACCTGCTCCACCCCTTCCGAGGCTTCGTGCCGGGGTACGACTTCGTCGGCACGGTCGAGCACCTGCCCGCCGGCGATCGCTCGGGCCTGTCGCTCGGCCGGCGAGTGGCCGCCGTCATGCCTTTCATGGGCGCCCACGCGGACATGGTGAGCCTCGCCCCGTCGCTGCTGGTGCCGGTGCCCGACGAACTCGACAGCCCCACCGCCGCGACGCTCCCCTTGGACACCGTCACCGCGTTCTTCGCGCTCGACGCGCTGGCGCTCGACGACGGCGCGAGCGTCCTCGTTCAAGGCGCGAGCGGAGCGGTCGGCGCCTGGACGGTGCAGCTCGCCGCGGAGCGCGGCCTCGCCGTCTACGGCACCGCGTCGCCACGCTCGCGCGACTACGCCGAGCGGCTCGGAGCCGAGGTGCTCGACTACCGCGACCCCGCGTGGATCGAGCGCCTGGCGACGGCATCGGGCGGCGTCTCGGGCGCCATCGACCACACGGGCAGCCGCGCGCTGCGCCGCGCCGTGCGCCCGGGCGGACGCATCGTGCGCATCGCCTTCGGCGGCGAACCCGGGAGGCAGCGCAGCGCCACTGCGACCGGTTTCCTCACTGCGGCCATGCGGCGCTACGCGCGCCCCGGCGAACGCGTCTCCTCGGTGCCGATCATCGTGGCGACCCGCCGGAGCGCATACCGGCGGGCACTGTCCACGCTCATGGAGGCGGTCGCCACCGGCAGACTGCTCGCACCGCTGCCGCAGACGTTCCCTCTCACTGAATACGCCGATGCGCTCAAGGCCGCGAACAGCGGCGACCCGGGCGTCAAAACCGTCCTCACCATGTCCCACAAATGATCTCGAGGACGCGGTAGTAGTGAGCGGCCGTCCCGAAGAAACAGCGGCCGCGACTCACCACCCGCACGACCGCCACGAAAAAGGGGACCTCGCGGTCCCCTTGTGATGGTCGGGTTGACAGGATTTGAACCTGCGACCCCCTCGTCCCGAACTATCGGCAACACGGTTATCCAAGGTCAACCAAGGTGCATCAAGGCTGGTCAGAGCCATTCTGAGACATCCTCAGCCATGCCGGTTGCTGTAGAAAACTGCTGTACAGCATCCCCCAACTGTCCAAAATGGTGTCAACACTCTCTTGACATGGAGGCCGGGTTCATTGGCCGGGGTCGGGCGCGCATTACGCTTGACCCGCGACAGGGCGGCACCGCAGGGGCCCGCCCTCAACCGCCCTGGGGTGCGCGCCCGAAGGGGTCCCCGGCCAAGGGTTCCGGCCGGAACTTTCAGATCATCCTCAAGGCGTCCTTCTTTGGCTGTGCCAGCCGCGGGACGGGGACGTGGGCCCCGCGCGAGGGGCCCCGTCCCGCGGCTGGCACGCGGCCGATAGGCCGCCTTGAAGATGTATAGAAAGTTCTCACAGGCTCCTGGATGGGGTGTCTGGCAAGTCTGGCGTTTGCGGCGGATGCTGCGTAAGCTGGAGTGTATGAAGCAACGTATGACAATCAATGTTGATGCTCCGTTGGCTGCCTGGTTGCAGTCCGAGGCAACCTCGTCCACCAACGGAAACGTGTCGGCCTTCCTGGAAGACCTGATCCGTCGTGAAGCGCTACGGGAGTCGCTGGACGCTCATGCGAACTTCTTCGAAGCTCGACCGGGTTGGTTCGATGATCTCGAAGCCGAGCACGAGGCCGCCTGGAGGTCCGGCGAGTGATCCGCCGTGGTGAAGTCTGGCGGTACGAGTCCTACGTCAACCGGCCAGGCCGAACCGGGCTCCGCCTGGTGGTCTCTGCCGACGAGGTGAACGGGGCCGACCGAATCCCGGTGGTCCTGGCGCTTGAAGTTCTTGACGCTGACCCTGGCGGCTTGCTGTCGGTCAAGCTCGATGAGGGTTCCTGGGCATCTGCGCTCTCGGTGGTCGCCTGCCAAAAATCGAGAATGGCGGAACTCGTGGCGACTGCGGATGACGCCACGATGGAACTCGTCTCTTCGGCGCTGAGAGCTGTCCAGGCGCTTTAGCGACTGATAGACTCAGCCCAATGGAACTATACGACAGGGCGTTTAATCAAGCTGAAGAACTTCTCTCGAATGAACTTCCTCGACGGTGGAGTCATGTGCAAGCCGTGGGTAGCAAAGCGTTGTCAGTTGGGTCTCGGCTGATGAATGATACTGATCAAGAAGCACTTGCAGTTTCTGCGATCTTGCATGACATCGGGTATGCGTCTGAGCTTGCTGCCACTGGTTTTCATCCACTCGATGGGGCTCGTTGGTTGCGCGATCATGGATGGAACAAGCGCATCGTTGATCTCGTTGCACACCATTCTTGTGCAGCAGTTGAGGCTGAGGAACGTGGCCTGCGGGAGGTTTTGGAGGCTGAGTTCCAGAATGAAGCCTCAGAAGTTACTGAGGCGCTCTGGTACTGCGATATGACGACTGGACCGACTGGCTTGGACGTTGAAGTCGGCGACCGTCTCACTGAGATTTTGGAGCGTTACGGGCCTGATCATGTCGTGTCGCGGTTCATTCGGAAGGCACAGAGCTCGATCATGGATGCTGTGAGCAGGACTGAAGCAAGGCTTCTGTCGGCCTAACCGATATACGGTGCGGTCCTGTGCTCAAACCCGTGTTCAATGCGCATCCTCATAGAGGGGTTGATCGAGAGGTCGTCGAGTTCTGAGCGCTTGAACCATTTCACTTGTGTTGATTCATCGCTCGTGGTGGGAGTGCCCCCGGTCTGCTCTCCACGAAAACAAATTGAGAACTGCTGACGCACTTCGCCATCGCTGTACTCAATCAAATGGTTGGGATTGGTATACATACCGATGATCTCGGTGATTTTGATGTCAATCCCCGACTCTTCCTTGGTTTCCCTAATCGCCGTATCTGCAATGTATTCACCTGGATCGTGAGCGCCACCGGGCAGTGCCCAATCACCGTTATCGGTCCGTTGAATTAGTAGGACACGGTTCTCTGAGTCGAGAACGAAGGCAGTGGTTGACGGAACCACACTGTTGGGTTCTGGTGCGTTCGGATTGTCAATGTGGTCAATACGGCTCACGGCTTGACCTTTCCGTGTTCATGGGTCCAAACATTTTTGGAGCGGGACCAAACCCTATCAAAGCTGTCCGAGAACGTTTGGAACATGGTTCCACCAGCCAACTCCTTGAGGTGGAGTACCGGCGCATGGGCAGCAGGGCAACCAAGGATGTGGGTGTTTACCAGCATCTCGTTGTCGAACTTGTAGATGCTGTTGTAAAGGGCGGTGTCGTGGTACCCAACGAACACGCCTGGAACGCCTTCTAGCTGGTTGTAGTAGGTGAGCACATTCCTGACCTTTTCGGCCATCGCCCCACCGATGCCTTCCTCGGCGCCGCGAAGCGCTACCGCTTCGGACTCAGGGTCGCCAAGAAGGACCACGATCTTCGTACCGCTCTTGGCCTTGGCTTTGATCTTCCCGATGAGGTCGGTCTGCTCCGGCAGGAACAAACCCGCGTATGCAAGCACGCCAATGAAGTCTGTTGCCTGGTCGAGTAGCCGAGCCCACAAGTCATTTGGCACGGCATAGCGCCTCGGATAAGTCTTGACCAGCTCCGACTCGGAAACGGCAATCTGCTTGTCGGCCGGAAGCACATCGGGCCACAGGTAGTTTTCCCGCTCCTTCAGAAGGGCGGCAACCTCTCTGCGGTACTTAGGGTAGGGCGCTCGCCCTTTAGTGATCCACCTCTCAACTGTTTTGGGGTCCACGCCTAGCTCTGAGGCAAGGCCCGCTGGACTAAAACCGTTGGACTGCATGGAATCGCGAAGTCGTTCGTTCGGCATCTTGGCCTTGCTCTCTTGCAAAATGAGGGACGTCTAGGGACTTCTTCACTGTATCACAGACGTCCCTAAACGTCCCTCCAGGTGGTGAACTCGTCCTTCATTCTGCGCGAATCTTGTCTCATCAGCTCGGAAGTTCCGGGTTGGGGCCCTTCGGGGTCAAGCGCTCAACAGATTGAGAGGCAAGCTGATGAAGCTGATGGTTGACACCTCTGAGGTGGCGTTCATGGTCACTCAGGCTCCGGTGCCGAAGGAGTTCAAGGGTGAGCAGCAGAAGGACAAGAACACCGGTGCCCTGAAGTGGGTGACGTCCGTGCTCGCTCTGGAGCAGAGCGACGAGAACGACTCCGGTCAGATCATCCGCATCGTGACTGCTGGCGACAAGCCGAGTGTGCAGAAAACCCAGCAGGTTGCGGTTGCGGGGCTGGAGGTCCTCCCGTGGGAGAACAAGGAAAAGGGTTCGCACGGCATCTCCTACCGGGCCGCTGAGATCAAGGTCAAGGCTGCCAAGTAATCCGGCGGGTCCCGGTCTGGGGCCTTCCCTCTCGAAAGGATCTCTGCCATGCAAGACGTGCTCTCAGGACAGATGACACTGTTCCTCAAAGGCGTGATGGCTCTTGAGCCGCAGCTCTTTGACAACGAGCGAGCGTGCTTGCGCGTCAGCGCGGGCTACGGAGGCACTCAGCTGAGTGTCCACGGTGCTCCTGCGGAGCTTCGGCAATTCGCTGAGGCGCTGCACCGTCTGGCCGATGAGGCTGAGCGGAACGGCAAGCGTCAACGTGCGCTTGACAACGCTCCGCGTCGTCGGACGAAGTTCGTCGCCGAACCGGTGGCGAATGGGAAAGAGATGAAGATCGCCGCTTAGCGGCATTCGGGGAACCGGCTCGTACTTGGCGGTCCTGGCCGGTTCCCCGGCATTCAGTTCACAGAAACCTTTGCCCCACGGGGCGGAAAGGTGGTTCTGCCATGCGTTCTTATGGTAGCAAATCTGCTGGTCGTAGCAGGGGCGGTGCGCGAGCTGCGCAGACGCTGATTGACCAGTTCGACAAGGATTCGGCGGCGCGTCGCGCCAAAATCGTCGGCATCCTCGCCGGTCTCGCCTCCGGCGCGGTGGCCTTCTTGGTCACCTTCGCGTTCCTCGATTTCGGGACGGCTCTGATGGCGACGGTCATCACCGCTCTCGCCGCTGGACTGCTCGGCGCAGGCATCTCGCTGGCCTGGCCGGTCCTGCGGGTTCTGTGGCACTGGGCCGGGGAGATCATCCTCGCCGGTCTGCTGCTGGGCCTGTACGCCGCTGTGGCGGCATGGCTGACTCCGGTCTGGGGCCTGGTGGCTCTGGCCGTCGTGGTCGGGCTGCCGTGGGTCTTCGGACCCGTCCGGCGGTTCCTGGTCCGGTGGGGCTGGTGCATGGTCACCCGTCACCGGCTGCGGGTCGCCTGCGACTCGTTCATCGAGGGCAAGGGCGTCCGCTCGGCGGTCATGCCGCTGATCCTCACGGCTCGTCCGACCGAATCGGGTGAGCGTGTCGGGATGTGGCTCCGCGGTGACCTGACGGTCGCCGAGGTTGAGGATCGCCTCGCGGCGGTCGCCTCGACCTGCTGGGCCAACTCGGCGGAAGTCTGGAAGAAGGGCCAGAAGGCCAGTCACGTGGTGGTGGACATCCACCGCCGGGACATCCTCGCCGAGGACGTGCCGATGCCGGTGGGCGACATGCTCGACGGTATCGAGCCGCACTCCTACGAGGACCTCATGCCCGATGTGGATGAGGACGTCACCGACGATCCCGAGATCCGAGCGGCGGTTGAGCAGATGCTCAACCCGCGTGGGCGCAAGCCGCGCCAGCCGAAGAACACCAAGGCCGATAAGGCCGCCACGGCCGCTGTCTCGCGGCCTGACGACGAGGGCCCGGACGAGGGCGATGAGGACTACATCCCCGAGTTCGTCTGACCCTCACCCAAGCTCCCCTTCCTGGGGCTGCTCACGGCCGGAAGGGCGGGGCCTCACCGCTCCGTCCTTCCCGCCACAACCCATTGCACCTATGTGACACCTATTGGAGGTATCGAGAATGAATATCGCTATCGGACCGAACCTGTCGATCACCGATGACTACTACCTGGGCAAGTACGCGACCGGTGAGGCCGTGAGGCTCAAGCTGGCGTACAAGAACCTGCTCGGCGGCGGCGAGCCCGGCTCGGGCAAGTCCGGTCTTGAGAATGTGATCATCGCTCAGGCGGCCCTGTCGGTCGATGTGTCCCTGATCGGCTTCGACGGCAAGCTCGTCGAGCTGATGGCCTGGGCTGAGGCCATGGACGTCTTCGTGGGCCCCGAGATGCGCAAGGCCCTGCACACGCTGCTGTGGCTCCAGCGAGTCATGGATGAACGGTACGCGTCACTGTCGGCGCGCAAGGTTCGCAAGCACGTCCCTTCTGCGGCTGAACCGGTGTACATGGCCGTGCTCGATGAGCTGGCTTACTTCACCTCGGTGACTGGAACCAAGGAAGAGCGGGAACTGTTCTGCACGCTCCTGCGCGACATCGTGGCCCGTGGCCGTGCGGCCGGCATTGTGGTCCTGGCCTTCACGCAGCGGGCCTCGTGGGACATCGTCCCCACGGCCCTGCGGGACCTGTTCGCCTACCGGTGGACCGGACGGGCCACCACCCCGGGTTCTTCGGACGTGGCCCTCGGCGCCGGGTGGGCCGAACGGGGTTTCAACGCCATGGACCTGGACCCGGCCAAGCCGGGGGACTCGTTTCTGCTCGCTGAGGGCGGGATGCCCCGCCGCATGCGAGTGGCCTGGATGTCCGATGAGGAAATCGCTCAGGTCGCCTCGTTCGCCGCAAGGCTGCGGGGTAGGGCTCCAGTGTCCTGACGCGAGTGCCGTCAAGGCGTCGTTGACACCTCGGCGGCACTCCGGGCGAACGGTTCTACCGGGGTTCGATTCCCCGGACGCCCACGACGCAAGGAACGCCACACCGAATGGATTCAAGGCCAGTACTGCGTCCAGCCGATAAAGCTATCGAGAGAAAGAGAAACGCAATGAGCGACAAGAAGAACGTGGTCATCCGGCTCAACAGTGGCCGGGAAATCGCCACTGAGGCGACCTGGCAGACCTGGACCAATATCCGCCAGGAAATCGAATCGTACCCGTCGATCGAGCTGGTCAAAGACGGCAAGGTGGTAGTCGTTCTGACTCGTCAGATCGAGTCCATCGAAATCGACCGCTAAGCGGTTTGGTAGAGCGATCGGCAACCTTCGGGGTTCGAGGCCCCGACGCTCACGACGCAAGGAATACCCAGCATGAATGGCTCATGGGCTAGTACTGCGTCCAGCCGATGGGGCAATGACAACGAACGGAAATGAGGTCGAATAATGCAGCATCTTCGAGTGGTCTTCGACAACGGCGTGGATGGACGCGAGGACGTCAAACACTTCCGCACCACCAATGAGAACGTCGCCGCCATCATGGCGGACATGAAATCCGGCCGGATGACGGTTATCGAAATGCACGAACGGTTCGACGACCGGATCGTGAAGGTCTCGACCACGATCGTTCGGATTGAGCGAATCAAGCTGATCGAGATCAAGGATGCGTGAGCTGGCGACAGCTTACTGGTAGAGCGATCGGCAACCTTCGGGGTTCGAGGCCTCGACGCTCACGCGGTAATAGCAATCACGAATGGAAACGAAAGGAGGAGTGTATATGTTCCGTGCCGAATACGACGACCCGGAAGGTGGCCGCCATGGCGGTTTGCCGACCTTCAATTACCGCCACGCACCGGGCGGACTGTACACCCGCCGACAACTGGCCTTGATGGGCCTGACTCCAGGCCGTCAGCCGATAGCGGCTCAAATCTTGTGGCGACGCGGCAAACGAGTCGCTTACCTCTACCGGAAAGACCTGGCGCGGCCGAAACGGCCCGCCACACCTGCCCAATTGCGGGCATTGATGAAAGCGTGGGTCGTCTTGTCGACCTGCCCGTCCTGCGGGACCGAATACGACTACTACATCCCGAGGCGCTACGGCGAATGCCTCGACTGCTTCGACGGAAGAAAGGCCAACTGATGTACGGAAACGTCTACTGCTCCACCTGCGGGCAAGGGTTCGACGCGTATGAGTTCAGCTTGCCGAACGGCATGTGCGAACGCTGCGAACAGCTCCGGGAACTGGAACCGGCACAGGCCGGTCTGGAATGCCGCGACTGCGGCGACGCACTTGCGACCGGGGAAGCCTCTGAGTCCGGCCTGTGCGCCATCTGCGAATGGGAGTTCATCACCGATCTCATGACCTGCAACGCCCGGATCCGATCGGGCGAATGCGGTCAGATCGCCTGCGATGCCTGTCCTGTGGCAGAGGTGCGGGGCGACCGTGTTTGAAGCGTTCGCCAATGCGATGCCGCTGCATCGGGTCGCACGAGTCGACTCGAAACCGCCGTGGATGGACGATCTGGACCTGATGCGGTTCTTCTGCGTCATGTGCAATCTCGCCATCTCCGGCACGCGACTGGCTGACGATGACCGGCACGTGTTCGTGACGATCCCGGCCCCTGGCTGGGACTACCTCGACTGCATCGTGTGCGGGATTTCCACCGTGCCGACCGTCGAGCACTCCAAGAAATGTGACTACTGCAATGGCCTGCCCTGGTGGCAGGTGCGGGAACTCAAGGAGGTCCTGTGACCGTACAAGAACAGCACGCCCCGCGTGCGACCGAACTGGAAACGGCACACGCCGTATCTCCGAACACACCTACCGATCCGCCGAAATGGCGGCGCCTCGGGCGCAAAGGGCAGCAGCCCAAACGTACACCGAAGGTCCGGAAGACACCAAAGGTCAAGCAGCCGTCGAAGCGGCCACAGCAGCGGCAAAAGTCGCATCTGCTCAACTCGCAGCGGCGGGGCGCTTCGGCGGTCTCGTGGCTCGCCTTCGGGCTGGGCATCATCGTGTCCGTCGCGGCCAACATCGGACACATCTGGTTTGTCACCCGGCCCGAGGCCGAAGCGATGATCTCAGCCATGGTGTTCGCCGGATTCTGGCCGATCGCCTTGGCGGTCGCGGTTGAGGTGCTCTCGCGTGTGACCTGGCCCGGATACCTCAAGTGGCCCGGCATCGCCGGAACCGCTGCGGTCGGGACGGTTGCCTTGGTGGTGTCCTACCGGCACATGAACGGGCTGCTGCTGCACTTCGGAGAGTCCGAACTGTCGGCAGCGCTTGGCCCGATCGGGGTCGACGGCCTGCTGATCGTCGGCGGCTTCGCCATCCTCGCCATCGGCGAGACCAATCGATCGAGCCGACCACCGCAGCACGGTCACGAATCGGCCGACGACCCGGCAGCGGCTACCACCACTGATGAACCCGAGGCGTCGAACACCTTCATCAGCTTCGGCAACTTCGGTGAAGGGCGGTGACCGCAATGGTCGAGAACCGCGAGTTCAACGCCTTCGCCCGGCGCATCATCCGCGCCTACGGCAAACGGGTCGCCTCCGGCGACGTGGACGCACTCCCCGAGCTGATCGAGCTCGCCGCCTCACTCGATGAGGCCATCACCGAAGCGGTCAAGGGCCTGCGGTCCGAGCCGTTCAACTACTCCTGGACCGAAATCGCCGACCGCATCGGCATGTCCAGGCAGGCCGCCCAGCAACGCTGGGGCCGGTCCATCCCGCAGCAGCGGAACCCGAAATCCGACACCTAACCAGTGCCCCGCCCGACCACTCCTGATCTGCAATCCGAGTCGTCCGGGCGGGGCCAGGCCCCTACGCGCACCACGAGAGGAGGACACCGACCATGACTATCACTGCCACCGCTCCGGCCATCGATCCGGGCATCGCTCGTCAGATCATCGACCGCGAGGCCACGACCGGGTGGGATGCCTGGCTTGCCCATGTCGCCGGTACCGGCGGGTGCGCCTCCCCGATCCGGCTGCGCGGTGACCTCCACACCGCCGACGCTGCGACCGGTGAAATCCTCTCCGCTCGTTCTACATCTTCGATGCCTGATGGTGTGCTGTACAAAGCCTGCGGGACTCGCCGTGCCGCTATCTGCCCGACCTGTGCCAAGACCTACCAGCACGACGCGTTCCACCTCATCCGCGCCGGCATCACGGGCGGCAAGTCCGTCCCCGAGACTGTGGCCGGACACCCGGCCGCCTTCGCCACCTTCACCGCCCCCGCCTTCGGCCCTGTCCACACCCGCAGCCTCACCGCCTCCGGCCAGGTGCGTCCCTGTCGTGCCCGCCGTGATGCCGAGACCTGCCCGCACGGTGTCCGCCTCTCATGCACCGCTCGGCATGGTGAGGACGCTTCCGAACTGGGACGGCCGCTGTGCCTGGACTGCTACGACCACGAGGCACAGGTGGTCTGGAACGCCTTCGCCGGGGAGCTGTGGCGACGCACCCGCATCACCGCCGACCGGGCCCTCGCCCGCCGCGCCAAAGCCGCTGGCATCGACCCGGCCACTGTGCGGCTCCGCTATGTCAAGGTCGCTGAGTTCCAGCGCCGGGGCGCGATCCACTTCCATGCCCTGATCCGCCTCGACGGCCGCATCCCCGGCGACGACTCGATCATTCCCCCGCCGCCCGGCCTCGACGCCGACACCATCGCCGCCGTACTCGCCGACGCTGGCTCTTCGACGGTCTTCGACACCCCCGAACACCCCACAACCGGCCGGTCTTGGACCATCCGATGGGGCTCCCAGCTCGACGTGCGCACCATCGCCCTCGGCGGCGGCGAGATGACCGAGGGCCACGCGGCCGGATACCTCGCCAAATACGCCACCAAAGCCACCGAGGACACCGGCCACCTCTCCGGCCGCCTCACCGAGACCACTGTCGCCGCCTACGCCGACCCCGAAGGCGATCACATCGCCCGGCTCATCCACGCCTGCTGGAGCCTGGGCACCGTTGCAGGGGACTGGGCTCGGCTGCGCCGCTGGGCCCACATGCTCGGCTTCGGCGGCCACTTCATGACCAAAGCACGCGCCTGGTCGACCACCCTCGGCGCACTCCGCGAAGCCCGCGCCGCCTGGGCCCGCTGTCAACACGCCGTTGACAGCCCAGAGCCTGATACGACCGTGTTGGTCAACTACCTCCGATACGACGGCACCGGCTGGCACACCGAAGCCGATGCCCTCATGGCCTCCTCGGCGGCGGCCCGCGCCAGGGAGCAGCGACAGCTTGCCCGTGAAGCTTTGGACGAACTGAACACTATGGATTGATTGGAAGTGAACATTATGGATGAAAGGATCGTTCTCAAACCGCGTTGGTACACCATGGCACAGGTCGCCGAGCTGCTCGGCTACAGCCTCGCCAAGGTCAAGACCCTCGTCTACTCCGGCGAGCTGCGCTCGCTCAAAGACGGCGGCAACCGGCGCATCCTCCCCGAATGGGTGGACGAATACGTGACGCGGAAAGCTGCTGCGTCTGAATCGTTGGAGCTGGTGGCATGAGCAAACGCGCCAAGGGTGAAGGCTCCATCTATCCGCACGGCGACGGCTGGGCCGCCTACGTCTGGGTCACGACGCCCAGTGGTGAACGGAAACGCAAGTACGTCTATGGGAAAGAACGGAACGACGTTCACGCCAAGTGGATTAAGCTCCACCAGGCCGCTGTGCGCGGTGCCGTCGAAACCAAGTCCAAGACCGTTGAACAGTACATGCACTACTGGCTCCAAGAGGTCATCAAGCCCAATCGAGAGCCGAAGACCTATGACGGATACGAACGGTTCACACGACTGCACATCGTGCCGTGGATCGGAAAGAAAAAGCTTGATCGGTTGTCGGCCCGTGATATCCAGCAGTGGGCAAACAAGCTCGCCACGGTGTGCCAGTGCTGCCAACAGGGCATTGACGAGCGACGCTTGCCGCATAAATGCTGCGCAAAGGGAGAATGCTGCCGAAAGACTTTGTCCCCCAGAGCTATCAGTGACGCGCGAACGGTACTCCGCTCGGCACTGTCTCAGGCGGTCACTGATGAGTTGGTCGAGGTCAATCGCGCCATGCAGGTGCGTCTGCCCAGCGGCCGAAAGCGCCGCAAGAAGGCGTGGACCACCGATGAAGCCCGGCGGTTCCTTGAGCATGTCCGTACCGATCCGCTCTATGCGGCCTATCTGCTCGTGCTGGCGATGGGCTTGCGCAAGGGCGAAGTCTTGGGCCTGACTTGGAGCAGCCTCGATCTGGAAGAGGGAGCACTCGAACCGTCGTGGCAGCTCCAGCGGGTCATGGGTGAGCTGTTGCACAAGAAGAAGGCGAAGACCGAGGAGTCCGAGAACGCCTTGCCGATGCCGGACCTGTGCATCAAGGCATTGCAGGCGCGCCGGGAGCGGCAGCAACGCGACAAAGCCAAGGCTGAATACTGGCATGACTCGGACTTGGTCTTCACCACCAAGTTCGGAACACCGATCGAGCCGCGTAATTTCCATCGGTACTTCGTCGGTCAGCTCGAATCGGCGGGATTGCCTCGGATCTCGGTACATGATGCGCGGCGCACCTGTAGTTCACTGCTGGTGGATCTCGATGTCCACCCTCGGGTCATCATGGCGATCATGCGACACTCGGACTTCAAGATGACCATGGAGGTTTACGCGCAAGCCTCCAACGAGGCCACCAGGGAAGCGCTTCGGAAGCTGAGCGAGAACTTCGAGGTCAAGGACTAGCGTTGCTGTAAAACACTGCTGTAAACACAGTCAGGGCCGGTATCCCGATGATGGGAAACCGGCCCTGACCTGCATGTTCTTTGGTCGGGTTGACAGGATTTGAACCTGCGACCCCCTCGTCCCGAACGAGGTGCGCTACCAAGCTGCGCCACAACCCGATATTCGTTTGTCCGTGAACGCATTGGAGTGTTCACACCGAGAAGAAATGCTACCTGAGCCGGGGCTGCGACGTCGAACGGGGTCCGGCGCGGCCGGGCCCCGTCACAGTCGGCGTCTAGAGCTCGGCCGGCACGAAGGTCAGCAGACTCGCCTCGGGCGCGCACGCGAAGCGCACCGGCGCGTACGGCGACGTGCCGAGGCCCGCCGAGACGTGCAGCCACATGTCGTCCCACGGGTGCAGGCCCTTGACTCGCTTGCGGTCGATCCCGCAGTTCGTCACGAGCGCGCCGTACCCCGGCACGCACACCTGGCCGCCGTGGGTGTGGCCGGCGGCCACGAAGTCGTAGCCGTCGCGGGCGAAGTCGTCCAGCACGCGCGGCTCCGGCGAGTGCGTCAGCCCGATCGACAGGTCCGCGTCCCTCGGGACGGGGCCGGCGACCAGGTCGTAGTCGTCGAGGTCGAAGTGCGGGTCGTCGACCCCCGCGAAGTGGATGCTCAGGCCCGAGACCACCGCATCCGCCGAGGCGTTGTTCAGGTCGGTCCACCCGCCGTCGACGAGGACCTTGTGCAGCTCCTCGGTCGGCAGCGGATCACCGTACTTGTGCTCGTGGTTCGGGTTGAAGTACTGGAGCGGGTTCTTGAACACCGGTGCGTAGTAGTCGTTCGAGCCGAACACGAACGCGCCCGGCGCGTCGAACAACGGTCGCAGTGTCTTGGAGACCAGGTCGAGCGCCTCAGGGTGGGCGAGGCTGTCGCCGGTGAGAAGCACCAGGTCCGGGTCGAGCGCGGACAGCGACGCCACCCAGTGCGCCTTCCGCACCTGCCCCGGCGTCATGTGGAGGTCGGAAATGTGCAGGACTCGGATCGGTTCGGCCTCCGGCGGCAGCACCGGCACCGCGAAGTGGCGGAGCGTGTACTGGACGCGCTCGTAGAGGGACGCGTATGCGAGCGCCAGCGCACCGGCGCCGACCCCGATACCGGCTGCTGCGGCAAGGCCACGGCTGATCTTCATACCCCAACGGTAGATTGTCGAGATATGAGTGAGCTAAAGACCCAGTTGGAAACCGATATGCGATCGGCCCTCAAGGCGCGGGACAAGGTGACGCTGGGCACGCTGAGGATGGTGCTCGCGGCGATCCGCAACGAGGAGGTCGCCGGCAAGTCGGCGCGCGAGCTCGACGACGCCGAGGTCGTCAAGGTGCTCATCAAGCAGGCGAAACAGCGCCGCGAGGCCGCCGAGGCGTTCCGCGAGGGCGGGCGCGAGGAGTCGGCCGAGGCCGAACTGGCCGAAGAGGCCGTGATCAAGCGTTACCTGCCCGAAGAGCTCACTGAGGCCGAACTCACTGCGATCGTGCGCGCCGTGATCGCCGAGGGCGGTTTCTCCGGCCCGAAGGACATGGGCAAGGTCATGAAGACCGTCCAGCCGAAGGTCGCGGGCCGTGCGGACGGGAAGGTCGTGGCCGACATCGTCAAGGCCGAGCTGGCCGGGTGAACGCCGAGGGCGGCTGCCATCCCAAACCCCCACCCACCCATGAGGGGATATAGGAGCACCATGCCACGCGGGTCCGACAGGAATCGGCCTCCGCGGGCGTTCGGAGGCGTTCGGGCGCGTAAAGCGTCTAGGCGCGCGGAGCGCGGCGCGGCCAGTGGGCCTCGGTATGTCGCCGCGCCTGGGCGTGCCGTCCGCGCAGAGCGGGGGTCGGAAAGCCGCGGACAATGGCTCTCCGGTGCGAAGGCGCGCCGCCCGCGCGGAGCGCGGGCGACCGCCGGGCCGCCGAATCGGTGGACCCGCCCCGCGCGGGGCGTAGGGCGCCGGGCCGTTCGCGGCTATCGTTGAACGCCGGGCCCACCGCATTTTCGAAAGACCTGTTCTCGTCGCATCCTTGAGGAATCCATGTCCAGCCAAATCACGGCCGAATCCGCCCGCCGTCGCACCTTCGCGGTGATCTCGCACCCCGACGCCGGCAAGTCGACCATCACCGAGGCCCTGGCGCTCCACGGCCAGGCCATCTCCTCGGCCGGCGCCGTCCACGGCAAGGGCGACCGCAAAGGCGTCGTCTCCGACTGGATGTCCATGGAGCAGGACCGCGGCATCTCCATCACCTCGGCCGCCCTCCAGTTCGAGTACCGCGGCTGTGTCGTCAACCTCCTCGACACGCCCGGCCACGCCGACTTCTCCGAGGACACCTACCGCGTCCTGACGGCCGTCGACGCCGCCGTCATGCTGCTCGACGCCGCCAAGGGCCTCGAACCGCAGACCCTCAAGCTCTTCGAGGTCTGCCGGGCGCGCCGCATCCCGGTCATCACCTTCATCAACAAGTGGGACCGCCCCGCCAAGGACGCCCTGGAGCTGCTCGAGGAGATCGAGGAGCGCATCGGCATCAAGCCCACCCCCGTGACCTGGCCCGTCGGCATCGGCGGTGAGTTCCGCGGCGTCATCGAGCGCATCGCGATCGGTGAACGGAGTGAGCCGATCCAAAAGCACAGCGGTGAACGGAGTGAGCCGATCCAAAAGCACAGCGGTGAACGGAGTGAGCCGGCCCATGGGCGCGCCGATGGCATGGTCCGCTACGAGCGCTCCCCCGGCGGCCAGCAGCTGGCCGTCACCGAGGTCCTCGACGCCGACGAGGCCGCCGCCCGCTTCGGCGATGACTTCGCCCGCGCCGTGGAGGAGTCCGAGCTGCTCGCCGAGGTCGAGGCCGATTTCGACCAGAAGACCTTCGAGGCCGGCCAGACCACGCCCACCCTGTTCGGGGCGGCCCTGGTGCATTTCGGCGTCGGCCAGCTGCTCGATCTGCTCGTCGACATCGCCCCCGCGCCGTTCGCCCGGGAGGACGTCGACCAGACCCCGCGCGAGCTCGACTCCGGCTTCTCCGGTTTCGTGTTCAAGTCCCAGGCCAACATGAACGCCTCCCACCGCGACCAGCTCGCGTTCGTCCGCGTCTGCTCCGGCCGCTTCGAGCGCGGCATGCAGGTCACGCAGGCCCAGGGCAAGCGCACCATGTCGACCAAGTACGCCCAGACCATGTTCGGCTCCGCCCGCGACACCGTCGAGGAGGCCTGGCCCGGCGACATCATCGGCCTGGTCAACGCCTCCGGCCTGTCCGTGGGCGACACCATCTACGCGGGCAGGCACGTCGAGTTCCCGCCGCTCCCGGCCTTCGCGCCCGAGCACTTCGGGGCCCTCCAGATGCACGACACCTCCAAGGCCAAGCGCTTCCGCCGCGGCATCTCGCAGCTCGACGCCGAGGGCGTCGTGCAGGTCCTGTACTCCGAGCGGCGCGGCGAGGCCACGCCCGTGCTCGCCGCGGTCGGGCCGCTCCAGTTCGAGGTGACGCTCGCGCGCCTCGCCGCCGAGTTCGACGTGCCGGCCGCCATCGACCACCTGCCGTACCAGCTGGCGCGGCTCACCGACGCCGAGGGCGCGAAGCGGCTGCTCACCGCGCCGGGCATCGAGGTGTTCACGCGCCCGAGGGACGGGGCGTTCCTGGTGGCCCTGCCGAACAAGTACCGCATCCAGACCCTCCAGAACGACTACGCGGGCATCATGCTCGAGCCGCTCCTGGCGGGGGGCCAGGGCTGAGATGGCGCGGCTGCTGACGTCGGGCGACGTGCGGGCCCTGTCCAAGGGCCTGGGAATCCAGCCGACGAAGAAGTGGGGCCAGAACTTCGTCGTCGACGCCAACACCGTGCGCCGCATCGCCCAGACGGCGGGCCTGGACGCCGACGACGTGGTCATGGAGGTCGGCCCCGGTCTCGGTTCGCTGACGCTGGCGCTCATCGAGATCGCCCGCCGCGTCATCGCCGTCGAGATCGACCCCAAGCTGGCGCTCGCGCTGCCGACCACGGTGGCGCACCGGGCCCCCGAGGAGCACGAGCGCCTCACCGTGGTCGAGACCGACGCCGCCCGCATCGGCGCCGAGCAGCTGCCCGAGCCTCCCACTGCGTTGGTCGCGAATCTTCCTTACAACGTCGCCGTACCGGTGGTGCTGCATTCGCTGGAGACGTTCCCGTCGCTGCGCAAGGGCCTGGTCATGGTCCAGAGCGAGGTCGCCGACCGGCTCACGGCCTCGCCGGGGTCCAAGATCTACGGCGCCCCGAGCGTCAAGATGGCCTGGTACGCCAAGGCCAGGCGCGCGGGCTCGGTCTCGGCCAGCGTGTTCTGGCCGGTGCCCAATGTCGCCAGTGGCCTGGTGGCCTTCGAGCGCATCGTCTCGCCGGAGGCGAACCGCGCCGAGGTCTTCGCGGCCGTCGACGCCGCCTTCGGTCAGCGCCGCAAGATGCTCCGCCAGGCCCTCAAGGGCTGGGCCGGGTCGGTCGCGGCGGCCGAGGAGATCATGGCCCGGGCGGGGATCGAACCCACACGGCGGGGTGAGTCGTTGGACATTGCGGAGTTCATCGCTCTCGCTGACGCCAAGGAGGCCGCGAATGAATGAGCAGAGCAGTGGGCAGGCCGCGCCCTCGATGCCGAACGCGGCCGTCTCGGTGGACGTGCCCGCCAAGATCAACCCGCACCTGGGCGTGGGCAATGCCCGCGCCGACGGCTACCACGCGCTTTCGACGGTCTACCAGGCGATCTCGCTGTACGACACGGTCACGGTCGAGGAGGCCGAGGAGCCGGGCATCGCGCTGACGGTCTCGGGCGAGGGCGCCGGCACCCTGCCCACCGGCGACGACAACCTGGCCGTGAAGGCCGCGAAGCTCGTCGCGATCTACGGGGGCGTGGAGCCCGCCGTCCGCGTCCACTTGAACAAGCGCATTCCGGTGGCGGGCGGCCTGGCGGGCGGTTCGGCCGACGCCGCCGCCGCGCTCGTGGCCTGTTCGCGGCTGTGGCGGGTGGAGATCGGCGACGCCGAGCTGCACCGCCTCGCCGCCGGTCTCGGCTCCGATGTGCCGTTCTGCCTCAAGGGCGGCACCGCGGTGGGCGCGGGCCGCGGGGAGGAGCTGACGCACGTCGCCTCGCGCGGCACCTGGCACTGGGTGGTGGCCACCACCGACACGCAGATCTCGACGCCGGAGTGCTTCAAGGAGGTCGACCGGCTGCGGGAGGAGGGCATCGGGCGTTTCTCGGCCGACGTGGAGTCGATCGTGCGGGCCTTCGAGGCGGGCGTCGACGCCGACGAGTTGGCGCGGCTGCTGGTCAACGACATGGAGGCCGCGGCGGTGAGCCTGCGCCCGCAGCTCGCTTCGCTCATGCATGGCGGCCTGGAGGAAGGCGCTCTGGCGGCGCACGTCTCGGGTTCGGGCCCGACGGTGCTGTTCCTGGCCTCGGACGTCAGGCATTCGGTGGCGCTGGCGCGTCGCCTGCGGATGCGCGGCGGCGCCCGGAGCGTCCATCTCGCGCACGGCCCGGTGCCGGGTCCGGCCGCCTGAGCCGGATGCCGCGCGTCGGCCGACTGCGCCTCGGCTCGGGGCGATCCGCCGCGGACGGGCGCCGGTTCGGTCATCCGGTCCGCTGGACGCGGTTCCGCAGCTCTATGGTGGAGCCGTCCTCGAAGGCCACCCGGTGGTACACGCCGGTGGGCTTGGCGCGCCTGGTGATGCGGGTGGTGCGCATGCCGTCGACCTTGCCGGCGTATCGATACGCGCCGCCGGGGATCTCGATCACGGTCTCCAGCAGCGCTTGGACGTTCGAGTCCTCGGGCGAGTCCTGCGGAGTCGGGTCGGAGCTGAAGAACTTCGAGTAGGTGCGGCCGCGGACGGTCAGGAACGCCAGCCGCCGGTCGGTGAGCACCCAGATGCCGCGGTTCCGCAGTGCCGCGGTGACCAGGCGTCCGGCGATCGATTCGCGCCCGTTCCCGCTGATGACCACCGCGGGCCGCTTCGGGCCCGAGGTCGAGTCCCTGAGCGCGACGTCGCCGCCCGCCTCGCCGAGCACCGCGAGCGCCAGCACGCCGATGACCGCGTACAGGGGCAGCCGCACGATGAAGCGCCCGGTCGATCGCGCGATCCGTCCGAAGGTGAGCGGCGGCTTGGGGATGCCGCGCAGTTGCGGCAGCCGCCATACCGGCACCTGTTCGACGAGCCGCTCGCCTTCGCGCAGCCACCCGCGTTCCAGTGCGCGTCGCGCGTCGCGCTTGAGGTCGAAGGTCGGCGTCCGTCCCATTCGGTCCCTGTCCTTCCGCTCGAATCGCGAAGGTGGAGCGATCCGAATACCATGTGCTGACACCCATTCGCGTTCCGCCCCGTAGCAAGGAGAACCTACCAATGGCAGGTCCAGAAGAAGAGCACGGCTCTGACATCACCCAGTATCCGGAAGTCCAGGAGGACAGCACCCTCCGGGACATCGCCCAGGGCACGCCGGTGGTCAGCGGCGTCTCCAAGACCGCCGAGGACATCTACGGCGCGGTCGCCGGCGACGACCGCCTGGCCTCGCTCCAGTCCATTCCCGGCGACATCATGGGCCTGGGCATGAGCGCGCTCATGGCGATGCGCGACCCCATCTACGCGCTCGCGAGCGCGGGCCTGACGATCGTCCTGGAACTGGTCGAGCCGTTCAACGACCTGATCCACGCCGTCTCGGGGGATCCGGACGAGATGCAGGTCCAGATCGACGTCTGGGAGCAGGTCGCCACCGCGCTCACCGCGCTCCAGGAGGAGACCGCCGGAGCGGTGAACGACAACCTCACCTCCTGGACGGGCGAGGCGGCCGACGCGGCGTACGAGCAGCTCGGCGGCCTCGAAGCCTCGATCTACGCCGCCGCGAACGAGGTCACGGGCGTGCAGACGCTGCTCGAGTGGGCGAAGCTGCTGGCCGAGACGATCTACGAGGTGATCAAATCGATCCTCGCCGAGCTCGTCTCGTGGTTGATCACGCGCGGACTGGTCGCGCTGGCCAACAGCGCCTGGTCGTTCGGAGCCTCGGTGGCGGCGTTCCTGCTGTCCGCGGCGTACAAGTCGTACTCGATGTTCAGCCGGGCGTTCAAGAAGCTCACCGAGTGCAGCCGCATCTTCAAGATGCTGCTCGGGGGCCTCGGCAAGTTCCTGCTGAACAACCCGGTCATCACGCGCGGGGCCGGGAACTGGATCAACTTCCTGGCGGCCGTCGGCGCGAAGGCGGGCATCGCGGCCGGCAAGACCGCCGGTCTGGGCGCGGTCAGTCAGGGCAAGACCATGGCCAAGGACGCGGCGGGTTCGTTGCTGAACCCCTACCAGGGCACCATGAGTCGGGGCGGCGGGCAGGTCTCTGTGGACCCCGATGAGCTCGTGCAGACCGCCGGGGCGCTGGAGGGCCTGGTCGGCAACGTCGACTCCATCCAGTCGGTCGCCTCCGATGCCGCGGCGGCGGAGATGACGTGGGGCGTGCCGGGGATCTGGTTCGCCGACCGGTACCGCCAGGCCGGGGAAGAGCTCGCCGAGATCATCGGGAACATCTCGTCGTCGCACACCTCGAGCGCGACGAGCCTGCGCGACTGCGCCGACGACTATTCGGGGGCGGACGAGGATTCGGCCTCCGAGTTCGGGAACCTGCAGGGCGAGCTCGACGGGGTGGCCTGAGCGGCGTTCAGTTCGCCTCCAACCGCAGCGTCGGGGTCCGGGTCTCCACCTGGCCGGCGCCGGCTCGCCATGCGGCGAAGACGTCCGCGTCGGCTCGGACCGTCACGGCCGCGCCGGGCTGGGCCGTCACCTCGATGTCGCCTCGCTCGGTCACGGCTCCGTCGTGTCGCACGGGAACGGTCACGTTCGCCGCCCGGCCGTCGACGGCGACCGAGACGCGGTGCGGCCCGGGCGCGACCGCGTAACGCCACCGCCCCCAGCTCGCGGGCTGGGCGACGCCGTCGATCTCGACGCGCGGCGGCGGGGTCCACATGCGGGCGAGGAAGCCGCCGGACGCGGCCTTGCGCCGCCCGATCCGCAGGTGCCTGGCGCATTCGAGGTCGAGGTCGATCGCCGCTCGGCCCGGCGGGACGCCGGGATCGGCTCCACCGCGGAGCACCGCGCCGAAGTCGCCGTCGGCGCCCCACGGGTACGGCTCGGGCGCTCTGGCCGGGAGCCGCAGCTGCTCGGCCCTCTTGCGCCGGTACGCCCGCTTCGCCAGGCGGGACAGCGGCAGGCCCGCCGCGGCCACGAGCGCGGTCGCGGCCGCGACCACCACCGCGACGGTGATGTTCTGCTGGACGAAGGCCGCCACGAGGGCCCATATGACGCCGACCAGCAAGGCCGCCTGGGCGATCCAGACGAGGCAGCCGGAGTTGTCGCCGACCCGCTCGAGGGTCTCGGGGAAGTCGCCGAGGACGCGGTGGCCGGTCAGCGGGTCCTCGTAGTAGCCGATGCGCCGCACCGCCTCCTGCTCGATCCGGACGACGACGGGGTCGACGGTGCGCGCGCCCTGCACTTCGACCGAGTGCGCGCCGACGGGGAGCACGAGGTCGAGCTGCCCGGCCCCGGCCGCGACGGGGCGGCCGTCGACGGCGATCACCGGGGCGGTCTCCTCCGCGTCGACGGCGATGGAGAGGACGCCTTCGCCGGGTCCGGGATGGATCGTGCCGCCCGGCTCGCGGTAGGTCGCCCGGGGCCCTTGGTTCATGGCGGCCTCGGTCTTGCCGATCGGTGGTCTCGCTGCGGCCCTGACGGTGTCGTCGAACACGAACATGGCGTTGTCCGCGATCCGCAGCGGCCGTGGCGCACGGGGGTCGTCGTCATGGAGTCGGTAGGAACGCATGTACATCTCCCCGGTACAGGTCGATCACCCGGTGTGGTTCGACACCAAGGCTAAGGGACCTCTGTCCGGCGGGCATGCCCGCATGGACGCCCGCTCGAAGTGGGCTCCGAGCGGGCGGCGATGGCGAGGAAGCGAGTGCGGCGGGGCGGGCTGTCTCGGGTCAGCATGGGCTTGGGCCGTAGGCGAGGCGGCGACAAGGGGCAAGCCCCGACCGTCCGCCTGGAGGCATGCCGCCCGCACTCACGACTGCCACCGGTCACTCCGGCCGTGCCGCGAAACGGCGCCCCCGCACGCCGTGCCCGCCCCGCCGTCCACCCGCCCGGTCAGGTCCAGGCCACCGGGCCGGACCTGACCGAGCAGCATTGCGGCTAGTCCTCGTCCCGTGCGGACGTTCGAGCCGCGGCGAGCCGCCCCGGCTCCGGGCGGCTCGCCGAGCTCGCCTCTGCGCTGGGCGGCGGCACCCGGGCGGGCCACCAGTTCGCCCGGCCGAGCAACTGCATCGTGGCGGGCACGATGATCGAGCGGACCAGTGTGGCGTCGATCAGCACCGACAGCGTCAGCCCGACCCCGATGATCATGACGAACAGTGAAGTGGCGCTGAAGCCCATGGCGGCGAGCACGACGATCATCAGCAGCCCCGCCCGGGTAATGACCGAACCGGTGTCGCGCAGTCCCGTCATGATGGCGCGCGTGTTGTCGCCCGTGGCCCGGTACTCCTCGTAGACACGCCCCACCAGGAACATCTCGTAGTCGGTGACCAGGCCGAAGGCAATGGTGATGATGACCGCCAGAGCCCACACGTCGACCGTGCCCACCACGACGAAGTCCAGCGGCCCGGCGAAGGCGCCCTCTTGGAATCCCCAGATGATGATGCCGAGCGAGGCCCCCAGCGAGAGGAAGGCGATGAGGACGGCCTTGATCGGCACGAGCACCGATCGGAAGCAGACGAAGAGGACGATCAGGGTCGCCAGGCCGACGAAGACGAGCGCCGCCGGCAGCGATTCGGCCGTCGTCTCGTTGTTGTCGAGGCTCATCGCCGGGGTGCCGTCGCCGCCGACGAGCACCTCGTCGGCGCCGGCCGGGACGTCGAGCGCTCTGAGCGAGCGCACCAGCTCCAGGTTGTGGGGATCGTCGACCTCGCCGCGGAAGACGACGGTCACCCAGGTCAGCTCGTCGTCGGCGCGGTGGACGGCGGGATCGTAGGCCCCTTCGACACCTTCTACGGCTCGCAAGTAGTCCTCCAGCGCCTGGTCCTGGACGGGGCCGGAGACGGCGATGTCCATCCTCGACTCGGCCGCGTGGCCCGCGGCGAACTCCTCGTCGACGATGGCGGGGACCATCTGGCCCTCGTTGGCCGCGGGCAGGTAGCGGTGGTTGGTCAGGCCCGGCTCCAGCATGAGCAGCGGGGCCGCCGCGACCATGAGCGCCAGCAGGCCGCCGACGAGCCACGGTACGGGCCGCCGGGTGACGGACGAGGCCAGTCTCGACCACGCCCGGTCCTCCCGGGTGCCGGCCGCCGGCCTGCGGCGCAGCCGGCGAGGGCTGAGCGCGTTGATCCTGGTTCCGAGCACCGCCAGCGCGGCCGGGAGCACCACCAGCGCGGCGAGGATGTTGAAGAGCACCACGGTGATGCCGGCCCAGCCGAACGACTGGGAGATCGCCTGCGGGAAGAACAGCAGCCCGCACAGTCCGATGGCGACGATCAGGCCGGAGAAGGCGACCGTGCGTCCGGCGGTGTTCATCGTCGCCACGAGCGCGCCGCTCACGTCGCCGTCGCGGCGTTCCAGTTCGCCGCGGAAGCGGGTGACCATGAAGAGCCCGTAGTCGATGGCGAGTCCGAGGCCGAGCAGGAGCGTGATCTCCATGGCGAAGACCGAGACGTCGATGACGGACGTCAGGGCGCGCAGCAGCACCATCGAGCCGAGGATCGCCAGGATCCCCAGGGCGAGCGGCATGAGGGCGGCCACCAGGCCGCGGAAGAAGACCAGGAGCAGGATCAGGAGGATCGGCAGCGCGATCATCTGCGCGGTGACCAGGCCTTGCTGGGCCTGCTGCTGGAGGTGGTAGACGCTGGTGGAGCCGCCCGCGAGGTAGCTGTCCAGCCGCTCGTCGTCGGCGCGGGCCAGGTCCATGATCTCGCCGTACGACTCGACTCGCTCGACGTTGTCCGCGCCTTGCAGGGTGATCGTGGCGATCGTGGAGGAGCGGTCCTCCGAGACGTACGCGGCGCGTTCCTCTTCGGTGAGGCCGGGGCTCCAGTAGCCGGTCCAGGAGAGGATCTCGGACTCCGGCAGCCGCTCGAGCGCCGCCGTCACCGCCTGTTCGAAAGCCGGGTCGTCGACGGTCAACTCGCCGGTGGGGTCGGTGTAGAGCGCCACCGTGTCCAGGTCTCCCGGCTGGTGTCCGAAGTGGTCTTCCAGCAGGGCGGTGGCGCGGGCGGACTCCGCGTCCGGGGGTTCCAGGCCGTCGGTGACCATCTCGCCGAAGACCCCGCTGCCCCAGACGGCGGCGAGCACCGCGAACAGGGCTGAGGCGATGAGGAGTATGCGCCTGCGCGCGTATGCGAAGCGGCCCAGCCAAGGGAACATGGAGATACCTCCGGGTAGTCGCAGGGGAGCGATGTGGACCCGCGGGGTCGCTCGTCGAAGGTTCGACACGGGTGGATCGCCCCGGCGGTTTAGGTTGATGCTGTCAACCTAGACGGCCAGGTTGACCATGTCAACCAAAAGGAGTGTGACGACCAGCACGCGCGAAGGACCGGTGGAGCCGTCCTCGAAGACCACCCGGTGGGCTCGGCGCGCCTGGTGATGCGCATGCCGTCGACCTTGCCGACGGGAATCGCGATCGCGGTCCCCCGAACGCCGCCTCGCGCGGGCGCGCCGACGGAGTTCGGCCACAGGCGTCGGCAGTAGCTGTTCAGGCCCTCGCTCGGCCAGGTGTCGTCCTCTTCCGGTTGGGGGCTCTGGTCCTCTCTCGGACCGATCACGGACGCTCCGGACGCCTGCATTTCGATGTAGAGGCATTCGACCGTGAAGGGGCACGTGAGCGCCATGACGATGGCGCCGCCGTTCTCTACGATGACGGCGGGAACATCGTGGGGGACATCGGCGGTTCCGACATCCATCAGGTCACGGAGCCGCCTCCCGGCGAGTCGGCCCGCACGTTCGGATCGCGGCCCACGGCCTTCGCTATGCGTTGCGGGCGTAGATCATCCGCAGGCCGTGGAGGGTCAGGTCCGGCTCGTAGTGCGTGACGGTCTCGCACTGCTCGATCACGACCGGGGCGAGGCCGCCGGTGGCCACCACGGCCGTCGGCGCCGTCTCCAGCTCCTCGGTGATGCGTCGGACCAGGCCGTCGACCTGCGCGGCGGTGCCGTACACCATGCCCGACTGGAGACACTCCACTGTGTTCTTTCCGATGACGTTGCGCGGCTTGATGAGCGGTATCTTCAGCAGGTTCGCCGCGCGTGAGGCGAGGGCGTCGATCGAGATCTCGATGCCCGGCGCGAACGCCCCGCCGAGGAAGTCGCCCCGCGCGGAGATCACGTCGATGTTGGTCGAGGTGCCGAAGTCGACGGTGATGCACGGCCCGCCGTACAGGTGGTAGGCCGCGTGCGTGTTCGCGATGCGGTCCGGTCCGGCCTCCTTGGGGTTGTCGATGCTCAGCCGCACCCCCGTCTTGACGCCCGGCGCGATCGCCACGAAGTGCGCGTGCGGGTAGTACCGCTGCGCCATCTTGCCGACCTCGGCGGCCTGCTGCGGCACCGTGGAGGACAGGGCGATCCCGGTCAGGTCGACGCCGTCGCCCTCGAGCAGCGCGCGGAACGTCAGCCCGAGCTCGTCGGCGGTGGCGTGCGGGTCGGTCCTGATCCGCCACGAGTGCTTGAGGTGTTCGCCTTCGAACACGGCCAGCACCGTGTTGGTGTTGCCTATGTCGACGCACAGCAGCGTCGGGTGGTCTTCCACAGGCCCGGTCACTTCCTCGATACACATGACATGTGCGCCATCATACGATCTTGCACCGGCCCGCTCACTCCTCGAAGTCCAGACCGATGTCCAGAATGGGCGACGAATGCGTCAGCGCGCCCACGGAGACGAAGTCGACGCCGGTCGCGGCGTACTCGGCGACGGTCTCCAGCGTGATGTTCCCGGTCGCCTCCAACTGCGCCCGGTCGCCGACGGCGTCGACCACTTCGGCCAGTTCCTTCGGGCTCATGTTGTCGCACAGCAGGAACGTCGCCCCGGCGGCGATCGCCTCCAGCGCCTCTTCGAGCGTCTCGACCTCGACCTGGATGTCGACCTCGGGCTCGGCGGAGCGCACCGCGTGGAACGCGGCCGAGACCGAGCCGGCGGCCTCCTTGTGGTTGTCCTTGATCATCGCGACGTCGTAGAGCCCGAACCGCTTGTTCTCGCCGCCGCCGACGCGCACCGCGTACTTCTCCAGGGCGCGCAGGCCCGGCGTGGTCTTGCGGGTGTCGAGGACCGTGGTGCCGCCCCCGGCGAGCGGGGCCCGCCCGCTCGGCGAGGAGTCGGACGCCTCCGCGAGCAGGTCGGCGAAGCGCCTCGTGTGCGTGGCGATGCCGCTCATGCGGCACAGCAGGTTGAGCGCGGTGCGTTCGGCGGCGAGCAGGTCGCGGGTGCGCCCGGCGATGCGCGCGAGCTGCCGGCCCTCGCCGATCCGGGTGCCTTCGCCCGCGAGGTAGGTGAACTCGACGTCGCCGGGCATCGCGTCGAAGACGGCGTGCGCGACGGGCAGCCCGGCCAGGACGCCCGCGGCGCGGGCGGTGAGGACGACGACCGAGGTGTGCTCGGGGCCGAAGATGGACTCCGAGGTGACGTCGCGCCGCTCGGCCGAGAGGTCCTCGTCGAGGTAGTCCTCGATCGCGACGGACACGTCCTGCGGGTCGAGCCCGCCCGCCACGAGCCGCGCCGCGGCGTTCCAGTCCTCGCTCATGCGGACTCCCAGGTGGTGTTGAGCTCCCCGTCGGGGCTGATGGACAGGTTGAGGTGCCCGAGCCACTCCTCGGAGGCCTCGGGGTGGTCCTCGCGCCAGTGGCTGCCGCGGGTCTCGCGGCGGCGGTGCGCGGCGGCGGTCAGGGCGGTGGCGACGGTGAGGAGGTTCGTGGCCTCCCATGTGGCCGGACGCGGTCGACCGGACACATTCTCCCCCAGCGCCGTCAGCGCCTCGGCGGTGGCTTCGAGGCTCTCGGCCGAGCGCAGGACGCCCGCGCCGGTGGTCATCGCCTCCTGAAGGGGCGCGCGGGAGGTCGTCGAGCAGACCCAGCCTTCGGCCGAGGGCGGCTCGGGGACGCCGGGGCTGGGCTTGTGATCGGCGAGGTGGGCGGCGATCCGGTGGGTGAACACGAGCGCTTCGAGCAGGGAGTTCGATGCGAGCCGGTTGGCGCCGTGCAGGCCGGTGCAGGCGGCCTCCCCGGCCGCGTACAGGCCGGGGACGGTGGTGCGGCCCCACAGGTCGGTGCGGACGCCGCCGGAGGCGTAGTGCGCGGCGGGCGCGACGGGGATGAGGTCGGTGACCGGGTCGATGCCGAGGGCGCGGCACGAGCCGGTGACGGTCGGGAACCGCTCTTCGAGCATGGTGCGGCCGAGGTGGCGGGCGTCGAGCCACACGTGGGGCCGGCCTTCGGCCCGCATGCGGGCGGTGGCGGCCTTGGCGACGACGTCGCGCGGGGCGAGCTCGGCGAGTTCGTGGGAGCCGACCATGAAGCGGTCGCCGGAGAAGTCGCGCAGGTGGGCTCCCTCACCGCGTATCGCTTCGGTCACCAGGGGCTGTCGGCCCCCCTCGTTGCCGTTCAGGTACAGCGATGTCGGGTGGAACTGGACGAATTCGAGATCGGTGACGTCGGCTCCGGCGCGCAGCGCCAGGGCCACGCCGTCGCCGATGGACACCGAAGGGTTGGTGGTCGACTGGTAGATCTGTCCCATGCCGCCGGTGGCGAGCACGACGGCACGGGCCTCGACACCGCCGACGCCGTGCTCGACGCCCTCGCCGAGGACGTGGAGGCTGACGCCGGCCGCGTGACCGGCGTGGTCGACGAGCAGGTCGAGGACCATGGCGTTCTCGATGATGCGGATCCACGGGTCGCGCAGCACGGCCTCGTGGAGGGCGCGCTGGATCTCGGCGCCGGTGGCGTCGCCGCCGGCGTGGACGATGCGCCGCGCGCGGTGCCCGCCTTCGCGGGTGAGCTGGAGCGAGCCGTCGGCGTGGCGGTCGAAGTTCGCGCCGGTGTGGATGAGGTCGGCGATCCTGTCGGGGCCTTCGGTGACGGTCACTTCGACCGCGGCCGGGTCGCACAGCCCCACGCCCGCGATCTGGGTGTCGCGGGCATGGGCCTCTGGGGTGTCGAGCGGGTCGAGCACGGCGGCCACGCCGCCCTGCGCCCACCGCGTGGAGCCGTCGTCGATGTGGACCTTGGTGACCACGGTGACGTGGAACCCGGCCTGGCGGAGGTTGAGGGCGCAGGTGAGGCCGGCGACGCCGGAGCCGATGACGCACACGTCGGTGGTCTCGGTCCAGGACGGGGTCTCGGCCCGCAGCCGCCGCGGCAGGCGCGGCAGCCGCGGCTGCGCTCCTGCCGCCTGCGGCGCTGGCGTGGTCGGCGATGTCACCGGTTCGATGCTCTCCGGATGAAGTCCGCCAGGTCCGCGGACTGCTGGATGCGCGAGGGTGCGTGCACGTACATCATGTGCCCTGTCGGGTAGGAGCGGGTCTCGATCCGCTCACGCGCTTCGAGCGGGATCTCCAGGTGGTCGAGCGAGTACTCGATCGCCTCGATCGGCACGCCGCCGTCGTAGCGGCCCATCGCGATGTGGACCTTCAGGTGCGGGTTGGCCCTCATGGCGTTGCCGAGCCTGTCGATGACGTCGACGGCGTTGCCCTCGAACTCCTTGTACGACCACGGGTGCACATCGCGCGAGAGCGTCTCGTAGATCGCGTCGTTCTCGTACTCAAGCTCGCCGTGCAGGTAGGACTGCAAGGCGGCGGTGTAGGGCCCGTCGATGGCCGACAGGAACGGGTCGAACGCCATCACCTCGCGGATGTGGTTGTCCGCCGGCCCGGTGAAGCGCGTGTCCAGGCGGCCGGTCACCAGCTTCTTGTGCCGCAGCAGCTCGGCGTAGTAGCGGGTGTGCTCCAGCCGCAGGTTGGCGTTGTCGACGTACTCCTCGCTCACCCCGGCCAGCGAGGCGATCTTGGCGACCGCCGCCGCCCGCTCCTCGGGCGCGAGGTTCTGGCCCTTGGCGAGCACCGCGCGGTACTCGTCGGCGTAGGCCCTGGCCTCGGCGACCAGGTCGTCGAGTTCCCGGTCGGGGTGCAGGCCGTGGTAGTGCGCCGTCGCCGCATACGTCGGCAGGAACAGCGGGTTCGGCAGGTCGGAGTAGCGCGCGTGGTAGAGCGTCTCCATGTTGAACGCCGGGGCCAGGAACATGACCCCGTTGAGGAACATGCCGTAGCGCGCCTGGAGGTAGTCGGTGAGCCCGGCGCCGCGGGTGCCGCCGTAGGACTCGCCGATGAGGAACTTCGGCGAGAGCCAGCGGTTGTGCCTGGTCGTCCACAGCCGGATGATCTCGCCGACGGACTCGATGTCGCCGGTGAAGCCGTGGTAGTCCTTGGCCTTCTCGCCCTCGGCGGCCCGCGAGTAGCCGGTCGAGACCGGGTCGATGAACACCAGGTCGGTGTGCCGCAGCAGGGTCTCCTCGTTGTCGATCAGGCCGTACGGCGGCGGGGTGAGGTCGCCGACGTCGCCGGAGTCGACGCGGCGGGGCCCGAGCAGGCCCAGGTGCAGCCAGATCGAGGAGGAGCCGGGGCCGCCGTTGAACGCGAAGGTGACCGGACGGGAGGCCGCGTCGGCGTCGTCGAGCGTGTAGTAGGTGATGGAGAGCTCGGCCTTGGCCTTGCGGCCGTTGTACTTCTCCTCCTCCGTCACCTCTTCGCGCAGGACGATCCGCCCGGTGGTGGCGGAGTAGGACAGATCTCCGACGGTGTGGTGCGTCGTCCTGAGGTCGTCCGAGGGTTCGGGCTTGTCACCCTGCTTGTCCTCGGCTGACTCGTGCTTCGTTTCTTCGCTCATGGTCAAGAAACTTACCGCTCGGCTAGTGGAGTCGCCACATCGTCGCCCGCCTGCCGCGCGAGCAGCGGCGGGGCCACCGGTTCGCCGGCGGTCCCTGGCGCCGGGACGGCCTTGTCGCCGTTCACCTCGATGATCTCGTTGCGCTCGTCGACATGCACCACGCGCGGCGTGTACGCGCGCGCCTCGGCGTCCTCCATCTGCGCGTATGAGATGAGAATCACCAGGTCACCGGGGTCGATGAGGTGTGCTGCGGCCCCGTTGATGCCGATGACGCCGCTGCCGCGCTCACCGGCGATGGTGTAAGTCTCCAGGCGCGAGCCGTTGGTGATGTCGACGATCGCCACCTGCTCGCCGTCGAGGATGTCGGCGGCGTCGAGCAGGTCGGCGTCGACGGTCACCGAGCCGACGTAGTGCAGGTCGGCCTGGGTGACCGTGGCGCGGTGGATCTTGGACTTGAACATGTTCCTAAGCATCGGGGTCTCCGATCCGAACGGGAGCGTTGTCGATCAGGCGGGTGGTGCCCGCCTTGGCGGCGATGAGGAGCCGGGCGGGCCCCGAGGCGGGGGCCTCGCCGAGGTCGTTCGCGCGCACCGTCACGTAGTCGACGACCAGGCCGGGCTCGGCGGCCAGGGCCTTCTCGGCGGCGGCGAGCGGCTCGGACGAGGCCTGGGCGGCGTGGACGGCGTGCGGGATGGCCTGCGCGGCGGCCCGCTCGGCCTCCGAGAGGTACACGTTGCGGCTGGACAGGGCCAGGCCGTCGGCCTCGCGGACGGTCTCGACCGAGACGATCTCGATGCCGAAGTCGAGGTCGCGCACCATGCGGCGGACGAGCGCGAGCTGCTGGAAGTCCTTCTCCCCGAAGCAGGCGACGTCGGGCCGGGTGAGGTGGAACAGCTTGGCGACGACGGTGAGCACGCCGGTGAAGAAGCCGGGCCTGGAGGCCCCTTCGAGGATGTCGCCGTCGGGGCCGGCGTGGACGGTGGTCAGGCCGCCGCGCCCATTCGGGTACAGCTCGGCCTCGACGGGCGCGAACACGACGTCGACGCCCTCGTCGGCGCAAATGGCGACGTCGGCGTCGAGGGGGCGCGGGTAGCGGTCGAGGTCCTCGCCGGGCCCGAACTGGAGCGGGTTGACGAAGACGGTGGCGATCACCGAGTCGGCGCTCTGCCGGGCCTTCCGGAAGTTGGCGCGGTGGCCGTCGTGCAGCGCCCCCATGGTGGTGACGACGGCGACGCGGCCGGGCAGCTCGGCGCGGGCCCTGGCCAGGTCGGCCCTGGTGTGGACGAGCAGCGTCATTCGGGGTTCTCCTCCTCGGGGTGGGCGGGCCTGGGGTCTGAGAGGACGTCGAGCAGCCCTTCGGCGTCGGCGGCCTTGAGCCGCCCGGAGTCGAGGGCGCGTTCGGCGGTGCGGCGGGCCATGGCCCGGTAGGCGTCGGCGATGTCGGTGCCGGCCAGGGCCCGCAGGTGCCCGGCGACGGTGCCCGCGTCGCCGCGCGAGACCGGGCCGGTGAGCCCGGCGTCGCCGTGCCGCAGCGCGTTGTCGAGCGAGGCGGACGCCAGCGGGGAGAGCAGCCGCTCGGGGGCGGCCACGCCCATGTCGCGCAGCTGGTCGACCGTGTCGTTGACGAGCGTGATGAGGTGGTTGGCGGTGTAGACGAGCGCGGCGTGGTAGCGGGCGCGGTCGGCCTCGCCGATGCGCTCGGGTTCGCCGCCCATCTCGACGACGAGGGCCTCGCCGACGTAGCCGGCCTCGGCCTCGCCGGTGACGGCCCAGGAGATCCCGTCGAGCCGTTCGAGGTCTTCGGGCCGTCCGGTGAAGGTCATGGCGGGGGCGAGCGCGGCGGTGAGCGCGCCCGCCTCGCGGGCGGGGGCGAGGACGCCGACGCCGTTGGCGCCGGAGGTGTGGACGACGATCTGGCCGGGCCGGAACGGCAGGGCGGCGGCGAGCGGCGCGATGGCGTCGTCGGGGACGGCGATGACGAGGAGTTCGGCCGAGGCGGCGACGTCCGGCGGCGGGAGGATCTCGGCGTCGGGGAAGCAGCGCTCGGCGCGGGCGCGGGAGGCCTCGGAGACGGCGGTGGCGGCGACGATGCGGTGCCCGGCTCTCTGGAGCGCGGCGCCGACGGTGGAGCCGACCCGTCCGGCGGATACGACGCCGACGGCGAGACGGCTCGCGGCCGTCCGCTCGGGCCGCGTCGAGGCGGCGCTGTGCTGCTCCATGATGGTGATCCAGTCCTTCTCGAGGTACCGGTCGTCGCTTACGGCTCAATTGTGCTTCGTCGATATGGCGGCGCCAGTCCGGGAGCCCCGGAGTGGCGATTTTCACGACGGCTAGGGTCAGAAGATGACGCAGTTCACACGCTGGAGCCTCGCGATGGAGCGGGCGCTGTACGGGCCGGGCGGGTTCTACCGCCGTGAGCTGCCACGCCACCACTTCTCGACCAGTGCGCAGACGCCGGTGTTCGCCGAGGCCGTCGCCCGCCTGGCCGAGGAGGTGGACGAAGGGCTCGGCAGGCCCGCGGTGTTCGACGTGGTGGACGTTGGCGCCGGGAACGGGGAGCTGCTGGGGCACCTGGCGTCCCTGCTCGACGAGCGGGCCCGGCTGACGGCCGTGGAGCTGCGGCCGAAGCCGAGGGACCTGCCCGAGCGGATCGCCTGGAGCGCGGACGTGCCGCGCGGCGTCACGGGCCTGGTGATCGCCTGCGAGCTGCTGGACAACATGCCGTGCGACATCGCGGTGGTCGACGAGTCCGGCGAGGTCCGCTACGAGGAGGTCGACGAGTCCGGCGAGACCAGGCCGGGCGATCCGGTGACCGGCGCGGACGCGAAGTGGCTGGCCGAGTGGTGGCCGATCCGCGAACCGGGCGAGCGGGCCGAGATCGGCCTGCCCCGGGAGGCGAAGTGGCGGGAGCTGGCGGGATGCGCCGAGACCGGGACGGTCCTGGCGATCGACTACGGCCACACCTCGGCCGCCCGCCCGGCGGGCGGCACGCTCGCCGCCTTCCGCGGCGGCCGGGGCGTCCGCCCGGTGCCGGACGGGAGCTGCGACATCACCGCGCACGTGGCGGTCGACGCGATCCCGTGCGAGCAGGTGCGGACGCAGCGGGAGGCGCTGGGCGAGCTGGGGCTGCCGGTGGACCGCCCGCCGCTGGCGCTGGCGTACCGGGATCCGACCGGCTACGCGGTGGAGCTGGCGCGCGCCTCGGCCTCGGCGCGCCTGACCGCCCGGAGCGGCCTGGGCGCCCACTGGTGGATGACCACTTCCAAGGCCGGGGGCCGTTGAGGGACGGCGTCGGACCGCGGCGGTTCAGGGGTGCTCGCCCGACTCGGTCCGCCACCGTTCCAGGCGGCCGCGGAGCCGCTGAGTCTCCTCGGACCGCTCGCCGTTCGCCGCGGTCGACTCCTCCACGAGCGTCCGCAGCAGCGCCGCGGCGGCGTCCTCCCTCCCCGTCCTGCCGTACACGTCCGCGAGTTCGGCGCGGGCCTTGCGGACTCTGGGGCCGTCTGGCCCGTGCAGGCGCCGCCGCTCGGCCACCAGTGCCTCGGCCTCGGACACCGCGTCCGGGAACCGGCCGACCTCGATGCACAGTTCGACGATCTTGCGCCAGGAGCGGAAGACCAGATTGTGGCCCTCGGGCAGGATGGCGCGTTCATCCTTTCGCAACTGCCGCATCTCGGCGAGCGCGCGCGAGTGGTCCCCGCTCTCGGCGCGGCAGCGGGCGAGATTGGCCCGGTCCTTGAACCGCTGGTTGAGGGCCACGTTGAACCGGTCGTGGTCGGCGATGAGCTGTTCGTGCTCGGCGACGGCCTCGGCGCACGCGCCGGCCTGGTGAAGTTGGAGCGCCAGTTGCCTGCGGCACTCGTCGAGCGTCGGGCTGTACTCGCCGAAGCGCTTCTTGGCGCGGTCCACGCACTGACGTTGCACGAGCACCGCATTGGCGTGGTCCCCGACCTCCTCATGCCACTTCACGAGGCGCTTGTACTCCCGCAGGACGAGTCGCGCGTCGACTCCGCGGCGTTCGTACTCGGCGATCGCCCGCTCCTGCGCGAGGATCGCGCCGCTCCACTCACCGGAGTCCCATTGCCGCCGGGCCTCCTCCGAACGCAGGCTGAGACCGCGCCACTCCTCGTCTTCGAGCGCCGCCCGCTCCCGGGGGGACGCCTCGCCCTCGGCGGGCGGCCCCGGCAGCATCGCCGCCTCTCGCCGGTACTGCTCGAGCTGGCGGCGTGTGCGGTTCGTGTCGGGATGCCCTTCGCCTCGCAGGCGTATCCGGTCGTCCAGGAGCCGTTGCCGTTCGGCGATCGCGCCGTCCATGTCCCCGGCCTCTCGGCGCTGGTGGGCGAGGCATTCCCTCACGTGAAAGTTCTCAGGGGCGTCGGCGGGCAGCACCTTCAGCTGGTCGTCGAGGAGCTGTTCGAGTTCGGCGACGGCGGCGGCGTGGTCGCCGAGGTTGCCACGGCATGTCGCGATCTCACGGCGCACGCGGAAGGCCTTGCGGTCCGTCTCTCCCATGCGGTCCCTGGTCTCGCGGAGCAGTTGCTCCAGTTCTTCCAGGCTTCGTTCGTGGTCGCCCAGGTCGCCGTGGAGCACGGCCAGGTGTCTGCGCGTGCTCAGCGTCGCCGGGTGGCCCGCCTTCCGCTGGTCCTCGAGGAGCCGCTCGAACTCGATGAGCGCCTGCCTTCGCCGGCCCGCCTTCCGCATCCACTGGATGAGTTTGAACCGGTGTTCCAGCGGCAGTTCATGCCGCTCGCCGTGTTCGGCTTCGAGCATCTTCACGATCGCTTGGAACTCGGTGATCACCCTTTCGTATTCGCCTACTTCGCCGAGCCACCGCGCCCGGTATTTGCGCGTTATGAGGATCTGCGGGTCCCCTTCGGGCAGTGTCCTGCGCTGCTCGGCGAGCACCTCGCCGAGCTCTCTGATCGCGCGCTCGGGGTCGCCGCTCTCGCCGATCCAGCGCGCGAGCTCCCTGCGCGTCACCAGCGTCTCCTGGTCGTTCGCTCCAAAGCGCTCGATCTGGAAGTCCCGGAGTGCGGTCAGCTCCGCGATCGCGTCGTCGACGGCGCGCGAATTCCCGAGCGCGGTGGCGAGCCGTCGACGGGCGCGCATGGTTTCGAAGTGGCGCTCGCTGTGGCGCTTTCGCAGCGTTTCGAGGATGCTCCGGCGTTCCTCGACCGCCGAGACGGGGTCGCCCGCTTCAGTGCCCCATCTGGCCTTTCGGTCCTTGACCTTGACGACGTCACGCCTGCCGCGATCGCCGATATGCCCGAGTCGTTCCGCCAGAACCGTGAAGTGCTCTTCCGCCGCCTTCGCGTGGCCTGCCGCTCCGAGACTGTCGCCCGCGCGGTACAGGAGGGTGTGGACGGCGGGCTTGAGCAGCGCGTCTCCGCTCTGCTGGAAGAGGGTGAGCGCGTTGGCCCGCAGCAGCGCGGCGGCGGTGAAGTCGCGTCCCCGGTCGGGCCAGGTCTTCAGCAGCGCGTCGGCGGCGACGTTGGCGGTCTCCTCCTTCTCATGCCGGTTCATCCGGTCGAACACGACGCGCTGGATGAGCGCGTGGACGCGAAACCGGCTGCCGTCCCAGTCGAGCACGCTGAACTTGTTCAGGCGGGACAGGACATCGGTGCTCGTGTCGTCGTTCACGGCGTCCTCGCCCGTGGCCGAGTCGAGCGACTGCCGCAGGTACCGCCGCCCAGCCACGGTGTCCAGGATGTCGGACGGTATGCCGTTGGGGCTGAGCATGCAGGCGAGGCGTAGGACCGCCCTGGCCACACCGCGATGCGGCTGCTGTTCGGCCGCTTCGAGTGACAGCGAGCAGGTGACGGCGTAGGGCTCGACGTGCCCGTCGGGGAGGCTCTCGGGTGCGAGCTTCGCGAGGCCGGCGCTCCGGTCCGAGAACAGCTTCAGGTACTGCTCGCAGCTGAAGCCGGGCCGGTCCTCGATGTAGGCGGCGGCCTGCGCGAGTGCGAGCGGAAGGCACCCGAGGGCCTCGCTCAGCCGCTCGGCTCCGCGCATCGCCTTCGTGTCGCTGAGACGGCCCCGCAGGAAGTCCATGGCCTCTTGGGGAGTGAAGACGTCGACCGCGACAGGGGCGCCGTATCCGTTGAACGCGGCGTCTCTGCGGCGGGTGGTGATGACCATGCGCCCGTTCGGATTGTCCGGGGGGTAGAAGTCGTTCAGGTCGTTCGGGTCGGTGACGTTGTCGAACACCACCATCCAGCGTTTGTCGGTGAACCCGTCCAGCTGATTCAGGAAATCTTGGGCGTCCCCTTCGGGGTCGTCGGCGGAGCGGCCGCTCACGCGGGCCGCGGCGATCCGCATGTCGGCGGCGATGGACTCGCGGGACGAGGCGTCGATCCAGACGAGGAGGTCGAGTTCGCGCGCGTTCCAGAGCCGGTTGGCGAGCCTGGCGGCGAGCTGGGTCTTCCCCACGCCGCCCATGCCGGACAGGACGTGCGAGAGCAGCGCGCCGTCCTCGGGCGCGGGGGCGGACGCCAGCAGGCGGTCGGTTTCGCGTTCGAGCGCCCCGAGGGTGCTCCTGGGGGAGCGCCCCACGCGGATGGGCCAGGAGACCTCGGGCTTCGAGCCCTGGTAGATGTTGATGCGGTCGGCCCTGTTGTTGTGAATCGTGTCGGCGACGTTCAAGTCGCCTTGGACGTGCTGCTCCGACACATTGAGGGTCGTCCCCGCCTCTGGCTCGGTCGTGGGCGCTCGGCCTGGGTCGTGGTCCTCATCCACCGCTGAGCCCTCCCACGGCCCCCGCCAGCCTGGTCACGATTCCCGTCGCCTTGTCGCAGATGTCGATGACCCGGTCGAAGCGCTTTCGCGCGGCTCCGCGGTCGTCCGCCTTCAGATCGGCGCGGGCGGCGACCAGTTCGGCGCTCACCTTCTCGCGGGTCTCGGCGTCCACCTCCAGTTCCCGCACCGCCGCCAGCGCCCGGTCGAACTCGACCGCCAGGGTGCGGGCGTCGATGGGGCTGTGCTCGCCGTGGGTGATGTTGAAGGTGTCACCCACGTACGAGTTTCCGTGTACCGTCTGTTTGTTCACATTGAAAGTCGCCATCCCTCCATAATGCCGCAATTCAGCCATGTGCGCAGCATTCATGTTTCCGCGGAGGCGGGCGGCACCGCTCCTTTGACGCGGGTGCCGCGGCGTGCCTAGGATTGCCGCGGCGAAGGGAGCGACAGATGGAGCGGACGCGACTGGGGGCCTCGGGCCTCAAGGTGAGCCGGATCGCGCTGGGGTGCATGAGCTTCGGCCGCATGCCATCGGAGCCGGACACGTGGGGGCTCGACGACGAGGCCGCGGAGCCGCTGTTCCGGGAGGCCGTGGAACTGGGGATCGACTTCTGGGACACCGCCAACATGTACTGGGCGGGCAGTTCCGAGGAGATCGTCGGCAGGGCGATCCGGAAGTACACCCGCCGCGAGGACGTCGTCCTCGCCACGAAGGTGTTCTTCAAGGTCCATGAGGGACCCGGTGGGTCGGGGCTGTCGCGCAAGGCCGTTCTGGAGCAGATCGACGCCTCGCTCCAGCGGCTGGGGACCGACTACGTGGACCTGTACCAGATCCACCGCTTCGATCCCGACACGCCGGTCGAGGAGACCATGGAGGCGCTCCACGACGTGGTCAAGGCCGGGAAGGCGCGCTACATCGGCGCCTCCTCCATGTGGGCCTGGCAGTTCGCGAAGATGCAGCACGCCGCGGAGCTCGGCGGCTGGACCAAGTTCGTGTCCATGCAGAACCAGTACAACCTCATGCAGCGCGAGGAGGAGCGCGAGATGTTCGGGCTGCTCGCCGATCAAGGCGTCGGCAGCATCCCCTGGAGCCCGCTCGCGAAGGGCCGCCTGGCGCGGCAGTGGGGCACCCGGACGCAGCGCTCGGCGAACGACCCGATGGCCGCCCGCTACGACGGCGAGGGCGACCGCCCCATCGCCGAGGCGGTGAGGCGGGCGGCCGAGGCCCGCGGTGTCCCCATGGCGCACATCGCCTTGGCGTGGGTGCTCAAGAATCCCGTGGTGGCCGCTCCGATCGTGGGGCCGACCAGGGCCGGTCATCTGACCGACGCGGCCGCGGCCCTCGACATCGACCTCACCGCAGAGGAGATCGCCGCGCTGGAGGCGCCGTACACGCCGCGCCTCCCCACCGCCTTCAGCTAGGCCTGCTCGCGGCCTCCTGTCGTGCCGCAAGGGGTTTCGATGAGCGCTTTCCGCGGTCGGCCGTGGGCCGAGCCGGGGAGCCCGAAATCGCCGCGAGGAAGGCGCCGGGAATCGAGCGGCTCGATCGCCGAGTGGGGTCGGCCGGTGAACAGGGGCGTTCGGCAGCTGGGACGGACCCGTGATCGTTCCATGATCGCGCCCTGTCAGATGGGCGGACTGTTCCCGTGCCGTGCCGAGAGAGGTCCGCTGTGCGCAACGATCGAGAAGTCAAGAAGGTGCCGCTGGTCTTCGCGGTGCTCTGCGGTCTGCTGGGGCTCGTGCTCCTGTTCTTCTCCGCCCCCGGCGAGGAGGAGGTGCTGGTGTTCGACGGCAATGTCGTGCAGCCCTATGACGAGTGCGTGGTCCTCGACTACGACTTCTTCGACGGCCGGGACCAGGGCGAGAGCGGCGACTGCAGGGACATCGCCGACCGCGAGGTCCGCGAGCACGGCTGGCGGACCGGGCCCCTCACCTACGCCCTGGCCTCGCTCCTCGTCTGCGCGATGCTGGCGTGGCTGTCCACACCGGACAAGCGGGCCGCGAGGCAGAGCCGGCGTTGACCCGACCGGACACCCCCGTCATGCGGCGGCGGTGCGGAAGTCGGTGGGGCTCTGGCCCCGGCGGCGTTTGAACGCGGCGCTGAACCCGAACGGGTCGGCGTAGCCGACGGCCCGCGCCACCTGCGCCACCGTCAGGTCCCGGTCGCTCAGGAGCTCTTCGGCGCGCTCCATGCGCCACTCGGTCAGGTAGCTCAGGGGCGGCTCGCCCATGACCTCGGTGAAGCGCTTGGCGAACAGCGCCCGGGAGACCCCGGCCTCGGCCGCGAGCGAGGCCACCGTCCAGGGCTTGAACGGCTCGCTGTGGACGGCCTCCAGGGCGGGCCCGACCACGGCGTCGGCGAAGCCCCGGTACCAGCCGGGCGCGTCCTGCCCCTCCCGGTCGAACCAGGCGCGGAGCGTGCAGACCAGGCCCCAGTCGAAGAGCCGGTCGATGAGCGCCTGCGTGCCGGGGCGCCGGTCGGTGAGCTCCATCGCGGAGGTGTCCAGCCACGCGCAGGCGTCGGGGTCCTCGTCGATGACCAGGGCGGGCGGCAGGGCCCGCAGCAGCCGTTCGTGGCGGCGCCCGGTGTTGCGGTAGGCGCCGACGAAGATCGACGTGGCGTCCTGCTCGCCGTGGCCGTTCGCGGGCGCCCGGCCGGGGACGCACGACTCGGTGTCGAAGCAGGTGATCCAGTACTCGGTGTGCGGCCGCTCGGCCGAGGCGGCGGTGTCGGCGAGCCGGAACGGCTCATTGCCGCGGATGACGGCGGTCTGGCCGCCCTTGAGCCCGACCTCGCCGCCGCCGGGCAGGAGCAGGACGCCGCTGCCCTGCGTCATGGTGAGCATGGTCAGCGGCGCGCGGTCGTCGAAGTAGAGCACCCAGGGGGCTTCGAGGACGGCGTCGTTGAAGACGGCGCCCTCGGCGCGGATGCCGCCGAGGAGTTCACTCAATGGGTCCATGCCCACGATGATAGACGAACACACATGCATCGGAGTGTCTCAACCATCGACCGTCCACGGATTCGGCGCTGTACTTGGGTGCATCGCCCGAAACGGCGAGCCCGAAACCCAAGGAGGACAACATGGACACCGACCCCACCGCGCTCGTCGTCGTGGCCCACCACCGCGCCGGCTCCCTCACGGCGCACATCGCCGGCCTGATCGCGAAGCGCCTGGAGGCCGCCGGGTACCGGATCGACCTGATGGATCTGCACGGCGAGGGCTTCGATCCGAACATGACCGTCGCGGACCAGCCGGACTGGAACGACCGCGACAAGGTCTACTCGGAGGAGACCCGGGCCCACATGGGCCGCATCCTGGCGGCCGACGTGATCGTGCCGGTCTTCCCGATCTACTGGCAGAGCGTCCCGGCGATCATGAAGGGCTGGATCGACCGCGTGTGGAACTACGGCTTCTCCTACGGGCGCAGCAAACCCAGGCTCGCCGGGAAGCGCATGCTGTGGATGGGACTGGCCGGAGCCGGGGCGGACGACCCCATCGTGCCGGTGATGAAGGAGAACATGGACCGCGGCCTGCGGGACGCGATCTCCTTCTACAACGGCATCACCGAGGCCGCCGTGGAGGTGCTGTACGACACCGAGGGCGAGCCGCAGTACGTGGACGAGGACGGCAACTTCACCAAGGGCGAGGCCCTCGTGGGGGCCGAGCGCGAGGCGCACTTCGCGGCGCTGGAGAACGAGGCCGTGGAGCACGTCGAGAAGTTCCTGGGCCTCGCCTGAGCGGCCTCGGGAGAGCGCGGTCGGGACCGATTCGGCGGGAATGCGAGCCTCGAATCGGTTCCGATCGCGCGCTCGGTCGCTGGGGCGGCCGTGGAGGATGGTGCGCAGGAGGCCAATTGCCGCACGACTCCATGATCATTTTCAGCCCTTATTCACCGAGCATTCTGAGTCAAGGGTGCAGCGATTCCACTTCTGCCCGAAATACCATTGCCCCAATGTGAACATAACGATTTCATAACCGTCTCCGACACCCTCTCGGAGAAGGCGCCGGCCGTCGCGCGCGGCGAACCGCTCGCACCGCGAAGGCGGCACCGGCCCTCCCGGCGGAGCCCCCATGCGGCCCCGTCGGCGGCGTGACGTCCCGCCTGAAGTCCGGAACCGGCTGCGCCTCAGTCCAGACCCCGGGTGTCCGTCCATATGAGTCTATCGGCGGGCACGGCGGACTCCCTCGGCCGAGCCGGTCTCGGTCCGATCCCCTCGACGCGGCCGGGCGCCGGCGCCGACTCGGAACCCCGTCGTCGCATTGCCCCTCAATATGGCCTCCGGTCGTTACAATTGATCCAGTACCGACGTTCGGATTCCAGCCCCACTTGGAACCGATGGTGAAACGACTGCGCCAGGAGGCCTCCGCTCGCAACCGAATGATTCACCCTCCTATCCGAGAACCGTCTGTTCATCGAAAATCCACCGATCCGATACGACAAGAATCATAAGGCCGCCGGGTAGAGCCATCTATTGGGGACACAGCCGTCGCAAATCACCCCTATACGACATAGCACCGATATCCGAATTGTGAATTCCCCACCGGAATTCGAAGTCACGAGACGGCCGGCGAACACCCCCGGCCCGTACCCGCCGACCGAACACGCGCGCGGCCCCAGGGAGCCGGGCTCGTCCTCCTCCCCTGTCCGCGATCCATGACCCGCATAGCTCCTCGATGCAATAGGGACCGAACCCTTGAAAGCGAACCGCGCCGCACTGGCCCCCAAGACGTCCGCTCCCGTCCGGAACCCCGCATTCCTCGAACACCCGCGGCACCCCACAGGGGCCGCCGAGACCCACCAGACCATCGCCGTCGCGGTGGCCTCTCCCGAAACGGTGACGCTGTCGGGACTCGCCGCCGTCATCGGCGAACAGGACGACTTCAAAGTGGTGCACACCGAGTGCGACATCGAGGTCTCCCTGATCTCGCTCGACGAGCGCCGGCCGGACGTCCTGGTCACCGAGTCCTGCTTCGCGGGCAGCTGCGTCCTGGAGACCATCGAGCGGGCGACCCCGCCGGTGCCGGTCGTCGTCTTCTCACACCACCGCTCCACACTGGTGCTTCGGCGCGCGCTGCAATGCGGCGTCAGCGGGTTCGTCACGCGCGAGGCGAGCGCGGCCACGCTGCACGAGGCGATCCGGCGGGTCGCCTCCGGCTCGGTCTACGTGGACCCCACTCTGGGGGCGGAACTGGCCGAGCACCACGGCCTCCACGGGCTCACCGCCCGCGAACTCGACGTCCTGCACCTGGTGGCCACCGGCCACACCACCGCCGAGATCGCCGCCTCGCTGTACGTCGGCGAGCGGACCGTCGAGGCCTGCCGCGCCTCCCTCAAGCAGAAGCTCGGCCTCAGCACCAAGGCGCAGATCCACGCCTACGCCAGGGACAAGGGCATGCTCGCCGACTGCTCCTGCGTGCCCGTTCCGAACCCGCGCTGACCTCCTCCCCCTCGGCTCCGCCCGGCCGATCGACCCGGCATCCGGCCGCGGCGCGGCGCCCGAATACGCGCATTTGTCACGAAATACCGGGGGTATAGTCGAAAAACGGGCCCGGGACGGCATTGGAGTCCCGGGCCCTGCCAGTCGACTCGACTAGCGCTCGACTCAGGTCGAGCTCAGGGAGCAGCACGAGGTCGCACCACAGCACGAGCAGGAATCGCACGAGCTGATGGCCGACGACGCGCCGGTCTCCGGCATGGCGACGGCGTCACGCACCGTCGCGACCTCGATGGCGTCGAACGACAGGTCGTCGAGGTCGAGTCCCTCGAAGTCGAACTCAGTCGCAGTAGGGGTCGGGTTCATCTCATTCACCTCCTTTCATCTGGATTTCCGCACCTGGCGACGTCGCCGCCGCCGGTGTGAAACTGGGGGAGGCGCTCGGGGCGGCCTCGCGGGCCCCGCGGAAGAACGCCTCCAATTCGGACAGCTCCGCGCCCGACAGCCTTCCGGTGGCGTGCCAGCTCTCATGGCACGCCCGGGCCAGCCGCTCCGCGTCGCCGGAGGCGACCTCCAGATCGGCGAGGCATACCGGCAGCCCCCAGGTCGCCAGCCGCTCGGCGAGCGCCTCCGCGAGGGAGGCCCTCCCGAGGGCGGGCGCCAGGGCCCGGTCGAGGCGTCGCAGGCGGTCCGGGTCGCCGAGCCGGGGTCCGATCGAAGCGCCCGCGCGGATCGCGGCGAGGTAGGCGGGCAGCAGCGAGGCCATCGCCGTGCCCTTGGCCAGCTCCAGCATCGTGCACAGCGGATCCTGGAGGTACCACAGCACATGGTCGTACCTGCCGCGGCCCAGCGCGACGAGCTGCGTCGCCGACACCGCGACGATCCAGGCCAGTTCGGCGCGCGCCTCGAGGTCGACGGGCGCGGCGTGCACGCGGTCGAGCGCGATGACGCACCGGGCGGCCAGCGCCTCGGCCAAGGCGTCCGTGACGCCCAGGGCTGGGGCCGCCAGGTAGGGGCACAGGATGCGGGCGAGCGTCTCCACCCCGCCTTCCAGGACCGCTCGCGCGGGGAGGGTCGCGTTCAGGGCGGGGTCGATGACGGCCGACGTCGGCGCCAGGCGCCCGGTGATCATGAGCCGTCGGCGGCCTTCGAAGACCAAGGCGGCCACGCTGTTCAGTTCGGAGCCGGTCGCGGTCGTCGTCGGCAGCAGCAGTGTGGGCAGTCCCGGGCGCAGCCGCGCCTCCCGGTCGGCGTCGAGGTCCAGCAGGGGCCCGGCCCGCCACCGCTCGGCATCGCGCCACCGCGGATTGACGGCCAGCAGCGCGGCGAGCTTGGCGGTGTCCATCGTGCTGCCGCCGCCGACGCCGATCACCGCGTCGGCTCCGGCGAGGGTGACCGCCTCGGCGGCGGCCTGGACGTCGCCCAGGGTGGGGACGCCCGCGACGCGGGTGACCGATGCGGCCGGCACGCGGTGGGCCGAGAGGCGGGCCAGCAGGTCACGGCCGACGTCGGTCTCGGCCACCCGCGCATCGATCAGGACGGCGGGCGCCGATCCCAGCGCCGCCGCCCGCGGCCCGAACTCGGCAGCGCGGCCGACGCCGAAGGCGACGAGCGTGGGGACCTGCCAGTCGGTCGCGACGGCGGAGGGGTTCGCGGTCATGGCAGGTCCAGTTCGTCGAAGACCTGACCGGCGGCCTCGGTGACGGCCTTGAGGTCGTCGTCGTCGACGACCAAGGGGGGCATGAGGCTGAAGCCGCGCTCGGAGGGGTGGACGATGACCCCGAGCGACCGGAACCGCTCGGTCACCGCGGCCGCCTGCGGCAGCCCGATCGGGCCGCTCTCGCCCCGGAGGTGGACGCCGATCATCAGCCCGCGGCCGGTCGGCGGGAGCGCCTGGCCGCGGGCGCGGGGCAGCAGCTCGGTCAGGCGGCGGGCCAGTTCCTCCCCGGCGCGGCGGGAGCGGGCGACCAGGCCGTCCGATTCGATGACGTCGAGCGTGGCCAGCGCGGCCGCGCAGGCGAGCGGGTTCCCGGCCTGCGTCTCGCCGCTGCGCAGGACGTGGCCACCGTCGGTGAAGGCGTCCCAGATGCGCTCGTGGATCAGGACCGCCGACATCGGCAGGTATCCGCTGTTGATCCCCTTGGACACGACCATCAGGTCCGGGCGCAGCCCGGCCCACTCCGAGGCGAACATGGACCCGGTGCGGCCGAAGCCGGTGGCGACCTCGTCGACGATCAGGCAGATGTCGCGCTCTTCGCAGAACCGGTCGAGGCCCGAGAGGAAGCCCTGGTCCGGCACCAGCACCCCCGCCGATCCGAGCACCGGCTCGATGATGACGGCGGCCAGGTCGTCGGCGGCCGCCCGCAGCAGGCCGAGGGCCTCGCTCGCGCCGCGGGCGTCCAGCGGCGTCGGCACGTGCATGACGTCGGACCGGTCGACGCCGTACTCGTCCTGTTCGAGGTCCTCGCCGGTGACGGCCATGGCGCCGTAGAGGGTGCCGTGGTAGGAGTCGGCCAGCGCGGCGACCGTGCCGCGTTCGGGCCGCCCGGTCAGCCGCTGGTACCGCCTGGCGAGTTTGAGCGCGGCGTCGACGGCGCCGGCCCCGGAGGTGCTGTAGAAGACCTTGGTCAGCTCCGGCCGCGGGCTGATCTCCAGCAGGCGGGAGGCCAGCAGCAGGGCCGGTTCGTTCCCGTAGCGGAACAGGGTGCCGTAGGCGAGCCGGTCGAGCTGCTCGCGGATGGCCGCCTGGATCCTCGGCTCGTCGAAGCCGCAGTGCATGTTCCACAGTGCGGCGTTGGCGCTGACGTACTCCTGCCCGTCCTGGTCGACCAGGCGGCTGCCGTGGCCGCCGGTGATCGTCACGGGCGAACCCAGATACCGTCCCATGTCGGTCATCGGGTGCCACAGCGGGTAGTCGGTCCTGGTCATGTCGACCTCCTGCTCGGCGGGACGGCGCCCGCCGAGGCGAGCGCCGCTTCGGACTTGGCCACCGCTCGCGCGGCGTCCTCGGCGGTGATGCGGTGCGAACCGGCGAGCAGTTCGACCGCGTCGTCGGGGTGGTCCAGCCGCACCTCGATCACGGCGGCCAGCGACGGGGTCAGGCGGTGCAGGCGCCCGCCCGAGTGAAGGTGGTACCGGTCGCCGCGGCGCAGCACCGCGACCCCTTCGGGCCAGGCCGGGGCGCTGCCGTGGGCGTGGGTGAGCGGGCCGCCGCAGCCGCCGACCCGGATCGCGTCCGGCTCGAACGGCTCGGCGTGCTCGGCGGCGAGGGCGGCCACCGCTCGGACGCCGTCGAGCACCCGCGCCAGCCACGGCCGCTCGGCCCGCGGCATGCCCTCGGGGCGGCAGCGGCAGCCGTTCGCGGCGGCGGGCAGGGCCCGGACCGCGGCGCGGAGCGTCTCCAGGCCGTCGCCGACCTTGCCGACGAGCGGCCCGGCCCGGCCGGCGCGCACCGCGCCGTCGGCGTCGACGTAGAGCTGCCTGCCCTCGGCGGCCGGGCAGGGGCCGTAGCCGAGGCGGCACAGGCCGGCGAGCCTCCGGCCCGGATCGAACAGTCGCCTGTGGAGCACGCCGTCGCGCCAGGCGGCGTCGACGTCGTCCAGGATCGGCGCGGCGGCGTCGATCCAGGCCAGCGACGGCCGGTGGTCGAGGGGGTCGGCGTAGTCGCGCGGTGCGGCGACCGCGTCGAGGTCGCGGACGGCGACATGCGCCGTCGCCGAGACCGCGGGGCGCCGCGCCCACACCGTGCCGCGGGCGCTGACCACCGCGCCGAGCCACGCCTCACCGGACGCGACCGGATCGGCGCGGTCCCACCACAGGTCATGCGCTCCGGCGGTCACCGGCGAGGAGGCGTACCGGCCGGAGCGGGCGAGGTCGAGGCGGGCCGCGGCCCGCCTCCGGTCCTCCCGCAGCCGGACGGCGGCGCCGGTCTGGGGCGGGCAGCCGTTCAGCGCCCCGCGCGAGGCCAGTCCGCGCAGGCCGGCCAGGTCGGTCTCCACGAAGGCGTCGGGGACCGCGCGGAGCAGCGCGGCCAGCCGCTCCGGCCGGTCGCCGGGCGCCACCCGCACCTCCGGTTCGATCCGGTGCGCGCCGAGCGCCGACAGCGCGGCGCGCAGCCGCTCCGGCTCGCACCGCTCGGCGGCGCACACGAGGGTGACGCCGCCGCTCGCGACCGCCGCCAGCGCCTCGGCCGAAGCGGGGTCGACCCGCTCGACGGGCAGGCTCGCCCGCAGTCGCACACCGCGTGAGGCCAGGTGGGGCGCCTCGTCGCGCAGCCGCTCGGCCAGGCCCGCCCAGTCGGTCGAGGGCCCGCCGAGCAGCGGCACGGTCATCGGCGCGGCCGTCCGGGCGGCGAGGTGCCGCAGCTCGGCGGCCACGGCGGGGCCGACCGGCACGCCGAGCTCGGCGGCCAGTGCCGCCGGTGCGGCGCCCGAGCGGTAGATCCGGTCCGGGTCGGACCCGGCGGTCAGCTCGGTGCGCGGCCCGTCCAGGTGCCGCAGCCGCCACCGCTCGGCGTCGGGCTCGGCGCGCGAGGCCGCGATGCCGCGGTCGGACAGCGCGGCGGCCAGCAGCTCGCACAGCGAGCGGGTCGCGTCGTCTTCGACGAGCACGGCGGCGGCCGGGCGCGAGCGGGCCAGTGTGGACGCCCATTCGGGGATCGTCCCGGCCGGTCCGGCGGTCACCAGGCGCGGCCCGGCGCCGTCCGGCGCGGCGGCGGCGGCCGCGGCCGTCGGCAGGTCCGGGGCGCAGTGGACGTGTCCCCATCGGTCGCGGCGCAGGCGCAGCAGCAGTACGGGTCCGCTCATGCCGCCGCCTCCACCGGTCCGCGGTCGCCGCGGGCCGCCGCCCGTACCGCCGCGGCGTTCAGGGCCATCGCGGCGGCGAAGGGCACGACCATGGCCGCGGGCAGGAACAGGCCCAGGCAGGCGAAGACGACCGGGGCGATGTAGCGGGCGAAGAACCGCTGCCGCTGGTCGTCGACGCCCGCGGCCCGCTGCCCGAGGAGTCCGGCCGCGGTGCCCGCGACGGCGAGGGCCGCGGCCCAGGCGAGGCCGCCGAGGCCCTGCGTCACCGGCGGGGACGAGAGCGTCTCGAGGCCGTAGAACGCCGCGTCCTCGGCCGAGGGCCCGGTGCGGCTCCACAGCGCGATGACCACCACGAGGAGGAACTGCGCCAGGCCGAAGGCCGTGCCGATGCGGCCGAACGTCCCCGGCCCGCCGTCCGGGTCCGGTTCGGAGCCCCGCTGCCGGTCGATGCGGCGGCGGGCGCCGCTCACGAGCCACGGCCAGGTGAGGATCCGCCAGGCGGCGCCGAGCAGCAGCACCGCCCAGCCCCAGGCCGCCTCGTCGGCGGCCGGTTCGAGCACGCTCGCGACCGGCGCGAGCACCGACTCGGTGGCCGTGCCGATCCAGTCGAGGAGGTCGCCCCACATGGCCGGGTTCCTTTCTGTCGTCGTGGCTGCTGTCGCGGCGTGGCCCGGAGCGGGCTCAGCGCTGCGGCTCCCAGGGCATGGTCTTGACCGTCACGACCATGGCGGCCACGCCCCAGGCGGCGATGACCAGCAGGTTCACCAGGTCGAAGGCCATGCCGGAGGCGCCGGGGTCGAGCGGGGTCCGGACCGCCTCGGCCATCGGGATGAACGGGAGGTAGTCCAGGACCGCCTGGACGGGACCGGGCATGCCGTCGATCGGGAAGAACACCCCCGAGATGAACAGCAGCGGGAACAGCGTCGCGGTGGAGACGATGAGCGCCGCCTCGACGCTGGGGACGAGCCTGGTGACGGCCATGCCCAGGGCGCACGAGGTGAAGCCGCCCAACAGCACCGCCAGCACCAGCGCCGGGATGGCCGCCGCCCGCAGCTCCAGGTCGAACAGCGCCAGCGAGACCGCGATCATGATCGCCACGGACACGACGGTGACCGCCAGGGAGACGCCGATGCGGCTCATCAGGTGCACCGATTTGGGCATCGGCGACTGCCTGATGCGTTTGAGCACCGACTTCTCGCGGGCGGTGACGATGCCGGTGACCATGTTGAAGTAGCCGGACACCGCGATGACGAAGACGATGATGGCCGCGCTGGTCGTCTGCACGGCGGCGACGCCGTCGACGGTCTCGCCCGACTGGAGCAGGTTGAACATGACGTTGAAGAACAGCGGGAACAGCAGCGAGATCGTCAGCGCGAACGGAGTGCGGGAGGCGCTGACCAGCCCGTACTTGATGTCGTGGACGAGCAGCCGCGCCGCGCCGCGCCGCGGGTTCGGCGCTGCGGTCGGCAGGGCGAGGGTCGAAGTGGTCATGTCGCGCTTCCTTCGGTTTCGCGGGCCAGGATGGACAGGTAGAGCTCTTCGAGGTCGGGACGCCGGACCTCCAGGTCGGCCAGGGCCACGTCGTTCGCGATCGCCCAGGCGGTCAGCTCGTGCAGCGCGGCCCGGGTGTCCTCGACCTCCACGGTGATCCGCCCGGCCGAGGCGCGGGCGAGGGACGCCAGGCGGCCGGGGAGCCCTTCGGGGGAGGTGCCGTCGGCGCGGAACGAGACGGTGGCGCCCCGCTCGTCGGGCAGGAGGCGCGAGGGCTCGCCGACCGCGGCGATCTGTCCTGAGTGGAGCACCGCGACGCGGTCGCACAGGCGCTGGGCCTCGGCCATGTTGTGCGTGGTGAGGAAGACGGTCTTGCCCATGGCGCGCATGGCCCTGACGGTCTCCCAGGCCCGGTCGCGGGCCTCGATGTCCAGTCCGGTGGTCGGCTCGTCGAGGAAGACGATGTCGGGGTCGCCGACCAGGGCCAGGGCCAGGTCGAGGCGGCGCTGCTGCCCGCCGGAGAGCCGGCCGACCCGCACCTGGCGCTTCGGCGTCAGGCCCACCAGTTCGATGAGCTCGTCGACGGGGTAGGCGCGGCTGTAGTAGCCGGCGAAGAGCGCCAGGTGCTCGTACACGGTCAGGTACAGCTCGAAGCTGCCCTTCTGCGGGACGATGCCGAGGCGGTCGCGAACGGCCCGTCCGGCCCTGCTCGGCTCCATGTCGAGGACCCGGACCGTGCCGGCGGTGGGCTTGATGTGGCCTTCGAGGATCTCCACCAGGGTGGTCTTGCCGGCCCCGTTGGGCCCCAGGAGTCCGAAGACCTCGCCTTTCTCGACGCTGAGGTCCACTTCGTTCAGGGCCCGCACGGAGCCGTAGGACTTGGACAGGCCCTCGACCCACATCGCGGTCGCGTCCGCGGCGGAGGGGGTCGAGCGGCTTGCCTGTTGCGTGGTTTCGTGGGTCATGATGTCGGTTCTCCGTCGCTCGTACTCGCGGCCGCGCCATCCGATGGCGAACCGATCGGGATCACGTAGCCGATGATTTCGTCGTAGCCGTCCAACTGCGCGATCTCGCACACGGCGTCGTCATAGAAGCCGCCGACCGAGATCGACCGGAGGCCGAGGGCGGTCGACACCAGCAGCAGCGACTGCGCGGCGTGACCTATCTCAAGCATCGCAAAACGGTGCGCTCGCATGCCATAGCGCGGCCGCAGTCTTCCCAGGTCGGCACCGACGAACAGCACCGCCGGGACGTCGGAGACGTCGACGCGCGGAGTCTCGCCGACGAAGAACGGCGAGCTGTACCGCAGCGCGTCGCCTTCGGGCACGGTGCCCACTTCCTGGAGCTCGTGCGTGCGGGGCAGGTATTCGTACAGGGCCGGGTCGAGCCCGTCCACCGAGCGGGCGAGGACGCGCACGATGAGCGGGTAGGCCATGCCGGCGCTCGGGTTCGCCATCACCTGGCGGCGCGGGGGGTCGGCCTCCTCGTACCGCTCGGTGGCGACCACGCCGGCGCCGAGCCCGAGGAGGGAGGCGAGCGGTTCGAGGCCGAGGCGTCCGGACAGTCCGTCGCGGTGGGAGCGGCGGGCGGCCAGCACCGCGGACAGGGGCGAGGCGGCCAGGCCGGGGTCGGGGGGCGGCAGCGCGACCGGCTCGCCTCCCGCGTAGTCGAGGACCCGGACGATAGGGTCGCCGTGCCGGGGCTGCTGCGAGTCCATCGAGGCGGGACGGAACTTGCTCAGTTCGTGGTAGGCCCGGTCGGGGGCGTCGGGGGCGTCGGCGAAGTAGTCGGGGCGCTCGCCGGGGGCGGCGATGAGCAGGGAGGCCAGCCAGGCCAGGTAGACCTCGTCCGAGGCGGTCATGCCGAGGCGGTTGTACGTCATGTGGAGGTGGGAGACCATGATCGCGTCGGCGTCGCCGGTGAGCTTCCCGGCGCGGCCGAGTTCGCGCAGCTCGGCCGCGGTCCGCCCGACCGCGCTCCACCACCGGCGGTAGGCGGCGGGCGCCGCGGACTCCAGCGCCGCCTTCCGGCGGAGCAGCTCCGCGCCGGTGGCGACCACGGTGGACTCGGCGGCGGCGCGGGTCCGGGCGAAGGTGCGGGCGACGACCTGGTCGACGTAGCGCCACATCGTGGCGTACTCGCGCAGCCAGCGCACCGACTCGTTCGCGGTGCCGTACATCGCCGAGACGAAGCCGAGCAGCAGGTCCAGGGCCGCGCCGGTCCGGGCCTGCTCGGATGCGGTGCGGGCGACGACGGCCGCGGTCAGCTCGCTGGAGAGGCCGAACAGGTCCTCGGCCGGGCCCATGCTGTCCGGCCCGCCGTAGCGCTCGGTCTCGGGCTCGTAGGCGACCTCGGCGAGGTGCCCGTCGGGGTGCCATGCGAGTTCGCGGGCCTCCTCGGCGGGTATCGAGAACTGGCGGTAGAACTCGGCCGGGTCGAGTTCCGGCGCGGGGTCGGGGAAGGGGAGCGCCACCGCTCGGCGCATCTCCTCGACGGCCCGGTCCAGGCGGGCTTCGTCGTTGCCCGCCAAGCGGATCCGCAGATGCGGGCCGCCTTCCCAGTAGCGGATGTAGAACCAGGCCGTGATGGCGCCCTCGCCGCGGAGCCTCCTGGCGGTGGGGGCCACGGCCTCGACGATGAGCCGGTCGGTGGCGGCCTTGCCGCGGTGGCAGTACACGTGCAGGGCCCGCCAGCGGCGGGGGCGGTCGCTGTCGGTCATCGGCGCACATCCAGGAGCAGGTCGGTGAAGCGGTTGACGCCCAGCGGCGCCACGTACGCGGGCAGCCGGGTCGGCTCCAGGCGCAGGGCCGCGGCGAGCGGGTCGGGGTCGAAGCTGCGCGCCGGGCGGAGGAAGCCCCCGTGCGGGGTGAGGGCCATGCCCGCGGCCTGCGCGATCGCCCCCAGCCGGAGTTGGAGGAGCCGCAGGCCCCGTTCGCCGCCTTCGCGGACGGCGGCGGCGTGGTCGGTGATCATCAGCAGCGCCGCCGGGCATCCGGCGATGGACATCTGGGTGGCCGGGTAGGCGAAGGACCGTTGCAGCGCGTCCATGTCGGGGCCCGCGATCCGCCGCCGCGCCCGCCCGTCCTCGATGAGGTGGCAGCCCGGGTCGAGCCCTTCGACGTCGCGCGATGCCAGGACGACGTCGACGCCGCTCTCGGCCGCCGACGGGACGCCGTCGGCGGCGCGGCCTATCGCGGCCAGCAGCGCCTCGGCCGCGGTGGCGGCGAGCGGGACCGGCGCCGGCGAGAACCCTTTGTTGGCGCGGCCCGCGGACCGTTCGAACAGGACCTGGGCCCAGCTCATGCCGGTGTCCGGCCCGGCGGCGGGCGGCCTCGCGCCGCCTTCGCCGGGCGCGTCGAGTTCGACTGCTCCGGCCGGTGTCCAGCCGTCGCGGGCGCGCAGGCCGAGCCGGTCCAGCAGTGCCGCGTCCGGCAGGTCGCGGCGGGTGCGGACGGCCAGGCGGTGGGCCGAGCCGACCTGGGCGAGCAGTTCGAGCAGGTGCCCGGCCTCGCACAGGCTCAGGCTCCAGCGCAGTTCCCGGTACCGGGTCGGGACGGAGCCGAGGTGGCAGACGACGGCCAGGCTCGCCGGGCCGTCGAGCTCCCGGTCGAGCTCGGCGTCCCCGGCCACGGGCCGCAGCAGGTGGCCCGAGGCGTCGTAGTGCCAGGCGCCGCCGGCGGTGAGCAGGAACAGCTGCGCCGAGTAGAAGCAGTGCGCGGCGGGGTAGGCGCGGTGCGGGTTGACCGCGCTGCGCACTTCGAACCGCTGCGGTGCCGCGGCCGCGATCGTGCCGAGCACCCGCGTCCGGACCGGCACGTCGGAGTCCACTCGGCCCCGGGGGTAGGGGGCCGAGTCCAGCATCCGGTGGAGGCCGGGCGGCAGCGGCACGTCCGGCCCGGTCGCCTCGACCGGCACCGGGACGCGGTCGTCGCCGTCCGCCGGGATGCCCAGCAGCAGCGGCCTGGCCTGGCGTTCGGCGAACGCCAAGAGGCGCTCGTCGCTCAGGGCCGCCTGCGGCGGGTCGAGAACGTCCATGCCTGCTGCTCCTGTCACGGGAAGGGGTGGGGTGGGACGGCGTCGGGGTCCGTCGGCTGCTCGCCGGGGGCTCGGTAGCCCAGCCGCTCGGGCAGGGTCCGCAGGCGCCGCAGGTTCCGGGTGCGGCGGTGCACGTGGCCGAAGGTCATCGGGATCGTCTGCGGCACCACCACTTTCACCGTGGCGGGGACGTCCGCGGCGGTGACGCGGTCGGTCTGGTCGACGACGACGGGGTCCATGCCGTTGGCGGTCACCCGGTCGACCGCGAGCCGCAGGACGTCGGTGAGGTCGCGGCGGACCCATTCGCGCCGCCAGTCGCCGAAGGCCTCCTCGATCGTCGCCGGTTCGGCGCCGGGGTCCAGGAAGGACCACCACGGCCTGGTCTCGGGGTAGTTGTAGAGGATCGTGTGGTCGTGGAGGGTCTTGACCCGCTCGGGGTGCTCGATCAGGTGCCGCCCGTCCTCCTCTTGGCGGGCGCGCATCTCGGCGGGCATGCGGTGGCGCACCACGCAGTTGGTGACCGCCTCGGTCGCGGCCGAGGCCACCGCTCGGCGCGGGTCGCAGTGGGCGCCGGCCGCGAAGAACGCCGCCGGGCCGTCGTCGTCGCGGCGCGCGACCAGGCTCATCACCGCCGGTATGCCCAGTTCGGTGGTGGTGTCGAACAGGTGCAGGTCGTAGCCGAGCCGGTCCAGCAGCACCCGCATGCCGCGCAGGCTCGGCACCTCGGCGTCGTCGACCGCGAGCGGCCGCACCGGGCGCCGGGTGTACCAGGTGAGCAGGAAGGCGTCGCGTTCGACCACTTCGAACAGGCCGTAGAGACTGGCCTCCTCTATAGAGGACCCGGTGGCGCAGCCGTTCGAGCTCTCGTACAGGAATCTGGGCGCGGGCGGGCCGGACCGGCCCCACCGGTCGATGTGCCAGTACGCGACGTGCTCGGGCACGAGCACCGGGCGCTGCCGTCCGAGCGCGAAGCCCCACACCCAGTCGGTGGGGGTGTCCGGGTCGTACGGCTCCAGGTGGAAGTGCGGGTCGTCGTAGCTGCTCTCGGGGTGCAGTCCCAGTTCGCGGAGATCGATCGCGTCGGGCAGCTCGTTCTGGCTGCCGCGCACGACGGTGCGCCTGCCGTGGGGGCTGGCCGAGCCGAGCCGTTCCAGCGCCTCGTAGAGCGCGATCGTCTCGCCCGCGGGGTAGGTCAGCGCGCGGCCGTGGCCGGCCTCCCCCGGTTCCCCGCTGGTGAGGGCGAGTTCGGCGCTGGTCAGCGCCATGACGGAGTTCTCGGAGCGGAAGACGTGCCCGACCGGGCCGTACCGCCAGTCGTGGACGAGGTCCCGCAGCTCGGCGCCGGACAGGCCGGACTCGTTGCCGCGGAAGGACTCGGGGTCGGGCTGGGGACGCGGGCGCAGGGTGATCGCCGCCAGTTCGGCGCTGTCGTCGGGGACCGGACGGCAGCCGGGGCAGCCCGGCAGCGGCACCGTCCGGTGGACGCGGCCGGTCAGCAGCCCGGTCGTCACGTGCGTCTCCCGGTCGGCCAGCAGCCCGTGGCGCAGGGCCCGCTCGGTGATCACGGCGAGGTGGTCCAGGTGGGCGGCGGTGAGCGCCATCGCGGGGACCGGCCCGTCGAGCTGCTCGACCGGCGAGTTCTGGCGCCGCCACAGGCGTCGGCGCCGCTCGGCGCACAGCTGGCACCCCGGCAGGCCGGGCCGGACCCAGGGCCCGACGATGCCCAGGTCGCCGACGATCCTGGCGGGCAGGAGCTCGGCGGCGCGGACGGCGTCCTGTTCGGCGGCGTCGCGTTCGGGGTCCCAGCCGTCTCTGGCGAGCACCACGGTGTCACCGGGCGCCACGGCGGCGTCGTCGGCGCTCGGCACGGCCGCGTCGTAGGCGCCCGAGAGGCGCTCGGCCAGGACCGAGTGCAGGTCTCCGGTCCCGATGAGCCAAGTCGTCGCCGTCATCGGCTTCCTCCGGACCGGTGGACGCCGAGCCAGCCGACGGCGCCGAGCGCGTCCAGGCCGGGTTCGGCCGCGCAGCGGGCGACCGCGATCCGCTCTCCGGCCTCCGGGAGGGAGGCGAGGGCCTCGCGGGCGTTCCAGGCCGCGGCGTCCTCCGCGTGCGGGGAGTCCGGCGGGACGGCGGTCACCGGCACCGTCGGCCGCTCGCCTCCGGCCTGGAGCGCCGCGGCCGCGTGCCGGATCGCGACCCGGCGGGCGGTCTCGCCGTCGGGGTGGGCGAAGACGGCCAGGCGGCGGCCTCCGGCGGCGACCGAGGCCGCGGTGAGGCCCGGGGCCCGCAGCGGGCGCAGGGTCTCGACGTCGAGTGCCGCGGCCCGCTCGAACGCCTCGACCTCGACCGTCTCGACCCCGGCTGACTCGAAGCGGCGTTCGCGCTCGGCCGCGTCGTCGAGCCAGGAGGCGAGCAGTCGGACCGTCGCGTCGCAGAGCATCCGGTCCTCGTCGACCCCGGCACATGTGACCTCTGTGGACACCGGGAGCGGCCGGTCGCCGTCCAGGGGCCACAGCCCTTCGCTCGGGGCCGCGCCCGCGAGGGCTCGGGCCCCGTCCAGCGCCGCCCGGTAGCGGGCGACGTCGCCGGTCTCACCCCAGCCGAACGAGTCCGGTCCGGCGCTCGCGACCGCCATCGGCATCTGCGGCAGCTCGCCGGGCCCGGCGTCCGGGAGGAGGCCGGTGACCGGGTCGCACAGTTCGGCGATCCGGCCGGGGTCGGTGGCGGCGGGCCGCTCGGAGCCGACCGGCAGCGCCGGGGCCTCGCCGCGGGCCCACACCGGATGAGTGGTGGTCTGGAGCCGCTCGGCCATGACCTGGTAGGCCTGGCCGTCGTATTCGGTGCTGACGCCGGTGAGCAGATAGAACGCCTGCATGGCGGCCAGATTCCCGGCCAGGGCCGCGGCCACGTCCGGCACCGGGGCGGACGCGGTGTCCACGCCCCTGGCCCGCATCCGCTCCAGCACGGTCGCGAGGCCGGCCTCGTCCTCGCCGCGGCGGGGCGGGGCGATCACGGCCCGGTCGGACAGCTGCGCGACGCCGATCACCGCCGCCGCCTCGGCGGAGGGCTCGGGCGTGTCGATGTGGATGCGCACGGGCGCTCCACCGCCGCCGAGGGGGCCGAGTTCGGCGCCGGTCTCGGCCGCGTGCTCCTTCAGCGCGGCGGAGGGCTCGGACACGGACAGGCGGCCGGCTCCCAGGCTCAGCAGGCATCGGGCGGCGGCCTCGGCGAGGGGCCCCTCACCGTGGATCGCGATCGGGTGCGAGCGCAGCCGGTCGAACGCGGCGTGCGGGTCCTCGACCGCCGAGTCCAGGAAGGACAGGGTCCGCCTGTGGTCGGGGTGGAGGGACGCCTCGTCGGCCGCCGCGCGGCCGGGGAGCTCGGGGCGCAGGAAGCCCTTGTCCAGCAGCTCGTCGAGCAGCCGCCGGGCGGTCTCGCGGGCCTGCGGCGGGAGCGCGGCGGTCAGCGCCTCGGGGTCGGCGCCGCGGTGCAGGTGGGGGAACAGCGCCGTCCACAGTTTGCCCAGGGCGGGCGATCCGCTGATCTTGAGCGTCTCCTGCCAGCCGACGCAGTACAGGCCGCCTTCGACGGGGGTGATGTGGACGGCGGCGCGCAGCCGGACCCGCCCTGTCGTCTCGGTGCTCACGACGCGGCCTCCGCGTTCTCGTCGGGGGTGAGGATCTGCCGCCAGGTCACGCCGGTGATCGAGGCGACCGATTCGCTGGCCGCGTGGGCCAGGAACAGCCGTTCGGCCGGTGAGACGTCGAGGACCAGCAGTTGGGCGTACAGCAGGTTGACCATGAATCGGTAGGCGGCGAACCAGCGGCCGCCGACCGGGTCGGTGTAGTCCGCCGCGCGCAGGGCCGCGTGGAACTCGCTGTACTCGCGGTCGTCGCCGACGGCGTACTTGCGGCGCAGGTGGTCGTTGAGGAGGGCGGAGCGCTCGGCGTACCCCTGGTGGAGGTACGGCTCGATGGCGTGGGCCTCGGCCAGCTCCAGCGCGCGGTCCCAGCAGCGCCGCAGCGACCGCGCCCACTGCCGCCACACCGGGTCGCCGCCTTCGTAGTAGCCGGGTTTCAGCGGGTCGTCGATCAGGGATTGGACCAGTGCCTCGAACACCGGGCGCACCGGCCGGTAGCGCGCTTCGAAGTCGGCGCGCAGCGTGCCTTCGGGGTCGTGGTCCTGGAGGTGGTCCTCCAGGTGGGACTTGTAGGAGAGGCTGCCGTGGAGCAGGCCGAGGTCGGGGTAGGTCGCGGCCAGCAGCACCATGAAGGTGAACGCGCCCTGCAGGCGGGCCGAGCGGCTGTGCTCGGCTGCGGCCGCGATGTGCCCGATCGGTTCGAGCATGGCCTCGTTGAAGGCGTCGCGCAGATCGAGGGCGTCGGGGTTCTCGATGAGTCCGGGCTCCAGCGGCCGGTCGAGCCGCCGCACCGTGTTGTCGGGCCAGATCGGCTCGTAGGGCGGGGGTATGAGTTCGGCGGCCCCCAGCTGCTTCGAGGTCTCGAGGTAGCCGTCCACGTTGAGCTCGTACGCCGAGCCGTGCCGCCGGAGCCCGGCCTCGACGGCGGCGCGTTCGGCGTCCAGGGCCGCGAGCTGGTCGCCGTGGTCGGGGCCGGAGGCGATGAGCTGGAGGTGCGGCCCGAAGCGCCAGTGCCGGGCGATGTGGACGTGGGTGACGCCCTCGGCGCGCCGCAGGCGCTCGGCGGCGGGCAGGAGGACCGCGGCGACGAATCGGCGCTTGACCGGCGCGTGGTAGGCCACCGCCAGGGAGGCTCTGGAGAGGTTCATCGCGGGTTCGCCTTCCGGTAGAACTCGGCCACCACTTCGGCGGCGTGCAGCCTGCCCGCCACGGGGAAGTGCTCGTCGGGGCCCGGTCTGGCCTCTTCGACGACGATGTCGGCGCCGGGCTGGTAGGCCAGGAGCCGGTCGAGGTGGCGCACGTGCAGCCTGCTGAGCAGGTCGACGTACTGCGGCTTGCGGTTGTCCATATAGGCGCCGAAGTAGCCGTTGACGTCGCCGGGGCTCAGTTCGGGCGCGGGAGGGTGGACGAACACGTGGTCGGGTATGCCGTGGCGCGAGCGCCAGGCGCCGAGCCGCACGAAGAAGTCCGATTCGGCCTCTCCGGGTTCGGGCCTGGGCATCGACTCGCTCGGGATGTGCCAGCGGGCGCGGGCCAGCCAGACCGAGCCGAACCGCAGCCCCGGGTAGCGCCGCACCCGGCCGCGGTCCACTTCGGTCTCCCGGTCGGCGCTGACCTGCGGTTCGAAGAAGATCGATCCGCTGCCGCCCATGGCGGTCAGCGGCAGCAGCCGCGAGGGTAGGAAGTACGGGATGAGGAACCCCAGGTACAGCGGGTGGACGCGGCGGTCGCTCACCGGGTCCCAGAGCACGACCCGGTCGCTGGACCGGTCGTGCCGCACCACCAGCCGGTCCAGCGGCAGCCGGTCGGGCGCGCCGCCGTTGTCCCAGTCGAGGTCGGCCTCGGCCAGCAGCGGGTGGAGGTTCGCGTTGAAGCCCTGGACGGGGCGGAGCTCGGCGGTGAGGCCCTCGGTGTGGTGCTCGCGGATCGTCCGGCGCACGCCGTCGACGACCCCTTCGTCGGCGTGCGTCAGGAACCGGCTGATGTAGTTGCCCCAGCCGTTGTAGATCTTGTTGAGGACCGCTCCGGTGGGCGGGTTGCCGCCCAGCGGCTGCATGAACACCCCGTAGGAGGCCGGGTGCTCGGCCACCCAGGACGGCGTGCGGCGCGCCACGAGCTCGGCCAGGGCCGGGTCGAGCTCCACGGGCGCGGCGGGGTCGGCGCCCGGCGGCGGGTTCAGCAGCCGCTCGGTCAGGCCGGAGACGATCTCCGCGCGCAGCGGGACCAGGCGCGACAGGACGGGGTCGGCGGCGATCAGCTCGTGGTCGAAGCCCTCGGTGATCTGGAGCGCGTCGTCGTAGGCGGGCAGGAACATCGCTCCGAGCGCGTCCAGGTCCTCGCAGACGCCGCCGGGGCCGTACCGGTCGGTGAAGCGGTGGATCAGGACCCTGGAGAAGACGTGCTGCTCGTCGAATATCTGGAGGATGTCCAGCAGGCGGCGGCAGTCGTCCAGGACCGGCTTCCAGTCCGAGGCGGTGCCGCACGCCGGTTCGAGGACGCCGTCCTCGAACCAGATCGGCCCCGCGGCCAGCACGGCCCGGGCGTCGTCGCCGAGCGCTTCGAGCGCGGCGGTGCAGGCGGACTTGCCCGCCCGCAGCAGTGCGACGCGCTCGCCGGGGCCGGCGGCCGCGAATCGGTCCTGCGTCTCGCGCACCCGCTGGAGTTCGGCCCGGACGGCGGCGACGGTCGGGTCCGCTTCGAAGTCGGCCAGCCATGCGACGAGCGCCGCCAGCGCGTCGGGGGTGTGGTCGTCGACGATCGGTTCGGGGACCAGGACGCCGAAATCGCACAGTTTCGCGACGAAGGCCGCGGCCGCGGCCGCGTTCGCTCCGGGGACGCGCTCGGCGATGACGTCGGCCAGCTCGGCGAAGGTGGCGCTTCCCCGTTCTCTGGACCGGAGCCACCGCACGAGGGCGATCGAGGCCGGGTTGGCGGGGACGGTGACCTTCGCTTCGCCGTGGCGGGCGGCGATCTCGGCGGCCTCGGGGCCGAGCCGCTCCCGGTCGCCGACTGCGATGAACCTGCCGTCCTCCAGGCGCAGCCCGGCCGAGGTGTGGAAGCGCACGGCGCCTCTGACCGCGGGCAGGCGGCTCAGTTTCGACTCCAGTCGCCGCAGGACGCCCCGGTTGAACTCCATCTCGGAGGCGACGCGCCCGATGCCGGCGTCGTCTCCGGGCCGCTCGGGCAGGAAGCCGGCGACGGTGTAGCGGCTGAAGGGGCTGGTCTTGGTGCAGGCCCGCATCGCGTACCGCAGGAGCGACTCCTCGGATTTGCGCGTGTTCTTCTTGACCTGCTCCCAGGGCGCGGCGCGGTACTTGTCGGCGGCGTCGGGGAGCAGTTCGCTGGACATCGCCAGTGAGCCGCGCAGTCCTTCGTCGGCGAGGATCGCGCGGAGCGCGGCCCGCTCCTCGGACAGCCGCTCCTGATGGGCCTCGGTGAGTTCGGCGCGCAGCCGCTCCAGCCGCTCCTGGTTGTCCAGCCAGGTCTCGATCGCGGGCTCGGTGACGACGGCGCGGATGTCGGTCCGGCTCAGGCGCCGGGGCAGCCGCTGGTTGTGGATGGCGCGCCGCAGCGGGAGCACGATCCTCTGGCGGACGTCCCGGTCGCAGGTGCCGGCGACGGCGTACAGCAGGTCGGTGAGCTTCTCGGCGGCCTGCTCCTGGGCGGCGGCCAGTTCGCACAGCTCGGCGAGCCGGGCGCGGTCGGCGGCGGCGCCGGTGCTCTGGAGGGCGTCGGCGGCGGTGGGGTTGACGCGCAGCAGCAGATGCGGCGCGGCGGTGAGCGGCGGGATCGACGGCGCGGGCCGGGAGTCACCGCTCGGAACGGTTTCCATGCCAGGCTCCTGTCGCTGTCGCAGTTCCCGAAGGGCCCTGGCGTTGATCACCGGGGCCGCTCGCTCGCTACGAAGTATGGCGACAGCGGCACGGAGCGCGACAGTGCAGAAATCCGTTAGGCCCTTGCGGGATATCCGTAACCCTCAGTAGTGGTTCCCCGCGTTCCAGGTGGCCGCGGCCGGGCCCGCCCGCCTCGCGTCGGAGGCGGGCGGGCCGGGGATCAGCGGCCGACGAGCCAGTGGCGCTGGAGCGCCTGGGAGCGGTCGATGACCGTGTCGAAGTCCTCGCGGATCTCCGGGACCGAGTCGGTCAGGTACCGCAGGACGAACGCGAGCGCCTCTCGCCGCTGCCTGGGGCCGATCTCCTCGATCATGTGCGGCTCTCCGCAGAGGCCGCGGACGACGGCCTCGACTTCGAGGAAGTTGTGCGGCGGACGCAGCGCGGGCCCGGCGGCCCGCAGCTCGGCCATGAACCGCCCGAGCTCGGCATGGTCAAGAACGGCACCACCTGAGGCGGCAGGCTCGAGATCCGCATCGCCGCGGTCCGCACGGCCGGAATCCGCATGGTCGGAACCGGCCCGCTCGGATCCCGTGTGGTCGGAAGGACCGTGCTCAGGGCCCGCGCGGTCAAGGCCCACATGGTCGGAATCGGCGAGACCACGGCCCCCGCGTTCGGGCGTGGCGCGCTCCGGCGTCGACGCCTCGAAGCCACGGTCCCCGTGTTCGGGAGTGGCGGCCGTGTCGAAGCGGTGGGCGAGGCAGACGAGGGCGGTGGCGTGCAGGTAGTCGGCCGCGGTGTCGTGGTCGAGCCCGCGGAAGCGCATGCGCAAGCGGTGCTCGCCTTCCGCGTCGCCGAAGGCGACGGCGCGGATCACGGCCCGGTGCAGTTCCTCCGGTGTCATCGTTCGGTCCCTTCCTCGCAGCGGAAGCCGAACAGGCCACCGGCGGCGAACACGCCGCTGACCATCTCGCGGCCGACCGCCTCGGCCTGGTCGTACAGCTCCGCGAGTTCGGCGTCGCTGCGGTCGACGCCGACGATCATCTGGGCGGAGGTCCACATGCACGTCCAGTGGTCGGCCTGCGGGATCTCGGTGTAGAGCCGCGCCTCGCCGTAGAAGACGCGGACGAGCGCCTCGGTCTTGAGCGGCGAGACGCCCGGGCGCTCCGAGCGCAGGCGATCGATGAAGCGGCGGAGTTCGGCCCGGTCGAGCTCCTCGCCGAAGTGGTCGAAGAGGCAGGAGACGAAGAGCGTCTGGATGAAGAGCTGGTGGGCCGCGTAGTGGTCCGGGTAGATGAGGCGCTCGATCCGGTGGGATTCGGTGCGGTGGCCCCGGAACATCGCGGTCGCGTGCCGCCGGAAGAGCAGGCGGCGCTCGGTGTGGTCCATGACGTGGCCCTCCGAGCCGTTCGCGGTGCGGTCCGTGGTGCGGCTCGTGTGGTTCGCGGTGCGGCTCATGGTCAGCCCTCGCAGTCTTGGACGCAGGAGAACCAGACGCGCGAGGCGGCGCGTTTGAGTTCGCGGGAGTTGGCGGCGTCGAAGACCCAGTCGCGGTGGGCGCCGTCGCACACCCACAGGTCGGGCTCGCCTACCACGAGGCCGGTCACGTACCCGAGAAGCCGTCCGTCGACCTCGACGGCCGGACCGGCTCCACTGAGCGCCATCCACAGGCGCGGGGCCGAGGCGACGGTGCCGAAGTGCACCAGGCGATCCCCGACGGGTTCGGTGCCGAGCACGGTGAGCCGGGCCGGGTCGGGCGGGTCGGCGAGGCTGACGGGGATCGGCATCGACTTGAGCGCGCGCAGGTAGCGGGCGCGGATGCGGTGCGGCGCGAAGTTGGAGCTCACAGCGCACCGCCTTCGACGGTGGGGAGGTGCGCTGGGAAGTGCGCGGGGAACTGGGCGTCGAAGCGGCGTTCCCAGACGGCGATGTAGGGCATCTGGACGGCGGGCGCGGTGCGCTGGCGCTCTTGACGCGGCGTGCCGGACAGGTGCGACGGGTCGGCCTCGGCGGCCGTGGAGGCGGCGGGCGCGGGCTTGCGTTCGGCGGTGAGCGGACGCGGCGCAGGGAGCAGGCCGCAGGCGGCGACCCACAGGAGCCAGCCCAGGGCCCAGAGGAGGCGGGCGGCGAAGGTCGGCGGTCGCGGTTGGAAGTGGGCGTCGCGGAACGGCTGGGAGAGTTCGAGGAAGCGCTGCATGGCGCCCTCGCGGAGCGGTGAGAAGCGGTAGAGCGTGTCGTCTTCCTGGGGATCGCGTGTGTCGCGGGGATCGCGGGTGTCGGAGTCGGGTTCGGGCGTGATCCATCGGCGGTGGCGGCGGTACGGGCTCGGCCGGGGCTGGTCGGCCGGTGGGGCCGGGGAGGGGATCGGTGGCGGGTGCTCGCCGGGATCGGGCAGCTCGCCGCGCCGGTGGCGACCGGTGCGGGTGTCGGGGTACCAGCCTGGGGAGCCGTAGGGTCCCGGGTCGAGCGGATCGTGCGGCTTGCCGCCGATTTCGAAGGTGTCGCCGGGGCGGTGGCGCAGGTGCGGTGGTTCGTAGCGCGGGGAGCGCGGGTCGGAGTCCGGGATGGACGGGTCGTAGGCGGGCGGGTCGGAGGGGTCGTGGCGGTAGGCGCCCGGGGTGTCGGGATCGGCTTCGCGGAAGTGGAAGCCGAGCGCGGCCGGGTCGGCTTCACGGAGGCCGAGATCGAGGCCGAGGCCGAGGTGGAGACGGCGGCGGAGCGTGTCTGGAACGGGTTCACGGCGAGCTGCGCCGGAGTGCCCGCTGACCGGTTCGCGGTCAGACTCGTCGAAGAGCCCACGATTCGGCCTGTGGTCAGACTCTTCAAAGAACCTGCGGCCCGGCCCATGGTCAGACTCATCGAAGAGCCTGCGATCCGACCCGTGGCCAGACCCGCCGGAGAACCCCTGATCTGACCCGTGGGCAGACTCGTCGAAGAGCCCGCGACCCGGCCCATGGCCAGACGCGCCTGAGTGCTCGCGAACCTGTCCGTGGACAGGTTCGCTGAAGCGTTCGTCGTGGTCGTGGGTCTCGTATGCCGGATCGTGGTGCGGCGGGTGAGCGGACGAGAGGCTAATCGAGTGGCTGTTTTCAGGCAGCGTCGAATAGCGTATGGTCGTAGACGACACAGAAGGTTTCCTTCCTGTGTTAGGGGCCGCCCGGTGGAACAAGATTGGTAGTCGTGAGCCACCGGGCGGCGGCTTGCATTCTGCCCTATGAAATTTTCGGAGCGCCGAGCGCATCCGTCGTAAAGCCTCGTAAACGAATCCGTTCGGCTCGTAAGCCTCAGAGCCGCTTGTGAACTCGCGGAAGTGCTGACAACATGGTGACGCATGATCAACTCACCGTCAACACCGGGTCCAAAAGCGTCTAGACGAGATGGCAAAACGCTTGTGGGGCAGGGCCTTCGGCCCTGTCCCACAAGCGCATATAAATATATGGAAGTCGTCTAACCCTCGCTCTGCAATTCAGCTGCAAGGGTCTCCGCATCGGACAGGTAATCATCCAGCCGTGACTTCATCTCTGGTGACTGATCGACGATCTTGCGAAGCGCCAACAGCTGATACCGAAGCTGATCCTCACCACTGATTTCATCCAGCAGGTGATCCTCACCGAAGACCGCACGAATGAGCCCCTCAACCACCAGCGCCTGGATCGGTGGCTGCGCATTGCGATAGTCGTATCGCATCTCATCCACGAACCGTTTGATCGCAGCCTGGCTCTGGTCGGTCGCGAAGCGATGCTCAAGCGCGCCGCAGAACAGTGCAGTCACATAGATGTTGTAAGCATTTCGATCTGCATCGGTGATCTGGTCATCCAGCTCCCCGGCTCGCTTCGCATCTCCCGAAACGGCGGCCCTCATGACCTCACGGAACAGCGGATAATTTGCCATCGCTCTTGCCCTTCCTTGCCTTCACGAATCTAGAGACACCCTCCACCGCTACCACAGCCATGACGAGCATTGAAGCTACCGTATCCTCAACCGCCGCTTTGGCCGCTGGCTGTGGCCCGAGAGTCGCTGAAGGCGGATCGGGAGTCCCCACCGTCTCATACAGTTGTGGATTGCGCGGAGGCTCATAGGCCTCACTCATCGACTGGTAAGCCGATTTAGCGGTCTTCTTCGAGGTGCTCTCTATGCTCTGGATGTTTCGCACCAGCCTTTGGCTGACCCGCCGGGTCTTTGACTCGCCCTTGTCATCCTCGGCTCCCTCGTGCTCCTTCTGGAACGAGCCAGGGGCGCTCGTAAGCTCTGCGTTGCCAGCTTCTCCACGCTGGAGCGACAGCGGCAGTGTATCCGCGCCCTCCGACAGCGGTTCGCCGTCCGGCCCGACCACCTGCACACCCGCCGGACCCGCTTCACCCGAACGGTTCGCCGGTGCCCCCGGCCCGATCCCGTGAATCGCGGCCATCACCTGCCAGCGCGCCTTCTCCAAACTCCCCTCAAGCACGGCCCTGCCGCTCTCGGCCTGCTCAAGCTCCTGTTCGACGCGCTCCAAGTTCCGGGCTATGTCCTCGGCTCCCAGTGCGACGGCCTTACCGGTCGCCGTCGCCAAGACCTGCTTGGTCGCCGCGACCTTGGCCGCCAGCTGCGCCACCCGCTCCTTGTCGGCCTCGATCTTCTCGGCCAACTCGCGCATCTCGCTCACGCCGACCGACCGCCGCCCTTGACGGCGACAGCCGCGCCCCTCGCTTCCTCGAACTGCTGCGCCATTGCGATGCACTGCGTCTCGCACTCGTCGAGCGTCTGCTTCGCGGCGTTCAGCGCGTGGCCTTCCACCTTGACGCCCAAGGCCTGCAACCGCCCGAGCACTTCCTCGGCCTGTCGCCTGCTGCCCGCGATCAGGACGGCGATCTCCTCTGCGGCCTGTTTGTCGGCATCGATGGAGGTGACCACGTCGTCTATCAAGCTCATTGCGGGGCAGGGCCTCTCAGGGGTCGATCACAGCTCGCCACCCGGCCGCGCCGATACCTTCCGGTATGTAGGCAAGCAGCCAGTGTCCGAAACGTTACTAGATCCCGCCCACCGCCGCAGTCCTCCGCCCGCCGCACAAGAGGAGTCCGGTGCAACGATCCACATAAATATTTGAATCTTCAACCAATTGTGTCCACATCGGCTTTCTTGTAGCGTGATTTTCACCAGGCCTCAGTCGGCGACCGGTACCGGCCCTGACGGGGGAGGCCGCTCCGGGTACCGAGACACGGAGGACATTCGTGATGAGATCAGTCTCTCGCTCCCTCAGGTTGATGCTCGCCATAATCGCCGGACTGGTGATGAGCGTGGGGTTCACGGCCTCGGCGACCGCCCAGGCCGAGGAGCCCGCCTCAGAGGCGAGCTGGCACCTGTCCGACTATGAGCAGCGGATCTGCATCCCCGCCAACGGCTCCTACTTCACCTACTTCGTCGGCTTCATCGCCGGTTCCTGGGACGCACCGCTCGTGGCCGACGTCCACGGATTCCCCGAGGGCACCGAGATCCAACTGCCCTCGCCGGTCCCGCCGGACGACAACGAAGACCGGTACATCGGGACCATCTGGTTCGCCGTCGACCTGCCGCCGCTGGACTACGGGGAGTACCCGGCCACCCTCACCGTCACGGACGGGACGGTGACGCAGACGATGCCGATCATGATCAAGGCCCAGGAGGAGTGGGGCTGCGGCCCCGTCTACTGAGACCACGGCGCTCCGCCGGCCGGCGACCTCATCCGACACGGACGGCAGGCCGACCCGCCGGCGGAGCCGACTCGTCCGCGAGGAGCGGGGCCGGAACCCGAAGCCCAGGGACCACTCCCGCAAAACACTCGACACGGCTGCGGGCCTGCGGAATCCTGGGCCGATGGAATCGAACGACATCTGGGACGCCGAAGCGGCCCGCAGTTACGACACCCCCGGCGAGGGCATGTTCGCGCCCGAGGTCCTCGGCCCGACCGTCGACCGGCTCGTCGAGCTCGCCGAAGGCGGCCGCGCCCTCGAACTCGCGATCGGCACCGGCCGCGTGGGCGTGCCGCTCGCCGAGCGCGGCGTGCCGGTGACCGGGATCGAGCTGTCCCCCGACATGATCGCGCAGCTCCGCACCAAAGTAGACGAAACGGCGCTGCCGGTGCTCGAAGGCGACATGACCGCCGTCCGGGCCCCGGGCGAGTTCCGCCTGGCCTACCTGGTGTTCAACACCATCTCGAACCTGCTCACCCAGGACCAGCAGATCGAGTGCTTCCGCAACGCGGCGCGGCACCTCGTCCCGGGCGGGCGGTTCGTGATCGAGCTGTGGGTGCCCGAACTGCGCGCGCTCCCTCCGGGCCGCAAGGCGACGGTCGGCGTCGTCGAGGACGGGTACATCCTGCTCGACACCTACGACACCCTCAAGCAGCACGTGGTCTCCCACCACTTCACCTTCGACGGAACCCGGCAGGCCCGCCTCGGCCGCAGCCCGCACCGGTACATCTGGCCGTCCGAACTGGACCTCATGGCGCGGCTCGCCGGCTTCGAACTCGAATCCCGCCACGCCGACTGGCAGGGCGGCGAGTTCACCGCCGACTCCCCGTCCCACGTGTCGGTGTACCGGCTTCCTTAGGCGTCTTCGCCGCGCCGCGGTCGGCCCCGGACGAGACGGCGGCCGGTCACCGCATCGGCTGCTGGACGATCACGATCGACGGCGGCCTGCCGGGAGTCCAACTGCGCGTCCCACGGGCCAACACGAGAATGAACGCGACGAGCGCCAGCACCGCGCCGACGGACAGGACCCAGAACGCGATGGGCAGCCACGTCGCCTCGAAGGGGTCGTCGACCCATCTGCCATCGACGCTCATCGTGTCGTCCTCCTGCTCCCGCATGAACATGTGCATGTAGGGCGAGCCGACCCCCATCGCCACGAAGACCGCGCCGAGCCAGATCGCGCCGAAGATCCGCGCCCCTTTGCGGCCCTTGCCCAGGCCCCAGGCGATGAGGGCGTTGACGACGAGCACCGCCAGCCCGGCGACACCGATGCCGATGAGGAGGAACATCGACTCGGAGTGGTTGTCCAGATAGTCCGAGAGCGCGGGGTAACCCCAGATGTCGGCCTCATGCTGGACATCTTCGAGCTGCTGTGGGAACACCACGAACGCGGGGATCGCCAGGAGCAGCAGAAGCACTTGCACCACGGTCACGACGCCCGGCTTGTGGGCGGGCCGCTCCGGCTGCGGTGGCTGCTGCGTGTTCATCATGTTCGGGGCGAGCGGGGCGCCGTCGGGGCCCGCCGCGCCCTGCGCGTCCGTCGCTGCGACCGCCTGGACTTCGCCGCGCTGGATGCGGTGCATGAGGATCCACGCCCTCGCCGACTTCGAGAGCAGCAGGACCAGGAGGACGCCGTACAAGGCGCCCAGCGCGAAGCCGATCACCAGCGGGAGGGCCGAGTACTGGCTGACCGCGATGCCCAGCACGATGGCGACGAGCCCGGCCGCGAGCCCGAGGACGGCGGAGACCACCGACCAGATCCAGGCCCAGCGTTTCCCGCGCTCGATGTGGATCGGCGAGAGCAGGCTCTGCACGGTGAAATAGACGGCGACCGTGAGCGTGACCAGGCCGAGGGGGGTGAAGGTGTCGGCCAGGCTGATGATGGAGAACAGGTCTCCGAGCAGCGAGAGCGCGGTGAAGAACCAGAGGATCGCTTGGATGCCCTTGACGGTGCCGGGCTTGGCCATGCCGAGCTGAACGGGCTGACCGGGGTAGGGGGCGCCGGTGTCGGACGCGGGGCCGTACGCGCCGCCCGGCCCCATCATCTGCTGCTGCTGGGGAGGCTGTGGCGGCTGCTGCTGCGGCAACGGTGGCGGCTGGTTCGGCGGCGGAGGTGTTTGCCCTGGAGTCCAGTTGCTCGGCGGCGGCCCCGGGGGAGGGTACGACATCAGCTCGGCTCTTTCGGATCGGCTGCGCAAAACCACAGATTACTCACCTAATGCACACCGGCCCCGAAGGCGCAGACAAGGAGGTCAAGGCGGCGAAGCAAGCCCCACCCGCGACAAGCCGCCACCGACGCACCGCCGGTCACTCCTCGACGCGGACCAGCCGCCACTTGTCCCCATCAGGCACCGGCTCCCACCCGGGCGGCCATACGTGCTCTTCGTCTTCAAACTCGATTCGGTACACAATCGCCTCGTCCATTACGAACCGACCATCAGGCAGAGGCGAACCCTCAGCAGTCTCCTCAGTACTCTCGAACCGCACCTCATCGAACCAGGCAGCACCCCCGAACCGCACCCCATCGAACCTGGCAGCACCCCTGAACCGCGCCTCATCGAACCCGGCAGAGCCTCCGAACCGCACGCCGCCGAACCCGGCAGAGCCTCCGAACCGCGCACCACCGAACCAGGCATCGTGCTCGAACCGCGCCTCACCGAACCAGGCAACGCGCTCGAACTGCGCCCCATCGAACCAGGCTTCGCCCCCGAACCGCACGCCGCCGAACCAAGCATCACCCCCGAACCGCACCCCATCGAACCAGGCAGCACCCCCGAACCGCGCCTCACCGAAGCTGGCCTCGCCCCCGAACCGCACCCCATCGAAGCTGGCAGCACCCCCGAACCGCACCCCAACGAAGCTGGCAGCACCCCCAAAATACGTCCCAAAAAATGAAGTCGAACGGTAAAAACGTGCGCGGTCAGCTTTCAATATGGGAAGCTGACAACCATCGAAATCGGCATCGATAAGGGTCGCCCCGGTGAGATCGACATGTTCGAGGTGCCAGAATTCATCTGACTCATCCGGTCTAGCGTCATCCCGTTCTTCTTCTGGTCGAGGGTCTTTCAGGTGACCGGCCAAAAGCCGTTGTGCGGTCATCCGCACCTCATACTCGTCGGCCGCCTCAGCGTCCTTTTGGAGCTGCTCTTCGGTGGGCTCAGCCTCCTCGCCCTCATCACCCTCACGAGCTTCGCTGAGAATGTCAACCGGTGGCGTGTACCTGCGCCGCAGATAAGCGCACCAGACCTCCGAAATCACCTGCCGCTGCTCGGGATGGTTGCGCCCCAAGCGATCGAGCGCGTACAGACCGCCCAACCTCACCGGCGCTTTCTCGTGCCCCAACTGCTCGACCGCTTGCACGTACTGCTCGGTGATCCGCCGCTGCTCAGCGTCATACTCGGTGTGCTCGTGGACCCGCTCCTGATGCCACTGCCGCCTCGTGAACAAGCCCAGCGTCGCAAGCCCACCGAAACCGAACGCGATCGTGAACGCCGCCTGCATCGCATTCGCCCGATCCTTCGGCTCGTCCACGGACAACGGGTCCACCAGCCACCACGCCCCCGCACCGGCCAAGACCACGGCCATCCCCGCAGCCGCGACGATCCACCCCCACCAACGCGATCCGGCTCCCCTGCGCGTCTCTCTCATGTCGCCAGTCTGCCCCGTCCCCGCACTCACCACGTCCCCCGCTCCTGCCGCTCAGGCGCTCTGCCCCACCGATGCATGGCGAGCACCTCACTGGCCGCCGTTTCGGCTAGAGCTCGCTGCCGCACAAGATCGCAGCGGTGCGCCCCTCGATGTCGGTGACCTCCCAGTAGAAGTCGCCGCCACAGGTCGCCTCCTCGGCAGCCTCGGCATCGGACAGCTCCCCGGCTTCGTCGAGCTCGACGGTGCCGACGACTTCGTAGACCGCTTCGGAAGAACCGCAGTCGACCGTCCACCAAGACTCGCCGTCGTCGAAGCAGGCGCCGTCGCCGGGAATGTAAGGAGTGCGTGCGTCCGATCCGGGGTCGGGATCGCCGAGCGCTCTGGTGCAGTACATGGAGTCGACCGCGCCCGAGGAGTACACGTACTGCCAGTTGGTCCACAGCTCGCCGAAGTAGGGGGCCCCGTACCTCACGCCGCAGAGGTCATAGGCGGCTTGGTGGTCGAGGAGGCCGCCGTCATCGTCGACTTCGGCGTCGATCTCGTAGGACTGGGCGGTGATCTCCCAGAACGCCCTGGGGTCACCGCAGTCGATCACGCTGAGGCCGTCGCCTACGGCCTCCGGGTCGTAGGGCAGGCACCGGCCGACCTCGGGGCGCTCATCTGCGACGGTCATGTCGAAACCGACGTCACTGCTGTAGCTCCAGGAGACCGAGAGCCCGTTGAATTCCGCCTCTTGCTGACCGCTGTAGCCGTTCGTGTTCCACATGCGGGATTCCACTGAGTCAGGAAGGTCGATCGCCTCGAAGATGCAGTTCAACTTGTCGCCGTCAATGCCGGGGTCTTCTTCCGCGAACGCCCGATCCACCGTCAAGGTGCGGCCGTGGTCGCCGACGCGGACGCTCTCCTCAGACGGTGCGCATTCCGTCCGGGCCGCCTCGAACACGGTGGGCCGCCCGTCCTCCTTCGCCTCGGCAACGGCATGGACGCCGCGGTCGCCGCCCGGGGTCGGATCATCGGGAAGCACCACCAGCAGCGCTGAGAGAGCCGCGCCCGCTGCCAAGGACGCGACACTCAAGGACCGCCAGTGGCGCCGAACGAATCCCCGGCAGCGCTGCCGGAAGGGAATCGGTGGCGGCGGGGCCGGCAGAGTCGATGGCGGTGATGAGGGCGCTCCGGCGATGGCGATGTCCCCTTCACCGCTGAAGTGAAGCTGCGGCATCGCGTTCCCGGAGCCGGCCTGAACCTGGAAAATGTGGTCGTACAGCTGCCGGACGGTGAAGGGAACGCCGGCCTCGGCGAGTCTCAGGCCCTGGATGAACGCGTCGGTGAAGGGGCTCGGACCGTCTTCACCGGTCGAGTCCGGGACGAGCTCGGTGGCACTCGAGCTGGAGATGACGCACTTGCCGCGCCCGGTCGCGTTCACGATGAGGTCGCCGCCGCGGAATGCGCCGCTGTAGCAGCAGTCGAGGACGGTGACCGTGGTCGTGGCCGGTGACTCGTCGATCAGGCTCTCGACGTCCTCCTTGTATCGGAGGGCGGTCACCGGCAGCGAGTCGGTCTCGGAGTCATGGGCGCAGAGGTGCAGCTTGTTCAGCAGGTCGAGTTTGCCGTGGCCGCTGTAGTAGAGCAGCAGCACGTCGTCGCGTTCGGCCGATTTGACGAAGAACTCGTACAGCGCCTTGCGCAGCTCCTGCACCTCGTAGTCGAGCAGGTCGAGAATGTCACTGGCGAACAGGCCGGTCCGCTCGTCGGTGAGCGCTTGGCGGAGCTCCTTGAGGTCGGCTGCGGGTCCGTGCAGTTCGGGAAGTCCGTGGGGGTCGCGGGGGAAGGAGGCGTTCCCGATCAGCAGTGCGCGGTAGCGGCGCGAGGCGGTCATCAGCGGTCTTCGAGCATGCGGCCGATCGACTCGGTGAACGCTTTGAAGGAGCGTCGGTCGAGGCGCTCGCCGGTGATGCTGAGCTTGCGTTCTTTGCCGGTGTCATCGGTCCAGGTGACGGTGAGCGAGCGGGTCTTGTCGCGGCCGAGCCAGGCGCGGAAGCAGTGTTCGGCGGCCAGCAGCGCGCCGGAGGAGCCGAGGGCCAGGATCACGGTTTCGAGGGTGCCCTTGGCGTCGGGGGCGGGGGCCGAACGGAGCGATATCGTGCCGACCTCGTCTCTGAGGCTGGCGTGAAGCTCGGTCACCTGGGCACGCCATTGCCCGCTTTCGATGTCATATGTGCCTGTATCCGTCGCGATTGTCACTTCCGGCACCAAGGCCATGATCACCTCACAGTCGGGTATGAACAAGATGATAATTCACACCAGCGACGCGGCGCGGGACCCGAACCCGCCGATCACTCCTCGATCCGAACCAGCTTCCACTTGTCCCCATCGGGCACCGTCTCCCACCCAGGCGGCCACGCATGCTTTTCATCCTTGAAGTTGACCTGATTCACGACCGCATCGCTCATATCGAGCCGAACAGGCTCGCTTTCTGAATTGTCCACTCTGGCCCCAAGTTGTAGATCTTCAAACTTAACTATGCCGCCAAACCTCGCTTCCTTGAATAGGGCGCCGCCCTCGAACCATGCGCTGAAAAACAAGGCACTACGTTTAAACCATGCTGCTGTGAAACCAGTGTCACCCTCAAACCGCACCCTATTGAACCACGCAGAACCGTCGAATCGCGCTAGAGGAAACCAGGCAACGTCTCCAAACCGTGCCCCAGTGAACACGGTGGTTCCACTGACTCTGGCCCCAGTAAACCAAGCGTCACTACTAAACTGCACCTCAGCGAACCGGGCTTCGTCCTTGAATTGCGCCGCGCCGAATCTAGCAGCACCTTCAAATCGCGCCTTATCGAACCAAACTTCCCCTTCGAACCGCGCCTTGGAAAACTCAGCATCGCCCTCGAAATACGTCCTGTTAAACTGAGCAGAACGACAAAGACGAGCACGGCCGATTTTCATTTCCGGAAGTCGACAATCTGCGAAATCGGTATCGACAAGGGTCGCCCCAGTGAGATCAATATGCTCGAGATGCCAGTACTCTTCTGACTCGTTCGGTCTAGTGTCGTTCCGTTCCTCCTTGGGCCTTGGATCTTTCAAGTGCCCGACCAAGAGGCGCTGAGCGGTCATCCGCACCTCGTACTCGTCGGCCGCCTCGGCTTCGGCCTGGAGCTGCTCCTCGGTGCGGTCGGCTTCTTCACCGCCTTCATCACCCTCGCGAATCTCACCGATGATGTCGACCGGCGGCGTGTACCTGCGCCGCAGATAAGCGCACCAGACCTCAGCGATCACCTGCCGCTGCTCGGGATGATTCCGCCCCAACCTGTCAAGCGCGTACAAGCCGCCCAGCCTCACCGGTGCCTTCTCGTGCCCAAGCTGTTCGACCGCCTTCATGTACTGCTCAGTGATCCGCCGCTGCTCGGCGTCATACCTCGCGTCGTCTGCGACTCGCTGCTGGTGCTCGTAGGCCCGTTCGGATTCCCGCCTGGCATCGGCGGCCACCTGCCGCTCGTGCTCATGCACCCGCTCCTGATGCCACTGCCGCCTCGTGAACAACCCCAGCGTCGCGAGCCCACCGAAGCCGAACGCGATCGCGAGCGCCGCCTGCATCGCATTCGCCCGGTCCTTCGGCTCGTCCACAGACAACGGATCCACCAGCCACCACGCCCCCACACCGGCCAGGACCACGGCCACCGCCGCAGACGCGACAATCCATCTCCACCAGCGCGGTCCGGGCTCGTTGCGCTCCTCGCTCATGTCCTCAGTCTGCCGCGCCCTCGCACGCGCCGGGTCCCGCGAGCCGCCGCTGCTGGCGCACTGCCCTTGCGATATGGGACGATCGACAGGGAACACCGATCCGGGAGCATCGATGACCGAAACCCCCGAGTTCCAGAACAGGTTCGAAGGCAACGTCAAAGCCGTCATCCAAAGCGAGCGGGTCAATCTCGGCGTCGAGTCGCAGCACTTCACGCCCTGGGAGCTGTGCCACCGACCCCGAGCCTGGACCGACCGCGAGCGACACCTGCAAACCCTCGTCGAAACCCTGGAATCACCGCACCGGCGACCGATCGTGCTCACCGGCCCCTCAGAGGTCGGCAAGACCGCGCTGGCGAGCGTCGCCGCGAGCATGGTGAAGCACCGCTACCCCGACGGCGTGCTCCACATCGAACTGAACGGCACCTTCCCGGACCACGCGTTGAGGTCCGCCCTGGGGCGACTGGGGCAGCGCGATATTCCGGGTGGCTTCGAGGACCTGCACAAGTGCTACCTCTCGATTCTCGCCGTGAAGCGAGTGCTCGTGATCCTCGACGGAGCCCGCACCAAGTACGACATCGAGAGGTTCTGGCCGCGGTCCGACTCGGCCGCCTACATCGTGCTGACCTCCAGAACGCTCAGCTGGCACGAAGCCTCGCAGACCCACCTTCCGCCGCTCGCTGCCGAGGACGCCGCCGAGCTGCTGCAACGGGCGACCACGCTCGACTCCGCCGTCGCCGACCAGCTGGTGAAGGCGTTCGGCGGCTCCCCCGGACAACTGCTGCGAGCGGCGGGGATCGTGTCGCTCGACGCCGTGAACGTCGAAGAGCTGCTCGGGCTCGTCGGCGAGGGGCGTGAGCGGCGGTTGTTCCTCAAAGCGTTCGAATCGGTCGGCGAGGAGACGCAGCGCGTCTACATGGCCCTCAGCCGTCTGCCGATGCCGATCCTGGAGCAGTCCCTGCTCGACGCCCTCGACGCGGATTTCGACGATCCGCCCTCTGAGGACCTCAAAACGGTGGGCCTGATCGTGGAAGCAGGTCCCGATCAGTGGCGTCTGGCCCCGGATCCGCAAGATTCCGAACGGAAGGCATCACGCGTGGCGGTGGCCGCGTGCATGAATTCGGATCCGAGAATCCTGAGGAGGGGAGGCGTGCCGCCGTTCTCTCCTTCTGACACCGACCTGGTTCGGCGAGGCTCGGAGCGGGGCGGGACCGATGCGTGAGGATACGAGAAGGCTCGTGCGCTGGTATCTGAGGAAAGCGCAGCTGGCCGATCACCTGGTGACGGGAGAGCGGTCCCGCGCCTGCCCCGAGCCGATCGACGACGTCGAGACCTCGGGATTCGACAGTGCCGACGAGGCGTGGGCCTGGCTCGCCCTCAACCGTTGGAATCTGCTGTCCTTCGTGTACACCGCCAACGCTGAGAAGCTCTATTTCGAGTCCTGGGCCATCGCCGAGGCGATGTGGGCCTACTTCTCGCGGAACAGCGACGACCCGGCATTGGCGAGCTGCTACGAGTACGCGTGTCACAGCGCCCTCAAGACCAACGATCTCATGGCGGGACGACAGTTGCGGGACCTCATGCTGCGAGCCGGCGGAAGGGCCAAGGACTTGGCCGTGAGGTGGGGGGAACTCATGGAGGACATACCCGACCGCAAGTTGTTCAGGTCTGCCGTGGCCCGCGGCGCCACTCTCGGAGGGAGCGGCTCGGCCCTGGTCGGAAGCATCGGCGCCGGTGCCATGGAAATGGTGGGGGCGGCCGGAATGGGTGCGGCATCCAGGACGAACCGCTCGAAGCGCACCGAAGACGAGGAAGAGGATCGCGTCAGCTGGCTGGAGGAAGACGACGACGTCTTCGGCTCCGACACCGCCCCGCCCGTCGTCCCTCCCGAGGACGAGGACCCTTACGCCTGACCGATGTCTCCCACGCGGCTCCGGCACGGCGGTCGACACGGAGGGCACGAGGCCCGCCTCCTCCGCGGCGACGGTCCGCGCCGCCTTCGCGCTCGAGGCGTCGACCGTCCGGCCCCCGCTCAGGCCCTGGGCGTCCAGCTGTCCACGTACACGTTGATCGAGAAATCCGCGACGGACGACCTGCCGTCGTAGTCGAGGTCGCCGAACTCGATGAAGAAGAGCTCTTCGCCGGTGTCGATGCACATCCCGTTCGGCTCCGGAGTGAACAGATGGCTTCCGCCGCTGCTGAGCTGCGCGAGCTCGATGTCCCAACGGACGTCGTACTCATCGCCGTCCTGAACGGCGCCGCCGCTCTCCGCCGCCCGCCCGCACGTCTCGGCGTCCATCGTTCCCTCGCCGGACACGACCGCGGCGGTGCCGTCCCCGATCGCCAGCACCTCGCCCCTCATGAGGCACCCCGCCCCGTTGACGAGGTCGCACGGTTCGGCGCCTTCCCAGGCGGTCGCATCGCCGGGGCACAGGCCCCAGGCCAGATCAGCCTCCCCGGGCGTCTCACCGTCGAGCTCCACCGGCATAGGGTTCTCCGCGTCGAGATCCATCACGCCCCAGAAGCACGTGCTCCCGTACCGCACGTAAGACGGAAGCTCCAGCTCCTCGCCCTGGAAGCGGGGCACCCAGTCGCCATTCGCGGCGACCTCGGAAGCGTCGGCGGCCTGCTCGGCCGTCCCGTCACCGCCTTCCGGTGGCTCCCAGTCGAGGGAAAGACTCAGCAGCACACCGATGAGGGCGACCGCGAGTATCGCGACGGCTCCCACTGCGAGCGCCCTGAAGTCCCGGGGCGCAGGGCTGGAGCGGAGGGTCCCGCGCCTCGTCCGCTCGGGCGCGGGGCCGCCCGAAGAGGGTCCGGGCCGAGTGTCGACCCGGGTCGGCGGTTCGGGGTCGGTGACCATGGTGCTGCCGGAGTCGATCCGGGTGGTGTGCTGCCCGCTCGCCTCAAGGATCCTGGTCAGTTCCCGGTGCTGCTTGCGCGTCAGCGTCACCACCGCCTCGGGCCACGGCTCGGGCGGGACGGGGCCGACGGCCGCGAGCAGTTCGGTCGCGGTCGGCCGCCGCGTCGGGTCCCGTGCGAGGCATCCTCGGGCGATCTCGCGGACGCGTTCGGGAACCGCGCTGAGATCGGGTTCGGCCCGGACCACGTTGTTGAGGGTGTGCAGCGTCGAGTCGGCGTCGAACGGCCCTGAGCCGGTGGCGGCCAGCACCAGCACCGAGCCGAGCGAGAAGACGTCGGAGGCGGTGGTCAGCGGCGCCGACTCCGCCTGCTCAGGGGACATGTAGCCAGGGGTGCCGATGACGCCGCCGGTGCGCGTGAGGTCGGCGGTCTGCTGCTCGACGGCGCGGGCGATGCCGAAGTCGATGACGCGAGGGCCCTCGCGGGTGAGGATCACGTTGCCGGGTTTGAGGTCGCGGTGGATCACCCCCGCCTCATGGATGGAGACCAGCGCGGACGCGAGCCCGGCCGCGAGCCGCAGCACCGCCTGCTCGGGAAGCGCCCCGGCGGCGTCGACCGCTTCCTGAAGCGTCGGGCCGGGCAGGAACTCCGAGGCCAGCCAGGGGACGGCGTCGTCGGGTCCGGCGTCGACGACCGCCGCCGTGCTGCTCCCGCTCACCCGCCGGGAGGCCGCGACCTCGCGGCGGAACCGCGCCCGGAACTCCCGGTCCTCGACCAGCCAGTCGCGGACGAGTTTGACGGCGACCCAGCGGTCGTCCGGCCCGTAGGCGAGCAGGACGCGGCCCATCGCGCCGCGGCCCAGTTCGGCGACGGTTCGGTACGGGCCGATCCGCATCGGATCGTGGGGTGCTAAGGGCTGCATGGGGTCTCCGAGCGTCAGAACCGGACTGTTCCAGGCGGTGACCGAGACCGCGGCACGCCCGCGACCGAACCGGTCACCTCGATCACCGTACTTCAGATCCGAGCTCGGGTCGTCCCGGCCGAACACTTGATACACTGAACATAAGTTCATTTCATTTTTTGGGAGGGGTTCGAGGGACATGGCCCGCACGGCCGAGCAGAACGCGGCGATGCGCGCGGCGACCCGCGACGCCGTCCTGACCGCGGCGGTCCGCGTGTTCGCCCGGCGCGGCTTCGCCGCCTCGACCATCCGGGACATCGCGCTGGAGGCCGGCATGAGCATCGGCTCGGTCTACCGGCACTACGCCTCCAAGGAAGAACTGCACGCCGAACTGCTCGACCAGGGCGCCACCGGCCTCGTCGCGCTCGCGGAGAACCTCGCCGGAGCGGGGAGCCCCACCGAGCTGGTCCGCGGCTTCACCACCCGTTTCCTGGACGACCTCACGACCGACGACGGCGCCGCCGAGTTCGTCGTCGTCCTCAACCACGGCTTCACCACCGACACGCCGCCAGGCACGCTCGACCGGCTCCGCGAGGCCCACCGCTCGATGTGGAGCGCCTTCGAGGACCTCGTCCGGCGCGGTCAGGCGGCCGGCGAGTTCGGCGACGGCTCCCCGGCCCAGCTCACGGCCTGCTACTTCGCCACTCTCGGCGGCCTGACGACGATGCGGATCGCGCTCCGCGCCGATCTGGCCGTCCCCGACGCGGACGTCGTCCTGCGAATACTCACAGAAGGAAGCAGCACATGATCGAGATCGAACGCGGCGACCGGCTGGGCGAGGCCCACCGGCGCGGGATCACCGAGGTGCTCGTCAGGGGCTTCGCCGAGGACTTCGAGTACTTCTCCTCCGACCCCGAGAAGCTCGCGGACGCGTTCGAGCACATGGTCATCCCGGAACGCTTCTACGCCGCCCTCGTCGACGGCGAGCCCGCCGCCGTCGCCTCCCTCACCACCGGGGACGAGGAGTGCTTCGCGCCGCGCGCCTCCGAATTCCGCCGCCATCTCGGCGCGGTCCACGGCACCATCAGCCACCTGGTGGTGCGGAGCCAGTTCCTCGGCGCCCCCGACGAGGCCCGCGAGGGCCTGGCCGAGATCGGCTTCGTCACCACCGCCCCCGCCCACCAGGGCCGAGGCGTGGCGACCGCGCTGATGCGCCACCTCATCGCCCTGCCCGGCTACGACGAGTTCATCCTCCGCGAGATCAAGGACGACAACGCACCGGCGCTCGGCCTCTACGCCAAGCTCGGCTTCACCGAATACGAGCGGCGGCCGGTCAAGTTCGCCCGCAAGGCCGGCTTCAAGGAGTACGTCTCCCTCAAGCTCACCCGCACGGCCTGATCCGCGCCCGGCACCCGACCGGGCTCCCGCGGGCACCGCCCCGTGCTCACCCTCCCCACAGGGTGGTGACCGGCTCCTACACTCCAATTCGAGCAGTGCCCGCTGCTCTCACGCCCTCACGATCAAGGTGGTGCCGATGTCGTGGATCAACGTCGACGCGGAGAAGCTCAAACAGGCCGCATCCGGTCTCCAAGAAGCCGAAGGCCAGGTCGAGGCCCTGGCCACTTATGCCAAAGAGGCCGACCCCGACTGGTGGACCTGGGGTGTGGCCGGAATCGTCATGGCCCCCGTCTACTTCGGGGTGGCCCAGATCTTCCACTCCTCCATCGGCGACGCCCGCGACGCCGTGTCCAGCCTGGCGGGCCGACTCGAGGACTGCGCCGCCGAGCACGAGGGGAACGACGAGGCGATCGCCCGCGAACTGGAGAAGATCGGCCAGGAGATCGGCAAGGGAGGCTCCTGATGTCCGACGGAATCGAAGAGCCGAACTGGCAGAACGGCGCCCCCACGCAGGCGCCCACCGCGAACGAGGGCAGCGCCTGGGTGCCCAGCGGCGCGGACGCGTGGAAGGCCATCACGGGCCAGGGCTCGCCGTCCGCCACGACCGCGGGCAATTCCGGCCTGAACACCTTCGGCAGCGTGGCCGCCCCGGCGGTCGCCGTGCAGAACACCGTCGCCAACGTCGGCAAGATCGAGAGCCTCACCGACTGGGACGGGTACTCGAACCTGATCACCGGCCTCGCCGGCGACATCTCCGGCATCCAGGGCATGGCCGAGAACTTCTGGAGCATGGTCGAGGGCATCACCGACCCGAAGTTCGACCCCGTGCAGTGGCTGGCCGGCAGCCTCATCGACTTCCTGATCCAGGTCTTCCAGCCGCTCGAGGACCTCGTCGGCATCGTGTCGGGCAACGAGTCCCGCATGAAGACCTCGGCATCGATGTGGAACGCGGTGTCCGGCGGGGCGCCGCAGGTGGCCGACTACGTGAAGGCCGTCGGCGACGAGAACCTGAGCGAGTGGGTCGGCACGGACGGCGAGGCCGCCCGCATGCGGGTCGCGGAGGCGAGCGAGGCCATCCGCGGCATGGGCTTCATGGCCGTCGGCCTCGAAGGCATCCTCAGCTGCATGGCCGAACTCGCCAAGGCCCTGCGCCAGGACATCGTCGACCTGATCGCCAAGGGTGTCTCGTGGGCCCTGACGCGGCTGCTGCCGCAGGTGGCCGCCGCGGTGGCGACGTTCGGCGCCACCATCGCCACCGCGATCGCCGACGCGATCTACAAGGTGGCGTCGCTGGTGATGAGGGCGGTCTCGCGGATCAAGCAGGCCGGCGAGATCTTCACCAAGGCCGCCAAGGCCATCGAGACCATCAACGAGGTGCTCACCAAGATCAGACCGGTGCTGGACTTCCTGAAGGACTACAAGGTGGGCATCAACACGGTCGCAGGGCTCGCCGACCAGGTGGGCGCCTGAGGTGCCCGGTCTGATCAGGCGACTTCGACACGTGCCGACCGGGGAGCGGGAGTACTGGCTCGCCGCGCACCCGGTCGGCGGTTTCGACGTGCGCGAGCGGGGCCGGAATCCCGGTCCCGGTCGCGGCCTGATCGCGGTGCGATCCGCTTACAGGAGCGCCGCGTCCGGCGCGGTGACCGGGCCGCAGGACCGCCCGAGGCCGTACACGCCTCTCGTCCTCATCGACGGCAGGCCCGCCGCGACGGGCTTCGGGACGGGCGTGATCGAGGTCGAGTCCGGCCTCAGGCTCGTCCAGGTCCAGTGCGGCGCTTCGGGAGCGTACGCGCACGTGGAGGTGCCGTCGGCGGGCCGGGTCGAGGTGTCCTCCACCGTTCCGCGCTGGCTCGACCATCGGACGACCGGTCGGCGCACCTCGGGCTTCCACGGCCAGTTCGAGATCGACCCCAGGAGCGGCGAGTCCGAGGCGAGCGGGCCTTGGCGCGCGGTCGATCCGGGCGATTCGCGGCGGCCCGGCTCCGAGCCGGGCACGGCGGTGCTCCGGCTCGACCTCGCCTACGTGCAGCGTCCGAGCGAGGAGGACGTCGAGTTCGGGGTCTCGGTCTCGGAGCTGGCCGACCGGGCGCGCGGCGAGCGCCGGGGGCCTCGCGGGCCGAAGCCGTTCGAAACGCTCGGAGAGCAGCTCGGCGAGGACGCGCGGGACCTCGCCGAGGGGCAGCGCCGGATCTGGAGCGAGCACCGCGCCGCGCAGAAGGAGATCTGGTCGGCGTCGGGCAAGGACAAGGCCCGTGCGATGCGCGGTCTCGACCTGCTCGGCGAGTCGCGCCGCCCGCAGGTGCGGCCCTGGGTCGATCCGCCGCGGGTCACCGTCGGCGATTCGGCGGTCCCGGCGATCTGGGGCGTGAACGAGTACCGCTTCGCGGCGGGCGCGCATCTGATCGAGGTCGCGGTCCCGCCTCCGCCGGAGCCGATCGGCCGCGGCGCCGAGGTGTCACTCGGCGGCGACGCCCGGCTCCTGTTCGAGCTGGAGCTGCCCGAGGGCACGATGACGACGATCGAGGCGATCGCCGAGATCGCGATGACGATCGACGCGGCGGGGACCGGGCTCGCCTCCTACGCGGCGACGATCGGCGCCGTCTTCGCGCCCGGGGCCTGACCCGGGAACCGCGCGGCGGCCCGGCATCGCGGCCGTCGCCCGCTCGTACCCCGGATAAGCCCTGGGCGGACGCTCCACCGCCGGTGGCCGCGGCCCGCCGGCGAGCGCGGAAGTCCCTGGGGCTCATGCCGTGCAGGCGCTTGAACGCGGTGCTGAAGGCGAACGGGTCGGCGTATCCGACCTCTCTCGCGACCGCGGCGATCGGAAGGTCGGGATCGGCGAGCAGGTCCTCGGCGAGGCACATCCGCCACTCGGTGAGGTAGGCCAGGGGCGGCTGGCCCATTACCTCGGAGAAGCGCTTGGCGAGGTGGGCCCGCGACACGCCCGCCGCGGCGGCCAGACCGCTCACGCTCCACCGCTCGCGCGGGCGCCGGTGGATCGCCTCCAGGGCGGGCCCTGCGACCGGGTCGAGCGCACCGAGGTACCACTTCGGAGCGGTAGTGCCCTGCCGATCGAACCAGCAGCTCAAGGTGCAGATGAGACCCCAGTCGAAGACCCGGTCGACCAGGGCGCGGCCGCCGGACCGGGACCGGCGGGAGAGAGCGTCGTCCAAGGCCCGGAGCCAGAGCACGTCGTCGACCTCCTCCTCCAGCACGATCACGGGCGGGAGCGCGCGCAGCAGCCGCTCGTGCCGGGGGCGCAGGTCCCGGTAGGCACCGATGACCAGCGTGGTGGAGCCGTTCGCGTCCCGCTCCGGCTCGCACCCCGCCTCGCGGTCGAAACAGGAGATCAGGTAGGTGCGGCCGATGCCGCCGATCTCGGCGTCGACGTCGGCGAGATGGAACGGCTCGGGGCCGCGGACGATCGCGGTGGCCCCCGAGGCGACCTTGTGCTCGGTGCCGTCGTGCAGCACGAGGCGGCCCCGGCCGCTCACCATGGTGAGCATGGTCAGGGGCGCGCCGTCGCCGAAGCGGATCTTCCAGGAGGGCTCCAGCGCGGCCCGGTTGACCGCCGCCCGCTCGGCGCGGATGCCGCCGAGCATGTCACTGAACGGGTCCATGCCCGCAAGCGTAGACGCTCGCAAAGGAACTTCCGGTTCTCGACCATGGCCCGTCCAGTTGATCGGCGCTGTACTGGTCGTATGAACCGAGAGCAGAACGCGAACAACGAACCGACCGCCCTGATCGTGGTGTCCCACCACCGCTCCGACGCCCTCACCGCCGCCGTCGCCGAACGCGCCGCGAAGCGGCTGGAGGCGGCCGGGTACGGCGTGGACCTGCTCGATCTGCAGGCCGAGGGCTTCGACCCTCGCAACAGCGCGGCCGACGAGCCGGACTACGGGAACCGGGACAAGGTCTACAGCGAGGAGGTCCACCGCCACATCGCCCGCGTGCACGCGGCCGACCTCATCGTGCCGGTGTTCCCGATCTGGTGGTTCGGCCTGCCCGCGTTGCTGAAGGGCTGGATCGACCGGGTGTGGAACTACGGCCTCGCGTACGGGCGCAGCGCGTCCCCCATGAAGAGCAAGCGGATGCTGTGGATCGGCCTGGCCGGCCTGCCCGAGGACGACCCGAACGCGGACCTCATAGGCGCCCTGCTCGACGGCACGCTGCGCCGGGGGATCTCCGAGTACTGCGGCGTGCCCGATGTCCGCACGCTGGCGCTGTACGACAGCGAGGCGCAGAAGCTCGAGGGCGCCGACCGCGACCGCCACTACCGGGAGCTCTTCGCGCGGGCGGACGCGGCCGTGGACGCCCTCACCGATTAGCGGACGGTCGGTCCGGGCCGCCATCGGTCCGCCGCCGCGCGGCGGCCCCTCCGGTGGAAGTCGCGAGCATGCCGGCGCGGGCCTCCGGACCGCCGCGCAGCCGGTCTCCACAGGTCCGCGCCCCCCGTCGCCGCACCCATAGACTTCGAGGCATCGTCCCGCCGGAGGTGCCCTCATGGAATCCGACCCCGACCCGATCACCGCATGGGTGCGGCGAAGCGCCGCCGAACCGCGCGAGCCCGCGCCGCCCGTCCAGCGTCCGCTTCGCCTGCGCCGCAAGCTCGCGGGCGCCGTCCGCGACGGCGTGGCCGAGGCCGCCGCGATCCTCTACCCCTCCACCCCGCAGGCAGGCGAGCACCTGTCGGCGCTGCTGCTCGAAAGCGACTCGGAGACGTGGCCGCTCGTGGACGGCACCGATCCGATCGACCTCGTCACGGCCGCCCGCGAATGGCTCGCCGTCGCCGATCCGGACGCCCGGCCCGGTGTCGACGCGCCTGTTCTCGTCGACCGTGACGCCGATGCGGAGGGCGCGCCCGCGGCTCCGCGCACGGACTACACGGACCGCATAGACCACCCGCTGCTGGTGCCGCTGTGCGCCGCGATCATCAAGGCCGTCCGGAAGCAGGCCGTGCTGCGCGGCGACGACGCCCTCCTGGAACTGTGGCTCGACTTCGAAGAGGCGTCCGGCATCGACGCGACGCGGCTGCCGACGGTCCCGTTCTTCCCCGACGAGGAGGACGACGCGCCGCCCGCCGACCCCGCGCTCGGGGAGCTCCAGGACGTGTACTCCAAGCGCCGCCCGCCATCGCTCGCGCCGTTGGTGCTGGCGCTGGCCGGGGTCGGCATCGTCTCGGACTTCTCCAAGCTGACCGGGGACGGCGGGCCGGGCTGGATCTCGGCCGCGGTCCTGCTGGCGGCGGCCGGGTTCTTCATCGGCCGCGCGGTGACCGGCGACCGCGAGAAGCCTCGATCGTCTGATGTGGATTTGCTGGAGGTGTACGAGCACGGCGTCGTGGTCAACACGGCGACCGGCGAGGAGGTCACCGTGAAGTCCGTGCGGCTCTGGGCGCCGGGCGGGAGCCCGATCGACCGGCGGACGCGCGGACTGAAGCTCGTGTGGTCGCCCGGCGAGCACTCCGAGCCGGTCTTCACCGACCTGGACTCGTTCACCTCGCACCGGCGGCTGAAGCAGGCGCTCGTCCAAGGCGACCATGTGCGGGTCGAATCCCCGCTGCCGCCGTCCTCCTCCTCTCCGGCGGCGGACGGCTGACCGCGATCGAGCGGCGCGGCCGGGACGGCACCACAGCGGTCGGCTCTCCTTGGGGGCGCAGTGCTCTCGCGGTCGAGACGCACAGTGGACGGCCTCGTCGCCGGACTCCCAGGGGTGTTCGCCGTTGCTACCCTGAACTCATGCCCTCCTATGACGTGTGAGGAAGCGATATGGCCCACCCCCCGCAGCAGCCCGGTTTCGATCCGAATCAGCAGCCTCCGCAAGGACCGCCGGACCAGACCGGCGCCGCTATCCCGCCGCAGCCCGGATACGGGCCCGCGCAGCCCGTGTACGGTCAGCAGCCCGCCTACGGCGGCATACCGCCGATGCCGCTGCCGCGAAAACCCAGGCCGGGCATGGTCCTCGGCATCCTGATCGGATCGATGGCGTTCATCATCGTCGTCGGGCTGGTCATCGGGCAGATGGCCGGGGGCGGCGGGCCGTCGGCCTCGGACACGCCCGAAGAAGTGGTCGCGCAGTACATGGACGACTTGACCTCGCTCTGGGAGAGCAAGGACTTCGCCGACGTGGAGGCGACCGCCGACCAGCTCGCCCCGTACGTGTGCTCCGAGATCCGAGACGAGATGAGCGACGCGGTCGAGGAGATGGGCGACGAGGGCCTCGACGAGCGGTACTCCGAAGAGGAGCTGGCCTCCCTGGAGGAGATGGAGGTGTCCATCGAGTACGAGATCACCGACTCCGCCATAGACGGCGACACGGCCGTGGTCGACCTCGATGTCACCACCGAGACGACCATGGGCGGGGAGGACTCGACGACGGACGACTCGTCCCTGAGCCTCGACCTGGTCCGCGAGGACGACATATGGCTGATCTGCGACGACAGCGTCGGCGCCTTCCGCTAGCGCGGCGGCGGTGAGCCCGCGCGCCGAAGCGCGGACGGGCCGATCCGCCGGGCCTTCAGAGGCGCCGAGACGCTACGGGCGCCACTGCGGGTCGCGGCCGGTGACCGCGATGAGCCGGTCGAGCGGCGAGGCGTCGTGCGCGACCTCCACGGCGGGCCCGTAGATGCCGTCCCGGGCCGCCTGGTCGTCGGCGCCCTGCCCGTGCAGGGCGGTCAGCGCGCCGATGATCTCGGGATCGAGCTCGTACTCCTGGCCGGTGGCCCGAGCGAGGTCCCAGCCGTGGACGGCGACCTCGTTGAGCCCCACCAGCCCCGTGACATCGCCGGGCATGGTCACCCCGCCCACGGTGGTCTCGCCCTCCCAGGCGCCCGGCCGGGACCACGCCTCGGCCAGGGCGTCGAGCCGCCGCGGCAGCAGCGTGCGCCACTCGGGGTCCACCTCGGGGGACGGCGCGGCGGGCGGATTGTCGGTGTGCGCGCCGCGTTCCTTCCGCGCCGCGCTGGTGAAGGCCCAGGACAGGCCGAGCGCGTGATTGAGCAGCGCCCCGACCGTGTACTCCTCGCACGGCGTCGGCTTCGACAGCATGCCGTCGTCGACGCCGTCGAGCAGCGCCGCCATCCGCTCGGTCACGGGCTTGAAGTCGAGCACGATCTCAGCCATGGACTCAGTCTCCTCGCAGTTCGGTGCCTGTGACGGTTACGACGACGTTCGGCTCCGGAATTCATCGCCCCGGGCCCGACTCGATCCGGTCCGCCGCTCGCGGGTCTCCGCGAGCGCTCGGCATGACGTTCGGAGCGAGATCAAGCGCACAGTCCGCGCGAACGGCCGCGCGCACGGCCCGGCGGTTCCCCAAATGGCTTTGACGCCCGCGCCGGGCGCCGCCACAATCGCCGCATGGGTTTCGTGGATCTGTCAGGCGTCGGCTACCGCCTCTCGGACGGGAGGACGCTGTTCTCGGACGTGTCGTTCCGGGTCGGCGAAGGCGCCAAGGTCGCCCTGATCGGCGCCAACGGCACCGGCAAGACCACGCTGCTCAACATCGTCACCGGCGCCCTGAGCCCCGACTCCGGCACCGTCACCCACGGCGGCGGGCTCGGCGTCATGCGCCAGCTCGTCGGCATGCGCGAAGGCGTCCAGCCGCTGCGGAGCCTCGCGGTCGCGCTCGCGCCGCCGCAGCTGCGGGCCGTCGCCGAGCGCCTGGCCGGGGCCGAGCGGCGCATGGCCGCCGACGCCCCCTCCGAGCGGACCCAGCTCGACTACGCCCAGGCGCTGGCCGACTGGGGCGAGTCCGGCGGCTACGAGTTCGACGTCCTGTGCGACACCGTCTCCGTCTCCATCCTCGGACTGCCCTGGGAGCAGACCAAGGACCGGCCGCTGCGCACGCTCTCGGGCGGCGAGCAGAAGCGCTTCGCGCTCGAGATCCTGCTCAAGGGCCGCGACGAGGTCCTGGTGCTCGACGAGCCGGACAACTTCCTCGACGTGCCCGCCAAGCGCGAGCTGGAGCGCATGATCCGCGACTCGGACAAGTCGATCCTGTTCGTCTCGCACGACCGCGAAGTGCTCGCGAACGCGGCCGAGTCGATCGTGACGCTCGAGGCCGGGACGACCTGGACGCACGGCGGCGGCTTCGCGAGCTGGCACGGGGCCCGCGCCGCGCGCCACGAGCGGTTCGAGGAGCTGCGGCGGCGCTGGGACGAGGAGCACCACAAGCTCCGCGAGCTCATGCTCATGTACAAGAACAAGGCCGCGTTCAACTCGGACATGGCCTCCCGGTACCGGGCCGCGCAGACGCGGCTGCGGAAGTTCGAGGAGGCCGGGCCGCCGCCCCTGCCGCCGCGCGAGCAGAACATCCGGGTGAAGCTCGAAGGCGGGCGCACCGGCAAGCGGGCGGTCGTGTGCGAGCAGTTGGAGCTGGAGGACCTGACCTTCCCGTTCGACCTGGAGGTCTGGTACGGCGACCGCGTCGCCGTCCTGGGCGCCAACGGCACCGGGAAGAGCCACTTCCTGCGGCTGCTCGCGCAGGGCGGCTCGGAGCCCGAGGCGGGCCTGGCGGCGAAGCGCTCGCTCGACCCGGTGGCGCACGGCGGCACCGCGCGGCTCGGCGCCCGCGTCTACCCGGGGCACTTCTCGCAGACGCACGAGCATCCCGAGTTCGACTCCCGCACGCTCCGCGAGATCCTCTGGGAGGGCGACGAGGACCGGCCCTCGCTCGACCGGCAGCGGGCGATGAGCGCGCTGAACCGCTACGAGCTCGCCGGGCAGTCCGAGCAGGACTTCAAGACGCTCTCGGGCGGGCAGCAGGCGCGGTTCATGGTGCTGCTGCTGGAGCTGTCGGGCGCGACGTGCCTGCTGCTCGACGAGCCGACCGACAACCTCGACCTGGCCAGCGCCGAGGCCCTGGAGCAGGGCCTGGCCTCGTTCGAGGGCACGGTGATCGCGGTGACGCACGACCGGTGGTTCGCGCGCGGCTTCGACCGCTACCTGGTCTTCCAGAACGACGGCGAGGTCGTCGAGTCGGACGAGCCGGTCTGGGACGTGCGCTGACGGCGGGAAGCGCACGCCCCCGACGCGGAACCGGCGCTATTGTCGGCCGGACGACCACGCCTCCGCGGCACCGGCCGCCCAGTCGGCGAAGGCGACCGGCTCGCGTCCCAGCACGGCCCGCACGCCGTCGGCCACTTCGGCGAGCGCGCCTTCCCTCATGATCTGGTACATCGCGTCCAGGAACCGCACGAAAAGCTCGGGCACGCCCGCCGAGCTCAGCGCCGCGAGGTGCGCTTCGTGACTCTCGGACCGGAAGGCCACGTCAAGCTCCGAGACGTCCGAGATGACGCGCATGGCCTCGGCGAAGGTGATCGCCTCCGGGCCGGACAGCTCGTAGATCCGGCCGTGGTGGCCGTCCTCGGTCAGGACGGCCGCGGCGACGGCGGCGATGTCATCGACGTCGATGAACGGTTCGGCGACGCCCTCCAGCGGCAGCACGAGCTCCCCGGCGAGCACCGCGTCGCGGTAGTCGCCCTCGCTGAAGTTCTGGTTGAAGTTGTTGGGCTGCAAGACCGTCCACTCCACACCCGAATGCTGCACGGCGTGCTGGGCGGCGTACACGCCGACCGTCTCGGGGGGCGCGTCCACGGCCTCGACCAGCGCTCGCAGGCCCCGCCCGGACTGGCTGACCAGGCGGCGCACCCCGGACTCGACGGCCTGGGCGACGAACTCGTCCACCGGGAACGGCTCGTCCGGGGGGACGATGTAGACGGCTTCGACGCCTTCGAGCGCCGGCGCCCACGTGGACCGGTCGAACCAGTCGAAGGGGACCGCGGCCTTGCGGGAGGCCGGGCGGACGTCGTGCCCGGCCGAGCGCAGCCGTTCGGTGAGGCGGCGTCCGACCTTGCCGGTGGCGCCGGTGACGAGGACGGCGGTTTCACTGTTCGCTTTCATGGCTCCCAGTCAAACTCGCGGGAGCTCCGGTGCCCATGGCCGAGACGCCACAGTGCATGCGTGTTCGTCCACGGGCGCCGGAGCCGTCGCTACCGGTCGAGCCTGAGCGCGCCGGACGGGCAGAGCCGGACGGCGTCCTCGACGTCGGTGTCGCAGTCCTCGGCCTCGTCGGCGAGCAGGACGACCCGGCCGTCCTCCTCGTCCTGGTCGAAGTGCTCCGGATCGGTCAGCGCGCACATTCCGGCACTGGCGCACAGTCCCCTGTCGGCGATGATCTTCACGGCGGCCTACCAGGTGACGGGGAGTTCGGCGACGCCGTAGAAGTTCTGGTCGGTGACCATCGGCACCTCGCGGGCCGGGACCGCCAGGCGCAGTCCGGGGAAGCGCTCGATGAGCTTCGCGAAGGCGGTGCGCATCTCGACGCGGGCGAGCTGCTGCCCGAGGCACTGGTGGACGCCGTGGCCGAAGGTCAAGTGGCCCTTGGCGTCCTTGGTGACGTCGAGCGTGTCGGGGTCGATGAAGTGCTCCTCGTCGCGGTTGGCGGTCTGGACCGAGACGGTCACGTACTCGCCGGCCTTGATCCGCGCCCCTTCGAACTCGAAGTCCTCTCCGGCCTGGCGGATGAGGCCGGTGTGGATGATCGTGAGGTAGCGCAGCAGCTCCTCGACGCCCCCGGCCATGAGCTCGGGGCGCTCGCGCAGCAGCTCCCACTGGTCGCGGTTCTCCAAGAGCGCCATGGTGCCCAGCGCGAGCATCTTCGCGGTGGTCTCGTGCCCGGCGATGAGCAGGAGCACGGCCATGCCGGCGACCTCGGCCTCGGAGAGCTCGGCGTCGGCGGCGAGGTCGGAGAGGAGGTCGTCGGCGGGCTCGGCGCGCTTCGCGGCGGCGAGTTCGGCGAGGAAGCCGCCGATGGACTCCCAGGCCCGGCCCTTCTCCTCGGCGCCGGCGTCCATGGTGAAGACCACGGCGGCGTCGGCCTCGAAGCGGTCGCGGTCGGCGTAGGGAACGCCGAGGAGCTCGCAGATCACCAGCGCGGGGACCGGGAGGGCGAACTCCGCGACGAGGTCGGCGGGGCGTCCGGCGGCTTCGAGGGCGTCGAGGCGCGAGTCGACGATCTCGGCGATGCGCGGTTCGAGCTGCCTCATGCGGCGGACGGTGAAGACGCCGGTGAGCTTGCGGCGCAGGCGGGTGTGGTCCGGCGGGTCCATCTCGATGAACGCGCCCGGCGTGACGGGCAGCTCGCCTTCCAGGCCGGCGTAGTCCTCGATGCCCGACACGGGCACGGGCACCTTGACCGGGGCGGTCAGCCGGGACTTGAAGCGGGGGTCGGCCAGGGCCTTGCGGGCGAGGCGGTGGCTGGTGACGAGCCAGCCTTCGGCGCCGTCGGGGTAGTACCGCATGCGCCGCAGCGGGGCCTCGCGGTGGAGGGCCATGAGCGCCTGGGGCGGGTCGAAGACGGTCTCGCGGTCGAGCGGGATGCCGTAGGGGACGGTCTCGGGTGCGGCCATGCTGGTCTCCTGGATGGTCGGCTCGGCGAGTGCCGGTGCACTCGTCTACGTATAAGTAGAGTATACGTATATACGTAGACGCGCAAGGCCGCCCCGGCTCCTCGGTGCACGGCAGTGCCCGAGGTGCCTCGGTGAAGCGGCTCGGGAGAGGGTCAGACGAGTTCGAGGAGGGCTTCGATGTACTGGGCGACGCCGTCGTCGTCGTTGCCCGCGGGGGCGAGCTCGTCGGCGACGTCCTTGACCCACGGGTGGGCGTTCGGCATCGCCACGGCGTGGCCCGCGCTGCGCAGCATGGGCAGGTCGTTGGTGGCGTCGCCGAAGACGAGCACGTCGTCCCAGCCGATGCGGAACTTGTCGAGCACGACCTGGATCCCGGCGGCCTTGTTGACGCCGACCGGGCACACCTCGAGGATGCCGACCCCGGACTCGGTCACGGTGACCTTGTCGGTGTCGACGACCTCCTGGGCGGCGAGGAGCAGCTCGGGGCCGTCCATCGAGTCGGAGACGAAGTAGCCCTTGACCATCGGGCCGGTGAAGGCCTCCTCGCGCGGGGTGACCTTGAGCGTGACGGCGGGCCAGGGCCAGTTCGGCATCGCGTCGCCGGAGAGGGGGCGGTCGGGGTCGGCCGGCTCGGCGATGGCGCGCAGCGGCCCGGCCTCGTTCTCGATGAGCCGCAAGGCCTCGTGGATGAGCTCGCCTTCGACCGAGCGGTTCGCGAGCTCGACGATCGAGTCGTCGTAGCGGCATTCGTAGACGAAGGCGCCCTGGCCGAGCACGAGGAAGTCGGCAGAGGGGATGTCGTTGCGGCACAAGTCGAGCAGCCGCGGGCCGCGGCCGGTGGCGCCGACGACGATGACGCCCGAGGCGGCCAGGCGCTTGAGCGCGGCCATGCTTCTGGGGGAGACGGTTTCGTCCGAGCGGACGAGGGTGCCGTCGAGATCCGTGGCGACGAGCCGGGGAGCCTTCGACAGGTTGATCATGCGTCCTCCTTTGGTTGTCGAGCTTCGATCCGCCACCACTGTCGTTCGCTTGTCGCGGCCGGGGTTCAGAACCACCGCCGCAATACTCGCGCAACGCCGTCGTCCCAGACGGAGGGGGCCACTTCGTCCGCCGCGGCGCGCACCTCCGGCGCGGCCTGACCCATCGCGACCGCGTACCCGGCCCACTCGAACATGGTCAGATCATTGTGGGCGTCTCCGAACACGACGGTGTCGGCCGATGATACGCCGTAATAGTCGGCGATGCGCGCGAGTCCGGACGCCTTGCTCACTCCGGGCGGTCCGACGTCGATCCAGCCGTTGGAGCCGACCTCGACGTGGTAGTCGCTCGCCTCCAGGGCCGCGCCCGCGGCCAGGCGTGCGGCGTGGGGGCATCGGCCGGCGCCGTAGGGGCTGTCGGAGGCCACGCGGGCCACGAGGCGCCCGGCGGGGCGGGCCGTGAGGTCCTCGACGGTGACCTCGCCGGCCCATTTGGCGTGGAAGTCCCGTTTGAAGCCCTTGGTGTGGTACCAGCCCTCGATGTCCCATTCGATCGCGAACTCGACCGTCTCGTCGGCGGCGACGAAGCGCTCGACGGCGGTGCGCGCGTCGACGGCCTCCCGGTGGGAGAACTCGCGCACGGAGAGGTCGTACTCGCAGGCGCCGTGCGAAGCGGAGGCGAAGCCGCAGTCCAGGCCGAGGTCCTCGGCGGTGCGCACGGCGCCCCACGCCGGACGGCCGGTGACGACGGCGACCGGCACGCCCGCGTCGCGGACGGCGCGGACCGCGTCGACCACGGCCTCGGTCGGCCGGGTGGGCTCGTGGTGGCGGTAGTCGACCACGGTGCCGTCGAGGTCCAGGGCGACGAGTTTGGGCGGGGTTTCTCTCAGTAGTGACGGGGCGTTATCTGACACACCTCAACCGTAACCCCGCGGAGATGAACGACAGGGGTCCGAGCGTCTGAACTCACGTCGACGCAGATCAGATCAAAACTACCCATCGAGGGCCTGAGGCGGCCTACGGTTCTTCTATGGCCGACATCACGATTCAGCGCGTCTACGACTACCGGAGCGACCCCGCGCGGAGCGGCGCGATGTTCCTGGTAGACCGGCTGTGGCCCAGGGGCGTCAGCAAGGATGACCTGGAAGGCGTCTCCTGGGTGCCCGACGCCGCACCGTCGCCGAACCTGCGCATCTGGTTCGGGCACAGCGCCGACCGCTTCGGGGAGTTCGCGGGCCGCTACCGCGCCGAACTGGACTCGCATCCCGAGCACGCCGAGCAGATCGTCGAAGCCGCCAGGTCCGGCTCGGTGACACTGCTGTACGCGGCGAAGGACCCGCAGGTCAACCACGCTTTGGTGCTCAAGGCGTGGTGCGAGGACGAACTCGGCGAATGACGCGTCCGGCCCCGCGAGCGCGCTCGCGGGGCCGTTCGTCCGCTCGGCTACTTCGCCTCGATGACGTCCTTGCCCACGTACGGCTGGAGCGCCTTCGGGACCGCCACCGAACCGTCGGGGCGCTGGTGGTTCTCCAGGATCGCCACCAGCCATCGCGTCGTGGCGAGCGTCCCGTTCAAGGTCGCGGCCACGGCGTTGCGACCCTCGTCGCCGCGGTACTTGATGTTCAGGCGCCGCGCCTGGAAGGTCGTGCAGTTCGACGTCGAGGTCAGCTCGCGGTAGCGGCCCTGGCTGGGCACCCACGCCTCGCAGTCGAACTTGCGGGCCGCCGAGGTCCCCAGGTCCCCCGCGGCGACGTCGATGACCCGGTAGGGCAGCTCCATCTTCTGGAGCATCTGCTCCTCGCAGGCCAGCATCCGCTCGTGCTCGGCCTCGGCGTCCTCGGGGCGGCAGAAGGCGAACATCTCCACCTTGTCGAACTGGTGGACGCGGATGATCCCCCGCGTGTCCTTGCCGTACGAGCCGGCCTCGCGGCGGAAGCACGAGGACCAGGCCGCATAGCGCCGCGGCGAGGTCAGCTCGCCGAGGTTCTCGCCCGAGTGGTAGGCCGCCAGCGGCACCTCGGAGGTCCCGACCAGGTACATGTCGTCGCGCTCGAGGTAGTAGATCTCCTCGGCGTGCTCGCCGAGGAAGCCGGTGCCCTCCATGGCCTCGGGGCGCACCAGGACCGGCGGGATCATCGGCATGAAGCCGGTCTCGACGGCCTGCTGCATGGCCAGGTTCAGCATCGCCAGCTGGAGCATCGCGCCGTCGCCGGTCAGGTAGTAGAAGCGCGCCCCGGAGGTCTTCGCGCCGCGCTCGGTGTCGAGCAGGCCGAGGCTCGTGCCCAGTTCGAGGTGGTCGCGGACGTTCTCGGGGGCGGTCTTGTCGCCGACCTCGCGCAGGACGACGTAGTCGTCCTCGCCGCCCGCGGGGGCCGCTTCGGCCACGAGGTTCGGCAGCGCCTTGCCGGCCGCGTCGAACTCGCCGGCGGTGGCGGTCACGCGCATCTCGGCGGTCTTGACCTCTTCGGCGAGGGTCTTGGTGCGGTCCAGGAGCGCCTGCTTCTCCTCGGCGGGGGCCTTGGCGATCTGCTTGCCGATGCTCTTCTGCTCGGCGCGGAGCGTCTCGAAGGACTGGAGTGCGCTGCGGTGCTCGGAGTCGGCGGACAGGAGCGCGTCGACGGCCTCGGGGGAGGCGCCGCGTTTGCGCTGGCTGTCGCGATAGAGGTCCGGGTTCTCGCGCAATGCTCGCAGATCGATCACGCCCTCCAGGTTACCGGCCTGGGCGTCGGCCGCTCAAAGCCATATGGTGGGCGCGTGGCGGTTGAAATGAACGCGAAGGATTTCGAGGCGGCGGTGTCGGACGCGCTCGACGAGGTGCCGCAGGAGCTGCTGGCGATGCTCGACAACGTGGTGATCCTGGTGGAGGAGGAGCCGGACGGGCCCGACAAGGAGCTGCTGGGCCTCTACCACGGGACGGCGCTGACCGACCGGGGCTGGGAGTACGGCGGGGTCCTGCCGGACACCATCACGATCTACCGAGGACCGACGCTGCGGATGTGCTCCTCTGTGGAGGAGGTGGTCGAGGAGGTCGCGATCACCGTGGTCCACGAGATCGCCCACCACTTCGGCATCGAGGAGCACCGCCTGCACGAGCTGGGGTGGGGCTGAGCCCCGCCGGGGGGCTCCGAGCCGCAGATGCGGCTTTTTCGAGGCTTCCCTCTCGCAGATGCCGGTTGTAGACTGCCGCATGTGACGCATTTTCGGATCAGCGACGCCGCCGAGCTCCTCGGCGTCAGCGCCGACACGGTCCGCCGCTGGATCGACGGCGAGCGGCTCCCCGCCGGCCGCGACGAGCACGGCCACCGAGTGGTCGACGGCGCCGACCTGGCCGCGTTCGCCCGCTCCCGCGCCGCCGCCCCCGAGGCCGGCTCCGGGGACTCCTCGGCCCGGAACCGCCTGCGCGGCATCGTGACCGCCGTCGTCAAGGACACGGTCATGGCGCAGGTCGACATCCAGGCCGGGCCGTTCCGGATCGTCTCGCTCATGAGCCGCGAGGCCGTCGACGAACTCGATCTCGAGGTCGGGTCCGTGGCCGTCGCCGTGGTCAAGTCCACCACCGTCGTCGTCGAGCGGAGCGAACCGTGAAGACCGCCCCTGTCGCCGCGGCCGCCGCCCTGCTCGCCCTCGCCGCCTGCGGCTCGGTCGACGACTCGATGGGAGACGGCGAGGTCGACGGCACCGTGACCGTCTTCGCCGCCGCCTCGCTCACGGAGTCGTTCGAGCGGATCGGCGAGGACTTCGAGGACGCCAACCCCGGCGTCGAGGTCGAGTTCAGCTTCGCGGGCAGCTCCTCGCTGGCCGCCCAGATCAACCAGGGCGCGCCCGCCGACGTCTTCGCCTCCGCCGCACCGGCCGACATGGACACCGTCGTGGAGGCCGGGAACGCCGAAGGCCCCGAGGTCTTCGCGCGCAACCAGCTCGTCATCGCCGTCCCCGAAGGCAACCCCGACGGCGTCGCCGCGCTCGCCGACCTGACCGACCCCGGCCTCAAGGTGGCGCTGTGCGCCGAGGAGGTCCCCTGCGGGGCCGCCTCGCAGACCGCGCTCGACGCCGCCGGAGTGGAGCTGACCCCGGTCACCTACGAGACCGACGTCAAGGCCACGCTCGCCAAACTCACCCTCGGCGAGGTCGACGCCGCGCTCGTCTACCGCACCGACGTCGCCGCCGACGGCGTCGAGGCCGTCGAGTTCCCCGAATCCGCCGAGGCCGTCAACGACTACGTGCTCGCGGTCGTGGGCGGGGCGCCGAACCCGGCCGCCGCCGAGGCCTTCGCCGCCTACGTCCGCTCCGACGAGGCGCTCGCCGTGCTCACCGCCGCCGGATTCCAGGCGCCGTGAGCGAAGCCGTGCCGCAGGCCGCGCCCGCCGAAGCCCGCCGCGCCTCCCGCGGCCCGAGGCGGCAGCGCGTCCCCGTCGCGCTGCTCGTGCCCGCGCTGCTGGGCCTGGCCTTCCTGACCCTGCCGCTGGCCGGGCTGCTGATCCGCGCGCCGTGGAGCACCATGCCGCAGCGGCTGGCCGAGCCCGAAGTCCTCGAGGCGCTGCGGCTCTCGGTGTTCACCGCGACGGCCGCGACCGTGCTGTGCCTGGTCTTCGGCGTCCCGCTGGCCTGGCTGCTCGCCCGCGTCGACTTCCGCGGGAAAGGCCTCGTGCGGGCCCTGGTGACCGTGCCGCTCGTGCTGCCGCCCGTCGTCGGCGGCGTGGCGCTGCTCCTGGTCTTCGGCAGGAACGGCCTGGTCGGCGGATGGCTCGACGAAGCCTTCGGCGTCAGCCTGCCGTTCACCACCGCCGGGGTGGTGGCGGCGATGGCGTTCGTGGCGATGCCGTTCCTCGTCGTCTCCGTGGAGGGGGCGCTGCGCGGCGCCGACGCCCGCTACGAGGAGGCCGCCGCGACCCTCGGCGCCGGGCGCTGGACCGTGTTCACGCGCGTGACGCTGCCGCTCGTGGCGCCCGGGATCGCCGCCGGGGCGGTCCTGAGCTGGGCGCGGGCGCTCGGCGAGTTCGGCGCCACCATCACCTTCGCCGGGAACTTCCCCGGCCGCACCCAGACCATGCCGCTGGCCGTCTACCTCGCGCTGGAGACCGACCTGGAGGCGGCGATCGTGCTCAGCCTCATCCTGCTCGCCGTCTCGGTCACCGTCCTGGCGTGCCTGCGCGACCGCTGGACGGCCGCCCCATGACTCGGCTCCTGGACGCTCGGCTCGTCGCCGAGCGCGGAGCCTTCGGGCTCGATCTGCCGCTGCGCGTCGGCGCCGGGGAGACCGTCGCGCTGCTGGGGCCGAACGGCGCGGGCAAGACCACCGCGCTGCGCTCGCTCGCCGGGCTCCACGCCCTGTCGGAGGGGCATGTGACCCTCGCGGGGCGCGATCTCGACCGGCCCGGCCGCGTCTGGGTCGCCCCCGAGCGGCGCGGCATCGGCGTGGTCTTCCAGGACTACCTGCTCTTCCCCCACCTGACGGCCCTGGACAACGTCGCCTTCGGTCCGCGCAGGCGCGGCCTCGGCCGCGCCCGGGCCCGACAGCTCGCCGCCGACTGGCTGGCCCGGGTCGGCCTGGCGGAGCTCGCGTCCCGCAGGCCGCGGGAGCTGTCCGGCGGCCAGGCGCAGCGGGTGGCGCTGGCGCGGGCGCTCGCCGTCGAGCCGACGCTGCTGCTGCTCGACGAACCGCTCGCGGCGCTCGACGCCCGCACCAGGCTCGACACGCGGGCCGAGCTGCACCGCCACCTGGAGCGGCACGAGGGCGCGGCCGTGCTCGTCACGCACGACCCGGTCGACGCGCTCGTGCTGGCCGACCGCCTCGTCGTCGTCGAGGACGGCGCGGTGGTCCAGGAGGGCGACGCCGAGACGGTGACCGCCAGGCCCCGCACCGACTACGTCGCCCGGCTCGTCGGGCTGAACCTGTACCGGGGCCGGGCCGAAGGGCACAGCGTGCGCCTCGACGACGGGACGGTCCTGACCGCGGCCGACGCGATCGACGGCGAGGCCTTCGCGGCGTTCCCGCCCAGTGCCGTGGCCCTGCACGCCGACAGGCCCGAGGGCAGTCCGAGGAACGTCTGGGAGGCGAGGGTCGCGGGCGTCCACCGCCACGGCGACAACCTGCGCGTCCAGCTCGACGGCCCGCTGCGGGCCGCATCCGACGTCACGCCTGGGGCGGCCGCGCAGCTGGGACTCGTCTCGGGGATGCGCGTGTGGGCGGCGGTGAAGGCGGCCGAGATCCGCGCCTACCCGGCGTAGGCCGCGGCGTCCTCCTCCTCGGGAAGGAGATCGCCGCGGCCGATCGCCGACGCCGGTGGTATCCGGCGGTGCTCCCGCGGCCGATGCGCGCGGTGAGCCTTTCGGGGAGGCTCGCGGCATGACCGCGACCATGGCTTCGACTCCCGCGCGCGTGCGCCGACTCCAGTTGACGGTGGGGCTCTGCTCCGTGGTGTTCACCCTCGGGACCGCACTGCACAACTTCGTGATCATCGACGTCTCGGTGATCGAGGAGATGATGCGCTCGGCCGGAGGCGCCGATCCCGGCGGCGAGGCGCCCGGCTTCACCGCCGGGTTCCGCGCGGTCGGATCGGTCTACATCGCCGCCAACGCCGTCGGCATCCTGGCCCTGTGGTTCCGGCCCCGGTGGCTCTACTGGTGGGTGCTGGCGGTGAACGTGACCCAAGGGCTCGGATGGGTCATGATCCCGACGCAGATGTGGTCGGTCGTGGCCGACCACTACGGTCCGGCGGGGACCCTGCCGTCGGCCGTCACCGACGGCGGGGCGGTCCTGCTGTCGGTCGTGATGATCGTCGCGCTGATCCGCTGCCGCGGGGTCTGGGGCGGCGGAGCCGTCGCCGACCGCCCCTGACCGCCTCACGCCGCGGCCAGCACGGGCGCGGGCTCGGCGGCCTCGGGCTCGTCGCGGGTGCCGCGCCGGATCATCGGGACGCAGCAGACGACGATCGCGATGGTCGCGACGCCGATGACGACGAACACGGTCCGCGTGGGCAGCGCGCTCGACAGGGCCCCGCCGAGGACGAAGCCGATGAGCGTGGCGGCGTTGAGGATGCCGTTGACCTTCGCTCCGGCCCGGCCCCGGAAGTCCTCGGGGACGCGGCGGGCGACCGAGATCTGCATCGCGGAGTTCTGGCAGGCGTTGAGGACGCCGCCGAACATCATGAGCGGCACGAGCAGGAACACGGTCGGCAGCGGCATGCCGAGGCCGACGCAGACCGCGCCGGTCATCGCCAGGCCGGTCATGAGCATCCAGGCGAGGTGGGCGTCGCGCTTCAGGCGGCGGATGACGGCGGCGGCGATCCAGGCGCCGCCCGCCATGCCCAGCGTCCAGCAGGCGTGGATGAGGCCGTAGGTGCCCTCGGAGGCGCCGTAGACCTCGCGGACGAGGAAGACCTCCAGGACGTTGACCGCGCACAGGCACGCGATGACCGAGCCGAAGCCGATGGCCATGACGGTCAGGAGCCGGTCGCCGCGCAGCTTCCAGGCGGGCTTCTCGGCGCCGCGGTGCGCGGTGAGGTCGCGGCGGACGCCGCCGCGCCTGGTGCGGATGTCGGCGCAGAGCGCGGCGCGCAGGAGGGCGCAGCAGACGGCGACGATGAGCGCGCCGTCGGTGCCGTGGGCGCCGACGACGAAGCCGGCCGCGCCGGGGCCGGCGGCCATGCCGATGAGGGTGCCGGTCTGGACCGTGGCGATGGCGCGGGGGAGGTCCTCGGGGGTGGCTATGGCCGGGATGAGGGCGCTGACGGTCGGTTGCAGCATCGCGGTGCCGCAGGCGTTGAGGACGACGAGCCCGAGCAGTGCCGGCAGCTCGTCGGTGAGGATCATGCCGGTGATGGCGGCGGCCTGGAGCAGGCCGCTGGAGGCCATGAGGGTGCGGCTGTCGAAGCGGTCGGCCATGCGGCCGGTGAACGGCGAAAGCAGGACCATCGGGAGGGTGGCGCAGATGATGAGGGTGGCGACGGCCGCGCCGCCGAGCCCGGTGGACTGGAGGTGGAGGACGAGCGCGAAGTCCGCGGTGAACATGGCCATGCCGGCGAGGAAGGCGCAGGCCGCGGCGGCGTGGATGTCGGACCAGCGGGTCCCGTCGGCGAAGGATGTGAAAGACATATTTCGAAAATACACTTTCACATCTAGATGCGAAAGAGGTTTTTCAGAATTTCTTCGAGTTTTTCAGTCGTGGACGTGAGGGAAGAGGCGGAAGAGGTAGTGCATCACCAGTGTGCCGTCGTCGGGGGCCCCCTCCTCGGCGTAGGCGATGCTGCGCTCGGCGTACTCGTGGATGAGCGCGAGGAGCCGGTCCTTGAACTCCTCGATCTCCTCCGGCTTCAAGCGCATCCGGCCGTGCGAGGTGGTGGAGAGCTCCCGGATCTCGGGGTCGAGCTGGTGCATGACCTCCAGGGCCCGGCGGAAGGTGCGGTCCTCCTGATCGGTGAAGGTGCGCACCATGGCCTGCTCGACGACCTTGTCGCTCTCGGAGGCGTCCTTCTCGGCCTTGATCGAGAAGCTGTGGACCTTGAGCCGCCACACGCGCTCGCGCGCGTCGCCCCGGCTCGGGGCCTCCTCGATGAACCCGGCCTTGGCCAGCGTCCGCAGGTGGTAGCTCATGGCGCTCGGGGTCATGCCCGCGACCTCGGCGATCTCGGTGGCCGTCGCGCCGTCGAAGCCCTGGATGCGCCGGGTGCCCAGGTAGTCGAACACCTCCATCCGCGCCGGATGGGCCAGCGCCTTCATCCGCTCGGGATCGGTGATCTGCTCCTGGTCCATCGGAAAGCGGCCGAGCCCGGGCGGCTGCGGCGGATCGGGAGGGGTGGGGGGCACGGGGGGCTTCGGCGGTCCCTGCGGCCCGGGCAGGGCGGGACCCGAATTCGAAGCGGGTATTTCGAACATGCCTCTAGCTAACCACGGCGAACGCCGTCCGCGACCGGGTCCGGCTCAGCTGCTCGCCGCGCCACCGGCGGCGGCCGCCGTGGTCGCGGCCGTGATCGCCGCCATCATCGCCGCCTGCGCCGCCTCGACCGCCTTGCGGGTCGCGTCCCCGGCCCACGAGCCCTCCGAGATGGCCTTGAGCGCCTTGCGCGTCTCGCGCCGGTTCCGCTCGGGGAAGACGATCCCCTCCATCTTGAGCGCGTAGACCAGCGAGGCGAGCGCGGCGGTCCGGGCGTCGAGGGCTCGCCCGGCGTCGACAGCGGTGCGCAGGCGGGCGCGGGCCTCGGCCTCGGCGGCCGGATCGTCCGGCAGGTACCGATGGAACGGGAAGACGCCGAGGATCTTGTCGCGCTTGAAGCGCAGCACGCCGCGCGCGACGAGGTCGTCGAGCACGATCTGCGTCAGGCCCTTGCCCGCGCGCTGGACGACGGCCTGGGGCTTGCGGGGCTTGTCCTCGCCGATGCGGCGCAGCACCGCGTCCAGGAGCGCGTCGCCGGTGGGCGCGGCGTCGACGACGCGGACCCTGCCGTCCACGACGTCGATGCGCTCGGCCATCGTCAACTCCAGCATGATCGCGCCGCCGAAGCCGAGCTCGAGGTAAGAGGCCTGGTTGCGGCCGGAGGTGTCGTCGTAGGAGAGCAGAAGCAGTTCGTCGACCAGAGAGACCATGACTCCACCCTAGGGCGGCGGCGCACTTCGCGCAGGTCAGCCCTGGTCGCCGTTCTCGCGCAGGCGCCGCAGCCACGCGGCGGCGTCGGCGAAGTCCCCGTCCGTCAGGCCCGGCGGCGGGGGCACGGGCGCCTCGGCGTGGTCGCGGCGGTAGGAGCCGAGGTAGCGGACGTCGGCGCAGATGCGGCGCAGGCCCATGAGCGCCTCGCCCATGCGGACGTCGTCGAGGTGCCCGGTGCAGTCGAGGAAGAAGGCGTAGCGCCCCAGGCCCTCGCCGGTGGGGCGGGACTCGATGCGGGTCAGGTTGATGCCGCGGATGGCGAACTCGGTGAGGACGGCCAAGAGGGCGCCGACCCGGTCGTGGTCGATGTAGACGGCGAGGGAGGTGATGTCGTTGCCGCTGGGCTCGGGCGGTGGGCCCGGCTTCACGACGTGGACGAAGCGGGTCTCGGCGTCGGTGCTGTCGCCGATGTCGAAGGCCTGCACGGGGAGTCCGGCGGCCTCGGCGGTGAAGGGCGCGCAGACGCACGCGTCGGCCTCGCCGGCGCGGACGCGCTCGGCGGCCTCGGCGGTGGACAGGGCGTTGACGACCCGCGCCTCGGGCAGCTCCCGGCGCAGGTAGCCGCGCACTTGGGCCAGGGCGTGCGGGTGGGAGGCGACGGTGGCGATCTCGTCCACGGGCTTGGCCGTGGCGAGCACGAAGGTGACCGGCAGGACGGCCTCGCCGGCGATGACGAGGGGGTCGCCGCCGACGAGCTCGTCGATGGTGACGGTGACGGTGCCTTCCTGGGAGTTCTCGAGCGGGACGAAGCCGGCGTCGACCTCACCGCGCCGCACGGCGTCGAGGACCTCGACGATCGAGGGCATGGGGGTGGTCCGCGCGCCCTTGGCGGCGGGCAGGCGGCGGAGCGCGGCCTCGGTGAAGGTGCCGCGCGGTCCCAGGTAGGCGAACTCCATGGGCCAACGCTAGCAAGCCGTCCGCGGCGGAGCCCGCACGCCGGAGACCGGCCTCGGCAAGCCGTGAATTCAACCCCACGGCGACGTTTGCGGGCCGTGAATTCGGCGCGGCCTGAGACGGCTGTCTCACCGGTGCCCCGCCGTGGACGGCCTTGCCGCGGTCGCGTATGCTTGTCGAGCCCGAGCGGAGTTCCGCGGTGGTAAGCCCAGCGAAATCGAGATGCGGCGCAATGCGTCACGTGTCAGGCTTGTTGAGCGCCCCCATCGTCTAGAGGCCTAGGACGCCGCCCTTTCAAGGCGGTAACACGGGTTCGAATCCCGTTGGGGGTACGGCCAGACGCGAGTTCAGTCACATGAATCGGCCTGGTATAAATTAAGAGGTCTTGCGACCTTGAGGGATTTCGATCCGAACTCAAGGTCCCGTGGAGCAGTCAGGAGTGCTCGCCGCCCTGTCAAGGCGGAGGTCGCGGGTTCAAATCCCGTCGGGACCGCAGTACGAACCCCCTGGGCGACCAGGGGGTTCTTTCGTTCTCCGAACCTTCCGCCAGTCCACTTCGCCTAGTCTCGCGGCGCGGAGCGGCCGGCAGGCGGCCGGCGCGCAGCCGACCCCGGTACTCCCAAGAACCCCTCACCCCGCCGGCCGAGTGCGCGCCGAGCCGCCCGCCTCCCCCGCGCGGGGGAGGCGGATGACTCTCCAGTGGGAGGATTCCGGTCGGCGGCGATCGTAGGTTCGGCCCATGACCACCACGTCGACATCGGGGATTCGGCGGGCCGCGCCCGCCGCCGCCCGGCTGAGCAGCGCGGCCGGATGGTCCGCCATCACCATCGCCGCACTCCACATCGCGGTGTTCGTCCCGCAGGCCCCTTGGAGCGAGTGGTTCGACGGCGCGCTGCGAACCGCCGACGCGGACCCCGAATCGCTGTCCCTGTTCTGGGCCCTGCCCGGCGGCATCGCGGTCCCGGGAGCGCTGATGGGGCTGCTCATGGTCCGCCTGGGCAGGCAGGGGCAGCGCGTCGGGCTCGGCTACGCGGCCGTCCTGATCGCATGGCCCGCCTGCTGCATCTGGTTGATCGGCCCGAGCGGCTTCATCGCGTTGCTGGTCCCAGGCGGCCTGCTCATCGCTGCCGCCGTCGTCGACCGCAGGTCCCCGGAGACCGCGGCCCGCTGACGTCAGCGCCAGTCGTCTCGGCGGGGTTCCTGGTCGCGGTCCTCGTCCAAGGCGTCCTCGTCCTCCAAGACGGGCGGCGGACTCTCCGCCTCCCAGGTCTCGCGCATGTCGCGCGCCCGATCGCGGTCGTCCTCGGTCACGTGGATCTCGCCCAGGTCGGCGTCTTCGCCGCCCTCCGCCTCCTCGGCGTACAGCTCGTCCTCGTCGAAGAGCGCCTCCGCCCGCGGGTCGGGGCCCTCCTCCCACTCGTCTGAGACCGAGTCGCTCGGCACGTCCGGCTCCTCGTCGGCGAGCTCCTCCTCCAGCGGGACGCCGCGGCGCTCCTCCGCGGGCGTCGTGCCGTAGCGGTCGGCGGCCTTGTAGTCCTCGGCGTCGAGGATCTCGTCCTCCACCGGCTGCTCGCTCTGCTCCATGTCATCGATCCACTCGAACGCGTCCTTGTCGTCGGTCGAGTAGGGCTCACGATCGGACATCGCTCCTCCTTCGCTGGTGGCGGTGGGGTTACCCCCGCCGGCGGCGCGTAATCCGGATGCTTCGGGCGGGCGAGCCGAACTAGCCTCACCTCATGACATGGACCGCGCCTGAGATCACCCGCGCCAGCCCTCCCAATGTGGGCTCCGAGCGGGAGCTCCTCGAAGGATTCCTCGACCACCACCGCGACACCCTCCTCATGAAGTGCGCCGGACTCGACGAGGAGCAGCTCAAACGCGCCTCGGTCGAGCCGTCCGGGCTCTCACTCCTCGCCCTCGTCCGCCATATCAGCGACGTCGAGTACGGCTGGTTCTGCAACAGGGTGGACGGGCAGCAGGAGGAGGACCTGCCCTTCTACGGGCCCTCCGACGACCCCTACGCGGACTTCCGCGACGCCCCGCAGGCCGATCCGGAAGAGGCGTTCGAGCGCTTCCGGACCGCCGTCAAGGACGCGAAGGAGGCCGCCGGGCGGCACGGCCTCGACGACACCTTCGAGCATCCGCGCCACGGCGCCATGAGCCTGCGCTGGGTCTACCTCCACATGATCGAGGAGTACGCCCGCCACAACGGCCACGCCGACCTCCTGCGCGAGCGCATCGACGGCAGCACCGGGGAGTAGCCCGCGTCACCTGAACGTCACCTTCGCCCCCGTGCGGGCGAAGGCGGCCTCAGGCCGGAGCGGGGCGGGCGGGGAGGCGCCGGTGACGGCGGTCATCCGCAGGCGGCGGCACTTCCAGATCCTCAGTGGACATAACATGTGATCTCGTGAACGCGAGTGGATTTCAGAACTGGTTCACCGAGAGTTCACCTTCGGCATTAATATTGTGGTGTATGACGAATAGCGAGCCTGTTCCCCTCGTCGGGGCGGATTTGCCGCCTGATCGGTTCCTCGACCGCGAGGAGAGCTGGCTGCGCTTCAACGGCCGCGTCCTGCGCCTCGCGCAGTCCCCCGAGCTGCCGCTGCTCGAACGGGTCCGCTTCCTGTCCATCTTCTCGACCAACCTCGACGAGTTCTTCATGGTCCGCGTCGCAGGCCTCATGCGCCGCCTCGCCGCCGGCCTGCCCGTGCGCACCTCCTCGGGCCGCCAGCCCCAGAGCGTCCTCGAACGCATCGCCGGGCTCGCCCACCAGCTCAGCATCGAGCACGCCGAGTGCTTCCGCGAGGAGATCGCCCCGCTCCTGGCGAAGGAGGGAATCGAGATCCTGCGCTGGGAGAACCTCGCCGAGTCCGAGCGCCGACTCATGCACGAGCTCTTCCGCACCCGCATCTACCCCGTGCTCACGCCGCTGGTCGTCGACCCCGTGCACCCCTTCCCGTACATCTCCGGCCAGTCCCTCAACCTCGCCGTCCAGGTCCGCGACCCGCACAAGGGCTCCCTGCGCTTCGCCCGCGTCAAGGTCCCGCCGCTGCTGCCGCGCTTCATGGCCGTCGCCCCCGGCCGCTTCGTGCCCCTCGAGGACGTCATCGCCTCCCACCTCGACCAGCTGTTCCCCGGCATGGACGTCGTCGCCCACCACACCTTCCGCGTCACCCGCAACCAGGACCTCGAGATCGACGAGGACATCACCGAGAACCTCCTCCAGACCCTCGAACGCGAGCTGCTGCGCCGCCGCTTCGGCCCCGTGGTGCGCCTCGAGGTCGAGGACACCATCGACCCGGTCGTCCTCGACCGCCTCACCGCCGAGCTCGGCGTCGAGGAGGAGGTCGTCTACAAGCTGCCCGGCCCGCTCGACTTGGCCGGCCTCGGCGCCATCGCCGACCTCGGCCGCCCCGAGCTGAAGTACCCGCCGTTCCGGCCCTCCGAAGCCGTCCTGCCGCCCGACGCCGACCTGTTCGCCGTCATGCGCGAGCAGGACGTCCTGGTCCACCACCCCTACGACTCGTTCACCGCCTCGGTGGAGCGGCTCATCGAGGAGGCCGCCGCCGACCCGCAGGTGCTGGCCATCAAGCAGACCCTCTACCGCACCAGCGGCAAGTCCCCGATCGTCGACGCCCTCATCAGCGCCGCCGACGCCGGCAAGCAGGTCGTGGTCGTCGTCGAGATCAAGGCCCGCTTCGACGAGCAGGCCAACATCGACTGGGCGCAGAAGCTCGAGCAGGCCGGCTGCCACGTCATGTACGGGATCGTCGGCCTCAAGACCCATTGCAAGCTCGCGCTCGTGGTCCGGCAGGAGAACGACGGGAGCCTCCTGCGCTACAGCCACATCGGCACCGGCAACTACCATCCGAAGACCGCCAGGCTCTACGAGGACTTCGGGCTGCTGACGACGGACCGGGCGGTGGGCGAGGACGTCAGCGCCGTCTTCAACCACCTCACCGGCTACTCGCGCTCCGAGGACTACCAGCGCCTCCTGGTGGCGCCGCACTCGCTGCGGCCCGGGCTGATCGAGCGCATCGGCCGCGAGATCGAGAACCACCGCGCGGGCCTCCCGGCGCGCATCCGCTTCAAGTGCAACTCCCTGACCGACATGGACATGATCGACGCCCTCTACCGGGCCAGCCGGGAAGGGGTGCCGATCGACCTGTGGATCCGCGGCATCTGCGCCCTGCGGCCGGGCGTGCCGGGCCTGTCCGACAACATCCGGGTCCGCAGCGTCCTCGGCCGCTTCCTCGAACACTCACGGGTGTACGTGTTCGAGAACGCCGGGGACCCGGAAGTATGGTTGGGTTCGGCGGACCTGATGCACCGCAACCTGGACCGCCGTGTCGAAGTGCTGTTGCAGGTGACCGGCGACGCCCATCGGGCGCAGCTCATCTCGATGCTCGAACGCGGCATGCACGAGGACACGAGGACGTGGAGGCTCGGCCCGCTCGGGCTGTGGTCGCGCCGCCGGGGCGGCATCGACGTCCAGGAGGAACTGATGCGGGAGCACCGTTGAGGCGCGCATCGGTACACAGGAGCACAGGTTTTGCACGAGCACGGCTTTCAGGAGCGCACTTGAACCAACCCGAGATCTTCGCCGCCGGCGCCGTGCTGTGGCGCCGCGGCGAGCGCGAGGTCGAGCTCGCGCTCATCCACCGCCCCAAGTACGACGACTGGTCTTTCCCCAAGGGCAAGCTCAAAAAGCATGAGCACCTGCTGGCGGCGGCGCAGCGGGAGGTGTTCGAGGAGACCGGCGTCCGGCCCGTCCTCGGCCGTCCCCTGGCGCCCTCGTTCTACGACAAGGAGGGCCAGCTCAAGCGCGTCGACTACTGGTGCGCCACTGCGGCGGCCGACGCGGTCGACCAGGCGGTGGACCCGCGCGAGGTCGACGGCCTGGAGTGGGTGCCGCTGAGCGAGGCCGCCGAGCGGCTCACGCACGAGCGCGACCAGCCGGTGCTGGCCGAGTTCGCCGGGCACGAGGCGCGGGAGACGGTGCCGTTCGTGTTCGTGCGGCACGCCATCGCGATGTCGAAGGCGGACTGGTTCGCCCAGGACGAGCTGCGCCCGCTCAACCAGCGCGGGCGCGAGCGCGCGACACAGTTGGAGGTGCTGCTGTCGAGCTATCCGGTGGGGGACGCCTACAGCGCCACCAGCGCCCGGTGCCTGGAGACGCTGCTGCCGTACTGCGCGGCCGAGGGCGTCCCGCTCGCGGGCCTGCCGGAGTTCACGCCCGGCACGGACAAGCCCGGCCATGCGGCGGCGCGGATCGACCGGCTCATCGCCGAAGGGCGCCCGGCCGTGATCTGCGGCCACGGCGAGACGATCGACGAACTCGCCGAGTACTTCTGCCACCGCCTGGAAGCGGCGGCGCCGAGCGGCCCGCCGCTGGACAAGGGCTCATTCCTGGTCTTCCACACCGCGGGCGGCCGGCTCGTCGCCACCGAGCGCCACGACTGACGGGACGTGCGCCTGGTGCTCATTCGCCTTTCGGCTCGTCGGAACCCTGGGCGGTAGCCTCGAAGCGTCCGTCGATCGCGACTTCGGTGATCCACAGCCGGAGCCGGTGGAGGTCGCGGCAGCCTTCGATGGCCTGGCGCTGCTCGGCGTCGGCGCCCTGCGACTTCTTCTCCAAGAGGTCGAACAGGACGTGCCGCATCTCTTCAAGGCCCTTCTCGAGCCCTTTTTCAAGGCCTTCTTCAAGGCCTCTTTCAAGACCCTCCTCGCGGAGGCGGTCACTGTAGGCCGAGTGATACGGCCGCGACTTGGTCTGCATCAGGGTCTCCAGCAAGGTTCCGATCTCTTTCGCGAACAGTTCGAGCAGATACATGGTGTAGTCGACTGCGCGCTGCGTCTCAACTCTACCGAGGGCGCGGTCGACAGTCGAGACGAACAGCTCCGGGTCGTCGGGAGGCGTCTGCGCCCCGAGCGCCGCGGCCAGCAGGACGACCACCGGCTCGACCTCATCGGTCAGCTCGGTGGGCGTCGGCAGGTCCGAGGGTCCGAGCGGCCGGACGGTGATCCTGTTGCCCGGCCCGAGTTCGATCCCGCCTCGGAAACGGCGCGCCAGGGCATCGGAGCCGCAGACGACCAGCATCTCCACCGGCAGCCGGTAGTCCTCGAACACCCGCGTCATGTACCCCGGCAGCCGGTAGTACTTCTCCTTCTTCCACTCGTTCTGCACCTCGACCACGACGATGCGTTCCGAACCGTCGTCGAGCGACAGCTTCACCACGCAGTCGGCCCGGCGCTCCACCGGCCCGGGGGAGCCTACGGAGCACGAGCGCGTCTCGGCGCTCACACATCCGGCCTGTCGCCGACGGGTGTCGGCGAGCAGGAGCAGATCCGCTGCGATCGCCGGTTGGTCCTGAACGAGCTTCACGATGACTTCGTGGAGCGTTCCTGGCATCACGTCTCACTTTCCATCCGTGTTCACAGGTATGAACGAGCTTCGGACAGCAGGGAAACGGGATTGTCAGGCACTTGACATGACCGATCGACACACGGCTATGTCAAGCCGTTCTCGCCGGAGCGGAAGGGGGAGGGCCGTGCCGCCGAGGCCCTCGCGGGCCGTGCCGGGCACCGAGTGGTGCGGACCGGCGGCGCCGCGAGGCCCGGTTCTGGTCTCCGCTCAGATCTTCGCGGCTTCGAGCGTCGGGTAGTCGAGGTAGTTCTCCTCGTCGCCGCCGTAGGCCAGATAGCCCGGCCGCAGCGGATTCATCGGCGCGCCGAGGCGGAGCCGCTCGACCAGGTCCGGGTTCGCCAGGAACGGCCGCCCCAGCGAGATCAGGTCCGCGCCCGCCTCCAGGAGGCGATCGGCCTTGCTCCTGCCGCCGTCGACCGGCAGCGTGTCGCCGCGGCCGAGCACCGGGTTGGCGATCAGCGTCCCCCGCCAGCGCCGCCGCAGCTCGCCCCACAGCGGCTCGGCGGGGTCGGCGTAGACCACGTGGAGGTAGGCGAGCCCGACCGGGGCGAGGGCGTCGAGCAGCGCCGGGAAGAGCTCCTCGCCGTCGTCCATGTGGATGCCGTTGTCGGGGTTGCCGGGTGAGATCCGCAGGCCGGTGCGCTCGGGGCCGATCGCCTCGGCGACGGCGCTCGCGACCTCGACGACGAAGCGGATGCGGTTCGCGATCGAGCCGCCGTAGTCGTCGGTGCGGCGGTTGGTGCTGGTGGCGAGGAACTGGTTGAGCAGGTAGCCGTTGGCGGCGTGGACCTCGACGCCGTCGAAGCCCGCGCGGATCGCGTTGCGGGCGGCGGCGACGAACGCCTCGCGGGTGGCGCGGAGGTCGTCGGGGGTCATCTCGCGCGGCACGGGCGCCTCGCGTTTGCCCTGCGGGGTGCGGATGCCGCCGGGCAGCGCGATCGGGGAGGGCGCCATCGGGTGGAGGCCGCCGGTCTCGACGTGGCCGATGCGGCCGCCGTGCTCGATCTGGAGGAAGATGCGGCCGCCCGCTTCGGCGACCGCGCCGGTGACGCGCCGCCACCCCTCCACCTGCGCCTCGTTGAAGACGCCGGGGATGTTCGGGTAGGTGAAGCCGACCTGGGCGGGCGTGGCCGCCTCGGCGACGATGAGCCCGGCGGCGGCGCGCTGGGCGTAGTACTCGGCCATGATCGGGCGCGGCACGCCGTCGGGCGTGGCGCGGTTGCGGCTCATCGGCGCCATGACCAGCCGGTTCGGCAGGTCCAGCGGTCCGAGGCGGGCGGGGTCGAAGAGGCTCGTGGCCTGGTGTGCGTTCGTCATGGCGGTACCGTAGAACCTGACATCAGTGTCAGGTTCAAGTCGATGTGAGGAAGACCATGCGGATCGGCGAACTCGCGCGGCGCACGGGCGTCAGCGAACGCTCACTGCGGTACTACGAGCAGCAGGGCCTGCTGGCCTCGACGCGGACCCCCGGCGGCCACCGGGAGTACGCCGAGGCGGCGGTCGACCGGGTGGTGCGCATCCAGGTGCTGTTCGCCGCCGGCCTGAACAGCGAGGCCGTGGGCCGCATCCTGCCGTGCATGCGCGACAGCGACGGCGGCCCGAACGAGTCCGCGACGCCGTGGCTGGCCGAGGAGCTGATCGGCGAGCGCGAGCGGATCGACGGCGCGATCGCGGAGCTGGTGCGCTCGCGCGAGATCCTCGACGAGGTCATCAGCACGGCCCGGCTGCCGCATGCGGGCGAGCCGGGCCGTTGAGCCGCCGCCTTAGCGGCGCAGCCGGATCGACTCGATGTAGATGCCGCCGCACCGGAACCTGAGGTAGAGGTCCCGGACGCCCTCGGCGCCGTTCAGCGGGGCCTCGACGTGCTCGAACTTCTGGAGGTCGCCGGTGATCGGCACCCGCACCTCGGCCAGGACCGGGCCGTCGGGCGCGTCCGCGCGGACCTCGACGACCGGGTCGGACAGGTCCGCCCAGTCGGCGGCCGTGGTGGCGGTGCGCAGCTCGATCGCCGTGGCGCCGTCCAGCACCGCCTTGGTGAAGCCGACGTGGTCGCCCGCGCGCCGCGAGCCCGTCGAGTGGTAGCCGCCCCGGCGGGCGACGGTGTTCAGCTTCGAGACCTCCCAGTAGGTCACGCCCCGGGCGATCGTCGCCTTCTCCCAGACGTTCTGGGCCTCTGAGAGGTCGAGTTCGCCGATCGTCTCGCCTTCGATGCGCACCTCCTTCTCGGGGCCCTCGGCGTCGGTGCCGGCGAAGAACAGGTACCGTCCGGTCTCCACGATCCGCTGGCCCGAGACCACGTCCCAGACGAACAGGTCGGCCGGGTCGACCTCGATCTCCACCCGCCGCGTCTCGCCGGGCGCGATGTCCTTGACGCGCTCGAAGCCGACGAGCTGCGTCTCGGGGACGCGGTCGCCGTAGGCCGACTCGCATGCGCTCGCGAAGGCCAGCACGACCTCGTCGGAGGCGCGCTCGCCGGTGTTGGTCACGTTGAGCGCCAGCGTGAACGGCGCATCGGCCGCGGCTTCGTCGGGCGCCTCCAGATCGCCGTACTCGAAGCTCGTGTACGACAGGCCGTGGCCGAAGCCGTAGACCGCTTCGGCCTTGGAGTACCGGTAGGTCAGGCCCGCCGAGATCACGTCGTATTCGAGCATGTCGACCTCGTCGACGCGGAACTCCTCGGTCTTCGGGCCCGGCTTCGGCAGCGACGCGGTGTCCGCGAGCCAGGTCGAGGTGAGCCGCCCGGCCGGGGAGAAGTCGCCGAACAGCGCCTCGGCCAGCGCCGTCCCGGCCGCCTGCCCGGCGTGGGAGGTGTAGACGATCGAGGCCACGTTCGGGTCGGCGGCGATGTCGCCGATCGCGAAGGGGTAGGAGGAGACGACCACGACCACCGTGCGGCCCGGCTTGGCCGCGGCCACCCGCTTCACCAGCTCGGCCTGGCGCTCGGCCAGGTCGAGCCCGGGGCGGTCGAAGCACTCGCGGGCGTTGACAAGGGGGTGGTTGCCGACCACGACCACCGCGTAGTCGGCTTCGGCGGCGACGTCCGCGGCGGCCTGGGGTCCGTCCGAGACCACTGTCTCGGTCAGTGGCGTCCCGAAGTGGCCCTTGGACAGAGGCATGGTGCGGTCTTCGGCGACGGTGACGCCGAAGACGTCGGCGGCGGTGAGGTCGCCCTCGACGTGGTTGAGGCCGAAGATCCTGGCCCGGCCGTCTTCGCGGCGGTAGTGGAAGTTCTGGAAGGTGAACCAGGCGTTGGCGTCGACCATCGCGTCATCGGTGGCGGCGAGCACCGGCCCGGTGCCCTTGCCGCTGGCGCCGACCTGGTTGGTGAAGCTCGCCGGGCCGTCGTCGCGCTTCAGGATGTCCGCGCTGAGGAACTTCCCGGAGCCGACGTGGCGGAAGAAGTACTGGTCGTGCGCCCAGTCGTAGACCTCGAAGGTCTCGTCCGCGCCGATCGAGTCGGCCGTGGCGGACAGGAGCCCTTCCTCGCCGGTCGTGACGTGCCTGCCGTCGTCGGTCCAGGCGACGAGGTCGTTGCCGGTGTGGTGCAGGACGTTCGCCTCGCCGAGGCGCTCGGTGACCGCCTGGAGCGGGGTGACGCGGTCGGCGACGAGCGGACTGTAGTAGTCGCGCAGGTTCACATCCGCGAGCGGGCCGACCACGGCGACGCGCGGCCCTTCGGGCAGCGGCAGCAGACCGCCGTCGTTCTTGAGCAGGACGAGCTGCTCGCGGGCGGCCTGGAGGGCGAGCTCGCGCGATTCGGGCTTGGTGTGCGCGTCGTCGCGGACCTCGATCCGGTTGTACGGGCACTCGTCGCCGTCGAGCCGCCCGGTGCTCACCAGGAACGTCAGCCAGTCGCGCACGACCCGCTCGGCGTCGGCCATCGTCAGCCCGAACAGGCCGCGCCGGATCGCTTCGGCCGCACCGGCGTTGAACGGCAGGTCCGAGCCGTCCCTCAGGTGCGTCTGCCCGGCCTTGACCATGAGGCCGCAGGCGTAGACGAAGATCTCCTCGCGGTCGATCTCGCGGCCCTCCTCGGCCGCGAGCGCCTTGGGGTAGGAGACGTCGCGCCCCTCCGGGGTCTCCCAGGTGTCGAACGGCGCGCCCTTGGTGGTGTTGAGGTTGACCGCGTCCCAGCCGTCGGGCAGGAACATGAAACCGCCCGGCGCCCATTCGCTCCGGAGCTCCTCCATGATCGGGGCGATGACCGAGGGCACGCCGTTGACGAGGTTGTAGGCGGTCATGGCGCCCAGGACGGCTCCGGCCTCGACCGGTTTGCGGTAGGGGACGGCCTGGTATTCGTTGAGCGCGCGCACGCTCATGGAGGCGGAGGCGCGGCCCCGGTGCCACTCGTGGTCATAGCCGAGGAAGTGCTTCATCTGCGGGAGCACCCGCACGTACTCGGGGTGGCGGCCGCGCAGCCCGTGCGCGTAGGCGGTGACCATGGCGCCGACGTGGAGCGGGTCCTCGCCGAAGCCCTCCTCGTAGCGCCCGGCGAGCGGATTCGAGCGGATGTCGGCGACGGGCCCGAAGGCGGCCAGGGTCTCGGGGTCGCGCTCGCGCATCTCGGTGGCGACGACCTCGCCGACGCGTTCGAGCAGTTCGGTGTTCCACGTGGCGCCGAGCCCGATGGCCTGGGGGAAGAGGGTCGCGTTGGCATGGTGGCCGGAGCCGTGGAGGACCTCGGCGAACTTGTTGCGGTGCTCGGGAAGGGTGTAGCCGTCGGCGAGGACGGTCTCGGGGACGCCGTCGAAGCAGGCGAGCTTCTGCTCGTCGCTCATGAGGGCCAGGATGGCCTCGACGCGTTCGGCGACCGGCCGGGAGGTGTCGAGGTAAGCGGGTACTGACATGGACTTCCGATCATCGGTTGCAGGTCCCTCGACATTACGACGTATGACCCGACTAATTCAAGGTGATATTCGGCGCTCGCGCCGCTTCGATACCATCACGCCATGCATCCCCCGTCCGCCGCACCGTCGCTCGGCGTCGACTTCGGCACCTCGCACACCATCGCCGTCGTCCGCCGCGCCGACGGGACCGTGCGGCCCCTGCTGTTCGACGGCGCGCCGCTCATGCCCTCGGCGGTGTGCGCGGACGCCCACGGCGGCCTCCTGGTCGGCCGCGACGCCGTCCACAGCGGGCGCAGGCACCCCGAGCGCTTCGAGCCCAACCCCAAACGGCACATCGACCGCGGCGCCGTGCTCTTGGGCGACCAGGAATTCCCCGTCATCGACCTGATCGCGGCCGTACTCGGCGCCGTCGCCGAGGAGTGCCGGCGCGTGGTGGGGCCGCCGCGGCAGGTCACCGTCACCGTGCCCGCCGAATGGGGCCCGGCGAGGCGCCGGGTCGTCGAGGACGCCGCGGCCCGCAGCGGGCTCGGCCGCGTGCGGCTCGTGCCCGAGCCGGTCGCGGCGGCGACGTACTTCGCCGAGTCGCTGGGGCACCGCATCGCGCCCGGCTCCTCCCTCGTGGTCTACGACCTGGGCGCGGGCACCTTCGACGCGAGCGTCGTGCGCCGCACCGAGCACGGCTTCGAGACCGTGGCGCTGGACGGCCGGGGCGACCTCGGCGGCCTCGACATCGACGCCGCGATCGTCGACCACCTGGCGAAGACCTACGGCGAGCACGAGGGCTGGCTGCGGCTCACCAATCCGGGCACCGTGGAGGAGCGCCGCGCCTTCCGCGACTTCCAGGAGGAGATCCGCGGCGCCAAGGAGCGCCTCTCACGCCACCAGCAGGCCGACCTCGCGATCCCGCTGCTCGAGGTCGAGGCGCACCTGACGCGCACCGAACTCGAGCAGATCGCCGCCCCGCACCTGGAGCGGACGATCCACGTGACGCGGGCGGTCCTGCGCGCCGCCGGACTCGAGGCGGCCCGGAGCGCCGGCGTGTTCCTCGTCGGCGGCGCGAGCCGCATGCCGCTGGTGGCGACGATGCTGCACCGCGCCCTGGGCGTCGCGCCGACGGTGCTCGACCAGCCGGAAGTCGTCGTCGCCGAGGGCAGCGTGCGGTGGACCGAGCCGACGCGGCCGAGCCCGCCGCCGGTCACACCGCACGCCCGGCCCCGGCCGCAGCCGCCGGTCACACCGCAGATCATGCCGCAGGCCGCGCCGGTGACGCCCCAGCGGCACGCGCCGCTCTCGCCGCCGTCGGCGCCGACCTCGCCGTCACTCACCGGGCCGCCGCCGTCCCCCCAGGAGCGGGCCGCGAAGCAGCGGCGCGCCAGGAGGATCATCGCGGCGGTCATCGCCGTGAACGTGCTGCTCATCGCGGCGCTCGTCTACGTCTTCCGTCCCGACGCCGAGGCCGACGACGCGCCCACTCTGAGCGACTCCCTGGCCGAGGCGGCGACGTTCGACCGGATCGGCCCGGTCATCGAGGCCCACGAGGGCGCGGTCACCTCCATGGCGGCCGTCTCGACTGAGGACGGCCCGGCGCTCTTCACCACCGGCGCCGACAAGACCGTCACGAAATGGGACCTGGAGACCGGCGAAGCCGTCGACAGCGTCGACTTCGCCTACTCCACCGAGTTCCTGGGCCTGACGGCGCTCTCGGACGGGCGTTCGGTGCTCGTCGCGATGGACACCGAGTTCGGCTTCTACGCCTGGGACCCCGAGTCCTTCGAGTACGAGACGCTCCACGAGGGCCAGGGCTACTCCGACCTCGACGAAGTGGAGCGCGACGCCCTCGGCACCAATGAGGGGAACGCGACCTACGCCGTCATGTACCCGACGCACTCGTACCTGTGGGACCTCGAGAACGGCACCGCCGTGACCGGCGACATCGAGTTCGACGGGGACCAGCTCGCCAGCCTGAGGAACTACGCCGTCTTCGGCGATCGCATCGGCCTGGTCACCGTGGACGCCGAAGGCGGACTGCGGCTCTACGAGACCAGGGTCCGTCTCGACACCGGCCTGGAGTTCGAGGAGGCCGACGACTGGAGCGCGGACGACGCCCCCGAGTCGCTGGGAGTCGTCTCCATCGACGGCACACCGCACGCGATGGTCCTCAGCCGGGGACGGTACTTCATCTGGGACCTCGAGTCGGGCGCCTTCACAGGGTCCGCCGAGTGGGAGGGCGACCTCGACGCCAACTTCGCGAGCGCGGCGGTGACGGTCGACGGCGCGCCCGCGCTGCTCGCCCACGACGACGACTCGCAGGGCGCGGTCCTGGACCTCTACAGCGGCACCGAACTGGCGGCCCTCGCCGACGAGGACGACGATTCGAACCTGGTCACGGACACGGACTCCGTGGTCGTCGACGGGTATACGATCGCGGTCACCGGCTACGCGGACGGCACCGTGCGTCTGTGGAACCTGGGCAGCTGATCCGAGACGAAGGTTGAAATCTTGGCACTCATCATCATCGCGCTGATCGTCGTCGCGATCGCCGCCTACTGCGTCTGGGCCATGCGCAACGAGCGCCGGATCGAGGAGACCGTCCGCATCGAGGCGCCCGCCCACGAGGTGTGGACGGTCCTGACGGACTTTCCCTCCTACGGGGAATGGAACCCGACCATCACGTCGATCGAGGGCGTCCTGGCCGAGGGCGAGCGGCTGGACGTCGCGGTCACCATGCCCAGCGGCTGGTCGAACCGCTTCCGTCCGAGTGTCCTGCGTGTCTCCCCTGCGCGGCAGTTCCGCTGGCTCGGTCGCCTCGGCCCCGGCGGGGTCTTCGACGGCGAGCACTACTTCGTGCTCGAACCCCAGGACGACGACTCGACCCGCTTCACCCAGGGCGAGCGCTTCACCGGCGTCCTGGTGCCGCTGATGAAGCGCGTGTTCGCCGACACGGAGCAGGGCTTCACCGCCATGAACGCGGCCCTCATCGAGCGCGTCGCCGCCTCGCGCCGCTGAACAGCGGCACGTGGACGACCGCCGGCCGGCGCCGCGACTCCCCGTCGCGACACCGGCCTTCGGTGTGGGTCCGGTGCGGCTTTAGAGCAGGCCCGAACCGGCCAGCTCGGTGACGCCGGAGACCGTCTCGGTGGCCGTGGAAACAACGTCTTCGGGAGTCACGTTGTTGCCGAGGCCATTCGTCACGTCGCCGACGACCGGCAGTCCGCCGGCCAGGTCGGTGGCGGTGCCGGTCACGCCGTCCACAGCGGGAACGCCGCCGGTGGGCAGCTGCTCTTCGCCGAGGTCCACGGCGGCCGCTTCGGCGGTCGCGGACTCGTCGTGGTCGGCGTGCTTGTGGCTGTCGTGGCCCGGCTCGTCGATCTCGGCCTCGGAGCCGCCCTCGCACGAGGCGCTGGCGTAGCCGAGGATCGCGACCGCGTTGCCGCACACGTTGATCGGCGCCTGGATCGGCGCGAACACCTGGTTGCCGTTGCCCAGGCCGACGTTGTCCTCGCTGGTGAGGTCGCCGCCGGGGCCGTCGTATTCGGCCTCGGCGCCGCCCTCGCAGCCCGCGCCCGCGGCACCGCCGACGGCGACGGCGTTGCCGCACGCGTCGATCGGGGCCTGGATCGGCGCGAGCAGCTGGTTGCCCGAGAGCAGGCCGACGTTGCGCTGAGTCGTGACGTCGCCGGACTCGGCGTGGCGTCCCGACTCGGGGATCGTGGCGGTCGAGCCGCCGGTGGACCAGCCGTCGGCGGCCCCGCCGACGGCGGCGGCGATGCCGCTGACCTCGGTGGGGACCTGGATCGGCGCGTACGCCTGGTTGCCGTTGACCAGGCCGGTGTTGTTCTGCGTGGTCAGGTCTCCTCCGGGGCCGCCGAAGGTGGCCTCGGAGCCGCCCTCGCAGCCCGCGCTCGAAGTGCCCAGGACCGCGGCGGAGACGCCGCAGATGTTGATCGGGGCCTGGACGGGGGCGACCACCTGGTTGCCGGTCACCGCGCCGATCTGGTCCGACGTCTCGACGTCGGGGCCGTAGGCGTGCGCCGTGCCGGCGCCCGCCACCAGGACGGCGCCCGCGGCGATCACGCCGGTCTGTGCAGTCTTACGTGCCCATGAGTTGTTCACGAACCGTCACCTTTCAGGGTTCTCGTTGTTCCATCACGTATCCCCCGTGAAGCTCCGACGGCTCCAAATGGCTTGTGCACGTTCATGAAGGCGAGCAATGCCCACCGAAACGGGGTGCCTTGGAAACCGGGGAGAGTTGTGTTGATCGGCGGGCCGCCCGGGACCGGGCCCTTGGCGCCGGGTGCGCCCGCCGATCGAGTTCGCCTCCGCGGATGGCGCGACGGTCGAGGCCGTCCGCGGTCGGCGTTTCCTGCCAGTGTGTGGGCGATCAGAACGGCAGCGGGACCGGAAGGCCGCCGCCCAGGTTGCCGAGCAGGTCGTCCACGGGGCTGCCCGCGGGCTCCTGCGTGTCGGCACCGTCGGCGTCGACCTTGTCGACGTTCCTCTCGGCGGTGTCGTCGACCTGGACCTGCTGGCCGGTGCTCTGACCGGTGGCGTTCGGGACGACGGGCAGGTTCTGCACCGCGTCCAGGCCGGGAACGGCGTCGGTGGGGACCGGCAGTCCGCCGAGCAGGTCCGGCGCCGACTGAACGGCGTCGAGTCCCGCCTCCTCGACTTCGGTGTCGGCGGCCTGAGCGGCCGATCCCGCGAACAGCAGAGCCCCCGTGGCGATGCCTCCGACGAGTGTCGCCTTACGCACAGTGCGCATTTTCATCTGCGTTGCTTGCCTTTCTCCTGGCCGCGCACAACGTGGCAGTGCGGCTGGAGATACAGCGCAGCACGAACCACCCCACCGTGTGGGCCATGTCATTGGTCTTGTCGTCAGTTGTCCAGCGAGCCGGTGGCGCGTCGCGCCGCTTCCGGATCGGGCCCTCAGCCGCGACCTCGCCGGCTGGATCGCCTGCGGGTCGAGGACCCTCGCGCTGTCTGGCGGCCGGTGACACTCCGGCCCCGGGCCGCCGATCGTGTGATCGCGCAGCCACCCTGACTAACTAGGCAAGCCGGGGGGCGGTTACGCCCGGACGCGAAGAAATTCGAAAACATCACCCTCCTGTCGCGTACACGACACTGGGCGACAAGCGGGCTCGTCGCACGGCGACGACGGGGGCGCCCAGGCGGCGCCCCCGTGCTCGGCTCTGATGAAGGTGCGGGTGCTCGGCCTCGGACCGGAACCGGCCTCGAATCGCTCCCGCGGCCGCGGGTCGCTTCTCGTATCCGGCCACCGGTTTCCCGGAGGGTGCTCCGGCCTTACGGGGGCCGGTGAGACCGAGGAGACCCGGCGCGGCCCGTTGAAACGGGAACCCACCCGTAGCCGGGGGCCGCAAGCCGGGAATCCCCTCCCCGAAGGGAGGGGAGGAAGTCAACGCACCTTGCGCAGGATGACGGTGTCGGTGCTGGGCCCCGAGCCGGAGCCGGCTCCCGGGCCCGAGTCGTCCCCGCGGCCCCTGTTGCGGATCAGCTTGATCGTCCGGGCGACGACGAACCAGAGGACGAGCACGGCGATGACGCCGAGCACGATCTTGCTGAGCAGGTCGCTGTAGCGGTTCAGGACCGGCTCGATCTGCGGGCCGAAGCCGAAGCCGAGGCCCACCCAGATCGAGTTCCACACGGTGCTGCCGATCAGCGTGAACAGCGAGAACTTCCAGATCGGCATCTTCTCGATGCCCGCGGGGATGGAGATGACGCTGCGCACGATCGGCAGGCACCTGCCGGCCAGGACGGCGACGACGCCCCACTTCGCGAACACCCGCTCGGCGAGCTCGAAGTCCTTCACCTCGAACAGCGGCAGCTTCTCGAACAGCCAGCGGGTGCGGTCGCGGCCGAAGGCGTAGCCCACGTAGTAGTAGAACCAGCCGCCGATCATCGACCCGATCGTCGCGAACACCATGACCAGGCCGAAGTTCATCTGGCCCGAATAGGAGAGGTACCCCGCCACCGGCAGGATGAGCTCGCTCGGCACCGGCGGGAAGATCGTCTCGATGGCGAGGGCGAGCCCGACGCCCACCTCGCCCAGCCTGTCCATGAGGTCAAGGACCCAGCCGATGAACCCGCCGGGCTCCTCTGCCGCGGCGGCCGTCGTCGACGCCAGGGTTTCATTGAGCATGGTCGTCCTCTGGAATGGCGATCGCGGCCCGCGGTCGGCGCCGGTCGATCTCGGTGGTCACGTGGGAAGAAGCGTACGCGCGGGCCGCTGAGCGGACCGCCCGGGAGAGGTCCGGAACGCCTCTGGCGCTTCGGTGGTTCGTCACTCGGCAAGCCTAGTCAGCCCGCCGGTGCGCGCGCCTCGGTCCTCCGGCCGATATCGCCCCGGCTCGCGCCTCGGCCCTTCGGCCCGCCGCCCCGCGGGCGCGTCTCTCGAGCCCGGGGGCCCGACGCGCCGCGCCGCCGCACGCGGTGCGGCGGGTGCGGGAACCGCGGCCACCTTGGTGTCGCCGGACGAGCAGCGCCACGCCATACTTAGTGGTAATTCGCGGACTTCCGGCTCGCACTCGCTGCCGGATTACCGGTCGGTAGCTCGGAGTGGGAGGGAGGGTCTCGATGAGCCGCACCGTAGGGCCGTACAAGGACGTCGCGACCGCTCGCGTCGAAGGGGCCTACGAGCTGTGCGAGGGCGTCGACGAGACGGGGCGCCCCGTCCAGATCCTCACCCTCGGTTCGACCTCCTCCAAGGACCCGGCCAGGCGCGGCCTGCTGTCCGACACGGTGGCCTGGGCGTACGCCACGGCGGGCCCGGAGGACGCCCCGATCCTGGTGGCCGACCTCGAGGCCGAGCAGCCGTACGTCGTGACGCTGCATGACGCGCGCCTCAGGGGCGCCGACCGGATCATGGACCGGCTGCTCGCGCTCGGCCCGGCCACGGGGCCGCTGCCCGTCGGCGCCGCCGCCGCGGCCGCCCGGCCGCAGGCCCCGGCCTCCCCCGCGGGGCCGCCGTCGGCCCCGCCGATGTCCCCTCCGGTGATGATCACCGCGCCCAAGCGGCCCTCGCAGCTGCGGCCCATCCTCATCGGGATCGCCAGCGTCGTGGGGATCGTGGCGCTGATCGTAGGCGGCTGGATCATCTGGACGACGCTCGCCGCCGACGACGGGGAAGACGACTCGAACGGCTCGCAGCCGGCGTCGCAGACCACCGAGACCGGCCCCGCCGAGGCCGAGGAGGCGCCCGACGGGGCGGCCGAGGAGGGCCCGGACGGGCAGTCGAAGCCGGAGTGGCAGGACGACGCGCCGGGCCTGTCGGTGGCGGGCGAGCTGTTCGGCGAGGACGACGACACGCGCGTCGTCTCGCTCACCGGGTGGCCGTTCGCGTTCCGGGCGCCCTCGGACTACGAGTGCGCGCCCGAGGAGCAAGCCGCGGTGTGCACCGCGCCGGACGGGGAGTCGTCGGTGGAGGTGGCCTGGACGGTGTGCGAGGACCCCTGCGGCGACACGACCCGCGAGGAGCTCCAGGAGCAGCTGCCCTACCAGCCCTTGCAGGCCTACGAGAACGGCGACATCGGCTTCTCCGACCGCGAGCCGTACGGGGAGTGGAAGGCCTCGCTGAGCGTGTTCGTCGAGACCGAGGACGCGGTCCTGCACGTCACGGCGGTGGCGAACGTGTCCTCCGATCTCGCCGTGGAGGTGCAGCCGATCCTCAACGACGTGCTCAACCAGGCTAAGTCGCTGGAGGAAGAGGAGTAGGAGTCCCAGGTCTCCAGCACGGAGGCGACGGCGGTCTCGGAGCGGGCCGGGGCCGTGGGGACGGCCGGGCCGAAGCCGGCCTCCATGAGCAGGTCGGTGTACTTGTGGCTGCCGTAGGAGCGCAGGAGGTTCGAGGCGGCCTCGCGCCGGGCGTCGTCGAGCTCGGCGTCCACGAGCATCGGGAACTCGAACTGGCCGACCTGCACGTTGCCGCTGGGCGGCTGGAGCCCGGCGTCCTCCTCGGCGTTGCGCAGGCGGGCCTCGGCGCCGGACATGACGGGGAAGGCGTCGTCGGCGCCGGCGACGTCGGCCTCGCTCACCCCGAACATCACGATCCACATCAGACTCGCCGGGTCCTGGCGCGGGTCCTCGAGGGCGATGGCCGCCGCCTCGGGGTTGATCTCGGTGGCGTCGGCGCCCTCGGGCACCGCGAGGCCGACCGCGTCGGAGGCCGTGGAGGTCTCGAAGACCTCCCACCGCTCGGCGAGGCCGGCCTCGGGCAGGTCCAGGACGAGTTCGGTCTCGGGGATCCACACGTCGGCCTCGGCCTCGCCGATCGCACTGGTGGGGACGGCGTTCACGGTGATCTCCGCGCACACGTCCGATCCCCGGGACGGGGCTCCGCCGCCGTCGGCGACGAAGTCCTGGAGGATCGGCGCGATGCTGGGAGAGGCGGCCACCGTCAGCGTGGTCTCGGTTCCGCACGACTGCACGTGGGCGATGGCCGCGTTCAGCGTGTAGACGGTCACCGGCGCGAAGACGGCCAGCAGCGCGGCACCACCGAGGAGGCGGCGGCCCTCTTTCGAGAGCCGTCGCGGCCTGCGGTGTCTGCCGGTCATGTCACAAGTGTATGACCCGACACAGAATCAGTCGAGCTCCCGTTTTTCAGTTATCCACTGTTGACCGAGCGTCACGGCAGGTGAGACGCCATGCCGTGGGCGCGGTCGCTAGCGGCGGCGGCGCCGCTTCGGCGGCGTGAGCAGGTCGGCGACGATCCGCATCGTCTCGGGGACGAGGCGGAAGTAGGCCCACACCCCGCGCTTGTCGCGCTGGACGACCCCGGCCTCGGCCAGGATGCGGAGGTGGTGGCTCACCGTCGGCTGGGACAGGCCCAGCGGCTCGGTCAGCTCGGCGACGCAGGCCTCCTGCTCGGGGGAGGCCTGGATGAGGCTGATGAGTTGGAGTCGGTTCGGGTCCGCAAGTGCTTTGAGGACACCTGCGATGCGTTCTGCGTCGGCCTTGGAGATCGTCTCGCCGCTCACTGGCGATACTGGCGTCTCCGCCTCGACGGTGACTCGCACCATGATCGTGTTCCTTCCGGATTGGTTCCCAGTCGGCGCCGGACATGGCCGCGCTGCCATTAATCCAGTTCCAACCGTGAATATGCCCTCGCGTTGTAGCCGGGCGGTAACGACGACGCTTCCAGCACGCAAAGGCTTCGGTTCCCTGTGGTCCAAGAGAAAGCTGCACCACGGCTCTCACTAGACCTAACGCCGAGAGTACGCCCCTTGCACCAACCGGGCCACCACCATTCGGCGATCACTTTCCGCGGGGTGACCATTTTCGACCGGTCGGACGGATGACTACCAGGCGTTATATCCAAATACGCCTATATTTAATCGTTTGCCAATTTTAGAGTGAGATAGACGTCACGCTCCGTAGGTGACGAACGTCTCAGTATATAGAACAGGACGGAACCGCAGCGTACGTCGGCCGGAAGTACATCCTATAGGATACCGCCCAAACGAACCACGGACACCGCTTTCCGCTGACCCGAGCCTAACCAGGCCGCCTCGCGGCCCATTGCCGGCGGCCCCGCGGGAGTTGCGTGGACCGCAATGGAAACGAGCCGCATAACGCCCGAGCGGCGTTCATGCGACTCGTCACACGGAAGAAATGTGATCATTTCCCGCGCGGCGGCGCGGTCGATTCGCGGGCGACGAGTTCGGCGTCCACCGAGAGCTCGTCGGGAAAGTCCCCGTCCTCATCCAATGCCGCCACAAGCGCTTTCACGCCCATGTCGTGCAGTGGGAGCGCGACCGTAGTCAGTGACGGAGTCAAGTCGCGCACGATCGGGATGTCGTCGAATCCGGCCACCGAGACCTCCTCGGGAATCCGCACGCCGCTCTCCCGCAGCGCCGTGCACAGACCGGTGGCCTGCACGTCGCCGGTCACGAACACCGCCGTCGGCAGGGAGCCGCGCGCGAGCAGATCGAGCCCGGCCTGGTAGCCGCCGTCGCGGCTGAACTCCGAGGGCACGTGCGTCACGCTCGCCTCCGGCGGGAGCGCCCCGACGAAACCGTCGCGGCGATCGCGCACCACCTGGAGCTGCTCGGGCCCGGACACGACCGCGAACTCCCGGTGGCCCTGCTCGACCAGATACCGCGCCAGGGCCCCCGCCCCCTCGCGATTGGCCGGGCGCACCACGCGGCCGGGCAGTCCCGGCTGGCCGACGCTCACCACCGTCGCGCCCAGTTCGAGCAGGTCGGACAGGTGGTCGGCGAGCCTGGCCTCGGCCTCCTCGTCGGTGGTCCGCGAACCGGCCACGATGACCGCGCGGGGACGGTAGCCGCGCAGCGAGTCGAGGTGCTGCACCTCGGAGTCGGGGTCGATGCCGGTGTCGGCGATGAGGACCCGGATGTTGCGGCGGGCCGCCTCGGCGAGGACGCCGCCCGCGATCTGGCCGAAGTACGGGTCGGTGACGTCGTGCAGCAGCAGGGCCACCGTCTGCGACGTCGAGCGGGCCAGGACCTGCGCTCCCACGTTCGGCGCATATCGCAACCGGCGCGCCGCCTCGCGCACCCGCTCGCTCAGCTGATCGCTCACCCGATGGGGAGATCCGTTGAGGACGCGCGAGGCGGTGGCCACCGAGACACCGGCGGCTCGGGCGACATCGGCCAGTCGGGCCGGTTGTTTGCGTTCCATCTCGCTGAGGCTACCCACCTTAGGAAAGCGCTGCTCAGGCGGTCCTGAGACGACGGTCCCTCCACACGCGCCAGACTACATATGCCACAGCGGCAACGCCGAGACCCGCCGCCGCGTACTTCAGGCGTGTCGGGCCCGGCATCGCCGGGCGCAGCGCCACCGGGCGCCGGAACACCAGCTGCGGCCACTCCTCCTCCAGCGCCAGGCGCCGCAGCCCGCGGTCGGGGTTGACCGCCCGCGGGAAGCCGACCGAGCGCAGCATCGGCTCGTCGGTGATCGAGTCGGAATAGGCGAAGGAGGCCGCCAGGTCGATGCCGTGCTCGGAGGCGAAGTGCTTGATCGCCTCGGCCTTGGCCGGGCCCGCGGCGTAGAAGTCGATCTCGCCGGTGTAGCGGCCGTCGCGGCCGATGACCATCCGGCTGGCGATGACGTCGGTGACCCCGAGCATCCGGCCGATCGGCGCCACCATCTCCTCGCCCGAGGCGCTGACCAGCACGACGGCGCGGCCGGCGGCTCTATGCGCCTCGATGAGCGCGGCGGCCTCGGCGTAGACGAACGGGTCGATGAGCTCGTGCAGGGTCTCGTCGACGATGGCGCGGACCTGGTCGGCGGGCCAGCCGCGCGAGAGCTGCGCGATGTAGTCGCGGGTGCGGGCCATCTGCTCCTCGTCGGAGGAGCCGCCGAGCCGGAACACCAGGTGCGAGTAGGCGACCTTGAGGACGTCGCGGCGCCCGAGCAGCCCGCCCTTGTACAAAGGCCGGCTGAACGCGAGCGAGCTCGCCTTCGCGATGACGGTCTTGTCGAGGTCGAAGAAGACGGCGCTCGGTGAAGCCTGCGAGCCGGGCGCCCGCGGGTCCTCGGTCCGATCGTCGGAGAGCGCCGGTGAGCCGCCTGTCGGCTCCTCTTGTTTCATGATCGCCAGTCTAATGACACCGGCCGACGAGTTCGCCCGCTTATCGAGGGCTGTCGGCCCCTGCCCGTACGCTTGCGGCATGCCGAAGAGCCAGCGGATCTCCTATGCATGCGCCGTGTGCGGCCACCGCGTCCCCAAGTGGGTCGGGCAGTGCCCCGACTGCGGCGAATGGGGCTCCATGGAGGAGTCGGCGGCGCCCCCGCGTCAGTCGGCCGGGCCGATCGCCGCCGCCTCCGGGGCCCGGCGGCCCGCCGCGCCCGCGCAGCGGATCGGCACCGTCTCGGCCGAGCAGGCCGCGAGCCTGCCCACCGGCATCGGCGAGTTCGACCGGGTCATGGGCGGCGGCCTGGTGCCCGGCGGCGTCACGCTCATCTCCGGCGAGCCGGGCGTCGGCAAGTCGACGCTCCTCCTAGAGGTCGCCCACAGGTTCGGTGAGGCCGGGTACGGGCGGGCGCTGGTCGCCACCGGCGAGGAGTCGGCCTCGCAGGTGCGCCGCCGCGCCGACCGCACCGGCTGCCTGTCCGAGGAGCTCTACCTGGCCGCCGAGACCGACCTGGGGGCGGTGCTCGGCCACATCGAGGACGTGAAGCCGGCGCTGTTGATCCTCGACAGCGTCCAGACGGTGATCGCGGGCGACGCCGACGGCGTCCCCGGCGGGGTGACGCAGGTGAAGTCGGTCGCCAGCGCGGTCATCGCCGAGGCCAAGGCCCGCAACATGGCCGTGGTCCTCGTCGGGCACGTCACCAAGGACGGCGGCATCGCCGGGCCGCGGGCGCTGGAGCACCTCGTGGACACGGTCGTGCACTTCGAGGGCGACCGGCACTCGATGCTGCGGCTGCTGCGCGGCGTGAAGAACCGCTTCGGGCCGGCCGACGAGGTCGGCTGCTTCGAGATGACCGAGGACGGGATCGTGTCGCTGGCCGACCCGTCCGGCCTCTTCCTCGACGACGCGCCGAGCGAGCCGACGCCGGGCACGTGCGTGACGGTGACGATGGAGGGCCGCCGGGCCGTGCCGGTGGAGGTCCAGGCGCTGGTGGGGAAGTCGGTCAAGGACGGCGCGATCCCGCGGCACACCGTCTCGGGGCTCGACCAGGCCCGCCTGAACATGGTGCTGGCGGTGCTGACGCGGCGCGGCGGGATGCGGCTGCTCGACCGCGAGGTGTACGCGACGACGATCGGCGGCATCAGGGTCCGCGAGCCCGCCTCGGACCTGGCGCTGGCCTTGGCGCTGGTGAGCGCCGAGCAGGAGATCGCGGTGAGCGCGGACCTGGTGGCGATCGGGGAGGTCTCGCTGACCGGGCAGGTGCGCCGGACGGTCAACGCCGACCGGCGGCTGAGCGAGGCGGCGCGGCTGGGCTTCAAGACGGCGATCGTCCCGAAGGGCTCGGTCTCGGAGCGGCACACCGGCATCGAGGTCATCGAAGTGGAGACGATCAACGACGCGAAGCAGGCCGCCGCGAGGACCTGGGCCACACGCGGCTGACGGCGCCCACCATGATGACCTGGCGAACACGCGGGGACACATTCGGTGGCGACAATTCGGTAGCATCCTTCGAGAACAGTCCGAATTACTATGAATGGATCCCCCATCCATGGGTGTCGAACTGCGAATAGATCCGGATGCCGTGGACACGGCCGCCGAGAACCTGAAATCCGCTGCCGAGGCGATCGCCCGGGAATGGGCGTCGGTCGACAGCACCACCTCGAACGACCTCGCGGACATCACGGTGCGGGAGTTCGCGTTCAGGGCCGGTCTCGCCGTGGCCACGGCGTTCTGGGCCGGGCGCGTCGGCGGGTTCTGCGAACGCGTCGTCGACGGAGCGGATTACATGCAGACAGGCGCCGCCGAGGCCCGCGCGGCCGACGGCTACGCGGCAGGCGACTTCGTCGAGCTCGACGACGCGACCGGTCCGGTCGAGTACACCGAGGACGCCTACTACGAGGCCACGGGCGCCGAGCGCGCCGAGCCGGTCACCGGCGGCGTGCCGAGCTCCGGCGAGGCGGTCCCGGTGGCATGAGCGCGCTGACCTGGCAGACGTTCCGCGATACCGACTTCGCTCCCCTCGATGAGGTCGCGTCCGTGTGGGAACGGCGGATCCGCGCCTCGACGGAGGAGTACGGCGCCGTGATCTTCGACGACAACCCGGTCCTGCAGGCGGACAGCGGCGAGTACGAGGGCGAGGGCGCCGATGCGACCCGCGAGTATTTCCGCCGCACGTTCGATCGCTTCGTCGAGGACCTGGAGTCCGCCGAGCGGATCAAGAACCTGCTGTACGACGGCGCCGAATGGTTCGAGGGCAAGCGCCAGGAGCTGAGCGACCTGCTGGCCGAGGGCGGCTTGTACATCCTGCCGACCGGCGGCGTCGGCGAGGAGCGCTTCGAAGTGTCCGGGGCGCAGGTCCTCGACGACCCCGTCGCAGCCGGCGGTGTTCCGCCGGAACGCAGGCTCGAACTGGAGGGAATGGTCGAGCGGGCCGAGGCGCTGACCGAGCAGTTCCGTTCGCTCATGGCCGAGGTGCGCGAGTACGACGACGAGCTGAGCGCGCAGTTGAAGGCGATCGACGACGACGTGCCGCAGCTGGAGCCGAAGCTCTCGGACCCGCGTTACGACGACTGGGCGGCCGACCAGCTGCTGGAGCAGCACCAGGACTTCCTGGACCGGGCCGAGTCCGGCGAGGTGAGCCCGGAGGAGGTCAACGAGTGGTGGAACTCCCTGTCCGATGAGGAGCGGGAGCTCTTCACCACCGAGCACCCCAGTGTCGTCGGACCGCTCGACGGTGTTCCGGTCGAGTATCGCGACCGGGCCAACCGCGAACTGCTGGACGACGAGATCACCGATCTCGACTCGCAGATCCAGGATCTGGAGGCCCAGGCCGAGGAGGCGCGGGGGGACCCCGGCGCCGACCCGAGCTGGTCGACGATCATGGGCGAGCTCGAAACGCTACAGGAGCGGCACGAAGGCCTGACCGACCTCCAGGACAGGATCGGTGAGGACTACAAGATCGAGGACGGACCTAGCTTCCCGTACTACCTGATCGATCTGGACCCGACGGGTGATGGTCAAGCGGTGGTATCGGTCGGGAATCCGGACACGGCCGACAACGTGAACGTCTACGTTCCCGGCACGGGTGCTGACCTCAACGGGATCGGAGGCGATATCGGCAGGGCCGAGGCCATGGCCGCGGACGCTTACTGGTCTGATTCCAGCAGCATGACCGCTTCCATGATGTGGCTGGGCTACGACGCGCCGGACACCGTAGGCGATGCGGCGCTGGAGAGCTACGCCGAAGGGGCCGCCGGTGATCTGAGCAGGTTCACGGACGGCCTTCGATCCACTGCGGAAGGCGATCCGGCCAATCTCACCATGACCGGCCACTCCTACGGCTCGACCACGATCGGCGTCACCGCACGCGAGGAGGGGCTGGACGTGGACAACATGATCTTCGTCGGCTCTCCGGGCGTCGGCGTCGACTCCGCCGAGGATCTGGGGATCGGCGCGGACAACGTCTGGGCCAGTCTCAACGATGAGGACATCATCTCCTGGGCGCGCCCCGAATCGTTCCAAGCAGGCGGGGACTACGACCAGATGATTCACGGCACCGATCCGACATCCGACGAATTCGGCGGCAACGAGTTCCACAGCGAGGCGACGCGCGACGGGGCGAAGGCCAACCACAGCGCCTACTGGGACGAGGAGAACAACATCGGACGCAGGAACATGGCGAAAATCATCACCGGAAACACCGGAAGTGTGACATGAGCGCAAAGCCCGTCGACGCCATGAGCAGAGAAGTGCCGGGAATTTTGAAACTGACAGTGACAGCTTTGGCCGCGATCGCAGCCGCAATCGTGCTGACCGGATGTGGGGTGTTCGGAATGTCGGAGGAACCACCGGAGAGCGAGTACACCCAGGCGGAAGCCTACGCCCCAATGGAGCAGGCTGTAGTCGACACCATCGCGGTGCTCCCCGACTTCCCCGGCTTCACCGCCCGGAGCTGGCGTGAACTCCCGTGCAGCCACAACGGCGTCGACGACCCCGACTACACCAACATTGAAATCAGCTACTCCTTCGGCAAGGAGCTCTCAGCGGACCCGAAGGTTCGCGAAGACTACATCGATGTGCTGCGCGAGCACTGGGCAGAGCTGGGATACACCACGCGCACCGACGAAGGAGACGGCGCGGGGTTCCACGACCTCTCCGTCAAGCGCGAGGACGGCATAGCCCTCTGGTACAAGGTCTGGGACATGGTCGGCCTGGTCGTCCAGTCGGGTTGCGTGCCGGTGAGCGACAAGGGCGAGATCGAATACATCCCCCCGGCAGGCGGCATCGAGCCCGGAAGCGATGGCGACATCGTCGAGGAATACTTCCCCGACGGCATCCCCACAGAGGAGACCAGCGACGAGGCCGTCGCGCCGTTCGACCACACCACGACAGCCGGCCTCGCAGGCATGGTGCCATGGAGCCGCGAACCCGACGCCCCCGGGAACCCGACCCTCGGACGCTACGACGGCATGCTCTGAAAAGGCGATCCTATTCATAATTGCTGTCCAGACGTCGTGGTTGACAACGCCGGGATCTTCGTTCGTCATGCGATCACCGCGAGTATGGGTCATCCACCGCGGCGATCATTTGCGAGCGTTCCTGAAAGGATCACGTCCTCAGCCGTGAATCTTGAACGAACTTCATAAGTTCGCCGCCTCCTACTTCGTCGGCGGGCAAGGCGTTCAACTCGGCGGGTCCTCGCCGACGAGACCGTCGACCGATTCGCGGATGAGGTCGGCGTGGCCGGTGTGCCTGGCGTACTCCTCGATGAGGTCGATCATCATGCGCCGCAGGCTCGGCGAGCCGCCGTCCAGCCACGTGCAGCGCACGAGCTGGTCGAGGCCACCGTGCTCGAGCGCCTCGGCGAGCAGGAGGCGCGACCGCGCCACCGCGCCGCTCCACAACTCCATGAGCTGCTCGGGTGTGTCCTCCGCCGCGGAGTTCCAGTCCCACTCCGGGTCGGCCTCCCAGTCCGCGGTGGTCCACGGCTCGCCGAACGGCCGGTCGTGGAGCATGTGGGAGAACTTCTCCTCCTCGACGCGCGCCAGGTGCTTCAGCAGGCCGCCCAAGGTCACCGCGGAGGCGCCGACCGTCGCCCGCATGCCTTCGGCGTCGAGTCCCCCGCACTTCCATGCGAGGGTGGCCCGCCGGCGTTCCAGCGAGCCGATCAGCGTCGCGGTCTCGTCGCCCGCGAGCGGCGGTTCGATGCGGTTCTCATAGGTGTCGCTCACAGGCCGAGGCTGCCAACCGGGTCCGGCACCGGGCGGGAGCTCCCTCCTACAGGCCCAGTCTCGACAGCTCGTTGCGGGAGGCGACGCCGAGTTTCGGATAGGCCTTGTACAGGTGGTAGCCGGCGGTGCGCGGGCTCAAATAGAGCTGCTCGCCGATCTCGCGGTTGCTCAGGCCCGCCGCCGCCAGGCGCACCACTTGCAGCTCCTGGGGCGTCAGGCGCTCGGCCAGGCCGGGGCCGTTCTCGACCGGCCCGGCGTCGCCCGCCGCGCGCAGTTCGCGCCGCACCCGCTCGGTCCACGGCGCGGCGCCGAGGCGCTCGAAGGTCTCGGCGGCCGCGCGCAGGCGGGTCTTGGCCTCGCCCACGCGCCTGGCCCGGCGCAGCCACTCGCCGAGGACGAGCTCGGTCCTGGCGGTCTCGAAGGGGAAGGCGTCGGCCTCGCGGTGCAGCTCGGCGGCGCGCTCGTAGTGCTTGCCGGCCTCCTCCTCGGGCGCGAGGAGGCCGAGGCAGCGCTCGACCATCGCCTGCCAATGCGGCACGCCCGTCGCTTCGGCCCAGAGCCTGAACCACGAGAAGACCTCGGCGACCCGGCCGGGATCGCCGACGCGGACGGCGGCCTCGACCGCCACCGGGGCGTGCGTCAGCGCGTCGCCGGGCGCCTCGGATTCGAAGCGCGCCATGTACCGGTCGAGCGTCTCCTCGTAGCGGCCGAGGCTGAAGTCGAGCAGCGCGAGCGCCGTGTCGACGGCGACGAGCGTCCCCGCGGGCGACTCGTCGAGCGCCGAGCCGATGAGTTCCCTGGCTCGGACCTCGTCGCCGCGCAGCGCCGCGATCGGGGCGAGCACCCATGCCCGCGCCTTGACCGGTCCGATGCGCTGCCCGAGCTCGTAGGAGATCTCCACGGAGTTCTCGGCCAGCGCCACGGCGTCGGCCCATCGTCCTCTGTGGAACTCGGTGACGGCGTAGAGGGCCAGTGCCCTCGGCAGCGGCCCGGAGGCGCCGGACTCGCGGCATTCGCGAACGAGCGCCGCGCCGGAGCGTTCGGCCCTGTCGATGTCGCCGATCAGGAGCCGCCACCAGGTGATCATGGCCCGGTCCTCCAGCGAGGTCCTCGGGCCGAACTCCTCGTGGATGCCGATCAGGTGCCGCAGCGAGTCCACCGCGTCGGCGACGGTGAACGCGCATGAGCGGTTGAACCCGGCGGTGGCGACGGCCAGTGCCCGCACCCACGGGGCGTGTTCGAGGCCGAGCCGCTCGGCGTACTCGGCGGTCACCTCGGCGCGGGAGAAGTCCCCGCCCTGCCAGGCCAGTTCGACGGCGCGGAACAGCGGGTACCCGGCGGCCTCGGGCCTGGAGGCCTGGTAGTGGTCGGCGGCCTCCATCCACAGCCGGTAGGCCTCGTGGACCTCCCCGCCCCAGGAGGCGACCGAGGCGCCGACGGTGGTGGCGCGGGCCAGCAGCCTCCGGTCCCGGGTCCAGTACCCCACCTGCGCGCACAGCTCCGCGGCCTTGGCGCCGTTGCCCGCCAGCATGGCGGCTTCGGCGGCCAGCACCAGGCGCCGCCCCTTCTCATGGCCGTCGGGGGTGAAGGCGGCGGCGCGCTCGTAGATCGAGTACTCGACGCGGTGGCCGCCGCAGCCGCGCACGCATTCGCCGGAGGCCTCGAGCGCGGCCGCCACGGACTCGTCGGGGCCGGTCGTGGCGGCGGCGAGGTGGAAGGCCCGGCGGTGGTCGGCCTCGTCCATGGCCTCGGCGATGGCCAGATGCGCCTCGACGCGGCGGTAGGAGGGGGCGCCCTGGTAGGCGGCCGAGCGGATGAGCGGGTGGCCGAACTCGAAGCGGTCCTGGGCGAAGTGGACGAGGTCGTCGGCCTCGGCGGGCGCCAGATCGGACAGGCCCGCGCCGAGTTTCCCGGCGGCGGCCAGGACGGTGCCGGTGTCGCCGGTGTCCTCGGCGGCGATGACGAGCAGCAGTGTGCGGGTGGCCTCGGGGAGGCGGTCGATGCGGTCGCGGAACGCCTGCGTCAGGCGGGCGGTCGTGGAGCGGCGGTGTCCGGGCCGGTCGGTGGCGGGGCGGGCGTCGGGCTCGGTCGGCGGCAGTTCGAGCAGGGCGAGCGGGTTGCCCGCCGCGGCTTGGAGGAGGCGCTGCCGCGCCGTCTGGGGCATGCCGGTGAGCCGCTCGCCGAGCAGGCTCGCGGCGGCCGCGTCGTCGAGCGGGCCGACGGAGAGCTCGTCGACGCCGGGCGCGGGGAAGTCGGGGGCGTAGCCGTCGCGGGCGGCGAACAGCATCGCGATCGGCTCGGCGGTGAGGCGCCTGGCGACGAACAGCAGGACCTCGGCCGAGTCGGGGTCGAGCCAGTGGGCGTCGTCGACGACGCACAGCACCGGCTTCGCCGCCGCGGCCTCGGCCAGCAGGCTGAGGACGGCGACGCCGATGATGAAGCGGCTGTCGAGGCGCTCCTGCTCGGAGGGCGGACGCTTCTTGAGATCGGGGTTCAGGCCGAGCACGGTGCGCAGGACGCAGGCGTGGGAGTCGGCGAGCGCGTCGAGGTGGCCGGTGAGGGGCAGCAGGAGCGCCTGGAGCCCCGCGTAGGACCAGGCGTGCTCGCTCTCGACGCCGACGCAGCGCAGCACCGTGAAGTCGGCGGCCGCCTCGGCGGCGGCGTCCACGAGGGTGGACTTGCCTATCCCGGCCTCCCCGCGGATCACCAGTGCGGATCCACGGGAGGCGCGGGCGTCCTCGAGGAGGGATTCGAGGCCGGCGATCTCTTGGGCGCGTCCGTACAGCACGCATGCAACGATAGCGCCGCCCAAAAAGGCCTGGAAAGTCCGCAAGCCATGGCCGGTAAGCCTTCCCTCATGGGGAAAAGACCGCGGGCCGTGGACGCGCGGAGAGCCCGCGCCCTCAGGCCGGGAGCGGCGCTTCCCTGCGGGCGTTGACCAGCGCCCGGCCCCACCATTCGAGCTCGTCGAGGAAGCTCTTGGCGTGCGGCTCGGCCTCGTCGAAGCCGGCGAACCGGCCGTTCTCGTCGAACTTCTCCCAGTACATCGAGAACATCAGGGTGTGGCGGATGGTCGTCGCCCGCAGCTCGGGGAAGACCTGGCGCAGGTGCTCGGCGGCCCGCTGGCCTCCGGCGCCGCCACCGTAGGAGACCAGCCCGACCGGCTTGGCGGCCCACTCGGACATGTAGTAGTCGATGGCGTGCTTGAGCGGGGCCGGATAGGAGTGGTTGTACTCGGGCGTGACGACGATGAACGCGTCGGCGCGGTGGAGGCGCTCGCCGAGGGTCGCGACGGGGACGCTCGGTTCCCCCGGGCGCGACCACAGGTCCAGTTCGGTCATGTGCTGGGGCAGGTCGGTGTCGAGCAGGTCGACCAGGTCGACCTCGAAGCCGCCGTGCCGGGCCGCGGCCTCGGCGATCCACTTGGCGGGGACCGGGCCCCAGCGGCCCTCGCGGGTGGAGCCGATGATGACGGCCAGGTTCAGCTTGTCGGACATGGGGTTCTCTTTCGCTCGTCATTGCGGTTGACGACAACGAAGCTACGGACGGACCGACTGGAGCGGCATCTGTCGGGCGACTGGCCGCCGACCGGTCGAGGGCCGCGGCCGGCGCCCGTCGCCGCGACCAGTCGGTCGACGGATGCGGCGCCACCGCGCCGCCCATAGCTTTGGGAACCATGACCACCGCACTCGAATCGGCCCCAGCGGTCGAACGCACCCGCTGGGGGGCGATCGCCGCCGTCGGCTTCGCCCAGCTCGTCGTCGCCGGCGGCATGTCCGCCCTGGCCGTGGGGCTCCCCCCGATCCGCACCGAGTTCACCGTCTCCGAGGCGTCCACCGCCTGGGTCCTGCTCGCCTACGCCCTGCCGATGGGTGCGGTCGCGATCGCGGCCGGGCGCCTGGCCGACCGCGCCGACATGCGCGCGGTCGCCGTGTTCTCCATGGGCGGCCTCGGCCTGTTCGCCCTGGCCGCCGCGCTCGCGCCGAGCTTCCCGGTCCTGATCGCCGCCAGGGTCGCGCAGGGCCTGCTCGGCGGGCTCCTGTTCGGCATGACCGGGCGGATCATCGTCACCTCGGCAACCGAGGCGCAGCGCGGCCGGGCGATGTCGACGATCACGCTGCTGATGACCATCGGCGGCATGGGCATGGTCGGCGCGGGCGGGCTCATCATCGCCGCCTTCGACTGGCGCGGCCTGTTCTGGGTCTTCGTCGCCATGGCGGCGCTGGCGATGGCCGCGCTGTGGGCGACGGTGCCGAGCAACGGCACGGGACTGCCGCGCCTGGACCGGGTCATCGTCGTCGACGTGGCGACCTCCGGCGGCGCGATCGTGGCGTTCCTGCTGGCCTTCGAATACCTCGACTCGGCGCCGTGGATCTCCTTGGCGGCCTTGGCGGCGAGCGTCGCGCTCGGCGCGCTGTGGGTGCGCCAGCCCTCGTCGAGGGCGACGGTCGCCCTGGTGCGCAGGCCGATCATGGCGGGGGCGCTGCTGAGCCTGACGCTGATGTCGGGGGTGACGGGCCTGCTGAACTTCAGCCTGCCGTTCCTGCTGACCGACGTACACGAGATGCCCTCGGAGCTGGTGAGCACGGTGCTGCTGACGTACATCGGCGGCGTCGGGCTGATGACGCCGCTCTCGGGGTTCCTGGCCGACCGCTTCGGCGCGGGCCGCGTCTCCCTGGCGGGGGCGGGCCTGGTCATGGTCGCGATCGTGCCGCTGCTGTTCGTGGACGAGTCCACGGGGCTGCTCGGCATCGGCGTGCGGATCGCCGCGCTGGGCCTGGCGTTCGGAGTGTTCAACACGCCGATGAACACGCACCTGCTGGCGGCGGCGCCGGACGAGCAGGCGGGGACGGCCGGGGCGTTCATGGCGACGACGAGGACGATCGGCACCTCGCTGGGGCCGGTGATCGCCGCGCTCATGTGGGGGCTGGGAGCGACGGCGGTGGACGGCTACCGCCTCTCGGCCTGGGCCGTGGCCGCGATCCTCCTGTTGGGAGCGGCCGCGATGATGAGCGGCAGACCCTGGCGCGCCCCGGCTCCCACCGCGTCATGAGGACCTCGGCCAGGCTTCGAGGCCTCGCGCGGGCGGTCATCGCCGACGCCGCCTGCGCGGCGAGCGGATCAGTTCCGAGGCCAGGCCGATGACGATCGACACGATCCCGCCGGCCACCAGCTCCTCCCTCAGCGAAGCGGGATTGAGCCGGAACCAGTCGGCGATCGTCCTCACGCTGTCGTCGATCTGCGGGGCGAGGACGACGAGCGTCAGGCCGACCACCACGATCCACAACCTCCGCTTGACCAGCCAGTGCCGGACGCGCCGCACGGCGTCCCGGCCCGCCTCCAACATCCTCGCTCTTCGGGTGCGCGGCCGGGAGAGCCGCCATTCGACGAGCGCCACGATCCCCTGCGACACCAGCCAGACGTAGCGGTCGGTGCCGTTGCCGAACGTGTCGTCCCAGGAGCCCCTGGTCTGCGAGCCGCCCGCCGTCTCCTGGGCCGCGAGGATGTAGCGGACCAGGCGCCTCGCCATGTCCCGCGCGAGCTGCTCGTCGCAGCGCGCGAGCGCCAACAGGATCCAGAAGTTCCCCGACACGTGGAAATGCGGGAAGCGCACTTCACGGCGCGTCTTGATCGCCCAGTGGTCGCTCACCGGCGGCCACGACCCGTCCGCCTGCTGGAGCCGGGCCAAGTACCGCAGGGCCGCCTTCTTGACCTCTTCGGAAACGGGGGTGTCGGAGACCGACAGCACATGCAGCACCATGCCCGTCATCGCCGGGCTCGGCGTGCCGTTGCGACGCGCGCTCCACCCGCCCGTGTTCGGGTCGCGCACGCGAAACAGGAAGTTCCTGATCCGATCCTGCGCCTCGAGATCGTGGCCCCACTCGGTGAAGGCCCACAGCGTCAGCGCGGCGGGGATCACGCGTGGACTGCGGTCGGTCTCCTCGACGCCGGAGCGGACCGTGCCGTCGGGCGCCACTCGCGAGCTCAGGTAGGCGAGCGCCCGAGCGACGTACTGGGATCGGCCGTGGCCGTACTCCTTGAGCCCCACCAGCACCCATACCGTCGGCTCGATCCCCGCGAAGCCCTGCTCTCGCAGCGGGAAGGAGCCGTTGCGCTTCTGCTGGCGGAGGATCGTGTCGACCACGTCGTCGAGGCGGACGTTGAAGTGCCCGGGCACCTTCAGCCCGGGGACGAGCTCATTGACCCGTTCGACGGCGGTGAAGGCCCGGACACCGTCGATGCCGCCGCCCCACACGGGAGTCTCCGAACCCCCGCGGGTGACCGGCCAACCGGGCACGTCGTCGACATAGGCCTCGGCGACCCAGTGCAACGCGCGCTCGAGGCACGCGAACAGCTGGCGGTCCCGAATCGAGGGGGAGGACATGGCTCACATGCTAAGCGGGCGCGGCGAACCGCGGCGTCACCGAATCCCGAACTGACGGAAACCCGACAGCGCGGCACCATCAGAGATCGAGCTTCGCCAACTCGGTTCTCGAGGAGACGCCGAGCTTCGGGTAGGCGTTGTACAGGTGGTAGCCCACCGTTCTCGGGCTGACGAAGAGCTGCTCGCCGATCTGGCGGTTCGTCAGCCCGTCAGCGGCCAGCCGCACCACTTGCAGCTCTTGCGGCGTGAGCTTCTCGGCCAGGTCCGGCTTCGCCTCGATCGCCGAGGAGTCGCCCGCGGCGCGCAGCTCCCCTTGGGCGCGTTCGGTCCACGGCACGGCGCCGAGGCGCTCGAACACCTCCGTGGCCTCCCGCAGGTGAGCCCTGGCCTCGTTGATGCGGCGCTCGCGGCGCAGCCACTCGCCGTAGGCCAGTTCGGTGCGGGCCCGCTCGAAGGGATCGATGTCGTCGGCGCGGTGCAGCTCCACGGCCCGCGCGTAGTGCGCGCCCGCCTCGTCGTCCGGCTCCAGCATCGCCCGGCACCGCTCCACCAGCGCCTCCCAGTAGGAGCGCCCGGTGGCGTCGGCCCAGTCGGCGAACCAGCCGAAGACCTCCTTGACCTCCCCGAGCCTCCCGCAGCGGTAGGCCGCCTCCACGAGCGTCGGCACCTGCGTGAGGATCTCCATCGGCGTGGTGCCTTCGGCGATGCGGTGCATCCGCTCGAACGCCGCCTCGTGGCGGCCCAGCCCGAGATCGAGCAGCCCCAGGGAGGTGTCGGCGGGGATCACCGAGTCCTCGGGGGCGTCCTCGATCGCGGCGGCCACCAGTTCGCGGCAGCGCCGCTCCTCGCCGCGGATCGCCGCGATCGGCAGCAGCACCCACACGCGGCCCTGCATCAGGGCCCGGCGGTCGTTCGTCTCGGCGGCCAGCTCGATCGCGCTCGTCGCCGCCGCCTGCGCGTCCGCGTAGCGGCCGTAGTGGAGCTGCGTCTGCGCCTGCACCAGCAGCGCCTGGATCAGCGGGCTCGTGGCGCCCGCCTCACGGCAGTCCCGCACCTTCTCGCTCGCCGCGGTGTGCGCGGCCGGGACGTCCCCGGCCAGCAGCCGCCAGCGCGAGGCCAGCACCTGGTCGAAGCGCCGGAAGTCGTCGTGGAGCGGCTGGTAGTAGTCGTACAGGCTCCGCAGCGCGTCCACCGCCTCGCCCGCGGTCACCCATGGGCGCCGGTTCAGCCCGGCGGCGGCGCGGGCCAGCCGCTTGGCCCAGGTGTTGTTCGAGCCGCCGAAGCGCGTCGCCAGCTCGTTCGCGTACTCGACCTTGCCGAAGTCACCGGTCTCCCAGGCGTTCCATACACCGCGCAGCAGCGGGTAGCCGGTGTTCTCGTGGCCGTTCACCGCGTAGTGCTCGGCCGATTCCATCCACACCTCGAAGGCGCCGGCGTCCCCGGCCCACGAGAGGACCGTGGCCCGGATGAGCGCGGTGCGCGCCAGCAGGACGTGGTTCTCGGTGAGGCGCTCGGCTTTCTCCGCCAGTTCCAGGGCCTTCTCGACCAGGCCCGCCGCGTACGCGGTCTGGGAGGCCTCGACCAGGCGGCGGGCCCGCTCCTCGGCCTCGGGCGTGAACGACGCGGCGCGCTCGAGGGCGACCATCTCCGCCACGCAGCCACCGCGCTCGGCCTCATAGGACGCGATGGACTCGAGCGCGGCGGCGGCCTTCTCGTCCAGGCCTGTCGTCGCCGCCGCCAGGTGGCGGGCGTGACGGATGTCGCCGTTGCCGAAGGCCTCGGACAGCGCCCGGTGCGCGTCGATCCGGCGGGCCCTGGTCGCCGAGTGGTAGGCCGCGGAGCGGATCAGCGGGTGCACGAACTCGATGCGGCCCAAGTGGTACCGGGCCAGATCGTCGATCTCGGCGGGCTCGAGGTCGCTCAGGTTCGCGCCGAGCTTCTCGGCGGCCTCGGCGATCACGGCGGTCTCGCCGGTCTCCTCGGCGGCGGCCACCAGCAGCAACGTGCGCGTCGCCTCGGGGAGCGCGATGATGCGCTCGGTGAACGCCTGCCGGATGCGCGAGGTCGTCGAGTAGCGGCTGTTGGAGGAGTCGATGGTGCGCAGCGGGTCCTCGTGGTCGGCCGCGGGGAGCTCGAGGAGCGCGAGCGGGTTGCCTTCGGCGAGGCGCAGGATCCAGTCGCGGCTGGTGTACGGCACCGCGTCCGAGCGGGTGTCCAGGATCGCCTGGGAGGCCTCGATGTCGAGCGGCCCGAGCGTGAGCTCGGGGATGCCGGGGGCAGGGAACTCGGGGGCGAAGCCGTCGCGCACGACCAGGACCATCCCGATCGACTCGGTCGTCAGGCGCCTGGCGGCGAACAGCAGCGCGTCGGTGGAGTCGCGGTCGAGCCAGTGGGCGTCGTCGATCACGACGTACACCGGCCGCTGCGCCGAGGCGTCCACCAGCAGGTTCAGCACGGCCAGGCCGACCTGGAGACGCTGGGGGCGGCCCGTGCCGTCGCCCATGCCGAGCGCGGTGCGCAGCGCCTCGGCCTGCGCCGCCGGCAGGTTCCCGATCCGGTCCAGGAGCGGGTGCAGCAGCATCTGGAGGCCCGCGTACGACCAGGTGTGCTCGGCCTCGACGCCGAGGGTGCGCAGGACGGTGAAGCCCTCGGCCCGGGGGATCACGGCGTCGACGACCGCGGACTTGCCGATGCCCGGCTCGCCGCGCACCACCCAGGCGCCGCCGTGCCCGAGGCGCGCGCCGTCGAGGAGGGCCTGGATGGTGTCGAGTTCGACGTCCCTGCCGTAGAGGACGGTGCGGGAGGAGTGCGAGAGGGCCTCGCAGTAGCTGGGGGCCGCGTCGCCGCCGACCTGGCAGTCCACCGCCTCGTTCTGATGCCGGGCCTCGAACTGCTGAGCCCCGGTCGCGGGGCGGACGGTGGGCTTCACGGCGGCTCCAGTCCTCGGCATGGCATGGGAACTCTTCCAGGGTAGCCACGCTGGCCGAACACCGCATCTGTCAAACGACTGGGGTGTACCGGGCCCGCGCCGACCGGGTCGGGCGACCTGGTCGAACCCAGTCACCGAGACCAGTCGTTCGACCTACTTCGGCGGGCGCGGGCGCCCATAGCGTCGACGGCATGGCTACTACGACATCCGCCCGGCGGCCCACCGCCGCACTGCGGTGGGCGCCGGTGATCTCGGCGGCGTACGCGCAGGCCACCGCCTTCGCGGCCGCGGCCGTGCTCGCTTTCCTCATCACCGACGTCGCCGCCCACTTCACGGCGCCCGCCGCGGCCAGGCTCTGGCCGCTGGGGGCGCTCGCGCTCGGCATGGTCGCCGCCGCGAACGCCTCGCGGCGCGTCGGCGCGATCGGGCCGGCCCGCTACACCGGCTCGGCGGCGCTGGCGGGCCTGACCGCCTCGGCCTTCGCCGTCGCGCTCGCGCCGGGCTTCGCGTTCCTGCTCGTCGCGGCGTTCGCCATGGGGGTCTCGGGCGGGCTGGCCGTGGCGATCGCCGGGCGCGTGGTCGCCGCGGCCGAGGTCGGCGACGGCTCGGCGTCGGTCGTGGTCTCGGCGGTGGCGGTGTTCGCGGGGATCGTCGGGGGCGTGGGGAGCCTGTTCGTCGTGCCGGCGCTGGGCTGGCGGGGCGCGATGGGGCTCGTGGTGGTGGCGGCGGTGATGGCGACGTGGAAGTTCGCCGAGCACACGCCGCGCGAATAGACGGCCGGATGCACGGAGGTTCATCCGGCGGACCGGGCACAGACGGTTTGTTCCTTGTGGACGGTGTCCGGGGCGGGGCCCGGGGGAGGTTCGAGACCCCCGGGCTCTCGCATCGCCCGCGGGCGGGTCGAGGCCGCCGACACGGAAGGGGCGCCGCGGCGACGGCGGTCGGCGCCGGTCACGGCCGTTCGGTCAGGCGGGTGCGGGGTCCGGCGCGCAGCACCCCCGATTCGAGCTCGCGGCCCACGACCTCCTGGGCGAGCGCGGCGGCGCCGAGGAGCGCGTCGAGGTCGACGCCGGTCTCGATCCCCATGTCGTGCAGCATGTGCACCACCTCCTCGGTGGCGACGTTGCCCGAAGCGCCAGGGGCGTAAGGGCATCCGCCGAGGCCGCCGACGCTGGCGTCGAACTCGACGACGCCCCTGTCCATGGCCGTCAGCAGGTTCGCCAGGGCGGTGCCGCGCGTGTCGTGGAAGTGCATGAGCATCGGCAGCTCGGTCCCGACCCCGCTCAAGACGGCGTCGAGCAGGTCGTTCACACGCCGAGGCGTTGCCATGCCGGTGGTGTCGCCGAAGGCGACGCGGTCGACGCCCGCCGCGGCCGCCGCGTCGACGATCCCGGCCACGCGGGCGGGGTCGACGTCGCCCTCGTAGGGGCAGCCGAAGCTCGTGGCGATGATGGCCTCGACCTCGGCGAGCCGCTCGTGGGCGAGCTGGACGACGTCGGCGAGCTCGGCGATCGACTCGTCCGTGCCGCGCCCGACGTTGGCCCGGTTGTGGGTGTCGGAGGCGGAGACGACGAGCTCGATCGCGCTGAAGCCGGCGTCGAGCGCGCGCTGGACGCCTTTCAGGTTGGGGGCCAGGGCGCTGTATCGGATGCCGGGGTGCTTCTCGGCCGCCTCCCACACCTCGGCGGCGTCGGCCATCTGCGGGACGGCCCTGGGGTGGACGAAGCTGACGGCCTCGATGCGGGACAGGCCGGTGCGCGAGAGCGCGTCGAGCAGGCGGATCTTGTCCCCCGTCGGCACGGGAGGCTCGTTCTGGAGCCCGTCGCGAGGGGCGACCTCGCGCAGGGAGACCTGTTCCGGTCGATGCATCATCGCGCCTCCGATCCCGTTTCCTATACGATATCTCCCGTTTCTCGCTCCGGGCGGCGTACACCGGCCGGAGCCGTCAGGTGCCCGCCAGGGCCGCCAGGGCCGCCGCCCGCAGCAGGGACGCCGTCTCCTCGGCGCTGACCTCCTCGCCGAGCGCCAGGTACGGCGTGGAGTTCATCAGGCCGAAGGCGCCGTGCGCGATCACGCGCGCCTGCTGGGGCTCCAGGCCCTCCCGCAGCTCGCACAGGACCCGCACCCACTCCTCGACGTACACGCGCTGGAGCTTGCGCACCTCGCGCCGCGGCTCGGCGGGGAGCCGGTCGAGCTCGTGGAGGTGGAGGATGACGATCTCCGGCGAGTCGACGGTGACCGCGAGGTGGAAGTCGACCAGGGCCTCCAGGGCCGCGCGCGGGTCGTCGGAGTGCAGCGAGGCGTAGTGCTTCCCGCCGACCATGAGGCGCTCGGAGACGGGGATGAGCGCGTCGGCGAGCATCTGCTCCTTGCCGCCCTTGAAATGGTGGTACAGCGCCGGCCCGGTGATGTTCGCGGCCGCCCCGATGTCGTCCATCGACACGCCGTGGTAGCCGTGCTTGGCCAGGAGTTTCACGGCGACGTCGAGGATCTCGCGGCGGCGTTTGGAGCCGCCTCGCTTATCGGTCAGGTCAAGGCTCACCCGCGTTAGGCTACTCCGGCGCGCACCCCGTCGCAGGTAGGAAAGACCCCCTCTTTCCTCAGGACTCGGGGCCGGGCTTGCGCTGCTCGAAGGGCGCGTCGCTGAGGAGCATCTGGATCTCCGAGGGCTCGATCGACTGCGCCTCGGCCTGCTGGTCGGGGAAGGCGCCGTTGCGCACGTCCATGACCGACTGGTAGCTGTTGACGCGCATGCGCGGGATGCAGTGCGGGTGGTTGTCGACGATCCAGCGGATCATGTGCTCGCGCACCTCGCACCGCAGGGACCACTGGTGGGAGGGGTTGGAGGCGGAGATGGTCATGCGCAGCCGCATGTAGGGGCCGGTGGCGTCGTTGACCTCCATGTTGCAGCTGCGACCGTCCCACAGCGGGTTGACCGTCAGGTACCGGCGGAGCTCGGCGCGGGCCTCGTCGACCGGCAGCCGCCAGTCGGCGTCGAGCAGGATCGTGCCGAGCACGGCGGGGTCGTTGCGGGTCCAGTTGACGTAGGCGTGCGTCTTGAAATAGGAGGTGGGCAGCACGAGCCGCCGCTCGTCCCAGATCCGGACCACCACATAGGAGAGTGTGATCTCCTCGATGCGCCCCCACTCGCCCTCGATGACGACGACGTCCTCGAGCCGGAGGGCGTCGCCGAACGCCAGCTGCATCCCCGCGAAGAGGTTCTGGAGCATCGTCTGCGCGGCCAGCGCCGCGATCACGCCCGCCACGCCGGCCGCCCCGAGCAGCGAGGTGCCGACGACCCGCAGCGAGGGGATGTTGAACAGGATGATCCCGACCGCCACCATCCACACCCCGGCCGAGACCAGGCGGTAGGTGACGATGGCCTGGGTGCGGCGGCGGCGCCCGCCGACGTCGTGCTCGTTGAGCGAGCCCCACCGCTCCTGGAGCGGCTCCTTGGCGATGCTGAGCAGGTTGGAGATCAGCCACGCGCCGGAGATGACGGTGCCGAACAGCAGGGTCCGGCTGAGGTTGATGTTCCACCCGCCGTCCCAGTCGTCGGCGGGGACGTCGCTCTGGACGAACAGCAGGATCTGCACGCCGCCGGTCGCGGCCATGAGCTGCGCGGGCCTGAGCGCCTTGTGCATGAGGCGCGAGGCCCGCTCGGAGGCGTGGCGCAGCAGCAGCCACTTGATCAGCAGTCGCGCCAGGCTCACAGCGAGGGCGGACAGGATCGCCACCGCCACGATGACGACCCAGGGGTCGAGATTCGGCATGGGTCTCAGGCTATAGGCAAAGACGAGTGACGCGCGTGTCACGGCCCGTCGGCACGGCGGCGGCCGCGCTCCGCAGAGCGGGAGCACGGCCGTCCGTCGAGCAGCGCTATTCGTTTGTCAAGGGGCCCTTACCCCTCTGGTCACGGCTGGTCGCCGCGCGGGCGGTCCATGCCGGGCTCGGAAGCGTGCGGCACCTCCGTGGCGCGCGGCTCCTCGGTCTGGATGTCGGCGTCGCTGCCGTACCGCTCCGAGGTGTAGCTGCGCCCCATCGGGTCCGTCGACGACTGCTGCCTGTTGCTCTTCATCCGCGCGGTCTCGGTCTCGGCGGTGTTCAGCATCCGCTCCCAGCGCGTGCGCATCGGCCCGATGAGGCCGCCGCCGACACCGACGATGACGATGCCGGCCACCGCGGCGAACACCGTCCACATGAGCGGCTCGGTGACGCTGTCGGCGATGCCGGCCTGGCTGGTGGCGGCCACGACGCCGATGAAGATGATCGCGACCTGCACGATCCGCGCCAGCGTCTGACCGTAGCTGGTCTCCGAGAGCATCCCGGCGACCATGCCGTGGACGGCGTTGGCGATCGCGAAGGCCACCACGACGAGCAGGATCCCGACGAACAGCTGCGGCAGCCAGCTGACGAGCTGCGTCAGCATGCTCGAGACGGGGTTGGGCCCGAACGCGGCGAATGCCAGCTGCAAGGTGAACAACAGCAGCATGTAGTAGACGAGCTTGCCGAAGACCTCGCTCAACTCGAACCGGCCCGTGAACCGGCGGAGACCGGATTTCTCGCCGACCCGGTCCAGGCCGACCTTCCCGAGCAGCTTGCCGACCAGCCTGCCGAGCCATTTGGCGACGAACCAGCCGATCACGAGAATCAGCAGGAAGGCGATCAGCTTCGGCACGAACTGCACGACGGTGTCGAGGGCGTTCTCAAGGCTCTGCATGATGTCCATGTCCGCAGACTAAGACAGAAATTCGCGCCATTCCGGCTATTGGAGCAATAGAGCCGCACTGGGCGGGCGAAACACGCGCGAGAGGAATGACAATTGTGTAAGCATCCGCCTATGTGGGCGTTTGCACCAGTGCTCACGTGGGCCAGGTGCGCCACTTCTGCCACGATTTCGACGGCGTCGGGCCTCGCTGCCCCTGATAGCGCGAGGCGATGCTCTCCGAGCCGTAGGGGTGCTCGGCGGGCGAGGAGAGTCGGAAGACGCACAGCTGCCCGATCTTCATTCCCGGCCACAGTGTGATCGGCAGGTTCGCGACGTTCGACAGTTCCAGAGTGACGTGTCCGGAGAAGCCGGGGTCGATGAACCCGGCCGTCGAGTGCGTCAGCAGGCCCAGCCGCCCCAGGCTCGACTTGCCCTCCAGGCGCGCGGCCAGGTCGTCGGGGAGGGTGACGACCTCCAGCGTCGAGGCGAGGACGAACTCGCCGGGGTGGAGCACGAACGGCTCGTCGCCCGCGACGTCGACCGGCTCGGTCAGCTCGTCCTGCCGCTTCGAGGGGTCGATGTGGGTGTACTTCTGGTTGTTGAAGACCCGGAACCGCCGGTCCAGGCGCACGTCGACGCTGGACGGCTGGACGAGCTCGGGCTCGTACGGGTCCAGCCCCAGCCTTCCGTTCTTGACGGCGTCGACGATGTCTCGGTCGCTCAGAAGCATGGCAAAAGGCTAACGCGCCCGCCCGTCCCGGGCCCAACCGCCGTTGACTACCGCGTTTCGGGCGGGATGGCGTAGGCGATGGTGCCGAGCGTGCTCATGTCCCACGAGCCGGGCACGAGGGTCGCGCACTCGTCGAGGTCCTCGGCGCACACGATCGCGTCGACGTCCGCGACCTCGGCGGGAGCGCGGCCGGGCACGATCGACTGGAGCGCCACCAGCTCGGTGCCCTCGGGCAGGAGCACCCACCACGGGTACTCCCACGAGTCGTTGCCCTGGACGATGCCGACGGTCTCGGCGCCGGAGGCGGCGATGGCCGCGGCCGCCTCCTCGTACTGCGGGAGCCATTCGAGGCGGCGGACGAAGCGCTCTTCGTGGTCGTTCAGGGCGAATACGGACCACGCGCCGGTCAGGCGCCGCGGGTAACCGTATGCCACGGTCAGGAGCCCGGCCAGGGAGGCGATGACGGCGAGGGTCCCGAGCAGGCCCCACGCGACGGCCTTGCGCCGCCGCTCGATCAGGCGGCGCCCGAGTGACACGGCGAGGATCCCGGCGACGGGGGCGCCGAGGACGACCAGGAACAGCACGAGCCGGTTGATCCACGGCTGCCAGGCGACCGTGGCGCACAGCAGGACGAACGCGGCGGCGAGGGCCCCGGCGTAGGCGCGGCGCAGGCCCGGCCCCTTCCACAGGAACCAGGCCGCCCCGAGGAGCGTGGCGAGGCCGATGAGCGGGAAGGCGGCCCGGTCCTCGTCGGGGTACCAGGCGGCGGTGGGGAAGGTCGTGGAGCCGAAGGTGGCGTCCGGGTCGTTGACGTCGACGCCGATCAGGCCGGCGAAGGCCCCGATCCCGTCGGCGAGGGCGTCGGCGAGGGGCCTGACCGGCGTGTCGAACGCGGTGTGGGCGATGCGCAGGCCGTTGACGGCGATCAGGCGCGGGTCGGCGGTCTGGACGCCGATGGACTCGCGCAGCATCGCCGGACCGAGCGGCGAGCCGAACTCGGCCTGCATCCGCGCCAGGAAGGGGCCGACGATGAGCAGCGCCAGGGCGAGGACGGCGACGGAGGCGCCGACGGTGCGCAGCCGCGACGGGAGCGGCCGGGCGGCCCCGGCGCGCGAGCAGTGGTCGAGGTCGTGCCCGCACATGCAGGGACGGCGGCGGCGCCCGTCGCGGACGAGGCGGCCGACGCCCCACAGGAGCAGCAGCGGCGCGGCGGCGAGCAGGCCGGTGGTCTTGGTGACGGCGATGAGGCCGAGCGCGAGGCCGAGGTAGAGCGCGTCGGTGGGAGGCGCCGCGGTGGCGTGGGCGGGGCGCTCCGAGGAGACCGGGCCCCGCTCCCCCGGGCGGGTGAATTCGTCGAGGACGACGGTGGCGAGGCAGGCGACCCAGGCGGCGGCGACGAGGTCGACCTGGGTGCTGGAGGCCTGGAGGAGGACCTCGGGGGTGGTGGCGAGGAGGAAGACGGTGGCGAGCTGCGCCGTGGGGCCGCCGCCGAGCTGGGCGGCGAGGCGCGAGGCGGCCATGGCGGCGCCGACGGCGGCGAGGAGCTGGACGAGGTTGTAGGCGCCGTCGCCGCCGGTGAGCAGCCGCAGGTGCGTCAGCAGGTACTCCGAGCCGGGGCTGATGTCGACCTGGCGGTGGATGTCGGTGGCGTAGACGTCGACCGAGGCGTACTGGACCCAGTGCTCGATGCGCGGCAGGTGGTAGGTCTGCGAGTCGAAGTTGTTGGGGGCCGAGGCGATCGCGAGGACCGTGACGCTGATGAAGAGGATCGCGATGACGCAGGCCGCCGCCCACTGCCGGCCGGGGGCCGCGGCCGCGGCGGACTTGGTGCGCCGCCAGGTGCGGCGGGTGGCGCCGCGGCGGCTCTTGATCCCGTCGCGGATCGCCGAGACGGGACCGCCGCTGCGGACGGGGGCGACGTCCTTGAGGCACCGGACGACGACGGCGGCGACGACGGCGAGGGTGGCGACGATCCAGGAGGCCAGAGCGGCACCGGCGGTGAGGGCGCGGGCCGCGGAGGCGGCCTCGACGGTGACGATGGCCCACGCGCCGAGCAGGAGTGCGGCGCGCACGATCGCGAGGCGGACCGGGGCGACGACGGCGCCTTCGTTCGGCCGGAGCGCATAGGCGAGCGCGGGTAGGAGGACGAGGAGCCACAGCATGAGCAGCACCGCTCCATTGAACACGACCGTCCCGGGCTGTCGCGCCGCGGCGGGTTCGCGTTAAAGTTATGAAATCGTGTTCGAACACGCGGGGATGGAGCAGCAATGTTGTTGTCGATTCTCGTCCCGGTATTCAATGAGGAACGCCTCGCAGCCGGGACGATGAAGGAGCTGCTCGCAGTGGATTTCCCCTGCGAGACCGAGATCGTCGCCGTCGACGACGGCTCGAGGGATCGGTCCTGGGAAGTACTTCAGTCCTTTGAGGATCAAGCGCGGGTGCGGCTGATCCGCCACGACCGGAACCGCGGCAAGGGCGCGGCCATCCGGACCGCCGCGAAGGAGGCCTCGGGCGACTACGTGGTCGTGTTCGACGCGGACGGCGAGTACGAGCCGGCGGACCTGCCGAAGCTGCTCACGCCGGTCCTCGACGGCAAGGCCGAGGTGGTCTACGGCTCGCGGTCCTTCGGCTCCCATTCGGCGTACTCGTTCTGGTACGTGATGGGCAACAAGGGGATCACGCTCGCGGCGAACCTGCTGTTCAACTCCTACATCTCCGATCTGGAGACCTGCTACAAGCTGATGCCGCGGCGGCTGTACCTGGACCTCCAGGTGCGCTCGGCCGGCTTCGGCATGGAGGCGGAGCTGACCGCCAAGCTGCTGAAGCGCGGCATCCGCCCCTTCGAGGTCCCGATCTCCTACACCGCTCGCAGCCGCGAGGAGGGCAAGAAGATCACCTGGACCGACGGCGTCCAGGCCCTGTGGCTCCTCGGCAGGGAGCGCCTGCGCCGGTCCGATGTCAGACGGCGATGACCCGGACCAGCGATTCCAGGCCCCTGAAGTCCTTAGAGTTGCGCGTGTAGAGCGGTAGGTCGTGCACCGAGGCGATCGCCGCGATCATCAGATCGAGCCTCCGAGGCTTGGGAGAACGCCCCTGTCCGACGGTCAACATGGCAAGCGTGCCAAAGCGGCTCGCCGCCTCACCGTCGTAGGGCAATGGCTCGAACTCCTGCACGGCGGCGTTGAGCCGCTCGGTGCGGATGGCTCGCTCCGTAGCGGTCGCAGCCATCGCGACGCCTTGATGCAGCTCGGTCATGGAGATGACGGTGAGCTCGGGAATCTCCGGCAGAGGACCGGCGCCGATCTCCACGAGATCGATATAGGTGCAGGTGTCCAGCACTCCGCGAGCCTCGCCGTCAACCACGGGGCCTATCCCACGGGTCGTCGTCGCCGAGGCGGTCCTCGCCGAAGAAGGCGTCCGCTTCCGCACGCATTCTCTCGTAATCGAGCCGGGGGAGCTTGCTGGCCCGCTCAACCAGCTCCGAAGCGGTGAACTTGCGGTGACGACTGTACGGCCGCACTTCTCCGACCGGCATACCGTTGCGCGTGAGGATGAAGCTCTCACCGCGCTCCAGGGCGTTCATGACCGCAGCGGAGTTGTTTCGCAACTCTCGCTGACTGATGGTGTTCATGTCAGTACTGTAGCATCATACGCTACATGTAGCACTATATGCTACGACGAGCTACAAGATTGTCGGTGCGTGAGCGCTGAATCGGCGAGGATGACGACGTCGAGGCGGCGGGGGCCGTGGACGCCTTCCACGCGCTGCAGTTCGATGTCGCTCGTGGCCGAGGGGCCCGAGATCCACGTCTGCGGGCCGGTCGGGTCCAGGCGCGGCAGCGCCTCGGCCAGGTGACCCGTGATCTGGTCCCGCCGCACCACCACCACGTGGTGGTCCGGCACGAGCGTGATCGCCCTTCTCCCTTGGGCCGCACCGGCGTCGAGCATGATCGTCCCCGAGACCGCCACGGCCGCGGCGCATCCGGTCAGGACCGCGTCCGCGCCGTCCAGGTCCGCGGTCGTCAGCGCCTCGTCCTCGACGAACTCGGCCTCGCCGAGCCGCCACTCGGCCGGGAGGTCGGCGGGGACGACCACCCTCCTCGCCTCGCCGAGCGCCTCCGGGATCGATGCGATCCCGTGGTGCACATACGCCTTGTAGTCCACGAGGCGGTCGATGAGCAGCTCGACCACGTCGACGTCCGCGTCCAGCGAGCGGCGGTACTCCCGCGGCGGCTCCGGCGCGGGCCCGGCGCCGTCCAGCGCCCTGCGCATCCGCTCCAGGATCTCCTCGCGCGCGTTCACCGCTCCCGCTCCTTCCACCAGTCCCGGAAGCTCTCCTTCGGCGGCACCGGCATGTCGCGACTCACCGTCCACTTCGAAGCGGGCCACGGGAGCCTGCGCACGAAGCCGCGCCCGCGCCACGGCCGCGAGAGGAACCGGGCCGCGGCCAGGGCCGCGCGCCACAGCGCGGGGCGGGCCATCACGGCCTCGGCGGCGCCCATCGCGGCCTTCTCGCCCGCGCCGTGCGGGCCCTGCTGCCGCAGGTGCACCAGCACCTCGGGGATGTCGATCTTGACCGGGCACACCTCGTAGCACGCCCCGCACAGGCTCGACGCGTACGGCAGGTCGTCGTGGCGGCCCGGCTCCAGCTGCGGCGCGAGGATCGCGCCGATCGGCCCGGGGTAGACGTGCCCGTAGGCGTGCCCGCCGGTGCGCTCGTACACCGGGCACACGTTCAGGCAGGCCGAGCACCTGATGCACGAGAGCGCCTGGCGGCCGACCTCGTCGGCCAGCACCTCGGTGCGGCCGTTGTCCAGGAGGATGATGTGGACGTCCTTCGGGCCGTCGCCCTCGGTGGCGCCGGTCCACACCGAGGTGTACGGGTTCATGCGCTCGCCGGTGGAGGACCTGGGCAGCAGCTGCATGAAGACCTCGAGGTCCTCGTAGCGCGGCAGCAGCTTCTCGACGCCGACGATGCTGATGAGCGTCTCGGGCATCGTCAGGCACATGCGCCCGTTGCCCTCCGACTCGACGACCACGAGCGAGCCGGTCTCGGCCACCGCGAAGTTCGCGCCCGAGACGGCGACCTTCGCCGACAGGAAGCGGCGCCGCAGATGCAGGCGCGCCGCCTCGGCGAGCGCGGCCGGGTCGTCCGTGAGCCCTTTCGGCGCGTCGGCCATGCGGCCCCGGAAGATGTCGCGGATCTCGGTGCGGTTGTAGTGGATCGCGGGCACCAGGATGTGGCTCGGCCTGTCGTCGGCGAGCTGCACGATCAGCTCGGCCAGATCGGTCTCCCACGCGCTCAGGCCCTCGGCCGCGAAGTGCTCGTTGAGCTCGATCTCCTGGGTGGCCATGGACTTGACCTTGACGACCTCCTCGGCACCGGCGTCCCTGGTGATCCGCGCGGCGATCCGGTTGGCCTCGGCGCCGTCCCGCGCCCAGTGCACGGTGGCGCCCGCGGCGGTCGCGTTGCGCTCGAAGGCGACGGCGAGCTCGGGCATGCGGTGCTGGACGTCGGCCTTGATCGCGGCGGCGGTGTCGCGCAGCCGCTCCCAGTCGTCGAGCTCGCCGACGACCTTGGCGCGCTTGCCGCGGATGGTGCCGGTGGCGTGGGCGAGGTTGGACCGCAGCTGCGGCATGCCGAGGGCGACCTTGGCGGCTTTAGGAAAGGCGGTGCTCATGCGGTGCTCGCCAGGATCTCGGCGTAGTGGATGGGCCTCGGGCCTCCGGTGCGGGTGAGGCCGCCGCCGATGTGGGTGAGGCACGAGTTGTCGGCGGCGGCGAGGTACTCGGCGCCGGTGCCTGCGGCGTTGCGGCACTTGTCCTCGAGCATCGCCGATGAGACCTCGCTGTTCTTGAGCGCGAAGGTGCCGCCGAAGCCGCAGCACTGCTCGGCCGCGGGCAGGTCGACCAGTTCGATGCCGCCGACGGCGCGCAGGAGCCGCAGCGGCTTGTCGCCCAGGCCGAGCGCGCGGGTGCCGTGGCAGGTCGGGTGGTAGGCGACGGTGTGGGGGAAGCGGGCGCCGACGTCCTCGACGCCGGCGTGGTCGAGCAGGAACTCCGAGAGCTCGTAGACCCGCTCGCCGATGTCGCCGCCGATCAGGCCGGGGTACTGGTCGCGCGCCATGGCCGCGCACGAGCCGGACGGGGTGACGACGGCGTCGTAGGAGCCGAAGACGCGGTCGAAGGACTTCGCGAGCTTGGCGGCGTCCTTGCGGAACCCGGAGTTGGCGTGCATCTGGCCGCAGCAGGTCTGGGCCCGCGGGAAGTCGACCTCGTAGCCGAGGCGCTCCAGAACGGCGACGACCGCCTTCGGCGTCTGCGGGTAGAGGGCGTCGTTGACGCAGGTGATGAAAAGACCGATGCGGCTCAAGGGCGTGCGGTCACCTCTCTCGTCTGGGTCCCACCACGGCTTCGGACCTGAGGAAGGCCGCCGCGTGCCTCGATCGGGAGTTCTCGAGGTGGCGGGTCATGGCCTCCGCGGCTGTAAGCGGTTGCCTCTCGATGATAGCCTCTGCGATCGCCAGGTGCTCGCGCTCGGTCTCCGCGATCGCCTTCGGTTCGATGTACGAGCGGTGGAGGTGGAAGTGGGCGTCGAGGCGGTCGATGGCCTTCGCGAGCATCGCGTTGCCGCTCAGGCGGGCGATGTCGGCGTGGAACCGCTTGTCGGCCTTGGTGAAGTCCAGCCGGGTCAGCTCCGGGTCGCTGTCGAAGTCCGGGGTGCGGGCCAGCGCCCGAAGCGCGTTCGCGCCGCCGCCGTGGGCGCCCGGCCTCGGTTCGGCGGCGTGCTTCGCGGCGAGGGGCTCGAGGAGCCGCCGCATCTCGAACAGGTCCTCGAACTCGTCCTCGGTGAGCAGCGGCGTGACCCGGTAGCCGCTGAGCGGGCGGCGCCCCACGAGCCCTTCGGCCTCCAGCCGGGCCAGGGCCTCCCTGATCGGCGTCTGCGAGATCTCCAGGCGCTTCGCCAGCCCGTCGATGCTGAGCTTCTCGCCCGGCGCCAGGACGCTCCGCAGGATCCTGGACTTCAGCTCGGCGTAGGCCTCGTCGGCCAAGGTCCGCCGTCCCGGCGACACCAGCGCTTCTCCCATGGAATATATCCTATAGGATATCGTCGGCAGGGCATCGGCACACACCGATCCTCCCGGGAAACGCCCCATACGTCCGCATTGGAGACACTCCGTGGCAACGAACCGCCCTGAACTCGAGCGGCGCCGCCTCGGTGACACCGGCGTGTCCGTCAGCGCCATGGGCCTCGGCTGCGCCCCCATCGCGGGCCTGTTCACCCCGGTCGGCCCCGAACTCGCCGCCGCCACCGTCGAGGCGGCCTGGGCGGGCGGCATCCGCCACTTCGACACCGCGCCCCACTACGGCGCCGGGCTCTCCGAAGAGCGGCTTGGGAGCGTTCTTCGCGGCCTGCCGCGCGAGGCGTTCACGGTCTCGACCAAGATGGGCCGCGTGCTGGTCGACCACGACGGCCCCTGGGACCTGTGGGCCGAGCCCAACGGCAGGGCCAGCGCCTTCGACTTCTCCGGCGACGGCGCCCGCGAGGCCCACCTGGGCTCGCTCGAGCGGCTCGGCCTCGACCGCGTCGACATCGGCCTCGTTCACGACGCCGACGACCACCTCGACGAGGCCGCCGCAGGCACCTACGCCGCGCTCGCCGAGCTCCGCTCCGAGGGCCGCCTCGGCGCGATCGGCGTCGGCATGAACTCCACCGACGCCGCCGCCGAGCTGCTCTCACGCGGCGACTTCGACGTCGCGCTCATCGCCGGGCGCTACACCCTGCTCGACCAGTCGGCGCTCGGCGGGCTCTACCCCCTCTGCCGCTCGCGCGGCGTCTCGGTCATCGCCGCCGGCGTGTTCAACTCCGGGATCCTCGCCGCCCCGGATGCCGGCGCCACCTTCGACTACGCGGCGGCCGACGGCGCGCTCGTCGCGAAGGCCCGCGCGATCGCCGAGGTCTGCGCGCGGCACGGCGTGCCGCTGCGCGCGGCGGCCCTCCAGTTCCCCCTCGCACATCCGGCAGTGGCGTCGATTCTGGTCGGCGCCCGCACCCCGGCAGAGGTCGACGACGCCCTCGCGATGTTCGCCCACCCGATCCCCGAAGCGCTGTGGCACGACCTCAAGCGGACGGGGCTCCTGCCCGAGGAGGCACCCACTCCATGACGACCCGTCTCGTGATCGACGCGCACCACCATCTGTGGACCGCCGACTACCCCTGGCTCGCGAGCAGACCGGAGTTCGCCCCGATCAAGCGCGACTACGGCGTCGCCGACCTGCGGGCCAACCTCGCCGCCGCCGGCGTCGACCGCACCGTCCTGGTCGAGGCCTCCTGGGGGCACCCCTCGGAGACCATCGAGTTCCTGCACCTGGCGGGCGCCGTCGAGGAGATCGCCGGCGTCGTCGGCCACATCGACCTGCTCGGGCCCGACCTGCGCGCCGTCCTGGCCCGCTACCAGGGCCACCCGAGGGCCCGCTACCTGGTGGGGCTGCGAGACCAGATCCAGGGCCGAGCCGAGGCCGACTTCCTGGCCCGGCCCGAGGTCATCGCCGCGCTGCGGACCGTGGCCGGGGCGGTCCCGACCTTCGACCTGGTCGTGCGCGTCGACCAGCTCCCCGCCGCGGCGAAGGCCGCCCAGGCCGTGCCGGAGCTGGGCTTCGTCCTCGACCACCTCGGCAAGCCGCGGGTCGGGGACGGCTCCGAGGGCCTGTGGGAGTGGCGCGAGGCCGTCGCCCCGCTCGCCAAGCAGCCCAACGTGAGCGCGAAGCTCTCCGGGCTGGTCACCGAGGCCGACTGGAAGCGGTGGAGCCCTGAAGACCTGCGGCCGTTCGTCCAGGCCGCTCTGGAGCTGTTCGGACCCGACCGGCTCATGTTCGGATCCGACTGGCCGGTCTGCGAACTGGCCGCCACGTACACGCGTGTGAAGGACGTCCTCACCGAGATCCTCGGCCGCGAGGACCCCGACGTCTTCTCGGGGACGGCGGCGAAGACCTACAAACTGGGAGTGTCATGAAATACCTGCGCATCGGCGAAGCCGGACACGAGACGCCCGTCGCGGCCCACGGCGGCGAGCACTACGACCTGTCGGGGCGCTGCCGCGACATCGACGCGGCGTTCCTCGCCGCGGGAGGCGTATCCAGCGTGGACGGACTTCCGAAGATCGACGTCACCGGGCGGCGCGTGGGCGCGCCGATCGCGAAACCCGGTGCGGTGGTGTGCATCGGCATGAACTACGCCGCGCACTGCGCCGAGTCCGGCGCCGAACCGCCCGCCGAGCCGGTCGTGTTCTTCAAGCACCCCAACACCGTCGTCGGACCGAACGACGAGATCGAGATCCCGCGCGGCTCGGCCAAGACCGACTGGGAGGTCGAGCTCGGCGTCGTCTTCGGCAAGCGCGCGTCCTATCTGGAGTCCGAAGCGGCGGCGCTGGAATGCGTCGCGGGCTTCGTCGTCGCCGACGACGTGAGCGAGCGCGAGTTCCAGATCGAGCGCTCCGGCGGCCAGTTCTCGAAGGGCAAGGCCTGCCCGACGTTCAGCCCGCTCGGCCCGTACCTGGTGACGCCCGACGAGATCGCCGACGTGCAGGACCTCCGCCTGTGGTCCAAGGTCAACGGCGAGGCCCGGCAGGACTCGAGCAGCGCCGACATGATCTTCTCGGTGGCGCACCTGATCTTCCACATGTCGCAGTTCATGGCCTTCGACCCCGGCGACCTGCTCCTGACCGGCACGCCCGAGGGCGTCGCGCTGTCGGGCCGCTTCCCGTACCTGCGGGAGGGGGACGTCGTCGAGGTCGGCATCGACGGCCTCGGGCAGACGCGGAACCCGGTGGTGCGGGCGAAATGAGCGCCAGCCGAAACGGAGCGGACACCGATGATTAGCGCGGTGGAGGTCGTCGACGTCCGCTTCCCGACGTCGGCGAGCCTCGACGGCTCGGACGCGATGAACCCCGACCCCGACTACTCGGCCGCCTACGTCGTCCTCCGCGACGACGACGGATCCGAGGGCCACGGGTTCACCTTCACCATCGGGCGCGGCAACGACGTCTGCTGCGCCGCGATCGAGGCGCTGTCCGCGCTCGTGATCGGCACGGACGCGGCCGACCTCGGCGAGTTCCACCGGCGCCTGACCCACGACTCCCAGATCCGCTGGCTCGGACCCGAGAAGGGCGTCGTGCACCTGGCCGCGGCCGCGCTGGTCAACGCCGCCTGGGACCTCGCCGCCCGCCGCGCCGGGCTCCCGGTGTGGAAGTTCCTGTCCGCCATGAGCCCCGAGCGGATCGTCGACTGCGTCGACTGGCGCTACCTGAGCGACGCCCTCACGCCGGGCGAGGCGCTCGAACTGCTGCGCGCGGCCGAGCCGGGCAAGGCCGAGCGCATCGCCGAGCTCGAACGGGACGGCTACCCCGCCTACACCACCTCGCCGGGCTGGCTCGGCTACTCCGACGAGAAGGTCGTGCGCCTCGCGAAGCGGGCCGTGGCCGAGGGCTACGGGCAGATCAAGCTGAAGGTCGGCGCCGACCTCGCCGACGACCGGCGCCGCTTCGCCGCCGCCCGCGCGGCGGTCGGCCCGGACGTGCGGATCGCCGTCGACGCCAACCAGCGCTGGGACGTCGACCGGGCCGTGGAGTGGATGTCGGCGCTCGCCGAGTTCGACCCGTGGTGGATCGAGGAGCCGACCAGCCCCGACGACATCCTCGGCCACGCCGCGATCCGCCGGCGCATCGCGCCGATCAAGGTCGCCACCGGCGAGCACTGCCACAACCGCGTCATGTTCAAGCAGCTCCTCCAGGCCGAGGCCGTCGACTTCCTGCAGCTGGACGCGGCGCGCGTCGCGGGCGTCAACGAGAACCTGGCGATCCTGCTGCTGGCCAAGCGCTTCGACGTGCCGGTCTGCCCGCACGCGGGCGGCGTCGGCCTGTGCGAGCTGGTCGGGCACCTGTCGATGTTCGACTACACCTCGGTGAGCGCCTCGCTGGAGGACCGCGTGATCGAGTACGTCGACCACCTCCACGAGCACTTCACCGAGCCGACCGTCATCGAGAACGGCCGCTACCGGGCGCCGCGCGCCCCGGGATTCTCCGCGGAGATGCGCCGCGAAAGCCTCCGGCACTACACCTATCCGAATGGTCCTGAATGGAGCAGAAAACGATGAACGGATTCGAAGGCCTCACCGTCGTCATCTCGGGAGGATCGTCCGGGATCGGCGCGAAGTGCGCCGACGCCTTCGCCGCCCGCGGCGCGAACGTGGCCGTGCTCGACCTCCGGTCGAGCGGCGAGCACTGGTCGACCGCCTGCGACGTCGCCGACGACCACCAGGTCCGCACCGCCGTCGCCGCCGTCGCCGAGCACTTCGGCGGGATCGACGTGCTCGTCAACAACGCCGGGATCGGCGCCCAGGGCACCGTCGAGGAGAACTCCGACAAGCAGTGGATGCGCGTGCTGGACGTGAACCTGCTGGGCATGGTCCGCCTCGCCCGCGCGTGCCTGCCGCACCTGCGCGAATCGGAGTCGGCCGCGATCGTGAACATGTCCTCGATCGTGGCGAGCACCGGCCTGGTCAAGCGCGCCCTGTACGGCGCGTCCAAGGGCGCGGTCCACTCGCTCACCCTCGCCATGGCCGCCGACCACGTCGCCGAGGGCATCCGCGTCAACTGCGTCGCGCCCGGCACCGTCGACACCCCGTGGGTGGGCCGCCTGCTCGACCAGGCCGAGGACCCGGCGGAGGAGCGCCGGAAGCTCGAGGCGCGCCAGCCCACCGGGCGGCTCGTGGACCCCGAGGAGGTCGCGAACGCCGTGGTCTACCTGTCCGACCCCGCCAACAAGGCCGTCACCGGCACCAGCCTCGCCGTCGACGGCGGCACCGCCGGACTGCGCCTGGTTCGCTGACCATATTGGGGCACAACGGTATTCGTTGTCACCTTTCGGTCACGCTCCGGTACGAACCGGACGCGGCGCACGCTGTCCCCATAAGACACCACGAAAAGCCGCAAGGCGGACTGAAAACGCTCGATCGAAGTCCATAGACTCGGCACATGCAACATCGCTCCCCCCGAGCAGCCGCAGTCGGAGTCGACCTGGGCACCTCGACCACCACGGTGTCGATCCGCGGCCGCGGCGAGCGTTCGGCGACCCGGGTGTTCGACGGCCTCCCGCCCGAGGCGGCCGCCGGCGCCCTCGCCGCCGCATTCGACCGTGTCCGCTCCTTCCTCGACGAGTCCGAGGCGGGAAGGGCGCCGGTCACCGTGGTCGTCCCCGCTTCGTGGGAGCGCGACCGGCTGAACGAGGTCGCCGACGCCGCCGAGGCGTCCGGCCTCGAGCGCCCCTCGTTCCTCCCATCGGCCGAGGCCGCCGCGGTGTACGTCGAGGCCCGCGGCCACGAGTTCGAGCCGGGCACCGCGCTCGTCGTCTACGAGCTCGGCGCCTCCACCTGCGAGGTCGGCGTCGTCCGGCGGGACCGGGACGGCCGCACCGTCCTGGCCGCGCACGCCACCGGCGACATCGGCGGCGACGAGTTCGACCACCTCGTCCTCGCCTACCTCTCGGGCAGGCACCGCGACACCGACCCCGAATTCTGGGACCGGGTGATGGACCCGTCCGAGGAGGTGCTGCGGCCCGCCCTGCTCGAGGAGATCGGGCGCGCCCGCGAACGGCTCTCCGAGCAGCCCTCGGCCGACATCGCCCTGGACGGGCTCGAACTCCAGCTCACCCAGCAGGAGCTGGAGTCGTGCATAGACGAGCTCGTCGAGCAGAGCTGCGAGCTGGCCGCACGCGTCCTGGCGGCCGCGGGCGTCGGAGCCGAGGAGACGGCCGGGCTCCTGCTCACCGGCGGCGCGAGCCGCACGCCGCTGGTGGTGGCGCGGCTCGCCGAGCGGACCGGCCTCAAACCGGTCCTGCCCGAGCATCCCGAGCGGGTCCCGGCCGAGGGCGCCGCGATCGCCGCGCTGACGGCGCTGCCGAGCGGGCCTCCCCCCTCCAGGCTCCGCCGCACCGCGCTGCGCGTGGGCGTCCTGGCGGGGCTGCTGGTGGCCCTGGTCGGCGCCACCGCGATCTTCGGGTCCGAGCTGGGCTCGGGCGTCAGCTACGAGGCCGGCGGCACCGAGGCGACGCCGACGACGGAGGCCGCCACCGAGACGAGCGCCCCCGCCGATGGCGACCTCGGCTCCGGCGGCGCGGGCGGCGCGCCCACGAGCGGCGAGCCGCGGACCCCCGAGCCCGACGACACCGGCGGGACCGGCGGCGCCGAGCCGACGCCGGACGAGGAGGAGGAGCCCTCGCCGACCGAGGACGACCGCGAGGAGAGCGCCACCGCCGGGCCGGTGCCGGACCTCGCGACCATGTCGGCCGAGGAGGCGGGTGCGACCCTCACCGACGCCGGTTTCACCAATGTGGACTACCAGGCCGAGCCCGACCCGCTGTTCGGCCCCTGGTACGACGACTGCGAGGTCAAGGCCCAGGACCCGGCGCCCGACACCCGCCTCGACTTCGACGAGCCGATCACGGTCACCTACTCCGGCACCGAGTCCGACGACTGCGAGCCGTGACGCGGCGCACCGGGCACGTCGTGTGACCACTGAGGCCTGTGAGTCTGGTGTGTGACGTGCATGGGTGTCGGATATCGCCTCGTATCGCCGGAAGCGATTTGATCTGCGTCGCAAACCACACCATATATACCGACCTGATAACAAATTCAGTCCATTTCGGGTGTGGCGGCATCAGAATTTACTTTCACAGGCGAATATCCAGGTATGCCATCCGACTCGAACCGGTCTACGACCGCGCGCCGAAGCGCGAACATACGGGACCGAGGTGTGACCGTCCGCGACGACGCCGTTGTCAAACAGCTCATCACGCCGCTGCGCCGCTACATCCCAGTCAATTGGTTCGATTGGGAGCCGTACGGCAAACGCCCCAAGAGCTGGTGGCCCGACATCGCGCTGATCCTCGCGTTCATCGCCATCGCCGCGCTGCTGACGTTCCCCTCGCCCCTCGTCCAGATGGACTGGGAGATCCGCGAATGGGTGTGGCGCCACAAGGTCGAGTGGGTCCGCGACGTCTCGCGCGTGGCGACCGAACTCGGCCAGGCCCGCACCGTGGCCACGATCACCCTCGCCCTGGCCGTCTGGTCCGCGCTGCGCTTCCGCAGCATCCGCCCCCTGCTGATGTACGCGCTGTCGTTCATCACCCTGGTCGTCATCCTCGGCATGAAGCACGCGATGGGCCGCCCCCTCTCGCAGCACCTGTGGCAGCTGCACGAGGTCTCGCCCGACGGGGCCATGCTGTTCACCTACTACACGGAGGGCGGCGGCGGCAACATCCCCGACGCGACGGCCTTCCCCTCCGGGCACGCGGTCAACACCGTCCTGCTGTTCGGCCTCATCGTGATGCTCATCGGCGGCCTGATCCCCGCCTGGGCGCGCTGGTGCATCGTGCTGATACCGCCGATCGCGGTGTTCGCCTCGCAGGTGTACATCGGCCAGCACTGGTTCTGGGACGAGCCGGCCGGCATCCTGCTCGGCCTGGTCATCATCCGCATCGCCAGGCGGGTGCCGTGGGCGACGATCCCGCTCGGACCCCTCGAGGTCTTCGAGCCGGCGACGCGCAAGACCATCCTGATCTCGACGCTGCTGATCCTGGGCGTCATGGTCACGCCCGCGATGCCGCTGGTCCCCGCGCTGCTGTTCGCCGCGGCGCTGACGAGCTTCGGCCTGGTCTGGCTGCTCTTGAAGCTGCGGGCCGCGAAGCGGAACGCCGTGGCCGTCGAGCCGCCTAGTCAGCCTTCCGATAGCTCCCGGTGAGCTTGACGCCGTCCTCGCCCTCGGCGACCTCGCCGATCGTCCACGCCTCGACGTGGCGGGCGGTGAGGACGGCGAGCGAGCGGTCGACCTGGTCGGGCGCGACGACGGCGACCATGCCGACGCCCATGTTGAAGGTCCGCTCCATCTCCTCGTCGCCGATGCCGCCGGTGTGCTGCACGACGTCGAACACCGGGTTCGGCGTCCAGGTCGAGCGGTCGACGGCGACGCTCAGCCCGTCGGGGATCGAGCGCACGAGGTTCCCGGCGATGCCGCCGCCGGTGATGTGCGCGAAGGCGTGCACGTCGCACTCCTTGGCCAGCTCCAGGCAGTCCTTGGCGTAGATGTGCGTCGGGGTCAGCAGCTCCTCGCCGAGGGTCCGCTGGCTGTGCTCGGCGGTGGCGAACTCGGGTACGACCGTGCCCAGGTCCATCTTCCCGACGCCGAACAGGGCCTCGCGCACCAGCGAGAAGCCGTTGGAGTGGAGCCCTGAGGCCCGCATGGCGATCGCGACGTCGCCGGGCTTGACCCGATCGGGGCCCAGCAGCTCGTCGGCCTCGACGACGCCGACGCCGGTGGCCGAGATGTCGTAGTCGTCGGCCTTCATCACGCCGGGGTGCTCGGCGATCTCGCCGCCGATGAGCGAGCAGCCCGCGTAGCGGCAGCCGTCGGCGATGCCGGCGCCGATGTCGGCGATCCGCTCGGGCACGACCTGCCCGGTGGCGATGTAGTCGAGCAGGAACAGCGGCTCGGCGCCGCACACGACGAGGTCGTCGACGACCATCGCCACCAGGTCGATCCCGACCGTGTCGTGGATGTCGAGCTTCTGGGCGATGACGAGCTTGGTGCCCACCCCGTCCGTGGACGAGGCCAGCAGCGGCCTCCGGTACTTCTCGACGTCGAGCGCGAACAGCCCGGCGAAGCCGCCGATGCCGCCGACGACCTCGGGCCGGGCGGTCTTGCGGATCGAGGGTTTGAGGGCCTCGACGGCCCGGTCGCCGGCGTCGATGTCGACGCCGGAGGAGGCGTAGGAGATGGTCCTGTGAGTGGTGGTGCCGCGGCTCACGCTGTGGTCCCTTCCCGCACTGATGTGCTCGCTGAGTCGGCCGTTCGGGGTGCTGGCGGTTCGAGGAGGTGCTTGCCGATGAGTTCGGCGGCGGGGAGTTCGATCGGGTACTCGCCGGTGAAGCAGGCGCTGCACAGCCTGGAGGCGGGCTGCTCGGTGGCCCTGACGAGCCCGTCGAGGGAGACGTAGCCGAGGCTGTCGGCGCCGATCTGGGAGCGGATGCCGTCGACGTCCAGGGAGCCGGCGATGAGCTCGGCGCGCGTGGCGAAATCGATGCCGTAGAAGCACGGCCACTTGACCGGCGGGGCGGAGATCCGGATGTGGACCTCGACGGCCCCGGCCTCGCGCAGCATCCGCACGAGCGCCTTCTGGGTGTTGCCGCGCACGATCGTGTCGTCGACGACGACCAGGCGCTTGCCCTTGATCTGGTCGACCAGCGGGTTGAGCTTGAGGCGGATGCCGAGCTGGCGCAGCGACTGCGACGGCTGGATGAAGGTGCGCCCGACGTAGGAGTTCTTCGTGAAGCCCAGCCCGTAGGGGATGCCGGACTCCTCGGCGTAGCCGATGGCGGCCGGGATGCCCGACTCGGGGACGCCGATGACCAGGTCGGCGTCGACGGGCTCCTCGCGGGCGAGCGTGCGGCCGACCTCGACGCGCGTGGCGTAGACGCCCCGCCCGGCGAGCTTCGTGTCGGGGCGGGCGAGGTAGACGTACTCGAACAGGCAGCCCTTCGGCTCGGGCGCGGCGAAGCGCACCGAGCGCAGCCCGTACTCGTCGACGGCGATCATCTCGCCGGGCTCGACCTCGCGCACGAAGGTGGCGCCGATGGTGTCGAGGCCCGCGGTCTCGGAGGCGACGGCCCAGCCGGTGGCGAGGCGGCCGAGGACCAGCGGGTGCACGCCGTGCGGGTCGCGGGCGGCGTACAGCGTGTTCTCGTCCATGAACACCAGGCAGAACGCGCCCCGCAGCTGCGGCAGGACCCGCTCGGCCGCGTCCGCCACGGACTCGTCCGGGCGGGCCGTGAGCAGCGCGGTGATCAGGTGCGTGTCCGAGGTGGTGGTGCCCATGTCGATGCCGAGGTTGCCGACCTCTTTGAGGAGCTCGGCGGTGTTGACGAGGTTCCCGTTGTGGGCCAAGGCGATCGCCGTGCCCGCCGAGGTGGACCTGATGGTCGGCTGGGCGTTCTCCCACGTGGGGGCGCCGGTGGTGGAGTAGCGGGCGTGGCCGATGGCGAGGTGGCCTTGCAGCGGTGCGAGCGTGGACTCGTCGAAGACCTGCGCCACGAGGCCGAGGTCCTTGTAGACGACGGTGCGGGAGCCGTCGGAGACGGCGATCCCGGCGGCCTCCTGGCCGCGGTGCTGCAACGCGTACAGCCCGAAGTAGGTGAGTTTCGAGACCTCTTCCCCGGGGGCCCAGACGCCGACGACGCCGCAGGCGTCGCGCGGACCAGGCTGGTCGGGATCGAGTTCCGTGGTGAGTCGACCGTCACCTCGGGTCACTGCAACTCCTCGGTTGGCTGGACTGGCTTCATGGCCCGCTAGCCCTGCGCGCGGAGCTTCCCGGCCCGCGAGCTGCGCCGTGGGATGGAGCTTCGTGGCGGTTCGGCTGGAGGCGCCTTGTCACAGTCTATCCGACCCGCCGGAGAACTCCACCATCTCGATCGGGCGACTGCGGGCCGCCGTCGAGTCGTTCGTCACCACGAGCGGGGACGGTCGTCCCACTCGCCCCAGCCGCGGCGCTCCTCGTCGTCGCGGCGGCGCGAGTTCGGGGAGCCCTCGTCCTCGGGCCGGTCCACGGCGTACGGGGACGGCGAGGCGGGGCTCTGCGAGTGCGATCCGTACGACGGCTCGCCGCCCTGCGGCATCGCCTGGGTCGGCGCCGGGGAGTACGACTCGGCCGGAGGTCCGCTCGCGGGCTGCGACGGCGGCGCGTACGGGTCGCGGCTCAGGCCGCGGCTCGGGTACGGGTCGGCGGACGGCTGCGGCGAGGGAGTCGGCGGCGGCGCGTACGGATCGGCGCTCGGCTGCGGCGAAGGAGTCGGCGGCGGCGCGTACGACTGCGACGGGGGAGCGGGCGAAGGCGACGGGCGCGGCGACGGCTGCGGCGCGTACGGGTCCCTCGAGACCGGCGGCTGCGAGCCCGAGGCGGGCTGCTGCGGCGGCTCGAACATCGAGGCGCTCGGCTGCCTGCCGGTCGGCGGCTGCGGCGGGGGCGGCGTCGGCGACTGGTACGGCTGGGTGGCTCCGGGCTCGGAGAAGGAGCCCTGCGGCGGACGCGAGGACATGTTCGCCTGCGGCATCACCTGCGTGGCGTCGCTCATCGGCGGCGGCGGGACGCTGCCGGGCCGGTCGAGGCCCTTGACCGTCGACAGGATCTGGGTGTCGTCCGGGTTCACCGGCGGCGGGGGCGGCGTCGGCGACTGGTACGGCTGGGTGGCGCCGGCCGCTCCGGCCTGCGGCATCACCTGCGTGGAGTCGTCGCCCGGCCCGTACGCGGGCCCGAACGCGGAGGCGGGGGCGCCCTGGCCCGGGACGAGCGGCCCGTTGTGGACCATGGTGGGCGCGTCCTGGCCCGGCGCGGGGCCGGCCTGGTAGACGCCGGGGCTGCCGACCTGGGCGGCGGTGGGCTGGTGCTCCGGCGGGGCGTCGGGCTTGAAGCTCTCGTCGTCATCGTCGTCCTTGTCCTTGCCGCCGCGCAGCAGGAACACGATGCCGATGATGCCGCCGACGACGAGGAGGGCGCCGACGACGATGAGGAAGATCAGGGTGCCGGAGAGGCCGCCCTCCTCGGGCTCCTCGCTGGGCTCGGGCTCCGATGACTCGGCCGGCGGGGTGGTGGGCTCGGCGGACTCGGTGGGCTCGGCCTGCACGGGGGTCATGGTGAAGTTCCGGTTGAACTCCTCGCCGGCCCCGACGTGGATGGACTCCTCGATGTCCTCGAAGTCCTCCTTGGTGACCTTCAGGGTCATGTCGCCCGGCGCGATGGTGTCCTCGGAGCCGTCGAAGGAGAACTCGCCCTGGTCGTTCGTGTTCGTCTCGTGGTCCGTGCCCTCGCCGTCGGTGAGGACGACCTTCGCGTCCGCGACGGGCTCGGTGTTCGAGGTGATGATGCCGGTGATCTTGGCGGCCGACTCGGGACCGGCGTTCCCGGCGACCGTGACGCTGGTCTTCTGCTCGCCGGAGCTCTGGCCGTTGCCGTTGATCTTCAGTTCGCCGGTCTTGGTCTCGCCGTCGGGCAGGTCCGCCTCGGGGGCGGGGGCGACGGTGAACTGGATCTGGACGGTCTGGTTGGGGAGCACGCCGTCGCACTGGGCGACACCGGCTCCGGCGCGGTAGCAGGCGCCGCCGTCCACCACGTCGACGGTGGCGTAGCCGTCGAGCCCGGACAGGCTCGCGCTGACGGTGATCGACTGACCGGCCGGGTTGGGGTGCTTGGCCTGGACTTCGACGGTGACGGTGGCCGCCGTGCCGCCGATGTCGATGTACGGGTCGTTGCCGCTGGAGATCCAGTGCTGGAAGCTGCCCTGCTGGGCGGAGGCCGGCGAGGCGAGGACGAGCGCGCCGAGCAGGACGCCGAGTGCCGCGGCGAGCCAGGCGAGCCGCGCGCGCAGGCGACCCCATGGCCTCCGCGGGGACCGCGAGACGTTAGTCTTGGTCCGGCTCGGTTCGGCCGCTACGGTCATCTACATCCCCTCCTGGGCATGCCATCGAGCACAACAGTACGGTTCGCGGGCACTCCTCGCCGCGCTCGCGAGGCGCACTTCGGTCGAGCCGCGGTCGGGCACGACTCACCCACGGTCGCGGGCCGTCGTCGCCACTATGCCTGGTCTCGTTTCGGTCACGGGATCCAGGGTGTGAGCACGGCGGCGCACGCCGAATCGCACGACGCCATCTGGCGAAGTCTAACCGGTTCCGGAGGAGATGCTATGGACGCTGTGGTCGACGCCATTGCCGCACTCGACAACGGCGAGGAGCCGGACCGGCAGACGCTCAAGGCGGCGGTGCGCGAGCTGCTCCAGGCGCTCGCCGAGAAGGCCCCCGGCCACACGGTGGAGGTGCGGGTGCCGCCTTACGGTGCGGTGCAGTGCGTCGAGGGCCCCCGGCACCGGCGCGGAACCCCGCCGAACGTCATCGAGTGCCGCCCCATCGTCTTCGTGGAGCTGGCCACCGGCCGGCTCGACTTCGCCGAGGCGGTCGCGGCCGGGAAGGTCATGGCCTCGGGCCAGCGGGCCGACCTCTCCGAGGTCCTTCCCCTGGCCTGACGCCGGCGCGCACATATAAGAGGAACGGAGAACGAGTCACCGCCCCGGCGCCGGGCGCCGGGGCGGTGACTCGTTCGTACGGGAAGATGTGCTATTCGCCCAGGTGGGCGGCGATGCGGCCCTTCCAGGCCCCCTCGAGCTCGGCGCGGCCGATGTCGAAGTGGTCCCGCAGGTGCAGCCCGTCGGTGCTCGCGTCCACGACGCCCAGCGGGGTGATCGGCAGGCCCCGCTGCTCGCACGCCCCGCGCACCGCCAGCTCCTGGCCGCGCGGGATGACGATCAGCACCCGGCCGGTCGACTCGCTGAACAGGTACGTGAACGGGTCCGCCCCTTCGGGGAGCAGGATGTTCGCGCCCATCTCCGAATGGCAGATCGCCTCCACCAGCGCCTGCGCCAGACCGCCCTCGGACAGGTCGTGCGCGGCGGCCAGCTGCTCGGTGCCCGCGAGCCGCGAGAGCAGGTCGGCCAGTTTCATCTCGTGGTCGAAGTCCACCTTCGGCGGGACCCCGCCGAGGTGGCGGTGCGTCGCCCACGCCCACTCCGAGCCGGACAGCTCCTCGCCGGTGGTGCCGATCATCGCGATGGTGTCGCCGGTCTGCCCGAAACCGAGCGGGATCCGCCGCGACACGTCGTCGATGACGCCCAGGACGCCGATGACCGGCGTCGGGTGGATCGCCTCGCGGCCGGTCTGGTTGTAGAAGGACACGTTGCCGCCGGTGACGGGGATGCCCAGCTTCTGGCAGCCGTCGGCGATGCCGGTGACGGCCCGCTCGAACTGCCACATCACGTGCGGGTCCTCCGGGGAGCCGAAGTTGAGGCAGTCGGTGACGGCGATCGGCGTGGCGCCGGTGACCGCGACGTTCCGGTAGGCCTCGGCGAGCGCGAGCTGCGCGCCGGTGTACGGGTCGAGCCGGGCGTAGCGGCCGTTGCCGTCCAAGGAGATCGCGATGCCGACGCCGGTGCGCTCGTCGAGTCGCACGACCCCCGCGTCGTGCGGGGTGCCGAGCACCGTGTTGCCGAACACCGAGGAGTCGTACTGCTCGGTGATCCAGGACTTGTCGCACAGGTTCGGACTGGCGGCCATGTCGAGGACGGTCCGGCGGATCTCCTCGTCGGTGGCCGGGCGCGGCAGCGTCTCGGCGCGGTCGACGGCGATGAGCGCCAGGTCGTTCGGCTCGGAGAGCGGCCGGTGGTAGACCGGGCCCTCGTCGGCGAGGCTCGCCGGGGGGACGTCGACGACGGTCTGCCCGTGGTAGTCGACGACCAGGCGGCCGGTGTCGGTGACCTCGCCGATCGCGGTGGCCAGCAGGCCCCAGCGGCGGGCGCGGGCCAGGACCTGCTCGACGTTCGCCGGGGCGACGATGGCGAGCATCCGCTCCTGCGACTCCGAGGCGAGGATGTCGTGCGGCTCCATGCCCTCGGCGCGCAGCGGCACCCGCTCGAGGGCGACGTGCATGCCGCCGTCGCCCGCGGCCGCAGTCTCGGACAGGGCGCAGGTGAGCCCGGCGCCGCCGAGGTCCTGGATGCCGACGACGAGGCCCGCGTCGAACAGCTCGAGGCACGCCTCGATGAGCAGCTTCTCGGTGAACGGGTCGCCGACCTGGACGCTGGGTCGCGAGTCGGAGTCGTCGTCCTCGGTGAAGGTGGCGCTGGCGAGCACGGAGACGCCGCCGATGCCGTCGCGTCCGGTCTTGGCGCCCAAGAGGATCACGACGTTGCCGACCCCGCTGGCCTGCATGGACTGGAGGCGCTCCCGGGGCAGGACGCCGACGCTGAGCGCGTTGACCAGCGGATTGCCCTGGTAGCAGGGGTCGAAGAGGGTCTCGCCGCCGATGTTCGGCAGCCCGACGCAGTTGCCGTAGTGGCCCACGCCCTCGACGACGCCGGGCAGGACCCGGGCGGTGTCGGGGTGGGAGAGCTCGCCGAACCGCAGCGAGTCCATGACGGCGATCGGGCGGGCGCCCATGGCGATGATGTCGCGGATGATGCCGCCGACGCCGGTGGCGGCGCCCTGCTTGGGCTCCACGAACGACGGGTGGTTGTGGGACTCGACCTTGAACGTCACCGCGAGGTGCTCGTCGATGGCGACCACGCCGGCGTTCTCGCCGATCCCGGCGAGCAGGCGCGGGGTCTTCGGGTTCTTCTGCCCGAACTGCCGCAAGTGGACCTTGCTGGACTTGTACGAGCAGTGCTCGGACCACATGATGGAGTACATGGCCAGTTCGGCCTGGGTGGGGCGGCGGCCCAGGATGTCCCTGATGCGGGCGTACTCGTCATCGGCGAGGCCGAGTTCGGCGTAGGGCTGCTTCTCGTCGGGCGTGGCGTCGGCCACCCCGACCGTGTCGAGCAACTGGCGTGTCATCGCGCGGCTCCCTCGCTCAGACTGGCTGGTCAAATGTACGGCTCGCGGGCCGGGCCGCCAGGACCGAGGCGACGATGCCGAGGCCGTCGGTGGACGGTCCGGTGAGCGCCTCGACGGCGTGCTCGGGGTGCGGCATGAGTCCCACGACGTTCCCGGCCTCGTTGGCGATCCCGGCGATGTCGCGCATCGCGCCGTTGGGGTTGTCGAGGTAGCGGAAGACGACCTGGCCGTTCGCCTCGAGCCGGTCGAGGGTGGCCTCGTCGGCGACGTAGCGGCCCTCGCCGTGCTTGGCGGGGAAGACGACCTCGGCGCCGGGCGCGTACTCGTTCGTCCAGGCGGTGTCGACGCTCTCGACGCGCATGCGCGCGGGGCGGTTGCGGTAGCGCAGGTGGGCGTTGCGCACCAGGGCGCCCGGGAGCAGGTGCGATTCGCACAGCACCTGGAAGCCGTTGCAGACGCCCAGGACGGGCATGCCGCGGCTCGCGGCCTCGCGGACCACGCCCATGACTTCGGAGAAGCGGGCGATCGCCCCGCACCGGAGGTAATCGCCGTAGGAGAAGCCGCCGGGCAGGAAGACCGCGTCGACGCTCTTCAGGACCGCGTCGTCGTGCCACAGCGCCACCGGTTCGGCGCCGCCGAGGCGCACGGCGCGGGCCGCGTCGCGGTCGTCGAGCGAGCCGGGGAAGGTGACGATCCCGATGCGGGCGCTCATGCGGCGTCCTCGTCGAGCACCGAGACGGTGAAGTTCTCGATGACGGGGTTCGCCAGGAGCTGGTCGGCGATGATCTGCGACTGCTCCAAGGCTTTGGCCGCGGCATCGTCACTGTGCTCAGATTCGACTCCTTCGTCGTCGAATTCGATTTCGACGCGCTTCCCGATCCGCACGGATTTCACGTCGTTGACGCCGAGCCGGGGCAGCGCCCCGAGCACGGCCTCGCCCTGCGGGTCGAGGATCTCGGACTTCAGCATCACGTCGACCACTACACGGGCCACGGTCGCACTCCTGTCGGTCACTTGCACGGGACGGACCAAGCATATTCAGCGGGTCTGACCAGGGCCAGCAACGCGCTCAGGGTGTCGGTGCCAGGTCACACGATTCAGAGGATGTCTCCGGGCCCGTAGGCGGCGGCGTCAGGGTGCGCTTTCGCGACCGCGGCCACCCGTTCGGCGACACGGTCGACCTGATCGCCAGCCGCCCCAACGAATTCACCCGTATCGGCTACCAGGGCGTCCAGCGCGGCGCGGTCCATCGGCAGGCGCTCGTCGGCGGCGAGCCGCTCGAACAGATCGTTCTCGCGCTGCCCGGATTCGCGCATCGCGCGGGCGACGGCGACGGCGTGCTCCTTGATCGCCTCGTGCGCGTCCTCGCGTCCGGCCCCGCGCCTGACGGCCTCCATCAGGACCTTCGTCGAGGTCAGGAACGGCAGGTACCGGTCGAGCTCGGCGCCGACGACCGCGGGGTAGGCCCCGAAGTTGTCCAGGACCGTGAGAAAGGTCTCATAGAGTCCGTCGACGGCGAAGCACAGGTCCGGCAGGGCGACGCGGCGGACCACCGAGCAGGACACGTCGCCCTCGTTCCACTGGTCGCCGGCGAGCTCGCCGAGCATCGCCGCGTAGCCGCGGGCGACGACCGCGAGGCCGTTGATCCGCTCCGAGGAGCGCGTGTTCATCTTGTGCGGCATCGCCGAAGATCCCACCTGTCCCTCCACGAAGCCCTCGGTGGCGAGCTCGGCGCCGGCCATGAGCCGGATCGTCAGCGCCGCCGAGGAGGGCGCGGCCACGGCCTGCACGAGCGCCGAGCCGAGCTCGTAGTCCAGCGAGCGCGGGTAGACCTGCCCGACCGAGTCCATGACGCGCTCGAAGCCGAGGTGGGAGGCGACGCGGCGTTCGAGCTCGGCGAGCCTCGCGCCGTCGCCGCCGAACAGGTCGAGCATGTCCTGGGCGGTGCCGACCGGGCCCTTGATCCCGCGCAGCGGGTAGCGGCGCAGCAGCTCCTCGATGCGCTCCAGGGCCGCGAGCAGCTCCTCGGCCCAGGTCGCGAACCGCTTGCCCAGCGTCGTGGCCTGCGCGGGCACGTTGTGGCTGCGCCCGGCCATGACCAGGTCCCGGTGCTGCTCGGCGCGGGCGGCGAGGCGTACCAGGGCGGCGACGATCCGGTCTCGGACCAGTTCGAGCGAGCGGCGGACCTGCATCTGCTCGACGTTCTCGGTCAGGTCGCGGCTGGTCATGCCCTTGTGGATGTGCTGGTGGCCGGCGAGTTCGGAGAACTCCTCGATGCGGGCCTTGACGTCGTGCTTGGTGACGCGCTCGCGCTCGGTGATCGAGGCGAGGTCGACCTGCTCGAGCACGCGCTCGTAGTCGGCGATCACGCCGTCGGGGACGGTCACGCCCAGCTCGTGCTGGGCCTTGAGCACCGCCAGCCACAGGCGCCGCTCGGCCTTGATCTTGCCGACCGGGTCCCAGATGTCGCGCATTTCCTTCGAGGCGTACCGCTCGGCGAGCACATTCGGAGTCACGCTCCGAGTATGCCAACCCGACGCCGCGACGTCATGTCACACTCGGCGCGCCTGTTAACCAGCGTCTATGCACCCCGTAAACTGGCGGGGTGCGAGTACTTCTGATCGGTTCCGGCGGCCGCGAGCACGCCCTCGCGGAGGCCCTGGCCGCCGACGAATCCGTCGACACGCTCATCTGCGCGCCGGGGAACCCCGGCATGGCGCGGCTCGGCGAGTGCGTCCGGGTGAACGCGAACGACCCGGCCGCGGTCGCGTCGCTGGCGGTCACCTCCGCCGCCGACCTGGTGATCGTCGGCCCCGAGGCCCCGCTGGTCGCGGGCGTGGCCGACGCGGTGCGCGCCAAGGGCGTCCCCGTGTACGGGCCGAGCCGCGAGGCCGCCCGCATCGAGGGCTCCAAGGCCTTCGCGAAAGAGGTCATGGCCGCCGCGAACGTGCCCACCGCCGCCGCGCGGGCCTGCCGGAGCCGCGAGGAGATCGAGGCCGCGCTGGACGAGTTCGGCGCGCCGTACGTCGTCAAGGACGACGGCCTCGCCGCGGGCAAGGGCGTCATCGTCACCGAGGACCGCGAGGCGGCCCTGGTCCACGGCCTCGAATGCGAGCGGGTCGTCGTCGAGGAGTACCTCGACGGCCCCGAGGTGTCGCTGTTCGTCGTCTCCGACGGCGAGGCGGCCCGCCCGCTGCTGCCCGCGCAGGACTTCAAGCGCGTCGGCGACGGCGGTTCGGGCCCGAACACCGGCGGCATGGGCGCGTACACGCCGCTGCCGTGGGCCCCGGACGACCTCGTCGCCCAGATCATGACCACCGTCGCCGAGCCGACCCTGGCCGAGCTGGCCCGCCGCGGCACGCCGTTCGTCGGGACGCTGTACTGCGGCCTGGCGCTGACCTCGAAGGGCCTCAAGGTCGTCGAGTTCAACGCGCGCTTCGGCGACCCGGAGATCCAGCCGATCCTGTCGCTGCTGGAGTCGCCGCTGGGCGAGCTGCTGTACGCCGCCGCCACCGGCAGGCTCGCCGACTTCGGCACGCTGTGGTGGCGCGAGGGCGCGGCGGTGTGCGTCGTGGTCGCGAACGAGGGCTACCCGGAGTCGACCGTCACCGGGCGGCCGATCTACGGCGCCGATCAGGAGGGCGTGCTCCACGCCGGCACCGCGCTCGACGCGGCGGGCCAGCTGATCGCCACGGGCGGGCGCGTGCTGAACTGCGTCGGGACGGGCGCCTCGGTGGCGCAGGCCCGGCAGGAGGCGTACGCGCTGGCCGAGGGCGTCAAGCTCGAGGGCGGCCACTTCCGCCGCGACATCGCCGCCGGCATCTGACCCGTACTCGGCGCACGGCGAACGGGGCCCGACCTGAGTGGTCGAGCCCCGTCGCGGCGTTCCGTCTCAGGGCCGGGTGACGTACTCGGCGCACCAGTCGAGGAGCATCTGGCTGCCTTGCTTGGACTGATCGCAGGCCTCCTGGGTGTCGCAGTCCTGGGTGATCGTGAGGCGGGTGCGGTCGTCGCCGATGTCGGCGAACTCCATCCGCATGAGCTCCTGCCCGCCGTCTGGGGCGTCCATGCCCATGTCGAGGCGCTCATGCTCGACGACGTCGATGTAGGTGCCGGTGATCGGGAACTCCTGGCCGTCCGGGCCGACGACGGCGGCGCTCCACTTGCCTCCGGGCCTGACGTCCTGGGCGACCGATCCCGGCGCGGAGCGGCTCCAGGCCTCGTATTCGGTCTCGTCGGTCCACGCCCGCCAGACCCTGGCGACAGGGGCGTCGACGTCGGCGGTGATCTCGTATCGGAACTGCTTCTCGGTGGTCATCGTTCTGCTCCCTCGGTTTCGGATCTCGCTTATACGGGTGTAGACGCGAGCCGACCGCAGGGCTCATCGGTGCCCGAGAACATTTCTTCGCCGCTCGCCCGATCGGCGGCGCGAAGCCGCACCCACCGCTGGACGGCCGTCGCCGTGATGCTCGCCGTCAAGCGGGTCACGAGCCGCTCTGGACGAGGTCCCTCGCGATCGGGAGCACGCTCTACACATGGTCGCGCCCTAGCGGGCACGACATGCACCTGGGGCCGCCGCGGCCCGAGCCCAGTTCGGAGCCGGGGATGGTGATGGCCTTGATCCCGGCGCGCTCCAAACGGGCGTTGGTGACCGTGTTGCGCTCGTAGGCGACCGCGACGCCGGGGGCGAGGGCGAGCGTGTTGTTCCCGTCGTCCCACTGCTCCCGCTCGGCGGTGACCACGTCCCGCTCGCCGGTGTGGATGATCTCGATCCCGTCCGCGCCGATCGCCTCGGCCGCCGCGGCCAGGAACGGCCGCGGGCCCTCGATGTCGAGTTCGGAGTCCTTGCCGGCCCTGAGGGTGTAGGCGTCGAGGCGCCGCTCGGCGGGCGCGTACATGACCATGCGGTGCGAGTCGACCATGGTGCACAGCGTGTCGAGGTGCATGGTGGCGCGGCGCTGCGCGATCGGGACGACGAGGACGGTGTGGACGGTGCCGCGCTCGAAGGCCCTGCGCGCCAGCCGTTCGGCGCCGGCCGGGGTGGTGCGCTCGCCGACGCCGACGGCGAGGACGCCGGGGGCGAGCGCGAGGACGTCGCCGCCTTCGAGGTGTTCGAGGGCGGGGTCGTAGATCTTCGGGACCTCGGCGAAGCGCGGGTGGTGCCGGTAGATGATGCCGGTCAGGGTCGTCTCGCGCCGCCTGGCGGGCATCGCGAGGCTGGTGACGGCGACGGCGTCGCCGATCCACACCGAGGAGTCCCGGGTGAACATCATGTTCGGCAGCGGGTCGATGACGAAGTCGGTGCCGCGCATCAGTTTGTGGCGCAGGCTCCGTGAGGCGCCGAACTCCTCTTTGGTGACGCCTTCGACGAGGACCGCGGTGAGCCGCTCCGGTTCGAGGTCGGCCAGGTAGGCCCCGAGCTCGCCGCCGAGGGTCTCCCCGAGCCGCGCGTCCGAGGCCACCGAGGCGATGACCTCCTCGCGGGCGGCGGGCAGGTAGAGGCATTCGGTGAGGAGCGCGCCGACGTAGAGGACTTCGACACCGTGTTCGAGCAGGGTGCGGGCGAAGCGGTCGTGCTCGGCCTGGGCCCGCTCGACCCACGGGATGCCGTCGAACAGCAGCGCGCCGGTGTTGCGGGGGGTCAGGCGCCGCAGCTCGCCGCCGGGCCGGTGCAGCATGACGCTGCGCAGGCGGCCGACTTCGGAATCGACACCGTAGGGGTGCTTCGTCGAACTCATGATCCAGACAATAGAGGCACTGCCACCGAAGATCAACTTTTCTCTGTTAACGTGGATCGACTGAGCGTGACGACTACCCCCGGGGCGCCCATTGACACAACTCGAACTCGTGATCCCTCTGCGGAGGGCGGTGCCCGGCGCCGAAGGCGCGCACCTTCACCCCGGGCTGGTACCGTGGCGCGCCGCGGTGTGCGCGAGCACCGACGCGTGCATGCTGCTGGCCGCCGACACCCGGATCGTCGCGGTCGCGCCCGCCGCCAGGGACCTGCTCGGTCTGCCGCTGGAGGTGGAGGCGGCCAAACCGCGGTTCCTGCGCTGCGGCCTGGACTTCCTGGACTTCACGGCGGCGGCGCAGCCTTTGCGGGACGCGGAGCTGGCGCGGCTGGCGCCGGTGCAGGCCCTCCAGACCGACGCCTTGGAACGGAGCCTGATCCGCCTCGACCGCGGTGGTGTGCACCGGACCTTCGACGTGGTCGCCTCGCCGCTGCATTCGCCGCCGCAGCTCGACGCGATAGGAGCCCTCGCGTTCTTCACACCCGTGGGTCCCGGCTGAGCCCTGCGGGGAGCCGCTCATTCGAGGCCCGTCTCCTCCTCGCCGATGTGGTAGACGACGGCGCCGCCGTCGGTGCGCTCCACTTCGACGCCGAACGGGTCGGTCTCGTGGTCCATGCCGTCCCAGTCGGTGCCCGGCAGCCACTCGGGGATCACCACCACCGTCTCGATGCCCGCGTCCTGGAGCCCGGCGATCGCGTCCTCGCTGGGGAACGACTGCGACAGCTGCCGGATCGCGGACTGCTCGTCGGTGGTGAAGCCCGCGATCCCGTTGGGCGTCTCCACGAAGCCGTCGATGCTCCAGTACTGCACGCGCGTGTCCCGACCGTCCGAGGGCAGGAACAGCACCGGCCCTTCCAATGAGGACATGTCCACCGGGGCCTCGGGCGGTTCGACGTTCCGCGCGACCGTCATGCCCTCGATGAGGACCAGCACGATCGGCAGGAACAGCAGCGCGTGCGCGCGCCGCGGGGCGCGCACCACCAGCCGCCGGTCCACGCGCGACTCGTGCGCCACCGCGTCGGCCGCGTCCGCCGCGCGCGTCAGCGTCCCGGCCGCCAGGATCGCCAGCAGCAGCGTCAGGTAGATGACCAGCCGCCCCGGCGTCCGGATCGCGTCGAAGCCCGGCGCGTAGTCGTACAGCAGCCGCCACGCCCACGCGCCGTGGTCGAGGAAGTTCGGCCCCATCGCGAACGCGAGCGTGATCCCGACGCCCAGCGCCAGCCAGAACCGCTGCCAGCCCGTCCACGACGACCAGATCAGACCCGCCAGCGCCAGGGCCAGCAGCGTGAACCCGACCAGCAGCGCCTGCTCCGGCGGCCACGTCAGCTTGGCCCGCGCGAGCTCGTGCGCCGCGCCCCACGCCCGAGACTCCTCGGGCGCGATGATGAAGCTCTGCCAGGTGGGGCTGAACACGCCGATGTACTCGTAGTCGCGCATCGCCTCGGGGTAGGCGCGCGCCACGACCGCGTGCCTGTCGGCGATCCACAGCACGCCGAGGCTGAACACGGCGCCGCCGAGGCCGTCGGCGACCAGCGTCTGCCAGCGCAGGCGCGGGCGCTTCGCCAGCCAGAAGAGGCCGACCACGACGCCGATCGCGAGCAGCAGGTACACGAACGGGACGCCGAGCCCGGCGCCGATGCTGAACTGCCACAGCGCGGTGAGCCATCCGGCGACGATCCAGCCGGGCCGCTGCCGCTCGGGCTTGAAGCCGTCCTTGAGCGACCACCCGTGGCCGCGCGCGAGCATGGCCAGCGCCAAGGCGATCCCGCCGCACGAGAGCACCTGGAGGTGCCCGGCCTGGCCGAGTTTCCAAGGGGCGTACGCGAAGGCGGCCGCGGCGACGGCCGAGCCGGCCACGCGCGCGCCGAGCTGGCGCAGCAGCGCGTAGGCGCCGAGGAAGGCCAGCGCGAACGAGCCCATGTAGAGGACGTTGTAGACGACGAGGGCGCTGGTCGTGTCGGTGGCGAACAGCGCGGCGGGCGCGTAGCCCAGGAGCGTGTCGGTGAACAGGTAGGCGTCGGTGGCGGGCCAGAAGCTGTTGGTGTCCCAGATCCCGGCGGGATCGCCGCGCAGCGAGTGGCCGACCCAACCGAGGATGTAGGTGAGCAGGAGCGGGTCGCCCGCGTCGTGGGGGATGACCTTGTCGATGTCCCGGGCGAGCGGCCAGGTCATGCCGACGGCCAGGACGGCGCTGACGAGGGCGGCGATGGTCCACTCGCTGGTGGCGGCGCGGCGCCCGATGCGGCCGAGGCGGTGGATGGGCGTCAGGCGGTGCCGCCCGGCGGCGGAGTCGCCGTCGAGGGCGTCCACGGAGGTGGCGCCGTCGCCGCTGGCGAAGCGCCGCCAGCGGTCGGCGTCCGCGCGGCCGTCGTCGGCGCTCTCGGCCGGACCGTCGGCGGAGGCCTCCGGCGCGACGCCGGTCGGCGTGTCGGTCTCGGACGCGCCGGGCCGCACCGCGGGCTCCGATCCGGGCTCGGGCCCGTCCTCCGCTTCAGGTGCTTTGTCGGTGATCGACATGGGGTAGGTCTCGCCGTCTCGAGTAGTCGCTTCACGGCACATCCTACGGACGCCCCCGAGTGCGGGCCAGCGGGCCGGACCGGGCGAAATCGGCCGAGGCGCGGCCGTCACTTATCCGCCGCCCGCTCGTTGAACGGAGTTGAGACCTGATTCCCGTTGGCGATCAGTCCTTTTCCACACCCAGAATCGCAGTTGGAGACCGCAGGCATGGGAAGACACACCACGAAGCTCGGTGAGGCCTCGCGAGCCGAGAAGCGTCCGCCACTGCCGTACCCCGTGCGCGACGGGCGCGTCTCGCCGCCGAAGCAGGAGGCGATGGACCGCCGCGCGCAGCGGCGCCGCTCGCGCCTGGCGGCGCTCTCGGCGGCCTCGATGCTCGCGCTCGGCGGCGCGGCGAGCGTGGGCATGGCGATGGCCGAGGAACCCGAGGCCTCCGGCGGAGGCGAGATCGTCTTCAGCGGCGACTGCGGCGCTCTCGGCGTCGTCACCCCCAGTTCGAGGCCCAACGCCTCCGAGGTCACGGTCACCGAGGGCTCGCGCGTCAGCTACACCAACGATCTCGGCACCGACGCCGAGCTGCACGTCGGCAACGAGTCCTACGACATCGGCGCCGGTTCGTCGCAGGTGTTCGTCATGAACCGCTCGGCCGAGGTCGCGATGGTCCCCGACTGCCGGGGCCTGTTCGCGCAGTACGAGTCCGCGCAGGTGAACGTCGTCGACGCGCCGCAGTCCGAGGAGCAGGACACCTCCAGCGGCCAGGACGACTCCGAGCCGTCCGAGGCCGAGCTGCCGAGCCGGGGCTCGGGCGAGGACACCGCTTCGGGAACGGACGGTGCCGACGCCGGCCAGGACGCCTCCGCCGAGGACGCCGCGCCGCAGGAGGGCGGGGACCGGCCCGCGGACGGCGAGGAGCCCTCCGAGGAACCGGCCGAGGAGACCTCCGAGGAGGACGAAGTGAACTCGTTCGGGCCGGCCGGCGACGACGCGGAGGGCTCGGGCGAGCCCGGGCTCGACCCGGCCGCCGAGGAGGTCGTCGCGGTGGACCCGAAGGCGGTCTCGGACGGGGCGAGCGGACTGCTCGCGCTGGTCGCGATCGTCTGCCTGGTCGGCGTGAGCGCCGCGGTCATGCGCACGATCCTGAAGCAACGGGCGACGGCTTGATCGCCCCGCGAACGGCCCGAGGCGCCGCAGGCGTCGAGGAGGGCCACCGGCTCGGGCTCGGCGGCGCCGGGTCCGAGGCGTCACACGGTGGAGTCCCCGTGGGGCACTGAACCGGAACCTCGCTGTCGGTCATTTCCTCCCCAGGTACCGCATCGATTCGGACCAGTGCCCCACGGCCAGCCCGAGGGCGCCGTAGCGGCCCTCACACCCCGTCCCGGCCCCTATGAGCCAGGCCTCCGGCGGGCTGGGCCGCGATCAGCGGCCCGCCTCGCCCGGCTTGAGCGCTTCCCCCGCCGCGCGAGCGGCCCCCGAGAGTGTCGCCTCCCTCACGGCCCGTCGGGACACCGGGCGCGGGCCGCGGACGGCACCCCGCTTGCCGTTCGCCGAGCGACTGCTTTAGCGTGGGCCGGAGTCCTTGTCAGCGCTCCCCAGCATTACAAGTCAGGTACCCCAGTCGTGACCCCGAAGCCGAAAACCTCGCGGAGGCTCTGGCCTTACCTCGCCGTCCCGGCGATCGCCGTGCTCATCGCCGCGATCGTCTACATGAGCGACTTCACCGCCGAGGACGTCGGCCTCGGCGGCACCTCCGGCGAGGAGGACCTCCCGGGGTCGCAGGTGGACCAGTCCGAGATGACCGACTCCGAGCTCCAGCCCGACCCCGCCGAGCAGCACGAGGCCGCGCAGCGGCAGTTGCAGGAGATGCTCGACCAGGAGGTCGGGGACTACCTCGCCGAGCTCGACGACGAGAACCTCTACGCGTCGATCGCGGTCAGCGACAGCGAGTTCGAGATCGACTACAACGGCGACGAGCAGCACGACACCGCCTCCATCGTCAAGGTCGAGATCCTCGGGATGCTCCTGCTCGAATACGAGTCGGTCGACGAGATCCCCGATTGGGCCCTCACCGCCGCGGAGAAGATGATCAAGGAGTCGGACAACGAGGCCACCAACGACATCCTCTTCGGACTCCTCGACGGCCACGCGACGATGCGCGAGGCCCACGAGGTCTTCGGCCTGACCGGCACCGAGCCCGGCGAGGGCGAGCGGTGGGGCCTGACGCAGACCACCGCCGTCGACCAGCTGACCATGCTCGAGGGCGCGCTCTTCGAGGGCGTGCTGAACACCGAGCAGATCGAGCTGGCCCGCGAGCTCATGGGCGACCTGGACGACTCCCAGGACTGGGGCGTCGTGGCCGGCGCCGAGGACGGCGAGGCCGTCTGGATGAAGAACGGCTGGGACACCCGCGACGACCTCGGCGGCGAATGGGCCGTCAACTCGATCGGCGTCATCGGCGGCGACGGCGAGGAGCCGATCATGCTCTCGATCCTCACCGGCGGCTCGGCCTCGGAAGAGGAGGGCATCGCCCTGGTCGAGGACCTCGCCGAGATCGCGCGCGAAGTCATCGACACCGACCCGCTCGCTTAGCGACGGGACCGCCGGGCACCGCCCGGAACGGCAGCTGTGACAATCACGGCATGAGCGATCTGCAAACCGCGCTGGCCGAGGCGGGCGTCGCCGCGGTCGTCGACGGCGACATCCTGGCCGCCCACTCGGTCGACCACGCCCGGCTCGTCGCGCCCGGGAAGGCCGCCGCGCTGGTCAGGGCCCGCTCCACCGAGGAGGTGTCCGCGGTCCTGCGCGTCGCCGGGGAGCGCGGCGCGCCGGTGGTGCCGCAGGGCGCCCGCACCGGCCTGGCCGGCTCGGCCACCGCCGTCGACGGGGCGATCCTGCTCGACGTCTCGCCGATGGACTCGATCCTCTCGCTCGACCCGGTCGACCGGATCGCGGTGTGCCAGCCCGGCGTGCGCAACGCCGAGATCTCGCGCGCCGCCGCCGAGCACGGCCTGCGGTACGCGCCCGACCCCGGCTCGTGGGAGACCTCGACCATCGGCGGCAACATCGCCACCGCCGCGGGCGGCATGTGCTGCGTCAAGTACGGCGTCACCGCCGAATACGTCCTCGGCCTCGAGGTCGTCATGGCCTCCGGCGAGGTCATGCGCTGCGGAAGGCGGACCGCGAAGGGCGTGGCCGGCTACGACCTGGTCCGGCTGTTCTGCGGATCCGAGGGCACGCTCGGGGTCATCACCGAGGCGACGGTGAAGCTCTCCCCGATCCCGGCCGACCGCCTGTCGCTGGCGGCGGTCTTCGACACCACGGCCGCCGCCGGGCGCGCCGTCACCGCGATCATGGCCTCCGGCGCGCAGCCGAGCCTGCTCGAACTCATCGACGGCGTCCACCTGCGGGCCCTGGAGGACATGCGGCCCATGGGGCTGCCGACCGACGCCGCGGCGCTGCTGCTGGTCGCGGCCGACACGGACCCGGCCGCCGAGCTGATCGCGATCGAGCGGCTCTGCGAGTCCTCGGGCGCCTCTGAGGTCTTCCGGGCGACCGACGCGACCGAGGCCGACGCGCTGCTGGAGTCGCGCCGCGCGGCGTACCACGCGATGGAGCGCCTGGGCACGGTCCTGGTCGACGACGTGGCGGTGCCGCGCTCGCGCCTGGCCGAGGCCCTCGACGGGGTGGCCGCGGCTGCCGAGCGGCACGGCGTGGTGATCGGGGTGATCGCCCACGCCGGCGACGGCAACCTGCACCCGAACATCGTCGTCCACCCCGAGGACGAGGCCTCGGTGGCGGCCGGGCGGGCCGCGTTCGACGAGATCCTCGAGATGACCCTTGCGATGGGCGGGACCATCACCGGCGAGCACGGCGTGGGGATGCTCAAACGCGATTGGCTCGCAAGGGAGGTGGACCCGGTGAACCTGGCCGTGCAGCGGCGCGTCAAGGAGGCGCTGGACCCGCTGGGGATCCTCAACCCCGGAAAGGTCCTCGCCGGCTGAGGCGGCGGAACGGGGGATATCGGCGCGGTGGGGCATTGGCGCGGAGGAGGGCGTCGGCGTCTGAATCGTCCCGATACATGGTTGTGTCGGACCTGTGACACAGTAATGGGGCCGCAGCGCTTGCCCATTCGCTGCGGCCCCGATAAAGTGGAGGAGCTCCACTTTTCATTGGCACCGGTCGGGCTGTGCCCGATTGCCCTGACCGGTTATGTGCCCCCGGATGTTCCGTGCCTCCCAGAAGACTGCCCATGTCCCTCTGTTCGGCTTGTCGGCGTGACCGGAACGGTTATTACTATGAGGACCGTCTCTGAGCGTGGCCTGTGGCAAGGCTGAAAAAACCCTGGGAATCGATGCGAAACCGTTACGAAGGCACCTCGAATCCGGCGAGTTTATCCAGCTCAGCAGTCACATCCGGGCGTTGAGAAACCACCGCTCCGTCGATGGAAGTGATAAAGGCCACACCGCGCACGGACGAGGTCAGCCAGGCCGCCTCGACCCGCGCCAGCTCCTCCGCCGTGATCAGCCGCTCGGCCGCCTCGAGGCCGATCTTCGAGGCGCTCTCCAGCAGGAACGCGCTCGTCGTCCCCGGCAGGATCCCCGTCGACACCGGTGTGGTGCACAGCGTCTCGCCGTCGAGCCACAGCAGCGAGGAGGTCGGCCCCTCCAGCGCGTAGCCGTCGGCCGAGACCCACAGCGCGTCGTCCGCGCCCTGCGACTTCGCCCAGCGCATGACCGCCATGGTCGTCGCGTACGACAGGGCCTTCACCCCGCCTAGAAGCCACGGGGCTTTCCCCCGCGCGTCGGCATCCACCCCCAAGGAGGCCGTCGCGATCCGCAGGCCGTCCCGCCTGGGCAGGATCCGCTCCCTGGACACCGGGTCGACCGTCGCGAACACCGTCGGCGGCCCGCCGTGCTCCCGCCCGCGCGTGGCGACCAGGCGCAGCGCCCCCTCGCCGGTCCCGCGCTCGCGCCAGGCGGCCAGCGCCTGCTCGGACAGCTCGGCCAGCTCCGAGAAGCCGGGCAGCTCGAACTCCATGCGCTCGGCCGAGCGCGCCATGCGGGCCAGGTGCTTGTCGAGCAGGAACGCCTGCCCGTCGCGCACGTTGATCGTCTCGAACACGCCGTCACCCCGGAGCACCCCCAGGTCGTCGGCGCACAGGATCGGCTCGTCGGAGTCGACGACGCCTCTGTGCAGTACTGCTGTCACTGTTGCCATGGCCTCATTCTGCTCCCGCCCGCACCGGGGCCTCGCACAGCCGGTGCGGGGACGCCCCGAACCGGATTCGACACCGGGCGCGCCACTGGAAGTACCATGCAGACATGCCCACCGAAGCCGAGTCAGAGACCGAACTGGCGGCGGTGCTGCGCTCCAAAGGCATGCGCATGACCGCCCAGCGCCAGCTCGTGCTCGAAACGGTGCGCGAGCTCGGGCACGCCACGCCGGAGCAGATCCACGAACGCATCCGAGACCGGGTGGAGGGTGTGAACATCACCACCGTCTACCGCACGCTGGACCTGCTCGAAGAACTCCAGCTCGTCTCCCACACCCACCTCTCCCACGGCGCCCCCACCTACCACCCCGCCGGCGACCGGGGGCACGCCCACCTGGTGTGCCACCGGTGCGGGCGGATCACCGAAGTCGAACCAGCGGTGTTCGCGGACGCGCGCAAGGAGGTGGCCGACAAGACCGGGTTCGTGCTCGACGTCGGCCATGTCGCCGTGTTCGGAACCTGCGCCGAATGCTTGGAGAAGGCATGATGACCGAGACCGCCCCGTCCCCGCTGCTGGAACTGCCCGGCGCGGTCGCGAACGACGCCGGGCGCGTCGCGTGGCACTACGGCCAGCCTCTGGCCGAGCAGCGCAAGGCGATCGAGAGCGGCGCCGTCTTCGACCGGAGCGACCGCGACATCATCACGATCACCGGCGCGCCGCGCCTGGAGTGGATCCACTCCCTCTCCACGCAGCACCTCACGAGCCTCAAGCCGCACCAGGGCACCGAGACGCTGTTCCTGTCGCCGACCGGCCGCGTCGAACACCACGCGAACGTCTACGACGACGGCGAGACCCTCTGGCTCGACACCGAGCCCGGCGACGGCGAAGGCCTGCTGAAGTTCCTGGAGCTCATGAAGTTCCGCACCGAGGTCGACATCCGCGACGCGGGCGAGGAGTGGGCGCTGCTCACCTACACCTTCGCCGACAACGTGGACACCACCGCGCCCGTGCGGCAGCCGGTGCCCGTGGCGAAGTTCGCCGCCAAGGACCTCCCAGCGGTGCCGACCGCCCTCTACCCCGGCTCCGCCCTCGACCACACCGATGGCTGGACCCGCCGCACCGACAACCTCACCGAGCACACCTACGACGTGATGATCCGGCGCGAGGAACTCGCGGACGACTTCACAGGGCCCGATGCCGCGCACGCCGGCTCCTGGGCCTTCGACGCGCTGCGCGTCGCCGCCGGATGGCCGCGCTTCGGCGTCGACACCGACGAGCGCACCGTCCCGCACGAGGTGCCCCACTGGCTCGCCCACGCCGTCCACCTCGACAAGGGCTGCTACCGCGGGCAGGAGACCGTCGCGAAGGTCCACCACCTGGGGCAGCCGCCGCGGCGCCTGGTGCGCCTGCACCTGGACGGCACCGACGAGCACCCGCCCGCCAAGGGCACGCCGGTCGCCTTGGACGGCAAGGACGTCGGCTTCATCGGCACCGCCGTCCAGCACTACGAGGACGGCCAGATCGCGCTGGCGATGCTGAAGCGGAACGCGGCCGCCGACACTGACGCGCGTCTCATCGCAGGTGATCAGGCCGCGCGGCAGTGAACGCGGCGTTAGTCTCCGCGGTATGACTTCCGCTTATCGCGGCGGCGAACCCGTCGCCGAGACCATCCGCTCCGACTTCCCTGAAAGCCTCCACCGCGGCAGCGTGGCGGTGACCGGCCCCGACGGCGAGCTGATCGCGGCGATCGGCGACGCCGACTCGCCGATCCTCCCGCGCTCGGCCAACAAGCCGATGCAGGCGGTGGCGATGCTGCGCTCCGGCTGGAAGCCCGACAGCGAGGCCGACCTGGCCATCGCCGCCGCCAGCCACAAGGGCGAGCCGATGCACATCGAGCGGGTCGACTCGGTCCTGACGAGCGCCGAAATGAGCGAGGACCAGTTGCAGTGCCCGCCCGACCTGCCCGGCGACCCGGCCGCGCTGCGTCGGGCCCTGTCCAGCGGCAGCCGGGCGAGGCGGCTGTACATGAACTGCTCGGGCAAGCACGCGGGCATGCTCGCCGCCTGCGCGGCGGCCGGCTGGGACCCGGCGACCTACCGCGACCCCAGGCACCCCTTGCAGCGGCGGATCAGGGCCGTGATCGAGGAGCTGAGCGGCGAGACGGTCGAGGCGGTCGGAGTCGACGGCTGCGGCGCGCCGGTGATGGCGCTGAGCCTGGCCGGTCTGGCGCGGGCGTTCAACCGGATGGTCGAATCGGATCCGGAGGCGCACGAGCGCGCGGTGGCCGACGCGATGCGCGCGCACCCGAAACTGATCGCCGGAACGAACGCGCCGGACTCGCGCGCGATGGCCGCGGTGCCGGGCCTGCTGGCCAAGGGCGGCGCCGAGGGCGTCCACGCGCTCTCTGTGCCGGGCGTCGGCGCGGTCGCGGTGAAGATCGACGACGGCGGCGGCCGGGCCTCGATGCCGGTGGCGCTGCGGGCGCTGGCCGTCAAGCTGGACTACCGCTTCCCGGAGAGCGCCGCCCGCGTGATCGAGGAGCTGACCTCCCCGGAGGTCCTCGGCGGAGGCCAACCGGTCGGCAGGCTCCGCACCCTGCTGTAGTGGCATAGGACTCAAGCGGGCCAATACCCTGTCGCCACCTGCCTTGAAGACAAGGTAGTATCGTGCCGTCGCTTCAAGCACCACTCGCGCGAGTGGCGGAATGGCAGACGCGCTGGCTTCAGGTGCCAGTGTCCGCAAGGACGTGTGGGTTCAACTCCCACCTCGCGCACAGACAAGGCCCCGGTGGTTCAGCCATCGGGGCCTTAGTATGTTCATCCTCTCCCCCGGGCCGCTCGGCCCCTCAGCGGGAACACCGCCCCATGCGGCCGCGTTAGGCTCGATGTAGGGGAACCAGACCGAAACTTGCACCTTTGACGACGTGGGGACACCTCAGACGATGAGCGAAGAGAACACGAAGCCGGAGCGCGACGAATACGACGAGCAGGAGTCCGAGGACGAGCTGCTCATCGTCGACGCCGACGGCAACCCGATCTCCGCCGGTGAAGCCCAGGAACGGCTCGCCGAGGCGGCCGAGTCCGACCCGTCCAAGCTGGTCGCCGAGCCCGCCAAGGTGATGCGCGTCGGCTCGATGATCAAGCAGCTCCTCGAGGAGGTCCGCGCCGCCGAGCTCGACGACAAGGGCCGCCAGCGGCTGCGCGACATCCACGCCCGCTCCATCGCCGAGCTCGAGTCGGGCCTGGCCCCCGAGCTCCGCGATGAGCTCGAGCGCCTCTCGCTGCCGTTCAGCGCCGACGAGGTGCCGACCGAGGCCGAGCTGCGCATCGCGCAGGCCCAGCTCGTCGGCTGGCTCGAAGGGCTCTTCCACGGCATCCAGGCCGCCTTGGTGGCCCAGCAGATGGCGGCCCGTCTCCAGCTCGACCAGATGCGCTCGGGGGACATGCGCGCGCTGCCCGCCGGCGCCGGCGGCGAGCTCCCGCCCCAGCTGAGGGCCATCATGGCCGAGCGCGCCGCGCGCGGTGACGACACCGACCACCACCCCGGGCAGTACCTGTAGGCACCGCAGATGCCATAGACTCGGCCTGCCATGGCGCAGCCCGCCGGCGGCGAGCGCGGCCTTCACGGCGACGCTCGCGAGCTGTAGATTGGCACTGCCCGGACCCTCCCGCCGGCCGGGGTGAGAACCACTGGAGAGCTGAACACGGTGCTGTACAAGACGCTGCAATGGACGGCCGCCCCGACGATCAAACTCATCTGGCGGCCGTGGATCGACGGCAAGGAGAACATCCCCGAGGCCGGTCCCGTCATCCTGGCGTCCAACCACCTCTCGGTGGCCGACCATTACTTCCTGGGCCTGACCACCAAGCGGCACATCGCGACCATGGCGAAGATCGAGTACTTCACCGGTGCGGGCATGAAGGGCAAGATCATCTCCAAGACGGTCAAGGCCCTCGGCCAGGTGGCCGTCGACCGCTCCGGGGGGCGGCGCAGCGCCGCCTCGCTGGAGCCGTCGATGAAGGTCCTCGAGGAGGGCCGGGTCTTCGCGATCTTCCCCGAGGGCACGCGCTCGCCCGACGGGCGCCTCTACCGCGGCAAGCCCGGCGTGGCGCGCCTGGCGCTGTCCACGGGCGCGCCGGTGGTGCCGGTCGGCATGATCGGCACCGAGAAGGTCCTCCCGATCGGGGAGTCGCGTCCGCGCGTGGCGCCGGTGGGCGTGCGCATCGGCAAGCCGCTCGACTTCAGCCGCTACGAGGGCATGGAGAACGACCGGGTCATCATCCGGGCGGTCACCGACGAGATCATGGACGCGATCAGGCAGCTGACCGGCCAGGAGTACGTCGACAAGTACGCCAAGCGCAACTCCGCGGGGAAGGACGAGCCCGACTCGGACTGATCCGGCTACCCGGCGGGCGCCGTGGCCGTCTCCTCGGGGGCGGGATCGCCGGTGAAGGCGTCGGTGCCGGGTGTCGTCGGCGTCTGGTCCGCCGCCGTGGGGGTCTGCTCCCCGGTGGGCGGCGCGACGTCGCCGCCGGGCACGTCCGTCTCCTCGATGACGGTGATGGAGTAGACGGTCACCGGCTGGGGCGGCTCGCCGTCGTGTTCGACCGTCTCCGGCAGGGCCGCGATCGCGTCCAGCACCTCGTAGCCGTCGATGACGCCGCCGATGATGCTGACGCCCGCGGTGGGGACGGCCTGGCCGCGGATGAGGGCGAAGGCGCTGCCGGCGTTGCCGGACTCGTCGGTGACCAGCGCGAGGACGTCTTGGACGTCGACGCCCGCCATGCCGACCTCGGCCTGGTAGCGCCAGCCTGGGCCGTGCGTCTCCTCGGATTCGGGGTCGGCGCCGGGGCTGCCGCAGTGGAGGATCGCCGTCGGCATGACCCGCTGGGTGGTGAGACGGTCGCAGTCGTGGCCGTCGTAGAAGCCGACCTCGGACAGGTGCAGGAACGCCGCGACGCCGCACGGGGCGAGATCGCCCCACAGCATGACCTCGAGGTTGCCGTGGCTGGTCTCGATGGTCACGATCGTGCGGTCGGCCGGGGTGTCGAGCCGGGGCGCGTCGACGGTGCGCCCGGCGTCGTCGGCCTCGCTGACCTGGCATTGCTCGTAGATGACGTCACCGGCTTCGCTCTCGTCGCCGCCGTCGTCGCGGAAGGCGAGCCAGGAGACGCCGGCGATCGATCCGGCGGTGAGGACGAGTGCGCCGAGTCCGGCGAGTCCCCGTTTCCATCCGCCTCGGCGCTGCCACGGCGGGGTGCCGCCGAAGGGGTTGGAGGCTACTGGCTCGTGCTCGGTCTCGGCTCGGGTGCCGCTGGGCTCCATGCTTGTGAATCGTACGGTGCGTCGTCTCGCGCCAGGTACGCGTATCCGACGCACATCACCCCGTAAGAGACGGCGACGCCCGCGAGGGTGCCGGGCGCGTAGCCGTCGGCGGGGACGACGAACGCGGCGGCGAACAGTCCCGCGAGGTAGCCGACGTTGTAGATGGTGTCGTTGAGGCTGAAGACACGGCCGCGGTAGGAGTCCTCGACGGCGCGCTGGAGGCTCGTGTCGACGGTGATCTTGATGCCCTGCGAGGCGATGTTGACCAGGAGCACGGCGACGGCGAACATGATCGGCCGCATGGTCCCGGCGAGCGCGGCCACGACCACGGCGCACAGGGCGATGAGGACGACCACCCAGTTCTTCGGCCCCCACGCGCGCGTCGCGCGCGGCGTGACGATGGCGGCGGCCAGGACGCCGAGGTTGCCCAGGACGGCGAGGATGAGGAGCCAGCTGATCGTCGTGGTCCTGGCCGGGTCGGATTCGAGGTCCCAGAAGAAGCCCATGAACAGGGCGATCGCGATGATGAACACGATCCCGTACAGGAAGCGGTGGAGTCCTTGGACGGCCATGACCAGGGCGGGGCCGCGGCGGCGGCTCAGGTGCCTGAAGCCCTCGACCATGCCCGCGGTGGTGGCGACGATGCCGGTCCACAGGCCCGTCGTCCCGGCGTACTCGCTGTCGGGGCCGAGGCCGCGGTGCTTGAACGCGGCGGCGGCGATCGTCGCCGAGACGAGGTAGCCGCAGCCGGCGGCGAGCGCCAGCATCGAGTAGGAGATCCCGGAGTCGACGAGTTTGGCGACGCCGGTGGTCGCCAGGCCCAGGCCGTAGGCGAGCGCGCCGAGCGTGGAGGCCAGCGAGTTCGCGGTGACCAGCTGGGGCTGGTCCACGACGTGCGGGTGGGCGGCGCCGAGGCCGGCCAGGACGAAGCGGTTGGCGGCCAGGACCACCATCGCGCACAGCACCCACGTCCAGTCCAGGCCGGTCTGGATGGTGAAGGCGATGATGACGACGAGCGCGGCGCGCAGGACGTTAGCCGCGCAGATGAGGCGGCGCCGGCTGAAGCGGTCGAGGACGACGCCGACGTACGGCCCGAGCAGCGAATACGGGCCGAGGAGGATCGCGACGGCGGCGGCGTAGCCGAAGGGGTCGGTGTGCTCGCCGAGGGCGGGGTTGAAGAAGACGCTGAGCGCGAGCGATGCCTGGAACATGCCGTCGGCGGCCTGCGAGGTCAGCCTGACGGCCAGCAGCCTTCGGAATCGGCGGCTCGAGGCGAGAATCCGAACGTGCCCGTCGGTGCGCATTGTCTGAGGATAACTCCGTGGACGGGGGAGGGAGACCCTCAAATCGCGAAGCCGGGAAGCCGTGGAACGGCTCGGCTTCGACGACGAGGGCCTCCCTCCGTGTGGCGTTTCACGGGCCCCACGGCCCCGGGCGCCCTACGCTCCTTCGATGAAGGCGTTGACGGACAGCCGCGCCTCTTCGTCGGAGTACTGCTCGGGCGGGGACTTCATGAAGTAGCTCGACGCGCTCAGGACCGGCCCGCCCTGGCCGCGGTCCTTGGCGATCTTGGCGGCGCGCACGGCGTCGATGATGACGCCGGCAGAGTTCGGCGAGTCCCAGACCTCGAGCTTGAGCTCGGCGTTGAGCGGCACGTCGCCGAAGGTGGTGCCTTCGAGGCGGATGTAGGCCCACTTGCGGTCGGTCAGCCACGGGACGTGGTCCGAGGGACCGATGTGGACGTCGGCGCCGCGCATCTCGTGAGGGATCTGGGAGGTGACCGACTGGGTCTTGGAGATCTTCTTGGAGACCAGTCGGGTGCGCTCCAGCATGTTCATGAAGTCCATGTTGCCGCCGAAGTTCAGCTGGTAGGTCCGGTCGAGGCGGACGCCGCGGTCTTCGAACAGCTTGGCCAGCACGCGGTGGACGATGGTGGCGCCGACCTGCGACTTGATGTCGTCGCCGACGATCGGGAGCCCGGCGTCCACGAACTTCTGGGCCCATTCGGGATCGGAGGCGATGAACACCGGCAGGGCGTTGACGAAGGCGCAACCCGCGTCGATGGAGGCCTGGGCGTAGAACTTCGCCGCCTCCTCGGATCCGACCGGCAGGTAGCAGACGACGACGTCGGCGCGGGCGTCACGGAGCGCCTGGGCCACGTCGACGGGCTGCTCGGACGACTCGCTCACCATCTCGTCGTAGTACTGCCCCATGCCGTCGAGCGTCGGCCCGCGCTGGACCGTCACGCCGGTCGGCGGCACCTCGGCGAACTGGATCGTGTTGTTCTCCGAGGCGTTGATGGCGCTGGAGAGATCCTGTCCCACCTTCTTGGCGTCGACGTCGAACGCGGCGACGAACTCGATGTCGCGCACGTGGTAGTCGCCGAACTGCACGTGCATGAGACCGGGGACCCGGTCGTCGACGGCGGCGTCACGGTAGTACTCCACACCCTGCACGAGCGACGAAGCGCAGTTTCCCACGCCGACAATGGCAACGCGTAGTTCACCCATCGCGCTTGCCTCCTTCATCTTGTTTACCTGGTTCTTCATCCTCCGCGGCGGCCCCGTTGGCGCGCCCCGGGTCGGCGAGCCGGTCGCCGAAGTCACTTCGCCGGGGGGCCTGGCTCTGCTCGGTGGCGATGAGCTCGTTGAGCCAGCGCACCTCCCGTTCGGCGGTCTCGAGTCCGTGCCGTTGGAGCTCGAGTCCGTAGGAGTCGAGCCGCTCGGCGGTGCGGCCGAGGGCCTCGCGGATGCGCTCTCGGCGCTCCTCCACCCGGCGGCGGCGGGCTTCGAGGATGCGGAGCCTCGTCGCCGGGTCGGTCCGGGAGAAGAACGCGAAGTGCACACCGAAGAGGGCCTCGTCGGCGGATTCGGGGCCGGCGTCGGCCATGAGCTGCGCGAAGTGTTCCTTGCCCTCGGGTGTGAGCCGGTAGACCTTGCGGGCCCGGCGCCCGGTGAGCAGGGGCTTCTCGACCGTCCCTTCGCCCGGGACCTCCTCTGCGATGAGTCCGCGTTGACGCATGCGCTTGAGAGTGGGGTAGAGGGAGCCGTAACTGAAGGCCGCCCTGATCGCCCCCAGGAGAGAGAGCAGGCGTTTCCGCAGCTCATATCCGTGCATAGGGGATTCGTGCAGGAGCCCCAGAATGGCCAGCTCGAGCATCGGTCCCTCCCCTCCCGGCGGTGGGCGCGGTGCCGCTGATCCTGACATCGCGCTTCGATCTGACGTTACGATGTATCGGCTCGATACATCTGTCAACACCATAGCGCCGGGTCGAAATCACGTCAACCCCGCGGCTTCGCCCCTGTGCAGCCTGGTCCGGATCCGATAAGCTCGGCAGGATTAATCGATCTAGCAGCGTTCTCCCAGATTCGATGTGCGAAACTGCGAGACGACCGAGGCCGCCCTGATCGGCGCCGCCCGCGGACCGTCGCTTCGAACGGCCGCTCGGCGACGCCGGGCCGGACGACCACTGATCGAGAAGAAGCCGCTGCGACCGGGCATCCCCCAACGCCGGGAGCGAACTGAGGCGAAGCCTGCCGACGGCTCGCGCACGCCTGCGGGCGCACCCGCGGGCCTCGGCCGGCACAGCGACACGTGGATGGTTGAGCATGAGCGACTACGGTTATCGTTCGGACCCGCCCCCCGAGGACGGACGATCCTTCGGCGACGCCGGGCATTCGGGCGGCGCCTACGGGAGCGCCTCACCGCGCAATCGGTCCTACGGCAGCGCCTCCGGCAGGCAGCCGAGCAACGGCGACTACGGCTGGGGCGGCGGCGACTCGCCTCAGCCGGGCACCGGCTCGTACGGCTCCGCACCCAGGACGGGCTCCTACGGCGGATCCGCCTCCGGCAGCGCCTCGGTGGGGCGCGCCTCGGGCAGCGCCTCCGTCGGCGCCGGCCGCGCCTCGGTCGGCGGCGCCACGGGCAGCGCCTCGGTCGGCAGTGCCTCCGTGGGCAAGGCCACGGTCGGCTCGGCCTCCGTCGGGTCCGTGTCGGTCGGCAGCGCCCGGCCCGTCAGCCCCGCCGGCGAGAACACCGGCCGCGCCACCGTCGCCGGCAGGCGCCGCGCGGGACGCGCCGGAGCCGACGGCCTCAGCGAGGACGAGCTCAAAGAGCAGCGCAAGCTCAAGAAGAAGCGCCGCCGCCGCAAGGTCTACGCCGGGCTCATCGCCGTGGGCGTCATCTTCGTCGCCGCGATCACCGTCGTCGGCACCTGGTTCTACCAGGAAGTGCCGCCGCTCGACCAGCTCAGCCAGGACGGCGAGCCGACCACCTTCTACTACTCCGACGGGGAGACCGCGGCCGCCGCCTACGGCGAGGCCTACCGCGAGGAGGTCGGCGACCCCGAGAAGATGCCCGAGGTCGTCAAGAACGCGCTGATCGCCTCGGAGGACCGCAAGTTCTACGATCACGGCGGCGTCGACTACATGGGCACCACGCGCGCGCTGGTCAACAACGTCACCGGCGGCGACACCCAGGGCGCCTCGACCATCACCCAGCAGCTGGCCGGCATCGTGGCCGGCATCCGCGACGACATCTCCTACATGCGCAAGGCCCGCGAGGCCGTCATGGCGATGAAGCTGGAGCAGGACTACTCCAAAGACGAGATCATCACCTACTACCTGGACATGGCCTACTTCGGACGCGGCGCCTACGGCGTGGCCGCGGCCTCGGAGGTGTACTTCGGTGTGCCGGTCGACGAGCTGGACGCCGCCCAGGCCGCGTTCATCATCATGCAGGTGAAGTCGCCCAACGGCTACTACGACCCGTACTTCACGGACGCGTACGACGAGGGCGCCGCCACGGAGCGGTGGGAGTACGTCATGGGCGCCATGGTCGAGGAGGGCTACCTCAGCCAGGCGGAACGCGACGGCTTCGAGTTCCCCACGCCGACCGAGGAGTTCGAGGGCCGCGGATCCTGGGGCGGCGACACCCCGATCGGGTTCATCACCAACGAGATCGACGGCTACGTCTACGAAGAGCTCGAAGAGCGGTACGGCCTCACCAAGGAAGAGCTCAAGGGAGCCGAGGACGACACCGGCGGGTACCACGTCACCCTCAGCATCGACGCGGAGATCCAGCAGGAACTGGAGCGCACCGCCGACCGCGGCGAGATCGTGGTGGAACAGGACGACGACGGCAACTACCTCAATGAGAAAGGCGAGATCGTCGACTCGGTCGCGGACGCCGAGAAGGTCCTCACCGACGACGGCTACTGGCAGTTCGACAACTCCAACGACGACGCCGCGCTCGCCGGGTACGACCCGTCGATGATGACCGCGATGGTCGCCGTCGAACCGGGCACCGGCCGGGTCCTCGGCTACTACGGCGGCCCCGACGGCTTCGGCATCGACAAGGCGGGCGACGACTCCCCGCACCCGCCGTCGTCGACGATGAAGATGATCACCGCGGCCACCGCCATCGAGGAGGGCGCCTCCATCGAGTCCTGGTGGGACGCCAGCTCCCCGCGGGCCTTCGAGACGCTCGAACTCCCCGAGAGCGAGTCGTGCATCGGCTCGGGCGACTATCCGGACTGCACGCTGCGCAACGGCAGCCAGAACGAGCCCATGTACCTGACCCTCACCGACGCGGTGCGCGACTCCAAGAACACGCCGATGTACGCCATCGCCGAGGACTACGGCGTCGACACGATCGTCCAGAACGCCATCGAGATGGGCATGACCGAGATGCGTCAGACCGTCCAGCTCTACGACGAGAACGGCGACCCGCACGACGTGCCCGTCACCTACCACCTGTACCCCGACTCCACCTACTCGGTGCACGGGCAGACCGCGACCGCCGACGGCGAGTGGGTCACCGACGATGCGACCGGCGGCGGCATCGACAACGACGCCCCGGTGGCCGTCGACGGCAACACCCCGCAGGTGGACACCGAGGGCCGCCTGCTCGCCGACGAGGACGGCGAGCCCGACCGCCTGGACATCGGCGGCGAGGGCCCGACCGACCCGTTCTACTACCACCTGGCCTTCGGCCAGTACCCGACCAGCGTCCGGGACATGGCCGCCATGTACGCGACCATCGCCAACGACGGCACCGCCGTCGAGACCCACTACGTCGACAAGGTCATCGGCCCCGACGGCCAGGAGGTGCAGCCGAAGCGCGAACTGATCGAGACGCAGGCGCTCGACGCCGGCATCGCCCGCGACCTCCAGTGGGTCGGCTCCGAGATCGACGGCGGCTCCGAGGCACCGAGCCTCGAGCGGGACTTCTTCGGCAAGACGGGGACCTGGGAGGCCAGCGGCAAGGACAAGGACGGCGAGGACTACCCGTCCTCGTACAACGCGCACGCCTGGTACGTCGGCGCCGTCCCGCAGCTGTCCATCGCCACGTGGGTGGGCAACGTGACCTCCGAGTCCGACCCGATCTCCGACCCCGAGGGCAACTACGACAGCGTCTTCGGCGGCAACACCAGCTACCCCGTCTGGTACTCGGCGATGTCGCGGGTGCTCGAGGCCAAGGGCGACAACGACGGCTGGGAAGAGCAGGAGTGGGAGGAGAAGGCCGTCATCGGCTCCCCCATCACGACCGACATCGAAGAGGTCAACGGCACCTACTGCAATGCGAACCCGGAAGACCCGCGTTGCGCCCAGCAGGACGACGGCGACGAGGACCAGTGCGGCGACGAGAACGGCGGCGAAGGCGGCCAGGAATGCGATGACGGCGGCGGCGATGACGACGGCGGCGGCGGCGACGACGACGGTGGCGGCGGCGACGACGAGACGCCCACCGACGATCCGACGACGCCGGGCGAGGACGACGACTGCTGGTTCAACTGCCCCGAGGATCCGACGACGCCCGACGACGGCGGCACCGGCACCGAAGAGAACGGCGACAATAACGGCGGTCAATGACCACCCGGCGCGACCGTGACGAGCACCGACGACGGCATGGGACACAATGTGTGCCATGCCGTCGTCACGTTCCCAGGGCACTGACCGCGAAACCGCGCCAGTCGCACCCTCGCTCTCCGACCGTTTCGCGCGCCTCGCTTCAGGATTCATCGGCGGGCCGCTCGGCGACCGCGCCGTCGACCCGCCGAGGCGCCGCTTCTGGACGCCCCTGCGCGTCATCCTGTTCACCGGCCTGGTCTTCTTCGCCGTCTCCTGGCTCCAGAAGTACCCCTGCTCCGCGGGCTTCCCGGCCGACTGGGGCCAGTACACGCAGGCCTGCTACACCGACATCCGCGCGCTGTGGGGCGTCAGAGAGCTCGCCACGGGCGCCTTCCCCTACAGCGGAGCGGAGAATGAATACCCCGTCCTGACCGGCTGGCTCATGGGCGTCCTCGGCCAGATCGCCTACCGCGCCGGCAACGTCTTCGCCGTCGACGGCGGCACGATCTTCTACCACCTCAACGCGGCCACCCTCTTCGCCTGCGGCGTCGCCGCCATCGCGGTCCTGTACGCGATCCGCGCCGACAACCGCCGCACCGACCTGCTCGACGCGGGCGGCATCGAGGCGCCGCCGGACCGGCCCAGCCGCCCCTGGGACGCGATGATGCTGGCCGCCGCGCCGGTCGTGCTCGTGACCGCCACGGTCAACTGGGACCTGTTCGCCATCGCCCTGTCGATGCCGTTCTTCCTGTACTGGCAGCGGGGCCGCCCGATCCTGGCCGGGCTGTTCCTCGGCCTGGCCGTGGCCGCCAAGTTCTACGCCCTGCTGTTCGTCGGCCCGCTGCTGGTGCTCGCGCTGCGCCGCAGGCAGCTGATGCCGGCGCTCGCCGCCACCGCCACCGCCGCGCTCACCTGGGCTCTGATCAACGCGCCGGTCGCCGCGCTGTGGCAGGACAGGTGGCTGCGGTTCTTCGAGCTCAACTCCGAGCGCCCCGTCGACTGGGGCACCGGCTGGTACGTGGTGCGCGGCGTCACCGGCTGGGAGCAGCTGTGGGACCACGAGTTCGTCAACGACGCCTACCTCGTGCTGTTCGCGGCCGCCTGCCTCGCGATCGCCGCCCTCGGCTACTTCACCCACCGGAACGCCGCCCCTGAAGAGGACGTGGTGCCGCGCCTGGCGCAGCTGTGCTTCCTCGTGCTGGCCGCGTTCCTGCTGTTCGGCAAGGTCTGGTCGCAGCAGTACGTGCTGTGGCTCATCCCCCTGGCCGTCCTCGCCCGCCCCAAGTGGACGATGTTCCTGGTGTGGCAGGCCGCCGAGCTGTTCTACTTCATCTCGTTCTACGGCAAGATGCTCCAGGTCTCGGCCGAGGAGGGCCGCGGCATCCCCGAGTGGCTGTTCCTCACCGCCGCCTCGGCGCGCTGGCTGACCGTCGCCGCCATGTGCGCGATGGTGGTCTGGGAGATCCTCAATCCGCGTCTCGACGTGGTGCGAGGCCTTCGGCCGCGGCCCACGCCAGCAGTTCCGATTCGGCTTCCTCGCGAGTCAGCGGACCCCGCTCCAGCCGCAGCTCCTTGAGGTGCTTCCAGGCCCGGCCGACCTCCGGGCCCGGCGGCAGGCCGAGCAGCTCCATGATCGCGTTGCCGTCCAGGTCGGGGCGGACGGCGCGCAGGTCCTCCTCGGCGCGGATCCGGGCGATCCGCTCCTCGAACGCGTCGTAGTCGCGCTGGAGGCGCTCGGCCTTGCGCCGGTTGCGGGTGGTGCAGTCCGAGCGCACCAGCCTGTGCAGCCGCTCCAGCTCGTCTCCGGCGTCGGTGACGTAGCGGCGCACCGCCGAATCGGTCCAGCCCGACCGCCCGTAGCCGTAGAAGCGCAGGTGCAGGGCGATCAGGAGCGACACCGCCTGCACGTCGGCCTTGGGGAACTTCAGCGCCCGCATGCGCCCGCGCGCCAGGCGGGCGCCCACGACGTCGTGGTGGTGGAAGGTCACATTGCCGCCGGCGGTGACGCCCTTGGTCTCCGGCTTGCCGATGTCGTGCAGCAGCGCCGCCAGGCGCAGGATCACGTCGGGGCCCTCGTCCTCGAGGTCGACGGCATTGCGCAGCACCTGGAGCGAATGCTCGTAGACGTCCTTGTGCTGGGCGTGCTCGTCGATCTCCATGCGCAGCGCGCCCAGCTCGGGCAGGAAGCGCTCGGCCAGGCCCGTGTCCACCAGGATCCTGAGCCCGACCACCGGGTCGGGCGAGGACAGCAGCTTGACGAACTCCTCGCGGATCCGCTCGGCGGTGATCCGGTCCAGCTCACCGGCCATGGCCTTCATCGCCTCGAGCGTGCCGGAGTCGATCGCGAAGTCCAGCTGCGCGGCGAAGCGCGCGGCCCGCAGCATCCGCAGCGGGTCGTCGGCGAAGGACGACTCCGGGCTCGCCGGGGTGCGGATCGTGCGCCGCGCCAGATCGCCGATCCCGCCGAACGGGTCGCAGAAGTCGTGGCCGGGGACGCTGACGGCCATCGCGTTGACGGTGAAGTCGCGCCGCTCGAGGTCGTCGACGAGGTTGTCGCCGTACCGGACGATCGGGTTGCGGCTGACTCGGTCGTAGGCGTCGGCGCGGAACGTCGTCACCTCCACCTGCTGCCCGCGGAACCGCCCGCCGATGGTCCCGAAGTCCGCGCCGGTGGTCCACACCGCCGAGCACACGCCGCGCAGCAGCCGCTCGGTGTCCTCCGGGCGCGCGTCGGTGGTGAAGTCGAGGTCGCTGGTCGGCCTGCGCAGGACCGCGTCCCGCACCGAGCCGCCGACCAGATGCAGTTCGAAACCGGCCTCGGCGAAGACCCGCCCCAAGTCGTCGGCTATGGGCGGGACGGTAATTTCGGTACCGCTAGTGTTGTCAGACATCGCCGGGCAAGCTTAGCGGAGAGAGCGAGAATGGCCGAAAGTAGAGCGCGACCGAACAACGGCCCGCAGTCCGCGCCGTCTGGCCCGCCCTCGCCCATAGTCCCCGTCTACCGCACCGCGAACGCCAACAACAGCCCGGGTCTCGGCCCCATCGCCGATCCCGTGCCGCCCTCGCAGGGCGGCAAGAAGAGCGTGGCCCGCTCCAGCCTCCTGATGGGCGTCGGCTCGCTCATCAGCCGCGTCACCGGTTTCGGGCGCACGGTCGTCATCTCGGCGGCCATCGGCGCCGGGCTCCTGGGCAACTCCTACACGACCGCGCAGTACTTCCCCCAGATGATCTACGAGCTCGTCCTCGGCGGCGTGTTCGCGAGCATCATCCTGCCGCTGTTCGTGCGCTCGCACAAGAACGACCCCGACGGCGGCGACGCCTTCGCCCACCGCCTGCTCACCCTCGCGCTCCTCGTCCTCGGCGCCGCCGCGCTCATCGTCACCCTCGCCGCGCCGCTCATCGCCACCGCCATGGCCGAGCCGGTCCAGCGGGACCTGGTGACGCGCCTGTCCTACCTCATGCTGCCCGCGCTCATGTTCTACGGGCTGTTCGCGGTCCTGTCGGGCGTGCTCAACTCGCGCGAGCGCTTCGGCGCGCCCATGTGGGTGCCGATCATCAACAACCTCGTCGTCATCGCCGTCGGCGCGGTCTTCTTCCTCGTCTACACGCGCGATGCGACCCCCGACGCCGACGGCTTCCTGTTCATGGAGGCCGACCAGGTCAGCGCCGGGATGCTGCTGCTCCTGGGCGGCGGGACCACCGCCGGCGTCGTCATCCAGGTCCTGTTCCTGGCCCCGGCGCTGCGCAAGGCCGGGTTCCGCTGGCGGCTGCGGTTCGACTTCAAGGCGCTGCCGATGGCCGACATCCGGCGCATGGCCGCGTGGACGCTGCTGTTCGTGGCGGCCAACCAGGTCGCCGTCATGGCCGTGGTCAAGATCGCCAACGCCGCCTCCGGGAACGCCGAGGACGGCGGCCCGTTCGTGCCCGGCACCACCGTCTACAACAACGCCTACCTGATGATGATGATGGCCCACGGCATCGTCGCCGTCTCGGTCATCACCGCGCTCATGCCGCGCATGACGCGCGCGGCCGACGACCGGCGCTGGTCGGAGCTCACCGGCCACCTCTCCGGCGGCGTCCGCATGGCCTCGTTCCTGCTGGTGCCGATCAGCGCGGCCTTCATCGCCCTGCACGAGCCGATCGGCATGGCCATCTTCCAGTGGGGCGCCTACGAAGCCGAGCAGGCGCTCGCCACCGGCACCGCCCTCGCGATCGTCGGCGTGATCCTGATGCCGTTCTCGGTCAGCCAACTCCAGATCTACGCCTTCTACGCGCAGACCGACACCAGGACGGTCGCGCTGTTCAACCTGCCGGTGATCGCGTTCCGCATCGGCGGCTACCTGCTGGCGTTCGCGCTGCTGCCCGCGCAGTGGGTCGTGGTCGGGCTGCTCGTCTCGAACGGCGTCTCCTACCTGGTCAGCCTCCTGCTGTCGATGGGCCTGCTGCGCAAGCGGCTCGGCCTGCTGGGCATGCGCAAGGTCGCCTTCGGCCTGCTGCGCACCACCACCGCCGCGGCCCTGGCGGGCGTGGCCGCCTGGCTCGGGTGGCTGGCCTGGCCGGACGTGACCGGATCGAAGCTCGGGCAGCTGGCGGCGGCGGCGGTCCTGGGCACGGCCCTGATAGCCGTCTACATCGCCGCGTGCCTGGTATTGCGGGTCACTGAGATGTCGTCGCTCAAGACCACAGTGCGCGCAAAGCTGCGACGATGAGGCAAGTACCATCCATACGTGTGCCCGACGGCTCCTCGGCCGGCCGGACCCGCGGACGTCCAGGTGGCGAACGCCACGATCCGGCACGGTCCGCCCGGCGGCATTGCGAGCCCTTTGGACTAGCCCATCGGGGTCCGCGGTGAAGTCCGCGAACTCCGGATCGGCACAGACCCCTTGCCGGGTCGCACTTAGAGGGGAGGACCCCGCACCATGAGTTCTGTCGACGTGCCGTCCGTGGGAGACCTGCTCGCGGAACGGTACCGCCTCGAAGAACACGTCGGAGGCGCAGGCGGCCACCGCCAGCTGTGGCGGGGCGTGGACGTCCTCCTGCACCGCAGTGTCGCCGTGGTGCTGCGCTCCCCCGGCGGCGACGACGCCGCCCCCACCATGACAGCGGCGGTGGCCGCCTCGCGGACCCACGTCGACTCGATGGTGGACGTCTACGACGCGGTCGACGAGGGCCGCTTCGCCTACGTCGTCAGGGAATGGGTCAACGGCTCGTCCCTGCGCGGCGTGCTCGCGCAGCAGCCGCTCGCCCCGACGCACGCGCTCGAACTGGTCGCCTCCGTCGCCGACGCGGTCGCCGCCCTCCACGACGGCGGCGTCACCCACGGCGACCTGCACCCCGGCGCGGTGCTGCTGTCCGAGGACGACCGGGTCATGGTCACCGAGCCGCGCAACGAGCCGGGCAACACGCCCGTCGGCGACGTCCGCGCGCTCGGCGCCACCCTCTACGCCTGCCTGACCGGCACCTGGCCGCGCGTCGTCCCGGCCGAGAACACCGGCCTGCCGGACGCGCCCACCGACGAATGGGGCCGCACGCTCGACGCGCGGTCCGTCGTCCCCGCCGTCCCCGAGACGCTGTCCCGCCTCACCGGCGACCTGCTCGACACGGGCGAGGCCCCGCCTTCGGCCGCCGAGCTCGCGATCGAACTGCGGGGGCTCGCCGAGACCGGCGGCGCCGGCGCGGCCGACGGATCGCCCGCGCCGCGGAAGAACCCGCTCGCCGCCATCGGGAAGAACCCGATCGCGACCTTCGGCTCCGGCTCGACCGCGAACCCCGAATCGCCTCCGGCGGGCATGAAGCGCCTGGCCGTCATCGCCGCGATCGTCGCCGCCGTCGTCTTCGCCGGCGTGGTCACCAGCGCCCTCGTGTGGGGCGGCGGCGACGACCCCGGCTCGAACGAGAACTCCCTCGGCCTGACCGGGGACGACGCCTCCTCCTCGGACGAGGGAGAGCCGGCCGACGAGAACACCGAGGTCGCCCCGCCGGAGGCGGCAGAGCTCAGCGCCGAGGACCTGCGCGTCGTCGACCCGCCCCCGGGCAACCGCACCGAGCTGGAGGGCGTCGAGGCCGTCATCGACGACAACGCCTCCACCGGCTGGTCCACCGACACCTACAACGGCGCCGACTTCGGCAACCTCAAAGCCGGCATGGGCATCCTGATCGACCTCGGCGAGGCCCGGGAGGTCACCTCGGTGCGCGTCCAGATGACCAGCGCCGGCGCGACGGTCGGCCTGCTCGCCGGCGACGAGGACCCGGGCGACTCCAGCGACGGCGACCAGGAGATCCTCGACTCGTTCTCGACCCTCGCCGAACCGGTCGAGGACGCCGACACCAACGTCGAACTCCAGGCCGGCGGGACCTCCACCAGGTATGTCGTAGTGTGGATCACGAACCTGCCGCCCTCCCCGGGCGGATACAAGCTCACGATCAGCGACATCAACGTCTTCGTCCGGTAGGAGCCCATGCCCGCCGCCCCGCGCCAGCCCGAACGCGGTTCGCCCTCGGAATTCGACCCCGTGCCGAACCAAGGCCCCACCGACGCCTGGAGCGACGCCGAACTGCTGTCGCGCCACGTCGCGGGCGACAGGGACGCGTTCGGGGAGCTGTTCCGCCGCCACCGCGGACGGCTGTGGGCGGTCGCGGTGCGCACGCTCGCCAACCCCGAGGACGCGGCCGAGGCGCTCCAGGACGCCATGATCAAGGCCTACCAGGCCGCCGGCTCGTTCCGCGGGAACGCCGCCGTCACCACCTGGCTCCACCGCATCGTCGTCAACGCCTGCCTCGACCGGATCCGCTCGGCCGGGCGGCGCCCGACGGTGCCGCTGCCCGAGACCGAGCTCCGCTCGGCGGACGGCGCCGACCCGGCGGCCTCGGCGCTGCGGCTCACCGTGCACCGGGCCTTGGCCGAGCTCCCGTTCGACCAGCGGGCCGTGCTGGTGTACATCGACATGCTCGGCTACCCCGTCGACGAGGTCGCGGCGATCCTGAAGATCCGGCCGGGCACCGTCAAGTCCCGGGCCTCGCGGGCGCGCAAGCGCCTGGCCTCGCGGCTTCCCGAGTTCGATCCGGCGCGCGCGGGCGCCCAGGCCCCGCACCGGCCGCCGGCGGGGAACCCGCCCGAGCGGCGGGGCGTCGAACCGGGTACGACCGACGACCACGGGCCGGTTCGAGAGGAGGGAGGCCGCTGATGAGCACGCGACGCGAAGACGAAGCCGAGACCACCAGGCTGCTGCGTGCCGCCTCGAGCGAGTACGACGACCTCCCGCCGAACGTGGCCGACCGGCTGGACCGGGTGCTCGAGCAGCTGCCGACGGCCGACACCCTCCGCCTCCACGCCCCCGAGGAGCGGCCCGCTCCCAGCTGGCTGGAGCGGCTGCGCGCCCGGCGCCTCCAGTACGCCCTGATGAGCGCCACGGCCGCGCTGCTGGTGACCGTCGGGGCCGTGGCCGCGGCGGTCCAGGTCGTCTCCACCGCCGGCGGCAGCGGCGACGCCGGGGTGATCGCCGAGGAGAACGCCGGCGGAGCGCCCGAGCAGAGCGGGGCCGAGCAGGAGGACGCGGGCGCGCCCGAGACGGCCGAGGAGGACGAGCTCGCGGCCGAAGGCGAACCCGAGGAGCAGGGCACCGAAGGCGTCGACGAGTCCGGCAGCGTGGAGGTGTTCGCGACCGGCACCGATTACAGCTCGGGCTCCGACGTGCTGACCGCCCTGCGCGAACTGGGCGTGGAGAGCCCCAGCGGGACGGTCCCCGAAGAGCTGGCCGGCCTGGCCGAGGGCGGCGTGCTGTGGGAGAACTGCCAGGAGGCGATCGCGCTGCGGTACGACAGCCTGATCGTCGCGGCCGACTTCGCGCGCTTCGAGACCCAGCCGGCCGTCGTCGCGCTGCTCGTCTCGGACTCCGGCGAGATGGCCGTGGCCCTCACCCCCGACTGCGGGAACGGCCACATCGGGGAGCTGTTCGTCCAGGAGTGAGCCCGGCCTGGACGTGAGTCCGGCCACGTCCGGCGGCCCCGCCTGTCACACCCCCGCCACAGGCGCGGGGCGCGGAATTTCCTGTCAATAGGATGACGTTGAAGCTGTCAGCCGCGGGGCACGGCTCACGCTTCACCGAGACGGGGCGAGAGCCCCCGCGACAACCGCCGAAACACCGCTGAGGAGCATATTCCGGTGAGCGAAACACGCGATGTCATCATTATCGGTTCGGGGCCGGCCGGGTACACGGCCGCGTTGTACACCGCCCGGGCCAATATGCGCCCGCTGGTCTTCGAGGGCTCGCAGTTCGGCGGTGCGCTCATGCAGACGACCGAGGTCGAGAACTACCCGGGCTTCCCCGACGGCATCATGGGCCCCGATCTGATGGATCAGTGGCGCAAGCAGGCCGAACGCTTCGGCGCCGAGCTGGTCGCCGACGACGTCACCCGCGTCGACCTCACCGGCGAGATCAAGCGCGTGTGGGTCGGCGACGCCGAGTACGCCGCCCGCGCGGTCATCCTCGCCACCGGCTCGGCCTTCCGGCCCTTGAACGTCCCCGGCGAGAACGAGCTGATGGGGCGCGGGGTCTCGGCGTGCGCGACCTGTGACGGGTTCTTCTTCCGCGACCAGCACATCGCCGTGGTCGGCGGTGGCGACTCGGCGATGGAGGAGGCCACGTTCTTGACCAAGTTCGCCGCCAAGGTGACGATCCTGCACCGCCGCGACGCCTTCCGGGCCTCGCAGATCATGGCCGACCGGGCGCTGGCGAACCCGAAGATCGAAGTCGAGTGGAACACCGTGGTCGACCGGATCCTGGGTGAGGGCGGCAAGGTCGCCGGGGTGGAGGTGTCGGACACCGTCACCGGTGAGCAGCGCAAGCTCGATGTGACCGGTCTGTTCATCGCGATCGGCCATGACCCGCGGTCGGAGCTGTTCGCCGGGCAGGTCGAGCTGGACTCCTCCGGCTACGTCAAGGTCGACGCGCCGTCGACGCGCACCAACCTCGCGGGGGTCTTCGCCGCCGGTGACCTGGTCGACCACACCTATCAGCAGGCGGTCACGGCCGCGGGCACCGGCTGCGCCGCCGCCCTCGACGCCGAGCGCTACGTCTCCAGTCTGGGCGATTGAGCCCGCCCCACAACCCGATCGAATAGCAGGAGGATGCCCATGGGCGCCATCAAAGCAGTCAGCGACACCGACTTCCAGTCCGAGGTGCTCGAATCGAGCAAGCCGGTCCTGGTCGACTTCTGGGCCGAATGGTGCGGCCCCTGCAAGAAGGTCGCCCCGGTGCTCGAAGAGCTGGCCGCCGAGTCCGACGCGGTCGAGATCCGCAAGCTGGACACCGACGCGAACCCGGAGACGACCCGCAAGTTCCAGGTGATGAGCGTGCCGACCATGATCCTGTTCAAGGACGGGCAGCCCGCCGACCAGCTCATCGGCGCCCAGCCCAAGGCCGCCATCAAGCGGTTCCTGGAGAAGTAGCCCGACGAGACCGGAAGGGGCGGCGCATTCGCGCCGCCCCTTCCGTCGTCTCGGCACGGCGGCACGAGCCGCGCCCTCACCCGGAAGCCGGGATCACAAGCCGCCGTAGCGGTGGATGCCCGGCTGATCGGAGCGCGGCCGGATGATGCTCGGTTCGTCGAGGAACTGCTCCAGCTCGAAGTCGTCGAGCTCGAACCACTCCACTGGCTCGGGCAGCTCCGCCGACTCCACCGCCTTCGGCTCCCGGCCGACCGTCGGACGCAGCTCCAGGCGCAGCCGCGGATAGCGCGGATCCGAACGCACCGTCTTGAACCCGACCGAGCGGTAGAAGTCCGCCGGCACCAGGCACGCGTTCGACTCGGCCCGCGCGTCCCCGAACGCCTCCAGCGCGTAGATGCCCCGGCGCGCCACGTCGGCCGCCACGGTCTGCACGAGCTGGCGGCCCAGCCCCGTCCCGCTGTACGCCGGCTTGACATAGGCCGTCATCAGCAGCGCCGCGTCCGGCGACACCGGCCCCGACGGGAACTCCACCGACCGCGGCACGAACTTCGGCGAGGCGTAGGTGATGAACCCCGCGACGCGATCCCCCTCGTAGGCGATCCTGCCGCAGCCGCCCCACTCCAGCAGCGTCTGCGACACCCAGGCCTCCTTCTCCAAGCCCGGGTCGTCCACCTCGTCCGACTCGGCGCACAGCGGCGACAGCTCCCAGAACACGCACGAGCGGCACCGCTCCGGAACGGATTCCAAGGAGTCGAGCGTGAGATTGACCATGCGACGATGCACCAGACCAGATTACGTCGCGCGCATGTCCGCATGATGGAAAACACGCACGTCCCTCGTGGCATGTGCTAGTAGAGTGGGCCGATCGGCGTCTCGACACCGTAGGGTGGTCTTCAGCGCTTCACGCGCGGGCATCGGTTCGATCCCCATCACAGATCCAACGCGCACAACAGACTCAACGCCCGCAGGCGAGGTCCGCGGGCGATGCAGACCCTTGAAGGAGGTCTCCGCGTGTCCGGTACAACGCTCGACGATTACACCGGTCGGTACGCATCCCGGGTTCACGGGATGGCACAGTCGGAGATCCGCGCACTGTTCTCGGTCGCCAGCCGCCCCGAGGTCGTCTCCCTCGCCGGAGGCAACCCCTACACGGCCGCGCTCCCCATGGACGAGCTCGGCGAGATGTTCACGCGCCTGTTCGACCAGAAGGGCGCCGAGGCCCTCAGCTACTGCCCCGGCCAGGGCAGCACCGCGCTGCGAGAGGTGCTGTGCGACGTCATGGACCTGTCCGGCGTCCACGCCTCCGCCGACGACCTCGTCCTGACCAACGGCGCGCAGCAGGGCCTCGACCTGCTCGCCCGCACCTTCCTCGACCCCGGCGACATCGTGCTCGCCGAAGGGCCCACCTACGTCGGCGCGCTCGGCGTCTTCCAGGCCGCGCAGGCCGACGTCCGGCACCTGCCGATGGACGACGACGGCCTCGTCCCCGAGGGGCTCGAGCAGTCGCTCACCGAGCTCGAACGCGAAGGTCGCCGCGCGAAGTTCCTGTACACGATCCCGACGTACCAGAACCCGGCCGGCGTCACGCTCACCGACGAGCGGCGCGAGCGGATCCTCGCGATCGCCGAGCGCCACGGCCTGCTCATCGTCGAAGACGACCCGTACGGCATGATCTCGTTCGACGGCGCCCCGCCGGCGCCGCTGCGCGCCCGCACCGAACGCGGCATCATCTACCTCGGCACCGTCTCCAAGATCTTCGCCGCGGGCCTGCGGCTCGGCTGGGTCCTCGCCCCGCCGGCCGTGCGCGACAAGCTCGTCCTCGCCGTCGAGGCGTCGATCCTGTGCCCCTCGGGGCTCATCCAGGAGGCCACGCTCCGCTTCTTCACCGAGATGGAGTGGCGCCAGCAGGTCAAGGTCTTCGCCACGCTCTACCGCGACCGCCGAGACGCCCTGCTGTCCGCGCTCACCGACTACATGCCCGAGGGCATGAGCTGGACGCGGCCGGGCGGCGGCCTGTTCGTGTGGGCCACCCTCCCCGAAGGGCTCGACTCCAAGGCGATGCTGCCGCGCGCGCTCCAGGAGCGCGTCGCCTACGTGCCGGGCACCGGCTTCTACGCCGACGGCAACGGCCGCCGGCAGATGCGCCTGAACTTCTCCACCCAGTCCTCCGAGTCGATCCGCGAAGGCGTCCGCCGCCTGGCCGGCGTCGTCGCGGGCGACATCGAGCTGCGCGACACCTTCGCGGGAGGCGGGGCATGAGCGACAGCGCGGCGGCAGCCGAGGTCCGCGTCCTGATCCTCGCAGGAGGCATGTCCTACGAGCACGAGGTCTCGCTGAAGTCCGGCCGCAGGGCCGCCGCGGCGCTCCAGCGCCAGGGCATGGTCTGCGACATCCGCGATCTCGGCGGCGACCTGCTGCCGGCCCTTCAGGAGTTCCCGCCGGACGTCGTGCTGCCGCTGGTGCACGGCGCCCCCGGCGAGGACGGCTCGCTGCGCGGCGTCCTGGAGCTGTCGGACATCCCGTTCGTGGGCACCGGCGCCGTCGGCGCCCGGCGGGCGTGGAACAAGTCGATCGCCAAGGACCTCCTGCGCGGCGTCGGCATCCCGACCCCGGACTGGGCGACCATGCCGCGGCAGGCGTTCTCGGACTTCGGCGCGCGGAAGCTCCTGGACCGGATCGGCGCCAAGATGGGCCTGCCGCTGGTCGTCAAGCCGAACTCGGGCGGCTCGGGGCTCGGCGTGCACGCGGTCCACAAGGAGGACGACTTCCCGTCGGCGATGATGGGCTGCTTCTCCTACAGCGACGAGGCGCTCGTCGAGTCGTTCGTCGAGGGCCGCGACATCGCGGTCGGCGTCGTCGACTTCGGCGACGGGCCGACGGCGCTGCCGCCGGTGGAGATCACGCCGCTGCACGGCGACTACGACTACGCGGCCCGCTACAACCCGGGGGCGACGCGCTGGACGGTGCCGGCGGGCCTCGACGATGCCGTGGCGGCGCGCGTCGCCGACATCGCGGTGTCGGTGCACAAGACCCTCGGCCTGCGGGACATGTCGCGAGTCGACCTCATGGTGGACGACGCGGGCGGCATCCAGGTGCTCGAGGCGAACGTGGCGCCGGGGACCACCGAGACCTCGCTGCTGCCGATGGCGATCGAGGCGGCGGGGCTGGACTTCGGCGAGACCCTCGCGAAGATGGTGCGCCTGGCCCTGGCACGGGCCTGAGACCGCGATGTTTCACGTGAAACGGCCGCGACGCCTCCACTAGAGCGCACCGGTCATTCGGCGGGCCAAGTCGGTCCGGCCGCGTTCGTCGGACGAGCCGGCGTCAGTCGTCGGCGAGCCAGGCGGCGATGTACTCCAGGTTCATCTGCCACTCGTGCTCCTCGACCGGCGGCAGGATCTCGTCCCACATCGTCATGAACGGCCCGCGGAGTTGGAGGAAGCCGTGCGGGCGGGCGAGGAACCACTGCTGGAGATGCGCCGTCCCGTCGCCCCAGCGGTTCACGTGGACCTGCGCCACCGACTCCAGCGAGCGGATGGCGCGCTCCAGCCGCACCGTGAGCACCCCGAGCTCGGCGGCGTGCATCGTCGAGAGGTCCCCGAGGTCCAGGTGCGCGCGAGGCTCGAGGATCACCACGACGGGGAGCCCGCTGGGCGCCGGCGGGCTCTTGAGCCGCCAGCGCTCGTTCGACCAGAGGTAGGCGCTGTCTGGCGTATGGCACGCCGTGCACTGCTCCTGGCGGGCGCCGCGCCTGGGCGGCTCGGCGCTGACCGGGTCTTGGAGCGATTTGAGGCGCATGTCTCCCTCGAAGGGGAAGGCCGGCCAGTCGACGAAGGCGGGCAGCTCGGAGCGACTGCCGCTCGCGGGCTGGTTTCGCTGCTGCTGCTTGGGATTCGAGTGTGCTGGCTTGGAATTCTGGCCGGGGGTACTCGCTGATGCCACACCCGAAAGGTACCGCATTCCTGCGAGCCTGGAAAGCACCGGAATCAACCTCTTGGTGAAGCTTGCGAACCATCGCCCGCACGCTGCGGAGGTATCGACTCCCCGCATCGGGTCCGAATGGTGCACATCATGGTCAGACGCGCCGTTTCGGGTCCGATAGTGACGTGCGCCCATATGGCGGGAAGGGGCTGTCGGTCGGGTGCGGGCTTAGGGCAAGCTGGTAGGCGTGCAAGCAACAGTGACTGATAGTTCCACGCCGGAGGTGTCGCCGGTCAACGGCGACGACGTCTCGGTTCTGGTGGATCCGCCGGTCACCGCCGCGCTCGTCGATGAACTCAGCCACCTCTGGGTACGGGTCACGAACGCCGGCGGTTCCGTCGGGTTCGTCCCGCCGGTGAGCATCGACGAGGTTCGCCCTCACACCGTTTCCATTCTCGCGCGAGTGATCGACCAGACTGACACGCTGGTCGCTCTAAAGGAAGGAGCCGCCATTGTCGCTTGGTGTGTTCTCACATCAAACGACAGCCCGCCGAGGCAGGGATGGCGCACCATCCGCCACGTCCAGGTCGACCCGGAGCGTCAGGGCGGCGGCCTTGGTGGCAAGCTTCTCGCGGCGGTCGATCGAGTGGCACGCGAGAAGCTCAAGCTGGAGGCGTTGAGCCTGAAGGTCCGCTCAGGGACCGGTGCCGACGCGTTCTACCGGAGGCACGGCTTCACGGAGGTCGGACGACTGCCGCGCGCGGTGCGCGTGGCCGACGACGATTACCGCGACGACATCATCATGTGGCGCGAACTGAACTGACCCGCCGCGGCGGGACCACGAATGCCAATGGGTGTGGGGCGATGTTTCACGTGAAACATCGCCCCACACTCGTGCCGTGAGTGGGTGCCCCCTCGACAGGAGTGCCGGCGTTCAAGACCCGAAGCACGAGTGTGGACGCGAAGCCGGTCCGAGCCAGCGGCAAGATCGAGCGGTTTGACCGCACCAATGCCGAAGGGGTGCGCCCGCTGCCCCGTGTCGCGCGCGCCGGACGCCGCGCCGCACTGCCCGCCCGGCGCATCATCATGGCGCCCATGCCGCGATCAGAGGCGGTCACCCATCAGACGACTCTGGCCGAGCTCCCAGCCGTCGTGTCTGAGCCGTGTCCTCCGATCCGGGCAATCCGCATTCAGCCCGCCCGCCGGTCGGGCCCACCACCGCCACCGGGCGCCGCTGCGCGGCGGCGAGCTGTGTGCCCGCCCGCTGCGTCGGCGGGAAGCCCGGCTACCACCTCAGCAGCCGGACTCCCTTCCGTCCTCTTGGCAAAGCCATGCACGGCCCGCGAGCTTCGCCGGGAACCTGTTCCGAGTTCGATGGCTTGTCGCGGTCGCCCCTGATGCGATGGGGCGGGCCGACTGTCGGCACCGGCTGCGCGAGCCCTCTATGCTCGCGAGGTGAATATCTGGACGGTGTTGTGCGCGTTGCTGGCCTGGCCGTTGCTCATCAGCGGTGCCGTGATGGCGGTCCGGTCCATCTACCGGCAGCACCGGCTCAAACAGGAAGCAGCTGAGAGGAAACGGTTCATCGACGAGCAGATCCGGCGCAGCGAGGGCGGATGACGGGCCTCCGAGACGGCAAGGCGCTCGGCCGCCGGCTCGCGAAGAGGATCGATGCCTCCGGTCCCCGTCCACCACCAGCCGCACGAGGGTCGGCCTGGCAGCCCGACCGAGCGGATGCCGCGAGCGCGCCCAATCCCCGCCGGGCGGCAGGAAGACGGGGAAGCCGCGAGACGGCCGCTCCGGCGCCTCGCTCCTTCGGTGCTCCGAGACTGTCCGCCGCCCGCGCCCAGGCGGCGGGGAAGGATCTCGGCCCGCGCCGCGCCCCGGCGCGAGGCCACCCCAGTCGCGACGCGCGCGGGCAGTCGCGGCGCCCTTTCGATCCGCCGCGGCGGGCCGCACGACACCGCTGGGCGAGCTCGGGGATGCGGTGCCGGGGAGGGGTGAACGCGAGCCCGTTCGGTCCTGGCGAGCCGGCGTTCACGTGAGCCGTTGCGGCACTCGGGAGCGTCGGGGGCCCAGGGCCCGAGCGGCGCCCGCGAACGTGCAAGACTCGCCGGTGCGCCCGCGCCATAGCCATGCCGCTGGGTGAGAAAGGCCGGGCTGGCCGGGCCCCGCGGGAAAGCCGCGATCCGGGCTCGCCGTCGGCCCTGCGCGTCCCCGAGGACCGGCACTCCGGGGGTCCGGCCCGACGGTGAAGGCGGCCGCCGGATTCAGAGCACGGCGCTCCGCGTCCCGGGGAACGGGTCTCCCCCGCCGGCCGGCTTCGACTCAGGAGCTGCCCGCGGCAGACGGAACAGCAACCCGCGTCACGGCATGGCATGCGCTCGGCCCCGGCCACGGCACCGGCCGTCCCCGCGCGGACGCGAACCGGCGGTGCCGCGCCTCGGTTATTCGACGCCGATCTGCTCGACGATCCTGTCGAGGTCGGCGAGCGAGCCGAACTCGATGACGATCTTGCCCTTCTTCCTTCCCCACGAGACGTTGACCTTCGTCTCGAAGTGATCGGAGAGGCGCTCCCTCAGATCATCGAGACCCGGCGCCTTGACGCGGTCCTTCGCAGACGTCCGCGCCGAGCTCGCCCTCGGCTCGTCGAGTTCCGGCGTCTCCTCCAGGCGGCATGCCGTCACGAGCTCCTCGGTGCTGCGCACCGACAGGCCTTCGCTGATGATCCTCTCGGCGATGTGCTCCTGCGTGTCACTGCTGTCGAGCCCGAGCAGCGCCCGAGCGTGGCCCGCGGTCAGTACACCCGCCGCGACCTTCGTCTGCACGGTCCCCGGCAGGCTCAGCAGCCGGATCATGTTGGAGATCTGCGGCCGGCTGCGGCCGATGCGCTTGGCGAGTTCTTCCTGTGTCACGTTGAACTCTTCGAGGAGCTGCTGATAGGCCGCGCCCTCCTCGAGCGGGTTCAGCTCGACGCGGTGGATGTTCTCCAGCAGCGCCTCGCGAAGCAGTTCGTCGTCTGAGGTGCGCCGGATGATCGCCGGGACGCTCTCCCAGCCCAGCGCCGTGGCGGCGCGAAGCCGCCGCTCCCCCATGACGAGCTCGTACCTGGCGCCGTCGTCGGCGCCGCCCACCGACTCGCTCTCGGCCTTCTCACGGACCGCGATCGGCTGGAGCATGCCGACCTCGGTGAGCGAGATCTGGAGCTCCGCCAGGTGATCCTCGTCGAAGACCAACCGCGGCTGCTTCGGGTTGGTGGCGATCTCGTCGATCCGGATCAGCTGGAAGCTCGCACCGGGCACCGGAACCAGATCGGAGTCGGGCGTCGATGTTTCACGTGAAACATCGACCGTGGCGACCGCCGACGTTTCACGTGAAACATCGCGATCGCCGGGGACCGCCTGCCGCGGCGCGCCGTTCGCCCGGCGGGCCTCGTCGACCTCGTCGACTTCGGTGGTCGTGCTCTCAGCCAGTCCGGTGGGGATCAGTGCCCCGAGCCCCCGGCCGAGCCCTCCACGTTTCGTCGCCGCCATCGACTACTTCCCGCCCTTCTCGTTCTGCTGACCCGCACGCCGCGGGTTCAGTTTCATGCCCCTCCGGGCGATCTCCTCGGCAGCCTCGAAATAGCTCGTCGCCCCTCTCGAACCGGGGTCGTACGTCATGATCGACTGACCGTAGCCCGGGGCTTCCGAGACGCGGACGCTGCGCGGCACCACCGCGTCGAGCACGATCTCGCTGAAGTGGCCGCGCACCTCCTGCTCCACCTGGTCGGCGAGCTTGGTGCGCTTGTCGTACATCGTGAGCAGGATCGTCGACACCCGAAGGCGGCCGTTCAGGTGGGCCTTGACGAGTTCGATATTGCGGAGGAGCTGCCCCAGCCCTTCGAGCGCGTAGTACTCGCACTGGATCGGGATGAGGATCTCCTCCGCCGCGACGAGCGCATTGACGGTGAGCAGGCCGAGCGAGGGCGGGCAGTCGATGAAGATGTAGTCGAGTTCGCCCTCGTAGGCCTCGATGCTCCTCTGGAGCCGGGCCTCGCGGGCGACGACGTTCACCAGTTCGACTTCGGCCCCGGCGAGGTCGATGGTCGCGGGGATGCACTGCAGCGAGGGAATGCCGTCGACGCGTTGGGCGATCTCGTCGAGCGGCATGCCGTCGACGAGTGCCTCGTACACGCTGGCGGTGCCGGCACCGTGCTCGACGCCCAGACCGGTCGAGGCGTTGCCCTGCGGGTCGAGGTCGATGACCATGACGCGGTTGCCGTGAAGCGCGAGAGCCACGGCGAGGTTGACAGCGCTCGTGGTCTTGCCGACGCCGCCCTTCTGGTTCGCCACCGCGAACACGCGCCGCCGCGGCGGGCGCGGCATGGTGACGGTGCCCGCCGGGTTCAGGACGCGGACGGCGCGCTGTGCCTCGCGAGCGAGCGGGAGATCGTCCTCGAGCGGGTCGCTCTGCTGCGGGATCTCGTCACCGTGGTCTGCGGCAGGGGCGGTGTCGTGCTCGGTCGGCGCCGTGGGCTGCTCCGTCTCGAATGCGCGCGAGGCCGCGGATCCTCTGCCCGACGACCGGCGGCCCGTCTTACCGGCCTCGGCCTCCGGTGCAGTGTGGCGCCCGGTCTTGCCTCGTTGCTTTGTGGTTCTGCGCATCCCGTCCCATTCCCCGCCGTCGTCCGACCGATCGTTCTGACTGCGGAAGACCGGGTCGGTGCCGCCGGCCGCGTAGCCGTAGCTTGGACCGGTCTCCCTCGAGACCGATTCTGACCCAGTGGACCCATAGCGCTGCGCTTCGCCACCCGGCGACTGTGAAGTTTCTCGGTAGCGGCGCCGTCGAGGAGTTGAGCCTTCCTCGCTCACTGCGGCATCGAGGATGTTCTTGATGCGGCGTTCCGCCGGGGTGTCACTGCCGAAAGAGTTCTGGTGTTCACGATCTTCTGGGGGAAGGGGGTCGCGCACATTCACCGCCACAGATTACGGGCCAGATGTTTCACGTGAAACATCGACCCCGTTCTTGAAGAACCTTACGAGCCATACACTAGCCCAGCAGAATGAAATCCGCCGTTGTCGCGGCACCGACGAAACCAGGCGGTCATTCACGAAAGCGGTGATTCCCGTTGCGGGAGTTCACCTTTGATTGATCAAGCGGTGCTGTCGGCTTGTGGTCGTTCCCCGACGACGGCAGGCGGCCGGTACGGCCAGCGCCGCGGCCCGCGATCGAGGACGCGCCATCGAGCCGGGGTCACGGCTGCAACGCTCCCGACCGATCCCGACCTTCCTCGCCCGGCAGGCAGCGCATTGCCGCGAGTGCCTGCCCAACCGGCGTCCTTCCCGGCGCCCGCAGGTGCCGCCCATAGCCGACGAGTTCAGCGACTGCCCACGCCGTCCGGTCCCGGGTGTTCGAGGGTGCGGCAGCGGTACTCGTGTGAACGCCGGTTCGCCGGGGCCGAATGACGCCCCTCGGAGGTTCACCCGCTCCGGTTCCCCCGAACGCGCCCAGCGGCCACCCGCCGCGACGCATCGGAGGGACGCCGGGCTGCCCGCGCGGGACGCGAGCGGTGGCCTCGTGCGGGGCCGCGGTGCGGGTTGAGGCCCTTCCCTGCCCGGGACAGGTGGCGATCAGTCGGCATGCCGAGGAGCGGATGTTGCCGGGTTTGCGGCTGCGTGGGATGGCAGACGGCGGGTTGGGGTGGCTGGTGCCGTGGCCGTGGTCGGGTGCGTGCCGTGCTGTGGTGCGGGGTGAGGGTCTTCCCGGTGGTTGGTGGTGTCGGTCCGGTGATCGTGGGTGCTGGTGGCGGTCAGCGGTGTGTCGAGCGGGCGGGGCGCGATGTCGGGGCCGCGAAGCGGCACCCGTGCGAGCCGGGCGGTGTGCCAGAGGCTGGAGACACCGAACCCTTCGCAAGCCGGCGGCCAAGTGCCATGCCCGCGGCGCTGCGGCACCGTGCCCGGCGAGCATCGCACCGGAGCAGGCGAGCGATACAACCCGGCGGCCGACCACAGCGCGGCCGGCCCTTCGCTACCGGATCCGTTCGATCCTCACCACCGTCGTCGGCACCGTGAACCCCGGCTCGGCGAGTTTCTTCTGCCCACACGTCTCCACGCCGACCCCGCCACCACCGGCCGACCTGACCTCCCGCGCGTCCCGCTCCACCTCTTCACCGGCGCTCCGACCCTTGACCGCCAACACCACACCGCCCACCCGAGCCAAGGGCAGGCACCAGCGGGCCAGCTTGCCCAGCGGCGCCACCGCCCTGGACACCACCGCGTCCGCCCGGCCCTTCGGATCCACTTCCTCGGCCCTGGCTCTGAGCACCTCCGCGTTGTCGATGCCGAGGGCCTCCACGACCTCTTCCAGGAAGTCGACCCGCCGCTGCATCGGCTCCACCAAGGTCACCCATACGTCGGGCCGCGCCAGCGCCAGGGGAATGCCCGGCAAGCCCGCCCCCGAGCCCACGTCGATCACGTCCGCGTCCGGGTCGATCAGCTCGCCGATCACCGCGCTGTTGAGCACGTGCCGCCCCCATAGCCGCGGCACCTCCCGCGGGCCGATCAGGCCTCGCTCGATCCCGGCGGTGCTCAGCAGACCGACGTAGTCCTCGGCCTGCCTGATCCGTTCCTCGTCGCCGAAGACAGAGGCCAATGTTTCACGTGAAACATTGGCCTCGGCGTCTTCAGAGCTCGTCGGCTCCTGTGTCATGAGTTCTTTTCGTCTCCGGTCCGCGCCATCGAGGCGGGCCCCGCCGATCGCGGAACCCGCATGGCCCAAGACGCTATTCGGGCTTGACCACGACCCGGCGGCGCGGTTCGGCGCCCTCGGATTCGCTCTGCACGCCCGCGGTCGCATTGATGACGTCGTGGACGCACTTCCGCTCGAAGGCGCTCATCGGTTCGAGCTTCGCCACTTCACCGGTCTCGATGACCTTCTTCGCGGTCTTCTCGGCCAGGTCGGCCAGCTTCTTGCGCCGCCCCGCCCGGTAACCGCCGATGTCCAGCATCAGCCGCGAGTGCTCGCCGGTCTTGCGGTACACCGCGAGGCGACACAGCTCCTGCAGGGCCTCAAGGGTCTGGCCCTTCGGCCCGACGAGCCCGCCGAGATCCTCGCCCACGATCTCGACCTGCGGGCGGTCGCCGACCACCAGCTCGTCGATGTCGCCATCGAGGTCGAGAATGTCCAGCAGGCCTTCCATGTAGTCGGCCGCCACTTCGCTCTGCTCGAACAGTTCGTCTTCGGAGGCCACCTCGTCCTCCCGCACCGTTGCTCCCATGATCGTTAACTATGTCCTATCGCTAGTTATAAGCCTAGTTTGCCCCATTGTGACTGACCCCAAACGGCTTACGCGGCCTGGGAGCCGCCCCCCTTGCCTTTTTTCTTCCCGCCGCCCTGCTGCGCGCCGCTGACCTTCTTGGCCCGCGCGATGCGTTCGGCCCGCGAGAGGTTCTTCCCCGACCCGGGGCCGCCCTGCCTGGCGTTGTTGGTCGAGTTCGAGCCGCCGCCCTTGTTCTGCGCCTTGTCCTGCGGCGACTTGCTCTGCTTCGGCTTCTGTCCCGGCTTCGGGGCCAGCGACTTGCGGCGCTCCTCGGCCTCCCGCTGCTCGGCGAGCATCTGCTCGTGCGCCTTGGTGCCCGGCTTCGGCGGCTTGTTGGCGGAGTTCTGCTGCGGCGGCGGGTACTTGCGGAGCACGTACTGCTGCTGCGCCAGCGAGAACAGGTTGTTGACGGTCCAGTAGATGACCACGCCGACCGGGAAGATGCCGCCGGAGAAGAGCATGATCACCGGGATGCCGTACAGCATCACCTTCTGGATCATGCGCTGGTTGGCGTCCTCGGACCAGCCGGTCTTGAGGATCATCTGACGCGTCGTCAGGTAGGTCGTGAGGATCATCGCGGCGACGAGGATGCCCGTGACGATCTTGACGTTCATCATCGAGGCGCCGACCTCGGAGAGGTCCGCCTCGCCGGTCATGAAGGTGCTCCAGAACGGGGCGCCGAACAGGTCCGCGTTGACGTAGGAGTTCCAGTCCGAGTCCGGGCCGTCGTTGATGCCAGACCAGTAATACTCTTCCGTGAGCTTGGTCTGGTGCGGGTCGGGGCGGCGGAGCACCCAGAACAGGCCGAGGAAGACCGGCGCCTGGAGCAGGATCGGCAGGCAGCCCATGAGCGGGTTGGCCTTCTCCTTGCGGTAGAGCTCCATCATCTCGCGCTGGAGCGTCTCCCGGTCACCCTTGTAGCGCTCCTGGAGCGCCTTTATCTCCGGTGCCAGCTTCTGCATCGCCCGCTGCGAGCGGATCTGCTTCACGAACAGCGGGAAGAGGATCACCCGGAGGGTGATGACCATGCACACGATCGCCAGCACCCACGCCCAGTCGGTCGCCAGGGCGTGCGCGCCGTTGAATACGCTGCTCCACAGGTCGTGCCACAGCAGCAGCAGCCACGACACCGCGATGTAGATCCAGTGCAAGGTCACTGGCGAACTCCAGTCGTCTCAATACCAACAGTTGGCTCGGGTACGGCTCGAGGGGTCGTGCGGTGAAGCTCGTGAGCCGTGTCTGAGCTTCCCCGCGGAGGGGGCACCGGGTCGTAGCCCCCCGGATGGAAGGGGTGGCACCGTCCCAGTCGCCGCAGGCTCAACCATATGCCACGGAGCGGGCCGTGAATGGACAGCGCCTCGAGGGTATATGCGCTGCAACTGGGGTAGAAGCGGCACCGGTTGGGTATGGCCGGGCTTATCCAACGACGGTACGCGACGATCGGCAGGCTCACCACCCGGGTCGCGGCGGCCGAGAGGGGGCCGTTCATCACAGACCCCCGCCCGAGTCGGTTTCGCGCCGGCCCTTGCGAGGACGTCCGCCGCGCGCCCTGGCGACGGCCTCCGCCAGGTCGCGGCTCAGTTCACCGAAGTCGCGCTCGGCCGCCTTGGGGGTGGCGCGCACGATCACGTCGGTCCCGGCGGGCCAGCTCGGCATCTGCTCGGCGACCGCGTGGCGCAGCCGACGCTTCACCTTGTTGCGGACGACGGCGTTGCCGACGGCCTTGGAGACGACAAAACCCGCCCGTGCCGGATCATGTCTCTCGGCATCGGACGGTGTCGTGCGCGGCGGGGACTGCGTCGCCTCCCGGCGCGGAGGGCCGCTCGCCCAGTGGACGACGACGCCGCCTCGGGCGGCCCTGCGGCCTCGCTTCAGCGCCGAGCTGAAGTCCCGACTGCGGCGAATGCGTGCGTCGACTGGAAGCACCTGGTTCACCCTCTCCACGGCCGGCGTCGCGGCCGCGAATGTGACCGGCGGCGAAGCTTGCGAGCGGTGGACTGGCCAGGCGGCAAGCCTCGGCCGCTCAGACGGTCAGGTTCTTGCGGCCCTTGCGGCGACGAGCGTTGATGATGGCGCGCCCGGCACGGGTGCGCATCCGCAGCCGGAAGCCGTGGGTGCGCTTGCGACGGCGGTTGTTCGGCTGATAGGTGCGCTTGCTCACGTCGGATTTCTCCCATTACGAATCAATTGACCGCCCCGGCCCTGCCCGGGACGCAGGAGTCAGCCTAGCAGGGCTTTCACGTCTCGTTTCGGCCGCGGACGGCGGGTGTGGCATGCCCCTCTGGGTCAGCGGGCAACTCGCTCATGTTACTCGGTCCGCCGGAGCTCCCGCCACCGGTGGCGGGGTCGCGGACGAGCTGGATCGGGGCGGTCCGGGCGGCCCCTTCGCCCCTCGGCCGGCCTGTGGATAACTTCGCCCGAATGGAGGACTCGTTCGGCGCCGCCGCAACGCGATCGCCGTCATATGAGCACAAAATCGCAGGTCATGAGCGCAGTTTGAGAAAGATCCCCATGACATGCGGATGTGCACAGGGCAGGTGAGCGCCTGTGGATAACCTGTGGAAAACTGCTTAGACGCACTGCGGGACGACTGCGTGGATCGGTGCCGACGAAGGCGCTCGAGCCCCTGAGAAGCGGGTCGCCCGGGTATCGGATTCTAGCGCAGGCCGCGCCGGCGCTCGCGGGGGACGTGCGCGGGGCTCGAGCAGCCGCGTCGGTGCGGGGGGGAGACGTTGTTGGCTACTGGTGAGGGATGGCGAAGGTGACCGACCAAGATCTGGCCGCAGTCTGGTCGGCGGTGACGGCCGAACTGACCGAGACCTCGGTGCTGACCCGTCAGCAGCAGGCGTGGATGCGTCTGACGCAGCCGGTGGTGGCCGTGGGCGGGACGTTCATCATCGCGGCCCCGAACAAGTTCGCGCGCGCGGCCTTCGAGGCGAAGCTGCGCGAGCCGATCAGCGAATCGCTGTCGCGGCGCCTCGGGCAGGCGACGCAGATCGCGGTCACCATGCAGGACAACTCGGTCGACGCCCCCGCCGAACCGGCGCCCGCCCGTCCCCCCGAGGACGGCGACACGCTGATCTTCGAGATGCCGCGGACCGAGTCCGCGCCGAAGCCGAACGGCGTGCCGCACCAGACCTCACCGGCGAACCCGCCGAGCCTGTTCGACACGGAGGCCTTCCGCGCCGCCGAGCGGCCGGGCGCCGCCCAGCGGTCCGAGCCCGAAGGGGCCGCCGAGACCCGCGAGGAGCGCGCGCCCGAACGGGAGCGGCCCGCGCGGCGGCCGGACCCCGAGCCGGCGCCCGCCGAAGCGGCGCCCCACGACGCGGCTTCCTACGACCGCGCGGAGCAGATGGAGGCCGAGCGGTCCCGGCCGCAGGCCAGGCCCGCCGATTCGCACAATCATTTCCCGCCGGTCGCGCCGCCCCCGTCGTCCGATCCGGATCCCGAGCGGCGCGGCGGCGTCTCGAGCAAGACGGCGAAGACCACCTCGGCCCCGACCGCCGTCGACGGCGTCGGACGCCTCAACCCCCGCTACAACTTCGACACCTTCGTCATCGGCTCGTCCAACCGCTTCGCCCACGCCGCGGCCTTCGCCGTCGCCGAAGCGCCCGCCAAGGCCTACAACCCGCTGTTCATCTACGGCGGCTCCGGCCTGGGCAAGACCCACCTGCTCCACGCGGTCGGGCACTACGCCCACGACCTCGGCACGGCCGCCTCGGTCCGCTACGTGACCACCGAGGAGTTCACCAACGACTTCATCAACTCGCTCTCGGACCGCCGCCAGCAGGCCTTCCAGCGCCGCTACCGGGACGTCGACATCCTCCTGATCGACGACATCCAGTTCCTGATGGACCGGGAGCGCACCCAGGAGGAGTTCTTCCACACCTTCAACGCGCTGCACAACGCCAACAAGCAGCTGGTGATCTCCTCGGACCGCTCGCCGAAGCAGCTCCAGACCCTCGAGGACCGGCTGCGGACCCGCTTCGAGTGGGGCCTGCTGGCCGACATCCAGCCGCCGGACCTGGAGACGAGGATCGCGATCCTGCGCAAGAAGGCCGTCCAGGACGACCTGAACGTGCCGACCGACGCGGTCGAGTTCATCGCCTCGCAGATACACCACTCCATCCGCGAGCTCGAGGGCGCGCTCATCCGCGTCACCGCCTACGCGAGCCTGAACCGCAAGCCGGTGGACCTCGGCCTGGCCGAGGAAGTGCTGCACGACTTCATCCCCGAAGGCGGCCAGACCCCCGAGGTCACCGTCGAGCAGATCATGCAGGCCACCGCCGAGTACTTCGGCGTCCAGGCCGCCGACCTCAAGGGCAACTCGCGCTCGCGCGTGCTGGTCAACGCCCGCCAGGTCGCCATGTACCTGTGCCGGGAGCTCACCGACATGTCGCTGCCGCGCATCGGGCAGGCCTTCGGCGGCAGGGACCACACGACGGTCATGCACGCGAACAAGAAGATCCGCAAGCAGATGGCCGAGCGGCGGGCGCTGTACAACCAGATCGCCGAATTGACCAATCGTCTGAAACACACCGACGAATGAAGGCCCTGTGGACAACCTTGTGGAAAAGCTGTGGAAAACCTGTGGAAACAGCTGTGGACGAGATGTGGAAAACTTCCAGACTGTCGGAGGCTGTGGATAAACTGCCGATTCATCCACAGGTTGTCCACAGTTCGTCCACAGCCCCATACCGATGACTAGCAGCCGAAAGGCACGTTATCCACAGTTTCCACAGCACCGACTACTACGACGACAGTTATATCTATAGAGAGTTCATTAGTAATAGCGCTGTGAACAACCAGGCATCAGCCAGATGAGGAGCGAGCTCGCCATGAAGTTCCAAGTTGATCGAGACACCTTCGCCGATGCGGTCTCATGGACCGCCAAGAGCCTCCCGGCCCGGCCGTCCGTTCCGGTGCTCGCCGGCGCGCGCCTGTCCGTCGACGAGGGCACGTTGACCATCTCCGGTTTCGACTACGAGATCTCCACCCGCGTCACCGTCGACGTCACCGGTGAGTCCCCCGGGACGGCCCTGGTGTCGGGCAAGCTGCTGGCCGAGATCGTCAAGGCGCTTCCGGGCAAGCCGGTCGACTTCACCGTCGAGGGCCCGCACGCCGAACTCACCTGCGGCTCGGCGCGCTTCACCCTGCCGACCATGCCGCTGGAGGACTACCCGAGCCTGCCGCAGATGCCCGAGGCCATCGGCACCATCGACGCCGACGAGTTCGCCAAGGCCGTCGCCCAGACCGCCATCGCCGCCGGCAAGGACGAGACCCTGCCGACGATGACCGGCGTCCAGATCGAGATGACCGGCGGCGGCATCGGGCTGCTCGCCACCGACCGCTACCGCATGGCCATCCGAGACTCGGCGTGGGAGCCGAACGAGAGCGACGTCGACGTCACCGTCCTGGTCCCCGCCAAGGCCCTCGCCGACACCGCCCGGACCTTCGGCAGCTTCTCCGGACCGGTCACCATCGCCGTCCCCTCGGGCGCGGACGGCGCCCCCGGCATGGTCGGTTTCATCGCGGGCGGGCGCCAGACCACCTCGCGCGTCCTCGACGGCCAGCTGCCGCCGCTGCGCAGCCTCCTGGCGACCTCGTACGCCACCGTGCTGCGCGTCAAGACCGCCGATCTCACCGAGGTCGCCCGCCGCGTCGCCCTCGTCGGCGACCGCAACTCGCCGATCCGCCTGTCCTTCGACGAGGACGGCCTCGTAGTCGAGGCCGGCGGCGCCGAGGACGCCAAAGCCTCCGAGGCGATGGACTGCACCTTCGAGGGCGAGGCCGGCAAGATCGCGTTCAACCCGACCTATCTGCTCGACGGGCTCGGCGTGGTCGACGCGCCCGTCACGGCCTTCAAGATGAACGAGCTGGGCAAGCCGGTCGTGATGACCGGGGAGGCCGCGCCCGAAGATGAGGAATCTGACACAAACCACGACGGTTACCTGTACATGCTGCAACCATTGCGTTGGGACGCCTAAAAGGCGCTCTGCCAACGTAGGGCCCGTGGTACGCCTTTCGGGGACGAATCGCGAGGCCGGGCGCGTACATCGCTTGAGTCACGTGGAAGGGGGCGCGGCATGCAACTGGGCATGATCGGGCTCGGCAAGATGGGCGGCAACATGAAGTCGCGGCTGGAGGAGACCGGCCACGACGTCGTCGGGTACGACCGCGATCCGGACAAGGCCGACGTCGCCTCGCTCCCCGAGCTCGTCCAGGCGCTCGAAGCCCCCCGGGCGGTCTGGATCATGGTCCCCGCGGGCGAGGCCACCCGGTCCACCGTCGCCGAGCTCGCCGAGCTGCTCTCCGAGGGCGATCTCGTGGTCGACGGCGGCAACTCCCGGTTCTCCGACGACACCGAGCACGCGAAACTGCTCGGCGAGAAGGGCATCGGCTACGTCGACGTCGGCGTCTCCGGCGGCGTGTGGGGCTTCAGCGAGGGCTACGCGCTCATGGTCGGCGGCGCCAAGGCCGACGTCGACCGGCTGATGCCGATCTTCGACGAGCTCAAGCCCGAGGGCGACTACGGCTTCGTCCACGCGGGCGGGGTGGGCGCCGGGCACTACGCCAAGATGGTGCACAACGGCATCGAGTACGCGATGATGGAGGCCTACGCCGAGGGCTACGAGCTCATGGAGGCCTCCGAGCACGTCGAGAACGTGCCCGAGGTCATCAAGTCCTGGCGTTCGGGCACCGTCATCCGCTCCTGGCTGCTCGACCTGCTCGACCGCGCGCTCGACGAGGATCCGGAACTGGCCAAGATCCGCGGCTGGGTCGCCGACTCCGGCGAGGGCCGCTGGACGGTCGAGGAGGCCATCCGGCTGCGGGTGCCGCTGCCGGCCATCGCCGACTCCCTGTTCGCCCGCTACGCCTCCCGGCAGGACGACTCCCCCGCCATGAAGGCCGTCGCCGCGCTGCGGAACCAGTTCGGCGGACACGCCGTAAAACCGGAATAGTGGCGGACACGCCGTGAAACCGGAGGAGCGGCGGGCACGGGGCCGCGAGGCGGCCGTCGGCGCGGTCCCGCCGCGTCGTCCCGGCAAACCGAACGGCGATCGCCGCCGCGACGGTGTCGCGGCGGGCATCCGGTCCGACACGCGTCGGTGGAAGGCGGCACAATAGAGGCGTGCGTGTACGACAGCTGCAACTGAGCGACTTCAGGTCCTACCCGCACGCCCAGATCGCGCTCGACGAGGGGCCTTCGATACTCGTGGGCCCCAACGGGCACGGCAAGACGAACCTCGTCGAGTCGCTGGTCTACCTCTCGACGCTCCGATCCCACCGGGTCGCGAACGACGCTCCGCTCGTCCGCGCCGGCGCCGAGCAGGCCGTCATCCGCGCCGAGATCGTCCACGACTCGCGCCGCCTGCTCGCCGAGCTGGCGATCATCCCCGGCAGGTCCAACCGCGCCCGCCTCAACAAGCACCCGCTGACCCGCCCCCGCGAGCTCATCGGCGCGCTCAAGGCCGTCGCCTTCGCCCCCGAAGACCTCGCGCTCGTCCGCGGCGAGCCGTCCGTGCGGCGCCGCTACCTCGACGAACTCCTGTGCTCGCGCTATCCGCGCTTCGCCGGCGTCAAGGCCGACTACGAACGCGTCCTCAAGCAGCGCAACACCCTCCTGCGCACCGCCTACCTCGCGAAGAAGACCGGCGGCCGCGGCCCCGGCGGCGCCGAGATGGCCACCCTCGACGCCTGGGACGCGCACCTCGCCGAGCACGGCGCCGAGCTCCTCGCCGGGCGCCTCGCGCTCCTGGCCGACCTCGTCGAGCCCGTCGCCAAGGCCCACGCCCGCATCGCCGACGGGCGCTCGGAGGTGAGCCTCGCGTACACCTCCGAACTCGGCGACGACCTCGCCGCCGACCGGGACGTCCTCACCGCGCGGCTCTCGGCCGCGTTGGCCGGCGCCCGCGCCAAGGAGATCGAGCGCGGATCCACGCTCGTGGGCCCCCACCGCGACGACGTCGACCTCGTCCTCGGCGAGCTCCCGGTCAAGGGCTACGCCTCCCACGGCGAGAGCTGGTCGGTGGCGCTCGCGCTGCGCCTGGGCGCGTTCGAGCTCCTGCGCTCCGACGGCACCGCGCCCATCCTGATCCTCGACGACGTGTTCGCCGAGCTCGACACCACGCGCCGCGAGCGCCTCGCGGAGTACGCCGAGGCCGCGCCGCAGACCCTCATCACCTGCGCCGTCGCCGGGGACGTGCCCGACCGGCTCGTCGGCGCCCGCTTCGACGTCTGGGAAGGGGAGATCCGACGTGTCCTCTGACGGCTACGACTACCGCCCCCGCCCCAAGAGGAGAGGCAGGAGCGACGACCCGCGCTTCCGCCGCGAATGGTCGGGGCCCGGCCCCGACCGGCGCGACCCCGAGGCGATCGGGGCGCTCCTCGGGCAGGTCGTGCGCAAGAAGGGCTGGACCGGGAAGGTCTCCAACGCCTCGGTGTTCGGCCGCTGGACCGAGATCGTCGGTCCCGAGATCGCCGGGCACTGCCGCCCCGAGCAGCTCGTCGACGGCGAACTGCTGGTCGTGGCCGAGTCCACGGCCTGGGCCACGCAGCTGCGGCTGTTCTCGAAGCAGATCTACGCGAAGATCACAGCGGCGCTCGGGCCCGGCGTGGTCAAACGCCTGAAGATCGTCGGCCCCAAACAGCCGACACGTTCCTTCGGGCCTAGGCGGGTACGGTTTAATGGCTCCCGTGACACATTCTGAAGCGGTCCGACCCTAGGGGCCGTAGGGGGGTTCATGTCCGGGTCTCCCGATGCGACTGTGACGACATCACGCCGCAGAGAGACGGTATTCGGAGCGAGGCCGCAGTAGACTTGACGGGTGACGCGGGCTCATTGCGACGGCCCGCGAGCTTCGGCGAGGGCGGTCGGGCGCACAGCTCCGGCCGTCTCGCCATGGCGAGGTCCGTGCGGCGCGCTCCGGCGCCCTCCGGAGCGGCCGACCAGTGGCCGCGGCCCGTGAGCTGCGGGCCGATCGCCGAAAGTGTCACACCCACGGACTAGCTTTCTCACTGACCGTGAACGACGACAGAAGGAGTTGCCGGTGGCGGCGAAGAAGCAGGACGAGTACAGCGCCAGTTCGCTGACGGTCCTCGAAGGCCTCGAGGCGGTCAGGAAACGCCCGGGCATGTACATCGGCTCGACCGGTGAGCGGGGCCTGCACCATCTCCTCCAGGAAGTGGTCGACAACTCCGTCGACGAAGCGCTGGCGGGCTTCTGTACCGACATCGAGGTGGCCATCCTCGCCGACGGCGGCATCCGCGTCACCGACAACGGCCGCGGCTTCCCCGTCGACCTCCACCCGAAGCTGAAGAAGCCGGGTGTCGAGGTCGCGCTCACCGTCCTCCACGCGGGAGGCAAGTTCGACTCACAGACCTACGCGGTCTCCGGCGGTCTGCACGGCGTCGGCGTCTCGGTCGTCAACGCCCTGTCGACCCAGCTGTCGGTCGAGATCCGCCGCGACGGCCACGTGTGGCGCCAGCACTACAAGAACGCCCAGCCGGGCCCGCTGGAGAAGGGCGAGCGCTCGGACGAGACGGGCACCATCCTCAGCTTCTGGCCCGACGGCGACATCTTCGAGACCCTCGAGTTCGACTACAAGACGGTCTACCGGCGCCTCCAGGAGATGGCCTTCCTCAACAAGGGCCTGTCCATCACCCTGCGCGACGAGCGTCCCGACCACCTCGACGAGGAAGGGCAGATCAGGGAGGTCACCTTCCGCTACGACGAGGGCATCGCCGACTTCGTGCGCCACCTCAACGCCTCCAAGAACGCGATCCACCCGACCGTGGTCTCCTTCTCGGCCGACGAGGACGGGCAGGCCGTCGAGGTCGCGATGCAGTGGAACGAGTCGTACGGCGAGTCGGTCTACACCTTCGCCAACGCCATCAACACGCACGAGGGCGGCACCCACGAGGAGGGCTTCCGCACCGCGCTGACCAACGCGGTCAACAAGTACGGGCTCGAGAAGAAGATCCTCAAGACCGAGAAGGACCGCCTCTCCGGCGACGACATCCGCGAGGGCCTGGCCGCGATCATCTCCGTCAAGCTGCGCGAGCCGCAGTTCGAGGGCCAGACCAAGACCAAGCTCGGCAACACCGAGATCCGCAGCTTCGTCCAGCGGATCTGCAACGAGTGGCTGCCCGACTGGCTCGACCGCCACCCCAAGGAAGCCCGCGTCATCGTCCAGAAGGCCGCCTCGGCCGCGCAGGCCCGCAAGGCCGCGGCCCAGGCCCGCAAGCTGGCCAGGCGCAAGAGCCTCCTCGAGACCTCCTCGATGCCCGGCAAGCTGGCCGACTGCCAGTCGACCAACCCCGAAGAGTGCGAGATGTTCGTCGTCGAGGGCGACTCCGCCGGCGGCTCGGCCAAGCAGGGCCGCAACCCGCGCACCCAGGCGATCATGCCCATCCGCGGCAAGATCCTCAACGTGGAGAAGGCCCGCCTCGACAAGATCCTCAAGAACAACGAGGTCCAGGGCATGATCACCGCCCTCGGCACCGGCATCCACGAGGAATTCGACATCGAGAAGCTCAGGTACCACAAGGTCATCCTGATGTCCGACGCCGACGTCGACGGCCACCACATCAACACGCTGCTGCTGACGCTCCTGTTCCGCTTCATGCGCCCGCTCGTCGAGCTCGGCCACGTGTACATGAGCCAGCCGCCGCTGTACAAGATCAAGTGGAACAAGAAGGGCGATCTGGTCTCCTACGCCTACTCCGACCCCGAGCGGGACCGGCTCATCGAGGAGGGCATCGCCCAGGGCAAGTCCGACCCGCGCCGCTCGGACGGCGTCCAGCGCTACAAGGGCCTCGGTGAGATGAACTACACCGAGCTGTGGGAGACGACCATGGACCCGGCCCGGCGCAACCTGCTCCAAGTTCAACTCGACGACGCGGCAACCGCCGACGAGCTGTTCAGCGTCCTCATGGGTGAGGACGTGGAGAGCCGCCGCCGCTTCATCCAGGAGAACGCCAAGGACGTCCGGTTCCTGGACATCTGATGACGGCCCGTTCGTTCACGATCCGCTTTACAAGGCAAGGAAGCACTGGTGCCTGAGAACAACCAAGACCAGCTGGACCTGACGGAGACCCACGGCCGCATCGACCCGATCGGCATCGACGTCGAGATGCAGCGCTCCTACCTCGACTACGCCATGAGCGTCATCGTCGGGCGTGCGCTGCCCGACGTCCGCGACGGCCTCAAGCCGGTCCACCGCAAGATCCTCTACGGGATGTACGACGGCGGCTACCGCTCCGACCGGGGCTACGTCAAGTGCTCCCGCGTCATCGGCGACGTCATGGGCCAGTACCACCCGCACGGCGACGGCGCGATCTACGACTCGCTCGTGCGCATGGCCCAGCACTGGAGCCTGCGGTACCCGCTCATCGACGGCCAGGGCAACTTCGGCTCGCCGGGCAACGACCCGGCCGCCGCGATGCGGTACACCGAGTGCCGCCTCGACCCGCTCGCGATGGAGATGCTCCGCGACATCGACGAGGAGTCGGTCGACTTCCAGCCGAACTACGACGGCAAGACCACCGAGCCGACGATCCTGCCTTCGCGGATCCCGAACCTGCTCGTCAACGGCTCCGAGGGCATCGCGGTCGGCATGGCCACCAAGATCCCGCCGCACAACCTCCGCGAGGTCGCCTCGGCCATCAACTGGTGCCTCGACCACCCCGAGGCCACCGAGGAGGAGGCCCTGGAGGCGATCATGGGCCTCATCACCGGCCCGGACTTCCCGACCGGCGCCACGGTCCTCGGCCGCGCCGCCATCGAGGACGCCTACCGCACCGGCCGCGGCTCGATCAAGATGCGCGCCGTCGTCGAGGTCGAGGAGGACGCCAAGGGCCGCGCCTGCCTGGTCGTCACCGAGCTGCCCTACCAGGTCAACCCGGACAACCTCGCCGAGCGCATCGCCGAGCTCGTCAAGGACGGCAAGCTCACCGGCATCGCCGACATCCGCGACGAGTCCTCGGGGCGCACCGGCATGCGGATCGTGGTCGTGCTCAAGCGCGACGCCGTCCCGAAGGTCGTGCTGAACAACCTCTACAAGCACACCCAGCTCCAGGAGACCTTCGGCGCGAACATGCTGGCCCTGGTCGACGACGTGCCGCGCACGCTGAACATCGCCCAGATGGTGCGCTACTACGTCGCCCACCAGATCGACGTCATCGTTCGGCGCACCCGCTACCGGCTGCGCAAGGCCGAGGAGCGCGCCCACATCCTGCGCGGTCTGGCCAAGGCGCTCGACCTGCTCGACGAGACCATCGCGCTCATCCGCCGCTCGCCCTCGGCCGAGGAGTCGAAGGCCGGGCTCATGGAGCTGCTCGAGGTCGACGAGATCCAGGCGACGGCGATCCTCGACATGCAGCTGCGCCGGCTCGCCGCCCTGGAGCGCCAGCGCATCGTCGACGAGCTCGTCGAGATCGAGACCAAGATCGCCGATCTGAACGACATCCTGGCCAAGCCCGAGCGGCAGCGCGCGATCGTCCGCGACGAGCTGGCCGCGGTCGTGCAGCGCTGGGGCGACGAGCGGCGCACGCAGATCCTGCCCGACGCCGGCGAGGTCTCGATGGAGGACCTCATCGCCCGCGAAGACATTGTGGTGACCATCACACACGGCGGCTACGTCAAGCGCACCAAGACCGACTCGTTCCGCTCGCAGAAGCGCGGCGGCAAGGGCGTCCAGGGCGCGCAGCTCAAGCAGGACGACATCGTCAGCCACTTCTTCGTGTGCACCACGCACGACTGGATCCTGTTCTTCACGAACAAGGGCCGCGTCTACCGGGCCAAGGCCTACGAGCTGCCCGAGGCGAGCCGCACCGCCCGAGGCCAGCACGTCGCCAACGTCCTGGCGTTCCAGCCGGACGAGACGATCGCTCAGGTCATCCAGCTCCAGTCCTATGAGGCCGCCCCGTATCTGGTGCTCGCCACCCGGAACGGCCTGGTCAAAAAGAGCAAGCTGTCCGATTTCGACTCGCCGCGCACCGGCGGCATCGTCGGCATCAATCTGCGCGACGGCGATGAACTGGTCGGCGCCGCGCTCATCGAACCCGCCGATGACCTGCTGCTCGTCTCCCGCAAGGCCCAGGCGATCCGCTTCCAGGCCTCCGACGAATCGCTGCGTCCGATGGGCCGCGCCACGAGCGGTGTGATCGGAATGCGATTCGTGGGAGATGACGAATTGCTCACCATGATCGTGCTGCGCGATAATATGGACATCCTCGTGGCCACCAGCCGCGGGTATGCGAAACGGACTCCGGTCGAGGCGTATCCGCAGCAGGGCCGCGGCGGCAAGGGCGTCCTGACAGCGAAGATCACGGAACGACGTGGTGATCTGGTGGGGGCGCTGTCCGTGACGCCGGAGGACGAGCTGTTCGCGATCACTTCGGAAGGGGGCGTCATCAGGACACCGGCGAAGCCGGTCCGCAGGACTACGGACCGCAACACCATGGGTGTGAAGCTGATCGACCTGCCCGAAGAGGTCTCGTTGCTCGCCATCACCAAGAGCGCCGAAGAACCCGATGATGGGCAGGACGAGTAGATGACGGAAGCGAAGGCTACCGCTGCGGAGACCGAGCGCGATGAGCAGCTCGAGGCGGCGCCCGATCCGGTCGAGCATTCGAAGGACGGCGGTGGGTCGCCGTCTTCGGCCGACGAGGACAAGACGCTGACGATCCGCCGCCCGCCGGGGATGACCCCGCCGCCGGTCACGCCGGAGGCGATCCCCCAGATGCAGACGCCGCCGCCGCCGGCCGCCGGCGTGGCGAGTTCCGCGCGGGTCGCCGACGCGGTCCGCGCCGCCAGGGCCGCCGTGTCGCAGGCCGCCGCGCGCGGCCCGCGCCGGGCGAGACTCAGGCTCAAGCGGATCGACCCGTGGTCGGTCATGAAGTTCTCCTTCGCCGTGTCGATCGTGCTGTTCATCGTGATGGTGGTCGCCACCACGGTGCTGTACATCGCGCTCGACGCGATGGGCGTCTTCGACACCGTCAACGACATGCTGGCGATGCTCATGGGCACCTCGAGCGACACCGGCATCGACACGGAGAACTTCCGGATCACCGCGAAGGGCGTCATAGGGGCGGCCGCGCTGCTCGGTGTGGTGAACATGGTGCTGTTCACGGCGCTGGCGACGCTCGGGGCCTTCATCTACAACGTGTGCGCCGACCTGGTCGGCGGCGTCGAGGTCACCCTCGCCGAACGAGACTAGGCACGGCCGGCGGCCCGTCGGACCTCTCGCGGGTCCGGCGGGCCGCCGTGTTGTGCGCCCGGGTCCCGCGCCGTTCGCGAACCGTGGCGCTCGCCGGTGGCGGTGACGGGGGTTCGATCTCGCGATGGCCGAGCCGCCGGTATCGCGCTTGCAGACGGGTGCCGCGGACCGTAGGCTCGGGAACGCGGGCGGCCGTGACGGCCGTCCCTTCCCAGAGGGGGCCGGGTTCGCATTGCTTCCCCTGGTGGGGTAACCTTTCTCAGCGTTGCCGGACAGGCGATGCGGCACCTGACGAGGGCGTATAGCTCAGGTGGTTAGAGCGTTGAGCTGATAACTCAAAGGTCCCAAGTTCGAGTCTTGGTACGCCCACCGAATGAAATCCCAGCTTCGGCCGTATGCCGGGCTGGGATTTCCGTTTACCCGGGCGACCGCGCTGAACCGGTGCTATGCCGTCAGCGCGGTCGCCAGTTCGTCCAGCCCGCTGAACCGCCGGTCGAAGACGTCGGTGCGCTTCGGCGGATCCCCGACCGGTCGCTCGACGTAGGCGGTCCGCATCCCCCCGGCCTGCGCCCCGCGGAGGTCCCAGGCGTGGGCTGCCACCATGAGCACCCGTTCCGGCGGGCACCCGGCGGTGTCGACGGCGAGCCGGTAGACCTCCGGCGCCGGCTTGTAGGCCATGACGGCTTCGCTCGACAAGGCCTGGTGCCAGCGCAGCCCGGCATGTGCGCCCAGCCGCAGCAGCGTGGTGCCCCCGGCGTTGGAGAGCCCGAGCACGGGCAGCCGCTGCGCGAGCCGCTCGAGAGCGCCGACCGAGTCGCCCCAGGCGGGCAGGCGCCGACTCGCCGTGGCCAGCCGGGCGACGGCCGCCGGATCGTCGAGCCCGGCACGGTCGGCCACCCGTCCGGCGGCCTCCCGGTCGAGGACCTCGGTGTTGACGTACGCGCGGCGTCCCTGCCCGATGCGCCGCTGCTCGAGTTCGACATGCCGCTGCCACACCGTGAGCAGCTCCTCGACGGACGCGTCGTCGGAGGCGGGCACCGCGTCGCGAATCTCCGCTCGAAGCCCGCCGGGTTCGTCGACCAGCGTGCCGAGGACGTCGAAGACGACGACCTCGATGTCGAGGGTTTCGGCCATGAGTGCTCCCGTTCGCATTGTCGTCACCGGTTCAACAGGTGACGATCTTGCCATCCGCTTCATCACCGGTCAAGATGGTGACGTGGATTTCGCGTTCGTGAGCGGCAACCCGGCCCTGGACCTGGCCGGCACCGTGACGTCGCGTCGAGACGAGCCCATCGAGCTCTTGGCCGTGCCCGCGGACCTCGAGCGGTGGGTCGCCGAATGCGACGAGCTCCCCGACCGGGTCACCGCCGACTCGGCCGCCTTCGAGTCCGCGCTGTCACTGCGGGAGGCGATCTACCGACTCGCGTGCGACCGCGTGCTCGATCGGCCCTTCGATCCGGGCGGCCTCGAGATCGTCAACAACGCGGCCGCGGGGCCGATGCCCGCGATCGAGCTCAGCGACGCGGGGCTGCGCATGTCGGGGGACCTCCGCGCGGTGCTCTCCCAGATAGCCAGGAGCGCTGTCGCCGTGCTCGCCGATCCCGGCGCCCGTCTCAAGGAGTGCGGTCGCACCGGCTGCACTCGCATCTATCTCGACCGTTCACGCGGCGCCCGGCGCACCTGGTGCGGGATGGACGAGTGCGGCAACCGCGTCAAGGCCGCGGCCTATCGGGCCCGCAGACGGGCTTTGGCCACGGCCGAGGGGAACGGGTCCGAGGGAACCGCTTGACACCGATGCTCGCCGACGAGGCGCGGGAGCGCCCGCCTGGTCGTCTCGCACTGATTCCTTAGGCCGGTTTACGACTCGCAGAGCCGTCGAGCTGGCCCGGGGGGCGGGCATGGCGGTGTTCGCTATGCTGAGTCGCATCGTGCAATGTCGAACGGGACATTGCTGTACGCGGCAAGCTCTGGTATTAGGGGGCCTGGGTCCATGTGGAAGAAACTGTTGATCGTCGCCGGTGTCGCGACCGTCGCCGTAGTGGTGGCCAAGAAGGTCAAGGCCATCAACGACGAGCGCACCCTGTGGCACGAGGCCACGACCTCCGCCGAAGACATTCGCTGACGAAAGGCGTTAGCCAACTCACTGCGTTCCGGGTATCCTCGCTGGTGCGATGAGCACGGCGGGGATACTCGTACGGTCGCGACCCCCCAGGGGTCGACGGGGCTATAGCTCAATTGGCAGAGCACCTGCTTTGCAAGCAGGAGGTTAGGGGTTCGATTCCCCTTGGCTCCACCATCGGCCGGTAAACGGCCTGTTCAGACGCACATTGTGTAGTTGGTTCGGTCGCGTATTCGGTCAGTCCGCAATTCCCGTGCGGATTCTGTACGGGTCAGGTGGACATCTGCGCCGCCCGGTGAGCGTCGAGGGCGTCGGCGACTTCCCCCACGCGGGCCGGGAACAGGCTCGCGGAGCGAGTCCGGACATGGAGTCGGATCCGTCGAGTGGCCCGAAGGGTGTTGGGGTGGCGGCAGACGCAGTCGAGGAGTTCGAGCGGCATCGCTCGAGACTGTTCGGCCTGGCCTATCGGATGCTGGGATCGGCCGAGGAGGCCGAGGACGTTGTCCAAGAGGTGTTCGTCCGTTGGCACCGTGCGAGCCGGGTCGAGTCACCGTGGGCGTGGCTGGCGAAGGTCGCCACCAACTTGTGCGTGAACCGGTTGACGTCCGCGCGGATGCGCCGGGAGCGCTATGTGGGCTTCTGGCTGCCCGAGCCGGTGCTGACCGCCGACGGGGCGCTGGGCCCATTGGACAGGGCCGAGCAGCGGGAGCTGGTGTCGATGGCCTTCCTCGTGCTGCTCGAACGGCTGAACCCCATGGAGCGGGCGGTGTTCGTGCTGCGTGAGGCGTTCGCGTACAGCCACCGGGAGGTGGCCGAGGTCATCGATTCATCCGAGGCGAACTCGCGGCAGTTGTACGCCCGCGCTCGAAAGCGCCTGGCCGAAGCCCGCGGCGGTGCCGATCGCCGGGCGGAGCCGGTCGCTCGGCCCGACCTCATGGAGCGGTTTCTGGCCGCCGCGGAGCACGGGGACCTGGAGTCGCTGGAGCGGGTGCTGGCCGAGGACGTGACCGTGTGGGTGGACGGCGGCGGCCGTGTCGGCGTGGCCCGGCGGCCGATCCTCGGCGCACACCGGGTGGCCCGCTATCTGGCGGGATCGTTCAAGCTCGCCGGTGGGCGGGTGCGGTTGTCGGTCTCGGAGGTGAACGGCGCGCCGGGCCTGCTGGCCTCGACCGGGGAGGCGCTGATCGGTGTGCTGGTCCCAGAGATCGTGGGGGACCGCATCGTCGGAATTCGCATCATCGCCAACCCCGAGAAGCTTCGGCTGTCACATTCCGCCGGCCTATCCGGTTCTTTACCGTGACCGCGCGCCGGGCTTCGGTGCGCGGCGGTGGCTCGACAGCCGCGCGAGGCCGGCGGATCCGGCATCGCGCCTTATGCGAGGAGGTTTCGACCGGTGGCAGATCCGATTCTCGTGACAGGAGGGACCGGCAGACTCGGTCCCGCGCTCGTGTCGCGGCTGGCCGCGGCCGGCAATGCGGTCCGGGTGCTCAGTCGCGTCCCTTCGCCGAAGGAGTGGAGGTTCCAGGGCGACCTGCTCACCGGCGAAGGGCTGGAGGCGGCCCTGGACGGCGTGGGCACGGTCGTCCACTGTGCGACCAGCAACGGCCGCAAGGACGTCGACATCACACGCAATCTCATCCGAGCGGCGGCGCGAGCCGGGCGCCCGCACCTCTGCTATGCGTCCATCGTCGGCGTCGACCGGGTGAACCTGCCCTATTACCGGGTGAAGCGGGCGTGTGAGCGGCTCGTCGAGCACTCCGGCCTGCCGTGGACGATCCAGCGCACGACCCAGTTCCACGAGCTCGTCGTCTGGATATGCGCCGTGCAGCGACGGCTGCCGGTGATCCTGGTGCCCCGCGGCGTCGACCTGCAGCCCGTCGACGCCGGTGAGGTGGCCGCCCGCCTGACCGGGCTGGCGGGCGCGCCGCCGTCCGGGCGGGTGCCGGACATGGGCGGCCCCGAGATCCGTCCCCTCGCCGACCTGGCCCGCGCCTGTGCCCGCTCGCGTTCCCTCCGCCGGCCGGTGGCGCCGGTGCCGATGGCCGGCTTCGGCATGCGCGGCTTTCGCGAAGGGGCGCACCTGACGCCGGGCCACGCCGACGGGCGGATCACCTTCGACCAGTTCCTCGCCGCATGAGCGCCCGCATCTGGCTCCGCTCGGGACTGGCCTTCCTCGCCGTGGTGCAGTTCGCCGTGGGGTGCTGGGCGTTGGTGCTCCCCCGCTCGTTCTTCGACATCCCCTGGGTGGGCATGCGCATGCCGTACAACGCGCACCTGATGATGGACTACGGCGCGATGAGTCTGGCGACCTCGGTGGTGCTGGGCGTGAGCGCGGTCGTCATGGGGCGGATCATGACCCGGACGGCGCTCGCCGTGTACCTGGTGTTCGCCGTGCCGCACTTGGCGATCCACCTCTCTATGCTGCACCATCTCAAACCCGATGAGCGCATGCCGCTGGTGATCGCGCTCGCGGCGGCCGTCGCGATCCCGCTGGCGCTGCTGCCGTTGACCGGCCGGGACGTCGAGGGGCGGCGGCGCGACCCGGTCGATCACACCGACGACGGTGCCGCCTGAGCGGCTTCCGGGACGGACACGATGCGTCAGGAGCACTTACTCCGCGGGCGGCAGGGTCGGGTGGGCGGTGGGGTAGATGCCGATCGCGAACCCGTAGGTGGTCTCGCCGGATCTCGGCAGTCGGTCGAACTCCTCGACCAGTTCGGCCATGCGGCCCCAGAACTCGGAGACCTGGTCCTCGGTGATGCGCGCGTGCCGGATGAAGCCCCAGAGCCTTCCCTCCTCGAACGCCGCAGCGGACTCGCGGGCGGCCACCTCGAAATCGTTGAAGTCTCCGGATGCCGCCGCGCCGGCAGGCGACGGCTCGGCCGTCACGTAGAACAGGCGCGCGGTGCGTCCGTAGAAGCGCTCTTCGATCGCCCGCACCTTCCGGGTGCGCACCACTTGGAGCAGGCCGTTGCGGGCGAGCACGTCCACGTGGTGCGCGACCGTGCTCTTGGGACGTTCGAGCGCGGTCGCGAGCTCGGTGACGGTCGCGGCCCGCTCGTGGAGGAGCTGCAGGATCGTGGTGCGGAGCGGGTGGCCGATGGCCTTCACCTGGGCCGGCTCGGTCAAGGCCATCCGGTCGGCGAGCTCGTAGTCCGGGGGCTTGTCCGTCATGACAAAACAGACTAGCATCGTGGAATGATCCAAAAAAGTAGTTCAATCGGGAAGTGGAGCCGCTGACATGGCCGAAGTACTGCTGTACCACCACATCCAGGGCCTGACGGACGGAGTGCGGGCCTTCGCCGACGAGCTGCGGCAGGCCGGCCACACCGTGCACACCCCCGACCTGTTCGACGGCCGCACGTTCGGCAGCATCGAGGAGGGGTTCGAATTCACGAGCGACACGGGCTTCGACGCGATCCGCGAGCGCGGCGCCGCCGCGGCGGACGAGCTCGGGACCGAGCTCGTCTACGCCGGATTCTCCTTCGGCGTGATGATCGCCCAGCGACTCGCGCAGACTCGGCCCGGCGCCCGCGGGGCGCTGCTCATGCACTCCTGCATCCCGGTCGCGGAGTTCGGGAAAGCCTGGCCCGAGGGGGTGCCGGTGCAGATCCACGGCAAGGAGGGCGACGAGTTCTTCAACGAGGACCTGCCGGCGGCACGCGAACTCGCCGACTCCACAAGCGACGCCGAGCTGTTCGTCTACCCCGGCGATCAGCACCTCTTCGCCGACTCCTCGCTCGACGCGTACGACCCGGAGGCGTCCGCGCTGCTCACCGAGCGGGTCAGGGCGTTCCTCGCCGCGGTCTGACCGAGCGGGCGGCGCGCGACGCGGCGGTCTTCCACCGCGACGCCCGGTCCCTGTGCTCCCCCCGCTTTTCCGGAGAGGTTTTATTTTGGTTTCCAAGGAAGCCAGAAAGGGACATAGTTCGCATGCCTATTCGGAAAACCGGGGGTAACACACCCGATGCCGTATGACGGCTCTGTCCTGTCGCACCCTGGCTGTGGCGTGAGCGTCGCCCGCGGTCATCGCGGGCGCCCGCCTCCGTGAGTCCCGCCGTCGCCGACGGAACACACCGGCCGCCCGCGGGGTCAGGGGATCTGCACTCCGAGCTGCTGCAGCTGGGAGAAGACGTCGACGATCCCCCATACTTCGGCGACTCTGCCCTCGGAGAATCGAATGATGAACATCTCGTCGTAGGTGATGGTCTTCCCGGTGGCCGCCAGGCCGCGGTACTCGCCCTGATGGGTTCCCGTCACGGTGGTCCGGAAGACGATCTTGTCGCCTTCCGTGATCGTGTCCTCGATCGTGACCTGGATGTCGGGGAACACCCGCCGCAGCATCGCCCAGGCGCCCTTCACGGCCTCGGGCGCCGTCGCGCCCACCGGCCCTCGCACATGGAACACCGCGTCGGGATGGAACACCTCGTCTACGGTTCGCGAGATCAGCTCCAGATCGCGGCGGTTGGTCGCGTCATGGAGCCGCTGGTAGGCCGCCTGGTTGGTCGCTGAGGTGGTCGTCATGAGCATGTCTCCTTTGGTGGTGGTCGAAAGGGTCAGAAGGCGAACTGCCCGAAGCGCAGGACTGCCAGCGCCGCGGCGAGCACCAGCAGCACGAGCGGCAGCACGGTATTGCTCGCCTCACCGCGGCGAAGGTGCACGACGACGGCGCCGGCCATCAGGACGGCCAGGCCCGTCGCCGCGACGGGGCTCAGGACGCTCAGGACACCGACGGCCGGGGGGACGACCAAGCCGATCCCGCCGAGGACCTCCGCTGCTCCGATGAGCCTGACCTGACCCTGTGAGTAGTCTTCGACCCACGGGTAGGCCGCGGCGAGGTCGTCACGGGACTTGGCCAACTTCACCGCGCCGGACGCCATGACCGCGAGGGCGAGCAGGGACGCCGTGATCCACAGGACTGTGTTCATCATGAGTCGCTTTCGTCGTCTGAGAAGTTCGGGAACCCTGGTTTCGTGCTCCCACCACTACGACGACGCAGCCGCGTGAATTATCAGGCCGCCCCTGGGATCTCACAGCCCGGTGGCGTGGTTCGTCGCGCGCCCGGCCCGCGCCCGCCGGTCAGCGGATCAGCTTCTTCTGGAGCATCTCGGCCGGACCGGCCGCGAAGCGCGTCAGCCACAGCCGCGAGCCGACGATGAGGACGGCGCTGATCGCCAGCCAGAGCGAGGCGCCGAACCACGCCGACTCGCCGAACCGGGCCGCCAGCCCCAGGCCCCAGCCGTAGCAGACCGCCGAGGCCACCAGGTTCTGGAGGATGTAGCCGCTCAGCGCGGCGCGGCCCAGGCTCGACAGGCCGTTCATGAGCGGCCCCTGCCGACCGGTCTTCGCCGTGAAGTGGTCGACGATCCAGCCCACCAGCCCGATGTAGCCGAACGCGAGGAACGGGGCGGCGACGTAGCGCTCGACGAACACCAGCTGCTCCGGAGCGAACTGCAAGGCGAGGTTGAGCGGGAGCCCGAGGCCCATGCCCCACAGCAGCATCCGCTCGCGGATGCGCCTGCCGTGCTCGTCGCCGCCGAACGCGCCGGCGCGGAAGAGCCTGACGCCCAGCAGGAACAGGAACATCATCATCGGGAAGGCGATGACCGTCTCGAGGCGGAAGATCGGCCAGTTGGCCAGCCGGAAGTCGACCTGGTCGAGCCATGAGCCGTCCGCGTAGATCGCCTCGACCTCCGGTCCCGCGCCCTGCGGGCCTTCGCCGGCGGCGCCGCTGGAGATCCCGAGCGTCAGCAGCGCCATGAACGCGAGGTGCAGTCCGAGGTGGACCCACATGACGACGCGCTGCGTCGTCTGGGAGCGGGTGAGCAGCCAGGCCACGATGATCGCGGTGACGGCGTAGCCCATGAGGACGTCGAAGGCGAAGATGAGTATGAAGTGGACGGTTCCCTCGACGAACAGGAACAGCGCCCGCCAGTGGTACCTGCCGGGCCAGCGCCGTCCGCGCTTCGCGGCGGACTGGTACTGGATGGCGAGGCCGACGCCGAACATGAACGTCAGCATCGAGATGAACTTGCCGTTGGCCAGGAACATGAAGACGGTCTGGAGCGGGTCGTCGCCGCTGCCGACCGGGTTGCCGGTGAGCAGGACGCCTTCGCTGCCGGCGGAGGTGAAGATCCAGATGTTGGTGGCGAGCGTGCCGAGGATGGCGACGCCGCGAAGGACGTCGAGCAGCGGCAGCCGCTTCGAGTGCGGTTCGCTGCGCGTCGGCGCGGGCGCGGTGGAGGTGTGCATGGCTTCAAGCCTGTGCGCCTTCGGCCTCCGATGAATCCTCCTGCCGCACGGACTTTCGCCCGGAACGGGACGACTTGCGTCGCAAGCCGGACCGCGTCGAACGGCGGAGACGGCGGAGCCGGTCTGCCACTTTGGTGGCAGACCGGCTCCGCCGTCTCGGCTCTCGTCAGGCGTTCAGGGACCGCCAGAAGTCGAGGTGGTGCTCGTCGGCGAAGTCGATGTTCCGCGCGCCGTCGGGCGAGAGTTCGCGCACGTCGGCGTCGCTCGCGTACGGCTCCCACGGGCCTTCGCCGTCCGGGTCGCCGGAGCGGGCGAACTCGGACCAGCTCGCGATCATGAGCTCGGCGAGCGGTTCGTGCGACTCCTTCATCGGTTCGAAGAAGGTGGTGTCGAACAGGAAGGCGCAGTCGACCATGTGGAAGGCGTCGAGGCTGTAGCCGGGGCGCGGGACGTGGGTGAAGTACGGGGCGTCGGTCACCGAGATCTCGTAGGTGAAGGCCGGGACCTGGTCGCCGAGGGCCTCGCGGGTCCGCTCCATGCCGAGCGCCCAGTCGGCGTCGGTCACGACCGCGCCCACCGCCTTGGCGGGGACCTCGAAGTCGTCGAGCGGGTACTCCTCGGCGATCGCGGCGGCGTCGTCGCCGAACATGGTGGTCAGGGCGGCCAGGTAGCTCTCCTCGTCCACGACGCCCGCGCCCGCGGGGATGCCCTGCATCTCGTCGCTGTTGACGCCGTGCAGGACCGGGACGCGGTTGAACTCGCCGGAGGCGATCGCCTCGCCCGTCGGCACCGGCATGACCGGGCCGCCGACGACCGGCTGGGTCTCGAAGAGCTCACTTCCGGCGGCGATGAGCTCGGCGGTGCCGAGCTCGCGCAGGCACGCCGCGACGTCGACGGTGTTCTCGTCGCAGCCGAGGTCTTCGGCGATCCCGACGCCGAGGGCCTGCCCTGCTTCGCGGCTCGTCGCCCAGTCCGTGGCGCACATGGCGCTCTGGACGATCGCCTTGTCGAACAGGCCGGCCGAACCGGCGGAGGCGAGGTGGGCGCACACGTCGTAGCCGCCTCCCGATTCGCCGAAGAGGGTCACGTTGCCGTCGTCGCCGCCGAAGGCGGTCGCGTTGGCGCGGACCCATTCGAGGGCGGCCTGCTGGTCTTGGAGGCCGTAGTCGCCCGAGAGGATCTCGCCGTCCTCGCCGTCGAGGGCCGGGTGGGCCATGGTGCCGAACAGGCCTTGGCGGTAGTTCACGGTCACGACGACGACCTCGCCGTCGGCGACGAGCCGCGAGGGGTCGTACTGCTCGGCGGCGCCGTAGGCGTTGCCGCCGCCGTGGAACCAGACCATGACCGGCAGCTCGTCGTCGGCGGTCTCGGGCGCGTAGACGTTGAGGTAGAGGCAGTCCTCTGCCTCGCTGGGGACGCTCGGCATGCCCATGGCGGACTCGCCTTGGGCGCAGGCGGGCGCGAACTTGTCGGCGTCGCGGACGCCGTCCCAGGGTTCGGCCGGTTCGGGGGAGGCCCAGCGGAGCTCGCCGACGGGCGGGGCGGCGTAGGGGACACCGAGCCAGGAGCGGACGCCGTCGCCGGTCGTGCCCTGGAGCCGTCCCTGCTCGGTGGCGACCAGGGTGGGGTCGGCGTCGGCGGCGCCGGCCTCGGCGGTGCCGCAGGCGAGGGACGCGGCGACGAGGCCGGTCGCCGCGGCGGCCCCGGCGAGGCGCTTGGCGATGGTGTTGCGGTGCATGGGGGAGTCCGTTTCCGTTCGGGACCGCGGTCGCGGTCGGGCTTGCGGAGGAACCGTATCAAAGATTTGGGCAAATGCGCAATGCGATCGCGCAAAAAACTTGCCTAAGGCGTTCGATCTAGGCAAACGCCCAGTTCATTGCTAGGATCGGCCCATGGGAAATCGCGAGGCGCTGCTCGACGGGGCGAAGAGATGTCTGCTGGAGAAGGGCTACGACCGGACCACGGTGCGCGACATAGCGTCCGCGGCCGGAGTGAGCATGGCCGCGATCGGCTACCACTACGGCTCAAGGGAGGCGCTGCTGCAGCAGGCGCTGTTCACCTCGCTCCACGACTGGGACGCCGGATTGAAGGAGGCCCTGGCGGCACTCGACGCGCCGCGCGGCTCGGGCCGGTTCGCGGCGATCTGGAATCTGCTCATCGAGCACTTCCAGCGGCACCGGCCGCTGTGGATGGCCAGCTTCGAGCTGTTCCTCCAGGCGCAGCGGTCGCCGGAGCTGCTGGAGCAGTACGCGAAGGGTCAGCCCGGCGCCTTCTCGGCTATGGCCGCGTTGGCCACCGGCGAGATCGAGGAGGACGTCTCCGATGAGACCGCCCGCACGGTCGGCTCCGTGCAGCTGGCATTGGTGAGCGGGATCGTGATGCAGTGGCTGAGCAACCCGGACACCGCGCCGGGCCCGGCCGAGATCGCCGCGGGACTGCGCGGTCTGGTGGACACCATCGACTCCTGAGGAATCGGCTCCTGAACGCCGGAACGGGCCGGGAATCCCAACGGCTGTTCCGAAGCTTCCTCAGCTCGGCGGCGTGAAGGACTTGACGACGAGCTCGACCTCGAAGCCGTCCCGGTTCTCCAGGTACGCCGCGTAATGGCCCTCGCCTCCGGCGAAGGGGTGGCGGTCCGCGAACAGCATCGTCCACCCGTGGTCTTCGCCTTCTGCGGCCAGCCGCTCGACTTCGGCGTCGTCCCGGACATGGAACGCCAAGTGGTTCAGGCCGGGTGCGCACCGGTCGTGGCGCTCGCCGGTCAGCGCCGGCGACTGCTCCACCACCAGGTAGGTGGGGCCGAGGCGCCAGCTGCGCCCCGCTTTCCACTCCTGATGCGCCTCATAGCCGAGGCGCTCCAGCAGCCATCCCAGGGAGGCGACGGCCCGGCCGAGGTCTGGCACCCACAGCTCGACATGGTGCAAGGCGCCGTGGGCCGGAGATTCCATGCCCGACATGCTAGCGCGGCGGGACGCCCCCGCCCGCCGCCGTGAAGCGGCTCAGCGGCTCTCCTCGCCGAGGGCGTCGAAGGCGTGCAAGGCGATCGCGGCGGCCTGCCGCATCGCCTCCGAGGTGGCCTCCGGCGCGTCGCCGTCCTGGAGGCTCGCCATGGCGGCCGCGCATACGGCGCCCACCGCCGCGCCGACGACACTCGCCGCGGTCGCCCGATCCAGCGTCTCCGGATAAGCGGCCCGCAGGGCTTCGGCGATGCGGGCCTGCGCGGTGAAGACGGCGCGGAGGACGCGGGCCTGGACCGCGGGCGAGTCGACCATGAGCCGGGCCCGCAACGCGGCCATGCCGTTCGGCAGTTCCCGGGAGGCGGTGTCGGCGATCATCGCGTGTATCGCCTCGGCGAGGACCTCGCGTGGCGGCGCCTGCGGAGCCCGCTCGTCGATCACCCGCAGCGCGAGCTCGACCCGCGCGGGCCCGTCGCTCAGGAGCACATCCTCTTTGGTCGGGAAGTGCAGGAAGAACGTGCGCTTGGTGACGTCGGCGGCTTCGGCGACGTCGGCCACGCCCGTCGCGTCGTACCCGCGCTCATTGAACAGCCGCGCGGCCGTCTCGATCAAGGTCCGCCTGGTCTGCTGCTTCTTGCGCTCACGGCGCCCGAGTCCCTCCGCCACGCACCGAGCCTAATGCATCGGGAATAAAAGTATACCTGGTGTAGTAAGTTACCTAGAATATTAGTATACTTGGTTCACTCAAGTCCTCGAACCGAGGCGTGACACCGAGAAGAGGTTTCGGCAATGGGTGAACTGACAGGTCGGACGGTGCTGGTGACCGGCGCGGGCAGAGGCATCGGGCGGGCGGAGGCACTGCACCTCGCCTCGCTCGGCGCGAACGTCGTCGTGAACGACCCCGGCGTGACGATCGACGGCCGCGGCCCCGATGACAGCGTCGCCGCGGCGGTGGTGGAGGAGATCCACGAGCTCGGCGGCCGGGCCGTCGCCGACACCGGCAGCGTCGCCGACTGGGACGCCGCCGGGCGGATGGTCGAGCGGGCCGTCGAGGCGTTCGGCGATCTTCATGCGGTGGTCAACAACGCCGCCATCGAAGTCAACAAAGGACTCGAACGACTCACCGAGGCCGAGTTCGACGACGTCGTGGCCGTGAAGCTCAAGGGCACCTTCGCGGTGAGCCATTGGGCCGCCGCGCACTGGCGGCGTCGGTCGGACGCGGGCTCGAAGGCCGATCGCGCGATCGTGAACACCGCCTCGGGGTCGGGGCTGTACAACCCGCTGCCGTCCCAGTCGAACTACGCGGCGGCCAACGCCGGAGTCGCCGCCATGACCACAGTGCACGCACTGGAACTGGGCCGATTGGGTGTGCGCGTCAACTGCGTCGTCCCCTCCATGGTCCGCACCCGGCTGACCCGCGAGGTGCCGGGCATGGACCAGGCCCCGCCGACCGACGGGCCCGACCCGAGGGACCCGTCGGTCGTCGCACCACTCGTGTCCTACCTGGTCAGTCAGGACTGCCCGCTGACCGGGCAGTTCCTGTCGGTGCGGGGCGGCACCGTGATCGCCTGCCGTGGATGGACGATCGGCGATCAGGTCCACAAGGACGGTGAAGGCTGGACGGTGCCGGAGCTGGCTCGGCAGCTGGAGTCACTGCCGCTGGACGATCCGTTCGAACGGCTGGCGGGCGCGCTCGGCACGGCTCTCGGGTCCCAGGGGCGCGAAGCGCTCCAGGCGATGATCAGCGCCGAACTCGACAAGTCCTGAACCGAGCGTTTCAGCCTTCGCAGCCTTGCCGGCAGGTGTACCAGGCCGGGGCTGCGGCTTCTTCGAGGCGGGTGCGGTCGCGTTCGAGGACCCAGTCGCGGCGGGTGGTCTCGCAGTGCCGCAGTTCGGGTTCGGCGAGGCACCGGATGCGAGGCCGCCACCGTGGTATGGGGCCGTCCCGGGATGAACTGGTCGGCCGAGCGGCCACTCCCATGCACATGCCGGGACCACCCGGTCGGGGCTGCGGTTCGCATCCGGGCGCAGCCGATTGGCGACGTCCACGGCCAGGACGATCCGGCAGGTGAACGACCGCCCCGGCCCTGTTCGTGTCAGCCCGGCCTGCCATGGGCGGAGCAGCCCGCGATCGGCGTCGAGTGCGTCGGCGCCCGGCCCGGTCTCCGGCATGCCGGCCCTGGACAGGTACGCGGAGGGGCGCGGTCAGCCCGCTGTGCGCATCAGCGGCATGACGATCACGTCGACGACCTCATCGATGTCGGAGTGACTCGGCACCCCTTTGCCCATCACGAGATCGTGTCGGAGCAGCTTCATGGGGAGCGTCAGGATGCGGTCCGAATACGGTCCGGGACGGACCTCGCCGCGTTCGGCGCCCCGCTCGAAGATCGCCCTGAAGACGTCCTCGAATCGGTGCGAGCCGATCCGCTCGCTGATCTGCCGCGCGAGTTCGGGATTCTGGACGGTGCTCGCGACCAAGCCCGGGATGGCGTCGGGTGGCAGATCGGCGAGCAGGCCACACGCCTGCATGAGGAATTCGCGGAGGTCGTCGCGCACGCTGCCGGTGTCGGGGACCTCGAGGTCGAGGCTGCGTCGGCGCAGGAGGTCCAGCACCAGTTCGGACAGGTTCGGCCAGCGCCGGTACAGGACCGCCTTGCCGGTTCCGGCCCGCTCGGCGATGCCTTTGACGGTCGTCTTCGTGAAGCCGCGTTCGGTCAGTTCGGATTCGGCCGCCGCGAAGATCGCGTCTTCCAGCGCCGTACCTCTGCGCCGCACGACGTTCGCGTCTGCGGCAGCACCCATCCTTTGAGTGTCTGCGTCAGTCATCACACTTTCCTAAGGAACCTTGCGTCTCTTATCGGTCAAATTTACCCTCTCAAATAAGAGACCAAGTGTCTCCTATTTGAGAGGGGAACTTCATGGACCGCAGCATCGCAGACAACCCGTGCCGCCGAACACTCATCGACACCGCCCCCAGACCCCCGCGCCGGCCGATCGGCCGAACCTGCCATTTCACGCCGCCGCGCATGCGACGCCATGCGCGAGCAGGAGACCAGCCTCGTCACACTGGCGGACGGCAACCGGGCCCGGCTCATCACCGGCCATGCCCCGGCCCTCGAGGTGCTCACCACTCCCACCACCTCCAGCTTCCTCGCCGCACCCCGATACCCGCAGTCCACTCCCGCGGTCAGCAAGGCCACAAAGCAGCGGCAGGGCTGCCATCCCCCACCGGGACCGCGACGCTGATCGCCATCGCCGAGCCAGGTGACCGCACACCGTCCCGGTCTGCGATCGTCGGCGACACGCACCTCGGGGAGGCGGAGCGGTGACCGGTTCGAGGAGACCCTCGCCTGTTCGGGCGCTCACCGATGCGCGGGCCGCCGAACGGGGTGGCGAGCGGGCGATGGTCGAGCGGCAGCGGACCCGGCTGGCCGCGCTGATCGCGCACGCGCGCACCCGCTCTCCGTTCTACCGCGAGCTGTACCGAGGCGTGCCCGCCGAGACGAGCGAGCTGGCCGCGCTGCCGGTCACCGGCAAGCGCGAGCTGATGGCCGCCTTCGACGACTGGGTCACCGACCCGGCCGTCACGCTGAAGGCGGCGCGGGCCTTCACCGCCGACCCCGCGGCGATCGGACACCCGTTCCTCGACCGCTACACGCTGACCACCACCTCCGGCACCACCGGCCACCACGGCATCTTTCTGCAGGACGCCCATGCGGCCGCGGTGATCCCCGCGATGCTGGCGCGCATGCTCGCCCACTGGCTGACCGTCCGCGACGCCGCCAAGATCGCCGCCGGGGGCGGACGCACAGCCTTGGTCGTGCCCGAGGGCGGGCATTTCGCCTCCACTGTGGCCGCAGAACGGCTGCGGGGCCGCTCCCGTACGGCCGTCTTGAGCGTGCACCGGCCGCTGGCCGAACTGGTCGAGGCGTTGAACGCGTTCCGCCCGGCGCTGCTGGCGCCCTACGCCACCATCGGCGCGCTCCTGGCCGACGAAGCCGAAGCGGGGCGGCTGCGCATCGATCCGACGCTGGTCACTTTGAGCGCCGAAGGCCTGCCGGTGCCCGAATACGAACGCATCAGCCGCGCCCTCGGAGCGAAGGTGTGCACCAGCTACGCCGCCAACGAGTGCCCCTTCCTCAGCTACGGGTGCCGTGAGCGCTGGTTGCACGTCAACGCCGACTGGGCCGTCCTCGAACCGGTCGACGAACGCCACCGGCCCGTGCCGCCGGGCGAGGCCTCCCACACCGTGCTGCTGACCAACCTCGCCAACCGCGTCCAGCCGATCCTGCGCTACGACCTGGGCGACGCCGTGACCGTCAGGCCCGACCCCTGCCCATGTGGCAGTCCCGGGCCGGCCCTGCGCGTCCAGGGCCGTGCCGCCGACACGCTCGCCTTCCACGGCCCCGACGGGACATCGGTCACGCTCGCACCGCTGCCGCTGTCGACGCTGCTGGAAGCCGTCCCCGGCCTGGAGCTGTTCCAGATCGTCCAAACCGGTCCGGCAAGACTGCGGCTGCGCATGCGCGCCGCGCTCGGCGCCGACCCCGACACGGTGTGGCGCACCGCCGAGGTGCGGCTGCGCGAACTGCTGACCCGCCACCGCCTCGAAACCGTCCAGATCGAACACGCCACCGAGGCACCCCGGTACAGCGCGGGCGGCAAAGTGCGCACCATCATCCCCACCGACCAGATCTGACCGAGACCACGATCCCACCGAACACCGCCGCCGACTGTCGTTCAGGCATCGGCGGGATCCAGGAACCGCCGTATGCGGGCGGCGATGCCGTCGGGGTCGAGTCCGTGGAGGCGTTCGTGTTGGGCCGCAGTGCCGTAGCGGCGGAGTTCGTCGCGGCCGACCCCGATCGACAGTAGGCGGTGGGGCCGGTCGGCGAGCGCCCGGGTGATCAGCCAGTCCGAGGTTCCCTCCAGGTAGGGCTCGACCATGACCACGGTGTCGCCGGTGAGTGCGGCCAGGTGTCGCAGGCCCGTCGAGTCGAGGGGGCGGGGCGTGTTGGTGTAGGCGATGGTGACGTCGACTCCGGCCGTCGCGGCGAGGACGTTGTCGAGGACCGGTCCGACCGCGACCACCGTGGCGCGGGTGCCGCTGCGCAGCACCGTGAGGGTGTCGTCGGCGTCGCCGTGGGGTACCGCGTTGTGGCGCAGGGACAACCGCAAATAGGCGCCCTGGTCGGAGTCGACGGCCCGGTCCAGGAGCGCCGGCACTTCGGCGGCGTGGCCGGGGACGAACACCCGCCAGCCGGGCAGGGTGTCGAACAGTGCGACGTCGCGGGGGCTGAAGTGGGTGAAGCTGCCCTCGGCCCAGTCATAGGAGGCGCCGACGCTGACCAGTACCCCGCTGGTGCCCTGGTGCTCGAAGTCGAGTTTGACCTGCTCGAAGGCGCGCTCGACCAGGAACGGGGCGTAGGTGTGAGCGATGGGGCGCATTCCGGCGAGCGCCAGGCCGCCGGCGACGCCGATCATGAGTTGTTCGCGGATGCCGACGTTGATCACCCGGTGGGGGTGGATCGCGGCGGCGGCGCGGAAGCGGTCGGCGGAGATGTCGGCCAGAACCACGGCGGTGCGCGGGTCGGCGTCGAGCAGATCGGCGGCGTGTGCGGCGAAGGCGTCGCGCATGGTCGGTTGCTGGTGATCGTCGGTCAGCGGGTCTGAGCGGAACATGGTCGGTCCTCGGTCGGGAAGTCAATGGCGGACGGCGGCGACCGTGACCTGCGGCCGGTCGTGGTGTGGTGCGGTGAATGCCGCATGGAGCGCGTCGTGGTCGCCCATGTCGGCGGTGGCGGCGGCCCAGCCGTGGACCTCGAACCGGGAGGCGATGCCGCCGGGCCACCCGTGCGTGGCCGAGGCGTTGTCGGCGACGACCACGTTGAGGTTCGCGAGCCCGATGGCGCCGGCGTAGGCCATCGCCTCGTGGTTGGAGCCCTCGTCGAGTTCGGCGTCGCCGATGAGGACGTACACCTGCGCATCGGCATATCGGGTGGCGCGCAGACCCAACGCGACGCCGACCCCGAGGGGCAGGCCGTGGCCGAGCGATCCGGAGGAGATTTCGGCGCCCGGTACCAGCGTGGCGTCGGGGTGCGATCCCAATGGCGATTCCAAGGCGGCGACGGTGTCGAGCCAAGCGACCGGGATGAATCCTTTGGCGGCCAGGACTGCGTAGAAGGCGCTGGGGCCGTGGCCTTTGGACAGCAGGAATCGGTCTCGCGCCGGATCGTCGAGGCTCTCGGGGTCGACTCGCAGGACACGGTCGTAGAGCACCCAGATCGCATCCAGCGTGTAGGTGCTGATGTGGGGGTATCGCGCATCGACGACGGTGCGCCTGGCCAGTTCTCGGGCCTCTTCGAAGGTGGCGGTCATACCGGGCATCATGTAACTTCAAGTCGACTTGAAGTAAAGGATCTGTGAGGACCGCCATATGACCGCGCTGGACGCCCGGGCACTGCTCTCGATCGGCGATTTCGCCGCGCGTGCCGGACTGGCCACTTCGGCGATCCGCTACTACGAGTCGCTCGACCTGATTCATTCGGTGCGCACCGGCGGGAACCAGCGCCGCTACCACCGAAGCGAGTTGCGCCGGGTGGCGTTCATCCGGGCGGCCCAGTCGGTGGGCCTGTCGCTCGACGAGATCAAGGACGCCCTCGACCAGCTTCCCGAGCGGCGCATCCCCGTCCGGGCCGACTGGCAACGCCTCTCCGCTTCGTGGCGGCAGCGCCTGGACGACCAGATCGAACGTCTGCGCAAACTGCAGGACGACCTCGAAAGCTGTATCGGCTGCGGCTGCCTCTCACTCGACCACTGCTCGATCTACAACCGAGACGACGCCCTGAGCGCCGACGGCCCGGGTCCCCGCCGCGGATTCAGCACCACATGACGTCCCCGAAGAACCCTCACCGCCGGTGACGACAAGTGCCGCAGTGGTACTGGAGCTGGGAATTCGCGCACCGCACGCGAAGACCATCAACACGCGCGATCTTCCGATTCCAACGGCCGCAGCGCGGTCATGGTGGTCGCACCGAATTGCCGCAATGCAAAAGCGTTTGATACGCGGGAGATCCAGGGCCGCCGGTCCGATCAGAGGACCGTGAGCCGGGGATTGAGTGGAAGCGGGGCCGTAGCGTTGAAAGGTCAGTGACTCCTGCCCGCAAGGAGGCCGCATGCCGCAGGTCGAGGTCCGTCGGACGGTGGAGGTGCCGATCCGTGTCGCGTTCGCGGTCTCGCAGACGACCGGACCGGTGCGGGCGCAATGGGATCCGTTCATCCACTCGCAGTCCTTGATGGATGGCGCCGAGCGCCCCGGCAAGGGCGTGCGCACGCTTACCCGCCACCGACTCGGATGGCGGATGGTGAGCGAGTACGTCTCCTATCAACCGCCTCGCAATGTCGGCATGACGATGCGCGAGGGGCCGTGGTTCTTCCGCGTCTTCGGCGGCGGATGGCGGTTCACCGAGGACGCGCCCGATCGCACCACCGCCATATGGAAGTACACCTTCTCGTGCCGCCCGGGATGGCTGAGGCCGATCGCCGAGCCGATCGGGATGCGGCTGCTGCGCAGGGACATCGAACGCCGCATCGACGCCTTCGTCAAGGCGTGCAACGACCCGGACGTGGTCGCGGCGGCCGTCGGGCCCGACGCCGACGACTGACCTGAAAGGACGCCATCTGGAGCACGGTTCGGGATGGACGGCCGGGCGGCGGCGGTTGCTACCATCCCGGGAAGCGATCCGAGTGGAATGACGGCGAGGTGCGGGCGATGGTCATGGGCGAGCGGCAGCTCAAGGTCGGGCTGCGCGTCCGCGATCTGCGCCGGTCGGCGGACCTGTACCTGCGCCTGGGGTTCAAGGAGATTCCGAACCTGGAGCAGCCGAATCTGCGGTATCTGACCTTCGGCCATACCTGGCTGATCCTCTCCGACCTCACCGCTCACGGCTACCACACCGAGGAAGCCGAACGGGCCGCCCGCTCGCAGCGGTTGGGCGTCGGCTTCGTCCTGACGATCCCCACGACCGACCTCGACCGGTCCTACGCGGTCTGGCGTGAGGAAGGCCTGGCGGTCACGGTCGAGCCCGAGGACGCGGGGTGGGCGCGGATCTTCTACGGCCGCGATCCGGACGGCTACGAGGTCATGTTCGAGGAGTTCCGCGCCTGAAGCCGACGGCCGGGGCCCGGGCGTCCTCACGTCGACTGGCCTGTCGGGGACCGGGCTCGGAAGTCCCGGATCAGCGGTTCTCGCGCCGATCCGGTCGCGGCGCCGCGCGGTGCGGCGGCGGTTCCCCGAACGGCTTGGCGCGCAAGTCGTGAAGGGCGCGTTCCGCCGCACGGGGAAAGTCTGCGACGCGCGCCTCCCCCAAAGGTCGCAAGCCGATTTCCGACTCGCGCCAGAAGCCGCCGACCACCCCTCCAAGTGAGTATGGATCTGTTCGAACGCAAGGGTTTCCCGCCCGATCGCATCAGCGGTCAACCGAAAAGGACAGACCAACTCACCAGGAGCTGACATGCCCGCCATCCAAGCCGCGCCCCGCCGGAAGGCGAGCGGCGTCGCGACCCGGATCGGAGCCGCGTTCGGCGTCGCCGCGATCCTCGCGACCACCGCCGCCTGCGGCCAGACCGACCCCGAACTGCCCGAACCGCCCTCCGGCGACGGCGCCGCACCCGAGGAGCTCACCCAGGCGAACGTCGACGCCTGGCTCGACGAGACACTCCCCGAAGAGCTGGAACGCAACGGGATCGCCGGAGCCGTCGTCTCGGTCGTGAACGACAGCGCCGTCCTCACCAACCGCGGCTTCGGCTACGCGGACACCGGCGAAGACGGCTCCGAGCCGGTCGAGGCCGACCCCGAGGACACCCTGTTCCGCGTCGCGTCGGTCTCCAAGGTCTTCACCGCCACCGCCGTGATGCAACTGGTGGAACAGGGCGAACTCGACCTCGACGCCGACGTCTCGGAGTACATCGACTTCGAGCTGGAGCGCGAGTACGACGACGACATCACCCTGCGGCACCTGCTCACCCACACCGCGGGCTTCGAAGAGCGCATCTTCGGCCTCATCGCCTACGGCGACGACCCCGTCGACCTCCGCGCGGTCCTCGCGACCGACCCGCCCGAGCAGGTGTACCGCCCCGGCACCACGCCCTCATACTCCAACTACGGCAACGCCCTCGCCGGATACATCGTCCAGCGCGTCAGCGGCGAGACCTTCGAGGAGTACACCGAGAACCACATCTTCGAGCCGCTCGGCATGGACTCCTCCACCTTCCGCCAGCCGCTGCCCGACCACTTGAGCGACCGCGTCTCGAACGGCTACCTCGACGGCTCGGGCCCCGCCCGGGAGTTCGAGATGGTCGGCACCCCGCCGGCCGGGTCCCTGTCGATCTCCGCGAACGACATGTCCCAGTTCATGCTCGCGCAGCTCGGCTCCCTCCCCGAGCAGTCCCTGCTGCTGAGCGACGAGACCCGTGAGCAGATGTACACCCCGGCGCTGACCGAGGAGTCCCTCGGCGCCTTCGCCGAGTCGGAGCGCATGACCCTGGGATGGTTCCAAGAGGACCGGGGCGGCCACCGCATCGTCGGCCACGGCGGCGACAGCAACTTCTTCCACTCCCACCTCCAGCTCTACCCCGACGACGGGACCGGGATCTTCATCTCGCTCAACAGCTCCGGCAGCGAGGGCGCCGACACCGTCGCCCTGCGCGCGGACTTCATGGACGAGTTCACCGACCGCTACTTCCCCGCCGACGCCGAGAGCGCCGAGACCGTCGACGAGGCGGCCATGAAGGAGAACGCCGAGCGGATCGCCGGGACCTACGTGACCTCGCGAGGCTTCCAGAGCACCTTCATGTCCGCGCTCGACCTGCTCATGAACACCGAGATCACCGCCCTCGACGACGGCCGCCTGTACTTCGAGGCCGACCCCGGCACCGGCAAGCCCGGCGTCTACGAGCAGATCGACGAGTTCACCTGGCGGGAGGTGGGCGGCGACCGCACGATCGCCGTCCGGATGGAGAACGGCGAGGTGACCGGCATCGTCCACGACGCGGCCTTCACCCTGCTGCCGCTCGACATCGACCGGGCCATCGGGCTGCCGCTCCTCATCGGAGCCGCCGCGCTGCTCGTCCTCGGGCTCCTCGCCTGGCCGGCCGGCGCGATCCACCGCAGACTGCGGAAGCGCCCCGCCCCCGAGCGCGAAGGCCGACTCATGCGGGTCCTGGTCCGCGTCGGCGCCGCCTGCACCGTGCTCGCCATCGCCGGATGGGTGGCGATCGTGGTCGCCATCATGGGGCTCACCGATCCCCCCGCCGCCGCGATCCGCGCCGTGCAGGCGCTCCAGCTGATCGGCGCGCTGGGCATGGCCCCCGCGGTGGTCAAGCTGGTCGGGGAGATCCGGCGCAAGTCCGGTTGGAAGCCGATCACCGGAACCGTGCTGACGTTGCTGGCCCTGTCGGCCGTCGCCAACTTCGCCATCGAGTTCCAGCTGCTGTCCCCGAACATCTCCTACTGACCGGTGCGGCCGTCGCCGATTCGAAAGGGCGAGTGAAGATGAACCACATGACCAAGAGCCCCGACGAACCCGCGACGGCCGCACCGGCCGGCGGCCGACGCCACGAGGAGCTGTTGTCCCGCTTCGGGGCCCGGGGGATCTTCGCCCAGGACGCCGTCCTGGCGCTGGTCGTCGCCGCGCTCACCTTCGGGATGTTCGTGGCCCTGGCCAACGTGGCCCCCACCGACCCGACGATCGACCTGTCGGGCGCCGAGGCCCGGGCCGTCACCGCGGTCGGCGTCGTCCAGTCGCTGCTGCTGTGCCTGCGGCGTCTGCGGCCCGTGCTGTGCGTCGCGGCGGTCATGGCCTGCCAGACCGTCATGATCGCCCTCGCGCCCGACATCTCCGGCAACGGCATCGGCCCGGCCGTCGTCATCTACACCGTCGGCACCATCGCGACGCTCTGGCTCACGATCGCCGTCGTCGCCGCGGCGGTGCTCGTCCAGACTGCCGCCGCGGCGGCAGTGAGCCTGGGTGAGGACGACATGCTCACCGTGGTGGCGAACCACCTGAGCTCGAACGCGGTGATATTCACCGCCGCCGCCTTCATCGGCGTGTACGCCGCGGCCCGGCGCCGCAACAGGACGCTCGAACGCGAACGCGCCGCCGAGGCGGTCCGGGCGCAGCGCGAGCGGGCCGAGGCCGCCGTCGTCTCCGAACGCGCCCGGATCGCCCGCGAACTCCACGACGTGGCCGCGCACCACCTGTCGGGCATGGTCATCCAGGCCGCGGCGGTGGAGCGGCTGATCGGCCGGGACGCCGAGGCGGCCAAGTCCGGGGCGGCGTGGATCCGCTCGCAGGGCAAGGCGACACTGGAGAACCTCCGCCAGGTCGTCGGGCTGCTGCGCGACCGGGGCGGCGACGGCGACGGCAACGCCCCGATCCCGGGGGTCTCGGCGCTCCCGGCGCTGGTGGCCGAGGCCCGACAGCTCGGATCTGAAGTGGACTTCGAGTGTTCGGGAGATCCGCTGCGGCTGCCGCCGATCGCCGACATCTCGCTCTACCGGATCGCCCAGCAGTCGCTGACCAACGCCAGGCAGCACGCGCCCGGCGCGGGCGTGCGGGTCAGCCTCGCCTACGGCGACGAGGACGTGACGCTCGAAGTGGCGAACGGCCCCGCCGCCCGCGGCGAGCTCGCCGACGTCGGACGGGGCGGGACGGGCCTGGTCGGCATGCGCGAACGCGCCGACCTGGTCGGCGCCGACCTCACCGCCGGTCCGAGCGGCGACGGCGGCTGGCGCGTGAAGGTGGAACTGCCGGTCCGCGACGCCGAGCGGCGGGCCGAGGACGTCGAGTTCGAGACGGGAGACCGGACATGATCAAGGCACTGCTCGTGGACGACCAGGCGGTGGTGCGCGCGGGGTACCGGGTGCTGCTCGAAGAGGTCGGGGACATCGAGGTCGTCGGCGAGGCCTCGAACGGCCCTGCCGCGGTGAAGGAGGCATCGCGCCTGCGCCCCGACGTCGTCTGCATGGACGTGCGCATGCCCGGCGGCGACGGGATCGAGGCGACCCGCCGCATCGTCGCCGAACGGGATGGGGACCTGCCCGCGGTCCTGGTGGTCACCACCTTCGACCTCGACGACTACGTCTTCGGCGCTTTGGAGGCGGGCGCGAACGGCTTCATCCTCAAAGACTGCGAACCGGAGGAGCTGGTCGAGGCGGTCAGGAGGCTCGCCGCCGGCGAGGGCCTGGTCGACCAGGCGGTGACGCGGCGGGTCATCACCGAGTTCGCCAGGCGCCGCAGGAAGGCCGAGCCCGAGCCCGGCGTGACCGGAGTCCTCACCGCTCGGGAGACCGAGATCGTGCTGCTGCTGGCCCGCGGCATGTCCAACGCCGAGATCGCGCGGGAGCTGTTCGTCGAGACCAGCACCGTCAAGTCGCACCTGGGCCGCGCCATGACGAAGATCGGCGCCAGGGACCGGGTCCAGACGGTGGTGTGGGCCTACCGCAACGGGCTCGTCGAGCAGTAGACGTCCCACCCCGGACGGGGGCGTGGGGGCGCGCCGCATGCGGCACGCCCCCACGGTTCGGGAGAGAGAAAGACCTATGTGGCCGGTTGCGGTTCCGGCCTGAGGGCCCGGCCCTCAGGCTCGGGCGCCTCCTCGGCCTCGTCGGGCGCGTCCAGCGGCCGCGGCGGGGCGTCGTAGACCTGCTGGTCCAGCAGCCCTTCGGACTTCGCCACCAGGACCGGCACGGTCATCTGCCCGGCCACGTTCGTGGCGGTGCGGATCATGTCCATGATCGGGTCGATCGCCAGCAGCAGGCCGACGCCCTCCAGCGGCAGGCCCAGCGTGGACAGCGTCAGCGTCAGCATGACCGTCGCGCCGGTCAGACCGGCGGTGGCCGCCGAGCCGATGACCGAGACGAACGCGATCAGCAGGTAGTCCTGCACGCCGAGCGTGATGCCGTAGACCTGCGCCACGAAGATCGCGGCGATCGCCGGGTAGATCGCGGCGCAGCCGTCCATCTTGGTCGTCGCGCCGAACGGCGAGGCGAAGGAGGCGTAGTCGCGGCTCACCCCGAGCCGCTCGACGACGGTGCGCTGCGCCAGCGGCATCGTGCCCACCGAGGAGCGGGAGACGAAGGCGAACTGGATCGCCGGCCACGCCTTCTTCAGGAACTGGAGCGGGGAGACCTTCGCGACCAGGCGCAGCAGCACCGGGTAGACCACGAGCATCACCAGCAGGGCGCCGACGTAGATGTCGATGCTGAACACCGCGAAGCGGCCCAGCAGGTCCCAGCCGTAGGAGTACACCGACTTGCCGATCAGCGCGGCGGTGCCGACGGGCGCCAGGCGGATGACCCACCACAGCGCCTTCTGTATCAGATCGAGCGCGGACTGGTTGAACTTCAGGAACGCCTCGGCCTTGTCGCCGACCTTCGCGGCGGCGGCGCCCACGATGATCGCGATGAACACGATCTGGAGGACGTTGACGTTCACGAAGGCGTCGACGACGTTGGTCGGGATGATCCCGGTCAGGAAGTCGGTCCACGAGCCGGTCGTTTCGGGCCGCTCGGCCGCGTCGTCGAGGGCGATGCCCCCGCCGGGGTTGGTGGTGAGGCCGATCGTCAGGCCGATCGCGACGGCGATCAGCGACGTGGCGAGGAACCAGCCGAGCGTCTTGGCGACCAGCCGCCCGGCGTTGGCGAGGTTGCGCAGGTTCGCGATCGCGGCGACGATCGCGGTGAACACGAGGAACGGGACGACGAGGAACAGCAGCTGCACGAACAGCGTGCCGACCGTTTCAAGGGCGGTGCCGAGCCAGGCGAGCGACCACTGCCGGGCCGCGTAGCCCAGGGTGAGGCCGAGCGCCAGACCGATCAGGAGCTGCGCGGCGAAGGGGATCTTCCACCACCGCTTCGGCTCGACCGCGGCATCGGTTTCGGACATAAGGAGAGCACCTCTGCATATCGGGCAGGCGGGCACGGCGCGGCGCGACTGCCGGAACTGGATGATCGCTGGAGTGGGCCCGGTCCAGCTGAGAAGAGAGGATTACGTCGGCGAGCCCGCCGGTGGGGTCGATCGAGCTAACGACACAGGAGGGTGGACACGCGGCAGAAGTCGAGGTGACGCCTGCGTGTCAGATGCTGGTTCGTAACGGTGTAGCTCATCGCTCGGCAAGTCTACGGACCGCGCCGCCCCGCGCGCAAGCCTCGGTGAGCGAAGGCATAGGGCACCACTCGCCGCCGCCGCTTTCGCGCCCGTTCACGCGACACGCCGAGCCCGGATCCGCCGCCCGCGCCCGCCCATGCCCGACGATCGGGGTCCTGCCACCGAACGGAGAGGACCCCCGATGCCGGGTCAACGCCCTCTGGCGCTCGCCGCCGCCCTGCTCATGCCCCTCGTCGCGCTGCCCGCCGCGGCGCAGGAGACCGACTCCGAGGCGACCCGGGGCGTCTGGCTCGTCGAGTTCGACCCCGGCGTCTCGGCCTCCGACTTCGAGGACGCCGTCGCCGGGATGGACGTGACGATCCGCCACGACTTCGAGCGGGTGTGGAACGGCGTCTCCATCGGCACCGACGCGGCCACCGCCCGCCGCCTCGAATCGCTCGGCGCGGTCGACCACGTCTGGGCCGACGTCGAGTTCGCCGCCCCCGACCTGCCCGAGCAGCGGACCGAGCTCGCGCTCGCCACCGAGACCACGGGCGCCGCCGAGGCGCACGAGCACGGCATCGACGGCAGCGGCGTCCGCGTCGGCGTCATCGACACCGGCATCGACTACACCCACCCCGACCTCGGCGGCTGCTTCGGCGACGGCTGCCGCGTGGTCACCGGCACCGACTTCGTCGGCGACGACTACAACTCCGACGACCCCGAGCACGCCGAACCGGTCCCCGACGACGACCCGGCCGACTGCGGCGGCCACGGCACCCACGTCGCCGGGATCGTCGGCGCCGACGGCGAGGTCACCGGCGCCGCCCCCGATGTCGAGTTCGGCGCGTACAAGGTCTTCGGCTGCGAGGGCAGCACCAGCGCCGAGGTCGTCATGCGGGCCTTGGAGGCCGCCCTCGTCGACGACATGGACGTCGTCAACCTCTCACTGGGCCAGGCGTTCCAATGGCCCGGCTACCCGACCTCCGAGGCCGCCGACACGCTCACCGAGCAGGGCGTCACGGTCGTCGCCTCGATCGGCAACGACGGCGAGTCCGGCGTCTGGGCCGCCGCCGCGCCCGGCGTCGGCACCGACGTCATCGGCGTCGCCTCCACCGACAACCCCGCCGAGCGCTTGAGCGCCGCCCGCGTCGAGGCCCTCGACCGCAGCATCGGCTACAAGCCCATCGCCACCGTCCCCGAACCGGAGGCGGGCGCCGTCACCGACCCGCTCGCCTGGCTCGGGCGGGCCTGCGCCGACGACGCCTCCGAGAACGACGTCGCGGGCAAGACCGCCTTGATCGTGCGCGGCACCTGCACCTTCAAGGAGAAGTACGAGCGGGCCGTCGCCGAGGGCGCCACCGCCGTCGTCATCTACAACGACCGCTCCGGGCCCTTCGGCGGCGCGGGCGTCGACGACCTCGGCGTCCCGGCGGTGGGCATCACCGACACCGACGGCGAGGACCTGCGCGACCTGGCCGCGATCGGCGCCGAACCGCGCCTCGAGTTCACCGGCGGCACCGTCATGGTCGATCTGCCGCGCGCCGGGCTCGCCTCGGAGTTCACCTCCTACGGGCCCGCCCCGGACCTGACGTTCAAGCCCGACCTGTCCGCGCCCGGCGGCGGCATCTGGTCGACCTACCCGGTCGAGGACGGCTCGTACACGTCCCTGTCCGGTACGTCGATGGCCTCGCCGCACGTGGCCGGCGCCGCCGCGCTGCTGCTGGAGGCCGAACCGGGCCTCGACCCGGCGGCCGTGCGGACCCGCCTTGCCAACACCGCCGAGCCCGTCGAATGGGGCGAGGACCCGGACCTCGGTCATCTGGAGGCGACGCACCGCCAGGGCACCGGCGTCATCGACGTGATGGCCGCGCTCGGCGCCGAAGGGGCCGTCACTCCCAGCGGCGTCAACGTCGGCGACGGCACCGGCACGCGCACCTTCGAGCTCGAACTGGCCTCGCGGCCGGGAGCGGAGTGGCCGGGCGAGACCTACCGCCTGCGGCACCAGACCGCCGTGGCGACCACCGGCGACATCCGCGCCACCGAATTCCACGTCGCCGAGCCCGAGGTGTCGTTCGAGCCCGAGACCGTCGAGCTGCGCCCCGGCGAGAGCGAGACGGTGACGGTGACGGTCACCCCGGGCGCCGAACTGCCCGAAGGGAGCGTCTTCGGCGGGCGCGTCGTCGCCGAACCCGAGGACGGCGGCGTGCCGCTGGCGGCCGCGTACTCCGGCTACTTCGGCGACTACCTCGCCATCCCGGTCCTGGAGCACCCCGACTACCCGAAGCTGGCCGTCGAGGTCGCCGAGGACCCCGAGACCGGCGAGGCCGAATACCGCGACCTCGAGGAGGGCGAGACCTTCGGCATCGCCGCGGGCCCGCTGCCGACCGCGCTGCTCTTCCTCAACCACCACCCGGCCGTGGTGGAGGTCGACGTCGAGCACGTCGACACCGGCGAGGTCGTCGAGTGGCACCGCGAGGAGTTCGTGGGCCGCTCGGCGGGACCCGACGACACGGTCGCCGTGGACCTCGCCCGCTTCGCCGAGGAGCTGCCGGGCGTGCTGGAGCCCGGCGAGTGGCGCATGGAGGTCCGCGCGCTCAAGGCGCTCGGCGACGAGTCGAACCCCGAGCACTGGGAGACGTGGCGCTCCCCGGCGTTCACGCTCACCGCGTGAGCGGGTCAGCCCTCGACGCGGTGGACGATCTGCGCGGCGGCCTGGTCGCGCGGCATGATCGTGAGCCGGTCGACGTTGACGTGCGCCGGGCGGGTCGCCACCCAGGCGACCGACTCGGCGACGTCGTCGGCGGTCAGCGGCGTCATGCCGCGGTAGACGGCGTCGGCGCGATCGCGGTCGCCCTCGAAGCGGACGAGGCTGAACTCGGTGTCGACCATGCCGGGGTCGATCTCGCACACGCGCACCGGCCGCCCGAGCAGCTCCAGGCGCAGCACGCGGGTGAGCGCGGCCTCGGCGTGCTTCGCGGCGTTGTAGCCCGCGCCGCCGGGGTACGGCTCGTGCGCCGCGATCGAGGCGATGGTGATGACCTGCCCGTCGCCGGAGGCGAGGAGCAGCGGCAGCAGGGCCTTGGTGACGCGGACGGTGCCCAGGACGTTGACGTCGTACATCCGCTGCCAGTCGTCCAGGTCGGCCTCGGCGACCGAGGCGAGGCCGAACGCGCCGCCCGCGTTGTTGACCAGGACGTCGCAGCGGTCGAGCCGGGAGGCGAAGGCGGCCACGGACGCCTCGTCGGTGACGTCGAGCGGCAGCGGCGTCCCGCCGCACTCGGCGGCCACCTCGATCAGGCGGTCCGCGCGCCGCGCGCCGAGGACCACCTCGAATCCGGCTCGGGCCAGCGCTCTCGCCGAGGCGGCGCCGATGCCGCTGCTGGCTCCGGTGACGACGGCGACGGGACGATCGCTCATGGTTCCTCCGTGGGTGGTGCGGTTCCGCCCGTGACGATACCGATCCCGCCCAATGGGAACCGTGGCGCGCAACCATATTCACGTCGGTCGAATGAACGGGGCCCGACCCGCCGCCCGTACCATCGGAGTCGACGCCGGTTCCGGGACGGCGGCCAGCCGCCCCGGCCAAGAGGGAACTCTGGTGCGAATCCAGGACTGCCCCGCAGCGGTGAGAGGGAACGAAAGTCGCCATGAGCACTTGGCCCGCGTCTCGAACCCCACGGGGAGCAACCCGTGGGCCCGCGGGACCGGCCTGGGAAGCGACGGCCGGTAGGCGCCCGGAGACGGGCATGCCCTCGAGTCCGAATACCTGCCGACGTACCGCGCGCACGGGCGCGCGGTCCAGCTGTCGCACGTTCGAGGGAACTGACACATGAACGACTCGAAGCAGACCGTGCACGCCACGGTCCTCGGCTACCCGCGCATCGGCGCGGACCGGGAACTCAAACGCGCCGTGGAGGCGCACTGGTCCGGGCGGCTCGACGAGGCGGGCCTGGAGGCCGCCGCCGCCGCGATCCGCTCCCAGATGCTCGATGACCTCGCCTCGGCGGGCCTGGACTCCGTCCCGACGGGCGTGTTCTCGCTGTACGACCACGTGCTCGACACCGTCGTCGCGGTCGACGCGCTCGCGCCGAGGCACCGCCGCGAGAGCGAGACGGCCGCCTACTTCGCCGCCGCGCGCGGCGACGCCGAGGCCGCGCCGCTCGAGATGACGAAGTGGTTCGACACGAACTACCACTACCTGGTCCCCGAGATCGGGCCCGGCACCGCGTTCCGGGCCCGGCCCGGCAAGGCCCTGGCCGAGTACCGCGAAGCGGTCGGGCGCGGCCTGAACGCCCGCCCGGTCCTGCTTGGGCCGGTCTCATTCCTGCTGCTGGCCAAGGCGAGCGACGACGCGCCGATCGGCTTCGAGCCGCTCGACCGGATCGGGGACCTGGTGCCGGTCTACGCCGAGATCCTGTCCGCGCTCGCCGAGGCGGGCGCCGAGTGGGTCCAGCTCGACGAGCCCGCGCTGTGCGCCGACCGCGGCGCCGTCGAACTCGAAGCGGTCAGGACGGCCTACGAGCGCCTGAGCTCGATCGCGGAGCTGCTGGTGACCGGCGGATACGGGCCTTTCGGCGAATCGCTGCCGGTGCTCCTCGAATCCGGCGTCCAGGGCCTCGCGCTCGATCTCGTCCGAGGCGGCGTGGACGTCGACGTCCTTGAGTCGCTGAACGTTTCACGTGAAACATTCATCTCGGCCGGGGTGGTCGACGGGCGCAACATCTGGCGCACCGACCTGCTCGCCGCCGCCGCGGAGCTCGAGCGGCTGCACCGCCTCACCGACCGGCTCGGCGTCTCGTCCTCGTGCTCGCTGCTGCACGTCCCGGTCGACCTGGACGCCGAGACGGAGCTGCCCTCGTCCCTGACCGAGCGGCTCGCCTTCGCGCGGCAGAAGCTCCGCGAGGTCGTGAGCCTCGCCGAGGCGGACGCGCCGCGCCTCCAGCGCCCTCCCGCTCCCGACGACTGGCACAGCGAGACCGTGCGCGCCCGCCTCGACGCCCTCCCCGAGGACGCCGACCGCCGCGTCGACTACGCCGAGCGCGTTGCGGCGCAGGACGAGCTGCCGCCCCTGCCGACCACCACCATCGGCTCCTTCCCGCAGACCGCCGAGCTCCGCAGGGCCCGCGCCGCCCACCGGAGGGGCCTGATGATCGACGCGGACTACCACGCCCGCATGAAGGCCGAGGTCGCCGCCGTCATCGCCGAGCAGGAGAAGCTCGGCGTCGACGTCCTCGTCCACGGCGAGCCCGAGCGCAACGACATGGTGCAGTACTTCGCCGAGCAGCTCACCGGCTTCGCGACCACCGCCGCCGGATGGGTCCAGTCGTACGGCTCGCGGTGCGTGCGCCCGCCGATCCTCTACGCCGACGTCGTCCGGACCGGGCCGATGACCGTCGAGTGGACCTCGTACGCGCAGTCGCTCACCGACAAGCCGGTCAAGGGCATGCTCACCGGGCCGGTGACGATCCTCGCGTGGTCGTTCGTCCGCGACGACCAGCCGCTGGCCGACACCGCCGAGCAGGTGGCGCTGGCGCTGCGCGATGAGGTGGCCGACCTGGAGGCGGCCGGGACGGCGATCATCCAGGTCGACGAGCCCGCGCTGCGCGAGCTGCTGCCGCTGCGCCGCGACGGCCGGGCGGCCTACGCCGCGTGGGCGACGCGCGCGTTCCGCATCGCCACGTCCGGCGTGAAGCCGGAGACGGCGATCCACACGCACCTGTGCTACTCGGAGTTCGGCGACGTCATCGACGCGATCGCCGAGCTCGACGCGGACGTGACCTCGATCGAGGCGTCCCGTTCGAAGATGGAGGTCCTCGCCGACCTCGACCGGGCCGACTACCGGCGCGGGGTGGGGCCGGGCGTGTGGGACATCCACTCGCCGCGGGTGCCTTCGGTCGAGGAGATGGCCGCCTCGCTGCGGCTCGCGGTCGCCGCGGTCGACCCGCGGCGGATCTGGGTCAATCCCGACTGCGGCCTGAAGACCCGCAGGTACGAGGAGGTGCGGCCCGCCTTGGCGAACATGGTCGAGGCCGCCCGCCTCGTCCGGTCCGAACTCGCATAGCTCTGAAACACCCACCGGCCCGGCGGTCGAACGACCGCCGGGCCGGTGGCTGACGGTCAACCGACGCAGGCCCGAACGCAGTCCTCCCACACTCTGACGGCGGCCGTCTTGATCTGCGTGGTGTGGTCGCCCTCGCGAATCCAATCTTCATGCGCGTAGTCCGAGATCCACAGGTCAGGATCACCGGAGGACAGTCCGGTGAGGAACCAGAACGGTCGCAAGCCATCTTGCTCGAAGCCGACCCACAGCCGAGGACTGGCGGTGAAGGTGCAGAAGGCCAGGTCCCCGCCCGCGACGGTTGCGGTGGCGAGGACGGTCAGCTGTACGGGATCGGGCATGCAGGCCGACCGCTCGGGGATCGGCAGCGCGGCCAGCGCTCGCAGGTAGGCCTCGCGGACCCGATGCGGGGCAGTGCGTCCTACGCCCATGCGGCCACCCCGGCCCGAGCCCGGCGAGCTCCGGCGACGGCGCGGGCCATGGCGGCGGCCCCCCGCGGCCCGGTCGACGGGCCCCGCCTGGCGCGGCAAGCTCGGTTTCGCCGCCGATCCTGCTGCGGCCGGGAGTCCCTTGTGCCCGTGTCTTCTGACCGACTTCGGACGAGTGACCCCGCCCGCGAAAGAGAGCGGCTCCGCCGCTCGCCTCGCCGGTGCGGCGAACCGGCGAGCAGGGCGACCAGCCATCGGGCCAAGCTGATCCACAATGCCCACCCGAGCCCGGCTTCACGTGCCATCGCCGAGCGTCGGCGCGAAGGCGTGTGGTGCGCGGCGGCCAGTGGCGTGGAGTCGATCAGCCAGCGGTCCCAGGCGTCCTCACGGAGCCGGTCGAATCGGTGCGGCTCATCGGCTTCTGTCCCGAGACGCCGCCGCCCGCGCGGGCTCGGACTGGGTCTGTCCTGTTCGGCCGGAAGCGGGTCGGGCAGTTCTCCCCGCCGATGGCGGCCGGTGCGCTGGTCCTGGTACCAGCCGGGCGTGCCGTAGGGGCCGGGGCCGTCGGCATCGTATGGTTTCCCGCCGATCTCCCAGTGGTCGCCGGGCTGGTGGCGCAGGTGCGGCGGCTCGTAGCGCGGATTCGCCGGATCGGTCTCGGGCGCTGTGGGGTCGCAGGTGTCGGGGTCGTGCCGGTAGCGGTAGGCGCCGGGGGTGTCCGGGTCGGGGGAACCGTCCGGCAGGAACAGCCGCCGCCCGGCGGCGTCGTGGCAGCCCGAACCACCGACCCATCCGAGGGCAGGGTTCGGCCCGCTCACTCGGTAGTGGTGAGCTGGGGAAACGATGGCGTTTTGGTCTGGCGCGGCCGCCTGGTTCTGGCGTACGCTGATGCTTACCACGGGAGGTTTCCTCTCTGGTGAAGGTAGGCGGGCCGCCACTGCGATTGGCGTTGTTAGGGGCGGCCCGCCGCCCATGTGGAATTAAGTCGATGGGACGTGCCACTGGCACGTCCCATCAGGGTTGCACAACGATCTGTCACAGAGCAAGCGCGACACACGTTCGCGTCCAGAAGCGTCTAGGTCCACAGTCGTGTGACTGAGCGGGTTCGTCTGTACCCCACCCGTAGCGGCGACCCGTTATGATCAGGATCGATTACCCCCGATTCGTCACCCCTGGAGGCCCTGTCGTGGCCCAGCACGTCCTTGATCCGGAACACCTGTTGGTGCTCTCTGACCGGCCCGATGCCCGTTCCACGCTCCTCACCGAAACCCTCGACAGGGTTTCGACGGTGATCCCCGACTGTTCCGTAGACCACTGCCCCACACTGACTGTCGCTCGCCCTCGGTCAAATTGACCGGACGCTACGGGTGGGGCGGACTCCAGATATACCGGCTTCACTTCGGCGATTAAGGGATCCGATTGCAATAACAAGGAGGATTTGATGTCCAGAGAGTATGACATCGACGAGATTCGAGAGATCGGCAGTACCGCCTGTCCCGCGATCGCCGAGAGCTACGAGGATGTCGCCGCGCGCGTCAGCCATGTGAGCATCGATTCAGACGGTCTCTTCGGCAACCACTCCGCAGGGGAGACCTGGCATGAACTCTACAAGCTCATCAAGACCGCCATGGACGAGTCGGTCATCAGCATTGACGCCATGGGTCAGACTTTGGTCGCGATCGCGGACGGGTACCAAGCGGATGAGGACCAGACTGTCGTCGACCTTGACGAAGTGATGAGCGACAGCGAAACTCACTACAATGACACGGAGAGGCCGGAGACGGAAGGCGAATACCTCAATCCGATCGATGAATCCAACCGCTACGCGGACCAACTCACCGAATAGGGATCCCGATGAGTGAAGACTACACGCTGGACGACGTCCCCCCGAGATACAAGTACACGGACATGATCGACGGATTGGAGCCGGCTTTCGTAGAGGCATACAGCCGCAAGGAAGGCGCGGACAGGTATCCCGATATCGCCTTTCTCATCAACAAGTCCCAGGAGCAGATCGACTCACTCCTCGGGGGAGGAGAGATCGAATACTATGGGGATGGACTGTACAAGTCCTTGGGCCAGGAGGTGCGATGGTCCGAGATCACGAATTTCTTCCTGCCTTATGATGCCGACACTTCAGTCGACAGCGAAATCATGAGTATTGCGGAAGAGCAGGCATCCTCTGACATCACGTCGATTCATGAGGAGTTTCTGGCCCTTTTGGATGAATGCGACGTCATCGCATCGAAGAGTACCCTATCGAGGCTCACTCATGTAGCCGATTCGCTGACGGAGCTGATCGAGAAGCATGAGAACAACGAGTTCGCACAGGTTGAAGAACTGTTCGAAACATGGAAAGGCGATGACGCTGACAGTTGCTTCGAGACGTTCGGCTCGCGCCTGCGGGGCGCCACGGGCCTTCAGCGGAGAATGCTCGCCGATTTGATCAGCGCCGCCAGCGCGGAGGCGAGTGCACAGGCCATGGCACTCTGTACCGCGTACAATACTTTGGTCGGGGCATACGAAGTACTCGCTGAGCTGCAGAACAGCGCCGTGTCCAAAGATGCGTTCGCTCGGCTTGTCGGAACGTTTCTGGTGAATCGGGTCCCATATCTGGGCGACGCGGTCGCGCTTGCCGATTTCACCATCGAAGTCCACAGCGACGGGGCGACACAGGGTGGAGCATCAGGGATGATATCGAGGCTTATCTCCAAGATTCTCAAGACGGTGACGATTCCGCCTCCACCGGACATCGACACCCAGATCGGAGAATGGCTTCGATGCGCGCCCGCCGGTTACCTGGCGACACTTGAAGATGAGAGAGCATCGATCGCCTCGGAATTGGGAACGGCGCTTTCCGACTGGAGCGCTCAGGATCTGTGCTCGATAGCGCCGGGCGCGAAGGACTGACGGATAGATGGGCCACAGGCTGAACCGATGGGTTTACACAGGGCTCATCCCGTTGCTGCTGGGGGCGTCCTGCACGTCCGGCTCTCCCGAGGTAGACGAGGACGGGACGAGTACGGGGACCAGCGATCCGGTGATCGAGAGTCCCGAGCGCGCCGCTGAATGGGATGACCTGTGCGGCACCCTCGGCCTCACGGTCGTCGAGCGAGACTTCGGCGTCAATTCCTATGCCGTTGACGAGTCGGAAGAATTCGATGATGCCTTGGGATGCGGGTTGTCCATCTCTCAGGACGGCCGCAACTCGCTGCAGTTCAATATATTCCTCGAGACGTTCACGACAGCAGAGGAAGCGGTCGATGAGTTTCATTCGATGACCGATCCCGAGTACGAAGGCCTCGATGGCGAAGGTGGTCAGTCTTATCGGATGGGTCTGCCCCACGAGAACATCGTCGACGAATATTTCGATGACCCATGGCATCTTGGAATGATCAGAGCCGGCACCGACTCCACCGAGTATGACGAGGTTCATGGAGTAGGCCAATACGATGCCATCGTCCTTGGCACGGTCACGCGGTTCTATTCATCTTCCGACAACGTGTGCGAGCACGGCCTTGAGGAGCCCGGTGCGGCCGACTGCGCGATAAGCGCCGAACATTTCCAGACATGGATGAGCGAAGTCTACATGCCGGAAGTGCTCCCGCTGATTCTCGCGCGTTATGACGGTTCTGACTGACGAGCCGTCAGGGTCCGACCCGCTCACCCAGTGGTGGTGATCTGGGGAAACGTTGGCGTTTTGGTCTGGCGCGACTGCTACGTCTGCGGCGTTGCGGCCCCGGACTCGTGCCCCGCCCGGTCCGCTGCGTTCGCTTCCATCGCCGCACCCCCGCCGCATCGAGTCACGACGACCTTTCGGCCACGCCCCGGGCGGCGCGACCGCCGTCACTCCTCGGGGCGGGGGCGGTGAGCTGCGGGTTCGCTTGAGATGCCGCTTCGGGCTCAGCGTGCCCGGATGTGGCTCGCCGTTCGGGCACGTAATCTTGATGTGTGGCGATTGACAACTATCGGATCGTGTCCGAACCGGTTTTCGGCGACATGTCGGGTATGGCCAAGGCGAGCATGGACTGGCGGCGTCTCGCCCACAACGTCGAGGCGCTGGCCGCGCTCACCGAAGCACCGCTGATGGCGATGGTCAAGGCCGACGCCTACGGCCACGGCGCGGTCCCGGCCGCGCGCGTCTGCGCAGAGGCCGGGGCCGCGCGCCTCGGCGTTGCGAGCCTCCGCGAGGCCTGGCGGCTGCGGCGCCTGGCGGACCTGGCCGAGACGCCGGTGATGGCCTTCCTCTACACGCCCGAGCAGCCGGGCCTGGCCGAGACGATCGAGGCCGGAGCCGAGCTCGGGATCTCCTCGCTCGCGGGCCTCGCGGCCGTCGCCGCCGCGGCCGAGCGCGCCGGCACCCCCGCCCGCGTCCACCTCAAAGGCGACACCGGGATCTCCCGCGGCGGCGTCGCCGAACACGAATGGGAGGCCTTCGCCGAGGCCGCCGCGAAGCACCGGGCCGCCGGGGCGATCGACGTCGTCGGCGCCTGGAGCCACCTCGCCTGCGCCGACGAGATCGGCCACCCCGCGAACGGGATGCAGAAGGCCGCCTTCGAGCGCTTCCTCGCCGCGCTCGGCGCCGCGGGCCTCGAACCGGAGGTGCGGCACCTCGCCAACTCGGCCGCGCTCATCGCCGACCCCGAGACCCACTACGACCTCGTGCGGCCCGGCATCGCCCTCTACGGCTACAACCCGGTGCCGCGGATCCCGGTCGACCTGAAGCCGGTGATGGAGCTGCGCAGCAGTGTCGCCGCCGTCAAGCGCCTCCCGGCCGGCACCGGCATCTCCTACGGCCACACCCGCCATCTGGAGCGCGACTCGAACGTGGCGCTGGTGCCGCTCGGCTACGCCGACGGCGTCCCGCGAGCCGCCTCCGGCCGCGCCGAGGTCTACCTGGCCGGGCGCCGCCGCCCGGTCCTGGGCCGGATCTGCATGGACCAGTTCGTGGTCGACCTCGGCGACGACGCCGTGGCGCCCGGCGAGCCGGTGGTCCTCATCGGCGCCGGCGAGCACCACCCGGACGCCGACGACTGGTCGGCCTGGGCCGGGACCATCCCCAACGAGATCCTCACCGGGATCGGCGCCCGCGTCCCGCGCTACTGGAACCGGGGCGTCGAGTGAGCCGTCGGCCCGGGCTGCGGGGCCTCGCCGTGGCCGGCGGCATAGCCGCCGGGGCGGCGATCGCCATCGGCCTGCCCCGCTACATCGCCCGGCGCACCCGCGCCTCGTCGAAGGACCCGTACGCGAGCGAGCCCTTCGAGCTGCCGCCGACGAACTCCGTGCGCACGGTCGTCAACCACGACGGCGTCCCGGTCCACGTCGAGACCGTCGGCGCCGAGGACGCCGGGCTGACCGTGCTGTTCGCCCACGGCTACCTCCAGGACTCCTCCACGTTCTACTTCCAGCGCAAGGCGATCGCCGCGGCCGCCTCAGCGGGGGCCTCGCTGCGGGCGGTGTTCTACGACCAGCCGGGGCACGGCCGCTCGGGGCCGCTGCCGCGCACCGAGTACTCCATCGACGAGCTCGCCGAGACCATGCACGACATCATCGCGGCCGTCGCCCCCCGCGGCCCGCTCCTGCTCGTCGGGCACTCCATGGGCGGCATGACCGTCCAGGCCCTCGCCCGCCGCCGCCCCGACTTCTTCGCCGACCGCGTCAAGGGCGTCGCGTTCCTGTCGACCAGCCCCGCCGGGCTCGACACCGTCGAGACCAAGCCGATGCGGGCGCTGCGGCGGGTGCGGCGCACCGTCCTGCCGACGCTCCAGCAGATCACCGGCTGGACGCCGCAGCTCATCGACCGGGCCCGGCTGCTGTCGGGCGACATCGGCTACCTCGTCACCCGCCGCAACGCCTTCGCGCACGCCGACCCGCCCCATTCCCTGATCAGCCTGGTCGAACGCATGAACCGCCACACGCCCGTGCAGAGCGTCGTGGGCTACGTGCGCGCTATCCTCGACCACGACGAGACGGCGGCGCTGCCGCGGTTCGCGGGCATCCCGGTGCTCGTCGTCGTGGGCGACAGCGACCTCTTGACGCCGCCGCAGCATTCGCGGCGGCTCGCCGACGCGATCCCCGGATCCCGATTCGTGGTCATAGCCGAAGCGGCCCACTCGCCACAGCTCGAGTATCCTGGTGAGATCTCACAACTGTTGTTGGAGATGATCGACAAAATCATGGTCTCGGTCGATGCGGCAAGAGGCCGTGAGGCCGAGACGGACCAGGCCGGCGCCACCGGGCTCGGCGGGGCGAACCGCGCGCGTCCGAGGCGCGCCAGAGACGGATCGCACCCGTCGCCGAGGCGGAGCTGGTCCCCGTTCTCCCGTCATGCCGAACGCGGAACCCATACGCATACAGAGGAGTGACATCGTGAGGCTGAGCATGCCGACGGCCGAAGACACCCACGAATTCGGGAAACGCCTCGCAGGGCTGCTGCGCGCGGGCGACCTCGTGATCCTCACCGGCCCCCTCGGCGCCGGGAAGACCGCCCTCACCCAGGGCATCGGTGCCGGCCTCGGCGTCGACGGCCGCATCACCAGCCCCACCTTCGTCATCGCCCGCACCCACCGCGCCGGAGAGGCGGGCCTGCCGCTCGTCCACGTCGACGCCTACCGGCTCGAAAGCCTCGACGAACTCGACGACCTCGACCTCGACACCGACGTCGCCACCTCCGTGACCGTCGTCGAGTGGGGCGCCGGACTCGCCGAGCGCCTCGCCGAGTCCCACCTCGAGATCGCCATCGACCGCGCCGCCGACGAGACCCGCGAGCTCGTCCTCCACGGCCGCGGCGGCGACTGGACCGCCCGCCTCGAAGCCTTCGACGCCCCGGTCGGTGCGGCCGCATGCTAGTCCTCGCGGTCGACACCGCCACCAGCGCCGTCCAGGCCGCGCTCGTCGAGGTCGACGGCGACGAGCTGTTCCTCGGCGCCTTCCGCCGCGAGATCGACAGCAGGGGCCACGTCGAGCGGCTCGCCCCCTTCATCGAGGAGTGCCTGGCCGAGTCCGGGCGCTCGAAGAGCGAGATCGCCGCCGTCGTCGCCGGGATCGGGCCCGGCCCGTTCACCGGGCTGCGCGTGGGCATGGTCACCGCCGCCGCCTTCGCCGACGGGCTCGGCGTCCCCGTCTACGGCGTCTGCTCGCTCGACGGGATCGGCGGGAACACCCGCGGCCGGGCGCTCGTGGCGACCGACGCGCGCCGCAAGGAGATCTACTGGGCCGTCTACCACAGCGGCGAGCGCCAAGGCGAGCCGCAGGTGGGCAAGCCCGCCGAGCTGCCCGACCTCGACGTCGACTACGCGATCGGCGAGGGCGCCGGCAAGTACGCCCAGGAGCTGGCGATGCCGGCCGAACCGGAGGCGGCCTACCCGGACCTGGTGAAACTCGTCGAACTGGCCGGGCCGCGCATCCGCGGCGGCGAGCCGAGCGAGAAGCTCACGCCGCTGTACCTGCGCCGCCCCGACGCGAAGCCCGCCCGTGCCTGAGCCGGGGGACGCGCGGCCCCGGTCCGTGGTAAAGCTGGGATGATGGACGGCGAGTTGCGCATGGGCCGGCTGCGCTGGTGGCATCTGACGGCCGTGGCGCGCATGGAGCGGGTGGTCTTCGGGCCCGAGGCGTGGAGCGAAGGTCTGCTGTGGACCGAGCTGGCGGCCGGGCACGATTACCGGGCGGTGTTCGACGCCGACCGCGTCGTAGGCTACGCCGGGGTGGCCCTGGGCGGGCACGAGGCCTGGATCAACAACATCGCCGTCGACCCGGAGCGGCGGCGGCGAGGCGTCGCGACGATGCTCATGGACGACATCGTCGCCCGCGCCCGCGCGGCCGGCGCGAAGGCGGTGTTCCTGGAGGTCGCCGTCGACAACGAGCCGGCCCAGCGGCTCTACGACCGTTACGGCTTCTACGGCATCGGCGTGCGCAAGAACTACTACCAGTTCACCGGCACCGACGCCGCGGTGATGAGGATGGATCTGTGAACAGCGAACCGATCGTGATGGGCATCGAGACCTCGTGCGACGAGACGGGGGTCGGCATCGTGCGCGGCACCGAGCTGCTGGCCGACGCCATAGCCTCCTCGGTCGAGGAGCAGGCCAGATTCGGCGGCGTCGTCCCCGAAGTGGCCTCCCGCGCGCACCTGGAGGCCATGGTCCCCACCGTGCAGCGGGCACTCGACGAGGCCGGGGTGACCCTGGCCGACCTCGACGGCATCGCCGTCACCGCCGGGCCCGGGCTGGCCGGGGCGCTCATGGTCGGCGTCGGCGCCGCGAAGGCGTACTCGCTGGCCACCGGCGTGCCGCTGTACGGCGTCAACCACTTGAGCGCCCACATCGCCGTCGACACGCTCGAGAACGGGCCGATCCCCGAGCCCGCGATCGGCCTGCTCGTCTCCGGCGGGCATTCGACGATCATGATGGTCGAGGACCTGGCCGGGGAGGTCACCCAGCTCGGCGCGAGCATCGACGACGCCGCGGGCGAGGCCTTCGACAAGGTCGCGCGCCTGCTCGGCCTGCCCTTCCCCGGCGGGCCCCACATCGACAAGGCCGCCCGCGACGGCGACCGCGCCTACGTCGAGTTCCCGCGCGGCCTGAGCGCGGCGAAGGACATGGAGCGCCACCGCTACGACTTCTCCTTCTCCGGGCTCAAGACCGCCGTCGCCCGCTGGATCGAGGCGCAGCGGGCCGAGGGCCGCACCGTCCCGGTGAACGACGTGTCCGCGGCGTTCCAGGAGGCGGTGTGCGACGTGCTGACCCGCAAGGCGATCCTCGCCGCCAAGGAGCACGGCGTCGAGACGCTGCTGCTGGGCGGCGGCGTCGCGGCGAACTCGCGGCTGCGCTCGCTCGCGGTCGAACGCGCCGAGAAGGCCGGGATCAACCTGCGCTACCCGAGGCCGCGCCTGTGCACCGACAACGGCGCGATGGTGGCCGCGCTGGGATCGCACCTGGTCGCCGCGAAGGTACCGCCTTCGGAGATGCGCTTCCCGGCGAACTCGTCGATGGACGTGACGATCGTCAGCCTCGCGAACGACCTGTTCTGACCGGGCCGCGGGGCCGCCTCAGACGGCGGCCTCCGCCTCGATCGCCGCGGCCATCGCCGTGAGGACCTTGAACTCGTCCCCGGTCGAGGCGTCCGAGCCGCCGAACCAGATCTCCACGGAGAGGTACATGTTCCCCGAGGCCGCCAGCAGGCGGTGCGTGTGCCCGAGGATGACGCAGTCCTCCGCGCCGGTGAAGTACACCGAGCGCTCCCAGATATCGGCGGCGGCGTCCTCGGTGACCTCGCAGCCGCCGCCGATGACGGTGGTCTGGAACTCCAGCTCGGCGACCCCGCCCGCCGGGTCGTCGGGGAAGACGCTCTGGGTGACGTAGATGCCGGGGCGCTCGAAGGCGTCGGTGAACTCGCCGACCATCTCGCATCCGGAGTCGTCGCCGGTCCGCTCCGGCACGGTGCCCTCGGAGTCGACCGTCATGTATTCGGCGGCGATCGGCTCGATCACGGCGCAGACGTTCTCGAGCGAGGTGTAGGCGGCCGTCTCGGCTGCCGCCGTCTCCTCCGGCTCCGATGTCTCCGCTGCCGCCGTCGTCGGTCCGGCCTCGGCCGTCGCGGACTCGGTGCCGGGCGCGGTCACCGCGCCCTGCTCGTCCTCGCCGAGCACGCCCGTGACGAGCACCGTGCCGAGGACGCCGAGGGCCACGCCCGCCGCGAGCGCGGCCGCCGCCAGCGGCCACCGCGGTCGGCCCGGCCGCGCGGGCGGCGGGAAGCCGCCGGGGACGGGGCCGGGCGGAAGCGGTTGCGGCCGGTACGAGCCCGGCGCGGGCGCGCCGGGGTTCGCCCCGCCGCCGGGGGGATCCATCGGGTACTGCAACAGGGCTTCCTTTCGCGGAGCGGGGCCCACCGGGGCCACAGCGTTTAGGGCCTGTCTTGTGAATCAGACCGGGCGTTATCCGGCCTATTCGCCCGCTCGCTGCGTTGTCGGGGCGCCCAGATCCAACACCGGGATCTGGGCGCCCCTCCGCCTTGCGAGCGAACAAATAGACTCGGATACCGCCTCGCCCTGATTCACAAGACAGGCCCTAGAAGCCTCGGCCGCCGTTGCACGGAAACGGCACGGGATCCGCACGCTCGCGCCGGGCACGGCCGAGCGCCGGGCGGGATGGTCCCGACCGGCGCTTCGACATGGTTCGGTTGCTGACGATGTGCAGTGGCCGAGCGGTGTTCAGCGGCCGATCAGCTCGAGCAGCCGCCGGTTCTGGTCGCGGCGGTACCAGGCGATGGCGGCGAAGGCGGCGGCGAACACGATCGTGTTGACGCCCGCCCACAGCGGCATGTCCAGCGGGACCTGGTTGACCCAGGTGGCGCAGAGCATCACGATCGCCAGGCCGGCGGCGGCCAGGCTCGACAGCCTCGGCACGACCAGGCCGATCGCCCCGGCCAGCTCGACCAGGCCGGTGACGACGCGGAACCACTGGCCCGCCCCGATCTGCTCGAACGAGGCGACGTTGGCGTCGTCGCCGAGGATCTTCGGCACCGAGGCGAAGACGAAGAAGGCCGCGAAGAGCGCCTGGGCGACCCAGACGGTGATGTTCAGGCCGCGGCGGCGGCCCTTCGCGGTGGAGGCGGCGGGGGAGGTGACTGAGGTGTAGGTCTGAGCGGTCATTGCGATCACGTCCTTGTCGAGGCGTTGTGTTTCGTGCTTCTGCCTCTAGGTCGATCGGTGCGACGCGATTTCGACGACCGCCGCGGATGTTCTTCGAGAATTCTTTCGCGACCGCCGCTGCCGTGCCGCTACCTCACCTCCGGGCGGTCGATGATGCGCTTCCAGGTGCCGTCGGATTGCTTGCGCAGCACCTGGACGCGCATGCCGGTGCCGTCGGCGGCGGTCGTCGAGGCCAGCGCCAGGTCCTCGAAGCGGACCGTCGGCAGCTGCTCCTCGTCGGTGGCGAACCGGACGTTCTGCTCGGCCATCGCCCGATAGATCGCCTTGATCGACTCGACGCCGGAGGTGGGGTCGTCCGGCGGGTAGGCCAGGACCGCGTCGGTTTCGTACAGTTCGGCTATCCCGTCCACGTCGCCCGCGTTCAAGCGCTCGGCGATCAGCCGCGTCACCTGCTCGGGCTCGGTGGCCCGCTTGCCGTCCGCTGCCATCGGAGCTCCTTTCGTCGGTTCGGAGTCGTTCCCGTTCAGCTTCGCACCGGACGCGGGCGACGGGGCGGAAACGCGGACGCCGCCGGGCCCGCTCGCAAGACGCGGCGCGGCCTCAGTTCGGGGCTTCGGACATCCGCGTCAGCAGCGGCAGGGCACTCTCGAATGTGGACTGAATCGCGGCGCCGGCCTCCGCCAGCGCCAGGAAGACGCGGGCGGCCCTGATGGCGAGGTCGACCAGGAGGCACACGGTCTTGCAGATCCTGAGGCCCAGCGCGGCGATGGCGCCGGGGAGGCTGAGGGGGTCGACGGTCGACCATATGACGCCGATGAACGAGCTGACGATGTCGGCCAGGTTCTGTATCGAGAAGTTCATCAGCGCCTCGGCGAGCGCGGCGGTGTGCTTCATCGTCGTCTTGACGAGGTCGCAGACGACGGCCACGGTGTGGACGGCCTGCTGGAACTCGCCCAGGCGCAGCGCCGCCGAAGCCGCCGCCCCGCCGGACCAGGAGGGCAGGATGCCCTCGATGGTGACCTTCCCGATGTGCTCGGCGAGGTCCACCAGCGCCTCAGAGGCGGTGCCCCACATCTGCCCGGAGACGCCGATGCGGTCCGGGTTGCCGGAGAACATGCCGATGATGTCCTCCAGCGGCTGGAACAGGGAGACGATGGCGTCGAGTCCGGTCTTCGCGATCAGGCCCAGCCAGTACGCCGGGTCCGGCGGGAAGGGGATCGTCGAGACGGCCATGTCCGCGATCTCGATGCCCGCGCTGAGCAGGCCCGTGAGCTGCTGCGCGTGCGCGAGCAGGTCGTCCAGGACGAGTTCCCCGTCGAACAGCTTGCCCACCAGCGAGGCGGTCTCGTCGCAGACGGCCATGACGTTGTTGACCAGCGCCGCGGGAGGCGTCTTGCCGTAGGCCGACATGAGCGCGTCGGAGGCCGAGCCGGAGGTCGCATCCCCGGTGTCCTCCCCCGGGCCGGTGTGCCGGGGAGCGTCGGACAGGTCCACTATGCCTTCATCGGACACCGTCGGCTCCCTCGCCGCGGTCCTCGATCTCCCCCGCCGCGCGGTCGTCGGTGTCGCCGTAGTCGTCGCAGGCGCGTCCGATCCGGACGGCCACGCCCTCGACGGCCGGGGCGAGCATGCCCATCAGGACGCGCAGCGAGTTCGCGGTGACCTCGTACTGCATGGCGAACGCCGCACCCGGCGCACCCCACATCCAAGACTCGGGGTCGGCTTCGGCGGCGTACCGGAAGACCTCCTCGAAGTCCGGGCTCAGTGATCCCAGCCGTTCGCACGCCTCTCGCACGGGGCCGGTGTCGATCGCGAATCCGTCTTCGGACATGGCTCACTCCTTCAGGGGTCGGCGGCCGGTCCGCCGTCACCGGGCGTCCGCCGAGCATTCCGCGCGAAGGCACGGGAACCGCATCGAATCGGCACGCGCATCGAGGCGAACAATGAGGGCTTGGCCTGCGTCGATACGATGAGCAGGGATGTCGGTGCGCTCCAAGGAGGACGATGCGGTTTCGGGTACTCGGCTCGCTCGAGGTGACGCACGGGGACGGGCGCGTCCCCGTGACGGGCATGAAGGCCAAAGCGCTGGCGCAGCTGCTGCTCGAATCCGGGCGATGGCTGCCCGCGCACCGCTTCGTGGACGTCCTGTGGGACGGCGAGCCGCCGTCGACCGCGCTGCGGCAGGTGCAGAACACGCTCGCGGCGCTGCGGCGGCTGCTCGCCGCGAACGGCGGCGACCCGATCGAGCGCTCCGGCCTGGGATACCGGCTGCGCTCCGAGGAGATCGACCTGGCCCGCTTCGAACGCGACACCGCCCGCGCCCGCGAGGCGATGCGCTCGGGCGACCCGGCCGCCGCCGTGGAGCTGCTGCGGGCGGCGCTCGAGCTGTGGCGCGGAGCGGCCCTCGCCGACCTGCGCGGCGACCGGATCGAGGCCGCGGCGGCCCGCTTGGAGCGCGAGCGCCTCGACGTGCTCGAAGTCCTCAACGATGCCGAACTCGCTTTGGGGCGCAACGAATCGGTCGTGCTCAGAGCCGGCGAGCTGCTCGGCGCCGACCGGTACCGCCAGCGGGCGGCCGCCCAGCTCATGCACGCCCTGCGCGGACAGGGCCGCGCCGCCGAAGCGCTCGAGGTGTACGCCGAGGTCCGCGCCCGCCTGGTCGAGGAGCTCGGGCTCGACCCGGACACCGAACTGCGGGAGGCGCAGCGCCGCGTCCTGGAGGCCCGGTCCGAGGCGGCGGCCCCGCCGCCCTCCTGGACGGCGGCCGTCCCCGCGCAGCTGCCCGCCGCGCTCGGCGGCTTCTGCGGCCGCGGCGCCGCGCTGAAGGAGCTGGACGACCTGCTCGACGCGGAATCCGAGGCGCTGCGGATCGCCGTGGTCTCCGGTCCCGGCGGGGTCGGCAAGACCTCGCTCGCGGTCGAATGGTCCCACCGGGTCAGGGACCGCTTCCCCGACGGCCAGCTCTATGTGGACCTCCGCGGGTTCCACCCGAGCGGGGCCGCGCTCGCCCCGGCCGAGGCGCTGAGCGGATTCCTGACCGCGCTCGGGGTCAGCGCCTCGTCGCTGCCCCGCGGCCTGGAGGCGCGGGCCGATTTGTACCGGAGCCTGGTGGCCGACCGGCGCGTCCTGGTGGTGCTCGACAACGCGCGCGACGCCGAGCAGGTGCGTCCGCTGCTGCCGGGGGCGCCGAACTGCGCGGTGCTGGTGACCAGCCGCAGGCTCATGCCCGGCCTGGCCGCCCGGCACGGCGCGCGGCAAATCCGGCTCGAGGTGTTCGAGCGAGCCGAGGCGCGGGCGCTGCTCGGCCTCAGGCTCGGGGAGGCGCGCGCCGCCGCCGAGCCCGAGGCCGTCGACCGCATCCTGGGCTCGTGCGCGGGCCTGGCGCTGGCGCTGGCGGTCGTCGCGGCTCGGGCGGCGACCGAGACGCGGTTCCCCTTGAGCGTGCTCGCCGAGCGGCTGAGCGCGGCCGACAGCGCTTTGGACGCTCTGGCGAGCGACGACGCGCTCGGCGACGTCCGGGCGGTGTTCTCCTGGTCCTACGACGCGTTGAGCCCGGACGCGGCCCGCCTGTTCGCGCTGACGGGCCTGCACCCGGGCCCGGACTTCTCGGCGGCCGCGGCCGCGAGCCTGGCGGGGGTGCCGCTGCGGCGGGCACGGGCGCTGCTGCGGGAGCTGACCGGCGTCCACCTGCTCACCGAGCACCAGCCCGACCGGTACGCCGCCCACGATCTGCTGGCCGCCTACGCGCGGGAGATGGCGGCGGGCGAGGACGAGTCGGAGCGCGCCGCGGCGAGGCGGCGCATGTTCGGCCATTACACGGATTCGGCGTACCGCGCCTCGAAGACCGTCGACCGCTTCCGCGAGCCGCTGCCGATGCCCACCGCCGAGCCCGGCGTCGTCGCCGAGCCGTTCGAGGAGTCCGAGGCCGCGATGGCCTGGGTGCTGCGGGAGCTGCCGGTGCTCGGCAACATGGTGCAGTGCGCCGAGGACACCGGTTCGGACCGGTACACGACGGCGTTGGCCTGGGCGATCGCCGGGATGCTGCACAGGAACGGCAATTGGGATGTCGGTGTGGCGACGCAGCAGTGCGCGCTCCGCGCCGCGCGGCGGCTCGGCGACCGCGCCCACGAGTGCACCGCGCACGTGTACACGGCGATGTTCCTGTTCTCGTGCGCCGCGTTCGAGGAGGCCGAGCGGCATCTGCGGCGGGCGCGGGCGCTGTGCGACCCCGAACGCGACCGGAAGCCGCTGGCCCGGGTCAACCACCAGTTCGCGGTCGTGTTCAACGAGAGCCGGCGTTTCGAGGAGGCCCTGGATCACTGCCGGGAGGCCTATCGGCTGTACCTGGAGGCCGGCGACGACAACGGCCAGGCCAACACGCTCAACGGCATCGGATGGCTCCAAGCCAAACTGGGCAGGCTCGACGAGGCCCTGGAGCACTGCCGCAAGTCGCTGGCGCTGAGCGAGGCGATCGGGGCGCACAGCGCGCAGTCGGCGGTCCTCGACACCATCGGATTCGTCCTGCACCGGCAGGGCCGGAACGCCGAGGCCGTCGCCTACTACCAGCGGGCGATCGACTTGAGTCGGCGGATCGGGTTCCGCTACAACGAGGCCGAGGTGTCAGACCACCTCGGCGACCTGTACCGGGCGATGGGCGATCCGGCGTCGGCGCGCGAGACCTGGCGGCGCGCGCACGCGATCTTCACGGAGGTGCGCGAGTTCCGCGCCGCCCAGGTGCACGCGAAGATCCGCGAACTGGAGGTGTAGGCGCTGTGGCATCGGCCTCCACTCGGGTTGGGCTCCTTCGGTATCCGGCTAGGCTTAGCGCATGACGCGAATCCCTCACGGTCTCATCTACCGTCGTGCCGCACGGGTCCTCATCGTCGACGAGGACGACCGGGCGCTGCTGTTCTTCGGCGGGGGGCTGGTCCGGCAGGACGCCGACTACTACTTCACCGTCGGCGGCGCCGTCGACGAGGGCGAGTCCCTGGCCGAGGCCGCCGCCCGCGAGGTGCTCGAGGAGACCGGCCTGCGTGTCACTCCGGAGGAGCTCGGGCCGCTGGTGGCCCACACCGAGGGCGCCTGGACCACCCACGACGGGGTGCGCTTCTACTCCGACGACAACTTCTTCTTCCTGCGCACGAGCCACTTCGAGGTGAGCCTCGACGGCCTGGAGGCCGGCGAGGAGAAGGAGATCAGCCGCTACGAGTGGCTCAGCATGGAGGACCTGCGGTCGACCGACGCCTACGTCTTCCCGATCGGCCTGGCCGGCGTCCTCAAGCGGCTCATCTCCGGCGAGGACGTGACCGGCCCGATCGAACTGCCCTGGGTCGACCAGAGCTCGCGGTAGCCGCCGGGGGCCGCCGCGCGGATACTCGAACGGTGAACGCCGCACCAGAGCCCCACATCGTCAGGCGCCGCTGCGCGCGGGTGCTCCTCGTCGACGAGGACGACCGGCTGCTGCTGTTCTACAGCAACGGCTTCGTCGCCCCGGGCGTGGAGTACTACGTGACCGTCGGCGGCGGTGTCGAGGAGGGCGAGTCCCTGGCCGAGGCCGCCGCCCGCGAGGTGCTGGAGGAGACCGGGCTGGCCCTCGACCCGGCCGAGCTCGGGCCGGTCGTCGCCCGCGCGGCCGGCATCTGGTCGGATGCGCCCGACACGCCGATGCACAACGACGAGTCGTACTTCTACCGCCGCGTCCCGCACTTCGAACCCGTGCGCGACGGGCTCGAGGAGGTCGAGCGGCGGGAGTTCGCCGAGGCCCGCTGGCTCACCGCCGAACAGCTCGAGGCCGTCGACCGCCTCGTCTTCCCCGCCGGGGTCTCCGGCCTCCTCAAAGCACTCAACGCGGGGACGGTTCCCGTTGTGCCCGTTGAACTCGAATGGGGCGCTTGGTGCTGGGACGGGAATAGGGGGTGGACGGCGACCGAGCGTCCCGGGATACTCGAGCGATGAGCGTGACCGAACCGACACAGCGAATCGACCGGCGCGGGGCCCGGGGGATCGTGATCGACGAGCAGGACCACGTCCTGTTCATCGGCCGGTCCGCGACGGCCGAGCGGCCCGCGGGCTGGCTCCTGCCCGGCGGCGGCATCGACCCCGGCGAGTCGATGGCCGAGGCCGCCGCCCGCGAGCTGTTCGAGGAGACCGGCCTGCGCGTCGCCCCCGCCGAGCTCATCGGCCCGGTCGCCCGCCAGCTCTACCGCGGTCGGCGCGAGGACCGCCCGTGGACCCAGCAGAACCACTTCTTCTTCACCCGCGCCGAACGCTTCGAGCCGCGCAACTGCGGCGGCGACGCCTACGAGCAGGACCTCGAGTTCCAGTGGGTCGCCGTCGACGACTTCGCCGCGACCGAGGGCCTCGACCGCATCGACGGCCTGCTCGGCCTGGTCAAGCGGCTCGTCAGTGGCGACATCCCCGCCGAACCGGTCGAACTCGACCCCACCGGCCGCCGAAGCGAAGCCGCCGAATGAGCATCGAGACCGAGACCGGCGCCGCTTGAAGTCGAGTGATTCCCCAGCGTAGTGTTGTAGTATTATCTCTACATGCCGAAGCGCCCCAATAAGGACATCCGGGCGGCAATCGAGTACTTGGAGGCGGCGGGCTGGTTCATCGAGAAGGCGGACGGGCACGCATGGGGGCGTGCGTACTGCCCGGGAGGGCGCGACGGCTGTCGTCCACCGACGTCCATATGGTCGACACCGAGGTCGGCCGAAGGCCACGCAAGGCGTCTTCGGCGCCTTGCCGACCAATGTCCGCATGGCTTCGCATCGGAGGATGAGTAAGGAGGCTGAGCTCATGACCGTCTACGCTTTCGAGCTGCGGTTCTCGGCTCCGGCCGGGCACGAGGTCATAGATGCCTTGTACGAAGCCGGTTGGGACGACGCCGTGGTCTCGTTCGATCCGGAGGCCGGTGGTGAAGGGACCGCGATGTTCGACCGGGAGGCCGCTTCGGCCGTCACAGCGGTGGCATCGGCCATCGCCCAGGGGCGCGGCGCCGGTGTCGAACTCACCGGCGTCACCGAAGACCTGGTCACCCTGAAGGAGATCGCCGAACGCACTGGCAGGAGTTTCGCGTCTGCGGATCACTGGGCGGTGGGGCGGCGCGGCCCAGGCGGATTTCCGGCACCTCGGATCCCCCGGGCGAGAGTCAGCCTGTATTCGTGGGCCGAGGTGGCGGTATGGCTGCACGAACACGGTCTTGCGCGCGTTTCGCCGGCTGATGTGGAGATCGCCCGCGTCTGCGAGGTGGCCGATTCGATGATTCGGGCGCATCGTCTCCAGGCCGGTCTGCCCGAACGGGACCGCCGCGAGTTGTGCCGGGCGGTCGCCTTATGCGTTCGGCCGGCCGCTGAAACGGAGCGGGAGGCGCGGGCCGGAGCCCGCGCCTCCCGTGGCGTTCGCTCAGACTTCGCCTTCGGTGCGGTCGCCGGACCAGTCGGTGTGGAAGACGCCCTCGCGGTCGACGCGCTTGTAGGTGTGGGCGCCGAAGAAGTCCCGCTGGCCCTGGATCAGGGCCGCCGGGAGGCGCTTGGAGCGCAGGCCGTCGTAGTAGGCCAGCGCCGCCGAGAAGCCCGGCGTCGGGATGCCGGCCTGCACCGCGGCGGCGACGACGCGGCGCCACGCGTCCTGCGCCTCGGTCACGATCCGGGTGAACTCGGGGGCGGCCAGTAGGGTCGGCAGCTCGGGGTTCTCGCGCCACGCGGCGGTGATCTTGTCCAGGAAGCGCGCCCGGATGATGCACCCGGCCCGCCACAGCGCCGCGCACGAGCCGAGCTCGATGTCCCAGCCGTACTCCTCGCTGGCGGCGGCGATCTGGTCGAAGCCCTGGGCGTAGGCGACGATCTTCGAGGCGTACAGCGCCTGGCGGACGTCGTCGACGAAGCTCTCGGGCAGGTCGATCTTCCCGTCCGGGCCGGTCAGGACGCCGACGGCGCCTTCGCGCTGCTTGGCGCCGCTGGAGAGGGCCCGCGCGAACGTGGCCTCGGCGATGCCGGTGACCGGGACGCCGAGGTCGAGGGCGTTCTGCACGGTCCAGCGCCCGGTGCCCTTCTGCCCGGCCTGGTCGAGGATGACGTCGACCAGGGGCTTGCCGGTGGCCGCGTCGGTGTGCCCGAGGACTTCGGCGGTGACTTCGATGAGGTAGGAGTCGAGGTCGCCCGAGTTCCACTCGGCGAAGATCTTCGCGAGCTCCGAGGGCTCGATGCCCAGGCCGCGGCGCAGCAGGTCGTAGGCCTCGCCGATGAGCTGCATGTCGGAGTACTCGATGCCGTTGTGCACCATCTTGACGAAGTGCCCGGCGCCGTCGGGGCCGAGCCTCGTGCAGCACGGCGTGCCGTCGGGGGCCTTGGCGGCGATGGCCTCCAGGATCGGGCCGAGGCTCTCGTAGGACTCCGCGGAGCCGCCGGGCATGATCGCGGGGCCGAGCAGCGCGCCCTCCTCGCCGCCGGAGACGCCGGTGCCGACGAAGTGGATGCCCCTGTCGCGCAGGGCGGCCTCGCGGCGCCGGGTGTTCTCGAAGTGGGCGTTGCCGCCGTCGATGATCATGTCGCCGGGCTCCATCAGCTCGGCGAGCGAGTCGATGACGGCGTCGGTGGCCTTGCCGGCCTGCACCATGATCATGGCCTTGCGGGGCCGCTTCAGCGAGGCCACGAAGTCGGCGAGCTCCTCGGAGGGCACGAAGTCGCCCTCGTCGCCGTGCTCGTCGATGAGTTCGGTGGTCTTGGCGTAGGTGCGGTTGTAGACCGCGACGGTGAAGCCGTGGCGGGCGAAGTTGCGGGCGAGGTTCGAGCCCATGACGGCCAGCCCGACCACTCCGATGTCGGCGGTGCTCATGCCTTATCTCCCTACTGTGTCGAGCGGCCCTCGGCGACGCCTGCGGAGCCGTCAATCGGTACGGCGTGTGTCCCCGTGATTCTCGCGGAGCCGCCTCGCGGTGGCGCCGCCACGGCACATCGTATCCACGCTGCGGGATCGGCTCGGCCCCGCCGATGACACGGCCCCGACTGCGGACGGCTCGCCCGCCCGGGGCTTAGGCTGGGGGCGTGCAGTATTACGACTCAGTGCTCGACCTCATCGGCGACACCCCGCTGGTGCGGCTGGGCTCGGTCACCGACGGGGTGGCCGCCACGGTGCTCGCGAAGGTCGAGTACCTCAACCCGGGCGGTTCGGTCAAGGACCGCATCGCCCGGCGCATGATCGACGAGGCCGAGGCCTCCGGGGCCCTGAAGCCGGGCGGGACGATCGTGGAGCCGACGAGCGGCAACACCGGCGTCGGCCTGGCGATGGTGGCCCAGCGGCGCGGCTACCGGTGCGTGTTCGTCTGCCCCGACAAGGTCTCCGAGGACAAGCGGAACGTGCTCAAGGCCTACGGCGCCGAGGTCGTGGTGTGCCCCACCGCGGTCGACCCGGAGGACCCGCGCTCCTACTACAAGGTCTCCGACCGGCTCTTGACCGAGATCGAGGGCTCGTGGAAGCCCGACCAGTACTCGAACCCGGCGAACCCGGCCTCGCACTACCACCAGACCGGACCGGAGCTGTGGGCGCAGACCGAGGGCCGCATCACGCACTTCGTGGCGGGGATCGGCACGGGCGGGACGATCACCGGCACCGGCAAGTACCTCAAGGAGGTCTCCGGCGGCGCGGTCAGGATCGTCGGCGCCGACCCCGAAGGATCGGTCTACTCAGGAGGGACCGGCCGCCCGTACCTGGTGGAGGGCGTCGGCGAGGACTTCTGGCCCGAGAACTACGACGCGGGCCTGCCCGACGAGATCGTGGAGGTCACCGACGCCGAGGCGTTCGAGATGACCCGGCGCCTCGCCCGCGAGGAGGGCCTGCTGGTGGGCGGCTCGTCGGGGATGGCCGTGGTCGGCGCGATCGAGGTCGCCCGCAAGGCCACGCCCGAGGCGGTGATCGTGGTGATCCTGCCCGACGGCGGGCGCGGCTACCTCTCGAAGATCTTCAACGACGGGTGGATGACCGAGTTCGGCTTCATGGGCGCGGGCAAGGGCGACACGACCGTCGCCGAGGTCCTGGCCGCCAAGGACGGCGAGATTCCCGAGCTGGTCCACGTGCACCCCAACGACACCGTGCGCGAGGCGATCGACATCATGCGCCAATACGGGGTCAGCCAGATGCCGGTGCTCAAGGCCGAGCCGCCGGTGATGAGCGGCGAGGTCGCCGGGGCGGTGGCCGAGCGGCACTTGATGGACGCGCTGTTCAAGGGCGAGGCGACGCTGCACGACCCGATCGAGGGGCACGTCGGCGGGCCGCTGCCCACGATCGGCAGCGGCGAGCGGGTCGAGCGGGCGGTCGAGGTGCTCCAGGACCACGACGCGCTCATGGTCTTCGCCGAGGGCAAGCCGACCGGGGTGCTGACGCGGCAGGACCTCCTCGGCTACGTCGAAAGGTGATACAAGCGTCACCGAATCGGCGACACGCCGGCTGAAAGACGAGGGCTCGCACGGGAAGTCGCTTAACCTCCGGCCATGCCGAAAACTCCCCATGAGGCGCTGCACCACATCTTCCGTGAGGACCCCGATCTGGTCCGGCGGGCGCTCAAGGAATGCCTGGACGAGGACTTCCCCGCTTTCCGGAGCGTCGCCGTCATCGACTCCGACCTGACCGAGATCAAGGCCATCGCCCGCGAGGTGGACACGGCGCTGATGGTCGAGACCGACGAGGGCGCCGAGATCCTCGTCATCGAACCGCAGTCCACGCCGCCCACGCAGGCCAAGCAGCGGGCCTGGCACTGGTACCTGTCGTACTTCGAGGCCTATTTCGACGTGCCGTCCACCCTGATCATCCTCACGGCCGAGAAGGCCACGGCCGCGACTTGCCGGAAGCCGATGACGCTCGGGCCGGAGCGGCGGGCCTCGGCCACCGTCCACCCGTTCGTCATCGGCCCCGACAACACGCCGTTCATCACCGACCCGGCTCAAGCCGACGACATCATGCTGGCGGTGATGGCGGCGCTGGCCCATCGCAAGAACCCCGAGATCAACACGGCGCTCGACACGCTCGCCGAGGCACTCGACGGCATCGAGATCGAATCCGCCGAGTTCTTCGCCCATTACGTCGAGGTCGGCCTCGGTGAAGGTAGCGCATACGATCACTGGAAAGGCATAATCATGACCATGACCTACCCGTTCGCCTCCAAACTCCGCGACGAGCTCGAGGCCCGCGGCCGCGTTCAAGGGCGAGCGGAGACCTTGTTCGAGCTGCTCGCCGCCCGCGGCATCGAGCTCAGCGAGCCGCAGCGCGAACTCGTGTCGACCTGCGAGGACGAGACGACCTTCTTCCTGTGGGTCCACCGGAGTCTGACCGCCGAGAGCGCGGAGGACGTCTTCGGCGAAGAGTGAGGACACGCCGAGCGGTGACGAAATGGTGAGCAGTCCGTACTGATGGCGGCCGCCCTGCCGTGGGAGCGTTGGGCAAATCGGGCGAGAGGGAATTATCCGCTCCGAAGGGCTTGACATCGCATCGCTGTATGGACAACCATGATTGTAATTTCTGTAAGGGATGTTTACGAATCATGGAGGGCGCCTTGAACCGCATCCGAAGAGCGGCGCTGATCGCCGCCTCCGCCCTGGTGGCCGCGGCCGCCGCGGCCGTCCCGATCGCCTTCGCCACGGGCGCCTCCGCGCAGGCCGCGTGCGAGGGCGCCCCCTGGCAGTCCAGCGAGGTCTACACCGGCGGCGACCTGGTCAGCCACGACGACCACGAGTACCGCGCCAAATGGTGGACCACCGGCGAAGAGCCCGGCACCACCGGCGAATGGGGCGTGTGGGAGTCCCTCGGCGCCTGCGACGGCGCCGGCGAACCGACCGACGAGCCCACCACCGACGAGCCCACGGACGAACCCACCGACCCGCCGGGAGGCGAGGCCGGCGCGGACACCCTCACCGGCTACTGGCACAACTTCGAGAACGGCTCGGGCACGATGCACCTCTCGGAGGTCCCCGCCGAGTACGACATCATCGCCGTGACCTTCGCCGAGGCCGTCGCCAGCCCCGTCGGCGCCGTCGACTTCACCCTCGACCCGGTCCTGAACTACTCCGAGGCCGACTTCAAGGCCGACATCGCCGCCGTCCAGGCCGAAGGCCGCGAGGTCGTCATCTCCGTCGGCGGCGAGCGGGGCAACGTCACCATCAACGACACCGCGAGCGCGAACGCCTTCGCCGACTCGATCCTGTCCCTGATGGACGAATACGGCTTCGACGGCGTCGACATCGACCTCGAACACGGCATCGACGCCGGGGCCCTGGAGACCGCGATGCGCCGCATCCACGCCTCCGCCGGCCCCGACCTGGTCTACACGATGGCCCCCCAGACCATCGATTTCCAGTACACCAGCGGCGGCTACCGCGAGCTCGCGGTCAACACCAAGGACATCCTGACCATCGTCAACATGCAGTACTACAACTCCGGCACCATGCTCGGATGCGACGGCCAGGTCTACGGCCAGGGCGACATCGACTTCATCACCGCCCAGGCGTGCATCCAGCTCGAAGCCGGACTCGCGCCCGGCCAGGTCGGCCTCGGCCTGCCGGCCGTCCCGAGCGCCGCCGGCAGCGGCTACGTTGACCCGTCGATGGTCAACGACGCCCTCGCGTGCATGGAGACGCTCCAGCGCTGCGGCGACTTCGTCCCCGATCAGGCCTACCCGGGCATGGGCGGGGCGATGACGTGGTCGATCAACTGGGACGCCACGAGCGGCTACGACTTCGCCAACACCGTCGGCTGACCGCCGACGCCTTCCCCCGCAGGTGGACCGGCCCCGCTCGACGAGCGGGGCCGGTCCCGTGCGCGGCGGACCCCCCTTTTCCGCCGCGGCCGGACCGGGCTCAGCGAGCCCGGCCCGTCGACGGACCCATCTCGTGCTCGATCGCCGTCAGCCGCTCCTCTGTCCGCAACTCCTCGGCTGTCGGGACGGTGACCACCGTGAAGATCAGGAGCAGCAGCACGATCGCCGTCAAGGTCGCCATCGGGAAGATCAGCTCGATCGAGTGCACGCCGTGGATCTCCTCGCTGATGGTCCCGCCGACTCGCACCCCCATCATCGCCGTGTAGTGCATGAGGTTGACCGCCAAGGCCATCACGGCCGCGGCCAGCCACATCGACACGGTCCGCTCCAGCCGCCACGCCATCCACAGCGCCACCGTGGTCGCCACGACCGCGATCGCCACCGAGGCGATCATGTACGAGGTCTCGTCGCTCATCTCGACGTCGGCGCTGATGGCCGCCATGCCGGTGTAGTGCATGGCCGCCACGCCGACACCGGTGAGCGGACCGGCCACGAGCAGTTTCGGCACCGAGTAGCGGCCCAGCCCGATGACCAGCAGCCCGCAGGCGACCACGGCGACGGCGATGAGCGCGCTGAGCGCGGTCAGGGCCGGGGAGTAGAGCAGCTCGGCGTCGACGACGTTGAAACCGAGCATGGCCACGAAGTGCATGGTCCAGATGCCGGGGCCGCCGATGGCGAAGGCGGCCAGGCACAGCCACAGGGCCCGGCGTCCCGCCTCCTCCTGGCGGCGGGCGTGGCGGGCCACGAGCAGTCCGAGGGCGGACCCGGTCATGGAGACCAGGAACCCGATCGGGAGCGTGATGTATCCGTAGGAGAGGTGTTCGATCATATCGGGCTCCGGGGCAACGGAAGAGGGATCGGAAAGGCTGCGTTTTGGGCGCCGGGCAGTCCCTTGAATCGTACAGCGAATAAGACCGGCGCACTATACCCGCCTTTTCTGGAATGGAGCGCTTCCATTCACCGAGAGAACGTCGCAAATGTCGCCCACATGTCGTTTTGCCAGGGAAAACACCCTGTCATAAACCGTGAAGAACGGCCCGAAAAACCACCGGCGCCGACAATGGAATAGCGCCTCGGCGACGAAGTGATGAACCGATTCCGGCCGTTCGAATTGAACCGGGCAATTGCCTTTGCGCATTTCGGTCCCCGCCGTTCGCTCCGACCGGGCCGGCCCGGTCGGCGAAGCCGGGCCGCACCGGTGCTCGCCGGGCCCCGAGCCGAGAGGTTAGGGTCCCGTATGGCCATGAATGATGACGAACAGATCGTGCGCTCGGCCCTCGCCGCGCCCGCCAGACTCCCCGAGGACGTCATGGACCGGCTCGGCGACGAGCGCGTGACCGTCCTCCTCAGCGCCGCCACCGCGCTGGCGCTGCGACGCAGGTTCCAGACGCACCCCGGCCGGACCCGGATCCTCGAATTCACCGAGGCGCTCCAGGCCCGCTTCCCCGACGCCGCCCCCCTCATCAAACCCATCGTGATCGAAGCGCTGGTCGGCTTCGCCTTCGGCGAGAGCGAACTCGCCGACGGCGCCTCCCCCGACGACCTCCGCACCGCCCTGCTCGTGCTGCCCTACGCGGTCATCTCGGAAGAGGACCTCGAAGGCGAGGACCTCGACCGCTTCGTGACCGAAGTGCTCCAGTCCGTCTACGCCTCAGAGCAGTAGACGCCGAAGGGCCCGCCGCTTCGCGGCGGGCCCCGCACGTCCGCGCGTTCAGGACACGGTGATCTTCGGCTTGCGGCCCACCGTCAACACCGGCTGCCGCGTGTCCTCGAAGAAGTCGTTGCCCTTGTCGTCCACCACGATGAACGCCGGGAAGTCCTCCACCTCGATCTTCCAGACCGCCTCCATGCCCAGCTCCGGATACTCCAGGACCTCCATGGCCTTGATGTTGTCCTGCGCCAGCTTCGCGGCCGGGCCGCCGATCGAACCGAGGTAGAAGCCGCCGTGGGACTTGCACGCGTCGGTCACCTGCTGCGAGCGGTTCCCCTTCGCCAGCATCACCATCGAACCGCCCGCCGCCTGGAACCGGTCCACGTACGAGTCCATCCGCCCGGCCGTGGTCGGGCCGAACGAACCCGAGGCGTAGCCCTCCGGGGTCTTCGCCGGGCCCGCGTAGTACACCGCGTGGTCCCGCAGGTAGTCCGGCATCGGCTCGCCCGCGTCCAGGCGCTCCTTGATCTTCGCGTGCGCGATGTCCCTCGCCACCACCAGCGGCCCCGACAGCGACAGCCGCGTCTTCACCGGGTGCTTCGACAGCTCCTCGCGGATCTCGGACATCGGCCGGTTCAAGTCGATGCGGACGACGTCCCCCTCCAGATCCGTCTCCTCGGTGTCCGGCATGTACCCCGACGGGTCGGTCTCCAGCCGCTCCAGGAACACGCCCTCGGCGGTGACCTTCGCCAGCGCCTGCCGGTCGGCCGAGCACGAGACCGCCACCGCCACCGGCAGCGAGGCGCCGTGGCGCGGCAGCCGGATCACCCGCACGTCATGGCAGAAGTACTTGCCGCCGAACTGCGCCCCGATCCCGAAGTTCCGCGTCAGCTCCAGCACCCGCTGCTCGAGCTCGACGTCGCGGAAGCCGTGCCCCGCGGCCGAGCCCTCGAGCGGCATCGAGTCGAGGTACTTCGTCGAGGCGTACTTCGCGGTCTTGAGCGCGTACTCCGCGCTGGTGCCGCCGATCACGATCGCCAGGTGGTACGGCGGGCACGCGGCCGTGCCGATCTGCCGCAGCTTCGCGTCCAGGAAGGCCATCATCGCCTCCGGGTTCAGGATCGCCTTGGTCTCCTGGAACAGGAACGACTTGTTCGCGCTGCCCCCGCCCTTCGCGATGAACAGCAGTTTGTAGGCGTCGTCGCCCTCGGCGTACAGCTCGATCTGCGCCGGCAGGTTCGAGCCGGTGTTCTTCTCGTCCCACGTCGTCAGCGGCGCCATCTGGCTGTAGCGCAGGTTCAGGTCCCGGTAGGCCTGCCACACGCCCCGCGAGAGGTGCTCGGCGTCGCGCCCGTCGGTCAGGACGTGCCGGCCCCGCTTGCCCATGACGATCGCCGTGCCGGTGTCCTGGCACATCGGCAGCACCCCGCCCGAGGCGATGTTGGCGTTCTTGAGCAGGTCCATCGCCACGAAGCGGTCGTTGCCGCTCGCCTCGGGGTCGTCCAGGATCGAGCGCAGCTGCGCCAGGTGCGCCGGGCGCAGGTAGTGGGAGATGTCGTGGATCGCCTCCGCGGCGAGCTCCGTGAGCACCTGCGGCTCGACGGTGAGGAACCGCCGCCCGGCGGCCTCGGTCACACCGACCCCGTCCTTGGTCAGCAGCCGATACTCCGTCGTGTCGGGTCCGATGGGAAGCAGGTCGGTGTATTCGAACGCGCCAGTCACCGTTCCAACTTAGCGCGCGGGGCACTCCCCGCCGGGCGGGGAGCGCCCCGCCTCACGCGCGATGCGGGCGGAGGCCGCGCACCCCGACTTGTCGGTGCCCATTGGTAGCGTCACATGGACGCGGTCCGGCAGAATCGGACCACGTCAACGCAGGTACGATTGCCAGGTTGTCCACCCGGCCGCCTCCGGTGAGGTGTGGCCCGGCGGGCAGCGAGCAAGTGACCCTCCTGCCGCGGAGAGACCGCGGCCGATGAGACCAGAGGAGGTGGAGCGATCTTGCGGCATTACGAACTCATGGTGATCTTCGACCCGAACGTCGAGGAGACCCAGGTCAGCCCGACGCTGGAGCGGTTCCTGAAGGGCGTCAAGGACGCCGGAGGCGCGGTCGACAAGATCGACGTCTGGGGCCGGCGTCGTCTCGCCTACGAGATCGAGAAGAACAGCGAAGGCATCTACGCCGTCGTCGACCTGCAGTCCGAGCCCGCTCCCGTGGCGGAGATGGACCGGCAGCTGCGGCTCAACGAGTCGGTGCTGCGGACCAAGGTGCTGCGGCCGGAGCTTCGGTAACCCGACATTGCAACTGCGAGACCTTAGGGAGAAGAGGTCATGGCAGGAGAGACAGTCATCACGGTTATCGGCAACCTCGTCGACGACCCGGAACTGCGTTACACGCCGTCCGGTGCAGCCGTCGCGAAGTTCCGGATCGCCTCGACCCCGCGCACCTTCGACCGCGAGTCGAACCAGTGGCGCGACGGCGAGGCGATGTTCCTGACCTGCAGCGTCTGGCGCCAGTACGCCGAGAACGTCGCCGAGTCCCTGTCACGCGGCACCCGCGTGATCGTGCAGGGCAAGCTCAAGCAGCGCAGCTACGAGACCCGCGAGGGCGAGAAGCGCACGGTGTACGAGCTCGACGTCGAGGAAGTCGGCCCGGCGCTGCGATTCGCCACGGCGAAGATCAACAAGTCCGGCGGCGGAGGCGGCGGCCGCTCCCAGTTCGGGGGCGGTGGCGGCGGCGGTGCCGTTCCGGACGACCCTTGGGCCTCGGCCGCCCCGGCCGGTCAGAGCTCCGGCTCTGCATCCGGCAGCCAGGGCTTCGACGAGGACCCGCCGTTCTAACCGGGCCAGACCCGGATCGATCCAAGTAAGGCAAGACATCAATGGCCAACCCGAAGTCGGCTCCCCTGCGGAAGCCGAAGAAGAAGCCCAACCCTCTTGAGAAGGAGGGCATCGAGTACGTCGACTACAAGGACACGGCGCTGCTGCGGAAGTTCATCTCCGACCGCGGCAAGATCCGTGCCCGCCGTGTCACCGGCGTCACCTCGCAGCAGCAGCGGCAGATCGCCGCGGCCGTCAAGAACGCCCGCGAAATGGCGCTGCTCCCGTACACCAGCCAGACCCGTTAAGGAAGGAGCGCACTTATGAAGATCATCCTGACTCATGAGGTCGCCAACCTGGGCTCGGCCGGTGACGTCGTCGAGGTCAAGCCCGGCTACGGACGCAACTACCTGCTGCCCCAGGGCCTGGCGATCGCCTGGACCAAGGGCGGCCAGAAGCAGGTCGACTCGATCCAGCGCGCCCGCGCGGCCCGCGAGGTCCACGACCTCGACCAGGCCCGCACCATTTCCGAGCGGCTGAAGCAGACCGACGCCCACATCGTCGCCCGCGTGGGCGACGCGGGCCGGCTCTTCGGCTCCATCACCGCGGCCGATGTCGTCAAGGCCGTCGACGAGGCCGGCGGCCCGAAGATCGACCGCCGCCGCGTCGAGCTGCCGGGGACGATCAAGTCCATCGGCACGTACGACATCTCGGTGAAGCTGCACCCGGAGGTGACCGCGAAGTTCAAGCTTCAGGTCACCCCGGCCAAGCGCCGCAAGAAGTAGCGCCGAACGAAGTGGAGGCGGGGTCGCGTACGCGACCCCGCCTCCACTTCGTTCCCGCCTTCGAGTGAACCTCTCGGGTCCGCCGGCTCAGGGTCAGATCACCCAGCCGGCCGTCCGCAGCACCACCGTCACCAGGCCCGCGCCCAGGATCGCCGCGGCCGTTCCCGCCACCCCCGCGCGCCAGCCCGCGCGCGGCAGGCGCAGCAGCACCGCCACCAGCAGGCTCGCCGTCAGCGAGGAGCCCAGCCACGCCCACCCGCCCGAGAGCGTCGCCGAGATCCGGGCCGCCGCCGAGCAGCCCGTGTCGGCGCAGTTCGCCTCCACCGCCGGGTGTGAGACCACCCACACCAGGTACACGAGCCCCGGCACGACGTACCACGCCAGCGTCACCAGCAACGTCGGAGTGAACGCCCGCTCCCCGGGCCGGTCGTCGCCCTCGGGATCCAGGCGCGGTCGCCGCTCGGGGCTCTCATTCGAGGTCATCTCGGGCCTTTCGTCACGGCGGGGCCCCCGGGCCGGTGGCGAGCGCGGGGTGCGGCGAGCGCTGTCCCCACCATCATGCCAAGTTGGCACGAAGAAATTCTCATCCACAGGCGGTGGATGAAGAATCCGCAGATCAGACGCGCAACATGAGCAGGAATTCCGTTTCTGTCCACAGCTTGTCCACAGGCCGAGCCGAGTTATCCACAGCTTGTCCACAGCCTTGTCCACAGCTTGTCCACAGGGTTGTTTGCGCCGACGGCCCGAACGACATAGCGTCATTGACGCCGCTCGGTGTCGTACCCGGGCGGTAGATTCTCCATGAACGCACGGTGTCCGGAGGGGGTGGCGAAATGACCGACGTGTCAACCGAAGGCGGCTACTCGCGAGGTTCGAACGGGGCGCGAACCGCCGGTCCGTACTTCGACGACCCGCCGCAGGACGACCCCTTCGGCGGCGCCCGCGCCTACGAGCGCACCCCGCCTCAAGACCTCGCGGCCGAGCAGTCGGTCCTCGGCGGCATGCTCATGAGCAAGGACGCCATCGCCGACGTCCTCGAGACCCTCAAGTCGAGCGACTTCTACAAGCCCAGCCACGGCATCATCTTCGACGCCATCCTCGACAAGTTCGGGAACGGCGAGCCCGCCGACGCGGTCACCATCGCCGCCGCGCTCGCCGACTCCGGCGACCTCGGCAAGGTCGGCGGCGGCCCCTACCTGCACGACCTCCTCGACGCGGTCCCCACCGCCGCGAACGCCGGCTACTACGCCCGCATCGTCAAGGACAAGGCGATCCTGCGCCGCCTCATCGAGGCCGGCACCAAGGTCGTCCAGTACGGCTACGGCGGCGGCCAGGGCGGCCGCGACATCGACGACCTGGTCGACCTCGCCCAGCAGGCCGTCTACGACGTCACCGACAAACGCCAGAGCGAGGACTTCTCGATCCTGTCCGACCTCCTCCAGCCGGCCATGGACGAGATCGAGGCGATCGGCGCCAACCAAGGCGTCCTGACCGGCGTGCCCACCGGCTTCGCCGACCTCGACCGGCTCCTGTCGGGCCTCCAGCCCGGCCAGCTCATCATCGTCGCCGGCCGCCCCGGCCTGGGCAAGTCCACCGCCGCGATGGACTTCATGCGGCACGCGTCCCTCCACCACCGGCACGCCGCCGCCCTGTTCAGCCTGGAGATGAGCAAGCTCGAGATCGTCATGCGCCTGCTCAGCGCCGAGACCCGCGTCCCGATGCACGTCCTGCGCTCGGGCGATCTGTCCGACGACGACTGGACGCGCCTGGCCAAGCGGATGGGCGACATCTCCGAGGCGCCGCTGTTCGTCGACGACACCGCGTCGATGACGATGATGGAGATCCGCGCCAAGGCCCGGCGGCTCAAGCAGCGCCACGACCTCAAGCTCATGGTGGTCGACTACCTCCAGCTGATGACCTCGCCGAAGAAGGTCGAGTCGAGGCAGCAGGAGGTCTCCGAGATCAGCCGCGGCCTCAAGCTGCTGGCCAAGGAGATCGAATGCCCGGTGATCGCGGTCGCCCAGCTCAACCGCGGCCCCGAGCAGCGCACCGACAAGCGCCCGCAGCTGTCGGACCTCCGCGAGTCCGGCTGCTTGACCGCCTCGACAAGGCTGCTGCGAGCCGACACCGGCGCCGAGACCACCCTCGGGGAGCTGGTGTCGTCGGGCGCCGAGGACGTGCCGGTCTGGGCCGCCGATGAGCGGCTGCGGATCGAACCGCACACGCTCACCCACGCCTTCCCCAGCGGCCGGAAGGAGGTCTTTCGAATGACGCTGACCTCCGGCAAGGAGATCGAGGCCACGGCCAACCACCGGTTCCTCACCGTCGACGGATGGGTGGAGCTGCGCGATCTCGCCGTCGGCTCCCGGATCGCGACCCCCCGCGAGGTGCCCGAGCCGCTCAAGGCCGAGGAATGGCCGGAGGCGGAGGTCGTCCTCCTCGCCCACATGATCGGCGACGGCTCGATGGTGAAACGCCAGCCCATCCGCTATGCCAGCGTGGACGAGGCGAACCTCGAAGCGGTGACCAAGGCGGCGGAGCACTTCGGGGTCACGGCTGTCCGCGACGATTACGCTGCGGCCCGAGTGGCGACACTCAGACTCCGGGCGCCGTACCGTCTCACTCACGGCAAACGGAACCCGATCGCCGCCTGGCTCGACTCGCTCGGGCTGTTCGACAAGCGCTCACACGAGAAGTTCGTGCCCGCCGGGGTCTTCTCCCTGCCGAACGATCAGGTGGCCCTGTTCCTGCGGCACCTGTGGGCGACCGACGGGAGCGTGCGTTGGGATGCCAAGGGAGGCCAGGCTCGGATCTACTACGCCTCGACCAGCAGACGGCTGGTGGACGACCTTCGCCTGTTGTTGCTTCGATTCGAAATCCAATCTTCTATCACCGTGGGGAAGAAGGGCGGTTATCGCGATCAGTATCAGCTATGGATTCATGATGGAGCAGACCAGCTGAAGTGGTTGCGACAGATCGGTGTCCACGGGGAACGCGGTGCACGAGCGGAAGTGTGCAAGGCAGAACTCGAAGTTCGTCGGAGGCGGATTGGGCGTGACACTCTGCCTGCGGAGGTCTGGAACCGCATTCGTGCGTTGATGGCCGATCGCGGGGTGAGTCGTGCGCAGCTGTGCCGACAGGTCGACATTGCCAATCGCGGGGATGCGATGTGGAAGAGCGGGCCGAGCAGGCCACGCCTGGCCAAGATCGCCGAGGTCCTGTCCGATCAGGATCTGACTCTTCTCGCAGTCAATGACGTCTTCTGGGACAAGGTCGAGTCGATCGAGCCGATCGGCGAGCAGGACGTCTATGACGCTACCGTGCTCGGGGTTCACAACTTCATCGCAAATTGTGTCATAAGTCACAACTCGCTTGAGCAGGATGCGGACGTGGTCATCCTGCTGCACCGCGACGACTACTACGACAAGGAGTCGCCGCGCGCCGGGGAGGCCGATTTCATCGTCGCCAAGCACCGCAACGGGGCCACCGACACGATCACGGTGGCCGCCCAACTGCACCTGTCCCGCTTCGTCGACATGGCGGTGTGAGCGCGGAGCGTCCCGCGCTCACGGCGACGGTTTCGGAATCCGGGCCCGGCGCTGCGGTCGAGGTCCGGTCGCTCGGGGTCAGTCGTCGAAGAGCTCGGAGAAGAGGGAGCGCTTCTTCTTTTTCTTGTAGTAGTAGTCGTCGCGGCGGTAGTGGTCGTCGTGGTGACGGCGGTCGTCATAGCGACGGTCGTCGTATCGGCGCTCCTCGCGGTACTGCGGCGCGGGCGCCGGCGCCGCCGGGGGCGCCACGGGCGCGCCCTGCGGGTTGTTGAAGGCCGCCTCGGCGTCCATGAGGTGTTCCAGCTCGCCCCGGTCGAGGAAGATCCCTCGGCACTCGGTGCACTGGTCCACAGTGACGCGGTTCCGTTCGTACTGGCGCATCATAGCGCCGCATTTAGGACAGGTGAGATCCATGGGCGCCACCGTACATGCAAAAGTCGTGATCCGCTAATGGGCGCACCCGATCGTCCAGGCGAATCGGTCGTCGCGCCATCATTCGTCAGCGCCACCATTCGACGGTCAGGGACGGCCCGGGGCTTTCGGATCTACCGGGCGGGGGCGCGGTGGCGGCGGCGTCCCGCAGCGGCAGCCACCACCCGAGGAGGACGACCGGGTAGAGGAGGTAGCCGAAGCGGGTCGACGGCATGAGCAGGAACGCCGCCGACAGCCCCGCGGCGCCCCACAGCGCCGCCGCGGCGGCCGTCGTCGGCGGGCGGCGCCACAGCAGCGTCGCGATGAGCAGTGCCGCCGCGCCGAGCAGGACGGGCGCGATCACTTCGCCGCCGGGGACGTATTGGGCCACAAGGAATCCGGGCAGCGGCGACTGGGCGGGCGATTCGACCGCGCCGTGGCCGAGGCCGAAGGCGATGACGTTGTCGTAGAAGCCGCGCGGGTCGGTGGCGAGCACCGGGACCATCGTCGCCGCCACGGGGACGGCGAAGCCGAGCAGGTAGCGGCGCAGGGCCGACGGGGAGCCCGAGCTCCGCCACACCAGGAACGCCAGGACCACCGCCACCGGCCAGGCGAACAGCTTCAGCGCCCCGGCCGCGCCGATGGCGAGTCCGGCGGAGAGGCGGCGTCCGCGCGCGCAGAACGCCAGCGCCAGCACCATCAGGCCGACCACGGGCATGTCGTCGCCGCCGGTGGTGAGCGTCAAGGCGCACACCGGGAAGAGGACGCTCGCCTGGAGCGCGCGCAGCAGCGTGCCCTTGCCCGCGAGGCCGCGCAGCAGCCAGACCGCGGCGGCCAGGCAGGCGGCGGTGGCGAGCGCGAAGTACAGGCGCGCGTCGGTCCACCAGTGCTCGCCGAACAGCGCCGCGGGCAGCCCGAACAGGGCCATGCCCGGCTGGTAGGGGTTGTAGCCGAGGAGCGGTTCGGGCAGGGCGGCGATGGCGTCGGCGTGCAGGTAGGGGCTGCCGGTCTCCAGGAGGCGCTCGCCGGAGGCCTCGACGACGAGGACCTCTTCCTGGGCGCGGCCGCTCGCGCCGTCGGCCCGTTCGACCGCCTGCGCCGTCAGGGGGATGGCGACGACTGCGGCGGCGGTGGCTCCGGCGACGAGCGCGCGTTTGAACCAGGTCACGCCCAATTGCGTGAGCAGCATCGCGATGACGAGCGCGGCCGGGCCGTAGCCGCCGACGGCGACGGCGCCCCAGTGCTCGTGCGGGACCAGCGTCGTCCACAGCGCGGTGGCGCCGGCGAACAGCGCGGCGGTGCCGTAGAAGAGGAGGTCGAGGATCAGGGGTCGCTTGGACACAGGCCTAGCGTACGGGGATGCGCGCCCAGACCTCCTGCGTGCCATCGCCGCGGGAGCGCGAACCCCAGTCACTGGCTAGTTTGGACACGATGAACATGCCTCTGCCGTGGGCGGAGTCGAAGCTGACCGAGCATACGCGGGGGCGGGTGGGGCCGCCGCCGTCGACGACGCGGACCTCGACGTCGCGGGAGCCGACGCTGCACGCGACGCACAGGTCGCCGGCGGGCAGGGGGCGGGCGTGGCGCACGGCGTTGGAGACCAGTTCGGTGGCGCACACGAGCAGGTCGTCGCGGCAGTCCTCGGGCAGGTCGGGGAGGGATTCGCGGAGCCATTGGCGGACCATGGTGGGGGCGTCGGCCTGGTGGGGGACGCGGAGGCGCTCAGGCGCCGGTGTCGCCGCTGGCATCATGAACCCCTCCCACCGCGGTCCGCAACGTCGAAAGCTATACAGCAACCTACCTGCTCGGTGGCCCTGACGCCAGCATTACAGACGGACCCCCAGTCCGTCGTCCGCGGCCGGTGCGGGAGGGTCGGAGGCGGTCAGCCGACGGTGCCGAGGAGCGCTTCGCGCATCGCGGCGGGCCGGTCGGTGAAGATGAGCTCGGCGCCGGCCTCGGCCATTCTGCGTGCGGTGTCGGCGTCGTTGACGGTCCAGACCCACGCCTGGTAGCCCTGCTCGTGGGTGCGTTCGATGAACGCGGGGGCGGACTCGACGTGGTCGACGCGGGAGCTGAGGACCTGGACGCCTTCGGGCGGGCGGCGGAAGGGGTATTCGAAGATCCACACCAGGGGGGTGTCCTGGTCGAGTTCGCGCCAGGTCCTCAGGGCGGCCCGTGAGAAGGACATCACGGTGGCGTCGATCTTCGGCCAGCGGTTCAGGGTCTCCCACAGCCGCATCTCCAGGCGCGGCCCGAACTTGGAGGGGTGTTTGGCCTCGATGAGGAGTTTGAGGTCCTTGCCGGAGTCGGCGACGAGGCCGAACAGGTCTTCGAGGGTGGGGATGCGGGCGGCCTCGGGGTCGTCGCCGCAGTCGGGGTGGAGGGCGGCGAAGTTGAACTCCCGCAGCTGGGCGAGGGTGAGATCGGACACGGCGCCCTTGCCGTCGGAGGTGCGTTTGACGGTGCGGTCGTGGTGGAGGACGAGATGGCCGTCGGCGGTGAGCCGGATGTCGCATTCGAATCCGTCGGCGCCTTCGACGATCGCCTGCCGGTAGGCGGCCAGGGAGTGCTCGGGGAGGAATTCGTTGGCGCCGCGGTGGGCGGCGATCAGCGGTTGCGACACACCATGACGATAACCGCTTCGCGTGGACGGGGCACCACGTAACGGTGTCGGGATCGGTGGTGGTGGAGAACCAGCCGGTTGGGTGGTCTTCAGTCGGGTTCGGGTGGTGGTGGGAGACGGGCCGGTTGGGTGGTCTTCAGTCGGGTTCGGGTGGTGGTGGGAGACGGGCCGGTTGGGTGGTCTTCAGTCGGGTTCGGGTGGTGGTGGGAGACGGGCCGGTTGGGTGGTCTTCAGTCGGGTTCGGGTGGTGGTGGGAGACGGGCCGGTTGGGCGGTCTTCAGTCGGGTTCGGGTGGTGGTGGGAGACGGGCGGGTGACAGGATCGGATCGTGCAGCACGATGAGCAGGGATACACGGACCTCGGTTGGGCCAGGATCGACACGGGCCGTCCGGCGCGGACCGGGGCGGCCGAGGCGGTCTACGCCGCCGGGAAGACGCCGGAGCAGGTGGTCGCCGCGCTCCGGGCGCTCCGCGAATCGCACCCCGGCAGGGTCGCGGTCGCCACGCGGTGCGACGCGGCCTGCGTCGAGCTGATCGAGGCGTCCTTCGGCGCCGAGGCGCGCTGCGAGGCCGGGGTCGCCGCGGTCGGCGACTTCCCCGAGCCGGAGGCCGGGCCGCTCGCGGTGGTGTGCGCCGGGACCTCGGACCTGCCGGTGGCGAAGGAGGCCGAGATCGTCGCGAGGGCGAACGGGCTCGACGCGCACCTGGTGGCCGACGTCGGCGTCGCGGGCCTGCACCGCCTGCTGGGCGAGCTGCCGAGCCTGCGGGAGGCGGCGTGCGTGGTCGTCGTGGCGGGCATGGACGGGGCGCTGCCGAGCGTGGTGGCGGGCCTGGTGAGCGCGCCGGTGGTGGCGGTGCCGACGTCGGTGGGCTACGGGGCGGCGTTCGGCGGGCTGGCGCCGCTGCTGACGATGCTGAACTCCTGCTCGCCGGGGGTGACCGTGGTGAACATCGACAACGGGTTCGGCGCGGCGATGGCCGCGGTCCGCATCATGGGTGTGAAGGCGGAGCGGTGACGGTCGCGTGGTTGGACTGCTCTGCTGGTGCGAGCGGTGACATGTTCCTGGGCGCCTTGGTCGGCGCCGGTGTCGATCTGGCCGTCATGCAGGACGCCGTGGACGCACTCGGCGTCGAGCGGATCCGGCTGAGCTCGCGGACGGTGCGGCGGCACGGCCTGGAGGGTGTGAAGGTCGACGTCGAGGTCCCCGACGTGGCGGTGGACCGGCGCTGGCGGGCGATCCGCGATCTGATCGCGGAGGCCGATCTCGGCGGCGAGGTGCGGCGGAGGGCGACCGAGGCCTTCCGGCGCCTGGCGCAGGCCGAGGCCGCCGCTCACGGCATCGACGTCGACGAGGTGCACTTCCACGAGGTGGGGGCCCTCGACTCGATCGCCGACGTCGTGGGCGCCGCGGCGGGCCTGGAGGCGCTCGGGGCCGAGCGGGTCACCGCGTCGACGGTGACGGTCGGCGGCGGGACGACGCGCGGCTCGCACGGGTCGATTCCGCTGCCCGCGCCCGCGGTGCTGCGGGTCCTGGCCGACGCCGAGGCGCCGTCGGTCGGCGGTGTGCCGTATGAGGCGTGCACGCCGACCGGCGCGGCGATCATCGCGGCGAACGCCGACGCGTTCGGGCCGATGCCGGAGATGGTCGTGGAGCGCGTGGGCGTGGGCGCGGGCGGGCGCGACCCCGAGGAGCGGGCGAACCTGCTGCGGATCGTCGTGGGCCGCGAGGTGGGCGCGGCGGTGCGCCGACCGGTCGTCATCGAGACCAATGTGGATGATCTGGATCCGCGGCTGTGGCCGCAGGCGCTGGCGGCGCTGCTGGAGGCGGGGGCCTCGGACGCGTGGCTGACGCCGATCCTGATGAAGAAGGGCCGTCCGGCGCACACGGTGCACGTGCTGTGCCGGGCCGAGGCGGTGCGGGCGGTGCGCTCGGCGCTGGTGCGGCATACGACGACGATCGGGATGCGCTCCTACGAGGTCGACAAGCACGCGCTCGAGCGGCGGTACACCTCGGTGGAGGTCGACGGCTACGAGATCGGCGTGAAGGTGGCGCTCGACGACGGCGAGGTCGTGAACGCCTCGGTGGAGTACGAGGACGCGGTGGCGGCCTCGGCGGCGCTCGGGCGGCCGGTCAAGGTCGTGATCGCGCAGGCGAGCGCGCTGGCGGCCGAGCGGTACTGAGCCGCGCCGGTCAGCAGCCGCCTCCGCCGTCGCCTCCACCGCCGCCTCCGCTGGAGCCGGTGTCGCAATTGGATCCGCTGCCGTCGCTTCCGGTGGACCCGTGGAAGAACGTGCCGCTGTGGTAGGTGGAGCCGCCGGCGGGCCTTCCGGTGCCGCCGGCCTTCACCGCGAAGACGGCGATCAAGGCCATGATGGCCAGCAGCCCGCCGAATACGATGACTATGAGCATGAGCTCAGTGTAGGGCGGATCCGCTCGACCGAGGGGACAGCGCCGGGCCGGCCTGGGTGCCTACGGTGGCCGGCCCGGCGCTGGGCTCTAGGAGTGGTCGTGGGCGCTCGAAGTCCGCGGGACGGTGCCGATCTCCTCGCCTTCGCCGAGGACGACGAACTGGCCCATCATCCCCTGGTCCTCGTGGGTGAGCAGGTGGCAGTGGTACATGTACGGCAGGTTCGGGTCGGTGTAGTCGCTGAAGCGCATCGCCAGCCGGTACTTCCGCTGCGGGATCAGCCGCACGGTGTCCTTCCAGCCGCGCAGGTGCGGCGGCGGGGTCTCGTCGTCGACGCTGAGCACCTGGTACTGGACGTCGTGAACGTGGAAGTTGTGCAGGTAGCCGTCGTTGTTCGACACCTCCCACACCTCCACGCTCCCTTCGCGGACGCCGAAGTCGATGCGGTCCATCGCCATCTTCTCGCCGTTGATCGAGGTGCCCGAGAGTTTGAAGGACCGCTCTTCGGCGACGTCGGCGCCCTCGAGGTCCGGGGCCGTGCCCATCGAGGCGGGGATCTCGGTCTCGTCGGTGAGGGAGCCCGCGGCCCGGAACTGGACCACGTCGAAGCGGTCGTCGGCGCCGTTGAACCGCCCCAGGCCGAAGACGTAGCCCTCCTCAGCCGGGTAGGAGCGCAGTTCGACGGTCTCGCCGGGCTCGAAGGCGACGACGATCTCGGCCCGCTCCCCGGGGGAGAGCTCGATCCGCTCGGTCTCGTGCGCCTCGGGCAGCAGGCCGCCGTCGGTGGCGATGAGGTGGAACGGCCGGTCGTCGCTGAAACCGAAGTTGTACAGCCGCGAGTTCGAGCCGTTGAGCAGCCGCAGCCGCACCAGGCGGGTGCCCACCTCGAAGTACGGGCCGATCGTGCCGTTGACGAGGATGTGGTCGCCGAGCACCCCTTGGGAGGACAGGAACGCGCCCGAGTCGTCGAACTGGTTCCCGTCGTCGAACTTGCGGTCCTGGACGATGAGGGGAACGTCGTCGACGCCGTACTCGCCGGGCAGGTTCAGGCTCTCGGACTCGTCGTCGTCGACGATGAACATGCCGGCCAGGCCGCGGTAGACGTGCTCGGCGGTGCGCCCGTGCGGGTGCGGGTGGTACCACAGGGTGGCCGCGGGCTGGTTGACCGTCCACTGGGGCGTCCAGGTCTCACCGGGCGAGACGGCCTGGTGCGGGCCGCCGTCCATGACCGCGGGCAGGTGCATGCCGTGCCAGTGGATCGAGGTCTCCTCGTCGAGGCCGTTGCCGATCGCGAAGGCGACCTCCTCTCCTCGCTTGGCGCGGATCGTCGGCCCGAGGTAGGAGCCGTTGAGGCCCCATGTCCGGGTGGCGGCTCCACTGCGGAACTCGGTCTCGCCGGACTGCGCCTCCAGGGTGAACACCCGCGCCCCCGAGGAGTCCTGTTCGGACTCGGCCAGCGGGGGGACCGCCAGCGGCGAGTCGAAGTCGACCTTGCCGACCGTGTCGACCTTGGCCTCGTTGTAGAGGTAGGCCACCGTGCCGCCGCCCCCGAACACGAGGGCGCCGACGCCGCCGCCGCCGCCGATGAGGGACCACTTCAAAGCCTTACGCCGTTCCATGAGGGCAATCCTGGTCGTCAGGGAAGGCGCGCGGCATCGGGCCGTGGACGTGAATCGGCGTACGCCCAGAGGACTACGCGCGCGAGCGGCGTCAACCGCTGGTGGTGCCTCCCCCGTCGGCGGCGAGGTAGCCGCGCAGGTGGGCGGCGTTGACGGCCTCGGCGCGGTTGGCGGCGCCGAGCTTCGACATCGCCCGCGAGAGGTGCACGCTGACGGTCTTCTCGGAGATGTACAGCTCCGAGCCGATCTGCCGGTTCGTCAGGCCCTTGGCGACCTGGCGCAGCACGTCCAGCTCGCGCGGGGTGAGCGGCCCGGCCGCCGGCGAGGCGATGTCGAGCCTGGCCCGCGCGGACAGGGCGGACACCCGATCGAGCAGCGGCTTCGCGCCGAGCCGCTCGGCGGTGTCCTTGGCGGCGGCGAGGCGCTCGCCGGCCTCGGCGCGGTCCTCGGCGCCGCCGCGCGCCAGCAGCGCCTCGGCCAGGCGCCAGCGCGCGTACGCCCGCCGGTAGGGCTCGCCGTCGCCGGTCTCGCCGTACGTGAACGCGTCGATGACCTCGCGCCACCGCTCGGGCTCGCCGTCGCAGTCCAGCCGGGACGCCTCGGCTTCGAGCGCGGCGGCCCACGCCCGGCCCTCGGGCCCGAGCGTCCCCGACAGGGTCCTGCCGTGGCTCAGGAAGAACCGCCCGCGTTCGGCGATGTGCTCGCCCGCTCCTACGGCGTCCTTGGCGGCGGCGAGGTCGCCGCGGCTCCGGGCGGCCTGGGCGAGGTCGCCGGCGGCCGCGACTCCGGCGACGCACACCGAGACGCCGGCCATGTAGTAGGCCGGGAGGTGCTCGATCCGCCTGATGGTCCGCTTCGCGGCCCCGACGGCTTCGGCGGGGCGGCCCCGCCAGCACTCCAGCTCGGTGCCGCACAGCCCGGTGAGCGCCAGGACCTGGCCGTCGACCTGCCAGCGGTCGGCGAGGTAGGCCAGGCGCCGGTCGGCCGCCTCGAAGCGGCCGCGCGCGACGTCGACCAGCAGCGCCGCGGCGGCGAGCCGGGTCATGACCACGCCGGGCACGACGGTGGCGGCCATCTCGGCGGCGGCTTCGGCGGCGTCCCAGTCGCCGAGCATGTAGTTGCAGATGACCTGGCGCACGGCGGTCTCGGTGCCGTAGGCGCTCCACTTGTAGCCGGTGTCGCGGGCGCGGGCCATGCCCTGGTCGAACTCGGCCAGGGCCAGGGCGATCTGCGCCTTCTCGAGGTGGGCGAGGCCGGCGCTGAAGTGGGAGCGCAGTTCGACCTCGTGCCAGCCGGTGCCGCGCACCAGCTCGCGGCCCTGATCGTGGAGCCGCAGGGTCTTGTCGATGTCGCCGCCCTGCCGGAAGAGGGCCGAGCCCGCCGAGAGCAGGGCGTCGGCCTTGGCGGCGACGTGCCCGCCGGGGCCGTCGATCGCGTCGGCGGTGGCGATGGTCCGCTCGGCCCAGGCGGCGGCCTCGTCGTAGTCGCGCATGACGTGGTGGGTGCGGGCCAGGATCGCCTGGGTCCACGCCTTCGTGGCGTGCGGCGGGTCGTCCTTGACCAGCTCCCACGCCTCTAGGGCGACGCGGTGGGCCTCGGCTTCGGTGCCCTCCATGACGAGCAGGTGCTTGGCGTACTTGCGGCGGGTCCCGGCGGCCTGGATCGGGTCGCCGCCGCGGTCGGCGAGGGCGACCGCGGCGCTGGAGTAGGACAGCGCCCGCTTGAACTCGCCGCTGGCCTCGGCCTGGCCGCTCGCTCCCAGCGTGAGGCTCAGCTCCGAGCATCCTTTCGGGCGTTCGTCCTCGGGGACGCTGTCCAGCAGGCGCAGCGCGCGCTCGAAGTGCAGGAGCGCCTCGGCTGGCGCCGAGAGCTCGTCGGCCTCGTGGGCGGCCTTGACGGACGCGGCCAGCGCGGTGGGCAGGTCGCCGGACTCGTGCGCGTGGTGGGCGAGCTCGGCGGCGGCGCCCTTGCCGGTGTCGCCGGCGAGCGATTCGGCGATGCGCTGGTGGTAGCGGCTGCGCTCGCCCGGGAGGAGGTCGGTGTAGACGGCCTCGCCGAGCAGGGCGTGCCGGAAGGCGTAGGTGTCGGCGCTCTTCTGGACGATGATGCCGTGGGAGATCGCGGCCCGCAGCGCCTGGTCGAGTTCGCGCTCGTGCTTGATGCCGGTCTCGTCGAGCAGCGACCAGGCGGCGGCGTTGAGGCGCCGGTGGGTGAACAGGCGGCCGATGACGGAGGCGAGGCGCACCACCTGCTGGGCGGTGTCGGGGAGGCGTTCGAGGCGGGAGAGGAGGACCTCGGCGAGCTCGAAGGTGACGGTGTGGGTCTCGGCGGCGGCCAGCTCTTCGGCGAGGAAGGCGTTGCCCTCGCTGGCGGCGGCGATCTTGGCGACGCTCTCCTCGTCGAGTCCGGTGTTGAGCTCGCGCACGAAGTCGGCGGTGCGCTGGGGGTCGAAGGGGTTGAGGTGGAGGCGTTCGACGGCGGGCAGGCGCACGAGCTCGGCGATGAGGGGCCGCAGCGGGTGGGAGCGGTGGAGGGCGTCGGCCCTGTAGGTGCCGAGGACGAGGACGGGCTGGTCGGTCAGGCGGGAGGTGAGGAAGGCGAGGAGGTCGCGGCTGGAGCGGTCGGCCCAGTGGAGGTCCTCCAGGACCAGGACGAGGGGCTGGGCGTCGGTGACTTCGGCGAGCGCGGCGCTGAACGCCTCGAACAGGCCGAGGCGGCCGAGCTCGCCTTCGGCGCGGTGGGTCTGCCCGGGCAGGAGCGGTCCGAGGCCGGGGAATCTGTCGACCACGTCGGGGTACCGGCGGGCGAGCGTGCCGATCACCTCGGCGAACGGCAGGTAGGGCAGGGCCGAGTCGGCGGTGTCGAGGCAGTGGCCGGTGGCGGTGAGCACACCGCCACCGACGCCGGTGGTGAATTCCTGCATGAGCCGGGATTTCCCGACTCCCGCGTCGCCCGAGATGAGGATCGTGGCGGGCTTGCCGTCCCGGGCCTGGTCCAGGGCGCACCGCAGCGTCGCGAGCTCGTTGTCGCGGGCGAAGAGCGGGAGATCGGAACCGAGTCGCGGCATGTCCGTAATCATGACACGGCCTCGTGACATTCCGGTGTTCTTATTTCGCGGTCTGGAGGCGGCGGGCCGCCTTGGCGGGCCGCTCTTCCTTGCGGCCGAAGGCCTTCCCGACGCGGGCGGCCAGGCGCTCGCGCCGCTCGGCCTTCGCGGCCTTGTGGACGCGCTGCGCCTCGCGGGCGCGCTCGGCCTCGGCGATGAGCTCGCGGGAGCGGGCGTAGTGCAGGTAGTGGAGTTCGTGGTCGTTCATGGTGCTTCCCTTGGTGTCGTTCTCGCTTGTGGCACCAAGTCTTCGGCTGAGGCCGCCGGTGCGGCATCAGCACATCGCGCAGGACCACGCCTGAGGGACCCTTACTCTCGGCTCCGCGGGCGCGCGGGGCCCTTACTTCGGCACCCGGTCCCTTACCCCGAGGCGCGAGGGCCACCAGATGCCGCGGCCGATGTCGACGGCCAGGGCGGGCACGAGGAGCGACCGCACCAGGATCGTGTCGAGCATGACGCCGAAGGCGACGACGAACGCGATCTGCGCCAGGAACAGGATCGGCAGCACCGCCAGCGCCGAGAACGTCGCGGCGAGCACCACCCCGGCGGAGGTGATGACGCCGCCGGTGGTGACCAGGCCTCTCAGGGTTCCGGCCCTGGTGCCGAGGCGCTGGGCCTCTTCGCGGACGCGCGTCATGAGGAAGATGTTGTAGTCGATGCCGAGGGCCACCAGGAACACGAAGCCGAACAGGACCACGGCCGGGTCGGCGCCGGGGAAGCCGAGCAGGTGGTTGAACACCAGCGCCGAGACGCCCATGGTCGCCCCGAAGGAGAGCACGACGGTGGCGACCAGCAGCAGCGGCGCGACGATCGAGCGCAGCAGCAGGACGAGGACCACGAGGACGACGGCCAGGACGATCGGGATGATGACCTTCTCGTCGCGCTCGGATGTCTGGAGGGTGTCGAGCTGGACGGCGGTGGCGCCGCCGACCTTCGCGTCGGCGCCGTCGACGGCGTGCACGGCCTCGCGCAGGCGCTCGACGGTGTCGATCGCGGCGTCGGAGTCGGGCGCGTCCTCCAGGACGGCCTCGATCATGACCAGGCCGCCCGCGACGACCGGCTCGCCGGACTCGTCGGCGCCGACCGTGACCTCGGCGACGCCGTCGACCTCGGCCGCCGCGGCGACCGCCTCGGCCTCGTCCGCGTCGGCGATGATCACCGCCGGGGCCCCGGCGCCGCCGGGGAAGTGCTCGGCGAGGACCTCCTGGCCGGTCACGGAGTCGACCTCGGTGAGGAACACGTCGGTCTGGGCGGTGCCGTCGGCTTTGAGCTTGGTCATGAACGCGGCGGCGATGAGCAGGACCGCGGCGGTCGAGGCCCACACCAGGCGGGGCCGGGCGGCCACGAGCGCGGCGACGCGGCCCCACAGCTTCGAGCGGTGCGCCCGCCCGTCGGCGGCGGGCCTGCGCGGCCAGAACGCGGCGCGGCCGAGCAGCGCGAGCATCGCGGGCAGGAACGTGACCGAGGCCAGGAAGGACGCGCCGATGCCGATCGCGGCCACCGGGCCGAGGCCCTGGTTCGACTCGAGCTCGCTGAACAGCAGGCAGAGGACGCCGAGGACGACCGTTCCGGCGGAGGCGGCGATCGGCTCGATCGTGCCGCGCAGCGCGCTCCGGACGGCGCGGAGCCGGTCGGGCTCGGCCCGCAGCCGCTCGCGGAAGCGGGCGACCAGGAGCAGCGCGTAGTCGGTGGCGGCGCCGAACACGAGGATGAACAGGATGCCCTGGCTCTGGCCGTTGAGGTCGACGATTCCGGCGTCGGCGAGGAGGTAGACGGTGAAGCTGGCCAGGCCGAGCGCGAAGACGCCGGAGAGCAGGACGACGAGCGGCAGCAGCGGGGAGCGGTAGACCAGGACGAGGATCACCGCGACCACGGTGGCGGCGACCAGCAGCAGGAGCCCGTCGACGCCGCCGAAGGCCTCCCCGAGGTCCGCGCCGAGCGCGGCCTGGCCGGTGACCAGGGCGGTGAGGCCGTCGGGGCGGTCTTCGGCGAGGATCTCGCGGATCCGTTCGACCGCCCCGTCGGTCTCCCCGGAGTCGTCGACGAGGACGACGATCCGGGCCGCCTCGGGCGCCTCCCCCGATGAGGGGACCGGCGCGGGCGGCGGGCCGACATTGGACGCCAGCTCGGCCAGTTCGGCGGATACGGCCTCCAGGTAGGCGAAGTCCTCGCCGGTCAGGCCGCCGGAGCGCTCGGCGACGACGACCACCGGGGTCGCCTCGGTGTCGCTGAACGCGGTCTGGAGCTCGCGGACCTCGGTCGACTCGGCCGAGGACGGCAGGAAGGCGGAGCTGTCGTTGACGGCGACCTCGCTGAGCTTGCCCGCGTAAGGGCCGCTGAAGGCCCCGACCGCCAGCCAGGCGAGCGCCAGCAGGGCGGGCACCAGCCAGCGCAGGCGGCTGACGGGTTCGGGGGATCGCTGTTCGGTCATGTCGGTGACTTCCTCATCGCCGGATCCGCGGACGAGTAATTCCATCATCGAGCGATTCGGCGCTCGAACGCCGCCCGAACCCGCGCGTCCGCTTCCCTCCCGCGGCCGGTAGGTTCTGCGGGCGGCTCGAACCGCGGACAGAGAGGACACCTCCATGCGCAAGCTCGTCTACTACGTGGCCACGACCCTCGACGGCCACATCGCCGGGCCCGGCGGCGGCGACCCCACGGGCGAGTCCTACTTCCCGGTGCCGCAGGACCTCGTCGAGCACATCGTCGCCGAGTACCCCGAGACGCTGCCGGGCCCGGCCCGCGCCGCGATGGGGATCGAAGGCCCCGGGAAGCACTTCGACACCGTCCTGGAAGGACGCGCATCGTTCGAGATCGGTTTGCGGGCGGGCCTGCCCGACGCCTACCCGCACCTTCGGCACCTGGTGTTCTCCAGCGGCCTCGAGGCCGATCCGGCGTCCGAGGTCGAGATCGTCAGGGGCGACCCGCTCGAACGCGTCCGGGAGCTGAAGGCCGAAGACGGCCTCGACATCTGGATCGTCGGCGGCGGCACGCTCGCCCACGCGCTGCTGCCGGAGATCGACCGGCTCGTCCTCAAGCAGAGCCCGTCGGTGATCGGGAGCGGCGTCCCGCTCTTCAACGGCCCGTTCGCACCGCACGTGTTCAAGCCGGTCGGCACCGTCGAACTCGACAGCGGCGTCCGCGTCATCACGCTCGACCGCGCCTGAGCGTCAGCCGAGCAGCAGCGCCGCCCCGACGGCGGCCATCGCCACCGCCCCGCCGAGGTGCGGCACGTACGCCGGGCCCGCCTTGACACCGTGCCGCACCAGCACGACCGCGTCTCCGGCGGGGACCAGCGCCGCCGCCAGCACCAGTGCCCCGGCCAGATCCCGCGAGGCCCACAGCGCCCCCGCCGCGACCATCGCGCCGAGCGCCACGTCCCGCCACGCCGCGGCGGCCGCCCACGACCGCGCCACCGCGTCCCCGCGCTCCACCGTGATCCCGTAACTGCGCGACACGAACTCGGGCGCGACGAAGCCCGCCACGCCGAGCCCGGCCAGCCCGGCCCCCAACAGCACCGCCGCCCACTCGGCCCATTCGCCGACCATCCGCGCCCTCCTGTGTCCATTCGGCGCCCCTCACCGCCGCCGTCGCCATACGCTGGCCTGGAGCGTGGCTCTGCATCGAGGGACTGCCGTCATTCTCCAGTGGCGGTGATCGGAACCGGGAGGCGCACCGTGGACGCACCAGTCGAACCCCGCATCGACGCCCGGCGCTGGCCCGACGTCGCCCGCGTCCCCCGCTCGCCGCTGCGGGCCGCGGCGGCCTCGGCCCTGCTGCGCCGCGCCGCGAACCGCCTGCCGCTGCACGTCGAGACGCCCAGTACGTCCACCGGCTCGATCGGGCCTCCCACGCTGCGGCTCCACCGCCCCGAGGCGTTCTTCCACCGCGTCGGCGCCGGCGGCCTCATCGGCTTCGGCGAGGCCTACCAGGCCGGCGACTGGGACTCCGACGACCTGCCGGGGCTGCTGACCGTGCTGGCCGCGAACGTCGACTCGCTCGTGCCGCGGCCGTTCCAGGCGCTGCGGCGGCCCTTCGTCGGCGCCCTGCCCGCCCGCCACGACAACACGCGCGACAACGCCAGACGCAACATCGAAGACCACTACGGCCTGTCCGACGCGATGTTCGCCCTGTTCCTCGACGAGACCATGACCTACTCGTCGGCGCTGTTCGGCGGCGCCCCCGCCCGCTGGGAGGACCTCGCCGAAGCCCAGCGGCGCAAGATCGACCGGCTGCTCGACCGCACCGGCGTCGAAGCGGGCTCCGCGGTCCTGGAGATCGGGACCGGCTGGGGCGAGGCGGCCGTGCGCGCCGCCGAACGCGGCGCGCGCGTCCACGCCGTCACCTTGTCGTCCAACCAGCTCGAACACACCCGCGCCCGGGCCGCCGACCGCGGCGTCGCGGGGCGCGTCGAGGCCGAACTGCGCGACTACCGCGACCTCGACCCGGACCGCCGCTACGACGCGGTCCTCAGCGTCGAGATGATCGAGGCCGTCGGCGAACGCTACTGGCCCGACTACTTCGCGGCCCTGCGCCGCTCGCTCGCGCCCGGCGGCAGGGTCGGCCTCCAGGCCATCTCGATGCGCCACGACCGCATGATGGCCGCGCGGCGCACCCACACCTGGATCCACAAGTACGTCTTCCCCGGCGGGATCATCCCCTCGATCCCCGCGATGGAGCGCTGCGCCGGCCTCGCCGGGCTGCGCATCGTCGACCGGCTCGACTTCGGCGGCGACTACGCCCAGACGCTGCGGCTGTGGCGCGAGCGCTTCGGCGCCCACTCGGACCGCCTCGCCGCCCTCGGCTTCGACGAGGTCTTCCGGCGCACCTGGGAGTTCTACCTCGCCTATTCGCAGGCCGGTTTCGCCAGCGGCCACCTGGACGTCCACCAGCTCATCCTGGAGGGCCGCCGCTGATCCTCGCCATCACCGCGAAGCCATGACGCATTCGATTCCTCGTACGCCTGTGCTTTAATGCCTCGGTGAACGTAGCTCGGTTCGGACCTCTGATCGGCTCCATCGGCGGGCTGGTGTTCATCCTGATCAACGCGGGAGGACTGCCGGGCGCCGCGCCTCTGGTCGTCCGCCTCCTCGGCGTGGCGGCGTTCGCGTTCGTCATCTGGTTCGCGATCTTTCGCCCGCGTTCGCACCGAGCCCCGAAGGCGACGCCCACCCCGCATGAGATACGCGTCTACTGGACCTGCGTAGGCGCGATGGCCGCCGCCATCCCACTCGGCGCGATCGTCATCGCCAACGTCCTCGACGTCCCCGAACTCACGGTCTGCTGGGTGGTCCTGGTGGTCGGAGCGCACTTCCTGCCGTTCGCCAAGACCTTCGAGGCCCCCGTGTTCACTTCGGTGGCCTGGACGCTCATCGGTCTCGCCGTGATCGGCGGAGCGCTCACCCTCGCCGTCGACGCCCAGGCCGCGGCCTGGGCCGCGGTCCTCGCCGGAGTCGCACTGCTCTTCTTCTCCGCGCTCGGCGCCCACACCGGTGGGCGCCTTCGCTCGGCCTGACCGGCGCTACCGGCGCGGCGGCTCCACGTCCACCTGGGCCTTGACGACGCCGACAGGGCAGCTGAGGCCGTTGGGGCCGTGGTTGCAGTACCCGTTCGGATTGTGGTGGAGGTACTGCTGGTGGTAGTCCTCGGCGAGCCAGTACGGCCCGGCCGGGACGATGCTCGTCGTGATCGCTCCGAGGCCCGCCCGGCTCACGGCCGGCGCGAACGCGCGCTTGACCGCCTCGGCCGTCTCGCTCTGCTCGGGCGTGGTCGTGAAGATCACCGAGCGGTACTGCGTGCCGATGTCGTTGCCCTGCCGCATGCCCTGCGTCGGGTCGTGGTTCTCGAAGAACACCTTGAGCAGCTGCTCATAGGAGACCTGCTCGGGGTCGTAGACGACCCTGACGACCTCGGCGTGGCCGGTCAGGCCCGTGCAGACCTCCTCGTAGGAGGGGTTCTCGGCCTCGCCGCCCATGTAGCCCACCGACGTGGTCCACACGCCCGGCGTCCGCCAGAACAGGCGCTCGGCGCCCCAGAAGCAGCCCATGCCGAAATAGGCGATCTCGGAGGCGCCGGGGGCGGGGCCCTCGATCGGGTGATGCAGGACAGGATGGGTCATGACGCTCATGTCTCACTCCGTTCGGTCCGCGTCCGGCAAGCTTGTCACGCGGAAATAACAATCGACAGCCTTCGCCGTATTCCATTAGCGTCGGTGCATGGTTTCCAAGATTCACACGATCACGTTCGACTGCCGCGACGCCTACGCGCTCTCGAAGTTCTGGGAGCAGGTCACCGGCTACACCGAGGACCCGGACGACCCGAACGAACCGGAGCACGAGGAGAACTACATCGGGCCGGTCGACGGCCAGTCCGGGCTCATCTTCCAGAACGTCCCCGAGGAGAAGACGGTCAAGAACCGCGTGCATCTCGACCTGGTGCCCGACACCACCCGCGAGGAGGAGGTCGAGCGCCTGCTCGGCATCGGCGCGACCTTCGTGGCCGACCACCGCACCGAGGACGGCAAGGGCTGGATCGTCCTGGCCGACCCGGAGGGCAACGAGTTCTGCGTCGTGCGCTCCGAGGCCGAGCGCGCCGCCGCGGGCTCCTAGTCCGAAGACGACCGTAGGCGCCCCGAGCGGGACGCCTACGGCTCAAGTCTGTGCGCGGGGTTCACTTCTCGGCGACGGCGTCGAGGGTGCCGTCGCCGTCCGAGTCGACGGCCGCGGCGTCGTACTTGCCGTCCCCGTCATGGTCGAGCAGGACGTGGTCGATGACGCCGTCGCCGTCCGAGTCGACCGCCTTCATGTCGGCGGTGCCGTCGCCGTCGACGTCGACGTGGTACTCCACCGAGCCGTCGTCGTTGCGGCGCACGCCGACCGTCTCGTCGACGCCGTCACCGGTGATGTCCATCTTGTGCACTTCGTCGAAGCCCATGAGGCAGCCCCTAAGGAGAAGTAGGTACGTGTTGCCCGCAGCTTAGCGCGGCGGCACATGCCCGATCCGTCCGCGGCGGGCCCCCGGAGGCGCCCGATCCGTGGGACGACCTGAGGATAGGGAGGACCCACGGGCGTATGTGACGGCGCTTCGGCCTCGGGCATGGGTACGGTTAGGGGCATGCACGAGGGCCACGGATTCTCCACACTCGCGATCCACGCCGGGCAGGAACCCGACCCGCTCACCGGAGCGGTCGTACCGCCCATCTACGCGACTTCCACCTACAAGCAGGACGGCGTCGGCGGCCTGCGGGGCGGATACGAGTACTCGCGCTCGGGCAATCCCACGCGCACCGCCCTGGAGACCTGCCTGGCCTCCCTCGAAGGCGGCTCTCACGGCTTTGCCTTCGCCTCCGGCCTCGCCGCCGAGGACACCGTCCTGCGCGCGCTGCTGGCGCCCGGCGACCACGTCGTCATCCCCGACGACGCCTACGGCGGCACCTTCCGCCTGTTCGACAAGGTCGCCTCCCGCTGGGGGCTGGACTACACGCCCGTGCCGATCACGAACCTCTCGGCCGTCACCGCGTGCCTGACCGAGAGCACCCGCATGATCTGGGTCGAGACGCCCACCAACCCGCTGCTCAACATCGCCGACATCGCCGCGCTCGCGGACCTGGCGCACCGGCACGGGGCGATCCTCGTCGTCGACAACACCTTCGCCAGCCCCTACCTCCAGCAGCCGCTCGCGCTCGGCGCCGACGTGGTGGTCCACTCGACCACCAAGTACATCGGCGGGCACTCCGACGTCATCGGCGGCGCCGTGATCGTCGACGACACCGAGCTGGCCGAGCCGATCGCCTTCCACCACAACTCGATGGGCGCCGTGGCGGGGCCCTTCGACGCCTGGCTGACGCTGCGCGGCGTCAAGACCCTCGCCGCGCGCATGGACCGCCACTGCGACAACGCCGAGGCCGTCGCCGAGTTCCTCGCCCGCCACGACGCCGTCAGCGCGGTGCACTACCCGGGCCTGGGCTCGCATCCGGGGCACGACGTGGCGGGCAAGCAGATGAAGCGCTACGGCGGCATGATCTCCTTCCGGCACGCCGGCGGCGAGCAGGCCGCCGTCGACGTGTGCGACCGCACCGAGGTCTTCACCCTCGGCGAGTCGCTGGGCGGCGTCGAGTCGCTCATCGAGCACCCGGGGCGCATGACCCACGCCTCCGCCGCCGGCTCGGCGCTCGAGGTGCCCTCCGACCTCATCCGGCTCTCGGTCGGCATCGAGGACGTCGACGATCTCCTGGCCGACCTGCGCCGGGCCCTCGAAGGCTGAAGGGACCGGCCCGGCGAACCCGCACCCCCGAAACGAACGAAAGGACGAGAGCCGTGAGCTGGTCGGGAACAACCGCGCAGCAGATAGCCAAGGCGGTCAGGCGAGGCGACGCCGTCGCCGCCGTCGTCGTCGACCACCACCTCCGCCACGTCGAGGACCACCGCGAGGCGGGCGACGCCCTCACCGCGGTCCGCAAGATCGAGTCGCTCGCGGAGGCCGCGGCCGTCGACGAGATCGAGGACCGCTCGGCGCTGCCCGCCGCGGGCGTGCCGGTCGCCGTCTGCGAGCAGCTCCCGGTCACCGGGCACGCGCCGCGGCTCGGATCGAACGCGACGGTGCTGCCGATCGCGGAGACCGACCACGAGGCGGTGCAGCGCATCAGGGGCGCGGGGGCCGTGGTGCTCGGCTTCGGGCGGTCCTCGGAGCTCGGGCTGTGGCCCGCGACCGACGACGACGGCAACGTGCCGGCGAACCCGTGGCGTCCCGACCGGGGCGTCGGCGGCCCGTCGGGCGGGACCGCGCTCGCGGTGGCCGCCGGGGCGGCGCCGATCGGCATCGGCCTGGACGGGCCGGGTTCGGCCGGCGGCGTGCGCACGGCCGCTGCGGCCTGCGGGCTCGTGGCGTACAGCCCCGAGCACATGCCCGCGGACATCAACACCGACCCCGACCACTGGCTGGGGGCGCACGTGGGCGTCATGGCTACCACAGTGGACGACGCGGCGCTCGCCTACGCGGCGCTGACGCACCGCGCCCCCCGCGCGACGGGCGATCCGGGGCGGCTGCGGATCGCGGCGACGAACGCGACGCCGCTGCCGGGGCGCGTCGACGACGAGGCCACGAAGTCGCTGCTCCAGGCCGTGCGGTCGCTGACCGACCTGGGCCACGACACCTTCCGCGCCCGCCCGAAGTACGGCCCGAAGCTGACCGCCGCGTCCTCGGGCGCGTGGTCGTGCGCGGCGTACCTGCGCAGCCTCAAATGCGGGCCGGACGGCCTCCAGCGGCGCACGAAGCGGCTGGCGGCGGTGGGCGAGAAGACGTATCTGCGCGGGCTGTTCGGCGGCATCCTCGGCGACGGCGGACGGATCCGGCGCGACCTGGAGGACTGGTTCGACTTCGCCGACTACGACCTGCTGGTGACGCCGGGACTGCCCGGGCCGCCGCCCGCGGCGCAGGAGTGGTCGACGCAGACGCTGCGGTCGAACGTGACGCACCTGGTGGGCACGGCCGCGTTCACGGCGCCGTTCGGGCTGGCCGGGCTCCCGGCCCTCGTCGTCCCGGTGGGGATGCGGGGCGACGGCGTCCCGGCGACGGTGCAGCTCGTCGGCCCGCCCGGTTCCACCGGCAGGCTCTTCGACGTGGCGGCCCAACTGGTCGCCAAGCTCCGGCCCCGCCGCTACGCCCCCGGCCTGACCTGGGACTGAACCGCCCGGGTCATCCGTCGGCGCCTTCCAGCGGCCCGGACGCCCCGCTGTACTCGGCGACGCAGTCGCCGTCGACGACCAGTTCGGTCGCCACGGGCGGCGCGGGCGGGTACGCCGTGGGGTCCGAGAAGGTCACCTCGACCTCGAACATCGTCAGCCCCGATCCGGCGTCGGTGCCGGACGGGGTCGTCACCAGGTAGAGGACGCTCGATCCGGAATCGGGCTCCTCGAACTCCTGGATCGCCGCCACCACCGCTTCGAGGTCCATGCCGGAGTATTCGGGGCATTGCCACTCGGCGGCCCTCGCGGCGTCCTCCTCGTCGAAGAGCGCGTAGAGGAAGTCCGTGGTGGCGGCCACGACGTCGTCCGTCGTCGGCTCGGGCGGGCCGGTCGACACGACGTCGAAGACGCAGTACTCCTCGCCTTCCACGCGGAGGCTGGCGACGAACGCCTCCTCGACGGGGCGGTGATCGCCGGCGGTGTAGGTGAGGACGGCGTCGACATCGACGTCGGTGCCGTCCGTGTACTCCGCGCTCCCGGTGCTCAGCCGGACGTCGAGCGTTTCGCCGTCGAACGCTGCGGCGTGGGACTCGCGGAGTTCGACCAGCTCGGCCGGCGTCACTTCGGGGGAGGCGCCTTCGCAGAGGGCCTCCTCGGCCTGTTCGGGGTCGCCGTCCGAGCCGAAGCGGAGGTACTGGCCGGCCAGGTCCGTCGCCTCGGCGGGGTCTGCGTAGACCGGGACTTCGCCCCCGTCGTCCCAGGTCACGATCATGGCCACGGTCCAAGCGACGATCAGCAGGCCCAAGGAACCGAGCGTTATGAGGAGTGCGCGTCGACGCCGGGGCCGGCGGGCGCGTGGAGGTTCGCCGTATTGCGGCCCGCCGGAGGGATGGTTCGGCTGGAAGTCCATGCGATGGATCGTAGTGACGTACGTCAACTTTGCTGAAATCCATCGTGTACGACTGATGAGCTGGTTGTTTACATCGTCCCCACTCGTCTCATCCGTCCCGAGTGGAACTATCCGAGGGCTCGGCCGCTCGGTTCGGGTCTTCACGGCGCGACCACGGTGGAGCGCGGGAGACGATAGCATCGGTTGCCGAAACCCCCTTCCCCGATCCGAACGGACCGCCTCGTGCGCACACCCGTCCTCGTTCCCCTCGCCGCCTGTCTCCTCGTCGGGGCCGCCGCCTGCGGCGCCGGAACCGAACCGGCCGATCCGACCCCGTCCGAATCCCCCGCCGTGAGCGACCTCGAACGGCTGGACCGGCTCTGGGCCGACGTCGCCGCCGCCCGCTTCGACCTGAAGTACCGGGAGGCCGAACTCATCATCGACTGCCTTGAGGGCCAAGGCTTCGAAGTCCACAACACGGAGGACCTGACCCAGGGTTGGGGCCACTCCTCGATGGCGCCGAGCGCGACGCTCGAAGCGGTCGACGACCCGTTCGGCCTGCCGACCGCCGCCGAAGCGGAGACGCGCGCGCTCGGATTCTGGCTCGACTACGCCGACACCTACGACGACCAGGAGGGCATCGAGCTGCACGAGGCCGAAATGGAGGCCGAGTCCGACCCGGTGGAGGAAGTCACCGAGCTGGGCGACACCTCGGAGCTCGAACGTCTCGGCGAAGGCTGGAATCAACTGCCCCCGGTCGACCAGATGCGCTGGGAGATCGCCTACCGCGGCTTCGACTGGGCCACGACCAGCAAGACCGCCAGCATCCTCTCCGACGACGACTGGGAGGCGATCGGGCATCCCGGCGGCGAGTGGACCCCGGTGTCCTCGATGACCTCCGGTCCGCAGGGCTGTCAGGCCGAGGTCCTGAACGGGCTGTACGGGGAGCCGCGCCAGGTCGAGAACGGCTTCACCGACCCGCAGTGGGTCTGGGGACCGGTGCTCGATGCGCAGTCCGAGGCCTTCGAACCGATCGACCTGAGCGGGGAGCCCGAGGCCGATCTGCTCCTCGAATGCCTCGCCGAGGCGGGCTACGGTGATTGGGCGTTCTCGGGGAGCGGCCTCGACTTCGGCGATCACTGGCGAGAGCGGTACCTGCCTGAGGCCGCAGTGGAACGCGAGGACGGCTCCATCGAGTACAGCCACTCGGACGTCACCGACGCCGACCGCGAGCGCTATGCGACCGTCAAAGCCGAGGAGTTCGAAGCCGCGGCGGCCGTCGCCGAGTGCGACGCCGCCAGCGGGTACACCGAAGCCGCCACCGTGGCCTACCGCGAGGCCCTCGCCGCCCGGCTGCTCGACGCCGAACCGGTCTACGAGGCGTACCTGGCAGAGCTCGAAGCGGCTCTGGCGTCGATCGACTCCTGACGGGACACGGGGCGGGGCGCGGGATCGCGTTCCTCCAGGGACTCGGCCACGCGCTCATGGCCTTCTACGCCGTCACCCGACCATCCCGCTACGTCGGAAGGGTGCGTGTCTGCAATGGATGAAGACGTCTACCTCGGCGAGTTCCGGCGCGGCCCGGCCATCTTCACCGTCTTCTCCATCGACAAAGAGGGAGGCATCCGCGTCGACTGCAGCGACGGCAACGGCCCCGGCGAAATCCGCACCCTCGCCCTGGGCGGCCCTGCCCGCTGGTTCGGCGCCTGGAACGGCGATGAATGGTGCCCTGGATCGAATCGGAGACCCGCCGCATCGCCCACGGCACCGGCCCCGAGAAAACCTGAGACTCGGGCGCGGCGGTGGGCTGAACCGTTGTCACAGGCCCTCCACAGCACCGCCGCGTCCGACCCGCTCCCTCGGATCGGCAACCCCCAGGGCCGTACCGAGGGAACCACAGGGCCGGTCGATCATGGTGGAGATCGACCGGCCCTCACGCGTTCACCAGCCGTCAGCGGTCGAAGACCCGACCGACCAGCGCTTCGAAACGCGCTTTGGCTCCGCTTGTCCGCGCATGCACGTCGCTGTCGTCGAGCGCGATCAGGACGGCGCGAATCGCTCGCGAAGTCGCGGTCTCGGCGGACGGAGCCTGCCGGCCGAAGTGGATCCGCTCTGGGAGCCGATGAGACCGGCAGGGAGGTGCGGAGCGCGGCATTACGGCGACCTGGGACAACAGCGCGGGAACTCCCTGGGCGGCAACTGTGTTCGGCGAACCGGAGCTCCTTCACCCCCGCAAGGGGGCTCGGTCGCGGGTGGGCCCGGCCCCTCGCCTCTTCATCCGGTGATCACGCGTGGCTCGGGTATGCGATGTCGGGCATCAAGTCGTGGTGGACACCGACGCCGAATCACTCTTCCCAGACCGGCACGAGGGGCAGGCCCCGGCTGGTCCGCTCATGGTCGACGACGCGTTGGATCAGTTCCGTCTTGCGCTTGGTGTAGACCAGGCCGTCGTCTTCCTCAGCGGCGATACGCTGTTTCAACTCCCCGTACTCCGCCGCCGTTTCCGGATGTGTCCGAAGGTGGTCGCGAAACAGCCGCTCGTTGCGCGTGTCCCAGCTGTCGGCGGTGACGATATGCAGATGGTGGCTGCGCTGACCGTCGACGGCATCCCTGTAATAGAACAGTCGTCCGGTCATCCCGTTCTCCTGTGGCCGGTAGCCCAGACGATCCAGCGCGGAACTCCGGTCGGCGGTGACGTCGCCCAGCCTGGCAACCGATGCCATCAGGTCGATCACCGGTTTGGCGGCCAGGCCCGGCACTGACGTGCTGCCTACGTGCTCGACATCGAGGAACATGCCGGGCAGTGCGTCGACCAGCTCGGCAATGGCCTGAGCCGCCCGCTGCGGCCAGGAAGGGTCGTATTCTGCTACCTCAATCGCCACCCGCACATTGTAGATGCCGCAGATTCCCATGCCGTCCCCTGCTCGATCACATCACGCCGTGCTGGACGCTGATATCGCGCAATGAACCTCTTGCGTCCTGAGCGAGACTTGTCGCGCGGCAAGGGGTGCGTGCGATGAGCATCTGATTGGCATGGGAGAAGCTCCTGGCAGAACGACAGGTGCTCCCCCGCGAACTCCACCAGGATCATCTACCGCCGCCCTTCCTGGTCGTCCTCGCCGAAGCCGGTTCGATCGGGGAAAGCCCCTCAGGCCCCCGCAAGAACAGGATCGCGCCGTGTCATGCCGTCCTCCGTTGAGGGGCGGCGAAGTCGACTCCGCTCATGCTGGGAGAGGCGGGCGCGACCAGGCATCTCACCTGCGGAGGAAGCCGATGAGCCGCTCGTTGACCAGGTCCGGGCGCTCCGCTGACACGAGGTGCTTGGCGCCGTCGACGGCCAGGACCTCGGCGCCGTCGATCTCGGCGGCGATGCCCTCGGCGTCGGCCCGCGAGATGGTCTCGTCGTCCGTGCCGTAGACCACGAGCGTCTCGGCCTCGATCGCATCCAGCTGCTCGCGCAGGTCGAACTTGGCGATCGCCTCGCAGCAGCTGGCGTAGCCCTCCGCGTCGCATCCGGCGAAGCGCTCGCGGAACTCGGCGACGACCTTCGGGTGCGCGGCGTGGAAGTGCGGGGAGAACCAGCGGTCCATCGCGGCGTCGGCGACGGCCTCGCAGCCCTCGGCCTTGACGGTGCGGGCCCGCTCGTGCCAGCCCTCGATGGTGCCGAGCTTCGGGGCGGTGCTCATGAGCACGAGCCGGTCGACCCGGCCGGGGTGCCGCACCGCCATCGTCATCGCGATCGCGCCGCCCAGTGAGATCCCGACCATGTGCGCGCGCTCGACGCCGAGCCCGTCGAGCATGTCGGCGACGTCGTCGGCGAGGTCGCCGACGTTCCAGTCGCCCGACTCGGCGTTGGTGCCGCCGTGGCCGCGGATGTCGAAGCGCACGAGCCGGAACTCCTCGCCGAGCGGCTCGACCTGCGGTTTCCACATGTCGAGGGTGGCTCCCAGCGAGTTGAGCAGGACGACGGGCTCGCCCGTGCCGTCGACGAGGTGGTACGGAATCATGCGGCGGCCTCCTCAAGCTCGTCCGTCGCGTCGGGGGACGCGGGCCTCTCCACCGGATCGTATGGGAACCGGAGCCCGCGGGGAAGTCCAACCGCCCGATCGGACACGCCGCCTCGGCCCAGCGAAACCCCAGCAAAAGCACGTGACGGGGGTCTCCAGCCCCTGGCTGGGGGCTCGCCTCGACACTGTGTAAACTAGTCCCGGTTCCAAGGTCTGCGACCTCGGAATCGATCGCAAGGGGCTTTGGCGCAGTTGGTAGCGCGTTTCCATGGCATGGAAAAGGTCAGGGGTTCGAATCCCCTAAGCTCCACCAGCAGAAACGCCCCCGGCAACAGTTCGCCGGGGGCGTTTTTTAGACCACTGAGGGACCCACAGAGCCCCTTTATCTAGTCGACCAAGCCATCCTTGAAAGCTCGGTCCAGCAGTTCAGCGCCCTTGGTAACGACCGGCCGGAGCTGATGCCGGTAGACGGTTCGAGTCGTACTCGTGCGCTTGTGTCCGACAAGATCGGCGATCAATTCCTCATTCGCGCCCTGGTCGGACATGAGCGAAACGAACGTGTGCCGGAACTCCCGAGGCGTCCAGTTCCCCGGAACCTCGGCTGCCGCGACCACCGCCCGAAGGTCCCGCCGGACATTGGCAGGGTCACGCTCGGTGTTGTTGCTCGTGGCGAAGACGAACACCATGCGCTCTCGGCTACGTCCGGCTTCCTCTCGCTCCAACTCCTCATGGACCCGGTAAGCCGTCAAGATCGAGACCACGAAGCTCGGCAAGGCGATCGTCCGCCGACTCTTCTGCGTCTTCGTGTCACCGCCCAGCCGCACCGAACGCCACACCTCGACATACGGCGCTTCCGTCTCCGGATGCTTCGTGCCGCATGAGCAGACCTGACCCTTGACCGGGTTCAAGTGGGTGTTTTCCCACTTCAACGGCCGCGCCTCCTCAGTTCGGACGCCCGTGAACACCGACAGTGCGATGTATGGGTGAATCCAGGAGCCGCGACTAGCCCGAAGAACGGCTTTCGCCTGGTCCAAGGTCATGGACTTGCTAGGACGACCGTCTGTGCCCTTGGGTGCATCCACCAGCATGGCGACATTCCGACCGACCTTGTTCCGAGCCTCAGCGAACCGGATGATCCGACGCAGTGTCCCCAGAATCAAGCTGATGACACTAGTTGCATACCGCGAGGTCAACCCGTCAAGGAAGTCGTCCACGTCATCGGCGGTCAACTTCTTGAGCTTGGCCTTCCCAAGTCTGGCGATGATGTGTTTCTCCGTCAGGCTCGTCAGCTTGCCAACAGTCGAGGCGTTGCGACCACGAAGACCACGGGCAAGCCAGTCACGAGCGGCCTGCTCAACCGTGTACTTGTCTCCCAGCTCAATCCCAGCGTCATGCTCGTCCTTGAGCTGCTTCAGTTTCGCCCGGACGATGGTCTTCGTCCGGCCTTCCACCTTCGGACGGTTCCGAGTCCCATCAGGCTTGTAGCCCAACGAGATCTTGCCGACGTAGCACTGTTTCGACTTGTCCCAGAAGATCGTGCCGTCACCATCGCGCGCCTTCCTGCGCTTCTTATCCTGCTGGTCAGCCATGGCTCATAGCCGTTTCAGCCCCGCGGTTCCACAGGTTTTCCAGCGAGTCCACCCGACCGGCGTCGATGAAGGCGTCAAGGTCTTCCTGCTCGAATCGGACGTACTTGCCAAGCTTGTAGTAACGGATGCGACCTTCCAGAACCAAGCGGCGGATGAACCGCTCAGTCACCGCCATGTACGCGGCGGCCTCCTTGACGCCATAGCTGACGCGAACGGTCGTGTTCTCCTTAGTTGCTTCACACATGATGTTCCTTAATAGATAGATGATTCCTGAATGGACCAAAGTTCTTCACGGGCGACTTGGCGTTGTTCCCGAGCGCGGGCAGCGGCGGAGTTCGCCATGAGCGCGTCGGCTTCGGTGTGCCAGCCTTGACCGTCGTAGACCAGGTGGTTGACCAGCACCGTCGTATCAGGCTCAGCGGTGTCAACGCCGAGTTGACAGCGCGTCCAGGCCGCGCGCGCTTCGCGGAGCGATGCGAAGGTGGTCGACCAGACGCGAGCCTTGGTCAGGAAGTGGCCGCCGAAACCGAGCATGTGCGCCCACCGGCGAAGCCGAAGCCATTGCCCACCAGGCTCACCGAGGGACCAGCAAGCGTGGATGAGTCGGGCGATGTGATCGCCTGCGGGATCGGCGTATGCCTCCACGGTGTCCTCAGTGAGACGCCGGGAGACGTGGCCGGTGTCCTCGGTGGCCTTGGTGGCGTACTTGGCGAGATAGCCCGCCGCGTGGCCTTCGGTCAGCTCACCGGCACCGAGTTCGACCGTTCGCACGTCGATCTGCGATCCCCAGCCGATGCGCCAGCCGCCGGGGCGCTCAGCGTGGCCGGGAGTGGTGAACTCGGTTCCCGCAGCGGCGTCGGTCACGAGTGCGGCGATGGTCTCGGCGTCGAGGACAGGCGGAGGCGGGATCACTGCGTCGTCGCCGGGAAGGTGGCCGTCGAGGCGGATCAGGGCGTGGAAGTGGATAGCGCCCCGGCGCTGGAACTCGGCGACCTTGACATAGCGCAGCCGCACCGAGGCCGGATCCAGACCGGCCGCCTTGGCGGTCCGGGCAAGCGCCCGGTCGAGGCCGATGCGGGTGCGTCGCCATAGTTCGCCAGCGAAGCCGTTCCAGACCACTTGCGCCGCATGGTCGTAGCAGTCCAGGCACAACGGCTGTCCCAGCTCAGGGGCATCCTCACCATGACGAGCAGCGCAGGCGAGCGTAACCCCGTGTGGGCAGACCTGGGCGTCACGGCGAGCGTGGCAAGGAGCGACAGCGCCGGAAGCAGTGCGGCGGCGGGCGTGGACGGGGCCGAAGGCCGGGGCGGTGAAGGTGACGAAGACCGCCGGGTGGCCGACCACGGTGGCCGGGACGCCCTTGCCGCCGGTGAGGCCGGATCGGATGAGGTGGAAGGCGTCATGCTGGTAGGTCTTGGCGCACGAGGGGCACAGGTGGGCTCGGCGGGTACCGCACGCCTTATAGACCACGCCATCGGGCATCGTGTGCGTAGTACGGGCCGAAAGGATGTGTCCGGTCGTGCCATCGGCGGTGATCAGGTCGCCGCGCAGGCGGACCGGGGAAGCGCAGCCAGCGGCACCGGCGACGTGGGCGAGCCACGGTTCCCACCCGGTCGACTCGGCGCGGGCAATGATGCCGGGCAGGAGATCAGCGAACTTGGCGGGAAGGGCGGCCCCGCCCGCCACCGTGGAAGCAGTGGCGGGAGGAGCCGGGGCGGTCAAGGAAGTCGTCACAGGAAGACTCGCTTGACCTGGTTGTGATAGACCGCTGTGGCCGGGAGGGACATGATCCGCTCCAGCAGGCCAGCGAACGGCTCGGGGATCTCCTCACGGTGGATCTCCCACGCATAGAGGAACTCCGAGAGCTGCCCATAGTCGGGTAGTTCCTGTTGTTCGAGACCGGCCACCACTCGCATGCGGCCGATCAGTTGTTCTTTCGTCCACCCCCGGTCAAGCCGGGTTTGATGGAAATGGGTACGAGCGACCATCAGGCCACCGCCCACAGGTGCCGCTCCCGGTACTCGACCGGGGGCGACGGTTGTGCCGCCGCAGCGGCCAGGGCACGCAGCCGAGACACCAACCTGTCGGCGGTGTACTTGGCTGTCAGCGAACCCCATACGGAGCGGACCGCCTCGTCCACGATGACGGGCACGCCGTCAAGGTGGGCCAGCATGGACCGCAGGGAACGCGAACGAACTTCTCTGAAACCGATCGCGTCAAGACCGGAGACGACCAGACCCATCAGGTCCTCGAACCCCAATTCGGTGGGGTCGGTCTCCGGGAGGCCAGCGGCGACCATCGCCACGGCCAACTCATCATCGTGCAGCGCCTCCAGGACGCTCACCGAGGGGACAGCAACCATCAGGCCACTGCCTCACACAGCATGGACACCAGCTCACCCGTATCCGGGTGATCCAGGTCCAGGCCCCGACCAGAGTCGTTCCAGTCGGAGTTGTAGAAGACCGCGTTCGCCGCAGCCGTCTCCCGAGCCCGGTCAGTCTGGAACTGCCGGTACTCCAGGCCGCCCCACTTCTGGAGCGCGCCCAGCAGCTTGACCCGCTTGAGGCCGTAGTTGGTCACGCCCTGGCACGCCAGGGTTTCGACCTCGTTGATGGTGAGATCCTGCTCAAGCAGGTGAGTCGGCGCATCCGACGCATACAGCGCCACGCCCATCTCGAACACGTCCAAGGTCCCAACGACCTCGGTCAGCGGCACCGCCGCCACAGCGGTGTCACCGCTGAGCTTGCCTTCCTTGTACTGCACCACCGGGCACGCCGCACAGGCCGACCCGTCGCTGTTGATCTCGTCGCGGATGGCCGAACCCTGCTCGACCCCGGTAAACTGGGTGCGCATCTTGCTTCTCCTAATCCGTTGGAGCGATGCATCAGCCCTGATGAGTGCCTGCTCATCGGGGCTTTTTCTTGGCAACTTCCATATTACTAGTAGAACTAGTTCACTGCAAGTCGGGGTTAAGTGCCTGATTGTCGGGTAGCTGACAGACACCTAGTTGAACTAGGATTGAGGCATGACGAACTTCGACCTGACCGACCCTCGATCGCCTTCCGGACGCATCGAGACCGACCTTCGGGAGGCAATCAGAACCAGAGCCCTGAAGCCTGGTGACCGACTCGACACCTACGACACCCTCGCGCAGCAATATGGGGTCGACAAGAACACCGTCGCGGCTGCCGTAGGCCGCCTGAGAGATCAGCGGCTGGTATACACAAAGCGCGGCGTAGGCACCTTCGTAATCGATCAGTCGAAGATCGGGGCAGACCCCAATGATGAAGCAGCCCTTGACAACGAGGTATCCGAGAGCCTTACCGAGCTGCATCGGAAGCTTGCCCGGATCGAACAGAGGGTTGCCGCCCTTGAGCAGGAGAACAAGCCTGTTCCAGACCTGCCAGACGATCATCCAAGCAAGTCAACTTAGCGTTAACGGCGCGAAGTTCGCATAGCAGGGTGAACTTCGCGCGAAGGCGTTCATTAGTAGCATTCGATGTGACCATGGTCCTAGACTGGCAAGAACACGCGAAGTTGCCGAGATGTTCTGAGTTGCCTGGTGGACATTGGCAACTTGGCAACCCGACTATGGAGGCATGAGGTCAGTGTTTGCCGAGACTCTTCGCCGTCTCCTTCAAGAACGCGGATGGAGCCAAAACGAGCTGGCCCACCGCATCCCCTCCAACAAGGGCTATGTCTCGAAGCTGGTCAACGCCAAGCAAACCCCTTCCGAACGAGTTGCCGAGCGGTGCGACCAGCTCCTGAACGCCAGGGGCGAGCTTATCGCCGCCGCCCATCTGGATATAGCCGCCGCTCGCGACTCCAGCCCCAATCAGACGACTGAACTGCTACAACGCATCCGGGCAACCGATGCAAGCAGCACAACTATTGACGCCCTTCGATCAACCGTCGAAGATCTGTGCTGCCAGTACGCAACCGTTGATCCTCTCCGCCTGCGGAAGGAAGGTCATCACTGGCTACGCGAAGTCGGACGCATGATCCAACAGCCCATCGGCCTGAACGCTCACCGTGAATTGCTGGTCAACGCGGGATGGTTGGCCCTTCTCATTGGCTGCCTTGAATATGACCTTGGAATGCGAGCCTCCGCAGAGGCAACCCGTACCATGGCATCTCACTTGAGCGTCGAGGCCGGGGCTCCCGAAATTCATGGTTGGGCTCTTGAAATGAAAGCCTGGATCGCGCTGACTCAGGGCCGCTACCAGGACGTACTAGACGCCGTCGACGAAGGACAGAACCTAGCCGCAAGCCACAACGTCGCCGTACAACTCGCAGGACAAAAGGCCAAGGCCCTGGGACGTATCGGCGACGTCGAAGGTGTGCGAAGAGCTCTTGACCAAGGTGCGCACATTCTGGATCAGTTTGAGGAACCTTTGCGCCCAGATAACCATTTTGCGATCGATCTTCCGAAATGGCAGTTCTATGCCATGGATGCCTACTCTCAAGCACAGGACTATGACCTGGCAACTCAATACGCGGACGAAGTGATTCGACTTGGAACTACTCCACAAGGCATTGAGATCTCGCCCATGCGAAACCTGGAAGCGAAACTAGTTCTCGCTATCACCGCAGCACGCCAAGGCGAACTCGACCAGGCCGTTGGAATGGCCGATGAAGCTCTCAGCACCAATCGCAAGTCTTTGCCGTCCCTGCTGATGTTTGCGGGAGAGCTATCGAGCGAGCTTCAGCAGCGATTCCCAGACGAGTCCGCGACCAAGGACTTCCAAGAGCGTCTTCGGACCTTGGCTGGTTAGTGATTGCACGCCCAATCCTTCGACGGAGACCGCCAAGGAACCTGTGAGAACTTTCTATACATCTTCAAGGCGGCCTATCGGCCGCGTGCACGCCGCCGCGGCGTGGTCCTCGCTGCGCTGCGGGCAGCGCGCGGCGGCGGCACACACGAAGGAGCCGCCTGAAGATGAGATGGAAAGTTCCGGCCGGAACCCTTGGCCGGGGACCCCGTCGGGCGCGCGGCCTGGGCTGTGAGCGGGCGATCCCTGCGGGGCCGCCCAGTCGCCGGTCCAGCTTATCGCGCGCCCGACCCCGGCCAATGAACCCGGCCTCCAATGTCAACCTTGAATTAACACCACTTTGGACAGTCTGACGATACCAAGTTGGGACCCATATGCCGGGGAAAGGGTCGGTCAACTGCGGACAGAACCGGATCACGAACGATGCCAGATTTCAGCCTTGACCCGCAAATTCTTATGCCAAATCGGACACTCTTCGCTCAAAAATCCTGATGGCATGGAAAAGGTCAGGGGTTCGAATCCCCTAAGCTCCACCACTTTGATCAACACCGCCTCTGAGCAGGCGAAACAAGTTCGGATTCGTGACACCTTCATGGTCGTGTCCGAACAACGGCTCATGATCTCGAACCGCCGGTTATCCGTTCCTTATACCTCAGTTGTTACTCAGGGTTCCAAGAAGCTCTCAAACGAGGCCGGAGTCGCCGCACACCAGCGGGGATCGGCCGATCCAGGTGTCTTGCTCGACGGCGTCGAGGACGATCCAGCGAGGTCCGCGGTTGATCTACTTGCGGATTTGACGGCGCCGGATGCCCTGGCGTGCGCCGGACCGACGGGTGAGGGCGACGGCGCGGGCAGGCGTCCAGTCGGTCTCCTCGGCGGCGGTGCGGACGTTGCCGATGTCGACGGGCGTGCCCTTGACCGGTCCGACACCGGGTGGGACCGCGACCGCACTGGGGTCGCGGCTCCGCCCGGGCGCGGGGCGCATACGTGAGCAGGTGCGTCCCCGCGCGGGGACCGCCGCCGAGGACGAGCAGGTTCGCCCTATGGAAATTTCAGCATCAGCCGAATCGGTCACGGTGCAGCGGTGGCCGTGGCGAGTTCCCGGGCGCGGTCGTGGGCGTGTGCCATCGGTGCCTCGTATTTCGGCAAGAGCGCCGGGGCGTGCGGGACCATGGTCAGTTCGGGGATCACGGTGGTCACGTCCAAGCCGAGCAGGTCGTCATGGCCGAGGACACAGTACGGGCACGACGTAGTCAAATCCCTCCCTCGGGCACCGGGTTCATACCTGCCGCGCGCGGAGATCAGCACCGCCGGGCCTCTGCGGCTGGGGACGGCCCGGCGTGGCCGAAGGTGCGGCCGTCGACGACGATCTGGTCGAGCCACGCCTTGAACACCGACGGCAGGGTGAACGTCGCGAAGCCCCGGCGCAGCAGCGCGAACCTGTCGACCTCGGTCGCCCGTTCGGCATGGACTTCAAAGCCGAGATGCACCCGCACGGTCCCACGTCCGAATATTTGTTCGTTTGGTTCCGAACAACATGTACAATCTTGGTATGAGTGACGTTGAGGCCTTCATTGAGGAAGCGGGGCTCTTCTTTGAACGGCTCGGCCTGAGTCGAACAGCCGGCGGGGTCATGGGATATCTGCTCACGGCCGATACGGAGGGCGCGGACGCACCCGAGCTGTGCGCGACCCTGGGCGTGGCCAAAAGCAGCATGAGCGTGGCCCTGCGGCAACTGGAGCAGGCCGGCCTGCTCGAACGGTTCCGCCGTTTCGGGCACCGCCGAGACCGATACCGACTCACCGAAGACGTCTTCGGGCGCGCGTTCCGGGCCAAAATGGCGGAGTTCGAACGCTTCCAGCAGTTCGCCGAACAAGGGCTGGAAGCCGTCGGCGACGACCCTGCCCGGCGCAAACGCCTGGAGAACATGCGCGACATGTACGCCTTCATGGCCGAACGGTTCCCGCGACTGCTCGACGAATGGGAGTCGTCCCGATGAGGGCCCTCATCATCACCACCGGCAGTCGCGGCGACATCCAGCCGTTCATCGCACTCGCGCGCGGCCTCATCCGAGCAGGGCACGAGCCGCTGCTGGCAGCCCCGCGCCGCTTCGCGCCGCTGGCGCATCCCCATGGCGTCCCCTTCGCCGCCCTGGACGACAGCGTGCTGGAACTCCAGGGCGAGCTGGCGGGCAAGGGCACGCGCGCCGCACTCACCGCCGCGGGCAAGTTGAAGCCGTTGATGCGGCGCTGGCTCGACGACCTCGCCTCGCTGGCGGACACGCCGACGGACATCGTGGTGTACGCGCCGAAGACCCTCGGTGCGCCGTCGCTGGCGGAACGCATGGACGTGCCTTCGTTGCCCGCCTTGACCATTCCGCTTTTCCAGCCGACCACGCACTTCCCGGTGCCGATCGCCGCCGCACGGCTGCCGCGAGTGCTCAACCGGCCGAGCTGGCGACTGGCGGGGGCAGTGGAGGCCCCGTGGCGGGGTCTGGTGAGCCGCTGGCGCGAGGACGCTCTCGGGCTCGCGGGCTCCGCGCCGAGCCTCACTGAGCGCATCGCTGCGAACGGTGTCCTCAACGCCTGGAGCCGGCACCTCCTGCCCGCACCGACGGACTGGCCGGCCGCCGCCCGGCCATTGGGCTTCTGGCCCCTTGCCGCCGAACCCGACTGGCGGCCTCCCGAACGCCTCACCCAGTTCCTCGATCAAGGCGAGCCTCCCGTGTACATCGGGTTCGGCAGCGCCGTCGGTCGCCATCCCGAGAAACTGACCGGGACCGTGCTGGAGGCACTGCGCCTGACCGGGCGCCGTGTCATCATCGCCACCGGCTGGGGCGCGCTCAAAGCCTCCACAGAAGACAAGGACGTTCTGTTCGTGGACGCGGTTCCCCATGACTGGCTGCTGCCGCGCACCGCCATGGCCGTCCACCACGGCGGCGTGGGGACCGTCGCCGCCGCAATGCGCGCGGGGATCCCTCAGATCATCAAGCCCTTCATCGGGGACCAGCCGTTCTGGGCCCGACGCGTCCACGCCCTCGGCATCGCGCCCCCACCGTTGGGGAGGCTCACTCCCGAGCGGCTGGCGGCGTCGATCGACCGAGCTGCGGGCCTCGCCGATGAGGCTCGTGCCCTCCAAGCGCTCGTCAAGGCCGAGAACGGCATCACGGCCGCCGTCGCAGCGATAGAGCAAGCCGCCGAGTAACCAGCAAGACCGCGTAGGCGTGCGTCGATGAGCTCTTGTCAACCTGGTTGAGTTCGGTTGCGGGGCGACATGAAAGCTCATGGCAGAACAACAGCTGCCTACTTCCGTTGCCGCCAAGAGCTTCGATAGCTGATATACCAGCCGGCCTGCCGCTCTCGACCCGCGCCCTCGGTCGGCTGCTGCGGTGCCGGTGGCACCGCAGCAGCCGACTGAATCAGGTGACGTGACTGGTGTTTGATGTGAGACTGCCGGAGGGACGCCGTGCGCAACGAGGTTCGCGCCGCCGGTGTCGAAGACTGGCTTGAGCGCCTGCCCGCGCTGGTCTCGAGCCTTGAGGCTGAAGGACGATGCCCAAGCTGCCAGACGAGGTCGCCGCTGAACTGCGCGACCTCCGGGCACGGGTCCGCGACCAGGATAAACGCCTGCGTGAGCAGGAGCAGGAGATCGAGATCCTCGCAAAAGCGACGGCCTGGTTCGCCGGTCGAAACCCGAACGGTTCGCGTTGATCGCCCAGATCGACGCGGCGAACCAGGCCCGACCCGCCGACAAGCGGGTCTCGCTGCGGCGCGCCTGCGCGCTGCTGGAGGTCAGCGCCTCCGGCTACTACGCCTGGAAAGGCCGCGCTCCCTCCCGGCGCGACTCGCATCAGCCGCGGCCGATCCGGACCCGTCACAGCGCTGCTGACACGTCCCCGCCAGACCCCTACCCGATGATGAGGACACCACGATGACCACTCCTGCGAACCGATCGCCGATCAAGCGACGCTCCCTGTTCAAAGCCACCGGTATCGGCACCGCCGGAGCCGCCGGGCTCCCCCTCGCCGCCGGCTGCGGTGACGTCAGCGGTGGAGAAGGCAACGTCCAAGAACTCGACCAGACCCTCGACATCCTGCCCGAGTACAAGGAATGGCCGCTCCCGGCCCAGCCCGACCTGATCGGCGAACCCCCGCACCACCCCAGCGCCTTCCTGAGCTTCCCCGATCCGGTGCCCCAGGCGATCCCGAACCCGCCGAGCAACTCCGGCACCTACCAGGTGTACGTCCCCGACTGGGGTCCGGCGATGAGCAAGGACGACCCGTACTTCGACGCCATGCAGGAAGCCGCGGGCGGGACCAGGATGGAGTTCGTCCAGAACCCGGCCGGCACTTACGGCGACGCCGCCGTGCAGTGGATCAGGGCCGAGGAGTTCGGCGACGCGATCTTCCTGCAGGCCTACATGTCCGGGGCCGACGCCAACTTCAACGAGACCGTCATCAACCGGTTCGCGAACCTCACCGACCACCTCTCCGGCGACATCTCCGAGCGCTGGCCGCTCCTGGCCGATCGCGGCGACGACGCCGGGAGATGGGCCGTCTCCGGGACCGACTGGATGCCCCCGGCCTGGTTCGGCCTCACCGCCGGCAGCGGCTGGATGTGGGACGGCTCGGGCATGGTCCACAACTTCGAGCGACCCGAGTACAAGGACTACGTCGAGTTCCACCGCACCCTGACCGACGGGCAGCTCCGGCACCCGGGCGTGGGCACCGCGGACTTCGACCACCGGGCCGCGCAGCGGTCCGGTGAGGTCGTCTTCGACCAGGACGGCTGGAACCGCTGGCCCGAGCTCACCGCGGAAGTGCGCACGACCGGTGAGAACCCCGACTTCGAATACGACGCGGACGGCAAGCCCGCCTTCACCGAGGCCGGGAACCTCTCGAAGCAGGACTCGTTCGCCTACACCGCGATGAGCGGCGTCACCCAGGTGTTCATCGGCGGCCCCGCCGACGTCGTCGAGGCCCGGTTCGCGTTCGACGAAGCCATGCAGCCGTACCTGGACGAGAACCTGTTCAAAGGGCTCCGGCTCACCGCCCCCGAAGCCGGCGGCAACGCCACGACCGTGTTCAACGAGAAGGTCCAGAACATCATCTACGGCCGGGCCGAACTCAGCGAGTTCGACGCCGCGGTCGAGACCTGGAAGGCCGAGGGCGCTGAGGAATCCCGCGAATTCTACGAGCAGGCCTACAGGCAGCTGCACGGCGAGTAGCCGCTGCCGACCGTCACCGCGAAGGAGAGACCATGAGTGCGAGACCACTCGCTCTGGCCGCCGAACTGCGTCGCCGCACCGTCCTGGCTGGCGCCGCCCTCGGCGTGCGCGACCTGCGACGGGTTCTTCTTCCGCGACCAGCACATCGCCGTGGTCGGCGGTGATGTCGCCGAGCAGGACCGGGAGGGCGTAGAAGAGCGCGCCCCAGCTGGTGACCTGGGTGGCGCACAAGGCGACGAGCACACGCCGCGGCACCGGTCGGTGGTCTCGGGGGCGCGGTGCGGGCGGGCATGGGGTCAGGCCTATCCGATCTCCTTGCGGGAGTTGAACACCAATGGCGCCAAGGAACGGACGACGCGGGTGGCGTCACGTCCGACGCCGCGGATGCTCGCTGAGGAGAGGCTGCGTTGCCATTCCAAACCCACGAATCCGAGGCCGGGTACGTCGGTGGCGAGTCCGCCCCGATGGCGAGGGTGTCCGTGCGCGTCGAGGACGTCGAGCCCGGTGAGGTAGTCGAGGGCGGGGCGGTAGCCGGTGGCGAGGATGAGGGCGTCGATCCTCTCGCCGGTGCTGTCGCTCCAGCGCACCTGGTCGGTCTCCAGCGAGTCGAACATGGGCCTGTGGTCGGGGCGCCGGTGGGCGATGGCGGCGCGGTAGCGGCCGGTGTCCAGGACCGGGACGGTCGGCGGGTGGGTCAGGAAGCGGCCGACGGGGGCGGTGTCCAGACCTGTGACGGTGTACCAGAAGTGCAGGTCCCGGCCGAACGGTCGCTGTGGCGCGAAGCGAAGTCTCCCGCGGGTGGTGACAGTGACTCGGGCGTGCTCGGCGAGTTCGGCGGCGATCTGGACTGCGGAGTTGCCGCCGCCGACGACCACGACCCGCTGACCGGTGAACGGCTCGGGCCGCTTGTAGTCGGCGGCATGTATGACCGTTCCGTTGAATCCTTCGATGCCGGGCAGGGCGGGCCGGTAGGGGTTGGTGAACCCTCCGGTCGCGGCGACGACGGTGCGGGCGTGGAGCTCTCGACCATCGGCGAGATGGGCGGTGAAGATCCCGTCGTGGTGTTCGACCGTTCGGACGTGGTGGCCGGTGCGGATGTCGGCGTCGAGCTCCTTGGCGTATGCAGCGAGGTAGTCGATGACTTCGTCGCGGTGGGGGTAGCGGTCGGGATCTCCGGGGAAGGGCTTCCCGGGCAGGGATGAGTAGCGGGCTGGGGAGAAGAGGGTCAGGCTCTCGTAGTAGTGGGGCCAGGCGCCGGTCGGGGCGTCGCCGGCTTCGAGGACGACTGATGCGACCCCCGACTTGCGGAAGGCGTGGGCGGTGGCGAGGCCGGACTGGCCGGCGCCGATGACGAGGGCGTCGATGGGGTCCATGGCCGCATCATATCGTCATTCCATGATTTCACGAAATGATGATATGAAGTTAGGCTGGGACTCATGGCGACTGCGACCACTGACCCGGCCCCACCCGTTCCCGACGAGCCGACGGCGCGGTTCTTGAAGGCTCTCGCGTCCGAGGCCCGCCAGCAGGTGATGGTGCTGTTCGCCGACGGTGCCGAGCTGAGCGTCGGCGAAGTGGCCGAGCGGTTGGGCATCGGCCAGTCCACCGCCTCGCAGCAACTCGCGCAGCTCAAGGACGGCGGGCTGCTCACCAGCCGCCGGGAGGCGAAGACGGTCTACTACCGGGCGGACAAGGTCCGGATCGGTGCCGCGCTTGATCGCCTCCGCGCCTTCCTCGACGGCTGCTGCTAGCCGCCGTGACGCTGTGTTCGCAGTCGCTCGGGGTTGCATCCGGTATTGAGGTGCGGGTTTGCGGCTATTGCCTGCGGTGCGATGCCTCCGCTTTTCCGGACACCCCATGTGGTCGGGGTTGCGGTATGGTCTCGCGTTTTGTGGCAGCCGATCCGAAATCCGGCCGGCCCGAACCCCGGAACGCGCCGGGAACCCGACTTCGGCGCCGGTGACGTCGGCACAGACCCCGGTAGCGTGAAGAACAACACAGTCGTCCGCCGCCGACCCGACTCGCACGGAACCGGGCACGCTCATCACCGCGCGGGTATGGCGCCGGGATCAGGCCGGCGCGCCGTGGGCACGGGCCCGATATTCCTCTTTCGCTATGGGTGCGTCGCGGGTACGCTGTCGCCGTGAACGATGACGTTTATCGATACAACGAGGCCCGCTGGGAAGCCCTGGTAGCGAGGGACGCCTTGTTCACCCGACCGATGCTCGACCTGGACGCGGCGAAGGCTCGGGAATACCTGGGCCTGACACGGCTGGGCCTGCCCGGTGACCTGGCGGGCCGCACAGTGCTGTGTCTCGCCGGCGGCGGCGGGCAGCAGTCGGCGGCCTTCGCGCTGCTGGGGGCCGAGGTGACGGTGCTGGACATCGCCGCCGGGCAGCTCTCGCGCGACCGCGCAGCCGCAGCGCATCACGGGGTCGACGTCCGTACCGTCCAGGGCGACATGCGAGACCTGTCGGCCCTCTACGGCTCCTCGTTCGATCTGGTCTGGCATCCGTACTCGCTGACGTTCGTCCCCGACTCGCGGGTGGTCTTCGGTGAGGTCGCGAAGGTCATCGGCAGCGGCGGCCACTACTACCTGATGTGCGCCAACCCCTGCTTCTCCGGGCTCACGCATCATGCGTGGAACGGGGAGGGCTATCTGTTGCGGCAGCCCTACACCGATGAGGCCGTGACCAGTTACCCCGACCAGGACTGGGTCTACGACCAGACCGCCCACGACCAGCCCGTCGACCGGCCCGTGGAGTACCGGCAGACGCTGAGCCGGATCGTCAACGGCCTGATCGGGGAAGGCTTCACGCTGACCTTCCTCTCAGAGGTCCGAAACGATGCCGACGCCGGCGCCCCGGCACCGCAGCCGGGCAGTTGGGAGCACTTCACCTCGGTGGCACCACCGTGGCTGGAGTTCGTCTGGCGGCACTGACCAGGTGTCCCGCGGCGGAGCCCGCGGATATGGCGCCAGGAGGCGGCCGAAACGCTCGCGAGTCGCGGGACCGCCGCCGACACTTGATCGAGGCCGTCACCTTGTTGTGGATCAGATCCAGGCCTGACTCGCCAACCGCTGGGGACGCTATGCCGTAGGCCGCTGCGAGTCTCTTCTGAAGTGCCGTTGCCGAACGCCAGGGCGAGCTGCCGGCGTCGGTCGGCCGTCGACTGCCCCTGGCCGCTCGCCTTTCCAAGACCCTCACAGCGGGACCTTCGGTGCTCCGCGTCCGGCGAGCCCGTATCGAGTTCGTAATGGATTCGTATCGCCGGTGTGCAGGCTGCATACAGCAAGCGAAGGAGTGCGGCCATGGGTGGCAGAAAGATCGATCCCGACGAGATTCGAAGCGTAGCGGACAAGGAGGTCGAACATGTCGCCGAGCTCTACGACGACTTGGTCAGCCTGACGGCGGGGGCGGGAGTGGCCCGCGACGGCGCGTTCAGTGATTCGAAGGGGAAGATCCACGCCTTCGGCGACACCTGGGACCAGTGCTTCAAGCTGTTCTACAACTGCCTGTACGAGACCGCTGCCGCGAGCGAGTCGTACAAGAAGGCCCTGAAGCAGGTCGCCGAGGTCGCCGAGGACGACGAGGCCATGTTCGAGCCCAGCTTCGAGGACGCCATGGACGGCGAACTCCACTCCGAATACGAGACCGCCGAAGAGCAGGTGAAGGACCAGGGCATCGACCCGGGGACGGAGGAGGCCGACATCTACGACCTGGAGGAAGCCCCGAATTCGCAGAACGAGGGCCCGAGGTAGCCGGAACGGCCCGTGACGGAAGGAGACGGAAGATGGTCGAAGGAGCAGGCGGGGAGGACCTTGACCTGGACGAGGTCCCGACCAAGGAGGAGATCCTGGAGCTCATCGAGAAGCTCCGGGAGGCGTTCATCGCCATGAAGGTCAGGGCGCTCTGCAAGAAGCAGTGGAAGGACCTGACGATCACCGAAGAGGATCAGGCGCCGATCGGAGCGGTCGGCGAGACCGTGGACCGGGGTCACATCTTCGAATACTCGGATGATCAGTACGCTCATGAGTTCGACTCTCCTGATGGGGAGTCGGCCACGGGCCAGGACCGCCGTTGGGAGCGGGTGTGGAAGGTCAAATGGTCGTCGTACACCGATTGCCCGGTGGACGCGGACTGCGATGACCAGACCGCCTGGGGGCTCGGCGTCCAGGCGAAGGAATGGGCCGACACGGAGCTGCAGGAGTGGTCCGAGCGCTTCTCCGAGCTGCTGGAGGACGGCGACATCGCCTCGACCGAAGTCCTCTACCTCGGGATGGAGAAGGTCCATTCGACGCTTTACTCCGCCGCCGACTCCGGTGCGGACGGCTCCTACCAGGCCATCTACGCGCTCAGTGAGGACGGCAGCGAGGACTGGCAGGGCGAGGACGCGAAGCTGGCCCATGAGGAGTACGGCGGAGTGATCAAGCAGGCCGGGGACAATCACACCGCCATGGCGCAGATCCTGCGCGACCATGCGAACAACGACCTGGCACTCCAAGCGGCCGTGCATTGCGCCCTCCGCGACTGCGTCAAGCAGGTGCACAACACGATTCGCCAGAAGACGTATCTGGACCACTACGAGGAATGGGACGTTCTCGGCCATGCGAGCGTGTCCGTCGGGGGCGTCGCGCTGAAGTTCGCCACCAGAGCACTGGGGTGGGTCGGCTTCATCCTGACCGTGGCCGACTTCGCCGGTGTCAAGGTGACGATCGAGACCACGATCGAACGGGAGCTGAACGAGAACCAGTTCGAGGAGATCAGGTCCACCGTGATGGACGTCCTGGACGAGACGGAGTCCCTGATCGAGGACACCCGTGAGGAGCTGAAGCGGGAGATCGAGACGGCCTTCGATCCCTTCTTCTACGGAGTCGCCAGCGGCGACCCCGCCTATATTCCGGGCGGGGGCATCTGATGACCGCCTTGCCGCTCGGCGATCAACCGCCCCGAGCTGGCGACCGCATTCCCCGGGCCGCTGCGCGGGAATGGATGCGGGCAGGCGTGAGTTCGCCCGGTGACCTCTGGGATGGTTTGATATCGCTTGGGGCGCAACGGCAGTGCGGGACCGGTTCAAGCGACCATATGAGTGGCGAGATCTGGTGAGCGCCGAGGCGAACCGTGCCCGGCCTTGATGCGGCCGGTCAACCTGCGGTTTCTTGATCGGCGCTGCGATGAGGGTCAGCCTTCTTGAAGGCGTCGGAGTTTATCCTGCAGTTCCTCGTGGAGCTGAGGTGAGATGCCGGCCCTCACGAGGCCGACCGCTTTGCGCCACACCGCTGCCGCGGCGTCCAGATTGCCGAGTGCGAGGTGAGCGTCGCCCAAGCGTGAAAGCGCCTCCGCTGTGGCCTTCTCGTCTCCGAGCTGCTCGAACCGCTCGATCGACTCCTCGAAGAATCCGATCGAGCGCTCCGCATCGCCGTTGTGCAGGTGGATGTACCCGATGGTGTCCGCGACGTTGGCGATGTGGTTGACGTCGTCGAACCGGTAGGAGGCCTGGTAAGCGCGGGTGGCGTACTCGAGTGCGTTGTCGTACTCACCGCTCGCCGCGAGATACCACCCGACCGTATTGAGCATGACCGCCTCACCGTGCCCGTTGCCCAGCGACTCGACGGTCCGCAGTGCCCGGTGCGCGTGTTCAAGGGCTTCGGCGGTCCGTCCTTGCGCGTGGTACATCATGGCGAAGGTCCGGTCGATGTGGGCCGAAAGCACCGGGTCGAGGTCGGCGCACAATGCCGTGGTCTCGCGCATGAGCGCGAACGCCCGGTCGTGATCGCCGTTCCTGGAGTAGGACTGGGCCAGGTAGCGCAAGAGATGCGCCTGCCCCGTGAAGTCCCCGAGGCGTCTGGCCGCATTGACGCCGAGTTCCGTGAGTTTTATGCCTTCGCGCCAGTGACCGCACCCGTCCGAGAAGTGGACCACCGCCCAGGCCAGCCGCCATGCCGGGACGTCGAACCCGGTCGCCGCCGCGGACCGGATCAGCGCGCTGATCACCGCGTACTCGGCCGTGAACCAGGCCAACGCCGCCTGCCTGTCCTCGGCCTCCTCATGCGCGACACCGGGGACGGGCGGGGCGTGCTCGATCGGGTCGCGAGTCGGGTCGATCGCGAGTGCGCAGTCGTGAGCGGACCGCACATAGTGGTCGAACATCCTGTCGAGCGCCGAAGCGCGCTCATCCTCGTCGAGTTCGTGCGCGAGTTCGGCCGTGTAGGTCCGAACGAGGTCGTGGCAGGAGTACCGGCCGGGTTCGTGCTCGCGGACGAGCTGCGCGGATTCGAGTGCCCGCAGCAGCCGCCGCGCCTTCCCCCGGTCGATCGCCGCGAGACTCGCGACCGCCGCCACCGTGTAGTCGGGGCCGGGATGGAGCCCGAGGAGTCGGAACACCCTGGCGCTCTCGGGATCGAGGGCCCGATACGACGAGGCGAACACCGTCCGCAGGTCCGCGGCGGGGTCGCCTCCGGCGAAGGCGTCGAGGTCGGCGCTGAGTTCGTCGGCGAGGGCGTCCAGTGGGAAGTCGGGCCGAGTCGCCGCCCGCGCGGCCGCGATGGCCAAGGCCAGGGGGAGGCCGCCACACGCTCTCGAGATCCGTTGCACCGCTGAATGGTTCGCTGCGACGGTCGCCTTGCCCAGGCGGTTCTCGAGCAGTGTCATCGACTCGCCCTCCGAGAGCTGTCCGAGGACGACGGGGCGGGCCGAGTGGGTCGCGGCGAGGCCTGCCAGAGAATTCCGACTCGTCACCACGGTCACGGCGAGTGCGCCGCCCGGCAGCAGTGGCCGGACCTGGGCGGCGTCGCGGGCGTTGTCGAGGACGACGAGCACGCGGCGGTTCGCGACCAGGCTTCGATAGAGCTCGACCTGGGCCTGAGGGTCGGAAGGGATGCGCGAGGGCGCGACGCCGAGGGGTTCGAGGAAGTGCCGTGCCGCGTCGCCGGGTTCGAGCGGTTTGCTCTGCGGGTCGAAGCCGCGGAGGTTGACGTGCAGTTGACCGTCGGGGAAATGCTCGGCGACCTGGCGTGCCCAGTGGACGGTGAGGCTGGTCTTCCCCGCACCCCCGGCGCCGGTCACGAGCGCGACGAGCGGCTCGCCCTCCGATTTGAGCATGGCGTCGAGTCGCCGCAGGTGTTCGGTGCGGCCGGTGAAGCCGCCGATGCCCGCCGGGAGCTGCGCGGGGATCGCGGCGGGTTCGGTGCGGGCGGGGTCGAGGCCGGAGTCTTCGCGCAGGAGCGCCGTGTGCAGCTCGCGCAGGTCGGGAGTCGGGTCCACACCGAGGGCGTACCCGAGCCGCTCGGCGAGTTCGGCGTAGGCGGTCAGGGCCTCAGGGGTGCGGCCGGTGCGGTGGAGCGCCAGCATGAGCTGCGCGGTGAACGGCTGGCGCAGTGGGTGTTCGGCGACGAGGCGGCGCAGCTCGGAGGTCAGTCCCTCGTGGAGTCCCAGGTCGAGTTCGAGTGCTATCCGCTGTTCCAGCAGCGAGAGCCGCTCTTCTTCGAGTTCGGCGGCGAGGCCGCCGACGAGCAGCCCGCCGATGCCGCCGAAGGCGGGTCCGCGCCACTCGGCGAGCGCGGAGCGGACCGATTCGAGGGCCCCCGGGAGATCGCTCCCTTCGCGGCGGTGCCGGGCCTCGGTGGCGTGCGCGCGGCTGCGGAGCAGGTCGAGTTCTTCCGCGGCGACGTCGAGGCGGTAGCCCTGGCCGACCGTGCGGAGCCGGTCGCGGCCGGCTCCCAGGGCGCGGCGGAGGCCGCTGACGACGTTCCGCACCTGCTGGCGCGCGGTCTCGGGCGGGGTGTCGTCCCACAGGGCCCGTTCGATCCGGTCGATGCCGACCAGGCGGCCCGACTCGTGGAGCAGCACGGCGAGCAGCCGCCGTTGGTGGGGGCCGCGCAGGGGGAGGACCCGGTCGCCGCTGCGGACCTCCATCGGCCCGAGTATCCGGAAATCCACGGCGCCCCCATTGTTCCGATTCTGCCGCTCATGAGGAGTTTCCCATGTCGGGCAGGTGAACGGGGGACGAGCGGGCGGTGGTGTCCATCTGCCCGGCCGCGGCGCCGCGGGGCGGTGTTTGACCCGGGCGGGATCTTGCGCCTAGTATTTGTATACGCAGTCGTTTGCGTATTCAAATTGAGGTGATGCCATGGACGGTGCACGAGTCTTGGTGGCCGGAGCCGGGCCGAGCGGGCTGACCCTCGCCTGCGGGCTTGCGGCCCAAGGAATTCCGGTGACAGTGGTCGACGGCGCCGAAGGCCCCTCCCCGACCTCGCGCGCCAACATCCTCCACGCCCGGGGCGTCGAGGTCCTGACCCGGACCGGGGCCATCGGCGATCTCGTCGAGCGGTCGCTCGAGCCGATCGGCATCACCATGCACGCGGGTGCGAAACCGCTGGTGACCATGCAGTTCTCCGAGGACGACAAGGAGCACTTCCAGGCGCTGTTCATCTCGCAGGCGCTCATCGAGGAGGAGCTGCGGAGGCGGCTCGGCGAACTCGGCGTCGCGGTCGAGTGGGGCCGCCGGGTTCTCGGCGCGGACCAGGGCGGCGACGGCGTCACCGTCGCGTTCGAGGGCGGGCGGAGTGAGCGCTTCGACTGGGTCGTGGGCTGCGACGGCGCCCGCAGTGCCGTCCGCGAAGCCGCCGGAATCGCCTTCCCCGGCGTCGAAGTGGTCGAGCAGTTCCTCCTGGCCGACGTCCACGCCGACTGGGACCGCGAGCGGAACCGCTCGGCCGGCTGGTTCCACGACGACGGCCTGTTCCTGACGATCCCCATGCGCGACAAGGAAGACGACCTGTGGCGCCTCATGGCCTCGGTCGAGAAGAGCGACCGCCGGCTCGAGCCCGAGGACATCGTCGCCGCATTCGAGAAGCTGGTGCCCGAGCGCTCCGGGGACCACGGCCTGCGCATCAAGAGCGCCGTGTGGACCTCGGTCTTCCGAGTCCAGCGCCGCCTCGCCGACGACTACCGGCGCGGACGCATCCTGCTCGCCGGGGACGCCGCGCACATTCACAGTCCCATCGGCGGACAGGGCATGAACACCGGCATCGGCGACGCCGAGAACCTGGCGTGGAAGCTCGCCCTGGTCGCCTCCGGCCGGGCCGGCGAGGAACTGCTCGACACGTACGGGGCCGAGCGGCGCCCGCTCGCGACCGAGGTGCTCAAGCGGACCACCGACAACACGAAGCTCCTGGTGGGGGACACCGCGGTACGGCGAGTGCTGCGGGACCTGTTCTTCGTGCCGCTGCTGAACCTCGATGCGGTGCAGCGCCGGGCCACGCGCGTCAACTCGCAGCTGTGGGTGACGTACCGGAAGGGCCCGCTCGGCGGCGGGGGCCGCGGCCGGGGCGCCCGGCCCGGCGACCGGATCCCCGACCGCGACTGCACGCGGGCCGACGGCGCGAAGACCCGCCTGTTCGACGTCCTCGGACCGGCCTGGGCGCTGCTCGTCCCCGGTGCGGAGGGCGACGATCCGCAGGTCCCCGCGGTGATCCGCGCGTGCCTCGGCGACAATGTCGAAGTGCTGCACACCGACACCGATGACCTCCTGCTGGTGCGCCCCGACGGCCATCTCGCCTGGCGCGGGACCGACCCCGCGGAGGCCGCCGCCAGGCTCCGCGACGCCTTCGCGCTCGGGGGCGGGCGATGAGCGGCTCCCCGGCGGTGCGGAACGACGGCCCCGGCCGCCCCCGCGATCCTGCTGCCGACCAGGCGATCCTCAAGGCCGCCATGGACCTCCTCGTCGAGCGCGGCGTCGAGCACACCAGCATCGAGCAGATCGCCAAGCGCGCCGGGGTCGCCAAGGTCACCGTCTACCGCCGCTGGAGCTCTAAAGAGGACCTGTTCGCGCAGGCCATCGAGGCCGCGCGCGACGAACTCCCGAACGTCACCGACGCCCGCCGGCCCGGCCAGAAGCTTCCCGACCTCATCGGCGAACTCCTGCCTCGCTGGGGCGAGCTGCTGGCCGAGCCGCGCTTCCGCGCCCTCACCGCGCGGCTGCTCGGGGCGGGACCGAGCCACCCGCGGCTGCTCGAGGCGTATGTGAAGCACCACGCCGAGCCGCGCCGCCTGCGAGCCCGGGCCGCGATGCTCCAAGCGCAGGAGGACGGCGTGCTCGAGGCGGACGCCGACGTGGACATGCTCATCGACATGATGACCGGGGCGGCCGTGCAGCGGCTGCTGCTCAGTCCGGAGCCCGCGACCCCGGAGGAGATGACGGCGTACCTGCGCCGACTCCTGCGCCAATGCGGGTTCACCGTCGCCTGAGCGAAGCCGCATCGGTTCGAACGCGCTGGGGCGGCGACCGGGTCGACCCGGTGCGCCCGAGCGAAGAGGCGACCACGTCCGCCCGCATGCGGGGTCGCCTGCCGCCCGGTCGGTCCGTGCATCAGATTCTCAAGGCGGCCGGTGGCCGGGTCCTCGGCCGGCCGCGGGCCCGGCACGGGGCCTCGGAGCGATCTGTTGCAGTTCGATAAAGAAAACCGATGGGAGCGTGACCGGTCTACCTGCCACGGGGCCCGCGCCCCCGCTTCGAAAGGCCGCGAAGCGCACCAAGCTGTAACCACGGATGGGTAAGTTCACGCCGTCGCAGACCCGTTTCGAGAAAGGCGCGCGGAAACATGCCATCCGTGTTCGAAGACCCAGAAGGATACATGCGGGAATTCGAGAACCGCATAAACACCATGGTCGAGAAGGCGTCCTCCCTGGACGAGGCGCTCGGGGCGACCGCGGCCACCGCGAGATCCGAAGGCGGCGAGGTGCGCGTCACGGTGGGCGTCGGCGGCGCCCTCCAGGAGATCCACCTCAACTCCAAGGCGCAGACGCTGAGCCCCAGGGCCCTCGCCGCCATGATCAAGGAGACCTACGACGAGGCGGCGGTCCAGGCCGGCGACGCCTCGGCCCGGGCGCTCTCCGACGTGTTCGGGGAGGACAGCGAGATCGTCCAGCAGGTCAGAGCGAACCGTCCCCCCGAGGAGTAGCCGCGTGCAGGACCGCAACGACATCCCCTCCGCCGAGGCGTTCGAAACCCACGCCGCGGGCATCAAGTCCAAAGTAGTCGAACCTGTGGCGCAGGCCTTCGACGCCGCCCAGCAGAAGGGGTTCGGCGACGTCCTCGACTTCGGGATCGTCAACCTGCCGTTCGCGGGCGGCGCCGCCGACCTGGCGGGCAAGGCCACCGAGGCCGTCGGCCTGGCCCGCGAAGGCACCGAGGAGCTCGCCGCCAGGATCAAGGAGACCGGCCAGGCCTACCACGACAACGACGACGCCGTCGCGGACGCGTTCAACAAGTTCACCAGCGAGACGGAGCAGCAATGAACGACCTCATCGTCGAACCCGACAAGTCCGTGCCCGGCGCCGGCACCTTCACCGGCGCGAAGGCCCTGCACAGCGCGCAGCTCCTCGCGAACTCCGAGACCGACCTGGAGAAGGGCCTCAACGGCACGGTCATGGCGCTGGACATCATCGGCATGGTCCTCAACCCGCTCATGGGATTCATGAAGGCCGGCGTCGGTTTCCTCATCGAGCACGTCGGGCCGCTCCGGGACTTCCTCGACATGCTGGCGGGCGACCCCGTCTCCATCAACGCCACCAAGGACACCTGGAAGAACATCCAGGCCGCGCTGGACCAGGCGGCCACCGACCTCATCGGCGACGCGGGCACCGTGGCCGACTGGACCGGCGACGCCGCCGACGCCTACCGGGGCAGGATCGCCGACTTCGAGGCCGCGATCCGGGCCGGAAGCTCCGCCTCCGGGAGCATCGCGAAGTACATGGAGGTCATGGGCATCTGGACCGCGGTCACCCGCGCGCTGGTGCTGGAGCTCATCTGCGAGTTCGTGTCCCGCGCCATCATGTACGCGCTCGCGGCGCTGGCGGCCTCGTGGTTCACCTTCGGCGGTTCACTCGCGGCCATGGTCGCGGGGGTCATCGCGGACGCCATGGTCCTCATCGCCAAGATCTCGACGCACTTCGTCAAGCTCGGCAACGCCATGTCGAAGCTCGCGGGCCGCTTCCCCAAGCTCGCCGGCTCGCTCGACGACGCGGGCAAGGCCGTGTCGAACTTCGGGACGAAGGGGTACAACAGCAGCGTCAAGAAGAACATCGCCATGCACAACAAGATGTTCAATCAGCAGCAGACGGCGATCGAATACGGCGACATCAGCAAGGGAATCGGCGGCTGGATGGGGGGCCACCAGGGTGCCAACCAGAAGACGATCTACGACACGCTTCGAGGCCCCTTCGGCTCCGGCAACATCCCCGGCACCGGCGGTCTCAGCCCCGTCTACAAGGACAAGGTGATCCCGCCGACGTCCATCCGCGGGCACGAGGTCACCGGCGGCAAGAGCGTTGCCGAGATCATCGGCGGCTACCCGCTGACCGGTGTCAAGGGCGGCATGAAAGGCGCCCCCGCCGCGACGCAGGACCCTTCGCAGGGCGAACCGCAGGGCCAATCGCAGCAGTGACCGGCGGCCCGGCGGCGGAACGAAGGGCCCGGGGCCGCCGAAGGCGGCCCCGGGCCTGATCGCGGCCGGACGCGGAACAACCGTCACCCGACCGGGTTGAAGACCCGGCGACCGGGCGGACTGTCGGCCGACGTCGAACCGTTCGCGAGCGAGCCGGTCAGAGGGCGGCGCCGCTCCGCCGAGGAGTCATCGCCGCTCACCGGGGAGGTCTTTGGCAAGGCAGATCGTCCCCTCCGGTCCGGCGAGTGATGTCGGCCGGTAGCCCGTGTTCCGGTAGAGGGCGATGTTCCGCAAGCTCTTGGCCCCGGTGAACAGCACGGCTCGGCGGCAGTCCGGTTCGGCGGCGAGCTCGGCGGCGCGCAGCAGCCACCGGCCCAGACCTCGGCCTCGCAGGTCGGGAACGACGGCGAGCCGACCCAGGTGCCAGTCGGTCCCCACAGGGCGGGTCCGCACCATGCCGAGCAGTCGGCCGTCGAGCCGGATGCCGGTGGCGTTCCAGCTCGTGAGCCACTCGCGCACCTCCTCCGGCGACTCGCGCAGTGCCGGAATGGCCGTGGTGTCGTTGGCCACGGCCTCTTCGACCCAGCAGCACCGTTGCAGCACAGTGACTTCCGGGGCGTCGTCCGGGGTCAGCCGCCTCGCGTGGGACCCTGCCAACGGGCCGGGCACGGCCCCGGCTCGGGCGTGTTCGCGCATCGGCCGCAAGGCGTGGGCGAGGCGGACCAGCTCGTCCAACATGGCGGCACCCGCCGCGTCGCGGGCGGCATCCGGCCGCAGCCGCCCGTGCTCCACCGAATCGCCGATGCGGATCGCGACCGTGGCGCCCAGCGGGACCAGGCGCAAGGCGCTCACCACCTGCTTGGCGTGCTGGACCGACCGGGTCCCGGCCGAGGTGTTGCCGTAGCCGACGAAGCCGATCGGCTTCCAGGCCCACTCGTCGCCGAGGCAGTCCAGTGCGTTCTTCAGCGTGGCGGGCATCCCGTGGTTGTACTCCGGTGTGACCGCGATGAACCCGTCCGCCGCGTCGACGATGGCGCTCCACCGGCGAGTGTGCTCGTGCCGGTAGACGCCCGAGGAAGGATGTTCCTCCTCGTCCAGGAACGGCAGGTTCAGATCGCCGAGGGCCACCGGTGTGAGCTTGACGCCGATTTCCGCGGCCCGAGGGGCGATCGCGTCGATCAGCCATCGCCCCACGGCCGGGCCGAGGGCGCCCGGACGGGTGCTGCACGTCAGCACGGCGACCCGAAGCAATTTCATTGACATGGAAACGAAGTGTACGTGGTAAGTTGATTACATGTCAACGACATCGTCGGCGAGGACCGTGCCCTGGTTGAACCCCGACGAAGACCGGGCCTGGCGGGCCTTCCGGCGGCTCATGGTCGCGGTCCAGACCGGCACGGCCCGCGACTTGGCCGCGATCGGGCTCTCCGAACCCGACTACGAGGTGCTGAGCACACTGTCCGAACGCGACGCCCACACCAGTACGCTGAGGGAGCAGGCGGAGAAGATGGGCTGGTCGCGGAGCCGGCTGTCCCGGCACGCGAGCCGCATGGAGGCGCGCGGTCTGCTGCGGCGCGCACCCGACCCGGCCGACGGCAGGGGCTGCCTGCTCGTGCTGACCGCGCGGGGCCTCGAAGTCCTCGAGGACGCCGCGCCCGCCCACGTCGAGTCGGTGCGGCGCCACTTCATCGATCGGCTCACGCCGGAAGACCTCGCCGCCCTCGAGCGAATCGCCGGGAGCGTCCACGGAGCTCGTCGGCATTTCCCTTGAGTCACCGACGTCGACGAGCGGCGCGGATGTCGTCGGTGAGGTCCACGATCCGCCGGTGGCCCGAAGCCGCCTGGCGCGACAGCCGCATTTCGTTGCGCCTTCGGCAGCGGGGTTGCCGTGTCAGTCATCGCCGATGGCGGTGATGACGGCTTGGACGACCTGGTCGATCCGCCGCGGGGCCTCGTCCGGGTCCGGGCTGCCCGCGTCGAGCCAGATCATGATCGCCTCGACGGCGACGGTGAGCGACAGCCGTGAGGCCCACAGCCGCCACCGCTCGTCCGCGCCGGCCTCGGCGAGGTGGCCGTAAACGAACCGCGCCATCTCGTCGCGGAGCCGGTCGATGTCGTCGCGGAACTTCCGTTCCCGCCGGCGAGTCGAGCCTTCCGAGGGCCGGCCGCGGGTCAGCCGGTCCGGCGTTCGCGGTCGCGGGTGGCGGCCAGCGTGCCGAGCAGCGAGAGCGCCTCGGCGCTGGCCGAGCCGGGCTCGGCATGGTAGACGATCAACTCCTGCCCGGGCGCGGACTTGACGTCGAAGGCGTTTATCCGCAGCGTCAGCTCTCCGACCTCCGGATGGTCGAACCGCTTGCTCTCGAGCCGTTTGCCGCGCGCGTCGTGGCGTTCCCAGATCTCGGTGAACGCCGGGCTTCGGTCCAGCATGGTCCGCAGGACCTCGCCGACGCGCGGGTCTTCGGGGAACATGCCGTGCAGGATCCGGAAGCCGGCGACCGTGTAGGACGCGGTGCGGTCCCAGTCGGAGTAGAACGTTCGGGCGTTCGGGTCGAAGAACATCTTCATCAGCAGGTTCGGTCCCTGCCGGAAGCCGTCGAACAGCGCGTACGCCAGGCGGTTTCCGGCGAGCACGTCATAGGCGCGGCCGAGCACGATCGCGGGGTTGTCGGACCACATGTCCATGAGCCTCAGCAGACCGGGGTCGACCTGCTCGGCGGCGGCCGCGTCTGTCGGCTTCGGTCCGAGACCGGCGATTCGGAACAGGTGCAGCCTGGCGTCGTCGTCGAGCCGCAGCGCCCGGCCGAGGGCGTCGAGGACCTGCGCGGACGGCTTCCGCTCCCGGCCCTGTTCGAGCCGCACGTAGTAGTCGAAGCTCACCTTCGCCATGGCCGCGACCTCTTCGCGGCGCAGCCCGGGGACCCGCCTGACCCCGTGGGACGAGACGCCGGCCGTTTCGGGGTCGACCTGGGCGCGGCGGGCGCGCAGGAACTCGCCGAGTTTGTTCTCGACCATGCCTCCATGGTAGGTCCGCTCGGCCGAACGAGCCTGGGTGCGGCACTCCCAGGCGGATCGCTGCCTTCCCCGGCGGCGCGGACCGTGTGAGTGTGGTTCGCGCAACCACAGAGCCGAGAGGATTCGATCATGAAGAGTTGGCTGATCACCGGCGCGTCCAAGGGCTTCGGGCGCGCCTTCACCGAGGCCGCGCTGGAGCGCGGTGACCGGGTCGCGGCGACGGCGCGCGACATCGCGGCGCTGGCCGACCTCGAAGCACGGTATCCGGAGCTGGTCGCCCTGCGACTCGATGTCACCGACGCCGCTGCGGTCCGGGACCGGGTCGCCGAGGCCGAGGAGCGGCTCGGGGCCTTGGACGTCGTGGTGAACAACGCCGGATACGGTCACTTCGGCGCCGTGGAGGAGGTCACGGACGCCGAACTCCGCGACCAGCTGGAGACCAACGTGTTCGGCGCCATGCGCGTCGTACGGGCCGCGCTTCCCCGGATGCGGGAGCGGGGACGCGGGCGCATCGTGCAGGTCTCCTCCATCGGCGGCGTGGGCGCATTCGCCAATCTGGGCGCCTACCACGCGTCGAAGTGGGCGCTCGAAGCGCTCAGCGAGTCACTCGCGAACGAGGTCGCGCGGTTCGGCGTCGAGGTCACCATCGTCGAGCCGGGCGGATTCGCGACCGACTGGGCGGGCCCCTCGGCGCGGTGGAGCGAGCCGCTCGCGGCGTACGACCCGATGCGGGACGAGGCGGCGGCCAGGCGAGGCACGCAGGCGCCCGGCGATCCCGCCGCGGCGGCTCGAGCGCTGCTGGAGGTCGTCGACGCTCCCGAGCCGCCGCTGCGCGTCCTGTTCGGGGCGCTCGCGCCGGGGATCGTCTCCGGCATCTACGAGCGTCGGCTCCAGGAGTGGGAGGCGTGGAGGGAGATCGCGGACCGCGCGCAGGGGACGGCCCCGCCGGCGTAGGCCCTCTGGGGCGGCCGCGTGCGGTCGCGGCGTCCTGGAACGACGGTCGACGGCTCAGTCCGATCGCCGCTCGTCTCCGATGAAGGCGAGCACCGATTCGAAACGGTCCTTCGTCTCGGCGATGGCGCGGTACTCGGCCTCGATGCGGGCGTGCTCCTCGTGGATGACGGCCCTCTGCTCGGGAGTGATCTCGTCGGGGCCGCCGCACCTGCGGAGCTTCGCGATGGCCCTGCTGGGGAAGCCGTTCCTGAGCATCATCCGGATCCAGAGGACCTGGTCGACCGCGTCCCGGGTGTAGATCCGCTGGCCGCTCGCGGTCCGCTCGGGCCGGAGGAGTCCTTGCTCTTCGTAGTACCTGATGGCGCGTACGGTCGCGCCCGTCGCCTCGGCCAGTTCCCCGATGCGCATCCGCGTCCTCCCGAGTCCTCGATCGATGTGGCGTCTGCCACTGCTGCTTGCCCCTGACGCCGACGTGAGGTCATAGCTTCGACCACATGGAAATCCAAGGATCAATCGCACTCGTCACCGGCGCCAACCGCGGCATGGGCCGCCATTTCGCGCGGCAACTCCTAGAACGCGGCGCGGCCAAGGTCTATGCCGGGTCGCGCCGGACCGAATCGATCGACCTTCCCGGGGTCGAGGCCGTGCTGCTCGACATCACCGATCCGGCGTCGGTCGCGGCGGCCGCGAAGACCGCCGCCGACGCGACCCTCCTCATCAACAACGCGGGGATCGCGACGTTCGAGAACCTCCTCGACGGTTCCGAGGACACGATCCGGCGGGAGATGGAGACCAACTTCTTCGGCACGTTGAACATGGTCCGGGCCTTCGCGCCGGTGCTCGGGGCGAACGGCGGCGGAGCGGTGCTCAACATGCTGTCGGTGCTCTCGTGGCGCTCGGCCGGGATCGGGCACGCCTACTCCGCGGCCAAGGCCGCCTCGTGGAGCCTCACCAACGGCGCCCGGCTCGAACTCGCGTCGCAGGGGACGCAGGTGGTCGGTCTGCACGTCGCCGGGGTCGACACCGACATGCTCGCCGGCATCGAGGCGGACAAGAGCGATCCCGCGGACGTCGTTCGGGCCGGACTCGACGGCATCGAGTCGGGCGCCCTGGAAGTCTTGGCCGACCGGAACGCGGTGGAGCTCAAGGCGGTCCTGAACGCCGACCCGAGCGTCGTCTACCCGGAGCTGGCCCCGGCCGGACCGACGCGCTGACCTCGACTGCTCCGCGCCGTCGGATGGGAAGTCCGGTCGGTCCGCGCTCGACGGACCGGGCCGGTCCGGGTCCGTCTCATTCGGCGGCGGGGCTCAGCGGCGGCCAGGCGTTCGCCAGGAGCTGCTCGAAGTGCCCCTGGAACCACTCGCCGCGCGGCGGGGCGTCCCGCAGCGAGCCGTATTCGGGGGCGCAGGTCGCATTGTAGCCAGAGCCGGGGACGAGGATGGGGCCGTCGGTGCCGTCGGACAGGCCCGGCGGCTGGATCCAGGCGTAGGCGTGCAGGTTCGGGTCGGCGGTCGGTTCGGCCTGCGGCCGGGCGCCGAGGCCCGCGCCGGCCTGGTTGCAGCGGTGCTGCTTGCTGATCCGGCGGTCGATGCGCGATTCGTCCACATAGGTGGTGGGGTCCGAGCTGCCGCTGGTGGCGGTGGGCCGGTCGGGTCCGCCCCAGCCGTTGCGCGAGGTGTCGATGACCACGCCGAGGTCCTCGTCGAAGCCCGCGCCGACGAGCGCGTCGCGGAGGTCGAGGGCGAAGCCCTGCTCGTCGATGTAGGAGTTGTAGTCCACCCAGTGGGTCTGCTCGACCGGCATGCCGCTGACCACGTCGTCGGCGTCGAAGTACGGTTCGACGGTCGCGGCGTAACCGGCGGTGTTGGCGGCGATCCCGGTGACGTCGCCGGGGTCGACGCCCATGGCGAGCAGCTGGCCGAACAGCTCGACGGCGTTGCCGAACTCGTCGTAGGCGGGGTTCGCGTCCTGCCATCCGATCACGGCGTGGTCGGCCGCGTCGAGGTAGTTGTGGACGCCGACGGCGGCGAGCTCGGTGACGGCGTAGGCGATGCCCTCCATGTAGTTCCCGTTGTCCCGCATCCTGTTGCACTCCTCGGTGGCGTAGGGGCTGGGATCGGTGTGGGCGGCCAGGTTGGGGATCGCGTACGGCTCCACCACCGCCACGACGTCCAGGTCGTCGTACGCCGGGTCGCCGATGATCTCGGCGATCGGGTCGACGAACTCGGATTTGTAGCGGTCGATCTCCTCGGGGCCGAGCTCCCCGTACGAGCGCAGTGCGGCGCAGTCCCGGCCGGGGAGGTTGTGGAGGACGATCTGGACCAGGTCGTCGCCTTGGGCCGTCGCCACGTCGAGGTGGTCCGCCAGTCCCATGCCGGAGGGGCCCTCGCCGGGGACGGCGCCGATGCTGTCGAGCCACACGGCCGTCGCCTGCTCGGCGACCTCGGCGGTCGCGCCGCCGCTGTAGGCCTGGGCCGACCATTCGGGATCGATGTAGACGTCGGCGCCCTCGTACGGGTTCGCCGCCTCGGGTCCGGGATCGCCGTGACCGCAGTCCTCGCCGGTGTCGGCTTGGAGGTCCGGGCCCCGGTCGCGGCAATGGCCGTTCGCGCCGACCGGGGCGGCGGCCGAGAAGACCGTGATGAGGCTCGCCGCGAGTACGGCGGCGGCGAGGAGGGACGCGTATTTTCGACCACAAGGGAACATCAGTCGAGTGTCGCAATCTTATTGATGTTTGTCAATCTGTAGTGGTCATCCGCGTCGCTCGACGAGCGCCGGGGGGCTTCGGCGGCTCTGGACAGGCTTGACGACCACCGGCGCGGTGCCTCCCGTCGACGGCGGATGCAGCTGTCGGCCCGAGACGCCGATCCGCTGGTCGCGCTGAGCCGCGAGCCCACCGCGTCCCGACGACGCCGCACCGGGCGCGGCCGTCACCTGCACGGGGGGCGCGGTCCCCCTCCCAGGGGAGGCGCGAGGCGCGGGCCTCCCTGAAGGCTTGCCCCATGCCATTGCGACGCTTGACGCCGTTCCTGCTCGCCGTGTACGCGGCCATCCACGTGTGGTGGGCCGTCGCCGGCGCGCCGGACTTCGACTCCTTCGGCGAGTCGTTCATCCCCGGGGCCTGGACGCCCGTCGCCATCGCCGTGGCGGCCCTGGCCGCGAACCTGCTCTTCCCGCGGGCGTCCCGCCGCCCCTGGGCCGGGGTCGTCCTCGGCTGGGCGGCCGGGGGCGGCATGGTCCTCTACTCGTTCATGTTCATGCTGGACCTCGCGTCGATGCTGTTCGGCGAGTTCGCCGCCGCGGACCGGACCGGATTCCTCATCCGCGGCCTCGGCGTCACCTGCGGGCTGCTCACCGTTCTCGGCACGATCGCGGCCCAGCGCCGGGCCCGCGGCGCCTGCCCGCGGTGCGGGCGGTCGCCTGCCGCGCATCCCGGCGCTCCCTGGGCCGGCCCGGCCCCGTGGTGGGCGTACGCCGGCGCCTACGGCGCACTGGCCGGGGCCGCCGCGCGGCTCGCCGCCGAACTGCTCGTGGGGCTGCCGTGGTCGCCGACGGAACCGGCGGTCATCGTCTTCCTCGTCGTCTACCTGGCCGCGGGGTCGCTGCTCCCGCTGGCCCTCGCGCACCGGTGGGGCCGGATCTGGCCCCGGTGGGTCGTGCCGCTCGCCGGACGGAAGGTGCCCCGATGGGTCGTGCTGGTACCGGCGTTCCTGGTGGGGAGCGGACTGGCGGCCTACTTCGGACTCGTCGGCGGCACCTACATGATCCGCGGCGAGTTCGGCTCCGAGTACCCCGCCTGGTGGACCCTGATGGTGATCCCCGGGTACACCGTATGGGGCCTCGGTCTGCTGGTGGCCGCCGTGTTCTACCTGGAGGCCACGAAACCGCCGTGCCCGGAGACGTCATGGGCGTGATCGCCTTCGGCGATCCGGAGCCGGCGCAGCGCCGCTCGGCTGAGGCGTTCGCCGAGTTCTGTCGGTGGTCGGTGACAGGATGAAGGCATCGACTTCCCGATAGGAGACAGCAATGCGCGGAAAACCCTCATGGTGGGACATCCTGGTCGACGATCTCAAGGTGGCCCAGGACTTCTACGGCGCCGTGTTCGGCTGGACCTTCCCGATGTCCGGGCCCGACTTCGTGGTCGTGTTCGACGGCACCGAGCAGGTCGGCCAGCTCTATGAGTCGAGCGAGCGGGTCGGTCGCGGGATCCGGATGTACTTCGACACCGACGATCTGGAAGGCGTCCTCGCGAAGGCCGCGAACGCGGGCGGCACGGTCAAGACCGAACGCACCCTGATCAGCCCGGAGATGGGCTGGTACGGCGAATTCGTCGATCCGAGCGGGGTGACGATCGGCCTCCACACCGACGTCCCCGCCGAATAGCGCGGAGGCGGAGCGGCCCGACCGGCGCCCATTCGAACGGGCTCTGTGTCGGTGGGCCTTCCTACGATGACGCCATGACGGTTTTCATCACTCCGAAGCAGTTCCACGAGGCCGACGGCGTCGACGACTGGCGGGTGCTGTGGTCGGTGGCGTTCGCGCTGTATCGCACGGGCGATTTCGCCACCGGCGTGCGGCTCGTCGCGGAGATCGGCCGCCTCGCCGAGGCGGCCGGACACCACCCCGATCTGAACCTCCGCTCCACGGTGCTGGAGGTGCGCCTGGTCACCAGGGAGCGCTGGGCGCTGAGCGAGGCCGACCTCGAGCTGGCCCGGCGGATCTCCGCGGCGGCCGAGGCGCTCGGCGTCCGGGCCGACCCCGGCTCCACCCGCACCTGGGAGTTCGCGATCGACGCGCTCGATGTGGACAAGGTCCGGGCGTTCTGGTGCGCCGTGCTCGGCTACGAGATGGTCGGCGAATGCGACATCGCCGACCCGGACGGGCTGTACCCGCCGGTCTTCGTCCAGCAGATGGACGTCATGCGGGAAGGGCGCAACCGCATCCATATCGATGTCGGTGTCCCGCACGAGCAGGCGGAGGCGCGGGTCGCCGCGGCGCTGGCCGCCGGAGGCAGGATCGTCACCGACCGGTTCGCCCCGATGCATTGGACGCTGGCAGATCCGGAAGGCAACGAGGTGGACCTCGCCACCTGGGTCGGCCGCGACTGACCGGAACGCCGGCCGGCCGCCGAGACGGCGGACGCGTCCGAGTGCCGCGGCGCGGGGAAGCCGCCGCGGACGGCGGGCGTGTTCTGCCGGTCGTTCGCGGTGCGCAGTGGCGCTGCCGCGCGGCTCGCGAGGCGAACGGCTCACGCCTCGGGCCGCGAGCCGCCCCGCATCCTCGCCCACGCCTCCCGGAGCCGCCGGCGCGTGAAGTAGACGCCGCCGAGGATCAGGACCACGAACGGGATCGCGATGGGCAGCACCGTCGTGAAGCCGATGACCAGCGCGACCATCTCGATGCCGATGAAGGACGCGGCGCCCATGTAAGCGAGCGTCGAGACCGTCTGGAGGCGGTAGACGACCAGTGCCATCCGCTCTCTGAATCCGACTGGACGCGAATCCGGGGGAGCGGCATCGCCATCTGGTTCCATCGGTCATGTATACGTGCGCGACGCGGCTCGCCGCCACCTCGTCCCCCCGCGTCGGCGACGGAGAGGCCGCCCTGCGCTGAACGGACGTCCGCTCACGCTCCGGCGCGCGGCGCGGCCGCGGCGTTCCCGCGGATCCTGTTCCGCACCAGGACTCCGGTGCGGTGGGCCAGGATGATGAGGGCCAGTCCGTTGAGGGCGTGCACCAGGAACAGCGATTGGCCCCACAGCGTGCCGGGGACGTTGACCAGGGCCATGCCGTGCTGGAGCAGCACGAGGAAGGCCCCCAGGGCGGTCAGCCACACGATCCCGGCACCGAGCCGCGCCGCCAGCGCGAGGAGGATCGCGGCCGAGTAGAGGTACAGCAGGGCGTCGCCGTTCAGGAAGTGCATCTCGAAGCCGTCCTCCAGCGCGCCGCCGTAGCCGACTCCGAAACCGGCCAGGGCGAACTGGACGACCAGCAGCGCCAGCAGCAGCATCATCCAGACCCGCAGGATCTTGGCGAAGACGGGACTCATGCCGGGACCTCGCTTCCTTCCGACTTCAGGGCGCGCTTCTCGTCGACCGCCCGCTTGGCCAGCCGGGCGACGGTCGCCTGCACGGCGAGGACGCCGAGGCCGTTGAGCGCGTGGAGGGCGATGCCGACGCCTCCGCCGACGCCCTCGGTGCCGAAGCCGTGGGCGAAGACGCTCTGCATCATGATCATGAAGGCCGACAGGGCCGTCAGCAGGACGGCCTTCCGGCCGGGCCGGGCGATGAGGGCGAAGACGACCGACAGCATGAGCCAGAGGATGAGCATGCCGCCGTTGCCCGCGTGGGCTATGAAGCGCATGATGCGCTCCCCGCCCTCCGAGACGGCGCCCCATCCGGCGAGGCCGACTTGGAGCACGAGGAGGACGACGACGAAGCGCGTCCACCCCAGGAAGAACAGCTTCACCGCGACCGCCTCCCGCATCCGGCCGCCAGGACAGACCGAAGTGGGCAATGCTGCCGAGTGCCGGGGTCTCCGGCCGGTGAACCGATGGATCTTCGCCGTTGCATGCGGCCGAGTCTGCGGGCGCCCCCATCCCTCCGGCATCGGCTCAGGGGAGGCAATCGGCCTACTCCTCGGGAGGTAAGGCGGGGAACGGCCGTACCTCCCGCGAGGTCACCCCCCCGGCCGGGGAGGCCGGGGGTCCGGCGGGCCGCCGGGTAGCGTGTGGTTTCCGACGACCGAGGCCGGAGGCGCGACACGATGGGTGGCTATGGGTTCAACCTCGCACTGGTATTGCTGCTGGTGGTGTTGAACGCCCTGTTCGCGGGCAGCGAGATGGCGCTGGTGTCGCTGCGGGAAGGGCAGCTGCGGGCGCTGGAGCGCGAGAAGGGCGCGGGGGCGCGCACGCTCGCGCGCCTCGCGAGGGACCCGAACCGGTTCCTGGCCACCATCCAGATCGGCATCACGCTCGCCGGGTTCCTCGCCTCGGCCACGGCCGCCGTGTCGCTGGCCGAACCGGTCGCGCCGCTGCTGGAGTTCCTCGGCGGCGCCGCCGAACCGGTCGCGGTCGCCCTGGTCACCGTCGTGCTGACGTTCGTGACGCTGGTGTTCGGCGAGCTGGCGCCCAAGCGGCTGGCCATGCAGTACTCGCTGCGGTGGGCGCTGCTGGCCGCCAAGCCGCTCGACGTGCTGTCGACGATCTCGCGGCCGGTGGTGTGGCTGCTGAGCGTCTCGACGAACCTGGTGGTGCGCGTCTTCGGCGGCAGGTCCGAGGACGACGAGGGGCAGATGAGCCCCGAGGAGCTGCGCGAACTGGTCGCCGGGCAGCGGGCCCTGAACCCCGAGCAGCGCGAGATCATCGCCGGGGCGCTGGAGATCCACGCCCGCCGCCTGCGCGAGGTGCTGGTGCCCAGGCGCATGGTGTTCATGCTGCGCTCCGATCTGGACGTGGCCGAGGCGCGGGCCGCGCTGGCGGCGTCGGGGCACTCGCGCGCCCCGGTGACCGGCGAGGCCGGCCTGGACGACGTCGTCGGCGTGGTGCACCTGCGCGACCTGCTCGACGACGAGCGGTCGCTGGCCGAGGCGATGCGCCCGCCCGTGCTCTACCCCGAGTCGCTGCGCGTCTCCGACGCGCTCCAGCGCTTCAAGGCCGAGCACGAGCAGTTCGCGGTGGTCGTCGACGAGCACGGCGGCATCGAGGGCATCGTCACCCTCGAAGACCTCCTGGAGGAGGTCGTGGGCGAGATCTACGACGAGACCGATCGCGACCTCATGCCCATCCGCCGCCACGAGGACGGCTCGCTGACCCTGCCGGGGACCTTCCCCGTCCACGACCTGGTGGACCTGGACATCGAACTGCCCGCCATGCCCGAGGGCAACTACACCACGGTCGCGGGCCTGGTGCTGGCCGCGCTCGGCCGCCTCCCCGAGCGGACCGGCGACACCGTGCACGTCTCGGGCTGGCTCTTCGAGGTGATCGGGGTCAGGGGCAACGCCATCACCCGCGTCCGGGCCCGCCGGGCCAACGAGCGGGACGGGTCCTGAGCTCCCGCCGACCGCGCCGAGCCGCTTCGAGCGGTCCTCGGGTCCGGCTCGCCGAGCCGGATGCACTCCAGGCGAAGCATGCAATCGGGACAAATGGGTACCATGCGCTGTATGACCTCGGAGGGCATGGGTCGATCAGCAGCGCCGGCGCTTCCCGTCGGCACCCGTCTGGTGCACATCGGGCCGCACAAGACCGGGACGACCGCGATTCAGGGGGCGCTGCACGGCGCCCGCGAGGAGCTGTCGAAGTACGGCACGACCGTGGCCCACAAGGAGCGCAACCCGATGCGGGCGGTGCTGGGCCTGACCGGAGAGCCGGGCATGAAGGGCGTCGGGCGGCAGGACGCGAGCGAGTGGGAGCGGCTGGTCGCCGACGTCGAGGCGGCCCGGACCGATCGGGTCGTCATCTCCAGCGAGTTCCTCGCCGATGCCGACGACGCCGCGATCAAGCAGGCGGTCGCCGACCTGGGCGGCCCGGCCGTCCACATCGCGGTGACGCTGCGCTCGCTGGCGAAGATCCTGCCGTCCCAGTGGCAGCAGTACGTCCAGAACGATCTGACGGTCGACTACCCGACCTGGCTGGACCTCATGTTCAACCGGCCCGCGCGGGAGCACCCGAACCGGAGGTTCTGGCTGCGGCACCGCCACGGCCGGCTGGTGGAGCGGTGGGCGGCGGCGGTCGGGCCGGACCGGCTCACGGTGATCGTGCCCGACGAGTCCGACCGCGGCATGCTGCTGCGGTCCTTCGAGGAGCTGCTGGCGCTGCCGCGCGGCGTTCTGCGTCAGCGGCCCGACCAGGCGAACCGGTCGCTGACCTGGGACGAAGTGGAGCTGGTGCGCCGCTGCAACGAGTTGCTCGCGGAGCAGAAGCTGCCTCCGGCCGCCTATTACACCTATTTCCGGAACGGCGCGGTCAAGCGCATGAAGACCGCCCGCAGGCCGGGCCCGGACGAGCCGGCCATCGCCACTCCCGGCTGGGCGCTCGACCGGACCGCCGAGCTGGGCGAGGAGACGGCCCGGCAGGTGTCGAAGCTGGGGGTCCGCGTCCTGGGCGATCTGGACCGGCTCGCCGAGCGGCCGGTCTGCGGCGAGCCGCCCGAGGAGGGCGATCCGGCGCTGGTGGAGGCGGCGGCCGAGGCGATCGTCGGAGCGGTCGACGCCGCCGCCCGCAGGCAGCCGAGCTCCAGGCTGTCGTCGCCGGTGGACGAGGCGCCCGCGAAGGAACTGGCGAAGGTCCTGGCGCGGCGGGCGTCTCGGCGCGTCTCCCGCCGGTTCAGGGCGTGGCGGAGGCGGTGAGGGCGCCGCCTGGCGGCTCGCGATCGTTTTCGGAATCGCCGTTGACGACGGCCGCTCCCGTGTGCAGACTGGTCGGTCGGGACCGGCCGGTCCCGACGCTCGCCGACCAGGAGGCACTCCGTTGATCCCCGATCCCACGATCCTGCACCCCATGACCGGCCAGTCGCGCGTGGTCTTCCTCAAGCCGCTGATCGAGTCCGAGAAGATCGAGGTCGGCGAGTACACCTACTACGACGACCCCGACGCGGCCACCGAGTTCGAGGAGCGCAACGTGCTCTACGCCTACGGCCCCGAGAAGCTGCGGATCGGCAGGTACTGCGCGCTGGCCGCCGGCACCCGGTTCATCATGGCCGGGGCCGACCATCCGATGGTCGGCGTCTCGACCTTCCCGTTCGCGATCTTCGGCGGCGACTGGGCCGAGGCCACCCTCGACATCGTCATGAACGTCGAGAGCCGGGGCGACACGACCGTCGGCAACGACGTCTGGTTCGGCTACAACACGACGATCATGCCCGGCGTGACCGTCGGGGACGGCGCGATCATCGCCTCCGGGGCGGTCGTCACCGCTGACGTCTCGCCGTACGCGATCGTCGGCGGCAACCCCGCCAAGACGATCCGGCGGCGCTTCGACGACGCCGACGTCGAGCGGCTGCTGCGGGCCGCGTGGTGGGACTGGCCGGTCGAGCTGGTCACCGAGCACGCCCGCACGATCATGGCCGGCTCCCCGGCCGACATCGCGGCCGTGGCCGCCGACCACGGCCTGGAGCGCGCCGTCTGAGCCGCGTCCGCGGGCCGTTCTAGGAGACGGCCGCCGTGGATTCGCGCACGATGAGCTGGGTCGCCAGCTCCTCGCGCGGCGCGTCGCCCGGCGGTTCGGCCATGATCCGCAGCAGCATCCGCATCGCGGCCTCGCCCATCTCGGCGATCGGCTGGCGCACCGTGGTCAGAGCCGGGCGCAGCCACTGCGCCTCGGGCAGGTCGTCGAAGCCGACGACGCTGACGTCCTCGGGGATGGCCAGGCCCAGCGACTCGGCGGCGTCGTAGACCCCGACCGCCATGTGGTCCGAGCAGGCGAAGACCGCCGTCGGCGCCGCCGGTCCCTTGAGGAGCCCGGCCGCCGCGTCGGCGGCGCTCGAACGCCGCCAGTCGGTGTGCACGACCCGCTCCTCGGGCAGTTCGATCCCGGCCTGCGAGGCGCCCGAGCGAAAGCCGTCCATGCGGGCCTGGCTGTAGAGGTGCCTGCGCCTGCCGCCGATCACGGCAAGGCGCTCGTGGCCGAGCGCGGCGAAGTGCTCGGCGGCGGCGCGGCCGCCGTCCCAGTTGGCGGCTCCGACGCTCGCGACCGTGCTCGGCGGCTGCGTCACCGGGTCGAGCAGGACCACCGGGACTCCGGCGGCGGTGAGCGTCGCGAGCTGCTCGGCGGTCGCGTCGACCAGCGTCAGCACGGCGCCGCGCAGTCCTCGTTCGAGCAGCCGGGTCAGCCACGCCCCGTCCGGGCCGCGCGCGACGGAGACGACGATGTCCACCCCGGCCGCCGTGGCGGCGCGCTCGACGCCGCTGAGCGCCCGGTTCGCCCATGCGCCCTCGACGCCGCTGAGCACCAGGTCCACCAGGGCCGGGCGGTCGGTCCGCGGCACCGCGCCCCGGCCGGAGCGCCCCCGGTAGTCGAGCTCGGCGACGGCTCGCATGACGCGGGAGCGGGTCTCGACCGAGACGTCAGATCGTCCACTGAGGACTTTCGAGGCCGTCGGCACCGTCGTGCCCGCCGCCTCGGCCACGTCGGCGAGCGTCGTCCGTCGACCGTTCCGCATGGGCCGATCCTATCTGGAAGACTAAAAGTTGCGCAACTTCGCTTGAGAATGATGCTTGCCACCTGTGGAAAGCGCTGAAATAATGTACAGCGAAACCACGACCAGTGCAGAATTTGCGCAACTTTGGAGCGAACATGCCAACAGCAGGGAACCAGCGCGCGCTCGTCGTGCGCGGCGGATGGGACGGCCACCAGCCCGTCGAGGCCACCGACTCGTTCCTCCCCTTCCTCGCCGAGCACGGCTACGAGACGCGCGTCGAGGACACCACCGCCGTCTACGCCGACGCCGGCTACATGGCGACGGTCGACCTCGTCGTCCAGACCAACACCATGAACAAGATCGACGCCGACGAGCTGCGCGGCCTCATCACCGCGGTCGAGAACGGCACCGGCATGGCCGGGTGGCACGGCGGCATCGCCGACTCCTACCGCGACAGCTCCGACTACCTCCAGTTCATCGGCGGCCAGTTCGCGACCCACCCCACCAGGGCCCCGCGCGAAGAGCTCAAGGGCGAGGCCGCCGACTGCTTCGTGCGCTACACCGTCAACATCGTCCCCGAGCGGGCCGACCACCCGATCGTCCAGGGCATCGAGGACTTCGAGCTCGACACCGAGCAGTACTGGGTCCTCTCCGACGAGTACAACGACGTCCTCGCGACCACCACCATCCCCGTCACCGACTACCACCCGTGGCACCGCCCGGTCACCTGCCCGGCCGTGTGGACCCGCCTGTGGGGCCAGGGCCGGATCTTCGTCGCCACGCCCGGCCACGACATGGGCGTGCTCGCCGACCCGAACGTCCGCACCATCATCGAGAGGGGCATCCTGTGGGCCAGCCGCTGAGGATCGGCGTCGTCGGCCTCGGAGCGATCTCCGGCGCCTACCTGTCCACGTTCGAACGGCTCGACGCGGTGCGCCCGGTCGCCGTCGCCGATCTCGACGAGGCCCGCGCGAAGGCCGTCGCCAAGGAGCGGGGCCTGCGCGCCCTCACCGTCGACGAGCTCGTCGCCGACCCCGAGGTCGAGCTCGTCCTCAACCTCACCGTCCCCGCCGCGCACGCCGAGATCGCGCTCAAGGCCATCGCGGCGGGCAAGCACGTCTACGGCGAGAAGCCGCTCGCGGCGACGCTCGACGAGGCCCGCGCCGTCGTCGAGGCGGGCCGCCTGGCGGGCGTCCGCGTCGGCTGCGCGCCCGACACCGTCCTGGGCACCGGCGTGCAGACCGCCCGCAAGGCCGTCGACGACGGCCTGATCGGCGCCCCGGTCGCCGCCACCGCCACGATGGTCACGCCCGGCCACGAGCGCTGGCACCCCGACCCCGATTTCTACTACCGGCCGGGCGGCGGGCCGCTGTTGGACATGGGCCCGTACTACGTGACCGCGCTGGTCACCCTCCTCGGGCCGGTCGCCTCGGTCGTCGGCGCCGCCAGCCGCACCCGGACGACGCGCACCATCGGATCGGGCCCCCGCGCGGGCGAGGTCATCCCCGTCGAGATCGACACGCACGTGACCGGCGTCCTCCGCCACGAGTCCGGCGCGCTCTCGACGCTCGTGATGAGCTTCGACTCGGTCGCCACCCGGGCCTCCAACATCGAGGTCCACGGACAGGCCGGCTCGCTCGTCGTCCCCGACCCGAACCGCTTCGACGGCGAGGTCCGGATCCACCCGCTCGACGGCGAGTGGGAGGCGCTGCCGCCGAGCGCCGGATACCGCGACGCGGCGCGCGGCTACGGGATCGCCGATCTCGCCGCCGCCGGGGCCCGCGTCCCGGCCCGCGCGAACGGCGAGCTGGCCTACCACGTCCTCGACGTCATGAGCTCGCTGCTCGACGCCGCCGAGGGCGGCGCCGCCGTCGAAGTGGCGAGCACCTGCGAGCGGCCCGCGGCCGTCCCGCTCTCGGACTTGACCTAGTCGAAGGCCTCGGCGGTCAACTCGACCGAGCGGACGCGGTCGGCGAGCTCCTCGGCGTGGTGGGCGGTGATCAGCTCGTCGGCGCCCGTCGAGGAGGCGAACTCCTCCAGGTAGGCGCGGACCTCGCCGGGGCCGCCGACGGCGGTGTACTCGGTCATGGCCGAGAGCTGCCGCCCGTTCGGCGAGGCGAGGAAGGCGTCGATCTCGGCGTCGGTGAAGTCCCGCCCGCCCTGGCCGCGCGAGACGAAGGCGCGCGTCCGGTTGCGGTACGAGACCTCCTTCTGCGCCTCGGCCGCGCCGCGGTCCTCGGCCGCGAACACGTTCACCCCGGCGATCAGGTACGGCTCGGCCAGCTGCTCGGACGGCTCGAAGCCCTCGCGGTAGGCGGCCGCCGCCTCGTGGAGGTGGGTCGGCGCGAAGTGGGACGCGAAGGCGTACGGCAGGCCGAGCCTGGCGGCCAGCTGCGCCCCGAACAGGGAGGAGCCGAGGATGTACAGCGGCACCGCGCCTTCGGCGGTCGGCACGGCCTGCACGCCCGGCACCCGCGACTCGCCGCTCAGGTAGCCCTGGAGCTCCAGCACGTCCTGCGGGAACGAGTCCGCCGAGGAGGCGTCCCGCCGGATGGCGAGCATGGTGGCCCGGTCGGTGCCCGGCGCGCGCCCCAGGCCGAGGTCGATCCGGCCGGGGAAGAGCGTCTCCAGCGTCCCGAACTGCTCGGCGATGACCAGCGGCGAGTGGTTGGGCAGCATGATCCCGCCCGCGCCGAGCCTGATGGTCTCGGTGTGCTCGGCGACGTGGCCGATGACCACGCTCGTCGCGCTCGATGCGATGGTCGGCATGTTGTGGTGCTCGGCGTACCAGACCCGCCGGTAGCCGCCGCGCTCGGCGGCGCGGGCGAGCTCGACGCTCGCCGCGAAGCTGTCGCGCGCGGACCGGCCCGGCGCGATCGGCGCCAGGTCGAGGATCGAGAGGGCGACGGGCATGTGGGCCGCCTTTCTACGCAGATCGCGGTGGAGCGCCCCGGCGGCGGCGCGGAGGCGCGCCCTGTTGCGCCGGTGGCGGATCCACCGGCGGTGTTCCGAAGCTATCCCGCCGCGTCGCGAGCGGCACCATGACCCTGGTCACGGGCCCATGGCGCCGCTCTGCGGCGGGCCCGGTCAGGGGACCAGCACGGTCTTGCCGGGGAGCCGCCCGGAGACCGCCGCGTCGTGGACCTCGGCCAGCTCCGACAGCGGCCTGCGCTCGGCGACGTGGATCCGCAGCTCGCCGCGGTCGACGTCGGCCACCAGCTCGGCGAGCCGGGCGGCGTCGCCGCGGACGAAGACCTGCGCCGTCCGCACCCCGCGCCCGGGCTCCTCGGGGCCGGGGCCGGTGGTGCTGACGAAGGCCCCGCCGTCGGCGACCAGGTCCGCCAGGCGCGCGGTCGCCTCGGGGTCGGTGCGCACCAGGTTCAGCACGGCGTCGAAGCGCCGCCCCGCGAGCGCCTCCGTCACCGGCGTCGCGGTGTGGTCGACGATCTCGTCCGCGCCGTAGGAGCGGAGCCGCTCGGCGCTGCGTTCACTGGCCGTCGCGGTCACGCTCGCTCCCGCCCGCGCCGCGAGCTGGACCGCGTAGCCGCCGACGGCGCCTCCGGCGCCGTTGATCAGGATGCTCTGGCCCGCTTCGAGTTCCGCGTGCTCGAACAGCGACTCGCGGGCGGTCAGCGCCACCGACGGCAGCGCCGCGGCGTCCACGAGGTCGACCTCGCGCGGAGCGGCGGCCAGCAGCTCGGCGGACGCGGCGACGTACTCGGCGGCCCCGCCCGGCGCGGTGGCCGGCAGGAAGGCGACGACCCGGTCGCCGAGGCTCCAGCCGCTCACGCCCTCGCCGAGTTCGACGACGACGCCGGAGACGTCGTAGTTCGGGATGTGCGGGAACGCGACCGGGAACACCTCCCGCATCAGGCCCGCGCGGATCGCCAGGTCCAGCGGGCTGAACGCGCTGGCGGCCACCTCGATCACCACCTGTCCCGCCGCCGCTTCCGGGCGCTCGGCCTCTTCGTGGACCAGGACGTCGCTGTCGCCGTAGGAGTGGTAACGAACTGCCTTCATGATTCCTCCTCTATTTTGCTTCGAATTTGAAGCATGAGGCGAGCATATATGCTTCGAATTCGAAGTTCCAGTGCTCGCGCGGTGACGCTCGACACAATGCTTCGAATTCGAAACAGGTAGGATTCGGGGATGTCCGATTCCCCGCCCGACGACGACCGGCCGCTCGACCCGCGGCAGCTGAGCGCCTACTTCGCGCTCTCGGAGGTCGGCAGCCTGCTCCAGCACGAGGTCGAGCGGCACCTGCGCGCCGAGGGCGGCCTGAGCACCGTGCAGTTCCAGCTCCTGGCGAGCCTCGACGCCTCCGACGGGCGGCTGACCATGACGCAGCTGGCCGACGGCGTCGTCTACAGCCGCAGCGGCCTGACCTACCAGGTCGGATTGCTGGAGAAGGCCGGGCTCGTGACGCGCGGACCCAGCCCCGACGACGAGCGCTCCACACTGGTCAGCATCACCGACGAGGGCCGGGCGCTCGTCGAGCGCATCCTGCCCGGCCACATCCGCGTGGTGCGCGGCCGGCTGTTCGAGCCGCTGTCCGACGAGGACCTCGACCGCCTGGGCGACATCATGACCCGGGTGCGCGACCACATGCGCGCCAGGCCGCCCCGCTCCGCGGCGCCCCGCAGGCGCCGCGGCCCGGCGGATTGAGGCCCGGGCCCCGACTCAGGCGGTCGCGGCGAGGTACTCGACGCGCGGGATCCGGCGCGGCGCCCGCCGGGCTCCGGCTCCTCGTACTCGCCCGCCGCCGCGAAGCCTGACCGCGGCAGACCGGGGCCGGCTCCTCGCCGCCGGCCGGCGCGATCGCGCGCGGCCCGCCTTGTCCCCCATGCGAGCTACGCGCAAGTGCCCACTTCACGGTGACGACTCCGCGCCCCCTGATCCGTAGCGTTCAGACCAGGCCCGGCGCCCCGGCCGCGGCACTGAGGAAGGAGTCTTCATGAGACTGGTCTGGCAGCTCCTGGCGGTGGCGGCGGTCGCCCTCGTCGGCGGGCAGGCGACGATGGCGTTCGAGGACCACCAATGGCTGACCCTGGCGATCGGACTCGCCACGGTCGCGGCCTCGATCCTCGTCTACCGGTGGATCGTCAAGCTGACCGAGCGCCGCGACGTCGTCGAACTCGGCCGCGAGGGCGCCTGGTCCAAGACCGGCTGGGGGACGCTCCTGGGCGTCGCGCTGTTCAGCTCCGTCATCGTGAACCTCGCCTTCCTCGGATACTACGAAGTGGACGGCATCGGCACGCCCGAGGCCATGATCGGCCTGTTCGGCTTCATGGCCGCCGCCGCCGTGACCGAGGAGATCATGTACCGCGGCGTCCTGTTCCGCGTCATCGAGCAGTGGTGGGGGACCTGGCTCGCGCTGGCCTTCACCAGCCTCCTGTTCGGATTCGCGCACATCATCAACCCCAACGCCAGCCTGTGGGGCGCCGTCGCCATCACCATCGAGGCCGGCGGCATGCTCGGCGCCGCCTACATCGCCACCCGGAACCTGTGGGTCCCCATCGGCATCCACTTCGGATGGAACTTCGCGGCCTCGGCGATCTTCAGCACCGAGGTCTCCGGCAACGGCACCCCCCAGGGCCTGCTCGACGCCGCCACCTCCGGCCCGATGCCGGTCTCCGGCGGCGACTTCGGCCCCGAAGGCAGCCTGTACTCCGTCGTCTTCGGCGTCGTGACGACCATCGTGTTCCTCTGGGTGGCGAAGCGCCGCGGCCACCTGGTGCCCCTCCGGCGCGCCGCCCGCGCCGAGGCCGTCGCTAGACTGCCCCGGTGATGGATCTTCGGCGGATCCCCCAGCTGTGGCGCCGACTCGACGTCACGGTCCGGGACCTCCCCTTCGGACTGCTCCTCGCCGTCGTCTCGTTCATCCCCGCCTTCCGCGGCTACGAGACGCAGGTCGGCGACCTTCCATCGAGTCCCTTCGGCCCCATGACGGTCGTGGTGGTCGCCCTCCTGACCCTCCCGCTGGCCGTGCGCCGCCGCCGGCCCGCGGCCAGTCTGGCGCTCGTCTCGCTCGGATTCCTCATCGCGACCCTCGGCACCTACCACACGGTCGCCGGGACCGCGATCGCCTTCGCGCTCATCAGCGCGGGCGCCCACCTGGAGCACCACCGCCGCACCGCCGTGGCCGTCCTGACGGCCGTCTACATCGCCGTCGTGTTCGCGCTCATCGGCCTCGGGTCCACCGAAGGCGCCAGCGACTTCGCCCTCTTCTACGTCCTGACGGCCGTCGCCTGGGGCATCGGGGCCTGGCTGCGCCGCACCCGCGCCGCCGAGGCCGAGCGCCGCCGCCTCGTCGCCGAGGCCACCCGCACCGCCGAGCGCACCCGCATCGCCCGCGAACTCCACGACGTCGTGACCCACCACGTGACCGCGATGGTCGTGCAGGCCGAGGCGGCGCGGTACCTGACCGCCGCGCCCGAGCGCCTCGACCAGGCCCTGACGGCCGTCAGCGACACCGGCCGCCGCGCCACCACCGACCTGCGGCACCTGCTCGACCTGCTCAACCCCGACCACGGCCCCGAGGCCAGGACGCCGCCGGTGGGCAGGCTGCTGACGCTCGTGGAGCAGACGAGGCGGGCCGGGCAGCCGGTGGAGTTCTCCGAGGAGGGCACGCCCGCCGAGTCGACCGGCAGCGCCGACCTCGTGGCCTACCGGGTCGTCCAGGAGAGCCTGACGAACGCCCTCAAGTACGCCCACGGCAGCCGCACCGAGGTGCGGGTCCGCCACCGGCAGAAGGAGATCACCGTGGAGGTCAGCACGGACGAGGTGGCCGCGCAGCCCGCGGTCCGCGGCGGGAGCGGGCGGGGCCTGGCGGGCCTGCGCGACCGCGTCGACGTCCTCGGCGGCGAGTTCAGCGCCGACCGGCGGACGGACGGCGGCTTCCTCGTGCGGGCGCGCATCCCCGCCGGGAGCGCCTCGTGACCGACCCGATCCGAGTCCTCGTCTGCGACGACCAGATGCTGATCCGCACCGGCCTGGTGACGATCATCGACGCCCAGCCGGACCTCGAGGTGGCGGGCGAGTGCGGGGACGGGAAGGCCGCGGTCGAGCTCGCCGAGCGGCTGCGCCCGGACGTCGTCGTGATGGACGTGCGCATGCCGGTGCTCGACGGCATCGAGGCCACCCGCCGCCTCGCCGGGTCCTCGGTGCCGAACCCCGCCAAGGTGCTCGTGGTGACGACGTTCAATCTGGACGAGTACGTCTACGAGGCGCTGCGCGCCGGGGCGAGCGGCTTCCTGCTCAAGGACGCGCCTCCCTCCCAACTGCTGCACGGGATCCGCACCGTCGCCATGGGAGCGGCGCTCCTGGACCCCGAGGTGACGCGCCAGCTCGTCGGCAAGTTCGCCGCCCGCATCCGGCCCGCCGAGGAGACGTCGCCGGAGACGCCGCTGACCCCGCGCGAGATGGAGGTCCTGCGCCTCATCGCCGACGGCCTCTCCAACGGCGAGATCGCCGCGGCCCTGGTGATCAGCCAGGAGACCGTGAAGACCTTCGTCTCGCGCATCCTCGCCAAGCTCGGCCTGCGCGACCGCGTCCAGGCGGTCGTCTACGCCTACCGCCGGGGCCTGGTGAACTGAGCTCAGGCCCCGCGGCTCACGGCGACCTCGCGCTCCAGACGGGACAGCTTCTCGGGGTTGCGCACGACGTAGAGTCCGGCGACGAGGCCCTCGGCGACGCGCACCGCCATGACGGAGTCGACCTCGGTCTCGCCCTCGCGCCGGACGAGCAGCGCCAGGCGGCCGTTGACCTGGGCCGGTCGCAGACGCGCGTCGGTGACGCCGCGCAGCACGGCCGCGACGGCCTCGGCCCCCGTGATCGGCGCCAGCGCGGCCCGCACGAGACCGCCGCCGTCGGTCAGGAGGACCACGTCCGGCGAGAGGACGTCGAGCAGCCCTTGGAGATCGCCGGTCTCGACCGCCCGCTGGAAGGCGTCGAGCGCCCGTTCGGCCTCGGCGGCGGAGACGGTGGCGTGCGGTCGCCGTGCGGCGACGCGGGTCCGGGCCCGGTGGGCGATCTGGCGGACGGCGGCGGGGGTCTTGTCGACGGCGCGGGCGATGTCGTCGTAGCCGAGGTCGAAGACCTCTCTGAGGACGAAGACCGCCCGTTCGGTGGGGGCGAGGGTCTCGAGGACGAGGAGCATCGCCATGGAGACGCTGTCGGCGAGCTCGACGTCCTCGGCCACGTCGGGCGCGGTCAGCAGCGGCTCGGGCAGCCACGGGCCCACGTACGACTCTCTGCGGCGGCTGAGCGAGCGCAGCCGCATGAGCGCCTGCCTCGCGGTGATCCGCACCAGGTACGCGCGCCGGTTGCCGACGCCGCCGAGGTCGACTCCCGCCCACTTCAGCCAGGTCTCCTGAAGGACGTCCTCGGCGTCGGCGGCCGAGCCGAGGATCTCGTAGGCCACGGTGAACAGCAGGTTCCGGTGGGTCAGGAACACCTCGGTGGCGGGGTCCGGGCGGTCCGCGCGATCGTCGGGCGCCGCGGGCGGTGTGCCGTCCATGGGTGGTTCCTCCTGTCGCTCGACGGTATCGCCCATCAGATGCCGGCCGCCGTGGGTCCGTGACACCGGGGCGCCGTGCCGTTCGTCACGGGGCAGCGGTGTCACGAAGCCGGGCCCACCGGCATCCCATGTCCGTCAAGACGTCGCGCGGACGGTCCGCGCGGCCCGCAACGCCGCAAGTGAGGACGAGACCATGGAACAGCGTTTGGACATGTTCGGCAACGCGCTCGGCGCGAGGATCAGCAAGCGGTTCGCCGCCGTCAGCGCGGCGGTCCTGGAGGCGTCGCTGCCGAAGACCCTGGTGGAACTGGTGCTGCTGCGCGTCAGCCAGATCAACGGCTGCGGTTTCTGCGCCGACGCCCACACCAAGGAGGCCGCGGCCGCCGGTGAGAGCGCGGTCCGGATCAACCTGGTCGCCACCTGGCGCCATGCCTCGGTGTTCACCGAGGCCGAGCGGGCCGCCCTGGCGCTCGCCGAGGAGGGCACCCGGATCGCCGACGCGGCCGGCGGCGTGTCCGACCGGACCTGGGCGCTGGTGCGCGAGCACTACGACGAGGACCAGACCGTCGCGCTGGTCTACCTGGTCGCCATGATCAACGCGGCCAACCGGCTCGGCGTGATCTGCAACCAGGTCGGCGGCTCCTACGAGCTGGGGGCCCTCGCCGCGGCGTCGAGCTGACCGCGCGCCGCCCTCCGTCGCCCGTCATGCCGTCGCCACTTGAGGGCGGCGAGGGCGACGGCCGCCGAGAGGATCTCGCCGACGGCCAGGCCGATCCACACGCCGGTGACGCCCGCGGCGCCGAAGGCGAGGACGGCGGGGATCTTGACGGCCACGAGCGTGCCGATCGAGATCACATAGGACGGCATGGGCCTGCCGAGCGCCTGGAAGTACGCCGACACCAGCGGCGGCAGGCCCGCCACGGCGAAGGAGGCGGCGATCAGCCGCAGCGCCGTCTCGGCCTCCGGCGAGGGCGCGCCGAGCAGGGCCGTGGTCACCGGCCCGGCGAACAGCGCCGCGGCCGCGGCGGCGACCGCGCCGTAGACCAGCGTCGCGCGCAGCGCCAGGCTCCTGGCGCGCAGCACCCGCTCGCCGCGCCCGGCCCCGGCGTTGTAGCCGACGATCGGCTGCATGCCCATGCCGATGCCCAGCTGCGGCATGGTCGCGAAGGTCTGGACGCGGGCGCACACCGCGTAGGCGGTGACCGCCGCGGCCGCGCCGAGCCCGGCGAGCATGCCGTTCACGACGGCCGTCAGCAGCGTCGCGCCGAGACCGGCCATCATGGACGGCGAGCCGACGGCGAGGAGCGCGCGGATCGTCGGCCAGCGCGGTCGCAAGTGGACCAGTCGCACCCGGTAGGGCCGCTCCCGCTGGACGAAGAAGAACCACATGCTCATCGCGGTCGAGACCGCCTGCCCGCCGATCGTGCCGAGCGCCGCGCCCCGCACGCCCATGTCGAAGCCGAAGACCAGCAGCGCCTCGAGCGCGATCTGGACGAGGATGGGCACCACCCAGGTCATGGTCGCGAAGCGCATCCGGCCCTCGGCGCGGATCAGGCTGGAGAAGCCGGTGCCCACGAGCGTCCCGGCCAGGATGACCACCGCGTAGTCGCGGGCGTAGGGGCGCATCTCGCCGTGCGCTCCGAGGAGGTCCAGCAGCGGTTCGAGGGCTGCCAGGCCCGCGACGGCGACGGCGACCGCCCCGGCCCAGAACACGATGAACGCGCTGCCCGCCGCCCGCGCGGCCCCTTCGGCGTCCCCCGCGCCGAGCCGCCGCGACACCAGGGAGGCGCCGCCGGAGCCGACCGTCGTCGACAGCGCCCCGAGCGCGAGCACGACCGGCGCGACGAGGTTGACCGCGCCCATCGCGGCGGGGCCGACGCCGTGGGCGACGAACCAGGCGTTGGTGAGCGCGTAGATCCCGTAGACGCCCACCGACATCGTCGACTGGGACGCGTTGTGCCACAGCAGCCGCCCGACCGGGCGCTCGCCGAGCGCTTCGATGCCGTCGACCGCGGTCCGCGCCATGGCCGCTACCGGGCCGTGAGCGCGGTCGGCTCGGCGCTTCGCCGGTGATCGGTGACGTTCTCCATCAATGAACCTCGGTCGGGGGGCGGGGCGGACGCCGTCGCGGATGTCCGATTCGTTCAAGACTAAAGCGCTTCTCGGGCCATAGCCTCGGCTCATGGCACGCATCACCGACACCATGATCGAACGGTCCGCCGAGTTCATCTGGCTGACCGGCGGCGTCCTCGACCAGCGCCGGATGGCGCTGTTCTCGGGGAGCGGGAGCCGCGAGGCGGCGCTGGCCGCCCTCGCCGCCCACCGCACGGACGACGGCGGCTACGCCTTCGCGCTCGAACCCGACGTCAAGGGCCCTGAGCCGCAGCCGATCGCGGCCATGACCGCCCTGGCGCTCCTCGACGAGATCGGCGCGCTCGACCAGGGGACGGCCGCGCCGATCTGCGACTGGCTCGCGCGCGTCACCGCCGCCGACGGCGGCGTCCCCGACCTGCTCCCCACGATCGACGCCTACCCCCGGCCGCCGTGGGTGGCCGCGCCCCCGCAGGACCGGGGCGGCCTGCTGACCACGGCCCGCACCGTCGGCCTGCTCCTCAAGCACCGCATCGACCATCCGTGGATCGAGGGCGCGACCGCCTTCTGCCGCGAGGCGATCGGCGCGATCGAGGCCACGCACCCCTACGAGGTCCTCAGCGTGGGCGTCTTCCTCGACCACGTCCCGGACCGCCCGTTCGCGCGCGCCGCCTCGAAGCGCCTCGGCGAGCTCGTCCGCGACATGCGCCTGGTCCTGCTGGACCCGGCGAACCCCGAGGGCGTGCCCTCGCCGCCCGGCTACGCCGAGGAGGAGTTCAGCTTCGCCTGCGACTTCGCCCCTTCGCCGCGCAGTCTCGCGGCCGAGTGGTTCAGCGAGGCCGAACTGCGCACCTCCCTCGACCATCTGGCCGCCGAGCAGCGCGAGGACGGCGGCTGGCCGATCCACTACCGGCTCTGGAGCCCCGCGATCGAGCAGCAGGCGCGGCCGGGGTTCACGCTGGTGGCGCTGCACGTGCTGCGCGCGTGGGATCAGGCGGCCTGAGCGGCGAGCGCGCGCGGCGTCGCGCCCGACCAGCGCCGCACCTGGCGGCTCAGGTGCGCCTGGTCGGCGTAGCCGGCCTCGGCCGCGACGCGGGCCCAGTCCACTTCGGGGCCCGAGGCCGCCATGGCGCGGCGGAACCGCAGGACCTGCTCCAGCGTCTTCGGGCCGTAGCCGACCGCCGACACGACGCGGCGGCGCAACTGGCGCTCGGAGAAGCCGAGCTCCCAGGCCATGCCGGCGACGGAGGGAAGCCGGGGGCGGTCCAGCGCCTCGGCGACGGCGACCGCGACCCGGTCGGGGCCGTACCGGCCCAGGCGGGCGCTCAGCGCACCGGCCAGGGTCTCGGCGACGCGCCACGGCTCGGGCTCGGCGGCGAGCCGCCCGGCCAGGCGGCGGGCCTCGTCCCCCCAGAGCCGGTCCAGGCCGGGCTGGGCGTCGAGCACCGCCGCCGCGGGCGTCTCGCCGAGCAGCAGCGGCGCGGCGCCGGGCCGCAGCCGCACCCCGGCGATGCGCTCGCCCGCCTCGAGCCGGACCCGGCGGTGCGCCGAGTCGGGACCGGCGACTTCGAGGCGCCCCCGCATCCAGATGAGGTCCACGCACCCGTCGGGGACGACGCGGCTCTCGGCCGCCCCCTCCTCGGGGACGCGGCGGACCCACAGGCAGGGCGCCCAGGCGCCCAGCGCCCCCGGTGCGGCGCGCTCCTCATAGGCCGATCGGACCGCCATGCCTCCACGCTAGCGCGGGGGTCCGACCGGTGCTCACGTGTAGTGCCGCGCCGCCTCGCGGAGGGCGGCCACGAAGGCCGCCGTCGCCGGGGGATCGGGCGGCTCGCCGTAGGTGACGAGGTGGACCCGTCTGCGGAAGTGGTCGATCACGGTCGCCTCGACGTCGGCGCGGCGATGGGTCCGGAGCGCGAGGCCCGGGTTGGTGGTCACGCCCAGCCCCGCCGCGACCAGCGACTGCTGGACGATGATGTCGTCGCTGGTGTACGCGATGTCGGGCGTGAAGCCGACCGCGCCGCACGCGTCCAAGAGCTCTCGCCGGCAGCGGGCGCAGCCGGCGATCCACGCGGAGTCGCGGTGGTCGAGCAGCGTCTCGCCGGCCCGGAGGCCGACCAGGTACATCGGGTCGTCGAACAGGTGCGTGCCGTTGACGTCGTCGGGCGGCTCGTCGTCGTAGCGGAAGACGACGGCGGCGTCGACCTCGCCCGCGCGCAGCTTCGCGAGCGCGATCTCGGGGTGGCATTCGATCAGGTTCAGTTCGACGCCGGGGTGGTCGCGGCGCATGACGGCCGTCGCCTCGGGGACCAGTAGCGCCAGCGCCGACTGGAAGCCCGCGAAACGCACCCGCCCGGTCCGCAGGCCCACCATCTCCCCCAGTTCGGCCTCGGCCGCGTCCACGCGGCCGAGGATCTCGGCGGCGCGCCGCGCCAGCATCTCGCCCTCCGGCGTGAGCCGGATGCCGCGGCCCACGCGCTGGACCAGCCGCGCCCCGGTCTCGGCCTCGAGCCTGGCGAGGTGGTGGCTGACGGACGGCTGCGCGTAGTGCAGGTGCTTCGCGGCCTTGGTGATCGAGCCGTGCGCGGCGACCGCCGCGAGGACGCGGAGCCGCACGATATCAAGCATTCATCGACTGTATCTATAGGTTTCCACGAGTACTGGCATTGGACTGATGAATCGATCGGAGGGATCCTGATCCCATGGACGCATTCACGATCAGCGCACCGCCCGCGCTCACCGACATCACCCGGATCGGCGGCACCCGCCGCTCCCGCGAGCCCGTCGACGCCGAAGGCCGGAGGTGAGCGGTTCCATGGCGCTGAAGCGACTGGACCACGTCGGCATCGTGGTCGAAGACCTCCCGGCCGCCATCGCGTTCTTCGTCGAACTCGGCATGGAGCTGGAGGGCGAGGCGACGGTCGGGGGCGAGTGGGCGGACCGGCTCACCGGACTGGANGGACTCCAGTCGGACATCGCCATGCTGCGGACCCCGGACGGCCACAGCCGGGTCGAGCTGTCGACGATCCGCAGCCCGGCTCCCACCGGCCGCGCCCCGTGGGANCCGGTGAGCACGCCGGGCATCCCCCGGCTCGCGTTCGTCGTCGACAGCGTCGACGAGGTCTTCGAGCGGCTGCGCCCCCACGGCGCCGAGCTCGTGAGCGAGATAGTGGAGTACGAGGACATCTACCGCTACGGCTACGCCCGCGGCCCCGCCGGCGTCATCGTCGGGCTGGTCGAGGAACTCCGCTGAACCGGGCCTGCCGGTGATGGCGGAGGAGGACGCCGGTCTCGTGCCGCGGGCACCCCGCGGCTAGCCGGCGTTCGCGGCGGTCTCCCACTCGAAGCCGTCGGGGTCGGCGAAGGGCTCGGTGTCGCCGCCGACGACGAGCCGGTGGGAGCCGCCGCCCTCGGCGTCGACGCCGACGGTCTTGGCCAGGCCCTTGCGCTTGTACATCGCCAGCGTGACCTCGCCCGGCCGCGAGGCGAACTCGATGTACTTGCTGCCGTAGCTCTTCTCGACCGCGAGGCCGTGGTCGACGTAGAACTGCTTGCTCGCCTTCATGTCGGAGACGCCCAGCAGCAGCACGATGTCGTCGATCTCGCCGCTGTCGGGCCCGGTGTCCTTCTTCGCGGAGGTCGCCACCTGCCAGACCGTCCCGTCGGGGGCCCTGAGGACGCTGCCGTGGCCCCACATCGACTTCGTGACGGGCTTGATCGACTCGGCGCCGGCGTCCATCGCGGCGTCGTAGAGCCGGTGGACTCCGGCGGGCTGGGAGACGATGAGCGAGAGCGTGAATCCGCGGAAGCCGCTCGTCGGGGCCTCCGACTCGCGCAGGGCCAGCCGGTCCCCGAGGCCGAAGGCGGTGTCGTAGAACGTGCGGGCGGCCGCGATGTCGGCCGTCTCGAGCGTGATGGTCTTGATGGAAGTCATGGTCACCACGTTAGATTCGCCGCGTGGCCTGCGCTTCTCGATTCCTGACCGGTCGGTCCTCTTTTCCCGGCCGCCGGATTCCGCCCTGGGCGTAACGGGCGGAATCCGGCGACTCGCCCGCCATATGATGAGGCATGGCCGAGACTCTTCCCCCAGCACAGCCGCCGACCGAGCAGCCGCCGACGGACGGGGCGCCGGACCGCCCGCGCGAACCCGAGGACGGCTGCCGCGAGCCGCTGTGGCGCGACGCGCTCGGCCACTGCCTGCGCGACCGCCGCCGGGAGCGCGGCGAGAAGCTGTCCGACACCGCGAGCCGGGCCGGCATCTCGCCGCAGTACCTTTCGGAGATGGAACGCGGCGTCAAGGACCCGTCGAGCGAGATGATCGCCGCCGTCGCGGGCGCCCTGGACCTGACGCTCGCCGACCTGGCGATCGCCGTGGCCGAACGCACCCGCGCCCCGCAGTTCACCGCCTACGCCGCGATCGGCGCCCGGGCGGCCTACGCGCTGGCGGCCTAGCCGCGCCTCACCGCTCCTCCATGACGTGGTCGATGAGCCCGTACTGCTTCGCCGCCTCGGCGGTGAAGACGCGGTCCCGGTCGGTGTCGACGCGCAGCGCCTCCGGCGTCTGCCCGGTGTGGCGCGAGAGGATGCCCTCGATCTCGCCGCGCACGCGCACGACCTCGTCGGCCTGGAGGATGAGGTCCGGGATCGGCCCGCGACCCTGGGCCGCGGGCTGGTCGAGGACGATGCGCGCGTGCGGCAGCGCGGCCCGCTTCCCCGGCGCCCCCGCCGACAGGAGCACGGCCCCGGCCGCGACGGCCTGGCCCACGCACGTGGTCGCCACCTGCGGCTTGATGTAGCGCATCGTGTCGTACACGCCGAGCATCGCGCTCGGGTCCCCGCCCTCGCAGTTGACGTAGAGCTGGACGTCGCGGTCGGGGTTGTCGGCCTCCAGGTGCAGCAGCTGCGTGATCAGCGCGTTCGCGACGCCCGTGTCGATGGGCGTGCCGAGGTAGACGATCCGCTCGCTGAGCAGGTGCGAGTAGACGTCCATGACCCGCTCGCCGCGCGGGTGCTGCGTGATGACGTTGGGAATGGTGTAGGTGCTCATCGCGAGGCTCCTTCGGAGGTGAGGCCGATGCCGATGTTGCGGCGGCTGTGCGGGGCGATCTCGTCGAAGGAGCTCGCCACGGCGTCGATGAAGCCGTAGTCGAGCGCCTCCTTCGCCGTGTACCAGCGGTCGCGCAGCGAGTCCTCGAAGATCCGCTCGATGCTCTGGCCGGTGTCCTCGGCGATGATGCCGAGCACCGTGTCGCGGGTGTGCCGCAGGTCGTCGGCCTGGAGTTCGATGTCGACGGCGGCGCCGCCGATCCCCGAGGAGCCCTGGTGCATCAGGACGCGGGAGTGCGGCAGGGCGCGGCGTTTGCCCTTCGCGCCCGCCGACAGCAGGAACTGGCCCGCGCTGCACGCGATGCCGAGAGCCAGTGTGGACACATCACAGGGGATGATCCGCATGACGTCGCGGATGGCCAGCATCGAGGGGACGGACCCGCCCGGCGAGTGGATCCACAGCGCGATGTCGGCCTTGGCGTTCTCCGCGGCGAGGCTCATCAGCTGGGTCGCCAGCAGGGTGCCGTTGTCGTCGGTCAGGACGCCGTCGAGCACGAGGACGCGCTGCTGGTACAGCTCGCGCCTCGCGCGGTCGTCGAACAGCGGTGGTCTGGTGTCTTCGCTCATGCCACCACGGTGCGTCCGCGCGCGCCCGGCCCGCCACCGAATCCGCCCTGAGCGGATCCGCTCAGAGCAGCGTGGCTCTCCGCGGCCCGGTCAGCGCAGCGCGGAGGCGTCGAGCACCAGGACGGTGCGGTCGGCGTTCAGCACCGCCACCGTGGTCCCCGCGAGCGCGACCTGCTCGGGGACCTCCGTGCCGAGCCTGTACAGCGCGGTCCGCTCGCCGGTGGCGATGTCCGTCGCATAGAGACAGTAGATCGTCTCCTCGTCGTACTCGGTGATGTGGGAGACGGCGAGGCCGCCGCGGACCGCCCGGGTCTGGAGGGAGAGGTCCATCTCGTCGTCCTCCTCCCCGGCGATCAGGCCGCCGGTGAAGTCGAGCAGCCGCGTCGTGTCGACGGTCTCGAAGACCTGCTCGCCGTAGACCATGCCGTCCGGGGCGGTGTACCAGTTCTCCTCGAAGGCCCAGTCGACGGAGCGCGACCACGCCTCGAGCCCGCTGTCGATGTCGACGGCGATGGTCCGGTACCGCTCGTTGTCGTTGTCGTGCTGGATCGCGGCGCAGACCAGCCTCGGGCCGCACGGCTTGACGTGCGCGATGTCGTTCCCGGCGTCGAGCGGGAGCTCCCACGCCTGGCCGAAGTCGTCGAGCGAGCGGGCGGCCAGGACGGCGCGCCCCGGTGAGGCGTCGTCCGAGAGCCTGCCGATCGCCAGGCCCTCGAACGCGGTCCAGACCGACGGGGTGAAGGGGAGCTCGCCGCTGCCTGCGGCCTCGCCGCTGTCGGCGTCGCGGACGCTGCCGGTGCCCTCGTCGGGGACGAGGTCGACGAGCCGCGTTCCCGCGGTGAGGTTGTCGTACAGGGACCACGAGTCGGGCGGCACGAGCCCGGTCCCCTCTTCGGCCTCGCCGTCGTCCCAGAGGGTCTCGGCCCTGATGCGCTCGTCATCGCTGCTGAACAGGTCGTAGGGCCCGCTTTCGCTCCACACCTCGTCGCCGGTGGCGAGGTCGATGCGGATCACGGCGTTCTCCTCGAAGGCCTCGCGCTGTTCGACGACGAGCTCCCCGCCGTAGTAGGCGACGTCGCGGCGGTTCTCCCACGGCTGCTTCCACAGCAGCTCGCCGTCGGCGAGGGACACGACCGCGCGCATGTACTGGCCCTCGTCGGTGGCCGACTCCTCGGCGTCGACGACGAGGTACTCGCCGACGGCGGTCAGGTGCAGCGCGGTCGGTTCGAGCTCGTAGGTCCCGGTCCAGGCCTGCTCGCCTCCGGCGGCGCTCAGCGCGGTGACGACCGTCTCCTGGCTGCCGACCTCGGCGACGAGCACCATCTCCTCGGTGGCGGTCACGGCGGCGACGCCGTCGCCGGTGAGCGCCCGCTCATAGACCAGCCGCAGCTCCGCCTCGTCGGCGCCGGTCTGCCCGCCGGCGGCGTCGCCGACGCCGAGGCCCTCGGTGAGGCCGTCCAGGCCGCCCCAGTCGTTCACGCGGTAGACGATGACGATCGTGGCGATGAGCGCGACGGTCAGCGCCCACGACAGGAGGGCGAGCGTGCGGGTACGGGGCGGCTGGAAGGAGGGCGCGACGACCGGCGGCGACGGCTCGGCGGGCGGCGTCGTCGGCGGCGTGGTCGGCCGTGTGCCCGGTGATGCGGTCGGCGGCTCGGACGGCTCGGCCGCGCCGTCCGGCTCGGCCGCCTTTGGCGGCTCGGCGGCGGGAGGCGAGACGGACTCGGCGGCCTGCTCGGCAGGAGGCGCGGTCGACTCCGCGGGCGGCGTGTCCGCTTCGGCGGGCGGCGGGGACGGCTCCGCCGCCGGCGGCGTCGGAGGGAGGTCGAGCCGCGTCGGCGGTCCGTCGTCCCGGTCCGGCACCGGGTAGGGCGCGTACTCGATCGGGCCCAGCGGGTCGGCGGCGGCCTCCGGCTCCGGCTCGTCGGGCTCCTCGTACAGCAGCGCGCCGTAGGCGACCGGCAGCTCCGGCTGCTCGGGCACGGACGGGGCGATGCCGAGGCGGGCGTGCAGGCGGGTGGCGACGTTCGGCATCCGGCTGGCGCCGCCGACGAGGAGCAGCACCGACGGTTCGGCCCCGGAGCGCTCCAGCGTCCGGCGGGTCTCGTCCACGGCGCGGGCGATGAGCGGGTCGGCCAGGCCCGTCAGCTCGTCGCGGGTCAGGTGGAGGTGTATCGCGTCCTCGCCCGGCACGGCCACCGGTGCGGTGGAGGACCGCGAGAGCATCTCCTTGGCGGCGCGCACTTCGGACCAGAACGCCTGGCGGAGGCGGCGGTCGGCCGCGCTGGAAGGCCGGTCTATGCGCCGCCAGCGCTCGGAGTCCCGTTCGGCGACGATGCGGCCCAGGTGGGTGACGAGCAGGTTGTCGACGTCCAGGCCGCCGAGGTCGTCGAGCCCGCCGACGGCGAGCGTGCGCCAGCCGGGGCGGCCGGGCGCGTCGCACTGGACGACCGCGACGTCGAAGGTGCCGCCGCCGAAGTCGAACACGGCGACGCTGCCGCCCTCGGGGACCTCCTGCTCCAGTTCCCGTGTGCAGTAGGCGGCCGCGGCGATCGGCTCGGCGAGCATGCGCACGGGGCCGAGCCCTGCCGCGGCGGCGGCCCGCTCCAGCAGTGAGCGGCGCACCGGCCCCCAGTCCGCCGGGTGGGTGAGGACGACCTCGGTGGGGCGGATGCCCGAGCCCTCGGCCTCCTCGGCGACGCGGCGCAGGACGGTGGCGAGGAGGTCCTCCACCGGGATCTCCTGCTCGCCGAGCAGGACGTGCCCGTCGTCGACGCGCCGCTTGGGGTGCGGTTCGAAGCGGTCGGGCTCAGTGGCGGCCAGGCGCTGCGCATCGCGTCCGGCGTGGAGGGTTCCGGCGGTGTCGAGGAAGACGCCGGAGGGCAGCAGCGGCGAGCCGTCGAACAGCAGCGAGCGGGGACGCTGGGAGCCGCGGGCGACGACGGCGACGGTGTGGGTGGTGCCGAGGTCGACGGCCAGCCGAGTGGGGGGCAGAGGCACACCGCGAGAATACCGCGACGCCGCCCGGCTCGGAGGGCTCGCGGTCACGCCCTGAAGTCGTAGTCGAGGTAGCGGGCCTCGTCGCCGGTGGTGGCGTAGAGCAGCACTTCGCGCCCCGTGTCGTATATCTCGGCGGGGGGTTCGAAGACGATCTGGAACGCGGTCAGGTCGGCCGGGACCGCGAAGGTCACCGTGAAGTACCGCCCCAGCCCGGCCGTGTCCGGATCATCGGTTTCGCGCTGCTCGTCGCGGTAGTCGACGTCCTGTGGGGCGATCGTCCCGGCGTCGGTGCTGATCCACATCTGGTTCGCGGGGTCGTAGGGCCAGTTCAGGTTGTGCGCGGGAATCTCGATCAGGTGGTCGAACTCGACGGTGATGAGCGCGAGTTCCGGATCGCACAGGTACCCTTCCTCCTCGCCGAAGACCGCCCTGGTGGCGATGAGCTCGTAGCTGAGCACGGCGTCGTCGATGGTCCAGTAGCCGTCGCCGGAGGCCAGGTGCATGTCGCCCTCGAACTCGGCGGTGCGCTCGCCGAACACGCCGTGGTAGTAGGCCGCGACCTGGTCGGCGATCTCGCCGGTGACGAGGTCGAGGGTCTGGGTGCGCTCGGCGTCGGTGACGCTGACCGTCGCCTCGCCTTCCGCGGCTTCGCCGTCGACCACGGCCACGTAGGCCGTGTCGCCTTCGGGGACGCCGTCGGCCTCCCATGCCCCGCTGCCGAACGCGATTCCGGTCAGCACCGTGTGGGCGCTGTCCTCGGGCAGTTCGAACCTTCGTCCGTCCGAGGAGAAGTGCACCACCATGGCGCGCTCGGACTCCGACAGTTCGAGTTCCTCGCCGAGCAGGTCGGTGAGGAGCGGGGTCTGGCCGGAGTCGAAGAGGGCGACGCAGGAGACGCGCAGATCGAAGTGCGGGCCGCGCAGCGCGGTGGGCGCCGACTCCAGCAGTTCGGCCTCGCCGAGGCAGGCCTGCTCCTCGGTGGCGGTGACCGTGGCCGAGAACGGCTCCGGCTCGGCGCCGCCCGGCGGACCGGCGAAGAACCAGATCAGCGCGGCGGCGGCCACCACCGCGGCCGCGGCGCCCGACCACATGGCGATCAGGCGGCCCCGCCCGGACGGCCCCGTGTGCGGCGGCAGGACGGCCGTGGGCGCTTCGGGGGCCGCATCGGCCGCGTCGGCGTCGGCCGCGTCGGCGGTCGGGACGCCGGGTGTGGCCGCGCCTTCGGCGACGGCCAGCTCGGGCTGCTCGACGCCCACCGGCGCGATGTCGAGTTCACTGTGGATCATGCTCGACACCAGGGGCATCCGCGAGGCCCCGCCCACCAGGAAGACGTCGCCGAGGCGGTGGCCGCCCGCCTCTGCCGCGGCCTTGAGCCGCTTGAGCTCCCGGACCACCGGTTCGAGCAGCGGCCGGGCCAGGGTGTCGAGTTCGGACCGGGTGAGGTGGAGGCCGGCCTCGATGCCGGGGATCGAGATCGGCGCCACGGCCGTGCGCGACAGCATCTCCTTGGCCTCGCGCACCTCGCTCCACAGTGTACGTCTGTGGCGGCCGTGCTCGGTGGTCTCGGGGTGTTCGAGCCGGGACCAGACCTCCGGATGAGCGACGCCGACGGTCTCCCGCAGGTGGTCGACGACGGCGGCGTCGACGTCCACGCCGCCGAAGTCGTCCAGGCCGCCTTCGGCCACGATGGACAGGTTTTCGCCGCTGCGGACGAGCAGCGCGATGTCGACGGTGCCCGCTCCGACGTCGACCACGGCGAGCGCCTCGCCCTCGTCGAGGGTGTGGTCGAGGACCGCCTGGTAGTAGTGCGCGGCGGCCACCGGCTCGGTCACCACCGTCACCGGCGGGAACCCGGCCTTGGCCGCGGCCGAGACGAGCACCTCGCGCCGCTGCTCGCTCCAGGTCGAGGGGCAGGTCAGCACGGTCTCGGGGAGCGCCCCGGTGGTCTCGGCGCAGGTGGCGGCCACTCGGCGGAGCACGGCTGTGAACATGGCCTCGACGCTCACCTCGTGCTCGCCGAGGAGCACCGGGCCGCGCCCGATGTGCCGCTTGGGGTGCGGCTCGAAGCGGTCGGGGGCGCCCGTCGCCAGCCGGATCGCGTCGCGGCCGACGACGAGCTCGCCCGCCTCGTCGCGGAACACGCCGACGGGCAGGATCGGCTGGCCGTCGAACAGCAGGGGCCGCGTGCGCCCGTCGGGCCAGCGCAGCACGGCTACGGCGTGCGAGGTACCGAGGTCGACACTGAGGAGGTAGGAGGGGGACACCGTTCGAATATATCGCCGTCCCGCTGGCGCCGTTCGCTACCGAGTTCCGGCCTCAGCTCTCGCCGCCGCGCACGGTCTCATCACGACGCTCGCGCCAACGCTCCATATAGGGGTATGCGGTGTCGGTGGCGTGTACGGCGCGGACGGCGGCCACCGCGGGCGCGAGCGCGTGCGCGTCCGGGCCGTCGAGATTGTGCGCGAAGGGGAACGGATGCCGGGTGCCGAAGTCGTCCATCCACAGCAGGACGAGATCGCCGTCGGCCGCCAGCGTCTGGGTGGTGCGGCTGCCGCGCTCGTGGCGTTCGATCTCCCAGCCGCCCGCGGCGAGCGGCGTGGCGGTGAAGTCGGGATCGTAGCCCCAGTCCCACTTGCCCGTGTCGTAGCCGCGCGGCACGTCCTGCCTGCCGAGCCCGGTGAGCGCCTGGGAGAGGGCGGCGGGCGTCCACGGCGCGGGGAAGAAGCTCGCGAGGCTCACCTGGAGTTCGAGCCGGGTCAGATCGCCGGACTCCACCGGCTTCTGCGGCCAGGACCGCCCCAGCAGCTCGCAGAGGATCTTGGTGGACAGCGAAGGCGCGCCGTCGTCGATGAGCGCGACATGCAGTGCCAACATGCGCAGGTAGCGGCGGTGGTCGTCCGCGGTCGCGAACGGCGGCAGGGGGATGTCCGGAACGGAGGGCCGTCCCCAAGGAACGGTCGGGGAGAGGAAGGATCGCATCCCGCCAGTCTGCCGGGCGGTGCGCCTGCGACGGCGCACCGCCCGGTGTTTCTGCTCAGCTCTCGCAGGTTTGTTGGCAGGTGAACCAGACTATGGCTGCGGCTTCTTTGAGGCGGGGCGTGTGGTCGCGTTCGAGGACCCAGTCGCGGTGGGCCGTCTCGCACAGCCATAGTTCGGGTTCGCCGATGATGAGGCCGGTCATGTAGCCGATGAGGGCTGGTGTGCGGTCGGCGAAGGCGAGCCATAGGCGTGGGGCGCTGGCCATGGTGGCGAAGTTGACGGTGCGGTCGGCGATGGTGTGGGTGCCCAGGACGGTGAGCCGGTCGACCTCGATCGGGTGGGCGAGTTGGACGGTGAGCGGCAGGGCGTTCAGGGCGCGCAGGTAGCGGGATCGGATGCGGTCGGGTGCGGTGCGGGAGCGGCTCATGCCAGGCTGCCTCCGATCGCTGCGTGGCGGGCGTCGAAGGCCAGCTCCCAGGAGGCGATGTAGCCGTTGCCGGTGCGCGGCTTCGCCAGCGGCGGGTTCGCGGGGACGTGGCGCAGGCTCGGGGCCGGTTCGGCCGATGGCTCGGGTGCGTCCGGCTCGGGTGCGCCCGGTCGGGGCACGACTGGTCCGGTCGGTGGCTTGGGTGTGCCCGGGTCGGGCACGGCCGGTCCGGGTGCGGCCTCCTTTTTCGTGTGGTGGGCGCCGGTGAACAGGGCGATGATCCAGCCGAAGAGGAGAAGGATCGCGGCGGCGAGGCCGCCTTTACGGCTGCGTGTGGTGTGGGCGGCGGCCAGGGGTGCGGAGTCGACCAGCCAGCGGTCCCAGGCGTCTTCGCGCAGGCGCGAGAACCGGTAGGGCTCGTCGGTGTCCTCGGCTTCGGGCGCGGGTGCGGGTGGGAGCCAGCGGCGGCGGGGACCGGGGCCGGGGTTGGGGCTGGGTCGGTCGGGTTGGGTCGGGAGCTGCGGGATGCGGTTCGGCCGGGTGGGCGCTTCGGCCTCGGCTTCGGGCGGGAGGGGGTCGGGCAGTTCGCCGCGCCGGTGGCGACCGGTGCGGGTGTCGGGGTACCAGCCAGGGGAACCGTAGGGGCCGGGGTCGGCCGGGTCGTGGGGTTTGCCGCCGATTTCCCAGGTGTCGCCGGGCTGGTGGCGCAGGTGCGGCGGCTCATAGCGCGGTGAAGCGGGATCGGAGTCGGGGGCGGCGGTGTCGGTGCAGTCGGGGTCGTGCTGGTACCGGTAGGCGCCGGGCGTTGCCGGGTCGGGAGAGCCGTGGGGCAGGAACAGGCGGCGTCCGGCCCAGTCGTAGAAGCCCTCGCCGGGGATCTCGGTCAGGGGGCTGCCGGGGCCGTGTGCGTGTCGCTCGAAGGTGTTTTGCTCGGTTGCGCTGCGCCGATTTTGGCGTAGGCTGATGTGCACCATGGGAGGTTCGCCTCTCTGGTTGAGGAGGCGGGCCGCCGATCTGTTTGGCGATGGAAGGGCGGCCCGCCGTCCGTATTCGGTTGGTTCTATGGTTCGCGCACTGCGCGATTGGAGCACCATCGCATATCGGCGATGCCCGCGCAACCATCAACACGCGCGATCTTCCGATTCCAACGGCTACAGCGCGGTTATTGTGGTCACATCGAATTGGCGTAATGCAAAACTGTTCGAGGCGTTAGCAATCTGCATTGGGGAACTTGCTCAAGGCGCGGCCGAACTCGGTGCCCTGCAAGTAGCCCTCGACTTCATGCCTCAGGAGAGTGTCGACCCGGTCATGGCGGTGGTCGTCAAGGCCCTTGAAGCGATCGCGGACGCCGTTGCGGGGCGCCGCCACGAAGTCTTCGGGGTCTGCGATGTTGATCCACCGCTTGACACCTGGAGGCCGAGTTCCGAAGTCGTCAACCGGTGCCGGTGTCAGGCGGGGAAAGATCATCGGCATCGCCAGCGGCGAACCGAGGGTGATGAGCAGGGGCACTTCGGTCCGGTACTTCCAGAGCGCCTCGTAAGCGACGAGCGAGCCGAGGGAGTGCGCCACAACAACATCGGCTTCGTGGACGGCCGACCCGACCGTGGTCAGGACATGCTGCTTCGGCATGAAGTCGCCATCAACGCGGAGGAACGCGGCGACCTCGCGGAAGAACACCTCAAGGAACGCGACAGACGCCCGCTCGTTCCGCCCAAGCGCCCGAGCCATCTTTGCTGAGGCGGCATGCAAGGCGGAACGGATCGGCCCTTGCGGATATCGAGGTAGGTACTCGGAGACGTACTGAGCCCACATCTCCGCAGCATCATCATCGAGCTCGGCCGCGCCTTGCTTCCCTGGTGGCTGAAGATGATGAGCGTAATAGGCGACCTGCAAGTCGATCTCAGAAGCGGCAATAGAAAGGTGTTCCGACAAGCCGAGCGCACTCATCCACATCTCGGACTTCGCTTGAGCCGCATGAGTGGCCGAAACCAACTCCGGCTGATAATTACCTACCCCATGAACACCGACAACACGAATCATGATGCATCCTGCAAGCCAGTGTATTTGTAAGCCAATACCTCACCGTTCTCGCATCCTGCCACGATCCACCCTTCTTCGCTGAAGTCCACTGCGTTGCATGGGCTTGGCAATGTAATCGTCTCCACCGATGGCTGGTCAAGCCTCCTGAGGTCCCAGATGCGTACGGTCTGGTCCCAGCTGCCGGTGATGGCGATGGGGCGGTCGTTGAGGTGTCCGAACGCGACCGCGTTCACTCGGCCGCTGTGGCCGGCGAGGGTGTGGTATTGGATGCCGGTGACTAGGTCCCAGACTCGTACGGTCTGGTCATAGCTGGCGGTGATGGAGATGAGTCGGTCATCAAGGTGTCCGAACGCGACCGCGTTCACTCGGCCGCTGTGGCCGGCGAGGGTGTGGTATTGGATGCCGGCGTCGAGGGTCCATACCAACACGCTTCCATCGTCACTGCTGGTGATGGCGATGGGGCGGTCGTGGATGCGACCGAGTGCAACCTTGTTCACTGCGTCGGTGTGTC
>NZ_ATYW01000002.1 GCF_000427885.1 Glycomyces tenuis DSM 44171
AAGGACTCCGGGCTGGTGCCGTCCATGGGCAGCGTCGGCGATTGCTACGACAACGCGATGATGGAGTCGTTCTGGTCGCGCATGCAGGTCGAACTGCTTGACCGCCACCGATGGCGCACCCGGGTCGAGCTGGCCAACGCCATCTTCGAGTACCTCGAGATCTGGCACAACCGCCAACGCCGTCACAGCCAACTGGGATGGTTGACTCCGATAGAGTTCGAGAACACAACCGTCGTGGCATGAAAATCCATCAACCGGACTCCACGAAACTCGGGACAGACCAAAGCCTCCACCAAACCCAGGGCGATACAGGGCACTGGCCCAGCACGCCCGCGCCTGGCACAACGAACTGCGCGCCTTCGCCACCCAGATCAAGTACTACGCCCCCAAATGCCTCACCGGCCACACACGCAGCGACCTTACCGAAGTGTGGGGCGATGACGATGTGGTTGCTAGGTGGCTCGATGCCGACCCGCTCGGCGGCATCGAAGCACCGAAACCCTCCCCGAATCAAGATGCCGACAGCACCAGCCCGGCAGCGGTACTCGGTGAACACGCGATGCGCTCCCGCCTCGCGAACGGCACCGCCGAAACCCACCCCGCCGGCCTGCTCGGCACCGTCACCTCATTCGGGCACTGGTGGATCTGCGACCTCGACACCGGCACCTGGCAACGCGTCAACGACGCCCGACTCGCCGAGCAGCTCGACCTCCTCACCGAGGGCTACGACGACCAGGACGAAACCACCGAGGCGGAAGATCTGTCATATGTACAGAACCGTGGCCGCGAACCTGACCCCGACTGATCCTTGAGCCCCAGACACCCGTAAAGGAGGAGAGCGATGTCGACCCTGATCACCGAAGCCGAGCGACGCTTCCTCGGCGCGATGCTCGCCGACCGCACCATCGACCCCGGCGACCACATCACCGCCGCCGACTTCAGCAACCCCGCCTACGGCGCGGTCTACTCGGCCATCGGCTCCACCCGAGCGAGCACCTACCTTGAAGGCCCCGAACTCTCAGCCCAGGTCGCCCGGCTCGTCGACGCCCCCGGCATCGACCAACCCACCCTCGAGATGATGCGCGCCGCAGCACCCGACAACCGCGACCACATCGCCGCCTACGGCCGCATGATCACCGAGGCCTCCTCCATGCGCCAACTCCGAGACCTCGCCCTGGACTCCCTCCACAGCGACCGCGAACTCACAACAGAGCACCAACGCGAGTTCCAAGTCATGGACCGGATCAGCCAGACGGGCCTGGAACTGCTCGACCGCCCCTACATCCTCGAGGCCGACAGCGAGCCGTCACCCGAGGCCGGCACCCGCATTCGGCATGAAGAGCAACTGGTGGCCGCGCTCCTGGCCAACCCCGAGCAGGTCCGAACCCTCGTCGAGATCGCCCCGCCCGAAACCCTTGACGACTTCCGCTGCCGCACCGCCTACGAATACATCGCTGCCACTGCCTGGGACCGCGACCCTGTCTCCGACCTCGACCTGCTCTACCAACTCGGCAAAGCCGAGAACCTACTGGTCAACTCCGGACAGGAGCGCCTCGCCTACCCCGAACCCGATGCGGCCTTCCTGCAACGGCTCCACCAGACCCCCACCAGCCCGCACACCGGGACCGAGGCCGCCAGAGCCATTGCCGCCGAGAACGCCCGCATCAAGCCTGAGCAGTGCGGCCCTTCGCCGTACACACCCGACCTCAGCCTCTCGCCAACGATCGACCTCGGATCCCAACCGCACCAGTCCGGTCCCCAGCCGGGCATCGAGGGAGGCGCGCGATGACCTACCCCCAGACCCCCGCCGCTCGCCGCGCCAATCCAAAGCCGCTCCCGCAGGTCATCACCGCCAAACGCATGCGCATCGCTTGGATGAGGGGCGAGGTCGTCCCGCTCTCGCCCCAGTTCGACCACTGCGTCCAATACCTTGGCCACTGGTGGGTCAACGACGACACCGAATGGATCAGAGTCACCGCCCCGACTGCGATAGCCCTCCTTGACAAGCAAAAGGCCAGCTCAGTCGCAATCTATCGCAATCTCAGAAGCAACTCCCCTGGCTAAGCATTTCGGCCTCCACCCCTCATGGTTCGTGCCCTGGGTACGCCTTTTCGGCTCACTTGCTTCGCTTTCCGAACTCTCTTGCGCGGCAGGGATCTGCATCCACCGGGCACCCCACTTCCAGGCCGTGTGCCCTATCGTGGATGGGGCTGCGATGCGGCACCGTCGGGCGCGAGCGGAGGAGACCCCGTGAACCAGTATTTCGTTGACCGGAACACCGAGACCGCTGCGCTGCGGCAGTTCGCCCGATCCGTCGCCACAGCGGTTCGGCCCCGTGGTGCGCTCATCGACGGCGATTCCGGCATCGGCAAGTCCGCGCTGCTCGCCGATCTCGTGGCTTCCCGCGCGGAGCTGCCAGTCGATCTCTACATCGTCCGGTGCCTGCCGAGGATCGGCCCGACCGCGGCCCTCGATGCGGTCGCGAATCTCTTCGCGCAAACCGAGGCGAAGGCACAGCGACGCATACGCCTACGCAAACGGGCGGCTGTCAGCGTCAGCGCTGGCGGACAGCTCTTGGCCCTCGTCGCCCAGTCGATTCCCCACGCCGGCCAACTCATCACCTCCGCCACCGGAGCGGTGCGAGCCACACTCGACTCCGGCTCGATGCCCTTCGACAGCCTCGCCCCGTTCGAGCGCGCTCTTGACTTGAAGGTCGCTGAAGTCCTCACCGAGCGACTTCGCCGTCGGCCCTCCGTCGTGATCGTCGACGACCTCCACTACTGCGACGAACGCAGTCTGTTCGTCTTCGACCAACTGCTGCGCCAAGACCGATGCCCGCGACTCGGCCTGATATTCGCACGCGACGACCGCCATCCAGCGGGGAAGGACTTCGCGAGACTGACTGACATCTGGCACCGGGACGGTCTCATCGAGCGACGTGAGCTCTTCGGTCTGCCGCCTGAGGCGGTCACCGACCTGGTCTCCTTCTGGTTTCCTGGTGCACCGCCGGACCTCGCCAGCGAACTCGCCCACCTCACCGACGGGCACCCGACCTTTCTCACAAGGACCCTCGAAAGCCTCGACCCGACCGCGCCCGTACTGCGACTGCCCGAGTCGTTGCGGGATCTGGTCGCGGAGCAACTTAATGCGCTCCCCGATGGTGGCGGCGACCTGCTCGTTCTCGCCGCGATCCAGGGGTTCTGGTTCGACTCGGCAACCGTCGCCGAACTGAGCGGGCTCGACCGGGCCGCAGTCCGCGACCAACTGCACGCACTCGCCGGGGCGAGCCGCCTGATCGAAGTCGCCGAGCCCCCGGATTGGGCGCGACGGGATCGTGCCGATCATTATCGGTTCCAGCACCAGGCATTGTGGGAAGTCATTCACGGTTCGCAGAGCGACGAGCGCCGCCGTGAGGGTCACGAGCGAGTCGCGCTGGCGGCGCTTGATCGCCTTGCGGATCGCGCGAGCCATGAGCAGCGGCTCGATATCGCAGCCCACCTGCGGCTCGCTGAGGACCATTGCTGGGGGCTCTCCAGCGAGTATCACCTGGCGCTCGCGCACGACGCTGCCGCGAAGGACCTGTCGCTGTCGAACGCGGAATGGCTGTGCGGCGAGGCTATCGACGCGGCCCAGCGCATGCCCGAAGACGAGCCCGGTCGTGACAGGTGCCTGATCCGATCGGCTCTGTTCTATCTGTCACTGACCGAGGTTCGCTGGAAGGGACTGGCTCAGCCCACCGGTCAGCGTGACACCGACTCTCTCGCCGCCGACGCCGAGGCTGCCGCGAGGCGCCTGGCCGATCCGGCGCTGCTGGTGCGTGCCACCATGATGCGTGGCAAGACCCTCATGGCGACTGCGGGCCTAGAATCCGGCCTGGAACGCCTGGAGAACGCGGTAAGGCAGGCCCAGCAACTGCCCGATCCGGTAGCGCTGTACATCGCCCGGATCGAGTACGGCCGTCAAGTCTCCAAACGCAACCTCGAGACCGGTGTCGCGGAATTGGAGGCGGCCGAGCGGATGCGCACCGAGGATGCACGCATCCGCGACGGCAGCGACCCCGTCTTGGTGCATGCCCGCAATCTTGGCGAGATCCAGTACGCGGTGAGCCTGTTCGACGCGGGCAGGCTCGGGGAAGCCCGTGAACGGCTCGAAGCCGCCGTCCACCGGCTCCGGGCCGAACAGGCGCTCGCGGAGCTGCCGATCGCGTTGAACTACCTCGCGCAGCTGCGGACCTGCCTGGGTGACCTGGAGGGCGCTGAGGCGGCGCTAGACGAGTCGCTCCGACTGGAAGAGGACCGCGGTGGTGAATCGGGCTGGCATGCCTACAACACCGCACTGCTGGGGGTGGTTCGTGCCTTGCGGGGAGCCCCGGCCGCGGAGGTGCTCGCCGACATGGAGGCGGCGTGGCGGGAGACCCGGCACACCTGGCTGCTCAACCTGGTCCCGATCGTGCGGAACCTCTACGCATATGAGCTGTTTCGGGCCGGGATGCTCGACTCGGCCGAGCACCACGCCGCGGACACGGTCAAGGAGACCGAGCAGTCCGGCATGGTCCGCTCCAAGATCGCCGCGCACATGCTGCTCGGCCGAATCCACCTGGCCGCGGACCGCCCGAAAGCGGCGTGCGTCGAAACCGACCACAGTCTGGCCCTCTTGAAGAAGCACGGGACGATGCCGGCACTGCGCAACGAGGAGGTCTACTACCACGCAGCCGTGGTATTCACAGCGACTGGCCGCCGTGAACAGGCGGGAGCGCTGCTGGAGCTTGCCCGTGGTGAACTCGGGAAAAAGGAACGGACCATTCCCGATGAGTCAGGCCGCGCGCGATTCCGTGACGCCCCGGGTCTGAACCGGTGGATCCGCGACGGTGAGGGCGTCGCCTCATGACCCGGCGTCATCGAGCGACACACGGCGGCTGAGTGCGAGACTGGACAGGCCATGCTGACCATCACGAAGGAATTCCACTTCTCGGCCTCCCATGTTCTGGAAGGGCTGCCGAGCTGGCATCCGTGCTCGCGGATGCACGGGCACAACTACGTGGTCGTCCTCGAACTGTCCGCGGCTCCTGAACGACTCGTCCCACCCGGCTTCGTGCGCGACTACCGCGACCTTGACAAGTTCAAGCAATGGGTCGACAAGACACTCGACCACCGGCATTTGAACGAATCGGCGGGGGGGGGGGGGTACCGTCAGCGGAGAATTTGGCGATGTGGATTTTCGACCAGTGGATCGGCGAGTTCCCCGAACTCGCGGCAGTGAAGGTCTGCGAGACCGCCAAGACCTCGGCTGAATACCGACCTTCCAACCGTCGCGCAGGCGCCTTACCGACGCTGCTGCAGGCCTGGTTCAACCTTGGTTCAGTCGGGCCGGTACTCTGCCGTCGTCTTCTGCGTTTCATGGACTCTTACCGCGGTGAGCTCCGGGAATTCCTCGATCCAGCGGTCGTAGATCCAGCGGGCGAGGACCTCGGAAGTCGGCTGCACCTCCATTACCTCATTGAGGTGCCGGTGGTCGAGGGTCTTGTCCATCCACTGCTTGAACTTATCGAGGTCGTTGTAGTCCCGCACGAAACCAGGCGGGACCAGTTTGTGATCAGGAGCGGACAGCTCGAGAACGACGACGTAGTTGTGCCCGTGCATCCGCGAGCACGGATGCCAGCTCGGCAGCCCTTCGAGCACGTGGGAAGCCGAGAAGTGGAACTCCTTGGTGATCGTCAGCACGGCAGCTCCAGTCTCATGCCGTTCGGGAGTGATGCGTAGATCATTCCAGAACATCACGGCTGACGGGGAACCATCAGGACGACCTCGAGAGTACGACGCCGAGTCATGCGATTGGTGATGAGACGAAGGCTGCTCCTGCCATGAACCATCAGCACATGGCGGGATCTGGCCGAAAATAGCGGAGGATCCTGCCCCCTGGGTGCCCCCACAGGGTCCTGATAGCATCGAAGCCCCGGCAGGGCCGAGGCTTCTGAGCTGTGTATCTATCTGTACTCCCGAGCGGATTCGAACCGCCGTTTCCGCCTTGAGAGGGCGGCGTCCTAGGCCCCTAGACGACGGGAGCTTGGCCTTGTCGTTCGCGCCCTGCGGCGCGGCAACGTCGACAAGCTTACCTGACCGTTTCGCGGTCCCTCCACTGGGATAGCGCTTGTGACGCGGCATACGCGCCGAGGCGGGCCGGGACGGCGCTGCCGCCCTTTCGGGCGAACCCCCGTAGCGCCGAGCCCGGCCCGCCGAGCGACTCTAACGCGTCCTCGGGCCGTGCGTCCCGAACTACTGCTCCTCGGCGAGCTCGTCGAGCCACGCGCCGTCCACGCCGTCGTGGTAGTTCACGAGCTTCACCGTGTACGCGACGTCCTCGACGTCGGCGGTGACGCTCGCGACCACCCCGACCGTCGTCACGCACACCTCGTAGGCGCCGACGGGCGAGTCCGCAGCGCCCTGCACCTTGACGCAGTCGGCCAGTTCCCCGGCCAGCGTCGTGTCGGAGAACTCGGCCATGGCCGAGGGGTCTTCCGAGGTCGCCATCAGCCAGGACGACACCTCCTCGCCCGTTGGCAGGACCGCGGCGAGCTTGCCGCTCAGCCACACCGAGAGCGCCTCCTCTTCTTCGCCGGCCCAGAACTCGGGCCGGTCCCCGACCACCACCGCGCCGGTCCCGGCCTCGGGGTCGACCGCGACGACCACCGACTCTCCGGTGCCCTCCACCAGGTACTCGGCGGTGTAGGCGTGTGTTTCGGCGCTCGCCAGGCGCTCGCTGAGCTCCATCAACGCCGCCTGGTCCTCCGCGACGGCCCCGGATTCCCCTCCTGGGTCGTTGGTGCAGCCCGCCAGCGCGAGCACGGCCGCCGCGCCGAGGGCAGCCCAGCGGCGTACGGAATTCGAAATGGGCATGGGGCTCCAATTCCCAGTGGTGCCGGCGTTCGGGGAGGCCAGTGGCGCACTGGCTTCGCGGGGCGCGCCTAGCACAGGTGTCGGATCTCAGGTTCGGCTCCACCTTATAGCGTGTCGTCGAACCCCCAAGGCGTACGCTAAGGAGCTGTGGCCGGCGCAGTGTCGGGTCGGTCGAAATCCTCACGACGCGGGCCCGTGTTCGGGCCGGACGTCAGATTCGGCTATTTCAGGAGTGACAGTGGCTGCAATTGAAGACATTCGGGCACGGGAGATCCTCGACTCCCGCGGCAACCCCACCGTCGAGGTGGAGATCCTCCTCGACGACGACACGCTCCAGCGGGCCGCCGTGCCCTCGGGCGCCTCGACCGGCGCCTTCGAGGCCCTCGAGCTGCGCGACAAGGACCCGAAGCGCTACCTCGGCAAAGGCGTGGAGAAGGCCGTCGACAACGTCAACGGACCGATCCGCGAGGCCCTGATCGACCTCGAGGCCTCCGAGCAGCGACTCGTCGACCAGGCCCTGCTCGACGCCGACGGCACCCCCGACAAGTCCGGTCTCGGCGCCAACGCGATCCTCGGCGTCTCCCTGGCCGTCGCCAAGGCCGCCGCCGACTCCTCCGAGCTGCCGCTCTACCGCTACGTCGGCGGCCCGAACGCGCACCTGCTGCCGGTGCCGATGATGAACATCCTCAACGGCGGCGCCCACGCCGACTCCAACGTCGACGTCCAGGAGTTCATGATCGCCCCCATCGGCGCGCCGACCTTCAAGGAGGCGCTGCGCTGGGGAGCCGAGACCTACCACGCCCTCAAGGCCGTGCTCAAGGACAAGGGCCTGAACACCGGCCTCGGCGACGAGGGCGGCTTCGCGCCGAACCTCGGCTCGAACCGCGAGGCGCTCGACCTCATCGCCGTCGCGATCGAGAAGGCCGGCTACAAGCCGGGCACCGACATCGCCTTCGCGATGGACGTCGCCGCCACCGAGTTCCACTCCGAGGGCGCCTACGTCTTCGAGGGCCAGAAGCGCAGCGGCGAGGAGATGAGCGCCTACTACGAGGAGCTGCTCGGCGCCTACCCGCTCGTGTCCATCGAGGACCCGCTGTCCGAGGACGACTGGTCCGGCTGGGCCACCCTGACCGCGAACGTCGGCGAGCGGGTCCAGATCGTCGGCGACGACCTGTTCGTCACCAACCCCGAGCGCCTGCGCCGCGGCATCGAGGAGAAGGCCGCCAACGCCCTGCTCGTCAAGGTCAACCAGATCGGCTCGCTCACCGAGACCACCGACGCCGTCGACATGGCGCACCGCGCCGGCTTCGCCTGCATGATGAGCCACCGCTCCGGTGAGACCGAGGACACCACCATCGCCGACCTGGCCGTCGCCATGGGCACCGGCCAGATCAAGACCGGCGCCCCCGCCCGCTCGGACCGCGTCGCCAAGTACAACCAGCTGCTGCGCATCGAGGAGAGCCTCGGCGACGCCGCCCGCTACGCGGGCGCGGCGGCATTCCCCAAATTCGCGCAGGGAAAGTGAACTCGGTCGCATCACTCGGCTGAACACCGCACTGCGCAGGCCCCCGCGCGATCGGCGCGGGGGCCTCATCCGTCGCGGCATCGACTAGGCTGAGCGGGTGAGCGCCAGCCGACGACCCAGCCACCCCGGAGGACGATCGACCGGGCCCGGTCGCACCCGCGCCGGTCGCAGGCCGGCCCCAGGCAGCAAGGCGCGCCCCAAGATCAAGCGGGTCCGCGTCCGCCCCGAGCGCAAGGTCTCCCGGCGCGCGGCCGTCATCGCCCTCGTGCTGTCCGCGCTCGCCCTCGCCTACGCCTACCCGCTGCGCACCTACGTCGAGCAGCGCATCGAGATCAACCGGCTCGAGGCCGAGCAGGAGGAGCAGCGCGATCACATCGCCGAGCTCGAAGCCGAGCGCCTCAAATGGGACGATCCCGAGTACGTCAAGGCCCAGATCCGCTCCAGCCTCCTGCTCGTCGAGCCGGGGGAGGACCTCGTCATCGTCCACGAGCCGGAGAAGCCCGAGGAGGGCGACGGCGAGGAGGCCGCCTCGGACGAGGAGCGGCCCTGGTACGACGAGCTGGTCGACAGCTTCGAAGACGCCGACCAGCTTGAGCAGGAGGAAGTAGAGGATTGAAGCCCGAAGCCTGGCCCCAAGAGCCGCAGCCGGTGACCGAGGCCGACGCCGAGGCCGTCTCCGCGCAGCTCGGACGCCCGATCCGCAGCGCGCACGCCGTCGCCTGGCGCTGCCCGTGCGGCCGCCCGGCCGTCGTCGAGACCGAGCCGCGGCTGAGTGACGGGACCCCCTTCCCGACCACGTACTACCTGACCTGCCCGAAGGCCGCCTCGGCGATCGGGCGGCTCGAGGGCGGCGGGGTCATGCGGGAGATGAACGAGCGCCTGGCCGAGGACGAGCGCCTCGCAGCGGCCCACCGGCGCTCCCACGAGGACTACCTGGCCAGGCGGGCGAGGCTCGGCGAGGTGCCCGAGATCGACGGCGTCTCGGCCGGTGGCATGCCCGACCGCGTCAAATGCCTGCACGCCCTCGTCGGGCACGCGCTGGCGGCCGGTCCGGGGGTCGACCCGTTCGGCGACGAGGCGATCGAACGGCTCCCCGAGTGGTGGCGAAACGGCGGTTGCGTACCGGAACGGGAGGCGGACGCGTGAGGCGCGTAGCGGGAATCGACTGCGGCACGAACTCGATCCGCCTGCTCATCGCCGACATCGACGGCGACGGCAGGCTTCACGACGTGGTCCGCCGCATGGAGGTCGTGCGCCTCGGCGAAGGCGTCGACGACACCGGGCGGCTCTCGGCGGCGGCGCTGGAGCGCACCCGGGCGGCGCTGGCCGACTACACCGCCCGGATCCGCGAGCACGGCGCCGAGGCGGTGCGCATGGTCGCGACCTCGGCGACGCGCGACGCCGCGAACGCCCACGAGTTCACGGCGATGGTCACCTCGGTGCTCGGAGCGGCCCCTGAGGTCATCTCCGGCGACGAGGAGGCCCGCCTCTCCTTCACCGGTGCGGCGGCCACGCTGCCCGAGCCCGCCGGCCAGCGCCTGCTGGTCGACATCGGCGGCGGCTCGACCGAGTTCGTGCGCGGCTCGGGCTCCGAAGTCCTGGCCGCGATATCGGTCGACGTCGGCTGCGTGCGCATGACCGAGCGCCACCTGCGTTCCGATCCGCCCGCGGTCTCGGAGGTCGACGCCGCCGCGGCGGACATCCGCGCGATCGTGGACGCCGCACTCGCGGCGGCCGACCCGGACCGCGTGGCCGGCGAGCTGGTGGCGGTGGCGGGGACGGCGACGACGGTCGCCGCGATCGCCCTGGACCTGCCCGCCTACGACGCCGACGCCATCGACGGCACCGAGCTGCGCTTCGAGCAGGTGGCGAAGGTCACCGAGCAGTTGATCGAGGCCGACCACGCCGCCCGGCTGGCCATCCCGGTGATGCACCCGGGCCGCGCGGACGTCATCGTCGGCGGCGCGCTGGTGCTGCGCACGATCATGGAGCGCGGCGGCGCGGACTCGGTGATCGTCAGTGAGCACGACATCCTCGACGGCATCGCGCTCTCGGCCTGAGCGGCAGGCGCCCGCCGGGGGGCACCGGCGGGCGCGACCTCTCAGGCGCCGCGGCGCCCGGCGGCCCGCCACAGCTCCACGGCGATCCACAGTGCGCTGACGGTGACGGCGGCGCCCCAGGCGATCCGAAGCGAGTGCGGCAAGAAGAACTGCGGCAGGTACAGCACCATCATGGCGGCCATCGGGACCGCGCTCCAGCGGTGCATCGTCCCCGAGCGCCACACCGCGATCGCGGCGAGGACCGCGGCCACCGCGATGAGGACCAGTCCGACGAGGAAGACCGTCAGCGCGGTCGGGTCCATGCGGAAGCTCTCGCCGACCGCCGTCACGGACGCGTCGCCCTCGGCCACGGCGTGCTCGCCGATCGCCTTGAGGCCGTAGACCTCGGCGCCGTAGTACGAGATGGTCAGGCCGGAGCCGACGGTGCCGATCGCGGCGGCGAGGAAGGCGCTCCGCTCGGCCTTGGCGCCGTCGAGGTGGCCTCGCAGGGCGCTCCAGGTCATGGGGATGAGAACGAGGCCGACGATCGCGGCGATGTGCGCGAAGGCCCAGCCGTTCGAGGCCCAGGACGCGGCGCCCTCGAGGGTGGTCTGGTCGGCGCGCGGGGCGACGGCCTCGTAGAGGACGAAGAGGACGCCGGCGAGGGCGATGCCGGCGGCGCCGAGTCGGGTGCGGGAAGGGCGACGGTTCACGGTTGCTCCTGTGCGGGCGGGCCCGCCGCGGCGGGCGCGAATTATGAGAGCGGTGCTCTCTGAATAGAACGATGATCGCATATAGCCGCGGCAAATGCAAGAGCGGTGCTCCGTTTTATGTACACTGATCTTATGAATGCTCCGAGAACCGCCCGCGAACGCGCCCGAGCCGAACTGACCAGGGAGATCCTGACCGCCGCGAGACGCCAGCTCGGCGAGGTCGGGCCCTCGCAGTTGTCGCTGCGGGCCGTCGCCCGCGAGCTCGAGATGGCCTCCTCGGCGATCTACCGCTACTTCAAGAGCCGGGACGAGCTGCTGACCGCGCTCATCCTGGAGGCCTACAACGACATCGGGGCCGCCGCCGAGCGCGCCGCCGAGCGCGCCGCCGAGCCCGGCGAGCGCTGGATCGCGATCTGGCGGGGCGTGCGAGCGTGGGCCCTCGCCAACCGCCACGAGTTCGCTCTGCTCTTCGGCACGCCGGTGCCCGGATACGCCGCCCCGCGGGAGACGGCGACGGCGGCGGGCCGGATGCCGCTGGCGCTCGCCGCCGTGGTCGCCGAGGCGAAGGCCGCCGGAGCGCTGGCGCCGCCGCCCGCACCGCCCTGCGAGCCCGCGCTCATCGACGCCGACATGACCGCGCTGCTCCCCGACGCGGCGTTCAGCGCCGACGAGATCGCGCGGATCGTCTTGGCGTGGAACCGATTGGTGGGCATCGTCTCGTACGAGCTGCACGGCCACCTGGTGGGAGTGACCGCCGACGACGCCGGCTTCTTCGACTACACCGCCCGCGTCTCGGGCGCCTTCACCGGGCTGCGCTTCGCCTAGCGCGAGCGGGGGAGGGGCGGCTCAGTTCCGCAGGGCCAGGCCCAGAGCGATCGCGGCCACCGCGAGGACCGCGACGAGTGAGGCGACGATCCACGGCCACCGCTTGAACTTCTTGTGCTCGGAGACGTCGCCGACGACCACGGTCACATTGTCGGGGCCGCCGCCTTCGAGCGCCAGGCGCACCAGTTCGTCCGCGGCCGCTTGCGGGTCGGTGAAGTCCCGCAGCGCCGCCTCGATGGCCTCGTCGTCGACCACGTCGCTCAGCCCGTCCGAGCACAGCATGTAGCGGTCGCCGATCGCGGCCGGGCGGGTCTCGAAGTGCGCCGGCGCGGGGTTCGCCTGGAGCACGCGGGTCACGACCGACTTGTACGGATGGTCTTGGGCCTCAGCGGGAGTGATCGCGCCTTCGTCGACCAGGTGCTGGACGTAGGAGTCGTCGACGGTCACCTGCACGAAGTCCTCGCCGCGCACCTGGTACGCCCGGGAGTCTCCGATATGGACGATGTCGACGGCGTCGTCGCCGAGCCACAGGGCGGTCAGCGTCGTCGCCATGCCCTCTGATTCGGGGTTCTCGGCCACCGCCGCGCGGATCCGCTCGCGCGCGGCGTCGACGACCTCGCCGAGCTCCGCCTCGGGCTCCACCGGCGACCGGCGGGCCAGCTTCGTCACCTCGGTGATGGTCACCCCGCTGGCCACCTCCCCGGCGGCGGCCCCGCCCACGCCGTCGGCGACCGCGAGCAGGCGCCGCGACGCGAGGTGGGAGTCCTCGTTGAGGTCGCGGACTTTGCCCACGTCGGTGGCGGCGCCGTAGCGCCAACGTAGTTCGGTCACAGGCGATCACCACTGCATTCGCACCGGGTTTCGGCGTTCTGTATGAAGCATGGCCGTTCGAGGAGCATGGGCGCAAGTGTAGTGGTCCGCCAATCACGAGACGCGACCGTCGATTCCCGCTCGGCCGCACGGCCCTCCCGCGATGCCGCGAACCGCTGTATCCCCGGATCGTGCCACCCTTCGATTCTGATCCTGACCTGCACTGATATGGCATTTACAGTGGAATGGCCAAGGCCCGCAGCCACACCTGAGGAGTCGCCATGCGAACCGTTCTGGCAGACCGCTTCGAGCTCCACGCCGAGCTCGCGCGCGGCGCGGTCGGTGTCGTGTGGCGCGGCCTCGACCGGGTGAGCGGCGAGAGCGTCGCCGTGAAGATCCTGCGCGAGGAGCTGCGCGGCGAGCCCGAGATCGTCGAGAGCTTCTTCGCCGAGGCCGAGATCCTCAACGCCATCGAGCACCCCGGCGTCATCGGTGTGCGCGACTTCATCGTCACCGACGCGGTCCTGGCCATCGTCCTCGAGTTCGCCGAAGGCCCGGACCTGCGCGAGCACCTGCGCCTCCACGGGCCGCTGTCCGCGGCCGAGGCCGCCCGCCGCTGCGCCTTCGCCGCCGAGACCCTCGCGGCGGTCCACCGCGCCGGCTACCTCCACGGCGACGTCAAGCCCGGCAACCTCATGCTCTCCGGCGCGGACGCCGTCAAGTTCATCGACTTCGGCATCGCCCGCGCGGCCGGCTCCACCTCCCTGCCCTCCCACGGCACCCCCGAGTACACCGCCCCGGAGATCGCCGCCGGCGACTCGGCCTGCCCCGGCATCGACAACTACGCGCTCGGCCTGGTCCTGTACGAGGCGCTCACCGCGCGCAGCGCCTACCGGGGCGGCTCGATCACCGACGTGCTCGACCGCCACCTGGCAAAGATCCCCGTCAAGCCCGCCGCGGTCGACGCCGGGCTGTGGGCGATCGTGGAGCGACTCCTCTCGCTCGACCCGCGCGAGCGAGGCGAGCTCGACCACATCGCCGCCGAGCTGCGGCGCCTGGCCCCGACCCTGTCCGAGCGGGCGACCGCCCCGATCGAGCCGCAGCTGCGCGACCGCGGCGCCCCGGCCCCGGCCGCCCACTCGCCGGTGACCCCCGCGGCCCCGGCGCTCGCGGCCGCCGAGGTGCTCCCTCCGCACGAGCCGTCGAAGCGCCGCGGACTGGCGATCGCCGGCGTCGGCGTGCTCGGCCTGCTCGCCGCCGCGGCGTTCGTCCTCTTCGCTCTCCCCGGCACCGAAGGCGGCGGCGAGGACGTGGCCGACCCGTCCTCGACGGTCGAGCCCGCCGAGGGCGTCGAGCCCACCGAACCGGCCGACGACGCCGAGACCACCGAACCGGCCGACGAGGAGCCCTCCGACGAGACGTCCGCGCCCGGACCGCAAGGGCCGGAGACGGATAGTGACACTCCCGGGGCCGAAACGGATGATTTGTCCGATTCAGAGGGCGGCGACGAAGCCCCCGATGACTCCAATGAGGGCAATCAGGTGGACCAGTTCCCCGGATCCGACATCATCGGCTCCCCAATGCCCGGCAACTGAATTCGACGGGAACAGTCGATAATGCTCCGTAACTAGAGCGCGACACTCCGTTTCGGAATTCGCTGGGGCGATCGGGATCACACGATTGAAATTCTCCAAACACACGTTGCATCGAACTGGGGGCTTCCGGCCGATTCATAAGGCTTGCAAGGCAAGACGCGGACCATTCGTCACTATGTATTGGCAGCGGTCAATCGACACATTGGAGCTGTCCACTTGTCAGAACAGCATCCACATGGCATCCTGTCGGGCATGGCAGGAAAAGAACTGAACGCAACCTCAGCGGCATTGCTGGGCTTGCTACATGAAGGTCCAATGACCGGTGGGCAACTCATGGCCGAGGCGACCCGTCGCCTCGGTCCGTACTGGACCATGACGCGCTCCCAGGTCTACCGCGAACTCCCGGCCCTGGCCGAGGCGGGCCTCGTCCGCGTCGGCAAGCCGGGACCGCGCGCTTCGGTGCCGTACACGATCAGCGCCAACGGCAAGCGCGCCTTCACCCGCTGGCTCAACGAGCCGGCCCGCATCGGCCAGCTGCGCGACCCCGTCGCGCTGCGCACCGCCTTCACCGACTACATGTCCGCCGACACCGTGAACGACATGTTCGCCGACGCCACCGAGCAGCACCAGGAGGCCCTCGCCGAGGCCCGCGCCGCGGCCAAGGACTACTCCGGCGAGGACGACGGCGCCTCGGCGGCCATGGACTTCGCGGTCGGCTACCACCGGGCCGCCCTCAGCTGGCTCAAGAAGCGCTCCTAGCCTCAAGCACTAGAACAGAGCGCAGAATTCGCAAGTAGGCACTTCAAGCACGGAACGGGACGCGGGGCCGCATCAGGTCCAGCGTCCCGTTTCGTATGAGCGCGAATACAGGCGTACCCTGATCTGTTGTGACCAGTGTCGATGTTTCCGCCGATCTGCGCGAATTGAAGGCGACCCTCGCAAGCGTCGAGGCCGTCCTGGACCTGCCGTCGCTGCGGCGCGAGAAGGACGAGCTCGAGGCCGCCGCCGCCGACCCGGCGCTGTGGGACGACGCCGAGCACGCCCAGAAGATCACCTCCCGCCTGTCCTACGTCCAGGCCGAGCTCAAGAAGCTCGCCGACCTGCACGAGCGCATGGACGACGTCGAGGTCCTGTTCGAGCTCGCCGGGTCCGAGGACGACGCGAGCGCCCACGCCGAGGTCCTCGCCGAGCTCGAGGCGATCCGCAAGTCCGTCGACGAGTTCGAGGTGCGCACCCTGCTCTCGGGCGAGTACGACGAGCGCGACTGCGTCGTGACCGTCCGCTCCGGGGCCGGCGGCGCCGACGCCTGCGACTTCGCCGAGCAGCTCATGCGCATGTACCTGCGCTGGTCCGAGGAGCACGGCTTCGGCACCGAGGTCTACGACGTCTCCTACGCAGAGGAGGCGGGCATCCGCTCGGCCACCTTCGCGGTGAAGGGGCCCTACGCGTACGGGCACCTCTCGGTCGAGCAGGGCACCCACCGGGTGGTGCGCATCAGCAAATACGACAACCAGGGCCGCCGCCAGACCGCCTTCGCCGCCGTCGAGGTCGTCCCCGCCTTCGAGCAGACCGACTCGATCGAGGTCCCCGACGAGGAGATCCGCGTCGACGTCTACCGCTCCTCCGGGCCCGGCGGGCAGTCGGTCAACACCACCGACTCCGCCGTGCGCATCACCCACCTCCCGACCGGGGTGGTCGTGACCTGCCAGAACGAGAAGAGTCAGATCCAGAACAAGGCCACCGCGATGGCCCTGCTCAAGGCCAAACTGCTCCAGCTCAAGCGCCAGGAGGAGAAGGCCAAGGTCGACGAGCTGCGCGGATCGGCCACCGCCTCGTGGGGCGACCAGATGCGCTCCTACGTCCAGCACCCGTACCAGATGGTCAAGGACCTGCGCACCGGCCACGAGACCGCCGACGTCCAAGGCGTGTACGACGGCAACATCGACGCGTTCCTCGAGGCGGGCATCCGCTGGCGCAAGAGCGCCGAGAAGGCCGCCTAGACCGACCCGAAGCACCCGCCGCCCCGGCGCGCCGCCCGGCCGCCGGGGCGGCCTCCGCGCGTGGGCCGAGCGGTGGTTTCCGGTGAGCGGTGGCCGAGAATAGGCCGCGTGACCATAGTCGCTTCACCCGTTCGGGCGAAATCGTGTCGTCACTGGACGACAGGCGGGACATATGGGCTGTAAGTGCCACGGTATGCCACGCATGTACTGGAGCCGCCGGAGCGGCGCGAGGCTCCGGCGGCTAGACTCCGGCTCGTGATTCAGCTCGAGGGCGTAACCAAGCACTACCCCCGGTCGAACCGCCCGTCGGTTGAGGACGTCAACGTCTTCATCGACAAGGGAGAGTTCGTCTTCTTCATCGGTCCGACCGGCGCGGGGAAGTCCACGATCATCAAGCTGCTGCTGCGCGAGGAAGTCCCCGACAAGGGCAAGATCTCCGTCGGCGACATGGACGTGACGAAGCTGCGGCGGTGGAAGGTGCCGGCCTACCGGCGCAGCATCGGCTGCGTCTTCCAGGACTTCCGGCTCCTGCCGAACCGCACCGCCGCCGAGAACGTCGCGTTCGCGCTCGAAGTCATCGGCAAGCCCCGCTCGGTGGCGCGCCGCGTCGTCCCCGAGGTGCTCGAACTGGTGGGCCTCGGCGGCAAGGAGCACCGATATCCCCACGAGCTGTCCGGCGGCGAGCAGCAGCGCGTGGCCGTGGCCCGCGCGTTCGTCAACCGACCGCTGCTGCTGCTGGCCGACGAGCCCACCGGTAACCTCGACCCCGACACCTCGATCGAGATCATGCGGCTCCTCGACCGCATCAGCCGGACCGGCACCACCATCGTCATGGTCACCCACGACTCCAACATCGTGAACCAGATGCGCCGTCGCGTCATCGAGATCGAGAACGGCCAGATCGTCCGCGACCAGGCTCGCGGCGTCTACGGCTAAGCGGAAGGCAGAGAACAGAGCACATGCGCGCGAAGTACGTGATGTCCGAGGTCTTCCTCGGACTGTGGCGCAACATCTCCATGACCGTCGCCATGATCATCACCATGGCCGTCTCACTGACGATGCTGGGCGCCGGCCTGCTGCTGTACAACCAGGTCGACGTCATCGAGGAGTACTACCAGACCAACCTCGAAGTGGTCATCTACCTGGACCGCGACGTCACCGAGGAGGTGACGGCGCAGATCGAGTCGGATCTGAAGTCGAACCAGTACGTCGCCCAGGTCGAGTACGAGTCGCAGGACAAGGCCTGGGAGAGGTTCCAGGAGACCTTCAAGGAGTCCGAGGAACTGGTCGCCACCGTGAACCCCGAGGTCCTGCCGGCGGCGTTCCGCGTCAAGATGAAGGACATCAACGACGCCGACGCGCTCATCGGCGAGTTCGTCGACCGCGAGGGCGTCTACCAGGCCACGAACCAGAAGGACATCCTTCAGCAGGTCTTCGACATCCTCGGCGGCGCGCAGCGCCTGACCCTCATCGTCGCGCTCGTCCAGGGCGTCGCGGCCCTGATGCTGGTCGCCAACACCATTCAGGTCGCCGCCTACTCGCGGCGCCGCGAGGTCGCGATCATGAAGCTGGTCGGCGCCCCCAACTGGTTCGTGCAGGCGCCGTTCGTCATGGAGGCGGTCTTCGCCGGCGTCATCGGCGCCCTGTTCGCCTTCGGCACGCTGATAGCCGCGAAGGTCTTCGTCATCGACGGCCAGTTCTCCGACCTGTTCAACCTGATGCCGCCCGTCGAATGGAACTCGGTGCTGCTCCTGCTGCCGATCCTGGCCGGCATCTCCGCGGTCATCTCCGCGGTCACCGCGTGGATCACCCTCAGATTCAACATCAAGGTCTGACTGTCACCCGAAAGGCGTAGCGTGTCGCAAACGCCCGAAATGTTGTCACAAGTGGACTAGTTTCGAGCGACATGAGACGAATCGCACTGCTGCTCGCGGCCCTGCTCCTCGGAGTGGCCGCGAGCAGCCCCGTCTCAGGCCGTCCCGGCAGGACCGAGCCCGACGCCGTCGACCGCGAGAAGGCCGAGATGGCCGCCGCGCTCGAAGGCGCCAGTGAAGAGGTCCAGGAGGCCGGACAGGCCCTGGTCGAGGCCGAGTCCCTGCTGCCGGGCGCCGAGCAGACCGTCGCCGAGGCCGAAGGGCGCGTCGCCGCCGCCGAGGCCGTCTCCGCTGCGGCGGCGCAGGCGGCCGAGGAGGCCAGGGCGGCCCTGGCCGTGGTCGAGGCCGAGCTCGAGGCGGCGGCCGAGGCCGTCGAGGAGGCATTGGAGGCCCAGGCCTCGATGCTCACCGCCACGTACCGGGGCGTCGAGCTGCTCACCGTCGACGCGATCCTCACCTCCGAGGACCCGGCCATGGCCGTCGACCGGTCCACCTACCTCGAGTTCATGATCGAGGGCAAGAACGCCGCGGTGGAGGAGGTCACCCTCGAACGCCGGGCAGCCGCCAACGCCGAGGGCGCCGCCTCCCTCGCCGAGGCCGAGGCCGCCGAGGCCGAAGCGGCGGCGGCCGAGGCGCTGGCCGACGCCGAGGAGCGCTACAGCGAGGCCGAGGCCGCCCGGGAGGCCGTCGAGGAGCTCGTCGCCGAGCGCGCCGACGCCCTCGCCGTCGCCGAGGCCGCCGAGGCCGAGGCCGAGGCCGCGTACGAGGAGGCCGAGGCCGAATCCGAGTGGCTCGCCNACGCGCTGCGAGTCGCCGACGACGCCGGCGACTCGTCCTCGTCGGGCGGCTCGGGCTTCGTGCAGCCGGTCGACGGCTGGAAGTCCTCGGACTTCGGCTGGCGCACCCACCCGATCTACGGCACCTCCCGCTTCCACGGCGGCACCGACTTCGCCGCGGGGCACGGCTCGACGATCTACGCCGCCGACTCTGGCACCGTCGTCCACGCCGGCTGGAACGGCGGCTACGGGATGCTCACCTGCATCGGTCACGGCGGTGACCTGACCACCTGCTACGGCCACCAGTCGAGCATCCGGGTCGACAACGGCGAGCACGTGGACCGGGGCGAGGAGATCGGCGCGGTCGGTTCCACGGGGGCCTCGACCGGCGCCCACCTGCACTTCGAGGTCCGCGTGAACGGCGAACGGGTCGAGCCCCTGGACTACCTCCCGTCCTGCCTGTGCCGCTGACGGACGGCGCAAATTGGCGTCGACATACATTTGTTCGATCGTTAAGCTTGCCCCGTGTCCAAGAAGAAACAGCCGAAGGTCAAGCACTCCGGCCCCGAACGCACCGTCGTGACCACGAACCGCAAAGCGCGGCACGATTACGACATCCTGGACACCTATGAGGCCGGGCTGGTCCTGTCCGGGACCGAGGTCAAGGCCCTGCGTCAGGGGAGGGGCAACATCGTCGACGCCTACGCCGAGATCCACGACGGCGAGGCGCGGGTGCACAACTTCCACATCCCCGAGTACGACTACGGGACGTGGACGAACCACCCGCCGAGGCGCATCCGCAAGCTCCTGCTGCACCGCGGCGAGATCGCCAGGCTCGGTCCGAAGCTCGACGAGGCCGGCCTGACGCTGGTGCCGCTGTCGGTGTACTTCCAGAACGGCTGGGCGAAGATGGAGCTCGGCCTGGCCAGAGGCCGCAAGACCTACGACAAGCGCCAGGCCATCGCCAAGCGCGAGGCCGATCGCGAGATCGAGCGTGCCGCCGGCAGGGCCGCCAAACGCGGCGGCCAGTGAGCTGCGGGAATACACGGCCCGCGCCGCTCGTTCCATATACGGTGGCTCTCGCCCGGCGCGCTGGGCTAGAATCGCTGAGCACAACTGAACAGGGGTATCTCACCTCAACTCGGGGCTGATCGGTTTCGACTTCGTATGTTGATGTGAGGGAAGCGGGTCGAGGAAGCCAACGCTGTCTCGTAAACCAACGTTGGAAACCAACAAGTGCCAACGCAAAGCAACGCACTGACTTCGCTCTCGCTGCTTAAGCGATAGTGAAGTTGCCGCACCGGAAGCGCGTCCGTTCCGGATCAGCGGCATCATTGAGGACGCTAGGTCGATGACTTGGTCGCTGGGTCATCGCACGACATTTTCAGCGGCTGGAGCCCGTCTCACCGACTTGTCCGCGTGAGCGGTGGGGCTCGAGAAAAGGCACAGCGGACTGCACCCGGAGAAGTCTCATTGAAGCAACGGAGGACCAGGGTTCGATTCCCTGCAGCTCCACAGTGTATTGATAGGTATGAATATTGCTCATGTCCGGGCGGTCGGGTTCCGACCGCCCGGACGTGTTCGTCGGGGCTCGGTAGCGGTGCTGGCGACCGATTCTGCGGCGGTTGTGCGCCGACTACTCGGTGTCCTCGCCCGGCAACTGGTCGTTTCCTCGGTCGGTGTCGCCTTCTTCGAGAGGTCGCGTCAACGGGTCGAGATGCTCGACAAGTGGATAGCCGGGTCATGAGCGGAAAAAGTCCAAGAGCTCATCTCAGGCTTGGGGAAAGGGCCGCTCCGGCCTTGCAGTGCTTGCCTGCGGGCGGCGGAGGCGATGCCGGCGAGGTATCGCGTCACGTCGGCGGCAGGGATCCGCGGGGGAGTGCGCGCACGCCCTTCACCGGAGGTCGAGGCAGGAGGTCAAGAGCCTCCAGACTGGTCGCGTGGCTCGGCTATCGATCGACTCTTGCTCAGTGAGCCGCATGCCTCAGGCGGCATCGACTGGTCGGCCGTGTGTCTTGACGGCGGTCCCGTGCGAGCGAAGCGGGGCGGAACTGGACCCTCGCCGGTGGACCGCGGACGTCTCGGCTCCAAGCGGCACCTCAAGGCTTCGCCGAACTCACCGCGGCGCTCATCTGCTGGAGACGCCTCGCTGAGAAGGTTCCGGCTGAGGGTTGACTCTCAGGTGACCGGAGCCCATAGCGTGGTCGGCATGAGTCACCGCGAACTGCTCAGCATCGGCGAGTTCTCTGTCAAGACGGGCCTGTCGATCCCGGCGCTACGGCACTACGACGAGGTCGACCTGCTGCGACCGGCCCGGGTCGATCCCGGCACCGGATACCGGCGCTACCGGCTCGATCAAGCCGCGCAGGCGACGCTGATCCGAGCCTTGCGTTCGGTGGAGCTGCCCATCGACCAGATCCGGATGATGCTGGCCGGTCAGAGCGGACCGGAGGCCGCCGCGGTGCTTGCTGCGCACCGCGAGCGGCTCCTGGAGCGGGCTCATGCCATTGCGCGACTGGCCGAGTTCGTCGGCCGGCACTTCGAAGAAGGGACAGAAATGGCAGTTACGAAGGAGGACAGGGTGGTGCAGGTGACCGTTCCGGCACAGGAACTCGAGGCGACCGTCCGGTTCTACACCGAGGCGTTCGGCCTCGAGTACGACCAGAGCATCGCCTCGTTCCAGTTCGGCGCGTGGGAGACCGACTCGTTCTTCCTGCTGACGCTCGATGAGTCGGCCGGCACGAGCGGATCGTTCGGTCCGGCGATGTTCGGGCTCTATGTCGACGACCTGGACGCCGCGCACGCGGCCGCGCTCGCCGCGGGTGCCGCACTCGTCAAGGCGCCGTTCGAGACCGACTACGCACCCCGCCGATCCGTGGTCGCCGACCCCAGTGGCAACCGGATCTCGCTGACGCAGCGCTGACCCTCGGCTCCGGAGGAAGACGATCAGGCTTCCTCCGGAGCCCTCCGCGACGAACAGCGCAAGAGAACCGGGCCGCATGGAAATCGGCCCCGTGCCACGGCTCGCCAGACGGCTTTGACCGGTTGGCGTTTCAGGCGGCGCAGGGTTTCGCGGTGGTCTTGCCTTCGTCGCGCTTGCGCTGGTAGCAGACCCTTCCTCGGCCGGTTTCCACAGATGAGGGCGCCGTCGAGGAGGGCATAGCGGGCACCGGCCCGTCGGGCCCGGAGCGCCGATGCGCAGGCGGCCGGCAGGTCGATCGTCTCTGGCGCCCGCCGGGCGGCGATGGCCCGGGGAATTCCGAACCCGGGCGCGAGTCGCCCGCAGGTGTGGCCCTGACGCATGTAGGCCGGAGTCGACAAAGCCTGCCGACGGAAAGGCGTACGCGCCCGGTCCTCTCTCCTAGGACGGCTCTCGGATCAGTTCGAGGACCAGCGCCTCGCCGGGAGCGAGCAGGGGCATTTGCAGGCCGACCTCGGCCAGCGCCAGGCCCGGGAGCCGCAGCTCCCCGTGGCCCAACCAGGGCGGGGCGACGTCGTCGAGTCCGCGCGGCACCGGCAGTTCGGGGACCGGTGCGACCGTGTACCGGCCCGCCGGGTCGAGGCGGGGGACGCGCAGGGTCGGAGCGAGTGCGCGATCGCCGGTGGCGTGGCGGGCGATGCGGACCAGTGCCCGCGCGCGGTCCTGGGCGATGACGGCGGTGGCGGTGGTTCCGGCGTCGCCGGTGTCGGGGTGGACCAGTTCGCCGGAGTGCAGCAGGCCCCGCAGGCGGCGGTAGCAGGCGATGCCCTCGCGCAGCACCTTCAGCTCATCTGGCGTGCACGAGGTGACGTCCCATTCGATGCCCGCCGAACCGAACAGCGCCACCGCGATCCGGAAGTCGAGGCTCGTGGCGCGGCGGGTGGTGTGGGTGACCGGCGGGCCGATGTGGGAGCCGATGAGCTCGAGGGGCAGCAGCAGTTCGGTCCAGCGCTGGATCGCCAGCCGCTCGATCGGATCGTTGGTGTCCGAGGCCCAGATCCGGTCGGTGCGGTCGAGGATGCCGAGGTCCACCCGGGCGCCACCCGAGGCGCAGGATTCGATCTCGAGGTCGGGGTGCCGCTTTCGCAGCCGGTCCAGCAGGCGGTACACGGCCTCGGTGTGCCGGTGGACGTTCGCCCTCCCGTCGTGGACGGCCTCGATGAGGTCGCGGTTCTGGTCCCACTTGATGTAGTCGAGCCGGTATTCGCCGACGATCGCCGAGATCGATTCGAGCAGGTACTCGAAGGCCTCCGGGCGGGAGAGGTCGAGCACGTACTGGTTGCGCCAGGCCCGCACACCTGTTCCGAGCGGCTGGAGCAGCCATTCGGGGTGCTCCCGGGCGAGATCGGAGTCGGGGTTGACCATCTCGGGCTCGAACCACAGGCCGAACTCCATGCCCAGGGAACGGACCTTGCGCACGATCGGGTGCAGCCCTTCGGGCCAGACCTGCGGGTCGACGCTCCAGTCGCCGAGCCCGGCCGAGTCGTCACGCCTGCCGCGAAACCAGCCGTCGTCGAGCACGAACCGCTCGACGCCGATCTCGGCGGCGGTGTCTGCGAGGGCTTCGAGGCGGCCGAGATCATGGTGGAAGTACACCGCCTCCCAGGTGTTCAGCACGACCGGTCGGGGACGGCGCGGGTGCGAGGACCGGGCGCGCAGGGAGCGGTGCAGCCGGGAGCCGATGCCGTCGGTTCCCCGGTCGCTCCAGACGAACACGCTGGCCGGGGTGCGGAAGGACTCGCCGGGGGCGAGTTCGATCTCGCCGGGGCGCAGCAGCGGACCCGCCCCGAGCAGGGTCCGGGCCTCGGGGAGCGCGTCGTAGCGGTAGACGGCGTCGCCGCTCCAGGCCAGATGGACGGCCCACAGCTCGCCGGTCGAGGACGTGAAGCCGGGGGTGCCGAGGGCCGTTACGAACGGCGAGTCGTGACCGGTGCGGCCGCGCCGCGTTTCGCGGACGTGGCTGCCCGCTGTCAGCGTCCGGTGCTGGGGGACGCGTTCGCGAGTCCAGCGGCCGGTGAAGTCCAGAACCTCGGCGGCCCGGTCGTCGACCGGGACGACGGACTCGAGTGCGGCCAGTGCGAGCGAAGTGTCCGAGGCATTGGTGACCTCGTGATCGACTCGCAGCACCCCCGCGAGGTCGAGCGAGAACGTGGTCGTCAGGTCCAAGCCGTCGGCCGTCGAGATCAGGCGCAATGAATCGGCGGTCGAGTGGGCTTCGATGATATTCCACTGTGGATATTGTGCCTGTCGCGCTCGATGCGCCGAGAAACCCGGTCGCCCCTCCCAGCCGTCCTGTTCGCCGGGCAGCACCGTGAGCGGCCACGGCTCGTCGAGCGCGCTGGGCGAGACCGGCCGGGCGCGGGCCAGGCGCAGCTGCTCGAGCTCGTCGGCGTCGAGACCGCCGAGGTCGCGGCCCCAGTGCAGCACCTCCGGCAGGCCTCGCTCGGGGACGTTCACGACCACCGCCACTCCGGCGGCCCGCAGGATCCTGATTCTTTCGCCGACCGAGGTGCGGTTCGCATCGGGATCACCGTGCGTCCGTCCGGGGTTGGTGTGCGGAACCGGGGCGGCAGGCAGCGGCTCGTTCATGCGGACCTCTCGAAGGCGGGTGCGGACGTCGTCCAAGTATGGGGAGGCTTCCCCTCTTTGTCAACAGATGGAACTAACGAGAGTCCTGATTCTCAGAACTGGAGGCAGGCGCGGATCGCGAGGACGGCACCGGCGCGGGCCCACTCGACGAACTCGAAGGGCTGAATGTCCAGGGTGATCGGTGCGCTGGCGGGGTGGCGGTTCATCTCGATCGCGGCCTCGATCTCGTCGCCCGCGAGCTCGGTCACGGCGAGGCCGTCGCCGGTGATGACGATGTTCTCCGGGTCGAGGGTGTTCGCGATCGTCGCCACCAGCACCCCGAGGGCGTGCCCCGCCTCGCGAAAGACCTGCATGGCCGCGTGGTCGCCGCCGCGCGCGAGCGCGACGACCGCCTCGTAGTCCAGGCCGGGCGTGCGCAGGGCCGCCACGATGGAGCCGTTCGGCAGGTAGGTGCTGGCGCAGCCGCGGTGCCCGTAGGAGCAGCGTGGGCCCGTCGGGTCGATGATCAGGTGGTCGAGGCGCCCGGACTTGCCGTGTGCGCCGGTGACGACCTTTCCGTCCACGACGAAACCAAGGCCGATTCCGGCGCCGACGGTGAGCAGCGCCATCGAGTCGAAGCCGGCGCCCACCCCGAACCAGTGCTCGGCGGCGGTCAGCGATCGCACGTCGTTCTCCGTGGCCACGGGCAGTGCGAGGCGCTTGCGGGCCACGTCGGCGAGCTCGACGTCGTGCCAGCCGAGGAATGGGGAGTCCACCACGATCTGACGCCCGCCCGAGGTGTTCAGGTCGCCGGCGAGGCAGATGCCGGCCGCCGTGATGTCCGGGTGCGCGGCCCCCAGGCGGTCGTGGACGCCGCCGATCTGCTCGACGATGTCGGCCACGCCCCGCGAGACCAGCGGCTCGTCGTGGGAGGCGAGGACGTTCGCGGTCAGGTCGGTGACGACGGCGAAGAGGCGCTCCCCGGTGAGCTTGACGCCGAGGAAGCTGCGCGCGTCGGGTCGGGCGTGGAGCAGCTCGCTGGGCCTGCCGGTGGCGCCTCGCAGCTCCATGGCGCCCTCGGTGACGAAGCCGAGGTCGACGAGCGTGCGGGTCACGCGCGTCAGGCTCGCCCTCGACATGCCGAGCTCGCGCGCGATCTCGGCCCGCGACTTCGGGCCGTGGACGAGCAGCTCCCGAAGCGCGCCCCGCTCGACGGGGCTGAGCGTCGGCCAGGGTTCGGGGCCGGCGACCCGCGGTACCGGAAGACTCGCCATCGTGTGCTCCTCGCTTGGTTCAGGGCCAACATTATCCGCACGGCTCGCGGGGCGTCTCCGGGCGTTAAGTCCGGTTCGCGCAGGCCGCCCCTCGGGCGTCGACTTGATTTCAAGTGTTGACAAAGTATCGCGGCGTGTGTACCGTACTGCGCACCAGGCGTGCCATCCATTTACATCGATCTTGGCCTGGCCGGCCTGGGCAACCCGTACCCCTTCTCAACGACGAGGACGACAACATGGCTACTCCCTCAGGCCGGTCGCCGGTCAGGCGCCGCTCCCTGTTCAAGGCGGCCGGTCTCGGCACCGCAGGCGCCGCCGGTCTGCCCCTCATGTCCGCCTGCGGCGAGGTCAGCGGCGGCGACGGGAACGTGCAGGAGGTCGACCAGACGCTCGACATCCTGCCCGAGTACAAGGAATGGCCCCTGCCGATCGAACCGGACCTGGTCGGCGAACCGCCGAACCACCCCAGCGGCTACCTCCAGTACCCCAACCCGCCTGCGCAGGCGATCACGAACACGCCGAGCAACTCCGGCTCCTACCAGGTCTACGTCCCCAACTGGGGTCCGACTCCCGAGAAGGACGACCCGTACTTCCTCGCCATGCAAGAGGCCACGGGCGGCACGAAGATCGAGTTCGTCCAAAGCGACGGCGAGGCCTTCAACCAAGCCTCGGGGCAGTGGATCCAGGCGCAGGAGTTCGGCGACGCGATCTTCATGTTCGGCTGGATGGCCAACTCGCAGGCCAACTTCAACGAGACCGTCGTCAACCGCTTCGCCGACATCTCCGGCCTCGTCTCCGGCGACATCTCCGAGCGCTGGCCCCTGCTGGCCGGGCGCGGCGACGCCGCCTGGGCCGACTCGGTCTGGTCGACCGACCCCGAGAACCCTCAGGAGACCGCCGGGATCTACGGCGTCCCCTGGGAGCTCAGCGGCGGCCCCGGCAACGGATTCTTCTATCGCGCCGACCTCATGCGAGAGGCGAACCTGGAGCCCCCGACCACCGTCGAGGAGCTGCTCGAGATCGCCCGCACCTGGTCGGACCACCAGGCCGGCAGGTGGGCCATCGGCGGGACCGACTACATGTCCCGAGCATGGTTCCGGCTCGAACAGTCCGGCTGGCTGTGGGACGGCTCGGGCCTGGTCAACAATAACGAGCGCCCCGAGTTCAAGGAGTGGGTCACCTTCCAGCGGACCCTGACCGACGAGCAGCTCCGCCACCCGAACGTCGGCACGCCCGACTTCGACGGCAAGACCCTGCAGCGGACCGGCGAGATCCTGTTCGACCAGGACGGCTGGAACCGCTGGTGGCAGATCACCGAAATGGTCCGGGCGAGCGGCGAGGACCCCGACTTCGAACTCCACCCGGTCGGCGCGCTCACCTACGAGGACCGCGAACCGATGTACCACGCCGCTTCGGGCGTCGGCGCCTGGCTGTTCTTCCGCAAGGATCTCGGCGAGGACGCGATCGCCGAACTGCTCGACGTGTCGAACTACGTCGCCGCCCCGTACGGCACCAAGGAGTTCGAGACGGTCTTCTTCGGTTTCGAGGGCGAGCAGTTCGAATACGACGCCGACGGCAGGCCCGCGTTCACCGAGGCCGGCGTCACGTCCTTCCAGGACTCCCTGACCTACACGGCCATGGGCGGCCGCACCCAGTACCTCCTGGAGGGGCCCCCCGACATCATGCAGGCGCGCTTCGAGTTCGACGAGCAGATCCTGCCGTACCTGGACTCGAACCCCTTCCAAGGGCTGCGTCTGACCAGCCCCGAGGCGGGCACCAACGCCGGAACGGTCTTCGACGAGAAGGTCAACGACATCATCTACGGCCGCGCGGAGCTCAGCGAGCTGGACTCGGCGATCGAGACGTGGAAGGCCGACGGGGGTGACGAGGCCCGGGAGTTCTACGAGAAGGCCTACAAGCAGCTTCACGGCGAGTGACGGGAACCGGGTGCTGGACCGCGGTCCCGCACCCGGCCACACCTTTGAGGACGGTTCGGCGAGCAGACCCATCGGAGACGACGAGAACAGCATGGCAGTGACAGCAGGACCGGCGGAGCGCGCCGCCGAGGCACCACCGAAGACCAGGCCCCCCGGATCCAGACGGAAGCCGTTGCGACATCGGCTGCGGCGGGACTGGCCGCTGGTCGTGCTCACTGTGCCCGCGATGGTGCAGCTGGCGGTCTTCTTCTACACCCCTTCGGCGTACAGCGTCATCGCGTTCATGGACTACAGCCCGTACCGGCCGCTGTGGGAGAACCCGATCATCGGGTTCACGCACTTCCAGATCCTGTTCGAAGACCCGTACTTCGTCGACGCGCTGTTCAACACCCTCCAGTTCGCGTTCGCGCAACTGATCTTCGTCTTCCCCATCTCGATCGGGCTCGCGCTGCTCATGCAGAGCATCGTCTCGACCAAGCTGCGCAGCGTCTTCCAGTCGATCGTCTACCTGCCCTACTTCTTCTCCTGGGTCTTGGTCGTCACGGTGTTCAACCAGGTGCTCGGCCAAGACGGCCTGTTCAGCCGCTGGCTGCTGGGCATGGGCGGCGAGCGGCTCGACATCATGAGAGACCCCGACACCTTCATGTTCCTGGCGTGGATGCAGTGGACCTGGAAGGACGCCGGCTGGGGCATGATCATCTTCCTCGCCGCGCTCGCGTCGATCAACCCGGCCCTGTACGAGGCCGCGGCCGTCGACGGCGCCAACCGCTGGAGGCGCCTGTGGCACATCACCCTCCCGGGCATCCGCCCGGTGATCGTGCTCCTGCTCATCCTCCAGCTCGGCGGCATCCTCTCAGTCGGCTTCGAGCAGTACCAACTCCAGCGGGAGATGGTCGGCTGGGGCACCTCCGAAGTGCTGGACACCTTCGTGTACTACCGGACCATCCTGGCCTCGAACGGCGAATCGCTCGGCACCGCCGCCGGCCTGTTCAAGGGGATCATCGGGCTGCTGCTCATCCTCGCCGCCAACCACATCGCCCACCGCTTCGGAGAGCAAGGGATCTACCAGAAGTCATGAGCGCCACCATCGCCGAACGCACCCCCGCCCGCCGGCGCCGCCGGAGCAACCGCCCCGTGTGGGACGAGGAGCCGTCGTCAGTCGGCAAAGCCGCCAAGGGCCTGTTCCTGCTTCTCTACGCCGCGGCGATCCTCATCCCGCTGTGGGCGGTGCTCGCCACGAGTGTCGCGACCGAGGAGGCGCTCCTGGAGGGCGGCGGGGACATGGTGTTCCTGCCGACCGAGGTGAGCTTTCAGGCCTACCGCGAGATCCTCTCGGGCGGCGCGGTCACCAGATCGCTGCTGTTCTCGCTGCTGCTGACCGCCGTGGGCACCGCGATCAGCCTGGCCCTGACGGTCGGCGCGGCCTATGGACTCTCGCGTCCCGGCTCGGTGTGGCACCGCAAGTTCCTCACGCTCATCCTCATCACGATGCTGTTCGCCCCCGGCATGTACCCCGCCTACCTCGTGGTCCAGGACCTGGGACTGCTCAACGAGATGTGGGCGCTGATCCTGCCGGTGTGCTTCAGCGCCTGGAACCTCATCGTCCTGCGCACCTTCTTCATGACGGCCATCCCAGGCGAGCTCATCGACGCGGCCAGGATCGACGGCGCCGGGGAGTTCCGGACCATGTTCAAAGTGGTCCTGCCGATGTCCAAGGCGATCCTGGCCGTCATCGGCCTGTTCTACGCCGTCGGATACTGGAACACCTACTTCCTGGCCGTGCTCTACACCCCCGGTCTGGAGACGAAACCGATCCAGGTGCTCATCCAGCAATGGCTCCTGACCTCCGGCGGCGGCCCGACCGGCCAGGACGCCGCCGCCGCCGCCGCGATCGCCTCGGGCATGGAGAACGCCCCCGCCGCCTCGCTGAAGATGGCCGCGGTGGTGTGCACGATCATCCCGATCGTGATCATGTACCCGTTCATCCAGAAGCACTTCACCAAGGCCGTCATCACCGGCGCCGTCAAAGGCTAGGCGGTGCCACCGATCGAGCAGTCGCTCAATGGATCGGACAGAACCTGCAAATTCGATCTCATCACCGGAGGCGGCAAGTGGCGACCGAACCCCGATCAAGGATGCGCGCCGCGTTCGCGATGGCCCCGGAGTCCCTGCAGACCCGGATCTTCAGCCCCGAACAGCTCGACGAGCTCGCCCGCCGGCTCGACCTCGCTTCGGCAGTGCTGCGGGGCCGAGAGGACGTCGACCGGCTCCCGCAGGCCGATCGCATCGAACTCCTCATCGCCGGATGGGGGTGCCCGGTGCTCGACGAGGCGCTGCTCGAGCGCCTTCCCGCACTCCGCTATGTCATCCACAGCGCCGGTTCGGTCAAGCCCTTCGTCACCGACGCGGTCTGGGAGCGCGGCATCCGCGTCTCCTCGCAGGCCGCGGCGAATGCCATCCCGGTGGCCGAGTACACGGTCGCGATGATCGTGCTCGCGAACAAGGGGGTCTTCGCCATGGCCGGGCGCGCCCGACGCGGCGAACCCGACCCCGACATCCGCACCGAGCTCGCCCACGCCGGCAACTTTGGCAAGACCGTGGGCGTCGTCGGCGCCTCCCAGATCGGCGCCCTGGTGCTCCGGATGCTCTCGGCCTACGACCTGCGGCTCATGGTCGCCGACCCGACGCTCGACGAGTCCGGGGCCGCCGCGCTCGGAGCGCGGCTGGTGTCCCTCGATGCACTCGTCCGCGAAAGCGACGTGGTCAGCGTTCACGCGCCCTCACTCCCCGAGACCCGGGGATTGATCGGCGCGGCCGAGCTGGACGCCATGCGCCCCGGCGCCACGCTCATCAACACCGCGCGCGCCGAGCTGGTCGACCAGGACGCCCTCCTGCGCGTCACCGCGACCGGCCGCATCTCGGCGATCCTGGACCTGGTCCATCCCGGCGAGGGCGCGCGCGCCCTCGCCGGGATGGACAACGTCGTCATCACCCCGCACCTGGCCGGATCGGTCGGCGTCGAGCTCCACCGAATGGGCGCCGGGGTCCTCGACGAAGTCCGCCGGGTCACCGACGGCGCCCCGCTGCATTTCCCCATCGACCCCCGGACCCTTGCACGCTCCGCCTGAACGAGAGGTCTCAACCCGATGTCCGAGCCGACCGATGACACCGCCCGCGACCCCCTCGCCCTGGACTACAACGGCTGGCTGTTCTGGCAGCACTCCACGCCGGAGCAGAAGCAGGCGCAGTTGCGGCGCCAAGAGGACATACTCGCTCGCGCCAAGGGCGCCATCGGGGAGACCACCTTCATCTCCGAACTGGCGATGGTCGAGCCGACCGAGTTCTCCATCGGGAGCGGCTCCTACGTCGCGGCGCACGCCTACATCACCGGCACCGTCAATATGGGCGACGACTGCACGGTCAACGCGTTCACCGTCGTCCGCGGCACCGTGACCTGCGGCGACGGGGTGCGGATCGGCGCCCACACCTCGATCCTCGGCTTCAACCACTCGACCGCGCCCGACCGGCGGATCTATCTCCAGCCGGGCACCGAGATCGGGATCCGCATCGGCGAGGACGTCTGGATCGGGTCGAACGTCGTCATCGTGGACGGGGTGAACATCGGATCCCACGCCGTCATCGGCGCGGGCTCGGTCGTGACCTCCGACGTGCCCGACTGGGCGATCGTCGCCGGCAACCCCGCGCGCCTCATACGGGACCGGCGGGCGCCGCGCAAGGCGGCGCGGCATGAACTGGCGTCGGCGCTGCGCGACTTCGGAGAGACCGCCCGGGAGCAGGTCGGCGCGATCATCGCCCGCAGCTGGGAACCCGATGCGCTCGCCGCCGACGGCACGAGCCCGGGCCGCTACGTCGACGCCCCCGGCTCGCACGCCACGCTGCGCGCACACGCCGACGCGGTGGAGCTGTCGATGCTGCTCACCGCCGAGGCGCCCGAGCAGCTCACGCGCGAGCAGCACATCGCGCGGCTGCGCGAGAACCAGGACCCGGCCACCGGGCTCACCCCGCTGCTCGTCGACGGCCGGCACGCGGGTCCGCCGACCGGCTACGACGACGGGTCCGCGCACTACCACGTCCTGAGCCTCGGCTACGCCCTCGACCTGCTGGGCAGCAGCCTCGAACACCCGATCAGGGCGGTCGAGCGGCTCAGCCTGGGCGAGATCGTCGCGGTCCTGGAGGGTCAGCCCTGGAAGGACATGGGGTGGGCGGCGGGCGCGGGCGTCGACACGATGGGCACCGCGCTGCTGTGGAACCTCCGCACAGGTGACCCCGAGATCGCCCGCGACCAGGCGAACACGATGTTCGGATGGCTGCTCACGAACGCGCGCCGCGACACCGGCATGTGGTGCGCGCCCCGGCTCTCCGACGGGATGCTGCAGGTCGTCAACGGCTACTACCGCGCCATCCGCGGCAGCTTCGCGCAGTACGGACTCCCCGTCCCCTACCCTGAGCGGGTCATCGACGCGGTGCTCGAACACGCGCGCGACGAGCGCCACTTCGGTCCGGGGCGGACCACGGCGTGCAACGCCCTGGACATCGCCCACCCACTGTGGATCGCCGCGAAGCAGACCTCGCACCGGAAGGCAGAGGTCACCGCGCTGGCGCAGCGGATGGCGACCGAGACCATCGCACGCTGGCAGCCGCACGAGGGATTCGCGTTCCGCCTCGCCCCGCTCGGAGGGCCGCTGACCGCAGAACACCGCCCAGGCCTGCAGGGCACCGAGATGTGGGCCGCGACGCTCTGGTACCTCGCCGACCTCGCGGGCGTCTCGGAGTCCCTCGGCTACCGCCCCGCCGGCGTGCACCGCCCCGAACCGGCGTTCGACCTGTCCGAGATGAACGGCTCGCGGCGGCCCTGATCGTCCATGACGGGAACTGTCGGGAGGGAAGGCGGCTCGGGCATGGAACCCCGGAGGCCCCGGTCGTTCCGGTGCCGAACGGGGGTTCTGCGCGGTGCTCCGGGGCGTGTTGAGCGGAGTCGGTATCGTTCCGGTGTGACCGATGCCGAACCTCCTCGCCGTCGCCGCGGCATGCGCGAAGTCGCCCGAGCCGCAGGCGTGTCGACATCCACGGTCGGGAACGTGGTGAACAATCCGCAGCGGGTCGCGCCCGAGACCCGGCGGCGGGTGGAGCGGGCGATGGCGGAGGTCGGTTTCGTCCGCAGCGGGGCCGCCCGGCAGCTTCGAGGCGTCCCCAGCCGGATGGTGGGCGTGGTCACGCTCGACACCGGCAATCCGTTCTACGCGGAGGTGAACCGCGGGATCGAGGACCGGCTCGCCGACGTCGCCTGCATGGCGCTGTTCTGCAGCACCGACGGAAGGCGCGAGAAGGAGGACCAAGCGCTGACCGCACTGGAGGAGCAGGGCGTGCGCGGCATCATCATCACGCCCGTGGACGAGAACTTCGACCGGTTCGACCGCATCGGTCGCCGCGGGACTCCGGTCGTTCTGCTCGACCAATCTCGCGGCGCGTTGGACCTGTGCGCGGTCGCGACGGACAACCTGCACGGCGGGAAGTTGGCCGCCGAGCATCTCCTGTCCCTCGGCCACACCCGCATCGCCTTGCTGTGGCCGACGGTCGACGTGCGGACGGTCCTGGACCGCCGGAACGGCATCCGCCAGGCGGTCGACTCGGCCGGCCTCGACCCCGAGCGCGCACTGGTCGAGTTCGACATCGTGCCGCCGCACCTCGTGGAGGGCGCCGATGAGGCGGTCGGTCGGATACTGGCGAGCCCGCATCGGCCCACGGCGGTCATCTGCTTCAACGACCTCGCGGCGCTCGGAGCCATGCGCGGGCTCAAACGTCGGCGGGTCCGCGTGCCGGAGGACCTCTCGCTGGTCGGCTTCGACGATCTGGAGTTCGCCGCCCACCTCAGCCCCGAGCTGACGACCGTCAACAATCCGAAATACGAGCTCGGGCGGGTAGCGGCGGACATGCTGCTGTCCGAGGCGGACACGCACCATCGGCATCGGGAGATCTGCTTCCAGCCTTCGCTTTCGGTACGCGACTCCGCGGCCGCGCCGCCGCATGGTGGTTGACGTGTTTCGGAAAGTTCTTGGAACGTTGCATCGAAATCAATCAGTTGGGCGGCTCGTCGGCGTTACATCCCGCAAATTGAGACAGTAGCGGCCAATCTGGTCCTTCTGGCATCACGTTGAACTGCGGTTATGCAGACGATCATGATCTTATGCTTCATTTATATTGACATTACTCGATTTGCAACGTGACAATTGAAGTCCACCTCAATTCATCGGCGGCGAAGCCCGAACCGACCGAGTCCCTCTCGCCGCCGGCAGTCCATCCCTTCTGGAGATCATCATGCGATCATCAATGTCCACCGTCGGCGTTCGAGCTCGCAGGCGGCGATGGCGCCGCCTGCTCTTGACCTGCCTCGTAGCGGCGTCCGCCGTCGCCGCGAGCCTGTGGTTCGGTCTCGGCACCGCCTCAGCGGCACCGGCACCGCTGGTCGGCACGGCCTCCGGCCGCTGCCTGGACGTCACGGGCGCCAGCGACGCCCCCGGCACCGCCGTGGTCATCTGGGACTGCAATGGCGGCGCCAACCAGCAGTGGGAGTTCACCGGTGCCGGTGAACTGCGCACTCTGGGCGGCACTCGCTGCCTCGACGCGTTCGACAACCAGACCGCCGCCGGCACCCGGCTGGTGATCTGGAATTGCAACGGCGGCGCCAACCAGCAGTTCAGACTCAACGGCGACGGCAGCATCACCGGCGTCCAGTCGGGGCTGTGCGTCGACGTCATTGGCGCCGGTACCGCCAATGGCACCGAGGTCGGGCTGTGGGACTGCAACGGGCAGGCCAACCAGCGGTGGTCGACCGGCGGCGACGGCGGCGGCAACCAGGAGTGCGATGTGGAACCGAACAACCCCGACGCCAACCAGCAGGCCCGCAACCTGCTGTGCTTCATCGACAGCCAGTACGGCAACCACATCATCTCCGGGCAGCAGGAATCCACCTGGATCGGCGGCCCCGACTACGAGATGAACTACATCTACAACAACACCGGCGAGTACCCTGCGATCCGCGGGCTCGATCGCGGCGACTCGCCGGACTTCTCCCAGCGGGCCATCGACTGGTGGAACGCCGGCGGCATCCCCATGATCGGGTACCACATGGGCGCGCCCACCTTCCCCGACGGCTACGACGGCAGCCGGCAGACCGTCTCCATCGACCGGGTCCTGACACCCGGAACGGCGGAGAACGCCTCGTTCCACGAGCGGCTCGACGGCGCCGCCACCGAACTGCAGCAGCTCGAGAACGCCGGAGTCGCGGCGATCTGGCGGCCCTTCCACGAGGCCGGCGGCACCTGGTTCTGGTGGAGCAAGGAAGGCGGCTCCCAGTACAACCGCCTGTGGCGGTACATGTACGACTACTACACCAACACCAAGGGACTGGACAACCTGGTCTGGCTGCACCCGTTCAACGGCGACCCGGACCCTTCGTTCTACCCGGGTGACGCCTACGTCGACTTCTCGGGCGCGGACACCTACGCCGGCGACGGCAACTACGGTCCGCTGACCGGGATGTTCAACGAGACGCGCGCCATCGTCGGCAACGACATGCCGATCGCGCTGCACGAGAACGGCCCGATCCCCGACCCCGACCAGTTGCGATCCACCGGCACCGGCTGGGTGCTGTTCTGCACCTGGCACGGGAACCACCTCACGAACAGCAACTCGGTGTCGCACCTGCGCCACGTCTACAGCAGCGACTACGTCATCACCCGCGACGAAGTGCCCGATCTCGGCTGACGCCGGAGACCGGCCACCGTCGGCGATCAAGCCGACCGAATCGCGCGATGGCCGGGAAGGGAACCCTTCTCGGCCATCGCGACCCATCCGGATGCCGCTCCGATAGGCCGCCGATGACGCGCCCCGCCGCCTCCTCTGCATCGATCCGCCGCATGTGAACGCGCCCAGGGAGGCTTCGGCGGCCCTCATTCAATCCTTGACATTGACGGACTTCAATTCAACGGCCAATGTGGATGGAAGTTCCAACGAGAACCATCGGAATCAGATAAAAGGAGAAGTCCCTCATGAATACTCGATCACGATGGCGGCGCCTCGTCGCACTCGCCACGGCGACCCTCGCTGCGACGGCCGCGATGCTGGTCAGCGCCGGTCCGGCACAGGCGGAGACGACCTGTGACGCGTTCGATTCGATCGACCAGGGCAAGTACTGGATCAACAACAACCTGTGGGGCCAGGAGGCCGGCACCGGCTGGCAGTGCATCACCGACACCTACACCAGCGGCGACACCATCGGCTGGACCACCGACTGGTCCTGGAGCGGCGGGCAGTACAGCGTTAAGTCCTTCGCCAGTTCGGTGCTCGGCTGGCACTGGGGCTGGCGGAACTCGAACAGCGGCCTGCCCGTCCAACTCTCCGGCCCCGAGACCGTCAGGTCCAGTTGGGACTTCCGGGTCACCGACAATCCGGGCACGATGAACGTCGCCTACGACATGTGGCTGCACACGATCCCCAACCCGACCTGGGAGCACAATCCCACCGACGAGATCATGATCTGGCCCTACCGCTCCGGCGGGGCGGGCCCGATCGGCGAAGTGGCCGCCACCGTGACCATCGACGGCATCACCTGGAACCTCCACCGGGGCAACATCGGCTGGAACGTGTTCTCGTTCGTCGCCACCAGCAACCGCACCTCGGTCGACCTGAACATCAGCAGCTTCCTCGACGACCTCGTCGCGCGCGGCTGGGTGCCCGCGAACAAGTACCTCACCAGCGTGCAAGCGGGCACCGAGGTCTTCACCGGCAGCGGCACGCTCACCACCGACGCCTACTCGGTGAGCGTCGGCGGCGACGGCTCCGGCGGCGGCGATCCGGCGCAGATCCGCAACCGCCACAGCGGCTTGTGCCTGGACGACTACGAATGGGCCACCGAACCGGGGGCCGAGGTCCGGCAATGGACCTGCAACGGCCAGACGGTCCAGGACTGGTACCTGGACCCGGTCGGCGACGGGTACTACACCATCCGCAACGGCCACAGCGGCTTGTGCCTGGACGACTACGAATGGGCCACCGAACCGGGGGCCGAGGTCCGGCAATGGACGTGCAGCGGCCAGCCGGTCCAGCAGTGGGAAGTGGTCCCGGCCGCAGACGGGTACTCCACCCTGGTGAACCGCCACAGCGGCCTGTGCCTCGACAACTACGGCTGGGGCACTGAACCGGGGGCCGAGGTCCGGCAATGGACGTGCAGCGGCAACGCCGCCCAGCAGTGGCAGATCGGCTAGCACGAGCGATACCCGCCGATTCATCGACAGGCGGCGCGGCCCCGATCCGTCGGCCACCCGAGACGGTGGCACCGCTGATCGACCGCGCCGCCGTACCGGACCGGCACCCGACTCGAATTTAGGAGTGTGTGTTATGCGCAGAATGCTCGCCCTGCTGCTGTCAGGGCTGGTCACAGCGGTCACCGTTCCCGTCCTGCTCGTCAGCGCGTCCCCGGCACAGGCGCTCGACAACGGCCTGGCCCTGACGCCGCAGATGGGCTGGAACAACTGGAACACCTTCGGCTGCTCCGTCAACGAAGAACTCGTCCGCCAGACCGCGGACCTGCTCGTCTCCAGCGGCATGGCCGAGGCCGGCTACGAGTACGTCAACATCGACGACTGCTGGATGGAGCGGGAACGCGACGCCGACGGCAATCTCGTCGCCGATCCCGACAAGTTCCCCAGCGGCATGAAGGCCCTCGCCGACTACGTCCACGACAAGGGCCTCAAACTCGGCATCTACTCTTCGGCCGGAACCACCACCTGCGCCGGATATCCCGCCAGCCTCGGCTACGAGCAGCGCGACGCCGACCTCTGGGCGTCCTGGGGGATCGACTACCTGAAATACGACAACTGCGGCGACCACCAGGGCCGCAGCGCGCAGGAGCGGTACACCGCGATGCGCGACGCGCTCGCGGCCACCGGCCGCCCGATCCTGTACAGCCTGTGCAACTGGGGCCAGGAGAACGTGGTGAGCTGGGGGGCCGAGGTGGGCAACTCCTGGCGCACCACCGGCGACATCACCGACGACTGGAGCTCGGTGATGAGCATCCTCGACGCGCAGGTCGGCAAGGAGTCCTACTCCGGGCCGGGCGCCTGGAACGATCCGGACATGCTCGAAGTCGGCAACCCGGGACTGTCCGACACCGAGTCGCGCGCCCACTTCAGCCTCTGGTCGCTGCTCAACGCACCGCTGCTGGCCGGCAACGACCTCCGGTCCATGTCGCAGACCACCGTCGACATCCTGACCAACAGCGAGGTCATCGCCGTCAACCAGGACTGGGGCGGCATCCAGGGCCACAAGATCAGCGACAACGGCAACCTGGAGGTCTGGCGCAAGCCCATGTCCGACGGCTCGGTCGCCACGGTGCTTCTCAACCGCGGCAACAGCGGCGCGAACGTGTCCACCACGGTCGGCGCCCTCGGCCTCGGCGAAGCCGAGTCCTATACGGTGCGGGACCTGTGGGCCCACACGACCGGCTCCTCGTCCGGCACGATCAGCGCGTGGGTGCCGGCCCACGGCGCCGCGATGTACATCGTCGAAGGCGGCGGCCTCGTCGAACCCGGGGCGTCCGCCTACCGCGGCGAGGAGTCCGGTCGGTGCCTCGACGTGACCGGCGCGTCCCAGGCCAGCGGCACCGAAGTCGTCATCTGGGACTGCAACGGCCAGGCCAACCAGAGCTGGACCGCCACGGGCACCGGGGAACTCCGCGTCTACGGCGACAAGTGCCTCGACGTCTCCGGCGGGGCCACCGCCAACGGCAGCCCGGTGATCATCTGGGACTGCAACGGCGGCACCAACCAGCAATGGCGCGTCAACGGCGACGGCTCCATCACCGCCGTGGGCGCGAACAAGTGCCTCGACGTCTCAGGCCGGGGCACCGCCAACGGGACGCCGGTGGTCATCTGGGACTGCAACGGCCAGGCCAACCAGCAATGGAACCGCGTCTGAGCTGGGACCTCACTGAGATCGGGGCGGCGCGGCGCCGGGCCGCGCCGCCCCATCCCGATCCGGTCCAGACTCGCCCGCGACGAGGAGGCCCCGCCCCGCTCAGATCGTGGCGCGCAGCGTGGCCTTGATCGCGAGGGCGGCGCTGGAACGGGCCCATTCCCTGAAGTCGAACGGCTGCAGGTCGAGATCCAGGAGGCCGGCGTCGCCCTCGTAGGTGTCCTCGATGCCCTGGTCCACGCGGCGCGATGCGACCTCGTGCAACGGCAGTCCCTCGCCGGTCAGGAGCACCTTCTGCGGGTCGATCGCGTTCGCGACGGTGCCGATGAGCACGCCGAGCGCGTACCCCGCGTCGTTGAAGACGCGCCTGGCGTCCGGATCGCCGGCACGGGCCGCTTCGAGTGCCTGGGCGAAGGTGGGCGGCCCGTCGAGGCGGCGCAGCAGCATGTGCTCGGTCAGGTAGCTCGACACGCAGCCCCGGCGACCGCAGTCGCACCGCGGGCCGTTCGAGTCCACCAGGACATGGTGAAAGCGCGGGGTCAGACCGTGCGCGCCCTCCACGAGTCCGCCGTCGACGATCAGGCCGCTGCCGATGCCCGCGCCGATGGTGATCACCGCCATCGAGTTCAGGCCGGCTCCCGCGCCGAACCAGTGCTCGGTCGCGGTGAGGGCCTGCACGTCGTTGTCGACGGCGGTGGACAGGCCGGTCGCCTCGGCGGTCATCGCCTTGAGCGGCACGTCGACCCAGCCCAGGTACGCGTCATGCACCACGAGTCCGTTGTGGATGTGCGCTCCGAGCGTCACGCCGACCGCCGTGAGTCCGGCGTGCCGGGCCGCCGCTCTGGCGATCTGCGCGACGACCGCTCGGGGCTCGGTGGATCGGAGCGGTTCCTCGGTCGTCTCCAGTGTCGTCGCGGTCAGGTCGACCACGGCGGTGTGCAGTCGGTCCGCGGTGAGTTTCACTCCCAGGAAGCGGTGGGTTCCGCCGGGCACTCGCAGCGGTTCCGACGGTCGTCCCAAGGGGGTCCGCAGCTGCGCGCCGCCTTCCGCCAGCAGCCCTTGCAGCACGAGCACCTTGGTCGCGCGGGTGACGGTGGGTCGGGACAGGCGCAGGCGGGCGGCGATCTCGGATCGCGGCATGGCGCCGTGGATCAGCACCTCCAGCAGGATCTGGCGCGCGACCTCGGACAGCGCAGGCCATTCCCGTGCGCGGTTCGAGCCGCTCGTCGTTGTCACGGGCCCACGATACCCAGCCGCGCCACATCGCCCGAGTGTTCCGGCGAACGACCGCACCATCCATAAATGTAGATCTATGTCTTGACCGTGCTTCGTGGGCACCATACAATCAACACTAAATTTCACATTGAAATTAATCGTGTTGTGGGAGTGGGCCGCTCCACTCACCCGACCGACACCAGGGAGTGTTCATGACTGAGGACAGCAAGCGATTCGAGGCCGCCGCGAGGCTACGGCGGCGCACGGTGCTCACCTCGGCGACCGCCGCGATCATGGGCGGCGCCATCGGGGTGGGGCCCGGGCCCGCGCAAGCGGCCCCGCCGGAGACGTACTGGTTCAGGAACGTCGAGATCGGCGGCGGCGGCTTCGTGCCCGGCATCGTCTTCAATGAGGGCCAGCGTGACATCGTGTACGCGCGCACCGACATCGGCGGCGCCTACCGGTGGAGCCAGTGGCGCGCCCGGTGGGAGCCGATGCTCGACTTCGTCGGCCCCGACCAGTGGGGCCACACCGGCGTCGCGGCCCTGGCGGCCGACCCGGTGGAGACCAGCCGCGTGTACGCGGCGGTCGGCACCTACACGAACTTCTGGGACCCCCGCAACGGCGCGATCCTGCGATCCCAAGACTTCGGCCGCACCTGGGAGACCGCGGAGCTGCCGTTCAAGCTCGGCGGCAACATGCCCGGCCGCGGCATCGGCGAGCGCCTGGCCGTCGACCCGAATCGCAACCGCATCCTCTACCTGGCCGCTCCCAGCGGCAACGGCCTGTGGCGCAGCGCCGACTACGGCGCCAGCTGGGCAGAGGTGGACTCCTTCCCCAATCCCGGCGACTACGTGCCCGAGCCCGACGCCGATCCGAACAGCCCGGGCGCGCAGCGGATCGGTCTGCTGTGGGTGGTCTTCGACCAGAGTTCCGGCCGCCGCGGAGAAACGAGCCGGGACATCTACGTCGGTGTGGGAGACAAGGAGAACAGCGTCTACCGCTCCACCGACGCCGGGGCGACCTGGGAGCGCCTGCCCGGCCAGCCGACCGGGTTCCTGCCGCACCGGGCGGTGTTCGACCACGTAGGCGGCTACCTGTACATGGCCACCACCGACGGCGCCGGACCGAACGACGGCGCCGCTGGAGACGTGTGGCGGTTCGAGTCCGCGAGCGGGGAGTGGACGAACGTCAGCCCGGTGCCCTCCTCCAGCGAGGAGAACGCCTGGGGCTACAGCGGCCTCACCATCGACCGCCAGAACCCCGGCACGCTGATGGTCACGACGCAGGTTCAGTGGTGGCCGGACTGCAACATCTTCCGCACCACCGACGGTGGTGCCACGTGGACCCGCGCCTGGGACTGGGGCGATGGCTTGAACCGCTCGTTCCGGTACACCATGGACATCACCGAGGTGCCCTGGCTCGACTGGGGCCTCGATCCCGAACCGCCGGAGACCCGGCCCAAACTCGGCTGGTGGATGGAGTCGATGGCCATCGACCCGTTCGACTCCGACCGCATGATGTACGGCACCGGCGCCACCATTTACGGCAGCACCGACTTGACCGCCTGGGACTCAGACGACCAGATCACCATCCGCCCGATGATCCGAGGCCTCGAAGAGACCGCCGTCGTGGAGCTGATGAGCCCGCCGGAAGGCGCACCGCTGTTCTCCGGCCTCGGCGATCTCGGCGGTTTCCGGCACGAGCGCATCGACGCGATACCCGCGGCGATGTACCCGGCCCCCCAGATGAGCCCGGTGACGACCCTGGACTACGCCGAGCTCGCCCCCGCGCTCATCCTCCGGGTCGGGCGGGGTGACACCTACCTGGCCATCTCGACCGACGGCGGCGAGAACTGGACCGCCGGCACCGCCCCCGAGGGGAGCACCGGTCCCGGCCGCAACGGCGCGGGTGCGGCGATCAGCGCCACCGGCGACCGCATCCTGTTCGCGCCCGACGGCGCCCCGGTCGGCTACAGCACCGATGCCGGGGCCACCTGGACCGCGTCCACCGGAATTCCCGAAGGCGCCCACGTCGAGTCGGACCGCGTCGACCCCGCCACGTTCTACGGATGGGCTCAAGGCGAGGTCTACGTCAGCACCGACGGCGGCGCTTCCTTCACACGAACCGCGACCGGGCTGCCGACCGACAACGGCGACATCAAAGCCGTGCCCGGACACGAAGGCGAGCTGTGGATCTGTGGCGGCGGCTCCGCGAGCGGCATCTGGCGCTCAGTCGACAGAGGCGCGACCTTCAACCGGCTCGACGCCGCCCAGGACGCCTTCGGCATCGGTTTCGGCAAGGCCGCACCCGGCTCGGACACTCCGACGGTCTTCACCATCGCGACCATCGACGGCACTTGGGGAGTCTTCCGCTCCGACGACGCCGGGGCCACCTGGATCCGCGTCAACGACGACGACCATCAATACGGCAGCCCGAGCGTCATCGCCGGCGACCCCCGCGTCTTCGGCAGGTACTACCTCGGCACCAACGGCCGCGGCGTCATCGTCGCCGACCGCCTCTGACCGGCAGTACCACTCGCGGGTCTCCCCGGTCTTGTCGAGCCCGGCCCAGGGCAGCGCGTCGGGCTCGGCATGCAGCTCGGGACGGTCGCCATCGCGGCGGAACAGATGGTCGCATCCGGATTCCGGTGTATCGCCCGCGTCCGGGCCAGGGACGCGGAGGTGATCATGCGGGCTGGAGCCCAGTTGCAACTCAACATCCAGGAGGTCTTGCCCGACGGGTCGTGGATCGCGCACCTGAACGAGCCCGGCAAACCCTCGGTCAAGGTCCGAGTGATCGAGTACTCGGTGACGGCCAACGACACCGTCACCGGCGAGGAGTCGATCGGGGAGACGGTCACGCTGATCACCAGCCTGCTCGACCATGAGCGGTACCCGATCGGCGACTTCCCCGACCTGTACCGGCAGCGTTGGACTTCCGAGACGGTCTTCGACGAGGTCAAGACCGACCTGCGCGGCGGCTGCGAGGTTGTCTTCCACTCCACGTCCCGCGACGGGGTGCTCGCCGAGTTCTGGGGACGGATGTGTCTGTACCAGGGCATCAGCGACGTGGTCGACCATGTCGTCCTCGACGCCGGGCTGCCACCAGAGGACGCGGTCGGTTTCAAGGCCGCGACCAGCTTCGTGCGCCGCTCGGTCACTTGGACCGACGCGGCTGCCTCTCGCTGCTCAGGCGTGAGGCGGCGATTGAGCAGGCGCGGTGGCACCGACGGCGCGGCAGCCGGCGCCGGATCGGAGTCAGAGGGCGGCTCCCATGAGGGGCCTGAAGCCCGGCTCCAGGGCTCTTGAGGCTCCGCGAGACGATCCAATATGGCTCCTACCTGCGGCGATGGGTTCGAATAAGAATGCAGAAGGTCCACACCACCGGCCCCTCACGGGGTCCATGTGACCGTTTGTGATCGCCTGTGACCGGCAGTAGCCGGTCACAGGCGATTTTATGGTTCGCGGTCAGTTCGATCGCCTTGAAGTCCACGCCGCCATGGGCCCCTTCGCGGGCCCATGTGTTCACCTGTGGCCGGTCGCGGGTCTGAACCGGGGGCGCTTGTGTCAACTGAAATTTCAGTTTATTCTGAAATACATGGCAAGTAATGTAATTACTGAAGTATCGATATGTGAGCCTTCCGATGGCGGTGGGCCGTCGCATGAGTCGCTGCTCGAGTGGGTCGAGCGGGTCGCGATGTTCCTCGCGAACGACGGGGTGCCGCCGATCGCGGGGCGGGTACTGGGCTGGTTGATGGTCTGCGAGCCCGCTGAGCAGTCGGCCGGGCAGATCAGCGAGGCGATCGGGGCCAGCCGGGCATCGCTGACGACGAACATACGCGTGCTCATGACCATCGGTTTCGTCGAGCGGCGGACGCGGCCCGGGCAGCGGACGGGCTACTACCGGCTCAAGGACGGCGCTTGGGAGGCGGTGGTGCGCCGCCAGATCGCCTCGCTGGTGTCGTTCCGCGAGGTCGCCACCGACGGGCTGGCGCTACTGGGAACCGAGCGCGCCCGCGCCGACCGGGTGCGTGAAGCACGGGACGTATTCGACTGGATGGCCGAGGTCTTCGAACAGGCCCCGCCACCAGAACGCAAGAGAGGCAGACCATGACCGGTACGGCGATCGTCGTCGGGGCGGGTATCGGCGGACTGGCGGCAGCGATTGGGCTGCGCCGCATCGGTTGGGACGTGACCGTCCTGGAGCGTTCAATCGAGGTGGGAGAGATCGGGGCCGGAATGTCTCAGGCGCCCAACGCCTTGCGTGCGCTGGACGCGCTCGGCGTCGGGGCGCAGGCGCGCGCGGCTGGCACGCCGTTCTTCGCCACGACCAACCTCCGGGCTCCCTCGGGCCGCTACTTGATGCGCGCCCCGTCCGGCGCGCCGCATTCGCTGCTGGGCTTCCACCGCGCCGACCTGCACGGGGTGCTCCGCGATGCCGTGCCCACGGCATCGATCCAAACCGGCGCCAAGGTGACAGGATTCGACCATACCGCCGAGCACGCCCGAGTGCACATCGGCGACGAGACGCTCACCGCGGACCTCGTCGCCGCCGCCGACGGCATCCACAGCACCGCCCGCCGACTGCTGTGGCCGGGTACGCCCGAGCCCGCGTTCTGGAACTACACTGTCTGGCGCGGCATCGCCGACCTCGACCTGGCCGCGCACGAGGGCTGCATGACCATGGGCACGGACCGATACTTCCTAACGATGCCGCTGTCCCGGGGGCGGGTCTACTGGGCGCTCGGCGCCCGCGCTGAAGCCCCCGGCATCCGCTACGCGGACGAACGTGAAGCCGTCCGCGAGCGGGTCGCCGGCTGGCACGTGCTGATCCAGAACCTCCTGGACGCCACAGCGGCCGATCGGGTGCTGCACCACGACATCACCGACCTCGACCACGCCCCGCTGCCGAGTCTCGTCAACGGTCGCATCGCGCTGCTGGGCGATGCGGCGCACCCGATGAGCCCGGACCTGGGGCAGGGCGCAGGCATGGCGATCGAGGACGCCGTCGTGCTCGCTGCGGCGCTCGCCGAGATTGGCGACCCGCGTGCCGCTCTGGCGCGATACGACCGCGAGCGGCGGTCCCGCACGCAGTGGGTTGCGAAGGCCGCGCACAAGAACGGGCATGACGCCCTCATGGGCAGCGCGCTGCACCGACGTCTCCTGTCGCTGACGTTGCGGCTCATGACACCAACCGCGTTCGCGAAGGTGTCAGAGAAGGGCCTTGCCCGCCTTTGGGGCTGGCAACCGCCAGATCTACCACGCGCATAGGGGACCCGAAAACGTCGGATCTTGGATATGTCATCCAGTCTGCGGGTGATCGTTGAGGCTGACGGATTCGCGGGAATCGCGAACCAGGCGTCTGACGCTGCGGACGCTGATCCCGTATCTTGCGGCCAACTCTTTTTGCGGCGTACCGTGATTGAAGGCGGTGACGATCGCTTCACGTTGCACGTCGCTCAGCCGCCTGTGCAAGGACCGCGGTCGTGCTTGCGGTGAGTCCATAACGGAGAATTCGCTGCCCCATCGTGACCGACTCGAAGGGCCTGAAGACGACTCGTCCGCCTTAAGTGCGTTTTCGAGGCGATCTAGAGCGGCGTCTACCTGCGGTGATGGCTTCGAATAAGAATGCAGAAGGTCACGTGTGAACGCTTGTGCCAGCCTGTGATTGGTTGTGACCGGTCGCGGGCGGGCATAATGCTCTTCCCCTTCGTAACGCTGTCGGTTTCTCTGTGGCACAGGTGGTTCAGCGGGTCTTTTCCGTCATGTTCGGTCTTCGGAGCCCGCAGCGGGCAGGCCAGCAGGGTTTGCATGTCGTTGCTACGCTGGGTGCTGCATTCTGTGATCCCCTCGACACCGAAGGCGGCTGAGCGTTGCCCTCTGTTTTCGAAGACCCCGAAGGCTATATGCGAGAGTTCCAGGGCCGTATGGCCTCTATGGCGGAGAAGGCCTCATCTCTGGGCGAGGCGATGGAAGCCGCGCAAGCGTCCGTGACCTCCCCTGACGGAGAGGTCACGGTGACGGTTGGCATCGGCGGATCGCTGCAGGACCTCTATTTGAGTCCGGCCAGCCGGCAGATGTCGGCCCAATCGCTCGCCGAGTTGATCAAGGTGACCTACCGCGAGGCGGCGGATCAGGCGGGCCGTAGCGCCACCGGCGCTTTGGCGTCGGTGTTCGGCGAGGACAACGACCTGGTGCGCCAGGCCCGCGCGCGGACGCAGGGTGAGGAGTATGCCGCCATGGGTGAAGGATTCAACGTGCCGGACCCCGAAGCGTTCCAGACACATGTGGATGGGATCGACTCGAAGGTGATCGGCCCGGTCACGCAAGCGCACGCGGCCGCGGAGGCCAAAGGTGCGGGCAGCATGCTGGACTTCGGGATCGTCAACCTTCCGTTCGCCGCGGGCGCCATGGCCATCGCGGCGATCGCCACGAACCTCATCGAGACCGCCCGGGAGGCCGCCAAGGAGGCGTCGGTCCGCGTCAAGGCGACCTGCGACGCCTATGAGGAGTGCGATTCCTCAGTCGCCGAGACCTTCAACGTCCACATCAGGGGCAACTAGTGAACGACCTCATCGTCAACGACACTGCAGACGATCCGCCCTGGGGAGAACTCGACGGCGCTCGCGTGGCCGCCAGCGCGCAGGACCTCCTCAATTCCGACACGGGCCTGGAATACGCCCTCAACGGGACCGTGGCCGCGCTCGACCTGCTCGCGTTCGTCGCCAACCCGTTCAAAGAGTTCATTATGGCCGGCGTCGGGTTCCTCATCGAGCACGTCGACTTCCTCAGGGAACCCCTCGAATGGGTGGCCGGGGACCCGGGCGCGATCAACGCGACCAAAGACACCTGGGGCAACATCGCCGGGGTACTCGACCAGGCCGGCGAGGACCTCAAGGCTGAGCTGGACTCCCTGTCCGAATGGCAGGGCGACGCCGCCGACACCTACCGGCTCCTGCTGACCGACTTCGGCGACGCCATCAAGGGAGCGGGTACCGCTTCCGACATCATGGGCGGCTACATGATGGTCATGGGCATCTGGACCGCCGTCACCCGCGGCCTGATCCTAGAGCTCATCTGTGACTTCGTCTCCCGCGCGATCATGTACGCCCTCGCGGCCCTCGCTTCGTCGTGGATCACCCTCGGCGGGTCGTTCGCGGCGATGATCGGCGGCATCATCGTGGACGCGATGAGCGTGAGCGCGAAGATCATGAAACATCTCACCAAGCTCGGCGACGCCATGCAGATGCTCAGCACTCGCTTTACCAAGCTCAACGAGATCGTCGGCGACCTCGGTCGAGTCCTGTCCAAGTTCAGTTCGGCCAAGCAGATCGATCTCTCCTTCGGATCGCTCGCCAAGGGTACGGACATGAAGTTCGCGGATCTGATCAATCGGATCCGCAATGACATCCCGAGTCCGGGCACGCAGGGTTTCAGGTCGGGTTACCAGGCGGACAACGCGAAGTCGATCTTCGACACCATGGCGAACCCGTTCGGAGGAGGGCTCGGTGACATCCTCACCGGCTATCCGATGACCGGGTTGAAGGGTCTGCTGGGCGGCACGCCGAGTGCCGTGCAGGACGGCGGATGAGCGCCGCCGCTGCCGGTCTGATCGAAGTCGCGGTCGTCGCCGGGGGGATCGTGCTGTGGCTGGCCGGGGCCCTCACGGTGATGTACCGCGGTTTCATCCTTCCGGCGGTGAAGTTGGACGACATCAAGTTCGAAGTGGCCGAGAACAGAGGGCTCTTCTTCAACCAGGAGGACCGCGACCGAGCCCCTCGAACGGAGGCGGAACTGCGGGAGCAGGTCGCCGAGAACGAGCTCCGTGCGCTCGCCTCCTCCCAAGGTGAGAGCCGCCGCTATGTCGTCTGGCAGGCCTGGCGGAGCGACCCCGGCTTCAAAGCCGAGGCGCGACGGCGTTTCCGGGAGTACTACGTGCCGCGGCAAGCGTACATTGCGCTGCTGTGCGGCGGTGTCTGGTCGCTGGCCTTCGTGCTCACCGAGCCTTTGCAGGAGGCCCTGGTGCCCGCGGACATCGAAATCCTGTTCCCCGTTTATGTTCTCGTCGCGCCGCTGTGGGTCGCCGTCGCGGTGATGACCCTGCTCGAAGGCGCAAAAGCCGCACATCGCAGGTCGAAGCAGAAGCATTTCTGACTCATCGCGCCGAGCCCGCAGAGGCGTTCGACCTCGCCGACTTCATGAGGGACTTCGAAAGGCAAACTGGCGGTGCTGCGCGAAAACTCTGAGTTCACCGGACGCAGGTAGGCCGGCGGACGGATCTGATCGGTTTCAGATTGCGCGGGTTCTGAACTCCATTCCGGAATTCCTGGCCTGCCCGACCAGTCGCTTCACACTTCGATCACGGATACCGAACTCGGCGGCGAGTTTCTTTTGCCGAGTGCCTTCCGCGTAGACTCTGACGATGGACTCGCGCTGTTTCGAAGTGAGTCGCCTCTGAAGAGCTCTTGGGGTGCAGATCTCGGCGACCGTCGACTCGCCTCGGCGTCATTGGGGACGTACCATGAGGGACCTGAAGCTTCAGGGCGTTTGCCTTCGACTCGTGAGAGCCTGTCAACTATCGCGTCTACCCGGGGATTTGGGTTCGCATAAGCATGCAGTGCCTCCACCACGGTGCTCGTTGGTGCTCGACCATGTATAGCGGTGATCGAGCACCGCGAGGTATCAGAAGCGACCGTGTGATCACGGGAGAATGCAACGTCGGGGCTTCAGGGTGTCGACCCCAAAGGATCATGCCCTACCGTCCACTACACCACCGACCTGCCCCACTGCGGCGGCGCAACCGACCTCGCCTCCGCCACCCTCCAACTCCTCGACATCACACCAAAACCGACATGAGGAAAAGACGTCGACGCCCTGGGAGCCGTCAGGAAATAAGTCCGCGATTTCGCGGCCACGACCATGAGGCATGAGCAAGACCTTGGGCATCCTCGCTGCGGGCGAATCGATGGAGTCATTGAGGCTTTCTCATCCTGATTGGCGTTCTTGTTGGTCGAGGGTGGCGATGGCGCGGGCGATCTGGGTGGCCTGGTGTGGGTCGCAGCGGAGTTTCCGCAGGAGGCGCCACTTCTTGAGTTCTGCGAAGGCTCGCTCACCGGCTCCGCGCAGCCGCGCATGGAGCCGGTTGTGCGCCTTCTGGTATTCCGGTTTGCCCTTCCCCTTGTCGGGCGTGACGACCAGATCATGGTCCAGCCCTTGTCGGCCAGGGCGAACAGGCCGTACTCGCGCAGCAGGCGCGGGATCTGGGGAGGTCCGGTCTGCGGGCGGCGGCGGTGCCGTGGATCGAGCCGCGGATCGCGCCCGAGATCCACAACAGATGTCCGTCCGGATCGGCGATCACCTGCAGGTTCATCCCGTGGGATCGGTGCTTGACCTGGTAGTAGGGTCGGTCGGCGGCGAGGCGGTCGGTGCGGATGAGGGTGCCGTCGAGGATCATCAAGCCTCGGCCCGAGCGCTTGGCCTTCCGCAGACCGGCGCGCAGCGTCAGCGCATGCTGCGAAGCAGGTCGATCACTTCGTTGACGCGCCGCGCGGCGGTGGCTCGGGAGACCCCGAAGCCCAGGGCGAGCTGCTCATAGGTATGGCCTTGGTGCAAATAGGCGAAGGTGGGCAGCGCCTGCTGGCCGGGTTCGAGGACCCGCCAGCGGGAGCCGATGGTCGTGCGGGTGGGGACGGACGAGCCGGGCGGCGAGGCGCGGGGTACGGCTCGAGAGGGGCAGGGTGGCCTGGGTGCCGCAGCATTCGAAGCTCCTGGCGGGCAGCGGAAGTAGACGGCCGTTGTTCTACAGGAGCTTCTTTCTTGCCCCACGACCGAACTCACCTAGGTTGAGAAAGACTCATTCTTTGACGGCTTCCTAGGGCCCCGCAGTCGAGGGTGCAGGGACTGTTCCCTGCTCACCCTCGAAGCTGCCGGAGGTGGCTCCGTCACTGCTCCTGCCCGCAAAGAGCCTGGTCCACCAGGTGCTGCAGCGCTTGCCCGCCCTGCATAATCTCCTCGGGGCCGGCCATGCCCGTCGCGGAGACGACGACGCCCTTGCCGCCGTCGGCCGTCTGAGCGACGAGCGTGTCGCCCCCGACGACCTGGCCGCCCAGGTCCCACTGCTCGCCGCCGCACGACAGCGGCTGGCGCAGCAGGCTGAGGCCGTACTCGGCGCCGGGCATCATCTGCTGCATGGCATCGTCGACGGGGACGGTCTGCTGCATCTTCTCGAGCTGCTCGTCAGGCAGCAGCTCGCCGCCGAGCAGGGCGGTCATGAAGGTGTCCAGGTCCCGCTTGGTGGTGATGAGCTCGGCCGCGGCGTCGAGCGAGGACGGGTTTCGTACCGTGGTGTCCACCCAGGTGGACCGGTCCTCGGGGAACTTCTTGTACGTCTTGGCGTGCGGCTCGGGGACGCGCGGGTCGTCGCCGGGCGCGAAGGTGTCCTCCATGCCGAGCGGGTCGAGGATGCGCTCTTGCAGCTCCTGGCGCCAGTCGTTGCCGGTGACCTCCTCGATGACCATGCCGGCGACGACGTAATTGGTATTGGAGTACGCCCACGTCGGCTCCGGCTCGTCTGGGCCCGCGGGCGGGAAGAGGGGCTCTTCCGCGAGTGCGATGGCGACGAGGTCCTCGGGGTCGTAGTGGGTCCACCGCTCGTTCTCGAAGGCGGTGGCGGTCATGTCGAAGTCTTTGACGGTGGAGTAGTTGGGCAGGCCGCTGGTGTGCTGCAGCAGGTTCCTCAGCGTGATGGCGCTGCCGTCATAGCCGTTGCCGGAGATCAGGCCGGGGAGCCAGCGCTCGACGGAGTCGTCGATGGCGACCTCGCCCTCGGCTTCGAGTTGCAGCAGGAGGGTGGCGATGAACGTCTTGGTGACGCTGCCCGCTCGGAAGTGGCCCTCCTCTGGGACGGGCTCGTCCGTGATGACGTCGGCGACGCCCGCCCCGGCCGAGTCGTAGTGTTCGCCGTCTCGCACTTCGGCCGACACGCTGACGAACCCGCCCTCCTCGTGGGCCGCCTCCACCGCGGACTGCAGTGATGACGAATCCCCCTCGAGGTCATCGGTTGCCGTGCAGGCGGCAGTGGTCACGGCCAGTGAGGCGAACGCCCCGATGACGGCGGCAGTGCGGCGGTGGATCGAGTGCATCGGCTGCCTCTCAGCTCAGTACCCGGGGCCGTCCCCGGGCGTGTGCCGCCAATCCTCTGTTTTCGATGGTCCAGCGGCAATGCAGCCTTCCCTATTCTTTGAGTAGAGAAATCTCCCGGACTCCTCGGGTGCGGACTCGATCCGACATCGGAGCCGGTCCCAACTGGAGGCCACCGGGTCGGGGGCCGATGTAGCGAACAGGGCGGGAGTGTCAGGTCGCTTGTGGTTGTGAACCGATCACCCCGGCGTTCCGAGCAGTCTTGACCAGGCGTTTGACGCTCCGGATGCTAATCCCGTGCGCCGCCGCGAGTTCCTTCTGCGGGATACCATTGCTGAACGCGACGGCGATCTCCAGGCGCTGGTCGGCGGTCAGCCTGCGGCTCAACGCATGGGGTTGCAGCAGGGGTGGCTTGTCCACAAATGAAGGATCGCAGTCCGGACGTGGCTGCCAGGAGGGGCCTGACGGCGATGTCGGCGGCTCGAGTGGGGCCGCCATACTGTCGATCACCTCGTTTACCTGCGAGTTTGGGTTCGAATAAGAATGTAGAACCTCCACCGCACCACTCCCCTCATGGGGCCCATGTGATCGCCTGTGACCGGCAGTAGCTGGTCGCGGGCGATGTCATTATGTGACTCAGCGCCGATGCCGGGTTCGATTGCCTTGATGTCCACCTCGCCGCCCTCCACCGCGACGCCGACGACCTTGACGCCGCGACCGCTGTCCTCGAACGCGCCATCGACCGCACCCGCCCCGACGCCTGGGCCGCCCTCACCGAAGCCCGCACCGCCATCGGCGACGAGATCGGGGCCCAAAAGCCCGCCGAGGCCAGCGTCTCTGGGCTACTGGCGATCACAACACGGCCCCCATGTGACCGGCTGTGCCCGTTCGCAACCGGTCACAGACACTGCGAACCACATCAGCTGCTCCTTCGTGGCAGCATGTTCGAGGTGAGCTCCACGACGACCGAGCCTTCCCTGCACAAGCAACAGGCCTCTATTGGCCCGGAGGCTTCGTCCGCTACTCAGCGTCTGTCAGGAACTTGGCTTTGAGGAGTGAGTGTCGGATCTTGGACAGTGCCGTTCGATGGCCTGCGCCATAATGCGAAGCCTGTTCCGTCCCCCACGGTGAAGGCGATCGGTCATCGACGCGAGCGAGCTGCAGGCGATCCTGCCCGACAACGGCCCCTCGGCCCAGATGTACGGCTCACTCGCAGCTGTTCTCGCGGGTTTCGCATTCACCGGCCTGGTGCTCTACCTCGGGCGCCAGAACGCCCACCCCGTCGACGGCGGCCGCGGCGCCGAAGGCGGCCGCATCGAACCGAAGTTCATCGTCAAGACCCTGTTCTACGCGATGAGTTCACTGATGATCTGCGCTTTCCTGTATGCGCATCTGGCCAGCAAGGGCCCCTCACCCCACCAGGCCCTGCTCGGTCTGTCGCTGTCGGGCCTGGTGCTGGGGCCCGGTGTGCTGTCGCTGTTCTACGCGCTCAACCTCGTCATGGTCAACCACGCCGTCACCAGGGCCGCGGCCGAATCCACCCGCTGGGTCGTGGCCGCGGTCGGCCCGGCGGTGACCATCAGCCTGCTGACCGACATCTTCGACCGCGCCTGGGACTTCGGGTGCGGCGGCGCCTGCCCGGGGTGGCTGTCGCCGCGCTGGTGGGGCTTTGGCATCGCGGTCGCGCTGGCGGTGGTGGGCCTGCTGATCACCATGCCGCCGTTCACCGCCGGCGAGCCGCTGCGCCGGCGCGTCGAAGCGATGGTGCGCACCAGGTGGCTGCGGCGGACCAGTGACCTCATGCGGCGGTGGCCCGACGCGCCGGCGCTGCTCACGCTCGTGCTCGCCTCGATCATCGCCGTCACCTCCATGTGGTCCCGAGGCGGCGCGGCCGACCTCGACCCCCGGTACTGGGTGCATGCGGTCATGGGCCTGATGGCGGTGGTGATGGTGGCCTTCGCGTTCGCCACCGGCAGCGTCCTGGCGCCCATGCCGTTCGTGCGGTTCAGGCGGATCGACGGCCGCAAACTCCGGTGCTCCCTGGTGGCCGGGCGGCCCTGGGCGCGGGTCGCCACCTGCGGGAGGGGCCGGGCCGTGCTGGGCATGGTGGTCGGACTCGACTCGAACCGCCCCCGCTGGAAAGCACCGCGCGGCGACGACTGGGTCGGTGCCGACCCGCGCCGCCGACGCGATGTCGAGCACTTCGCCAAACGGGTATGGGAAGCGCGCCGCGGCACCGACGGCACCTGAGACCGCAACTGCCCGGGACTGCGTGGGCCAGTCGTTCCGGTGCCGAGAGCGCCTTTGCCACACCCAGCAACCAGTACTGCACCTGCCGCTGATCAGCACCGTAATCGTCCCTTCAAGGTGTCACGGTGTTCTACGTCCCCCGTGGCCTCCCTGGGCAAGGCAGAGTGTTGGGAGAACTATGCATGGAGAGACAGATGGGCATTCTCGATCAACTTCCGGCACCGATAGGTGTCATCATTGGCGCTGTCGGCTCATATGCAGCATCGAGCCGGACCGACAAACTTTGTTGGCAGTGGTCTCGGGCGGAACGGTGGGATGAGAAGAAGTTCGAGATCTACACGGACTATGCAAATCTCCTGAAACGTCAGACCAGGATTGCGCTGTGGATCGGCGTAGCCCGGGGCTTCGAGCACGGTGCTGCGCCGTTGGACCCTGACGAAGGCATGGAACTACTGGCCGGAGCAGAATGAGCTGTTCTCAACCTGGCTGATGTTGTTTGAGGATGGGGCTGTCTTCGGTGGTCTCTTTGGGGTGCCGCCATTCGTCGCGGGTGATCTCGTACCAGACCTCGCCGTGCTCGGTGCCCGGGAGCGGGTTGTCGAACGCTTGATGGGAGGTGCGCAGGTAGCGCAGGCCGCACTTTTCCATCACTCGGCGGGAGGCGGTGTTGATGGCCATGGTCTCGGCGCTGACCCGTTCGGCGCCCAAGTGCGTGAAGGCATGGTCGACCAGCGCCCGACCGCCCTCGGTGGCCAGCCCTTGGCCCCAGCGCGCGCGGCGCAGCCGGTAACCCAGTGACGGTGCGGTCGGTCCGTCAGTGAGAACGATCAAGCCGAACCAGCCGAGGAAGGCTCCCTCGTGGTCTTCGGCGATGAATCGGCTGTGCGCGGGGTATCGCCGACGCTCGGCCAGCAGCTCGGCGATCTCGGCGGCCACTGCCGCCCGGGGAGGCGGGGCCCAGTCGATATGTCGCATCACATCGGGGTCGCTGTTCAGCGCAACCAGCAGATCGAGGTCTGCTGATCGCAAGTGGCGCAGTCGCATGCGCTCGGTCGTCAAGTAGGTCTGGCCCACCGGGTCACCGTATGCCAGGTCTGGCCGGGGCACCAGCGATTACCGGGTCGCGTTCCCCGAGCGGCGTTCGAGAGCGTTGAGGGGGGCGATGGCTTGGGCGATCTGGGTGGCCCGGTGCGCGTCGACAGCGGCAGCGCCATCAGGCACAACAACATCGAGGGCTCCTGGAAGACGACGAGTTTGGTCGCCAGTTGTCGTCCCAGGAGCTTCTTCATCGGCCTGCAACGAAACTCGCCACCGATGAGAAACGCTCAGGGGGTCGTCTTCGTAAGTGGGTTCGATCGTGGGGGAGAACTCGCGGACGCCGAGCAGCCGTTCCCAGATCGGCTCGGACGTGGTGATGGCGATGCCGGTCTGGATGTCGATCATGTACCGACGTGCGAGAGCGGTTGCCTCACCGCGCCCGCCATGGGATGAAAGTATCCCGGCCCCAGCCAGGGCACCACCGCCATCACATGTTAGAGCGAATCCGAAACATCAAGCGCCACAACAATAATGAATAAATGTCGACATTCCGTCAGGATGACTTGCGGTAGTCGAGCTGGGCAGGTGCGTTCTGATGAGTTTCAGGACCACCTGTCGGTGGTTGTCGGTAGGAGGGCCGGTGCCAGAGCATGGGCGAGCGGAGTGCTGGGGTGATCAAGGGAGCGCTGATCGGTAAGAGCCCGCGTGATGACGCCGAGCTGAAGGACCTCCGCTTACAGGTGGTCAGGTCCTCGGACGAGGCGATGGGCTGCAGGATTATGGGTTTTCTCATTACTCCATGGCGTGGCCGATGAGTTCGTGGCTCCCGGCCGGTCCAAACTCATGACATCCAAGGAAAGGACATCACCATGTCGGAGCTTCTGGTCGATTTCATCACCTCCCTCGACGGCTACGCATCGGGAGAGGGATGGCCTGGGTTCTGGGGCCTTGAGGGCCCGGAGTACCTCGCCTGGCTCGGTGAGCAACCCGAGGTCACCTACCTGATGGGAGCGAACACCTACCGCCTGATGTCGGGCTTCGCCGCCGGCGAGGTCCCGACCGGCCAAGACGAGTTCAGGCCCGAAGAAGAGGCGTCGGTCGACGAGCTCACGCAAGCGTCCAAGGTGGTGTTCTCCTCTTCGCTCGAGGAGCCACTGACGTGGGCCAACTCCACGCTCGTCCGGGACGACGCCGTCGAGGTGGTCCGCGACATGAAGTCGAGCGGCTCGGGGCTGCTCAGCACGATCGGCAGCCTCAGCCTGTGCCGGTCCCTGCTGCGAGCCGGACTCGTCGACCGCTTCCGGGTCGTGATGTTCCCGGTGATCACCGGGGCCACGGGCGCGGAACGCATCTACGACGGCTATCCGGACGCCGCACTCGAGATGATCGAGCACCGCACCTTCGACGGCCGCATCCAACTGGTCGAGTACAAGCCCCGCGTGCTCGAACACCCGCCGCTTGGCACCCCTGCGTGACCTCGCCCTGTCCGCCGGTGCCGAACGCCACCGCCTGCCGCCTCCTCGAACTGGCCGATCCCAATGCGGTCCTCACCTACACGGCACCTGTGTCGACCGAGGCGGTATCGGCGCTCGCCGCCGATGCCAGGGCCTTGAGAACCGTGTCCCGACCGACCTTGAACTTGCGCGTGAGCGCCCGAATCTGGACTGCGAGGTCTCTTTGCGGCATGCCGCCGTTGCAGGCGATGACGATGGCTTCGCGTTGTTCAGGCGCGAGCCGTCGGTCGAGCAGGCGCGGGGTAGCGGTGCCGCATAGTTGGGCGCGGGATTGCAGTCAGGACGGGGCTGCCGCCAGACACCGCGCGGTTGTCGCGAAGGCGTGTCAGACTCAGCCCCATGAAGTACGTTCTGCTGATCTGTGATGACGAGACTCGGTCACCGAGCAAAGAAGAGCTGAAGGCCGACCCGACGCACCAGGCGTGGGAGGCGGACCTCGAACGGCGGGGCGTCGAGCTGTTCGGCGCGAGGCTGCGCCCGACCGCCGCCGCCACGACAGTCCGGTCCCGCAATGGCGAGACGCTGGTCGCCGACGGGCCGTTCGCCGAGACCAAGGACTTCGTCGGCGGCGTCGTGGTCGTCGACTGCGCCGACCTCGACGAGGCGATCGAGATCGCCGCCGGCCACCTCTACGCGCAGTGGGGAAGCGTCGAGATTCGCCCGGTCTGGGAATGACCGCACCCGAACACGCCGTCCGTGCGGCGGTCGACGCGGCCTACCGTGACGAATGGGGTCAGGTGGTCGCGACGCTGATCGGATTGACTCGGGACTGGGACCTCGCGGAGGATTGCGCGCAGGACGCGTTCGCGGCCGCGCTGGCGACCTGGCCGCGCGACGGCATTCCGAGCCGTCCGGGCGCCTGGCTCACCACCGCGGCGCGCAACCGCGCGACCGACCGGCTGCGGCGCGACACCGCCGGGAACGCGAAGCTGCGCCAGCTCGCCATACTGGCCCGCGACCAGGGCGAACCGCCAGTGGGCGAGATCCCCGACGACCGGCTGCGGCTGATCTTCACATGCTGTCATCCGGCACTGCCGTTCGAGGCCAGAGTCGCTCTCACACTGCGCACGCTCGCCGGATTGAGCACCGCCGAGATCGCCAAGGCGTTCCTCACCGCCGAGACCACGATGGCGCAACGTCTCGTCCGCGCCAAGCGCAAGATCGCCGAGGCCGGCATCCCCTACCGCGTCCCCCCGGCCGAACTGCTCCCCGAACGACTGGCCTCGGTGCTCGCGGTGCTCTACCTGATCTTCAACGAGGGCTACAGCGATCAAGACTCGCGCAGAGCCCTGACCGCAGAGGCGATCCACCTCGCCAGGGTGCTCGCCCGCCTGATGCCGCACGAGCCCGAGCCGCTCGGCCTGCTGGCGCTGATGCTGCTGAACGAGGCCCGGCGCGCGAGCCGCACCGACGACGGCGTGCTGGTCACGCTCGAGCAGCAGGACCGATCCAGATGGGATCGCGCCTTGATCGCAGAAGGCGTGGCCGTGCTCGACCAGGCGCTGGCCATGCGACGCGGCGGCCCCTACCAGGTGCAGGCCGCGATCGCCGCCTGCCATGCCGCGGCACCCGACACCGCGAGCACCGACTGGCCGCAGATCGCGGCCCTCTACGCGGAACTGGCCCGCATGGCGCCGTCCCCGGTAGTGGACCTCAACCGGGCCGTGGCGGTCGCGATGTCCGAGGGCGTCCCCGCCGGCCTCGCACTGGTCGATGAGCTCGCGCGGTCCGGCCGCCTCGACGGGTACTACCTGCTGCCCGCGACCCAGGCCGATCTCCTCAGACGGGACGGCCGCACGGCCGAGGCCCAAGCGGCCTACGAAGAGGCGCTCCGGCTGGCGCCGTCAGAGGCGGAGCGCCGCTACCTGACCGGCCGCCTCAACGACCTCTGACCTGCGTCAACGGCCTAGAGCGGCCGTTCGCCGCAAAAAACGCGGATTTTTTCTCCAGCGATGTCGATATCCGGGCCGCCCCTTCGTCGGTGAGGCAAAACCGACCTGACGGAGGAACGACCGATGTCACTCATGGAACTCCAAGCCGAGACCACCACGACCACCGGAGCACCGCCGACGCCGCGGATCAGGCGAGGGCTCATCCTGGCCCTGACCTGCGCGGCCGGGGCGATGGTGGGTCTCGACACCGCCATCGTGAACGTGGCGGTGCCGTCGATCCAGCGCGACCTCGGCGTCGGCGCCGGTGTGGTGCAATGGGTCGTCGTCGCCTACGGACTGCTGCTCGGTGGATTCCTCCTCTTCGGCGGACGGATGACCGATCAACTGGGGCGCCGACGCGTCTTCGTCACCGGACTCGCCGTCTTCACCGCCGCGTCGCTCCTGGCGGGCATCGCGCAGGACGCCGCCCTTCTGATCGCGGCCCGCGGCCTCCAGGGATTCGGTGCCGCGCTCATCGCACCGGCGGCCCTGTCGCTGCTGGCCGCCACTTTCCCGGAGGGGCGGGAACGCAACCGAGCGTTCGGCGTCTTCGGGGCCGTGGACGGGGCCGCCGCGTCCGTGGGGGTCGTCGCGAGCGGCCTGCTGGCCGCCGGTCCCGGCTGGCGTTGGGCGTTCTTCATCAACGTCCCCGCGGGCGCGCTGTTCATCGCGCTCGCCCTGGCGTTCCTCGCCCGCGATCGGGCCGGCGACCGCACCACGCGCCTCGACATCGCCGGAGCCGCCACGGTGACGGGCGGGCTGCTGCTGTGCGTCTACGCGCTGCACCACGCCACCGGGCACGGCTGGCTCTCCTGGTCCACGCTGGCGCTGTTCGCGGCGGCCGCCGTCTTGATCCTGGCGTTCGTGCGGATCGAGGCACGCTCCTCCGCCCCGCTCGTGCCGGCCGCGACGCTTCGGAACCGCACGCTCGTCGCCGCCAACGTCACCGCGTTCCTCCAGTCCTGCGCCTTCCTCGCGTTCATCTTCATCGGTTCTCTGATGATGCAGCAGGAACTCGGCTATTCGCCGGCGAAGACCGGCCTGGCATGGCTGGCCACGACGGTCACCGTCCTCGCGGCGGCCATGATCGGCTCCCGGCTCGCCGCCGTCGTCGGCGTGCGATGGGTGCTGATCACGGGCCTCTCGCTCTTCGCCTTCGGAGCGCTGTGGCTGACGAGGGTCCCCGCCGACGGCGGTTACCTCGCCGACCTGCTGCCGGCCTTCCTGCTCGCCGGGCTCGGCTGCGGGATCTGCTTCCCCGCGCTGCAGATCGGCGCCCTGACCGGCGTGTCGCGATCGGAGCTGGGGCTGGCGGCCGGCCTCGTGCAGACCATGACCGAGATCGGCGGCGCCGCGGGCGTGGCCGCGGTGTCGGCCGTGCTGGTCGCCGGATCCGGCCTCGACGGCTTCCGCATCGCCTTCGCGTTCATCGGCGTCCTCGCCGTCGTCGCCGCGGCCACCGCCGCCTTCGGACTGGGGCGCGGCGCCCGCGGGGCCGCCGCCGAGAGCAGCCACCATGCCGAGTAGCGGCGCGCCGACGCCGGGCCGGGAGGGCCCGGCGTCGGCGCGATCCAGGATCCCTCGACTCCGGTCATTCGCGGGCCAGGGCTTCGATCAACGGGCGCACGACGGCGACCATGTCCGCTTGCGCGGCGGCGGGCGACGGCGCGGCGTCGACGTAGAGCGCCGCCTCGTCGGCCATGGCGAGCAGGACGTGCGCCAACGGCTTGACCGGGAGCGGCGTGAGCGCACCGGCGGCCACGCCCTCGCTGAGCATGCCCTCGACCAGGCCCAGGACGTGATGCTGGCAGATCGCGCGCCAGCGCGCCCACCCGAGCACGGACGGCCCGTCGATCAGGACGATCCGCTGCACGTGCGGGGTCTGGCAGGCGTCGAGCCAGGCGGTGAAGGTCTCCAGCATCAGCTCCACGAAATCGCCGTCGCCGCTCGTGCCGGCGGCGGCCACGAGCTCCTGCGCGATCTCATGCTCCACCTCGTCGAGGACGGCGGCGAACAGCTCGGTCTTGTCCCCGAACTGGTGGTAGAGGGCGCCGCGGCTCACCGACGCCTCGCGGACGATCGCCTCGGTGCCGACCCCGGCGAAGCCGTGCTGGGCGAACAGCGTCCTGCCTGCGGCGATGAGGGCGGCACGGGTCGCGGCGGAGCGGTCGGCTTGCGTTCGGCGTGAAAGAGTCATACAATCTGTCCGTAAGTTGCGTGCAGGTTGTATGTAACTTTACCCCTGACTGAAGGGATGGGCTCATGTCCTCGATCGAACTTCCGCATGGCACCGTAAACTACCGGGTCACCGGCCCCTCCGACTCGACGGCGCGTCCGGTCGTGTTCGCCCACGCATTCCTGGTCGACGCCGGGGTGTGGTCACCGGTCGCCGACCTGCTGGCCGCGCGCGGCATCCGCTCATACGCGCCCGACTGGCCGCTGGGCGCCCACCGGGTCCCGCTGGGGCCCGACGCCGACCAGTCGCCGCGCGGCGTGGCGGCGCAGATGCTGGCCTTCCTCACGGCGTTGGACCTGCGGGACGTCACGCTGGTCGGCAGCGACACCGGCGGCGCGCTGTGCCAGTTCGCCATCGACATCGACCCCGACCGCGTCGGCGCGCTGGTGCTCGCCAACTGCGACGCGTTCGACACCTTCCCCCCGTTCCCCTTCAGCGTCTTCTTCACACTGCTGCGAGGGGACTTGCGGATGCGGGCCCTGCTGCAGCCGATGAAGTGGCGCCGGTTCCGGCACTCGCCGATGGGCTTCGGACTGCTGGCGAACGACCTCGATCCCGAGCAGACCAGGCGGTGGATCGAACCGTGCCTGTCCGACAAGGCGATCCGCAGCGACGCGATCCGCTTCCTCAACGCCTCGGATCCCGACGAGCTGCTCGACGTGTCGACCCGCTTGGCCGACTTCGCCGGTCCGGTGCGGATCGTCTGGGGCGGCGCCGATCGCGCCTTCAGCCTCGACCTCGGCAGGCGGCTGCAGCGGGCGTTCACCGACGCCGAACTCATCGAGGTGCCCGGGGCCAAGACCTTCGTCCAACTCGACGCGCCGGACGTCCTGGCCGACCAGATCGCCGCGATCAGCGCCCGACCGTCGCGCGCCTACACCGACCCGTCTTGAACGCCGTCACGGCACCCCTTGACCCGAAAGGAGTCGAGATGGGGCGGGGCCCGAGTCGGCCTGCGTTTCCGGCATGGGGCCGTCGCATCGCGATCCGGCGGCGTCGCATCATGGCCGAAGACCCGGCGTGTCCAGGACATCACCACCACCGAGGTCGAGGGCATCGAGGAGATGAGGTGCGCGGGCGAATGAGCGGCATCCGCGTCGGGCCTCCATCGGCTGCGACTCCAGCATGATGCCGTCGACCGGCCTCGCGCCGCCGCTGCGCAACCGCCGGTTCCTCACCGTCATGGGGGGCGAGGGCCTGTCGATGATCGGGGACGCGGCGTTCGCGATCTCGCTGGCATGGCTCGTCCTGCAGGCGACCGGTTCGGTGGCCGCCTTGACCGGCGTCATGCTGGCCCAGGCCGTCCCGCGCGGCATGCTGCTCCTGCTGGGAGGCTCGGTCACCGACCGGTTCACGCCTCGGGCGGTCATGCTCGTCTGCCACGTGTCGCGAGCCGCCGCCATGGCCGTCACCGCGGTCGCGGTGATGACCGGCGGCTGGAACCTGTGGCTCTTGTATGCGCTCTCGGCGCTGGTGGGAGTTGCGGGGGCGTTCTTCACTCCGGCTGCCGAGTCGGTCCTTCCGCAACTGCTCAGGACCGTCGACTACGCGCGCGGCAACGCGATACAGAGCCTGATGGAGCAGTTGTCCTTCCTGGTCGGCCCGCTGATCGGAGGTGCTCTCGCGACGGCGTACGGGGCGGGAACGGCCATAATGGTCAACGCGGTCACCTTCGGGATCGCGGCGATGACGTGTCTGGCGGTGCCACGCACGGCGACCGGCGGCGACGGCTCCGACGCGCCCGTCGGCGTCGCGCGCCACCTGCTCGAAGGCTTGAAGCACGCGTGGACCGGCTATAACGTACGGCTGGTGTTGCTGGTGGTCTCCGCGGCGACGCTGAGCTACTCCGGCCTGTTCGCGATCGGCCTGCCGACGCTCGCCCAGTCCCTGGGCTCGTCGGCACTGGGCCTGTCGATCCTCGTCTCGTCCTGGGGCGCCGGCCAACTCATCGGCACCGTGGCGGCGGCCATCACCGGCCTGCCCGCCCGATGGGGTGTGCTCATCATCTCCATGACACTCGTCGAAGGGGTCGTCTTCATCCTCCTGGGCCAGGCGACGAGCGTCTGGTGGGCCGCAGCGCTCCTCGTCCCGCTGGGCATCGGCGTGGCCTACAGCTCCGATGTCGCGTTGCCCACCTTCATCCAGACCACGACCCCGCCCCACCTGCTGGCCCGCATCAGTTCGATCCTCGCCCTCCCGCGCGCGGTGTTCGAGCCGCTGTCGATCGTATTGCTCGGGCTGGTCCTGGAGCGCTCGGTCGCATGGGGATTCGCCGCCGCCGCACTGCCGGTGCTCCTCGTCGGCGTCATCCTCGCCTTCGACCGGCGCGCCCGCGGCCTGTCGGGTCCACATCTCGCTGAACGCCATTGGTGATCGAGCACCGCGAGCTGTCGTTCGCGACCGTATGATCACGGGAGAATGCCGCGTCGAGGCTTCACAGTGGCGATACCGAAGGGTGCGCGATTGCCTGCTCGACGGCCCAACGGATGCGGCTCGGGCCGATGATCCGTTTCCGTCCGCGCTGGGGGATGATCGGCTCGATGCGCTTGGCACGCAGTCAGTCCCTGAACGTTCTGGAATCGTGGCCGCCGTCGCCCAGGATGTGGGGCATGTTGCCTCTGGCACTCACGATCACCAGCCTTTGGGAGTGGGAGTGCGGTGTGGATCGAGGTTCGCGCGTGGGGCAGGTCAGGCTAACCTGATGCCGTTTCGTACAGGCAGAGGTACTGCGTCTCCGGTCCGTGGCTCGTAGCCTCGGGGCCATGAAGAAACCAGTGCTCATCACCGCGGTCCTGGCACTCGGCCTCGTCGCCGCCACCGGCACCGCGCACGCGACGGCGCCTCCCTCCGAAAACCTCGACACCGATCTCCTCGAATCCAAGCTCGACGCGTTCGCGAGGCTGGCCGACCACGCCGTGCTCGCCGAGGTCCGAGACGGGGCCGAGACCTGGTCCGAGGCGATCGGACCCAGAAGCCTTGACTCGGACGCTGAGGACGCCAGATCGGATGACCGGGTCCGCATCGGCAGCGCCACCAAGTCGTTCACGGCCACCGTCCTCGTCCAGCTCGAAGGCGAAGGCGTGGTCGACCTCGACGACCCGATCGGCGACCACCTTCCCGGTCTCCTGCCCTATGAGGAGGATCCGACCGTTCGTCAGATCCTCACGCACACCAGCGGCCTGATCGACTTCCTGCCGCGTCTCTACCCGTCGCTGGCCGAGGGCGACATCAGCGACATCCGCGAGGGCTACCGGACCGACTACGAACCGGAAGAGCTCATCGGCATCGCCACCGAAGACCCGCTGCTGTTCGAACCAGGCACCGGCTATTCGTACTCCAACGCGGGCTACATGGTCCTCGGCCTGCTCATCGAAGGACTGACCGGCAACACGCTCGGCCACGAGCTCGAAGCACGGATCCTCGAACCCGCCGGCCTCGACCGCACCTACTTCCTGGACGAGCACCGCGACGGCATCCGCGGCCCCCACCCGGTGCCGTACATCACGACCGGCGAGAGCGACGAGCCGTACTTCGACACCACGGCCCTGTCCACCACGCAGCTGTGGGCCGGCGGCGGGATCGTCTCGACGATGGGCGACATGAACGACTTCTACGACGCGCTCACCGACGGGACCCTGCTGACCGACGAGCAATTGGCCGAGGCCACCGACTTCGTCGACACCGGCTCGGATTTCCAGTATGGGCTGGGCCTGTTCGGGCAGCGGTTCGGCTGCCCCGACGACCCCGAGGAGGTCTTCATCGGGCACACCGGCGACGCTCTCGGACATGAACTGTCGTCGTTCCACTCCATCGACGGCGAACGGCAGGTCACGGTGGCCTGGAACATCGGTGACAAGCACGGATACACCGACCCCGACACCTTCGACGAAACGCTGCGCGCGTTCCTCGTTGCCGGACTGTGCGGCACCGACCCCGAATGAGGCGGCGCAGTCGACGATGCGCCGCTTGACGCTGAACTGAGAGGATTCCGCCGATGCCTGTGACGCGCCGGAAAGTTCAGCCCGCAGCCTAGGACCGAGACTTTGCAGGTGGTCGATCGCATGAAGACATCGCTGGTCTTCGAGGGCGTCGAGTCGCCGGAGCTCGGCCCCGATGTGCTTGCGGCGGGAACCGGCGTCATCGGCGCCTCAGCGAGAACCCGACCGTGACCGCGGTTGCGATCGTGAGGAGCGGGACGAGCGCGGACATGGTGGAGACGAGCCCGATCATGTCGGCCATGGTGCCGATGAGTCCGGGCCCGAGCAGGATGCCCATGTAGGCGAAGCTCGTGAACCGCGCGACGGCCACCGCGGCCGAGGCGTCGTCGGAGGCTGCGCGACCGACTTCGCTGAACAGCAGCGGCAGCTGGACCGACAGCCCCAGTCCGCCGACGGCGAAGCCTCCGATGGCGGCGAGTGGTTCGCTCGCCCCGATCCCGACCGCCAGCCCGGCGATGCCCAGGGCGCCTCCGATGGCGAATACCGATCGCGCGCCCCAGCGGGTCGCCGCCGCGTCTCCGAGGGTGCGACCGACGGTCTGGCCCAGCGCGTAGCCGGTGAGGGCTCCCGCGCTGAGGGTGAGGGAGGCGCCGCGCGCGTCGTGCAGGAGCACGCCGCCCCAGCCGAGGACGCCGCCCTCGCACACCATGAGCACCGCCGCCGTCAGGCCGAGAAGGACCGTATTCCTCGACCATCGCACCCGCCGCCGCGGTGGGGCGACGTCCGGAGCGCGCTCTCGGTCATCGGGACGTGGTTGCCGCAGGTGCCGCATTGCGAACAGTCCGCCAGTGAGGGCGACGACCGCGACCACTGCGCATCGGGCTGGCAGGTCCATTGCGGCGGCGGCCATCGCGCCCATCGCGAGGGACGCGGCGACGGCGCTCACGCTCCAGGCAGCGTGGCAACTGCCGAGCACGCGGCGATCGGTTCGCCGTTCGACGCCCACTGCGTGAGCGTTCATAGCCGCGTCCGTGGTGCCGTGGACGAGACCGAATACGGTGACCACGGCGAGCAGCCAGCCGAACCCTGGCACGAACCCCAACGCGACCAGCAGCGGCGGCATCGTCAGCAGTGAACGGCGGAGCACCGCGCCGCTGCCGACGGCCGACACGAGTCTCCCGGCGGCCTGCATCGCTACGAGCGCGGAGAGGGCGAACACGAGGCTGACCAGCCCTATCCCGCTGTCGCTCAACCCGTGCGCCGATTTGAGCGCCGGCAGCGACACGATGTAGGCGGCGCATACCAAGCCGTTCAGGAAGAACACGGAACGGACCGGCCATCGGCCGGTATCGCTCGCCGTCGGCTGCCGCGACCCTTCGACCATCACCGCTGCGGACATGGCTGCCCCTCTCGTCCACCCGGCCTTGTGCCGGGCCCTTGTCAAGACGACGATCCAGCGACACCGGAATCGACATGTTCCATCGCGATCTGCGAGAAAACCGACTTGCGGTCGCGGAGCGATCAGACCAGATCGAGTCCATGGCCCGGCGGGAGCCCGGACAAGCAATCGAGGGGCGTGACGAATGCGGCGGTCAATGCGACCGAACGGTGGAGACAGCGCTTGGCCCGGGACCTCACTCGAACGCAGGATCCGCTACGCCGGGTGCCCCCTGGCTTGAACCTCGGCGCGCTGGAGGCCGCGGGCACCACCGGGGTCCACACTGCTCGGACGGCCGCCGACGGCAGCCCTGTGGCCGTTGCCAGGACCGCAGCCAACTGGATTCGACGGCGTAGCCCGCTTCATTGGTTGCAGCCGTAGTCGGTCTCGGCTGGCGGCGGTCGGTCTTCACCGTGGCAGGTGGTGGCGAACCTCGGCGAGCCGGTCGGAGAGGAATCCGCGTTCGGCGTCGTTGTCGGTCAAAAGCAGGGCCTCCTCATAGGCTTCGGCCGCCTGCGTCCATTGGTGCAGTTGCCGCTGGAAGTCGGCCCGGACGGCGCTGACGTAGCCATAGGTCGCCAGCGCCGGCTCGTCTGAAAGGGCGGCAAGCGCCTCGAGGCCGGCTCGCGGGCCGTCGCGCAGGCCCACCGCCACGGCCCGGTTGAGCTCGACGACCGGCGAGGGCCACACGCGGCGCAGGACATCGTACAGCCCGACGATCTCCGTCCAATCGGTCTGCTGCCACGTGGGCGCCTCGCTGTGCACCGCCGCGATCGCGGCCTCGACGGCGTACCGTGTCGGCGGCCGACGCCGCAGCGCGTCGGTCAGCAGCCCGACGCCCTCCTCGATCATCCGGCGGTCCCAGCGGGTGCGATCCTGCTCCGACAAGAGCAGCAGCCGGCCCGTGGCCGACAGACGGGTCTCCGCACGCGCGTCGATGAGCAGCATGAGTGCGAGCAAGGCGCTCGCCTCGGCGTCGTTCGGCATGAGCAGGTGCAGCATGCGAGCCAGATTCAGCGCGCTGTCCACCAGGTCGCGGCGCACCAGTTCGGTGCCGACCGGTGCCGTGTGGCCGGTGGTGAAGACCAGGTGGACCACCTCCAGGACGGGGCCGAGTCGCTCAGCCAGCTGGTCCGGCGAGGGCACCCGATACGGGATCCGTGCCGTGGCGATCTTCTTCTTGGCCCGGGCGACCCGCGCGGCCATGGCGTCCTCCGACACCAGGAACGCGCGGGCCACCTCGACCGTCGACAGCCCGCACACCAGCCGCAGTGTCAGGGCGACCTGGGCCTCGCGGGACAAAGCGGGGTGGCAGCAGGTGAAGACCAGCCGCAGGCGATCGTCGTCAAGGGCGTCCTCGGGCCCGGGCGTCGACTCGTCCAGCACCAGCTTCGGCAACGTCCGCTGCCACACCTGCCTGCGGCGCATCACATCCAGGGCCCGATTGCGCGCGGTGGTCGTCAGCCAGGCGCCGGGCCGATGCGGGATGTCCGAGGCCGTCCAAGTCCGCAACGCCTGCGCGTAGGCCTCTTGCGTGCACTCCTCCGCGAGGTCAAGGTCGCGGGTCAGGGCCGCGGTGGCAGCGAGGACCCGGGACCATTCGTGGCGGTGCGCTCGCGCCAGTGCCGCCACGACCTCCTCGCTCATCGGTGGTCCACCACCGGGCGTATCTCCACCCCGCTGTGACCGGCAGTCGCTTCGTACAGGTGCCCGGCCAGAGCCATCACCTCGTCGAGGTCACCGGCCTCGATCAGGTAGTAGCCGCCCACCGCCTCCTTGGTCTCCAGGAACGGCCCGTCGGTCACGGCCAGCCGCCCTTCGGCGTCCGCGCGCAGTGTCGTGGCGACGCTGGCCGGCTCCAGCTCCCGGCCGTCGAGAACGGCCGACCCGGCCGCGGCGACCAGCGCACGATGCCCTTCGACCAGCGCCTGTCGCTCTTGATCGGGCATCCCGGCCCATCGCCGCTCGTCGCCGTGAATGAGAAGCAGATACTTCGGCATGACAGCCATCCTTTCGCAACAGCCCCCGATGGGCTCGTCTACAGATACGACGAACGCGGCGGGCGCCGGATCGACAACTCCGGGAAGAACTTTTCCCAGGACCAGCCCGACTGCGAGCCCGCCCGCCACCGGACCATGGCGGCTCGATCGTTCCGTCCGCGAAGGCCCGTGTTCTCCGGGGCGCGTTCGCGGCTCAGGTTGTGATGAAATCGATTGCGGCTGCGCGGAACTCTGGCGACATCAGCGCGCCGCCGTGGTCTCCGGGCACGGAAAGGAACGTCGCCGTCGGGATGCCCGCGGCGAGGGCTTCAAGCGCTGCGGCGCCGTCGTCGGTGCCGCAGACGATGAGCGTCGGCACCGTCGGCACGTCGGCCGCAGCGTCGAACGCCTCGATCTGGAGCCCTTCGATGAGCCACAGCGCAGTGACCGTATCGACGCCGTTCGAGGTGATCATGCCGGCGAGCATGCCGATGCTCTCGTCAGGCGGCTCGATCTCGCCGCGGGTGACGGCGCCGAGCAAGTCGATGTCGATGTCGGTGCGCCGGCTCGGGTCCATGCCGCCGAGTACGAGGCGGCGCACCCGGCCGGTCGCGGCAAGGGTCCAGGCGAGTCGGGCGCCGAGGGAGTAACCGACGACGTCGGCCCGCTCCTGCCCGGTGGTGTCGATCGCGTCCACCATGGCGGCCACGATCGCCGAAGGTGGGATCGTGCCGCGGTCGGCGGTGGGGGAGTCGCCATGTCCGGGGAGGTCGATGCCGACCGCGCCGCGCCCGGCGTCGGCCAGCGACTGGGGCCAACCGGGGTCGATCCAGTCCAGTTTCGTGCTGCGATGGAGGCCGTGCAAGAGCAGTACAGGTTGCTCGCCGGGAAACGGATGGACGGCCAACGCTGGCGGAGTCATAGCCCTACTCTTTCAGGGGTGGGCGCGATTCTCAAGTGTCGACCTCTGCCGTGGGCACCCAAGCCAACCGAACGCCGCATGTCTCGGGCGAGTCCGGAGTAACGTGCGGTGATTGGAGTTCCTCCATGGATTCTGAATGCGGCTTGAGATGCAAGGAGGCTCAAGTGAATTCACGAAGCAGATCCGTTACTATCGTGATTGGCCGGTCCTGTCACTGTACCGCTGGCTCATTGCCTTGGCATCACTGATCTGGCTACCCGGATAGTAGGAACGGGATTCGTCGGATTTCTGACAGCGCCAATTCGTATCCTCCTACTTCATGACGAAACCTCCACTTGCTACGGTGACGAAATCGTAGGACCCGGCCGCAGGTGGAGGATGCCATGGCAGGCGGCAGCAGAAGTTTCGACCCCGAGTCGGCCCAAGCGTTCACCGACCTTCTCACCAGTCAAGTCGATCTCATCGACACGCAGATCATCGAGGGCTATTTCAAAGGGAACGGCGTGCTCACTCGGATGCCGGCCTTCGGGGTCGGCGAGAACGCCGAGGAGCTCGGCGGAAAGTACCGGGAGTTCCACGGCGGCGTCTGGGACGACTTGCATGTCGTCCGCGCCGACCTGCTCGGGTACATAACCGTGCTCCAAGACATGATCGAGAACCACGTGGAGTCCGACAGCGCCTCCGCTCAGGAACTCCAAGCGGCCAATCCGGAGAGTTGACGACCATGACCGACCGAACCGCTCCCTCCGCGGAACTCGACGATCAGATCTACGATTCGAGCTCCAGCGACATTCTCCACAGCCGGCTCCTCGATTCCAGGGCCGGATGCGACAGCAACGGCAGCGCGTGCGGCAACACCGAGAACTCCCCCGGCCACCCGCTGGAATGGGACTGGATCAAACTCGCGGCACCGCTCCCGACGCACAACACCGGCATCGATCTCCAAAGCCATCCCAACGTCGCCTATCCGGGGGAAGGACTCAGCGGCGCCATCCGCGAGGCGCTGCGTCCTCCTGGGATCGCGGACCACTCGATCGAACTCATCTGCGACGACGGCTGGAACGCCCTGCTCGACTCCGAGCTCAGCGATATGCCGGACCTACTGGACCTCAAGCTGGGCGAACTCTCCCAAACCTGGTCGGGCGAGGACTTCGATGCCTTCGCCGAGGAGGTGACCGCGACGGTGAGCAAGGCGCGGCGACTGCTCACCGACATCGAGCAGGGTTTCAGCGAACTGAAAGACGCCGGCGAAGCGATCTACGCAGCGCAAGGCGAGGGCGGTGGGATGCTCTACCCGGCCCCGATGGTCTGGAAGGCCGAGCCCGGAAACTACGGCCAAGGTTCGAAGATCCACGTCCGTCCTCCGTTCACCGACGGGGACTGCGCGAAAACTCGGGACGAAGGCGAGGTCTGGCGGATGCTCGGGCTCGGGACCGACATGGACGCGGTCCACGAGCAGAACGTCGAGGCCCGGGCCGAAGTGCTCATCCAGCGAGACGCCGCACGCGACGTGGCTCCCAACCCGAGCTCGGCGCGGGCCCTCGCCGAGGAAGAGTACGAAGCCCACTTCGACGACTTCTCCTACCGCAAGGCCGAGGAGCATCGGCTCATCGCCGCGGGCCACAATGACGTCCTGCAGTCGGCGGTGTACAACGTGCAGGACGCCCAGTCCCGGCCCGCTCTCGCAGTGGCGACAGCGACCCCGTCCACTGTCGCTGACGACGAGGCCCTCGGTCACGACCGGCCCTCGCTCACTTCCCCGCCTCCGCCCGATCCGATCCCGTCACCGAGCATGGCCGACTACAACCCGCCCGAATCGCAGCCGACGGACTACGGCTTTCCGTCACCCGATACGGAGGGAACCATCAGCCCGCCGTCCGGAAGTCCGTCCGGTTCCCATGGTCCGGGATCGGATCTGACCAGTTCAGACCCGACCGGCTCGGACCCTTGGGAATCCGCGACCGGGGCCGATGGCGACGTCGGCGGCGGTCTCGCCTCGGGCGGAGGCCTCGGCGGCGGGGCAGGCGCCGGGCTCGGGGCCGGCAGCGGCGGCATCGGTTCGGGCGCGGGCGGCGCCGGTTCGGGAATGGTCGCCGCTCCCGGCGGAGCCGGCGGTCTACGCTCCCCGGCCAGTCTCGCCGCCAACCGTATCGCCGGCGCCCGCGGCGGAATGCCCGGTGCGCCCGGCGCGCGCGGAGCGGCGACGAACGACGACGCCGTGAACGGCCGGGAGACTTGGCTGCTGGAGGACGATGAGGAGATCTGGGGGCCCAAGATCGATGAGGAGGGCGATCCCCTCGCCTGACCCTCGGACACCCCCGTGCAAGGAGTCGACCGTCGACAGGCCTCTCGGCCGTGGCACACGAGAAAGGGTCGACCGCAGCCATGGGCCTGCCTCTCGTTCCCGTCGTGGCGCAAGCCCGCCTGGACCGAATGGGCCGTCTCGCGGGCTGCGCGGACCAGTCGTTTGACGCTGCGGATGCTGATGCCGCAGGTCGCCGCGAGGTCGTTGTGCGGGGTGCCGTCGCTGAACGCGACAGCGATCTCGCGTCGCTGGTCAGCGGTGAGCCTGCGGTCCAGCGCGTGTGGTCGCGTCGCGGGCGCGGCGTCCGGGAACGACGGTTTCCGCGTGGGAGCCGGGGCGCTTCAGGAGTCGCCGCGGTAGGCCCGGTCGAGTTCGGCGATGTCGATTCTGGTCATCCGGTAGGTCGCCTCGACCACACGCTGCGATCCCTCGGGATCGGAGCCGTAGATGTAGTCCTCGGCCACTGCGGCGGTGATCTGCCAGGGAAGTCCGTAGCGGTCGGTGAGCCAGCCGCAGACCTGGGTCTCGCCGTCCTCGCCGAGCCGCTGCCACAGGTCGTCGATCTCGGCTTGGGTATCGCAGCGCACCAGCAGCGAGGCGCCTTCGGCGAAGGAGAACTCGGGGCCGCCGTTGACGGCGAGGAACTTCTGTCCGAGCATCTCGAAGCGGATGGTCCGGACCGCTCCCTCCGGCCCGGGCTCGTCGGCGCGGAAACGGGTGATGCCGGTGATCCGGGAGCCCGGGATGACCGAGGTGTAGAACTCCACGGCCTCTTCGGCCCGGTCCTTGAAGGCGAGGTGGGTGACGATCTCTCGCATTGGGTTCTCCTTGCGCGTCGGTAGATGCCTGACGTCTGTATAACCCGCGGTGGTCACCGGATTCATCGCATGGAGTCGGATCAGTTCGGGATTTCCTCGGGAAGGCCGAACATGGTGAGGTCAGCGGTCAGGAAGGAGACCACATCGGCGATCCCCCCGCCGCGCAGGGCGAGCAAGTCCAGTCCCGCCGACCGGTAGGCGGCCCGGTCCTCGTCCCACAGATAGGTGCCGAATGCGAGCTGCCCGTTCGCCTGAGCCGGCAGGAAGCGCCACCGCAGCCTCATCGGCTTCGCGATCAGGAACGCCCTGATGCCGGCGGGGCCTTCGAACCATTCGTGCAACGGCGGCATCGAGTATCTGGCGTCCTCGCTCAGCAACGCCACGATTTCATCGACGTCCCCTTGTTCCCAAGCGCTCGCATACCGGGCGGCCAGTCGGCGCAAACCGCTCTCGCCCACGTCGCTCAAGGCCGCCTGTTGGCTGCGGTCGGGCCGCCGGGCGCGCATGGTCGCGCGGGCGCGCTGGAGCGCGCTGTTGACCGACGCGGCCGTGGCGTCCAGCAGCAGCGCGGTTTCGCCGGCGGAGAACTGGAGGACATCGCGCAGCACCAGCACGGCGCGCTGACGGGGCGGTAGGTGTTGCAGTGCGGCGACGAAGGCCAGCTCCACGCTCTCCCGTGCCACGGAGCGCGCCTCCGGTTCCAGGTCGGCCAGTCCCAGGCGCCGGTCGGGGTACGGTTCCAGCCAGGCCGTCTCGGCCAGCGGCGCGCCCGGCCCGAGATCGGTGGGAAGCTCGCGGCGGCCGCGCCGCTCGATCAAGGTGAGACACCGGTTGGTGGCGATCTTGTACAGCCAGGGACGGATCGAACCGCGGCCGTCGAACCCGCCCAACCCTCGCCACGCCCGCACCAGGGCGTCTTGGAGGCCGTCCTCGGCATCGTGCACCGAGCCGAGCATCCGGTAGCAGTGCGCTTGCAGCTCAGCGCGAAACGGATCCACCAGCCGGTCGAACGCCGCCGGATCGCCCGCCCGCGCGGCGTCGAGCAACCGCGCCTCCCGCGCCGCGTCCCGCACCATCCACCCTCCCGGTTCCGCCGCCTGGACCGACCTCACGCCATGATCACACACGAACCGGGGAAACAGGCCCTGAGGCCGAGAGCCGGTCGATTCTTCCGTCACCGTGGTCCGGCGGACATCAGGACGGCCGAACGGGTCAGCGAGTCCGTGGGTGAGCGGTGGCGGCGGACTCCGCTCGGGCGGCCCGAGCGTCCAGATGCCGGATCGAAGGCGTCTCCGATGCGGCTCAGGGAGGCGTCTACCTGCGCGTCTGGCTTCGAATAAGCGTGCGGGAGGTCCACACCACCGCCTCCCTCACGGGGCCCATGTGATCGCCTGTGACCGGGAGCCGGACGCAGGCGACCAAGTTTTCTGGCGCTCTGCCGCGTGCGGGCGGGTCTTGGCTTGACCACCGCACCCACCGTGACCAGAAGCCATCCGGCCGCCGACCCGGGCCGGCGGATATCTGAACATCGTTGCTCCACAACAGCAAAGGTCAACGACCGGCAATCCGACACCGCTGCTTGCGGCGGTCAAGACCCGCCCACGCTTCGAATCGGCCTTGACCTGGAGTGCACTCCAGGCCCTAGCGTCCAGGACATGGAATACCGATACCTCGGCCGAACCGGCCTGAAAGTCAGTGAACTCTGCCTGGGCACCATGTCCTTCGGCGCCGCGACGGACGAACCGACGGCCCACCGCATGCTCGACCGCTTCACCGAAGCGGGCGGCGACTTCATCGACACCGCCGACGTCTACAGCGCCGGCGAATCGGAGTCGATCCTCGGACGGTGGCTGGAGCGACGCTCGCGCGACGACCTCGTCATCGCCACCAAAGCCTACGGCGACATGGGCCCGGCATCGAACGACGGCGGCGCCGGACGCAAGCACCTCCTCAGCGCCGTCGAGGCGAGCCTGCGCCGGTTGCGGACCGACTACATCGACCTGTACCAGATCCACGTGTTCGACGACGCGACGCCGATCGAGGAGACACTGTCGACGCTCGATGACCTGGTGCGCAGTGGCAAGGTTCGGTTCCTCGGCGCCAGCAACTACGCCGGCTGGCAGCTCCAGAAGTCGATCGACACGTCCCGCCTGCACGGCTGGGAGCCGTTCGCGTGCCTCCAGCCGCTCTACAACCTGCTCGACAGGGAGACCGAATGGGACCTGATCCCGGTTTGCCGGAACGAAGGCGTGGGCGTCATCCCCTGGAGTCCGCTCCGCGGCGGATGGCTGGGCGGCCGGTACCGGAGGAACATGACCGCGCCGCCCCCGGGAAGCCGCGCTGAAGCCGATGCCGAGCACTCGTCCGACCCCTGGGACGCCGGCGCCGACGACCGCACCTGGAAGGTCATCGACACGCTCCTCGAAGTGGCCCAGAAGTCCGGCCGCACCCCGGCCCAAGTGGCATTGCGCTGGCTCATGGACCAGCCGGGGGTGACCGCCCCGATCATCGGCGCGCGCACGCCGGAGCACCTGGAGGACAACCTCGCCGCGGCCGAGGTCTCCCTGGAGCGCGAACACGCCGACCTCCTCACCGAAGCCGGCGACAGGCCGAAGCCCTACCCGTTCGGCCTCCTGGAACGCTTCCACCGTCGCTGAACCGAGCTCCGCCGTCCGCTCGTGCCGGGCTGACCGCCACGAGTGGACGGCGGAGGCCGTGTCACGCGACGGCGGCCCCCTCGAGCTCGGCCATTGGGGCGAGGATCGCCAGTCGCATCACTCCGAGCACCGCGGGGTGTCATCCGCGGTCGCGTTGCCGCGAGTTCCGGAGGCCCGGGTCTCAGGGTGTCGACACCGAAGGGTCGGGTCCCGGCGTCGTCGGCGGCCGGGCCGCCGTGCCGCGGCCGTGTCCGCATCTTGTGCGGCATAGACCAGGCTGCCGCCGGGTAGTCGTCTTCTATGATCGCTTCGCGAGTTCGGCATCGGTATGCGGACGTCGAGGGAGTCCGCCTCTTCTACCGCGAGGCCGGGAGTGCGGACAGTCCGGTCTCGTTGTTGCTTCTGCACGGCTTTCCGAGTTCGTCGCACATGTTCCGCCACGTCATGGAGCCGCTGGCTGATTCGGGAGCGCGCGTCCTGGCGCCGGACCTCCCCGGCTTCGGGCTTTCGTCGTTGCCGGAGCCCGGCGGCGAGTACACCTTCGCCTGGATCGCCGACGTCGTCGAGGCGTGGGCGAGCCGGCTCGGTGTGGGCGGCAGGATCCTGTACCTGCATGATTTCGGCGCGCCGGTCGGGTATCACCTCGCGACGCGCGCCCCATCGACGGTGCGTGGTCTGATCGTCCAGAACGGCAATGCACATGAAGAGGGCCTCAGCAGCGAGTGGGACGTCTGCCGTGCCTACTGGGCGGATCCGACCGAGGAGAACAAGAGCCGGATCGAACCGTGGCTGCATTATGAGGGAACCAAGCACCAGTACCTTTGGGCGCTGCCGGATCGGATCGCCGAGCTCGTTCCACCCGAGACCTGGGAGCTCGATTGGCGTGCGATCTCCCGCGGCCACGGCATCGAGGCCCAGTGGGAGCTGTTCACCGACTACCGGTCGCACGTCGCGCGCTTCGCCGAGATCAGCCGCTACCACCGGCGGCACCGGCCTCCGACGCTCATCGTGTGGGGTGTCCACGACCCCTACTACGATCTCGAGGAGGTGCTCGCCTACCACCGTGACCTCCCGACCGCCGAGAGCCACCTCCTGGACGCCGGGCACTACCTCCTGGAGACCCATGGCCGGGAGTGCCTGTCGCTCATGCGCCCCTTCGTCGCTCGCCTCGTCGAGCAGGGCGGGTGGCGAGGGGCGGTCGATCGGCTCTCGCGCTGACCGTCCACCGCCGGTGCGGTCGGGCTCGCCCGAGAGGAGCGTTCCCCGCCGATGTCGACAACGCGTGGCCGGTTCCGAGGCACCTGTGCGACCGCGCCTCATGAAAGGGGGGCAAGACCCTGCCCGACCACGACACGCCCGCCGCGCCCGAACCGAGCGAGGAGCCGCGCCGCTGGCCGACTCGTCGACGGAGCGGCTCGCCGCCCCGGCACAACGCACTTCACGGCTTGTCAGGCGGCCGCCGCGTCCGCGGACCGGCCGACCGCCAGCCGTCCCGCCCCCCCATGGCTCGGGTGGCGGCCTCGCCCGCATCGGACGTCATTGGGCTCGAGCCTGCTCGTGCCGCAGGGCCCGCGACGCACGTGTGCGAGTGGGCCCGCTCCCCTTCAAAGGGGAACGCGGACGGCGGCGAGGACCGAAACTCCGCCCCGTCCTGCTTATGCTCTGGGTATGGAGTTCGCAGGAGCGATACGTGCCGCCCGCGACGGGGACGCCCCGCGCATCGCCGCCATCTGGCACGAGGCGTGGGGCGACGGCCATGCCGGGCTCGTCCCGGAGGAGTTGTACGCGCACCGCACCGGGAAGTCGTTCCTGCCACGGGCCCGAGCCCGGATCGCCCGCACCAGAGTCGCCGAGGTGGACGGCGTGATCGTCGGTTTCACCACCGTCGTCGATGACGAAGTGGAGCAGGTGTTCGTGGATCGGGCGGCGCGCGGGACGGGTGTCGCGAGGGCGCTCCTTCGCGACGCGGAGACCGTCGTCCGGGCGGCGGGCCACCGCCGGGCATGGCTCGCGGTGGTCGACGGAAACGCGCGCGCGCAGGCGTTCTACCAGCGAGCGGGTTGGCGGGACGTGGGGGCGATCGATTACCGCGCCGAGATTCCCGGCGGTGCGATCCCGGTGCCCACCAGACGGTACGAGCGCGAACTCGACCGCTGAGGCGCAGACCTCGTCCGCGTTCACCGTCGTTCCGGTCCGCCGGGCGACGCGCGGCGGTCCCGGCGGACGAGGAGGAGGGCGGGCAGGATGGCAGCGGCGGTGAGCAGGAACGTCGCCGGGTGGCCCAGCGGCGTGATGCTGAGTCCGGCGCCGAGCGCCCCGGCGGCCATGCCGAGGTCGTAGGCGGCATTCCAGATGGCGCTGACGCTGCCTTCGCCGCCGACCGGGGCGCGGGAGTACATCAGCGACAGGGTGGCGTTCTGCAGCACACCGAACCCCGCCCCGAATACGAAGGACCCGCCGATGACCGCGGCCGGTGCGCCCGTGGCGGACATGGCGGCCACGCCCGCCCCGGCCAGCAGCAGTCCTGGAGCCAGCAGGCGCCCCTGCCCGCTCCGGTCACCGAGTCGTCCTGCGACCCAGCGGGCGGCGGTGGCGGTCGCGCGATGGGTCAGGAGCGCGACCGCGACGACCCACACCGGCAGCCCGGCGGTGGCCAGGGGGAGGAAGGTGACGAGCACGCCGGTCGCCGCCGAGGCCATGGCGAAGATCGACGCCGGACGCATCAGCTCGGCGCTGAGCAGGCCGGTGAGCACGCCTATGCGGCCGCCGGGTCCGGTGGTCGCGTCGCGACGCGGCAGGCCGGGCACCGAGAGCAGGGCGAGCAGTGCGACCACCGCCGTCATCGCGAACACCGGTTCGCAGCCCCAGCGCTGTGCCGCCCAGACGCCGCCGGGCAGCGCCAGCATCCCCGACGCGCCGCTGACGATTCCGACCAGCGCGAGGCCCTCGCCGCGCCGGCGGGCCGGAATCAGCAGCGCGGTGACCGCGCCGCCGGCGACCACGCTGACGGCGAAGCCGACGCCTCGCACCAGGCTGACGGCGACGATCGCCCAGATGTGGTCGCTGACCGTCAGGACCAGGGTCGGCCCGCCGAGCAGGGCCAGACCGGCGGCCATGCTCCACCGGTACCCGATGCGGTCGATCAGCCGCGGCGTGACCAGTTCGCCGGCGACGGTCGCCAACAGCAGGGCCACTGTGGGCAGTCCCGCGACCGCGGTCGAGCCGGACTCCTGCGCGAATCGGGGGACCACCGAAAGCGGAAGGTAGAACCCGATGGAGGTGCCGACGATGGAGACGCAGCGAAGCAGGAGCGCCCGCGGGAGAGGCGGGACCTTATCGTCCTTCCTGGAGGCGGCGTCGCCGGTAGTGCCAGGTGACCGCCAGCAGCAGTGGCGACCACAACAACATGGGGACGTACCAGCGCATGATCTCCCATCCGGGGGGTTCGTCCGAACATCCGGCGGGCGGCTGCGAGTTGCCCGGCGGCCTGTCGTAGCCCAGCTCGGCCCAGAAGGACGACATCACGTCCGGGAGAAAGCCGAGCGTCCACACCGCCCCGACCAGGATCGCGCCGGTCGTCGCGGCGACCACGGCGCCGGTGATCGGCACGCGCCGCCCGCCCAGCCCGGGGATCCACCGTGGAAAGACCTCGCCCCAGGGGCGGATCAGGCCGATCGTGAGCAGCGCGAGTCCGAGCTGCACGGTCGGCAGCACCCCGGTGATGTAGATCTTCTCCCACAGCGGCCCGCTTCCCCGGCAGTATTCGTTGTTCGCGATGACGTCGATCGCCATGGTCAAACGCCAGGTGATGGAGGGGAGGCACGTCACCGGGACCGCCCAGGCGGCGATCTTGGCCCAGGTGGGCACCAAGTCGGCCCGGAAGGTCGAGTTCGTTCGGTCGGGTGCGGCGCGTTCGCCCATGAGCGGCTCCCAGTCTCGCGTCCGCCCGGTCCTTTCGGGCGGCGTCGACTTCCACCGTCGGTCACGGAGCCGTCGTCGAGACCACCTCGGCGAGGGAACCGGCTCCCCCTTGCGAGGGATATTCGCAGTTCGGGACCGTGTGAGGAGGAAGCCGGGGCGGCGATGTCCTCAGGTCCCAGAACCGCCGGCAGGAAGAGAACGCCACTGAGTTCGCCACCCGCCTCGCCTGCCGGGTTTCGGCACCGGGGAAGGACCGACCGATGACCGGTATCGCACCGCCGAGCCCGCCGTGACCGTCGACATCCGCTGTCGTCCGGTCCGCTGGTCATTGTGCGGCGGCGACAGGGTCGTGCCGAAACCGCCGCACGGCATAGGCGTACACCGCTGCCGTGAGCGCGAGGCCCCAGGGGAGGATGAACACGCCCGGCAGCGACGCTCCCCAGTTGTCCAACTGCATCTCGCCGGCCATGATGTCCTGTGCCGTCCCGAACGACATCCGTCCCATCTGGATGAGCATGGCTGCGGCCAGCAGGCCGGGCACGACGGCGAACCAGATCGGCACCCGACGTCCCCGCAGCACCGGTATCCAGCGGGGGAACGTCTCGCCCCAGCGTCGGATCAAACCGATCGTCAGGATCGCGCCGATGGTCGGCAGGCCGCCGAACACGAGCACGATGCCGACCCGCTCCGGCCAGCCCCAGGCGTCGATGGAGTCGCCCGAAGTGCCCAGCGGAATCCCCAGGCCCCAGGCGATTCGAACGATGGGATAGGGCAGCGCGAGCACTGCCGCGGTGTAGGTCGCCGCCTTGCCCCATCGCGGTTCGTGACGCGCGAGCAGTCGAGCGCCCCCGCGCTCCAGCTGCGCCGCCGCGGCGGCCACGAACAGGAACCCACCGGCCATCGACACGACACCGGCGGCGAGCCCGCCGTCCCACAGCCCCGTGTAACCGAAGAACAGGTACGCGAAGTTCTGGATCACTCGGATGTCCGGGACGATCAGGAGCAGCACCAGCCCGAGGACGGTGGCTCCGTAAGCGGGCCACCGGCGTTCGGGCGCTCGCCGCAGCATGATCGCGGTGAGGATTCCGGCCAGTCCGATCGCGGCGGTCACCAGCCCGGTCTGACGGGGCTCGAGGCCATCGAAATAGGACCCGACCTCACCGTTGCGAGGATCGTTCGTCCCGAGCGGACTCGCGACGATATCGGCGGTCCACAGCGCTCCGAACGCCACCGTCAGGCACGACCACGCGCCTGCCGCCGTCACCAGCCTCGTGCGCCAAGCGAGCAGGATCCGTCCGAACCTGCTCCGCCCGCCCGGCACGATCTCTGCGGTCATGACGCCCTACCCTTCTTGGATAGATCCTCGTTGTTCGCGACCCGCCGCCTTCGGGCGGGGCGATGCCCCAAGCCTGCGGCGCGGCCACGTGAACCGCCTCCCACCCGCGAGGGAGCACACCCCCTCCGCAGAGGGAGCCCGAACAGGATCGGGGAATCGAGAAAGCCGCGGATCCGGCTGGGATCGGTGTCGATCGGGTCGATCGCGTCGACCACGAGCCGCTCGACGGTCAGGCGCAGGCGTTCGGTGGCGGTCGGCCGCGCCCGCCAGCCGGTCCCGCAATGCGGCCGCAGCCGGTCGGCGAGGGAAGGCGACGGCACGTCCGGTAAGGGCCCCGGCGTGTAGCGGCGCAGGCACGTCCCGGTGTCGGCGGCCAGTCCCTCGGCCAGGTGTTCGGCCTCCTCGAGCGCCGGCGTGGCGCCCTGTCGGACCCGAGCGGGCGGACGGTGTGCGGGTACGCGCTGGAACGTAAACGAAGGTACGTCGTGGGGTCGATGACGCAGGCCGTGATGAGCGCGAGAGTCGGAGTATCCAATCACAAAGGAGCGCTCATGTTCACCGAAGCATTCATCACACTCGCCGGGGACGGACACTATGGGGGGCCGTTCGGCGACGGGCCGGCGTTCTGGCCGGTCTTCCCGATCACCTGGTTGCTGCTGATCGTCGGCGGCGTCGTGACCGCGATCGTGCTGACCCGCCGCAACAGGAACATGGCACCGCGCCGGGAAGCCGAGGCGCGCTTGGCCACGATGTACGCCGCCGGCGAGATCGCGGAGGACGAATACCGCGCTCGCCGCGCCGTGCTCCGAGAGAAGCACTGACGGCCGCGGTGAGGTGTCGGTCGGCGACGGCCCGGCTTCGCCGTGGTCACCGCCGACGGATCCTGGACATCACGCAGTGGCACCGCGCTCGCGCCGTTGCGCGAGACGCTTCCTGCCGCGGCCTGAACCGCGTCCGCGATATGAGTGCCACGCGAACCCCGGGTCCCCGCAGGGGCCCGGGGTTCTTTTCGCGCTCGTCGCGGAGGGAGGCCCTCGCGGCGCGGGCTCGGGTCAACCGCCGGCCGAGCGGCGGCCCGCCCGGAACGGCGCGCCGCCACCGCCGGTGCCGCGCCGCCCGGAAGACGCGGGAGTGCGACGCCCCAGCCGCGGGAACCACCAGTTGTGCCGCCCCATCGCCGCGATGAGGGCGGGGACCAGCAGCCCGCGCACCAGGGTGACGTCGAGGAGGATGCCGAGAGCGACACCGCTGGCGAAGACGGCGACGTCCAGTTCGCGGGTCATCGCCATCGACGCGAACGAGAAGAACAGGATGACCGCGGCCGCGGTGATCAGCCGGCCGGTACGGCCGAGCGCGCGCGCCACCGCGGCCTCGGTGTCACCGGAGCGCTCGTGCTCCTCTTTGATGCGGGAGAGCAGGAACACCTCGTAGTCCATTGTCAGGCCGAAGAGGAACGCGAAGACCGTCACCGGCACGAACGTTCCGATCGAACCGTCCGGGACGACGCCGAGCACCGCCTCGGTGCCCCAGCCCCACTGCCAGACGACCACGAGCGTGCCGAGCACGGCGCCGAGGGAGAGGAGATTGAGCAGGATGGCCTTCAGCGCCAGCAGCACCGAACGGAACGCCAGCGCGACGACGACGAACGTGACGAAGCACACCAGCGCGAGCATCCAGGGGAAGGCGGCATAGGTGGCCGTGACGTAGTCGATCTGCTGCGCCGCATTGCCGCCGACGGCCACATCGTCGGAGGCGGCGTCGCGGACCCGCTGTATGGTCTCGGCGCCTTCGGCGCTCCCTCCCTCGGCCGCCGGGATCACGGTGAGCAGCACGTGCCCGGCCGAGCGCCACTCCCGGGACGGCGAGGTGACGACGGCGGCCACACCGTCCACGTCGAGCAGTGCGCTCTTCGTCTCGGCCTCGGCCTCGACCGGCGCCATCACGTCGAACGCGCTCACGACGCCGGTCGGCACACCGGTGTCCCGCAGGTCGACGAGCGCCTCGTGCGCGGGCCCGTCCTGCGCCAGTCGCCCTGTCACCGGCGTCGACAGGTTGATCGTCGTGGCGATGCCGCAGAGCAGCAACAGCAGGCCTCCCGCGACGGCGATCACGGAGACCCGGCGACGCATGCTCCACCTGGCGAGCCTTTCCCAGCCGCGCCCCTCCTCGCCCGGCCGTGGAACCGGGCCCCGGCGTCCCGCCGCGCGGAGCAGGAGCGGAAGCACCGTCAGCGTCACCAGGGCACTGGCCCCGGCGGTGACCGTTCCACCCAGGCCGAGGCTGGTGAGGAGCGGAATCGGCAGCACGATCATCGTCGCCAGGCCCGCGGCGACGGCCAAGGCGCTGACCGCGATCGCGCGTCCGGAGGTGCGCATCGCCTCGCGAACGGCGTCCTCGGCGTCCAGCCCGGCGACGCGGGCCTCCCGCCACCGGCTGGTGACGATGAGCGCGTAATCGACGGCGATGCCGATGGCGAGCAGCGGCGCCATCATGAGGGTCGTCTCGTGCACGGTGGTGACCAGGCTCAGCGCCCAGATCCCGAGCGCGGCGATCGGCATCGCGAGCAGCGCGATCAGCAACGGCACCGCCGCGAGCGCCGAGCGGAAGAACCACAGCAGCACCGCGAGCGCGAGCGCGGCCGCGATCCCGACCTTGAGGGCGACGTTCAGACCGCCGGCGTCCTCGCTCGCCGAGAGCGCGTCGAGGCCCGTCTCCCGGACCGTCGTCCCGGCCGGCAGCGCGTCGGACAGTGACGCGGTGATCGTCGGGCCCAGCTCGGCCACCTCGCCCAGGGCACTGCCCGGCATGCCGCCGCTGGGCGCGTACCGCGGGAACACGAGCAGGTAGGTCAGGTCCTCCCGCTCGGTGCGGAACGCCGGATCGGCGTCGTCGGCGTACCCGACGACGCGCGCGCCCGTCGCGGCGGTGATGTCCGCCGAGGCGTCGGCGAGTCCGTCCAGGACCGCCGCCTCGTCGAGTGCCGCGCCGTCCGGGAGATCGACGACCGCGACCCTCGGACGCTCGTATCCGCCCGTTCCGAACTCGGCATGGATCGCGTCGTTCGCCTCCCAGGCCGCCAATCCCGGGTACCGGTTGGCCTCCGTCACGCGGTCGGCGAGGTCGAAAGCCGCCAGGCCGCCGAGCGCGACGAGCGCGATCAGCGCGGCTACGACCAGGCGCGACCGCCTGAGCACGGTGTCGGTGAAGCGGCTCGCTCGGGCCGGGGGCGCGTTGTTCCTCATCATGCGTTCCAGTCCACCGCCGGGAACTTCCGGTTCTCATCCGAAGTTCTATGAGAACGAGCAGAACTCGGTGAACGGACTGGCCGCGGGGACGGCCGGCTGAGAGAATTCCCGCATGACCGTATCGGCGAAGATCCTCGTGGTGGACGACGAGCGCTACCTCGCCGAGCTCGTCGCGACCGCGCTGCGGTACGAGGGCTTCGCGACCACCGTCGCGGGCTCGGGCCCGGCCGCCTGGCAGCGCATCCGCGCCGACCGCCCGGATCTGATGGTCCTCGACGTGATGCTCGGTGAGACCTCCGGCTTCGACCTGTGCCGGGAGCTGCGAGCCGCCGGGATCGACGCCCCGGTCATCTTCCTCACCGCCCGCGACGCGCCCGGTGACCGCATCACGGGCTTCGTCGCGGGCGGCGACGACTATGTGACCAAGCCGTTCAGCATCGAGGAGCTCGTGCTGCGCGTGCGCGCCGTCGCCCGCCGGCTCGGGTCGCCCGGCCGCTCGCACGTCTTGCGCGTCGGGGACCTCGTCCTGGACGAGGCGGCGCACGAGGTGCGGCGCGGCGGCCGCCTGATCCAGCTCACCCCGACGGAGTTCGCCTTGCTTCGGCTGCTGATGGCGCATCCGGGACAGGTCCTGACCAAGGAGCAGATCCTCGACCGCGTCTGGCAGTACGACTTCGGCGGCAACGCCTCCGTGGTGCAGACCTACATCTCCTACCTGCGGGCCAAGGTGGATCGTCGGCCCGATCCCGACGGCACCGCTCCGACACCGCTGATCCACACCGTGAACCGCATCGGCTACGTCATGCGATCCGGAGGCGAGCGCTGATGTTGCGGCGCAGGCTCACGGTCACTGTGCTGGTGCTGCTGCTCACGGCACTCGTGGTCACGGTCGGGGCGACGATCGGCGCGGTGCAGGACTGGCGGCAGGACCTGGTGCGCGACGGGCTCGACGTCGCGACGGCCGAGCGTCAGCTGCTGCAGCGCGTCGTCGCGGTGTCGGGCAGCACCGCTCTGGCCACGCTGCTGCTGACGGGAGGGCTGGCGTGGATGACCATCGGCCGCCAGCTGCGGGGCATCACGGGTCTGGTCACCGTCGCCCGGCGGTTCGGGAGGGGAGAGCTGGGCACGCGGATGCCGGTGCGCCCCAAGACCGAGGCCGGGACGCTGGCGACCGCGTTCAACACGATGGCCGACGAGCTGGAAGGCGAACTGGAGCGGCGCCGCCGGGCCGAGGAGGACTTGCGCCGGTTCCTCGCCGACGCCTCGCATGAGCTGCGCACGCCCGTCGCGACCGTGCGCGGCTACGCCGAGCTGTTCCGGCGCGGCGCCGCCGATGACCCGCAGACGCTCGCCACGACGATGGCCCGGATCGAATCGGAGTCCGCCCGGATCGGCGCACTCGTCGAAGGCATGCTCGCGCTCGCCGGCTCCGCTCAAGTCGCCGTCCGGCAGACCGGTGCCGTCTCGCTCCGCGACCTCGCCTCAGAGGCGGTGGACGCCGCGCGGGTACGCGACCTCGAACGCCGGTGGCTCGTGGAGGACGGGCCGGACGTCACGGTGACCGGCGACTCGTCGAGCCTGCGTCGGCTGCTGGACAACCTGCTCGCCAACGGCACCGCGCACACGCCGCGAGGCACCACCGTCACCGTGCGGGTCGGCTCCGAACCCGGGGCCGCCCTCGTCGAGGTGGTCGACGACGGCCCCGGACTGCCCCCGTCCATGAGCGGCGACCCGTTCGACCGGTTCACGCGGGCCGCGGCGGCGTCCGGCCCGGACACCCGAAGCGGCACGGGACTGGGACTCGCGATAGTCCGCGCGATCGCCGAGGCGCACGGCGGCACGGCACGGATCTCGACCGGCGAGGCGGCGCGCGGACTGACGGTTCGGGTGCGTCTGCCCGCCGGCATCGGTTCTCAGGCGGGCCCGCCGTAGGCGCGGCGGCGCAGGAGGAGTTCGGCCGGGCCCCGGTGGCCGCGGCGGCGTATGGCCTCGGCGAGGACCAGGGAGAGCAGCCAGGTGGCGATGGCGACGAGGGCGGCGCCGAGGCCGGTGGTGAACGGAGCGAAGACGATGAGGAACTCGGGTGGACGATGTGGCGATGCAAGGCGGGCGGGCGATAACGTGCTGCCATGGCCTTCGTATCTGTGAACGGGACCCGCCTCGCCTATGACGAGGCGGGCGCCGGGCCGGCCGTCGTGCTCGTCCACGGCGACCTCGCGGACCGGCGCACCTGGGACGACCAGTTCGACGCGCTCGCCACCGACCATCGGACCGTCCGCTACGACCGGCGCGGCCACGGCGACTCCGAGACCCCGGTCGAACCGTTCTCACACCACCAGGACCTGTTGGGGCTCATGAAGGCACTGGAGATCGAGGAGGCGGTCCTGATCGGGAACTCCGGCGGCGGAGGCCACGCGGTCGAAGCCGCGCTCGCCGCCCCCGACCGCGTCGCCGGGCTCGTCCTCGCCTGCGCGGGCGTTCCCGGCCTTCCCTGGCCGGACTCCTTCATCGAGCAGGCCCGCGCCCGCGTCGGCAGTACCGTCCCCGACGAGCGGCGCGCCCGCTACCGGTCCGGCGGCGGCGCCGACATGCCCGAGCTCGAGGCCGACCTCGACGCCTACGCGACCGCCCACATCAGATGGATGGTCGCGGGACCCGACCGCACGGAACACGATCTGCCGCAAGAGGCCTGGGACCTGTCGGTCGCCATGTTCCGTGACCGGCTGCGCCGCGAGTGGACCGAGCCGCAGCACGCCGGCACCCTGCCCGAGCGGCCGGCCCATGAGCGTCTCGGCGAGGTCCTGGCCCCGACCCTGGTGGTGAACGGGCAGTCGGACGTCCCCGAGATTCAGGAGGTCTCCAGGCTGCTCGGGAGCCGCGTCCCGAACGCCCGGATCGTCGAACTCCCGGCCACCGGCCATGCGCCCCAATTGGAACGGCCCGCCGAGTTCACCGCGCTCGTGCGCGGATTCCTCGGTGAGATCGAGGCCCGCTGAAGCGATCGCCACCGGCCGGGAGCGCTCGTCTAGCGCCAGTTCAGGCGCCGGCCGCCCCGGTTGCGGCTCGAAGCCCACCATGCCGCCGCCGCGACATGGCAGCACAGGACGGCGATGCCGGCCCAGGCGGGCAGCGGGAAATAGCCTGCGGACGGCGCGTAGTGGGCGACCACCTGGGGGTATTCGGTCGCCGTCTGCTGTACGGCGAAGCCGGCGGCCGGGGTGAGCCGCAGCAGCCATTGCGACACGGCGTCGGGCAGCAGGGGAAACGCCGTCACGGTGTAGGGCACGGCGATGAGCGCCAGCGCGACGGCGCTCGCCGCCCATCCGCGCCGCAGCAGCGTCCCGAGCCAGTACGCGAAGGCGGCGCACAGTGCCAGCACTGTCGCGAGTCCGATGACGACGCGGACGCCCGTGAGCGGGGAGAGCGGCTGCACGGGAATGCCGTTGTGCTGGAGGACCGCGATGCCGGCCGGCATCGCGATGCCGATCGAGACCAGCCCTGTCACGAAGCCCGCGGCACCGACGACGGCCGCACGGCGGGCCAGACGCGGGAAGGACGAGGGAGCGGCGGTCCGGGCGCCGAACCGAGCGGCGACGACGAGGACGACGGCCAGCGCGATCGCCAGACCCGACAACAGGCTCTTGGCGGCGGGCACGCCCTCCGCGTTGCGCGGACCTATGTCTCCGGTGCCGCTGACGGTGATCACGCCGTCCCGTTCGACCGCGCCGGAGGCGTTGTGGTGCTTCTCCCAGTCGGTGTGGTTCATTTCGCCGACCGGATCGCTCTGCCATTCGCCGTCGGCCGCGCCTTCCAGGTCGATGTTGTCGAACACGCCGGTGGCCTGCGTGAAGCGGACCTCCTCGATCGCTCCGCCCAGGCCGACCTCTCGCAGTGTGAGGTCGCCGGGAGAGGCGGCGAAGAGCCCGACTTGGACCGTGTCGGGGAGGCCGGTCAGCGTCGCCGTGCCGATCGTGCTCCACTGCTCGCCGTCCGGTGATTCGTAACCGGTGATGGTGTCCCCCGAGCGGGTCAGGCGCAGCCACCGCGGCGACTCCGGTGAGACCTCGCCCGCGCTTCCGGCGATGTCGTGCTCGTAGTCGTACTGCATGCGCACGCCGTGGTCGCCGGTCGTCATGACCGCCGCGTAGGACGAGCCCTGGTCGAGGCCGTCTTTGACGATGATCCCGGTCTTCGCCCATGGGACCAGGCCCGAGACGATCTCGTCGTGGTCGGGCGGAGGGTAGGTGATCGTGCCGTTCATGGAGGTCAGCCGTACGGTGATCGAGCCTTCCGGGCCGAGGTCGCGGTGCAGGAACCAGAACGTGTCGCTGACGACCGAGCCGTCCGCGGCGTGCGGGATGCCCGGGCACGCCCCCGAGCAGTCCGAGCGGCTGCCGAAGGCGAAGAGCAGGCCGAAGGAGATCACGACGGCGGCGGCCGCCGCCAGGGCGACGATGCGGCCGGGGCGGCGGAAGTCCGCCCATTCGCGTTGCAGGAGTGCTTTGTCGAACATGCCTCGGTTCTACGGGCCCGGGCATAACACGGACCGAACCGGGCTTGTTATCCCGCTGTTAGGCCGGACCGTGCATGCTGGGTGGATGAGCAGGCTACGCGGTGGGACGGTCGGACTCCGGTTCACGATCCTGTACAGTGCCGTCTTCCTCGCCTCGGGGGCCGTCCTGTTGGCGCTGGCCTTCCTGCTGTCCGGCGGGTCCTTCAGCGACGTCGAAGCCGTGCCCGGACAGCACCCGCCCGCCGGCGGCGATCCGGCCGCGGCCCAGGAGCGCATCCGCGAGTTGCAAGACCAGTTGGCCGCATCGGATGCGCAGCAGTCCCAGAACATGCTGATCGGTTCGCTGCTGGCCTTGATCGCCATGGCGGTCGTCTCCCTGCTGGCCGGCCGGATGCTGGCCAGGCGGGTGCTGCGTCCGCTGCGGCGGATCACCGAGCGGACCCGACGCATCTCGGCCGACGACCTCGGCGAGCGGCTGGCGGTCACCGGCCCGGACGACGAGGTGAAGTACCTCGCCGACACCATCGACGGGCTGCTGGAACGGCTGGAGGCGTCGTTCACCGCCCAGCGCCGGTTCGTCGCCAACGCCTCGCACGAGCTGCGCACGCCGCTGGCGACGATACGGGCGTCGCTGGACGTCGCGGCCGCCAAGCCGAATGCGGCGCCGCAGGCACTCGAGTTGGCCGAACGCCTACGGCCGCAACTGGACCAGGTGGACGATCTCCTCGACGGCCTGCTCGTGCTCGCCCGAGCGCGGCACGGGGCGCTCGGCAGGGCGACCGACGTCGACATGTCCGAATCGGCCGCTCGGGCGCTGGCCGAGCGCGCCGCCGAGATCGCGGCGAGAGGGCTGACCGTGACCGAACGTCTGCCGCACGGCATGCGCGCTCGAGGTGACGCCCCGCTGGTGTCGCGGATGGTCGCGAACGTCGTCGACAACGCCGTGGTCCACAATGTCGAAGGCGGTTGGATCCATGTCGAGACCGCGTTGGAGGGCGGCGAAGTCCGTCTGGCGGTGCTGACCGGAGGGCGCGTGTTCGATCCCCGGGACGTGGACCGGCTGGCGCAGCCGTTCCGGCGGCTCGGCGGCGACCGCACCGGATCCGAGAACGGCGTCGGCCTCGGGCTCTCCATCGTGGCCGCGATCGCGGAAGCCCACGGTGGGCGCCTCGCGATGTCCGCGCGGCCGGAGGGCGGCCTGCGGGTGTCGATCGCGCTGCCGACGGTCCGAGTCCCCGCCGGGGTGAAGGCGTGAGGATCCTGGTGGTCGAGGACGCGCGGCCGCTCGCCGACGTCGTCGCCGAGGGCCTGCGCGATCAGGGGATGGCCGTCGACCTGGCCTATGACGGGCTGTCCGCGGCCGCCAAGCTCGACCTGACGGCATACGACGTCGTCGTCCTGGACCGCGACCTGCCCGGCCTGCACGGCGACACGATCTGTCAGATGACCACCGAGCGGGAGGACCGCCCCATGGTGCTGATGCTGACGGCGGCGGGGTCTGCCGACGACCGCGTCAGCGGCCTGACTCTGGGAGCGGACGACTACCTGGCCAAACCGTTCCACTTCCCCGAGCTGGTCCTGCGTGTCCAGGCGCTGGCCCGCCGCAGACCCGACGTCCGCCCCCGGACCCTGCGCGCCGCCGGAGTCGAGCTGGATCCACTGCGCCGGATCGCCGTGCGCGGCGGCCGACGGCTGGACCTGTCGGTCAAAGAGTTCGCGCTGCTGGAGGCGCTGATACGGGCGAGCCCGGGCTTTCTCAGCGCCGAGCGGCTGCTGGAGCGGGTCTGGGATGAGCACGCCGACCCGTTCACCAACACCGTGGCGGTGACGATCGGGCGGCTCCGCCGTAAACTCGGCGGACCACCCGTCATCACGACGACGCCCGGCGTCGGCTATCGAATCGGCTGAACCGCCTCGACCGGCCGCTGCGGTCAGCGCCGGGAACTCATGGCAAAGGACGGCCAATGGCAGAAGCACCGGCGACCCGCCCCGGGCCGCCCCGGCACTGGGGGACCGGGCACGCCGACGAGCGGCGGCCGTGCCCGGGGGAGCGGTTCGCGCCCGAACCGGCCGAGCGGTGGTTCCGCGCCGTGACGATCGACGCCCCCGTCGAGACGGTCTGGCGCTGGATATGCCAGATGAGGGTCGCGCCCTACAGCTACGACCTGGTGGACAACCGGGGCCGCCGCAGCCCGCGAAGCCTCACGCCGGGCGCGGATCGGCTGGAGATCGGGCAGGAGTTCATGACCATCTTCACGCTGGTCGATTTCCAGCCGAACGTGCACCTCACGCTGAAGATGACCGCCCCGCGGGCGCTGCGGCTGTTCGGCCCCTTCGTCGTCGTATACGACGTCGAGCCCGTCGACCGCGGCCGGACCCGCCTCCGGGCGACGCTCCTGGTCGGCGACGGGAACGAAGGCGGCGCCGTGGACGCCGTCCGACGCCGCGCGCTCGCCTGGGGCGACCTGGTCATGATGCGCAAGCAGTTGCGGACCTTCAAGTCCCTCGCCGAGGGCGGCTCGTGACGGCCCGAGGCATCGCCTCGGCCAGGGCGGGCCGCCGCCCGATGCCGTTCTGAAGCCCGGGCCCTCACACCTCGCTCGGGCTCCCGAGGGCGCGGGAGACCGCTCGGGCCGCGCGGACCACTTCGCGGCCGAGCCGCTCGTCGGAGCCGGTGGCCTCGTGGGCGAGCGCGACGGCGCTGATCCCGCCGATCACCTCGCCGGTGTGGTCGACCACGGCGGCGCCGCTCGCGCATACGCCGATCTCGTTCTCCTCGTGGTCCTCCGCCCAGCCGCGCGCCCGTACGGTCGCCAGCTCGTCGAGCAGGCGATCGGGGTCGGTGATGGTGTTCGGCGTCCGCCGCGGCATCCCGGTCCGCCGCGCCACCTTCCGCACCTCCTCGTCCGGCAGCGAAGCGAGGACGGCCTTGCCGATCGACGTGCAGTGCAGCGCCAGGCTCATCCCGACCCGGGAGGCGAGCCGGTACGGCTTGTCCGCTTCGATCTTGACCGCGTAGACCGCCTCGTCGCCCGAGCGCAGTGCCAGGTGCACGGTGCGACCGGTGCGGCGGTGCAGCTCTTCGAGGTGCGGGCGCACCTGGCCGGGCAGGTCGAGCCGCCGCAGCACCCGGCCGGACAGCGCCAGCAGCCGCGGGCCGCTGAAGTACTCCCCGGTCCCGGTCGCCCGCGCGAAGCCGTTCGCCACCAGCCCTTGCAGGATCCGGTGCGCCGTGGCCTTCGGGACCCCGGCGGCGGCCGCGATGTCGCCGAGCCGGGTGTGCTCGCTCAGCGCGTCCAGCATCGCCAGCGTCTTGTCGGTCGCGGTCGATCGCGAATTCATGACGGCTCCTCAGGTTTAGATCCCGATCCATGCGGGTATAGCGCGCTTGTCATGGAACACCGTTCCATTGTACGGAACGATACTAGTGCGAGGCGGATGCCGTGGACGAACTCCCCTGGTCGACCCGACCCACTCCCGACCGGTCCGGCGACAGACCCGTCGGCGAGCATCTGGTGCGGCCCGAGCCGCTGACCCGCATGGCCGTCGCGGTGCTCACCGCGGCGGGCGCGCCGGAGCGGAACGCCGGAGCCGTCGCCGCGTCGCTCGTCGCCGCCGACCTGGCAGGCCACGACTCGCACGGCGTGCGGCGGCTGGTGCCGTACGTCGGCGCGATCCGGGCGGGCACGCTCGACCCCGCCGCGCAGCCCCGCGTGGCCCGCAGCGAAGGCGCCGGCGCCACCGTCGACGGCCGGGGCGGCTTCGGGCAACTCGCCGCCGCGCTCGCCACCCGCGAGGTCCGCGAGCTCGCGCGCGCGCACGGCGTCGGCGTCGTCGCCATCAGCCGCGGCAACCACATCGGCCGGCTCAGCGAATACGTCGAGGCGCTGGCCGAGGCCGGCCTCGTCGGCATCGCCTTCTGCAATGCGGACCCCACGGTCGCCCCGCACGGCGGCCGCGACCGGCTGCTCGGCACCAATCCGCTCGCTTGGGCGGTGCCGCGCGGCCCGGGCGAGTCCGCCGTGGTGATCGATTTCGCCACAGCCGCTGTGGCCGAGGGCAAACTCGCGCTCTCGGCCGCACGCGGTGAGCACGTGCCGCCCGGCCTGCTCGTCGACGGCGACGGCCGGGACTCCACGGACCCGGCGGACTTCTACGAAGGCGGGGCGCTCCTGCCGTTCGGCGGCGCGGCGGGCGGCCACAAAGGCTACGGGCTGAGCGTGATGATCGAGATCGTCGGCGGCCTCCTGTCCGGGGCCGGGATCTCCAGCCTGCCCGGCTACGACGGCACCAACGGCAGCGTGCTGCTCGCGGTCGACATCGCCGCGTTCCTGCCCGCGGACCGGTTCCGCGAGCAGACCGAGCGCTTCTGCCGCCGACTGAGCGCCTCCACTCCCGCACACGAAGACCGATCAGTGCTGGTGCCCGGCGAACTGGAGGCCCGCACCCGGGCGCACCGGCTCCAGCACGGCATACCCCTGTCAACAGCGACCTGGAACGAGCTCGCCGCCCTTCCAGGCTTCGCGCTCCCGGAAGGAGACTCGACATGAGTCAACCCGAAACCCCTGCGGCGCAGCCGACCCGCGGCAGCGAGCTGCGCCGCGTCGTCGGCGCCTCGCTCGTCGGCACCGCCCTCGAGTGGTACGACTTCTTCATCTACGGCACGGCCGCGGCGCTCGTCTTCGGCGAGCTGTTCTTCCCCGACGCGGAGCCGGCCCTGGCCCAGCTCGCGTCGTTCGCGACCTTCGGCGTGGCGTTCCTGTTCCGCCCGCTCGGCGGTTTCGTCTTCGGCCGCCTCGGCGACCGCATCGGCCGCCGCAACACGCTCATCATCACCACCCTGATCATGGGCATCTCGACCGGGCTGATCGGCCTGTTGCCGACCTACGGGACCGTCGGCGTCGCCGCCCCGATCCTGCTGGTGCTCCTGCGGATCTGCCAGGGACTCGGCGCCGGCGCCGAGTTCGGCGGGGCCTCCACGCTGCTGGCCGAGCACGCGCCGCAGTCCCGCCGCGGCTTCTACGCCTCGTTCGCGCAGACCGGAGTCCAGATCGGACTCCTGCTCGGCACCACCGCCTTCCTGCTGGTCGCCCTGCTGCCGGACCCGCAGCTGCACTCGTGGGGCTGGCGGGTGCCGTTCTGGGCCAGTTTCGTGCTGATCTTCGTGTCCCTGTACCTGCGGCTCCGCGTCGCCGAATCGCCCGTGTTCAAGAACATGGAGCGCACGCGGACCGTGGTGCGGATGCCGGTCAAGGAGACGCTCCGGCGCTACCCCCGCAGCTTCCTGGTCGGCATCGGCGCCCACATCTGCGACACCTCCACGATCTACATCTTCGCGACCTTCTCGGTCGCCTACGTGACCGAGACCTTGGACATGCCACGATGGACCATCCTGACCGGGATCATCATCATGAGCGTGATCGTCATCGTGCTGCAACCCGTCTTCGGCCACCTCTCGGACCGGATCGGCCGGAAACCGCTGAACGTCTTCAGCGTCGTGTTCACCGCCGTGTTCGCCTTCCCGTTCTTCTGGATGGTCAACACCGAGATCCCGGTGGTGATCTGGCTGGCGCTGGTGATCGCCACCGCCTTCGGCTGGGCGCCGATGATCGCCGTCCAGCCCGCCTTCTACGCCGAGCTGTTCGGCGCGGGCGTGCGCTACACCGGGTTCGCCGCCTCCCGCGAGATCGGCGCGGCGATAGCCGGCTTCTCGCCGCTGATCTCGGTCGCGCTGTTCCAGGCGGGCGGCGAGACGCCGTGGCTCATCTCGGTGTTCATGATCCTGACCGCGGTGATCTCCCTGGCGGCGTTCCTCTACGCCCGCGAGGCCCGGCATATGGACATCAGCGTGCGCTACGCCTCGCAGGAGGAACTGGTCGCGGCCAGGCCCGCCGGCGAGGACCGCACCGCGGCGACGGAGGAGCCCCGACAGTGATGGAACTCGACAAGACCACCGCCGTGGTGACCGGCGGCGGCACCGGCATAGGCCGCGCCGTCGCATTGGCGCTGGCGCGGGCCGGAGCCGCCGGGATCGCCGTCAACTACGCCAGTTCGCGGGCCGACGCCGAGGAGACCGTCGCCGAGCTCCGCTCGCTCGGCTGCGACGCGTTCGCCGTCCGAGCCGACGTCGCCGACGCGGCCCGGGTGCGGTCGATGGCCGAGCGGGTGCTGTCCGCATTCGGCGAGGTCCACCTGCTGATCAACAACGCGGGCACCACCAGGCGGGTGCCCCATGCCGATCTGGACGGCCTCACCGACGAGATCTGGCACGAGGTGATGGATGTGAACGTCCTCGGCGCCCTGCACTGCGCGCAGTCGTTCGCGCCCTCGCTTCGCGAGACGGGAGGCGCGGTGGTCAACATCTCCTCCATCTCCGGTTACCGAGCCGGCGGATCGTCGATCGTCTACGGCGTCAGCAAGGCCGCGATGCTCCAGCTCACCCGCAATCTGGCGGTGGCGCTGGCCCCCGAGGTCCGCGTCAACGCCGTGGCGCCGGGGACGGTGGCGACGCGCTGGCAGACCGGCCTGCACGGCGAGGCCGGGTTCGAGGCGATGGCGCGGAAGGAGCGCGAGCGGGTGCCGCTGGACCGCACTTCCGGCCCGGAGCACGTGGCGCAGGCCGTGATCGGCCTGCTCGGCATGGACATGGTCACCGGCGAGGCGCTCATAGTGGACGGCGGCAAGCACGTCACGTACTGATATGGCCCCCCCGATACGCCCGCCCGCGGCCGGTCACGGCCGCGGGCGGGCGTCATGCTGCTCTAGCCCTCGTCTGCCAAGGCCGCGGTGATGCCGCAGCCCCACTTCTCCTGGGCCCTGATCAGGATCTGCATCGTCTGCGTCACCGCCCCGTCCGTGACGTAGAGGGTGGCCGGGTAGTCCCCGTAGTCCAGAGGAGGCAGCTTGACGCCGATCCAGATGGTCCCGACGGACCTGTCGCCGTTGTCGCCCGGCGGGAACGACTCGGCCATGTCGACGACGGTGCCCTCGGGGAAGCCCTGCACCTCGGCCGTGAGCGTCGTGTCCCAGTGTCCGGAGATGAAGCCGACGAAGTACGAGCGGTAGTTCACGTTGGCGGGGATGCAGAGCCGCTGCACACCGTCGGCCAGTTCCCAGGTCGCCTCTGAAGCGGACGCCGACGCCGGGACGGCCGCCGGCGCTGCGGCCGAGGCGGCCGACGCGCTGAACCCCACGCTCATCGCCAGTCCGGCCACTACGGCGAGCATCAACCTGAGCGGGCGAGCGATCGATCTCATCACGAATGTCCTCCGTGTCCTCGGTACCGGAGCGGCCTCCCCCCGCCAGGGCTGGTACCGGTCGCCGGCTGAGGCCTCGTGGAAATCACGGTACAAGACAGACGATACGGACGTCAATTGGTTGACGCTTCAAATATTTTGGCGGTCCGTCGCGCCGGGCTCCTCTCGGCAGGCGTTCGGCGCCGCGGGCGCCGAGGCCGTGCCGGTCCGCCGCGATTGCTGATGAAGCACGGTCCCTACCAGGTGGTTCGGCGAGCACGGCGGGCGATGACGATGCCGACGGCCCCGGCGGCGGCCGCCAGGACGGCGACGAGCGCGAGCCGGAACGCGGAGGCGCCGGTCGGACTGAACGGAGCGCGGCCGAGGCGGCGGCGAGCCGTGCGTCGAAGGGGTCCTCGCCTCCACGGCCCGATATGCCGTCAGCCCAGGGCCGCCCTGACGACCGCGGTGCCCCCGTTCAATTCCAGCAGGTGCACCACGATCCCGCCGGCCTCGGGTTCCGGTGGCTCTTCTCCGCCCTCGGCGCATGCGAGGCTCCCGCTGCCGTCGGCGCGGGTCTCCAAGGTGCAGCCGGGCTGGTACAGCAGACCGCCGCCGCCGCCCAGGCCGTCCGGTTTGGTCAGGTCCACTTCGACGCCGTCGTCGGCGACGACGGCCACCACCGTCCACTGGCCATCGGCCCCGCCGAGTGGGAACTCGACCGAACCGGAGAAGGACACTTCGCATTCGCCGTCGTTGCAGGACTCGTGGTCGTCGCCGTTCGCGCCCGTCGCCTCCGGTGCGGGGGAGGAGGGAGCGGGGGAGGAAGTGGAGTCGGAGCTCGGGGAGGCGGAGGCGGCAGCGGTGGTGGCAGGGGCGGCGTCCGAGGCTGAGGTATCGGCGTCCGGTTCCGTCTCGGCGCCGCAGCCGGCAGTGGCCAAGACCGCGAGCAGCGCACCGATCACCATGTGCCGTTTGAGGAAAGCCCGCGAAGTCGTCATGCGCCGATTCTAGGCAGCCTCCCAGAAACCGCTCTCTACGGTGGACGGAACGACGACTGCGCCACACCCGCTCGGCGGCTCGGACTCGCCTGCGGCGGGGGTCGGGCGCGCCAGAGCCCCCGGAACGGATCGCAGGCGATGGCGAAGCGCTCCCGCGCGGCCTTGGGCAATAGTGGAACATATTATTCCGTTCTGATATGCTCGCCCGAGACGACCGCAAGCACCGGAAGGACACGCCATGACCACCGCATCCGACCCAGTTCCCGAGGGCTACACCAGCGTCACCCCGTGGATCGTCACCCGCGACACCGCCGGGCTGCTCGATTTCCTCAAGGCGGCCTTCGGCGCCGAGGAGCTCGGCCGCGTCCCCGTGGGGGGATCCGGCGCCATCGGCCACGCCGAGGCCCGCATCGGTACCGCCATCGTCATGATGTTCGACTCCCCGTTCAAGGTCGACACCCCCGCCATGCTCCGCCTCTGGGTCGACGACGCCGACGAGGCCCTCGAGCGCGCGCTCGCCGCCGGCGCCGCCCTCGTCACCCCGGTCACCGACGTCCAGGCATGGGGCGACCGCGTTGCGCGGCTGCGCGACCCGTTCGGGAACCTCTGGTGGCTCCAAGAGCGCGTCGAGGAGCCCGACCCCGAGGACGTCATGCGACGCATGGACGAACCGAAGTACCGCAAGGCGTTCGAGCAGACCCAGATCATGGACGCGCCGGGCCTCGTCTGATCTCCACCTCGGGCCGTCGCGCCGTGCGCGGCGGCCCGAGGTGGAGCTTTCTTCACCCGCATTCGGGCGCTGGCGGCACTGCGAACGCCCGGTTCGGACGGTCACAGTGGGGGTGTGGCGTCGACGCCCCTTTCCGTCATCGAACGCAATGGAGAAAGCACGTGAGAGCAACGCCGCTCATAGCCGTATCCGCCGCCGCACTCGCGGCGGCCCTGACCGTCTCGACGATCCCGGCCGACTCCCAGGAGCCGGAGCCCGACCCCGGCGGCGACTTCGCCGCCTCCATCGACTGGGAGCCGTGCGAGGCCGACCCGACCGCCGACTGCGGCGTCATGGACGTCCCGCTCGAATGGGACGACCCGGGCGGCGAGACGATCGGGATCAACGTGACCCGGCGCCCCGCCGAGAATCCCGACGAGCGCGTCGGATCGCTCGTGGTCCAGGCCGGCAAGGCCAGCCCCAGCGCGCTGGTCGTCCTCTACATGCCCGAGTTCCTCGGCCAGGAGCTGCGCGACAAGTTCGACATCGTCGGCTTCGACCTGCGCGGCGTCGGCTTCAGCAGCCCGCTGGTCTGCGACGAGGAGCTGGTCGAGGCCAAGCCCGACTCGTACCTGGAGAGCGGGCGGGAGTTCCGCGAACTCGTCGACTACAACCAGCGGCTCCGCGACGACTGCGTGGAGCGCAACGGTGATCTCTACAGCAATGTGGACACCTTGAGTGTGGTCCGCGACGTCGACGCGCTGCGGGGCGCGCTCGGCGAGGACCGGCTCGACTTCCTCGGTTTCTCCTACGGCTCCTTCATCGGAGCCCAGTACGCCGAGGAGTACCCCGACCGCGTCCGGACGCTCGCCCTCGACAGCAACGTCGACCACAGCCTCGACGTCGTCGACTGGGTCGGGCTCAAGGCCGAGATGATGCAGGACCTGTTCGAGAAGTTCGTGGAGTGGTGCGAAGGCGACGAGCGCTGCGCGCTGTACGGCTCGGACGTGCGCGAGGTGTGGCATTCGGTCATGGACCGGGCCGACCGCGGCGAGCTGTCCTTCACCGGCGATCCCGAGCACGAGGTGACCGCCTACGACGTGGTCAGCGGTCTCTTCCACTGCGGCTACGGCCCGAATTGGACCGCCACGGCCGACTACCTGGCGAGCCTGCACGAGACCGGGGTCGCCGAGGGCCTGCCGTGCCCGAGCGAGGACGACGACGACGGCGAGACGCCGGTCGAGATCCCCGACACCGACGGGTACATGATCGCGAACTTCTGCTCCGACTACGCGCTGCCGGTGAGGAACTTCGGCCAATGGCAGCGGCTGATCGAGACCGCGGGCGAGCGGTACGCGCCGGACGTGCGCTTCCACCCGAACGCCTTGGACCGCATCCGGGACTGCCTCAGTCTGGAGGACGGCGTCGTCAACCCGCAGCACGAGCTGGAGGTCGAGACCGACGCCCCGATCCTGCTGGTCAACGCCCGGTACGACCCGATCACCGGCCACAACACGGCGGTGCGGATCGCCGAGCAGATCGGCGACGAGGCCTTCCTGCTGACCTATGAGGGCGCCGTGCACGGGGCCTACGGGACCTGGAGCGGCAGCGACTGCGTCACCGAGGCCATGCACCGGTACCTGGTCGACCGGGAGCTCCCCGAAGTGGACTCCTGCCCCGAGGTGCCGTACGAGCCGTGACCGGCGCTCGGTGGGCGGCCCGGCCGGGCCGCCCACCGAGCGGGCCGTCAGCCGGGCGCGACGACGCGCCGGACGCTGTCGCGCAGCAGGCTTCGGCGCCGCTCGTGGAGCTCCGGCGGCTCTCCGCCGTCGGCGGCGTAGACGTTGCTGACCGGCGACCAGGCCATGGACATCGCGATGACCATGGCCATCAGGTCGAACGGCTCGCCGGCCCGGACGAGGCCCGCGGCCTGCGCCTCGGCGATGGCCCGCAGCTTGGGGTCGTCGAGACGGTCGGCCTCGCCGACGAGGTGCCCGGTCGGGCGGCGCTCCAGGCGCGCCCAGGTGGCGAGTCTGATGAGGTCGGGGCGGCGGAGGTACTCGTCGTAGAGACGCACGGCCCAGTCCGCGAGGTCGGCCGCGTCGATCGGGACGACGTTCACGATCCGCTCCAGGGAGCCGAAGAAGATGGCGTCGAATAGCCCCTCCTTGCTGCCGAAATAGCCGTAGAGCTGCGCCTTGTTGGTGCGCGCGGCGGCCACGATCCGCTCCACCCGGGCCCCGGCGATCCCGTGCCTGGCGAACTCCTCGGTCGCCACGTCCAGGATCCGCTGCCTGGTCGCGGCGCCGCGCGGCGTCAAGGGCTTGTCGGCCATGGCGACCACGATAGCAACAGACTGGTCGGTCTATCGGATCGGCGCTACCCTGAAATAGACCGAACAGTCTGTTTATTGGAGGCCCTCATGAGGACCACGACGGGATGGCGGGCGGACCCCGGCGAGACCGCGCTTCGCAAGGCCGCGCTCGAACGCCGCGAACTGCGCGCCGACGACATCGCGGTACGCATCGACTACTGCGGCGTCTGCCACAGCGATCTGCACGCTCTCGAGGCCCACGCCGCCCGGTCGGAAGGGCCGCTGGTCCCCGGACACGAGTTCACCGGCACGGTGACCGGGGTCGGCGGCGGCGTCACCCGCTTCGCGGCCGGGGACGCGGTCGCGGTCGGCAACATCGTCGACTCATGCGGCACGTGCGCGATGTGCCTGCGAGGGCAGGAGAACTTCTGCCGCGAGTTCCCGACCCTGACCTACGGCGGCGCCGACCGCCGCGACGGGACCACGACGCAAGGGGCCTACGCCCGCGAGTACGTCGTCCGCGAGCGATTCGCCCATCCGCTGCCCGCCGGCCTCGACCCGGCGGCCGCGGCGCCGTTGATGTGCGCCGGGGTCACCGTCTGGGAACCGCTGCGGGCGCTCGGCGTCGGCCCCGGCACCCGTGTCGCGGTGGCCGGACTCGGCGGCCTCGGGCACCTCGCGGTCAGGTTCGCCGTCGCGCTCGGCGCCGAGACCACGGTCATCACCCGCTCGCCCGGCAAGGCCGACGACGCGCGCCGCCTCGGCGCCCACGACGTGATCGCGTCGAGCGACGAACAGCGGACGGCCGCCGCCCGGGACCGGTTCGACGTCGTCGTCGACACCGTCGCCGTCGCCCACGACCTCGGCCCCTACCTGCGGATGGTCGCCGTGGACGGGACGCTCAGCCACCTCGGGCACCTCGGCCCGGTCACAGTGGAGACCACCGATCTCCTCATAGGGCGCAAGCACCTCAGTTCCGCGGGCAGCGGAGGCCTCCCTGCGACCGCGGCCATGCTGGAGTTCTGCGCCGAGCACGGCGTCGCCGCCGACATCGAGCTCCTGCCCTCCTCGCGCGTGAACGAGGCCCTCGACCGCCTCAGGCGCAACGAGGTCCGGTACCGCTTCGTCCTGGACATGTCAGACCTGCCCTGAGCCCGTCACCCCCCGAGCCATCCGCCGCCGACGGCGACGACGCCGCTCTGCGCGCGCGGGCCGTACCGGGCCACGACGCCGAGATCGAGCTCGCCGAAGCGGCCCGGGACGCGCTCCGACTCCACCCGCTCCGGTCCCGTCGCCTCGGCGGCGGCGACGCGGAACTCCTCCACTCCACCGGTGGGGAGGCCGAGCTGTTCGAGCGCGGACCGGTACGCGTCCACGGTCCCCTCCAGCGGCATGGTGCCCGTCTTCAGGTCGACGCCGACCGGCGAGCCGTCGGCACTGCCGATGGCGCTGAAGGCGATGTAGCGCACGGGCAGCCGCAACCGCGCGCCGCCGTGCAGCAGCAGCTCGAGCGGGCGGGAGGGCCGGGTCTCGAAGACCGCCGTGTCGCCGCCCGCGATGCCGACCTCGGCCGCGGTCGGTCGTTCCCGCAGATCCCACACCTCGACGCCGTCGACCGCTTCGGCGGCGGCGGGGAGCTCGAATCCGTCCTCGCCGCCGGAGACCGTGACGTCGCATCCGGCCGCGAGCGGCGGCAGGACCGCCCCGATCGCGCACGCGAGGAAGCGACGTCGGTTCACGCCCGCTCCTCTCGCCGGTCTCACTGACGATGATGGCATCGCCGGTCCTGCTTCGGGCCGCCCGCGCATGGCATCGGCGGCATACGATGTCCGGTGAGACCGCATCGGCGGTGGGCGAGGAGGGCTGCGGACATGAGCGCTAGGCCGCCCTCGACCCGGCGGGGGATCGTCATCGGCCTCACGATCGGCTTCGGCGGCGCGCTCGTCCTGGTGCTCGTCGCGCTGCTGGCGATCGGCGTGCTCGGCGGGCCCACCTCGCTCTTCTCCCCTCCCGAGCATCGGATCTCCATCGATGGCGAGCACCTCTCCGTGGAGCTGACCGTCCCCGGCGACCTCGCCATCGACGAGGTCGCCGCCGGTCCCGACGGCGGCTCCGATCCCGACTGCCGAGGCGTCCGCTACGAGTTCGGCTCCGAGCTGACCGTCGAGGCCTTCGCGGCCGACTGCGCGGCCGACGCCCCGCAGCAGATCATGAACGGCCACCACGGCACCTACCGGACGCTGGCGGACGTGCCCGAGCCGGTCGACACCGAGGAGGTCGCGACCGGGGCCGGGCCGGCCCAGGTCTTCGTCCAGCACTACGAGGAGCACACGAACTTCAGCGACTCGTGGGAGGAGCCGGTCGCCGTCGTCACGCTCGACGATCCGGTGGACGCCGAGTTCCCGACGCTGGTCCTGCGCAGCGACAAGGCCGCGCTCTCGCGGGAGGAGCTCACCGAGATAGCGGCCTCGCTCAACCCGATCGGGCACCGACTGGAGTGAGGCGCCCGCTCTAGGCGCCGAGCAGGGCGACGCCGTACGCGACGATCCAGGCGGCCCATCCGAGCCAGCCGACCAGGCCGAGCAGCCCGAGCCGACCGGTGCCCTCGGCGTTGTACGGGGTGACCGCCGCCGAGGCGAACAGGAATCCGGCGCTGAGGTATCCGAGCCACACGTGCCATCCGGCGATGAACCCGGCTCCGGCGCCGGCGACGGTGAAGCCCAGCACGGCGATGCCCAGGAACGCCTGGTTGAAGCCGAACAGCACGTTGTTCAGGGCCCACAGCCCGGCCACCGAGCCGCGGTCGCGGGCGGCCGCCGAGGCCAGGCCGAAGCGGAGCGCCTCCACGGCCGTGAACGTGGCGTTCTGCATGAGCACGCCCGCGAAGCCCACCAGCGCCCATCCCGCCGTCTCGGCGCCCTCGCCCCACAGCGCCGAGACCAGCCCGGCGGCGAAGAGCGTGGTCAGCACCCACGCGGCCGGAGCGAGCGTCGAAGGCGCCCGCAGCGCCTTGCCGAGCGTCGCGAAGGCGTCGGTCACCTCCTCCAGGTTCTTGCCCGACGTCGGCATCGGGAGCCCGATCCGGGCGTAGACGACGTTGATCACGAGCGCCAGCAGCACGAACCCCATGCCTGCCACGCCCGCCACATCGGTCAGACTCATGGCGACCTCCAAGAATTTGGGTTTACTCACATTATATTGAATATATAGTAGTGCAAGTCAAGTGCGATCGAAGGCAGGAGACCATGGAGAAGCGGACGGGGCAGCGCTCGTACGACTCATTGCGGCGCCGGGCGCAGGCGCACCAGACCCGCGCCGCGATCGCCGACGCCGCCCGTCGGCTGTTCGTCGCCCGCGGCTGGGCGGCGACCACCGTGCGCGAGGTCGCGCGCGAGGCCGGCGTCTCCGTGCCCACGGTCTACGCCGCGTACCGGAACAAGAAGGGCCTGATCCAGGCCCTGGCCGACGCCGCGGACCTCTCGGCCGACCTGCCGCGCATGCTCGACGAGCTGGAGGACTCGGCCGAGCCCGAACGGCACCTGGCGGCGATGGCCGCCTACGACCGCAGGCTGTTCGAGCGCTCGGGCGACCTCATCGCGCTGATCCGGGAGGCGGGCCGCGGCGAACCGGACCTCGCCGCCTTCTACCGCAGCGGGCGCCGGGAGGCCGACCGGACCCGCGTCCAGGTGTTCTCCTCCTGGCCGCCGGGCACGCTCCGCGACGGGCTCGACGTGCCCACCGCCGTCGACGTCTACGCCGCACTGTGCAACATCGACGTCTACACCACGCTCACGCTCGAACGCGACTGGCCGCCCCAGCGGGTCGAGCACTGGTGGAGCGAGGCGCTCGCCCGCGAACTCCTGAACCGCTGAGCCGCCCGCCGTGCTAGGAAGAGGGCATGAGCCCGCGCGAGTCATACGACGCCGTCGTCGTCGGCGGTGGACACAACGGCCTGGTGGCGGCGGCCTACCTCGCCCGCGCCGGCAAGAGCGTCGTCGTACTGGAGCGCTTGGGGCGCACCGGAGGGGCGGCGATCTCCGCCCAGGCGTTCCCCGGTGTGGAGGCGCGGCTGTCGCGGTACTCCTATCTGGTCAGCCTCCTGCCGCGCAAGATCGTCGACGAACTCGGCCTGCGGTTCCGGCTCCGCAAGCGGAGCGTCGCCTCCTACACCCCCGCTGAACGCGGCGGACGGGCGACGGGGCTGCTGGTCACGCGCGACGCGGCCCGGACGCGGGAGTCCTTCGAGCGCTTCACCGGCTCGGACGCCGAATTCGAGGCCTGGCAGGCGTTCTACGGCTCGGCGGCGCACCTGGCCGAGCGGGTCTTCCCGACGCTCACCGAACCCCTGCCCTCGCGGGCCGAGCTGCGCCGCCGCGTCGACGACGACCGCATCTGGAACACCTTCTTCGAGATCCCCCTCGGAGAGACGATCCGCCGCCGCTTCGCCGACGACCTCGTGCGCGGGGTCGTCCTCACCGACGGGCTCATCGGCACCTTCGCCTCGGCCGAGGACGAGGACCTGCGGCAGAACCGCTGCCTCCTCTACCACGTCATCGGCGGCGGGACCGGCGACTGGGACGTGCCCGTCGGCGGCATGGGCGCCCTGACCGACGCGCTGGCCGCCGCGGCGCGCTCGGCGGGCGCGGAGATCCGCACCGGCCACGAGGTCACGGCCATCGCGGCGGACGGCGCACGAGCCGAGGTGCGCTATGCGACCGGCGAGGGCACCGGGACGGTCGGGGCCGCGGCGGTGCTGGTCAACGCCTCTCCAGAAGCCCTGGCCGCACTCCTCGGCGAAACGGACGGCGCACCCCGGGCCGAAGGCTCGCAGTTGAAGGTCAACATGCTCCTCGAACGGCTTCCGAGACTGCGGGACACGGGCGTCGACCCCCGCGAGGCCTTCGCCGGGACCTTCCACGTCTCCGAATCGTTCGAGCAGCTCGAAGCCGCCCACGCCGAAGCGGCGGCCGGGCGGCTGCCGTCCAGGCCGCCGTCCGAGATCTACTGCCACTCCCTGTCCGACCCGTCCATCCTCGGCGACGACCTGGCGCGCCGGGGATACCAGACCCTGACCCTGTTCGGCCTGCACGCGCCCGCGCGGCTGTTCGCAGGCGGCGAGGACGCGAACCGGCGGCGGCGGGCCGAGCTCCTCGACGCCACGATCGCCCAGCTCGACCGGTACCTCGACGAACCCCTGGCCGACTGCCTGGCCGCCGACGGGGACGGGCGGCCGTGCATCGAGGCCAAGACGCCCGTCGACCTCGAACGCGATCTGCGGCTGCCGGGCGGAAACATCTTCCACGGGGACCTGTCGTGGCCGTTCCGGACCGAGGCGGCGAGCGGCCGATGGGGCGTGGAGACCGGCCGCGCCAACGTGTTCCTGTGCGGCGCCGGCGCGGCCCGCGGCGGGGGAGTGAGCGGCATCCCCGGCCACAACGCGGCCATGGCCGTCCTCGAACGCGGACAACGGTTCTCGGACGGGCCGCGGTAGCCCTCCCGAGGGCCGGGCGGCGGCGGAGGGCGTGGCCGCCGAGTGGCGCATGGCCGCTACCGTGGTTCCAGTTCACGCAGGCGATTCAAGGAACTGGGCATGAGTGACCAATGGCAGGGCCACGGCTCCGACATCAACTCCTATCAGACCGAGGAGACCCCGAAATCCGAAGAGAACACGATCAACGCCCTCGGCAACGCCCCGCTCTTCGGGGGCATGCTCAAAGGCTGTTACGAGAACCTCAAGGGCATCGACGAAGGCGACGGCATGGACATCGCCGGCGGGGTCGTCGGCGCCATGGCCAGCGTGGGCGACTTCGGCCTCAAGGTCGCCGACATGCACGGGAAGATGCTCGACCCCACCGGCTCGCCGCTGTCGTGGCTGGGGGCGAACCTCATCATCGACCTGCTGCTGACGTACATCAAACCGCTGGACGACCTCCTCAAGCAGGTGTCCGGTGACGCCGAGGCGATGCAGAAGCAGATCGAGGAGTGGGAGAAGGTCAAGGTGGCCCTCTCCGAGCTCTCCCAGGAGATCGCCACCAAGTCCGCCGAGGCGCTGAAGTCCTGGTCCGGTCAGGCGGCCCAGTCCGCCTCCAGGAGCGTCGCGGCGCTGACCACGACCGTGGACGGCCTCTCGGGGCGGTCCGACTCCATCCAGGCCACGCTCTCGTGGGCCCAGGCCATGGCGAACCTGATCTACGAGGTCATCAAGGGCATCCTCGCCGGGCTCCTGGAGGAGCTCATCATCGCCGGCGTGGCGGCGCTCGCCGCGACGGGACCCTCGTTCGGCGCCTCCTGGAGCGCGTTCCTCCTCTGGGCGGTCAAGGCCATCCTCAAGGCCATCGTGAAGGCGCTCAAGAAGGTCTTCACCACCAAGGCGGGCTTCGACATCCTCGTCGGCGCGCTCAAGGGCGGCGCGGTCAGCGCGACGGCGGGCGGTGCGAAGACGCTCATCGCCGAGGCGTTCGACAGCACCGGCAACGCCGACCAGGTCCAAGCGCAGATCGACGTCGGCCTCGCCACGGACCTCGAGGAGTTCACGACCCAGAAGGCGAACTTCGACACGCAGTCCTCCAACGCCCTCGACATCAAGACCGTGATCGACAACACGGCAGGCGGTGAGATGACCTGGGGCATATGCGGTCTGTTCTTCGAAGGGAGCTACAACGACGAGACCTCGACCTTCGGCGCCGACGTCGAGTTCGTGTCCATCACCTTGAAGGACAGCGGCGACAAGATGTCCGAGATCCGGACGACCTACGAGGACACGGACCGGACGATCGGCGACGACTTCATGGCGATCTGGAACGACCGCTAGCGAAGGCGAGCGTCGGCGTCTCGGCGGCCGCGCTCGCCTCGGCGCCGGAGCCGGTCCAGCGGCGCTCCACCCGGACGGTCAGCTCGACCTCGACGAGGCCGCCCGGCCCGACCGCCACCTCATGCGAAGCGCCGGCCGCTCCGACGGCGGCCTCGATGCGGTGCCTGCCGGGCGGCACCTCGACCGCCCACGTCCCCCAGCCCGGCAGCGGCGCCCGCCCGCCGACCGTCAGGCGCGGCGGCGGCGTGAAGCACTTGGTCTGCGGGAGCAGCGACGCGCCCCCCGTCAGGGGAGCTTCGGGGACGGGGTCGGTCCACTGCCGGAGCCGTTGGCGCACGACGATGAGCGCGCCGGAGGGATCCCGCGGCCGCGCGCCGCTCCCGCCGTGCCACAGGCCGCCGCCGCGATCGCCGAAGGCGAAGGGCGGCCGGTGCAGCAGCGTCGCATTGCGTTCCGCCGCGGCGGCGGCCCTGCCGCTGCGGCGCCTGCCGACGGCCAGGCCCACCGCCGCGCCGACGGCGAGCGCCGGCAGGACGACGGCGGCCGCGATCAAGAGCGGCGAGTCCGGCGGGCCCAGCTGCGCCACGGCCACGCCGGCGACGAAGGCGGCGGCCACCGCCGCCAGGACGGCTCCCCGCCACGGGCCGCCGTCCAGCTCGCTCGGCCAGCCCTCGGGCATGACGCCCGCCGGGCCGAAGCGGCCGTGCAGGGAGACGTCGGCGACCTCGGGCGCGGACTTCCACGAGAAGTAGGGCGCCACGTAGTCCAGTGCGGCGCCTTGCGCGCCGTCGACCGCGACCGAGGTGCAGCAATCGTCCGCGGAGTCCTGGGTCTGCACGGTGACGACGTGCGGTCCCGGCTCGATCGGCAACGCGATCGTCCCGTACCCGGCGGCGACCGGCCTGCCGTCGACGGCGAACACCGGCACGACGGTGTCCCTGCGGTCCTTCCACTTCCGGGCCTGCTCCAGCGAGGTGATCCTGCCGTAGGCGAGCGAGCGGATCCGCAGTTCCCCCGCGCGCGCCGCGACCGGCTCGTTCATCTCCTCGCGGCCGTGGCCCACGGCCGCGCGGCCGTCGAGGGCCTCCATCCGCAGGCCCTTGGCGGGCGCCGGCCACCGGAACCAGGGATTGGACGCGGAGGCCCGGTCAGCCCCGCCCATCGCGCGCCCTCTGGGCCCAGGCGTCCGCGCCGCCCGGCGGGGCGCCGACGTCCATCGACGGCAGGGCCCGCCGGGCCGCCTCCTGCGACCGCTCCGCGTATTCGAGCCGGGCCCGGTCCAGGGTGTCCAGGATGAGGTGGGGGAGGGTGCCCCGCAGGCGGACCGCCCTGGCCTCCAGGTCGACCCGGTCGAGCCCGCCGTCGGTGTCGAGCGTGACGGTCACCATGCCGTCGTCGCTGGTGACCGAGACGGGCTCCCCGAGGACATCGGCCTCGGCCGCCTCCAGCCTGGCGAGTTCGCCCTCCGTCCGCTCCAGGAGCTGTTCGAGGTCGGCGAACACCTCTTCGGGCGTGCGCCTGCCCGCTGTGCCGTCGCTCACGGCCGTTCCCCCTTCGCCATGTCGGCGGCGATCCGGCGGACCCGCTCGTCGGCCCGCGCCGTTCCGTCCTTCATGGTGCGTGTGACGAGCTCGGCCAGTTCCTCGGCCGAGAGCCGGTAGGCCCGGTCGGCTATCGCCAGGTCCTCGAAGGCCCCGCCCGGTCCGGCGATGAGCCGCACCAGCCCTTCGGGGTCCTCCACCGGCACTCGCACCGCCTGGACTTCCTGCTGCATCGCTTCGATTCGTCTTTGGACGTCTTGGAACACGGTTCCTCCGCGCGCTCGGGTACCCGACGCGCACCATGGTCTCATGTTCCCTTCCCGGGCCGGAACAACGGCGAGCGAGGCTCGGGTCAGCGGCCGCGCGGATGCAGCAGGCCTCGCCGGTAGGCCGCGCCCACCGCGGCGGCGCGGTCGTTGACCTCGAGTTTCGCGTAGATGTGCGTCAGGTGGGTCTTGACGGTGGCTTCGCTGATGAACAGCTCGGCGGCGGCCTCGCGGTTGCTGTGGCCCTTCGCGATGAGCGCCAGCACCTCGAGTTCGCGTTCGCTCAGCGGCCCGGCGGCCTCGGCGGCGGGGCGCCGGACCCGCTCCATCAGGACCGACGCGACCGACGGCGCCAGGACCGTCCGGCCCTCGTGGGCGGCGCGTATGGCGCGCCGCAGCTCCTCGGGGGAGGCGTCCTTGAGCAGGTAGCCGCTCGCGCCGGCCTCGATCGCGGGCAGCACGTCCGTGTCGGTGTCGTAGGTGGTCAGCACCAGCACCTTCGAGGCGACGCCCCGCTCGGCGAGCGTCCTGATGGCGGTGACGCCGTCGGTCCCGGGCATGCGCAGGTCCATGAGGACGACGTCCGGCCCGATCGCCGCGGCCCGGTCCACGGCCTCCCGGCCGTCGGCGGCCTCGCCGACGACCTCGATGTCCTCGGTCCGCGCGAACATGCCGCGCAGCCCGTCGCGCACCACGGGGTGGTCGTCGGCGATGAGGAGCCTGATCGGATCAGGCATCGGCCACCGCCGCGGGGACGGCCGGGACGCTGGCGGAGATCACCGTGCCGCGCCCGGACTCGGACTCGATCGACAGGCTCCCGGCGATGCGGCCCACCCGCTGCCGCATCGCGGACAGGCCGTAGCCGTGCTTCGCGCCGGCCTTGGCGCGGCCCGGTTCGAAGCCGAGGCCGTCGTCGCGGACGTCGAGCGCCAACTGGTCCTCCATATAGGTGAGCGTGATGCCGACGCGGCCCGCCTCGGCGTGCTTGGCGACGTTCGTCAGCGCCTCCTGGGCGATGCGCAGCAGCGTCACCTCGACTTCAGGGTGCATCGGCTTGGCCTCCCCCGAGGTGGACACCTCGACCGGCACCTCGTGGGACTGCGACCACCTCGCCGACAGCTCCTCCAGTGCCTCGGACAGCTGGGAGGTCTCCAGCGTCGGCGGCCCGATGGCCCGGACGGTCCGCCTGGCCTCGGCGAGGCTGTCGCGGGCCAGATCCGCGGCGCTGTCGAGGTGGCGGCGGCGCTCGGTCTCGTCGCCGCTGCTGTCGGCGGCGTGGAGCTGCGCGATGATGCCCGCGAGCCCCTGCGCCACCGTGTCGTGGATGTCCCGGGCCATCCGCTGGCGCTCGTCGAGGACGCCGGCCTCCCTGGCCTGGGCGAGCAGCTGCATGTGGAGTCCGGCGTTCTCCTCCAGGGCGAGCTCGCGGGCCTTGAGCGCCTCATGGCGTTCGGCGTTGAGCCGCTCCATCTTCTCGGTGAGCTGGAAGCCCCAGCTGATCGCGACGGTCTGGACCGCGACGACGATGAGGTAGATCGTCACGTTCTCGACACTGACCTCGCCGATGATGGGGGAGTTGACCACGACGGCCGCCGCCCCCAGCCCGAGCGGCAGCATCCACGCCGGCCGGAGCAGGCCGGCGTGGAAGAACCCGGTGACGATGAAGACGAAGTAGAGCATGTCGCGGCTCACCAGCACGGCGCCGAGCGCGATCATCACGAAGAAGTAGACCGCCATCCGCGTCGGGGAGGCGTCCTCCTTCGACGGGATGCGGGTGAACATGGCGTACACCCATGCGGCGGTGACGGCGACGAGGCCGAGCGTGACGAGATGCGAACGGAGCGGCGGCTCGGAGACCAGCAGGCTCAACGCGGCGCTGAAAGCCAGGGTCGCGTACGGCATCCACTCGATGGTCCGGCCGTAGAGGCGGTCGAGGCTGGAGTGCCGCTCCGCGATCTCGTCAGCGGTCCGCGACTTCTGCTCCATGATCCGTCACTCCCATTTGAACAGCCGGGCCGAGAGCGCTCCGACCACCAGCGCGGTCGCGCCCATGACGAGCAGCTGCACTGCTGAGGGGGCGGTGCCGCTCCAACTGTCGAGGAGCGCCTGCACCCCCGGCGGCGTGTAGTCGCCGATGGTGGCGACCGCCTCCGGCAGCATGAACCTCGGCAGGTACACGCCGCCGAAGAACATGATGAGCATGAAGATCACCATCGCGACGCCGGTGGCCGTCCTGCCGGTCGGGGCCACCGCCGCCACCAGCATACCGAGCGAGAAGACCGCGGCCATGCCGAGGACGAAGGCGATCGCGAAGCCCAGCGGGTGCTCCGGCATCGGCACGTCGTAGGCGATCCGGGCGACCGCCATGAGGAGCAGGGCGGAGACGAGGGCCGCCACGAGGTTGACGAGCAGTTGCGCGAACAGGAGCTTGCCAGGGTGCACCGGCGTGGTCCGCATGCGCCGCAGCACGCCCCGTTCCCGGTATGTCGCCATGATCACCGGCAGGTTCGTCAGGCCGATCACCCCCACGGACACGACCAGCAGGGACGGCGCGAAGTAGTCGATGAAGCGGACGCCGCCGAAGTCCTCGGAGGATTCCCGTAGCTCGGGGATGATGCCGAGTGCGATCAGGACGACGGTGGGCAGCGTGAGGCCGAGGATCAGCGACGTGCGATCGCGGGCGTACAGCCGGGCCTCGGTCTGGATCAGTTTCGCGAGTGATGACATCAGAGGTCTCCTAGTGCTCGAGGGACTTGCCGGTGATGGCGACGAAGGCGTCGTCGAGGCTGAGCTGCTCGACGCGCAGCTCGGCGGCGACGATGTGGTGGCGCGCCAGGACGGAGGTGACCGCCTGGAGCAGGTTGCCGCGCCCGGTGACCACCACTTGCGGGCCGCTGCGGGCGATCTCGGCGACCTCGGGCAGCTCGAGCAGCAGCGCGTCGGGGAACGGCGCCGAAGGGCGGAAGCGGACGCGCTGCTCGTCGCTGACGCCGGCGGTGAGCCCGCCGGGGGTGTCGAGGGCGACGACCTTGCCGGAGTCGATGATGGCGAGCCGGTCGCAGAGCCGCTCGGCCTCGTCCATGAAGTGGGTGACGAGGATGATCGTGACCCCCGAGTCGCGGACCTGCTCGATGAGGTCCCAGGTGTCGCGCCGCGCCTGCGGGTCCAGGCCGGTGGTGAGTTCGTCGAGCACGGCCACCCGCGGGGCGCCGACCAGCGCCAGCGCGATCGAGAGGCGCTGCTGCTGCCCGCCGGAGAGCTTGCCGAAGGGCGTCTTGCGCTTGGCGCCCAGGCCGAGCGAGTCGATGAGCCGGTTCGGGTCGGCGCGCCGCCGGTAGAAGGACCCGTAGAGGTCCAGGGCCTCGTCGACGCGGAGCTTGTCGGGCAGTCGGCTCTCCTGGAGCTGGCTGCCGAGGATCTGCTTGAGCTCCGGGCCGTCCTTCTCGGGGTCGAGCCCCATGACCGAGATCGAGCCGGAGTCGCGCTCGCGCAGGCCCTCGATGCATTCGACGGTGGTGGTCTTGCCCGCGCCGTTGGGGCCGAGGATTCCGAAGATCTCCCCTTCCTCCACTGTGAACGAGACGCCGTCGACGGCCCTGAAGCTGCCGTAGCTCTTGACCAGGTCTCTGACTTCTATGAACGCCATGTCGGCCTCCCTGCTTCGTGTGGATTCCACACTCGCAGGGCGGGCGGGCGGCGGCATCGCTCGAAGGTCGGAGGAAGCGGTTGATCCCGCCGGTCAACCGATCGGCGGATGCGGGTCCGGAGGCGCTACCCGAGCCGCTCGCGCAGGAAGCCGACGATCCGGTCCCGCGCGGCCCTGGCCTGCGGCACCAGGCCCGGCATGCTGATGAAGGCGTGCCCGGCCCGCGGGTGCTCGCTCAGACGCGCGGGCGTCCCGGCCTCGTTCAGCCGCTCGGCGTACACGCGCCCGTGGTCGGCGATCGGATCGAGCACCGGCACCACCACCAGCGCCGGAGGCAGCCCGCTCAGGTCCTCGGCGTACAGCGGCGACACCGCTCCGGCGTCCGCGCCCTCCGGGACGGCCAGCCGCCGGAACAGCTCCAAGCGCTCCGCGGTCAGCGTCGGGCTGTCGGCGTGCTCGCTCACCGAGGCGTAGTCGAGCGCCGTCGACGTCAGGTCGACGCACGGGTTGACCAGCACCTGCGCCCGCAGCGGCAGCGCGGCGTCCCGCGCCCGGATCGCGGCCAGAGCCGCGATCAGGGCCCCGGCGCTCTCGCCGAAGACGGCGGCCCGCGCCGGATCGACGCCCCATTCCCCGGCGTGCTTCACGATGTGGCGCAGCACGTCCCAGCCGTCGTCGACGGCCGCCGACATCGGGACGTCGAAGGAGACGAGCCGGTGCTCGACCGAGACGACCACGGCGGGCAGCCGGGCCGCGACGTGGCTGGCGACCCAGTCGCACTGCGCGGCCGTGCCCGCGAATCCGCCGCCGTGCACGTGGACCACGAGCGGCAGCGCGCCGCCGCTCCGGCGCGGCGGCCGGTGGACCCGCACCGGGACCGCCCGGTCGGGCAGCTCCACCCGCCGCCAGTCGATCGCGACCCCGCGGGCCGGGAATCCGATGAACGGCCGCATCACGCCGGAGGCCGCCAGGCGGTTCTGCGCCTCACTGGCGGCGGCCAGCTCCTCGGGCGTCACCGTCGACGGGTCCGGTTCCCTCCGCAGCCCGTACAGCAGCCGGACGCCCAGCGGCGGCCGCTGGGCGCGAGTGGTGGCGCTCATGGCTCCTCCTTCATCAGGGTTTCGCTACTCCAAGTATCGATACCGAAGGTAGCATAATTGCTATCGTGGTGCCATGCCTCGAGCGAGCACGCCCGCCAGACGACCCGGACGCCCCCGCGCCAGCATCGACGCCGCCGTCTTCGCCGCGACGCTGAACACGGTCCGGGAGCTCGGCTACGCGGGCGCGACGATGGACCGCATCGCCGCGGCGGCCGGGGTCGCGAAGACGACGATCTACCGCCGGTGGCTCTCCAAGGGAGCGCTGATCGTGGACTGCCTCCTCGACGCCTTCGGCCCGCTCCCACTGGAAGGCGACGACCGCGAGGCGATCCTGTCCTCGGCGATCCGCTGGGGCGCGGCGAAGATCGGCGAGCCCGGCGTCGGCGCGGCCTTCGCGGGCGTGTTCACCGACGCCGTCAACGACCCCGCCCTCAGGCGGCTCCTCGCCGAACGGTTCCAGGCCCCCTACCTGCGCGCGCTCAAGGAGGCCGTCGACGAGCCGGAGCGCCGCCTCCTGTTCGTCATCGACGTCGTCGTCGGCACGCTGCTCCACCGCATGGGCATGACCGGAGCGCCGATGGCCGAGGCCGACGTCGACGACCTGGTCGAGATGGTCACGCGCGAACTGCGGGCGCCGCACCCCGAGTGAGGGACCGGGCCGCGACCGAACCGCCGCCGCCCCCGGCCTCAGCGCCGTCCGATCGCGTCCGCGCCGCCCTCCGCCAGCCAGTCCTCCAGCGTCCGCAGGCCCGGGTGGAGCCGCCGCAGGGCCGGGATGTCGGCCTTCCAGGCGTGCCCGGCCTCGTGCAGCTCCCAGGTCTGGACGATCTCCTCGCCGAGCGCCTTCGCCTCCTCGGCGGTGACGCGCTCATAGCGCACCTCCGCGCCGATCGCCGCGCCGACCGCCGCGGCGGCCTCGACCGGCGTCGGGGCGTCGCCGGCCAGTTCGAGCGTCTCGCCGTCGTAGCGGTCGGGGTCGGCGAAGGCCAGGGCGGCGAAGACCGCGATGTCGGCGACGGCGATGACCTGCATCGGCCGGTCGGCGCGGAACAGGTGCCGGTGGACGCCGCCGTGGATGCCGTCCACCGGCGTGTCGGTGAACAGGTAGTTCTCCATGAACCTGACCGGGCGCAGCACGGTGTGCCGCATGCCGCTGCCCCGCAGCGCCGCCTCGATGCGCTCCTTGCCGGCGGTGCCGGGGATCGTCGGCCCCGTCGTGGTGGCGATCGAGGTGAAGACGACGTGCTCGACGCCCGCGCCGCGCGCCGCCTCGATCAGCCGCTCGCCGCGCTCGGCCTCGAGGTCGACGTCCCAGCCGTCCGGCCGGAAAGCGGCGGGCGGGACCGCGAAGACGCCGCCGACGCCCGCCACGGCGTCCGCCAGCGTCTCGGGGCGGTCGAAGTCGGCGCGCACCAGCGCGGCACCGGCCTCCGCCAGCGCGCGGGCCGCCGCGCTCGCCGGGTCGCGCACCATCGCGCGGACCGCCCGGCCCTCGTCCAGCAGCCGCCTCGCGGTGGCGCCGCCCTGCTTGCCGGTGGCGCCGGTGACCAGGATGGGCTTGTCGTGAGCAGTCATGTCGTCCTCTTCCTTGACGCGGATAGAATCGGGTCGGCTGACCCGCTTCGCCACGCTAGAACCCGCTGCCGGGCCCATCAAGCCCGCGGACGAGAGGATTCGTAACGTGCCCGTCCAAGACGCCTCCGAACGCTCGCGCGCCGACGCGCGCCGCAACCGGGCCAGAGTCCTCGACGCCGCGCGCCGGGCCTTCGCCCGGGAAGGCGCCGCCGTGTCGCTGGGGGAGATCGCCCGCCGCGCCGGCGTGGGCGCCGGCACGGTCTACCGGCACTTCCCGACCAAGGAGTCCCTGTTCGAAGCGGTCATGTCGCAGCGGATCGAGGGCCTGGTGCGCCTGGCCGAGACCTACGGCGACGCCGAGGACCCCGGAGCGGCGTTCTTCGACTTCGTCACGAAGGTGATCACCTCGGCGCCGGACAACAAGCTCCTGTGCGAGCTGCTCGACGCCGAGGACGGCTGGCCCCGCGCGGCCCTGCTGAGCTCGGGCCGCCGCTTCGAGGCCGCGCTGCGGTCCCTGCTGGCGGCCGCCCAGCGCGACGGCGCGGTCCGGCCCGAGCTCGACGAGGCCGACGTGCAGCTGCTGTTCACCGGCTGCGTCGCCATGCAGCGCCTGCAGAAGGACCCGAGCCGCCTCGCGCCGATGACCGCCCTCGCGATCGCGGCGCTGCGGCCGGGCGAGGCGGTGACGAATCCCGCGAACGACCGCAAGATCCGTGACGAATCAGCCGGCGCGGCCGAGAACCGTAACGCCGCTCGTCCGGTCTGCGGCGCCTGCGGCAGGCCGCTCGCGACGGCCGGGCCCGGCCGCCCCGCCCGCTATTGCAGTGCGGCGTGCCGCCAGCGGGCCTACCGCAGGCGGCGCGGCGCGGCGGCGAAGTGATGCCGGCCCGGCCTGGTGGCCCAGGTGGACGGAACCACCGTGGCGGTGATTGCCTTCGGCATCGCCGACGACCGAGTCGGGCACGTCCGGTCAGCGCGCAACCCCGACGAACTCCGACCCTGGACGGGCGACTGAGGCGCCGCCCCGGCCGCACTCGCGGCAGGCGCCGCGCCGCCGCCGGTGGTAGGCCATGGCCGCGATGAACAGCGCCACGCCCCAGACCGCCCAGAACACCTCCGGGAGGGTGAGCGGCCAGGTGCTCGCCGTGACGCCGTCGATGGCCACCAGGCGGATGTACATGCCCGCCGCCGAGGTGATCAGCACCGACACCAGCACCGCCGGGACCACGGCCAGCATCGGCGGCACGCGCCGCCCCCGCAGGCCGATCATCCAGCGCGGGAACACCTCGCCCCAGCGCTGGACCAGGCCGAGCGTGAGCACCGCGCCCAGCGCCCCGAAGGTCCCGAGCGCCGCCCCCGCGAACCACAGGCCCGTCTCCTGCCCCTCGCGGTAGTACTCGGGGTCGATGCCGAGGCTGAAGCCCAGCGCCCACGCCCACCTGGTGGCGCAGTAGAGCATCGGCGCCGCGAAGGCGATCCACGTCGCGCGCCCGCCCCACCGGTCCAGCAGCGAGGGCCGGTCGTCCTCGCCGCGCCCGCAAGTGACGCAGCTCCCGGTGACCTTGCGCCGGTAGGCGACGGCGGTGAGCGCCCACGCGACGCCCGCCAGCAGGCACACCAGCAGGTTCACCCGCGGCATGAGGTACAGGTCCCCCCACGAGAACGCCTCGTTCCAGTCGGTGAACGGCTTGACGATGATCATGATCGGCGTGTAGGCGACCACGAGCAGGGTGCGGTAGTCCTGGATGAGGACGGTGAGGCCGACCGCGATCGTCCAGGCGAACGCGGGCAGCAGCCACCGGGCCGGGCCCTTGGCGCAGCCGCGCGCCATGAGCACCGCGGCGACGGCCCCCGCCGCCCCGAGCGCGGCGATGACCGGCCCGGCCGCCTCGGGAGTCGCGTGCCCCAGCAACGAGACCTTGAGGGCCATGTCGCGTTCTGCCATGAGCTCGGCGTCGCCGGTCCCGAACGGGAATCCGCCGCCGCCGAGCGTCCAGTGGAGACCGAGGGCGCCGTAGGCGAGCGTCCATGCGGCCGTTGCGTAACCGATCCATCGGTGCCATGTGCTTCTCATGGCTCAAGTCTCGGATCGGCCGCTCCCGAAGACCATGTGCCGATCGGCGGGTTCGGTGCCCCCGCGCCCCGGCCGCATAGGCCGATCGGCACATCGCGCCCGCGCCCGGCGGCGCTTAAGCTCGGTACGTGATCGGACGGCGGCTGGCAGCGGCGGCGGGGACGCTCGCCCTCCTCATCGGGGCGGTGCGTCTGCCCGCCGACCCGGCCCCGCTCATGGCCGGGGCGATCGCCGCCGGCCTCGCGGTCGCGGTGGTCCTCGCGGCCGGGCCGAGCGGCCCCGGGCTCGTGCCCCTCGCGGTGGCGGCGGCCGGTGCGGTCTCGATCGCGCTGACCGCGCTGGTGCGGCTCGGCGGCTCCGATCCCGCCGCCGAGCCCGACGCCGTCACCGGCCTGTGGATCCTGCTGGAACCGGCGATGCTCATGGTCCTGGTCTACGCCCCGGTGCGGTGGTCCCCGCCGCGCGCCGCCGCGTGGTCGGCGTCGACGGCCGCCTTGGCGATGGCCCTGATCGTGCAGCGCATGCCGATCGACGGCCACTTCCTGGCCCACCTGGCCGGAAGCGCCCTGTGGCTGGTCCCGGCCCTGGTCGCCGGGGCCGTGGCGTGGTATCTGCGCTGGAGCGCCGCCGAACGGGAGCGGACCGCGGACGCGGCCCGCCGGGAGCACCGGCTGCGCCTGGCCGGCGAGTTGCACGACTTCGTCGCCCACGACGTGAGCGAGATCGTCGCCCGCGCCCAAGCGGGGCGTGCGGTCCTGGCCGCCGGAGAGCCGAAGCTGGCGAAGCTGCTGGAGCAGATCGAGACCGCCGGGATCCGCGCCCTGGAGTCGATGGACCGCACCGTCCACATGCTCCGCGACGACGACGGCGACGCGGCCCGCGCCCCCGTCGCCGGACTGGACGACATCGACGAGCTCGCGCGGCGCTTCACCGAGTCCGAACGGCTCGACGTCACCGTCGACCGGCGCCTGAGCGGCCCGGTCGGCCGCGAGAGCGCCGCGGTCGCCCACCGCGCGGTGGTCGAGGCGCTGACCAACGTGCGGCGCCACGCCCGCTCGGCCACGAAGGTCGCGATCGAACTGAGCGACGCCGCGGGCCGCCTCCGCGTCTCGGTCGCCGACGACGGCCGCGGTGGCACCGGAGCCGGAGCGCGATCGTCCACCGGCATGGGCCTGGCGGCCATGGCCGAACGAGCGGCGAGCCTCGGCGGCACCGTGGACGCCGGTGCCGGGCCGGGCGGCGGCTGGCGCGTGACGGTCGAGCTGCCGCTGCCCGCCCGCACCGAAGAGGAGACCGCGCCGTGATCCGGATCCTGATGGCCGACGACCAGGACGGCGTCCGCGAGGCGTTCCGGATGGTGCTGGACGCCCAGCCGGACATGCGGGTGGTGGCCGAGGCCGCCGACGGGCGCAGCGCCCTCGACCAGGCGCGGCTGCTGCGGCCCGACGTGGTGCTGGCCGACATCCGCATGCCGGTCCTCGACGGCCTGGAGCTGACCCGCGCGCTGGCCGGCCCCGGCGCCGCCGATCCCGTGCGGGTCATCGTGGTGACCACCTTCGACCTCGACGAGTACGTCCACACGGCGCTGCGGGAAGGAGCCTGCGGCTACCTGCTGAAGCGCTCGGGGCCCACCCTGCTGGTCGAGGCCGTCCGGGCCGCGATGTCGGGCGACACGCTGATCAGCCCGCAGATCACGGTCAGGCTGCTGCGCACGCTGATGCCGCCCGCGCCGCCGCCGAGCGCGGCGGCGCCGCTCAGCGGCCGCGAACTGGAGGTCGTCAGGCTCGTCGCCCGCGGCCTGACCAACGGCGAGATCGCGTCCGAGCTGTTCATCAGCGCCGGGACGGTGAAGAACCATCTGGCGAACATCCAGCGCAAACTCGGCGTCGCCAACCGGGTCGGCATCGCCGCCTGGGCCTGGTCCACCGGACAGGCGCCGCGCTAGCGGGGCAGATCGAGGAGGACGACCTCGCAGTCGTAGTGCTGGGAGGCGGTCATCGTGCCGCGGAACCACAGCAGCGGGATCCGTCCCGCGTCGCCGGGCGCCACGATCGGCCGCAGGTTCTCGACCTCGGAGCCCTCGGTGACCGCACTCCACTTCCACGTCGCCCCTTCGTCGGCGGTGCGGGCGCGGAAGATCTCGTGGTGCGCCAGCGCGGACCCGTCGCGGGGGTCGACCGACGTGGAGACGTAGACCGAGTCCAGGTCGTAGGGGTCGATCGCGGCCAGGCCCGTGTAGTCCTCCTCGTGCGGCATCAGGCCGGGCCCGGCCTGGGCGAGCGGGTGCACGGTCCACTCCCCGCCGGGAGCCATGCGCGCGTAGAAGAACCGCAGGTCCGGCACGGGCCGCTCGCGGAAGAAGCGCTCCTCGGGGTCGACGCCGGCGCGGGCGGTGAGGACCGCGGCGACGCTCCCGTCCCCGCCTCGGCGGAGGTCGGTGGTCCAGCAGTGGGAGATGCGCATGCCCTCCCACACCGAGCCGGCCGCGAGCACGGTCGTCAGGTGCTCCTGCGAACGCGCCTCGCCTTCGAGCGCCGCCGGGTCGAGCACGCTGCCGTCGCTGCGGTGGAGCGCGCCGCCTTCCAGGTAGCCGTGGTAGATCGAGTTGTCGAAGTCGCGCGGGTGGTGGTCGGTGGTGACCAGGTCGATCCGGTCCCCGTCCCCCGCGTAGCGGGTGTAGCCGTTGACGTAGCCGACCTTCGGCCTGGTGAAGAGCTTCCCCGCGTAAGCCCACGTGTCGCCCTCGTCGTCGGAGACCAGCGCGCACTGGTCGTCGTTGACGGCCCTGGCGAAGCAGTAGAGCCGCCCGCCCGCGGCGCGGAGGTTGGAGTAGGTGACGCCGCGGCCCTCGGTCAGGCCGCTCCAGTCGAACACGCGCTCCTCGCCCCACCTGGTCGGGTCGCCCGGTTCGCTGATCCGCCAGCGCGTCAGGTCGTCGGTCTTGTGCCTGGTGTACACGGCCAGCCAGCGGCCGTCCGAGCGCCGCCACAGCGCCGGCACGTCGTGGTCGTCGACCTCGAGCCGCTCGTGCAGGACGACGACCGTGCCGGTGCCCTCGCGCAGGTCCACGACCGTCAGCTCCACGTTGCCCGAGCGCGCCTCGCCGCCCGGCCCCTCCGCCGCCGCGATCGAGCCGACGACGAGCGTCTGCGACTCGGCGTCGACGATCGCGCGCTCGTCCTGGAACCAGCACCAGGCGCCGTTGTCGTTGATCACGCGCGGCCGGGCCGCGTCGCTTCGGTCTGATTGGTCCATGGGGGGTCCCTTCTCGATCGGCATGGCCGCGACGCGCCGAGGCATCGACCTACGACAGTACCGGAAAACGCTCTCCATATGCGGGCGGGCCGCCGCCCTCAACACACCGCCGCCGGCTCCTCCGCCACGCGCCCGAGGAAGTCCGTCATCGCCCCGTGCAGCTCCTCGGCGACGGCCGCCTCCTCCTCGATCAGGATGTCGGTGCCGTGCCGGTTGCTGTCGACGAGGACGAGCTCACTGACTCCCGCGGTCCACTCGTGCAGCTTCGCGGCGTCGTCCCCGGCCCCGTAGGAGTCGTCCTCGCCGGAGGCGATCAGCACCGGGCAGGCGATGCCCGACACGTCCGCCTCGGCGAAGGCGTAGCCGCTGTTGTTCAGCACCCCCGCCAGCCACAGCACGCCGTTGACCTCGGTCTCCGAGTGGACGGTCGCGTGCAGCGACGCCATGGCCCCGATGCTGGCGCCCGCGGCGACCACCTTCTCGGCGCCGCCCTCCCGCAGGTGGTCCACCGCCCCCGCCACGTCGTTCCAGGCCTCGGACAGCGCCCCGCGCCCCTCGTACGTCAGGACCTGGAAGCCGCCCTCGGCGAGGTCCTCGGCGAAGGCCAGCCAGTCGTCCTGGCCGTCGCCGGCCCTGCCCATGTGCGAGAGCACGACCGCCGTCTCGCCGCTGCCGAACAGCCGCCCCGACCGCTGCTCGCCGTCGGCGGCGGTGAACTCGACCTCGGTGTACGACGTCTCCGGCGCCGGGCGCTGCGTCCGCTCCCCGTCGTCCGGGTCCTCGCCGCCGCACGCGCTCACCGTCAGCGCCGCGGCGCACAGGGCCGCCGCCGCGGCGAGCCGCCCGCGTCCGCTCACGGCTCGTTCGTCCGCTCGAAGGTGAGGTCGAAGTCCTTGCGCCACGTCGCTCCCTCGTCCTCCGAGGCCTCCCAGCGGCCGGCGATCCGGTCGGGTTCGACATCGGCGACGAAGCGCTGGTGGAAGTCGGGGTCCTCGCGGCTGAGCGTCCAGTGCGAGCCGTCGAAGGTCATCGCGAAGACCCGGCACACGCCCCGGTCGTCGTGGTACAGGGCCGTGTAGGCGTCCCGCGCGTCGCTCCGCCCGATGGCGATCTCCAGCTCGCCGTCGAGCTCGGAGCGCACGACCACGAAGGCGTCGCCGAGCCATTCGACGACGGCCGAGCCGTACACCTCGGTTCCCTCCGGTTCGAGGAACCACGCGTCCGACAAGGTCAGCTTCCACGTCCCGAGGAGCCCGTCGAGCCGTTCGAGTTCGGAGTTCCGCATCGCCGCGTCCCGCCTTTCGTCCTCGCCGCGCGGGGGTCGCGCGGCACGCACTCATGATGGCAGGGAAGCGCGCCGGAGGCCAGACCGCGCGATCACCGGTTCGGGCGACGATGGCCGGATATGTCCGTACGATCACCGTATGCACACACCGCTGGTGGTCCTCCACGTGCTGAGCGTGGTGATCCTCGTCGGCCCCGCCATGCTCGCGCCGTGGCTGGGGGAGCGGGCGCTGCGCGCCCGCGACGGCGACGCCGTCCACACCGCCGGCAGGCGCGTCATGGCCTTCAACGCGCTGACGCTCCTCGCGGCCGCCTTCGGTGCGCTCGTCGTCACCACGAGCGATGAGTACTCCTTCGCCGACCCCTGGCTCATCATCGCCGCGACCTTGTACGTCATCGCCCTCGTCAACGGCGCCGCGGTCATCCCCGGCGTCCTGGCCCGCATCGGCAAGGACCTCCTGGACTCCGAAGGCGTCCTCGACGGCGAGACGCTCGAGCAGCACCGGGGCCGCCTGCTGGCCCTCGCCGGGCTCAACCTCGTCTTCTACGGGGCGGTCATCGTCCTCATGGTCTGGCGCCCGTGAGGGCGCCGCGGCCGGCCGGGGCTCAGTTCAGGCACGGGTCGGCGGGGAAGTGCGCCACCGCGGAGAGCAGGCCGCCCTGGCGCTTCCACACCATCGCCCACAGCTCCTCGGGGTTCGTCGAGAATGGATCGGTGGGGAGCGCGTCGAAGACCATCCACGCGCCCGCGTCGATCTCCGACTCGAGCTGACCGGGCACCCAGCCGGCGTAGCCGGCGAACACCCGCATCCCGTCCAGCATCGGGGAGACCTCGCCGGGGTCCCGGGAGAGGTCGAGCGTCCCCAGCCGCCCCATGACCGGCCGGAACGCGTCCGAGGCGGGCGCGTCGGCCTTGCGCCAGCCCAGCGCTATGGCCGCCTCCGGCTGCACCGGGCCGCCCTCGAACAGCACGGCGGGATCGCCCGCCAGGCCGCCCCAGTCGCCGAGCACGTCCGCCACCGGCAGTTCGGTGGCGCGGTTGAGGACGACGCCGAGGACGCCGTCGGACTCGTGCCCGACGCCGATCACGACGGTCCGGTCGAAGTTGGGGTCCTGCAGCGTTGGCGTGGCGACGAGAAGACTCCCGACGAACGACGCCGTCCGCGCCGGTGAAGTTTCGCGACTGACCATGGCTCCACCTCCGTTCTGCCGCCGCCGCCGTTGCCCGCCCGTGGTCTCATTCATGGCGAAGCCCGCGAGCCGTTCATCGGCACGAGCTTTTCCTCGCACGGTATCCCGCGGCGGTGCGCTTGCAACAACGTTCCCGCACTTTCCGAGGAATTACACCGTGGTGTCGGGAGACCGACAGTTCGCGCCGCACGCAGGGTGCGCGAGACGGTACATTCCGGCATCGAGAACGCGACGGAGGAGCGCTCCTGTGGCGCCCGTGACACTACTCGGCCACAGGGGACGGTGGGGTCACCGCAGTCCGGCGAAGAGGTCGTCCTCCGGCAGCCGGGACGCGACGCTGGACTCGACGAGCTCGTAGTCCTCGGTGGGCCACGCCTTCTGCTGGATCTCCCGCGGCACGGCGAACCAGAAGCCGTCGGGGTCGACCTGCGTCGCGTGCGCCTTGAGCGCCTCGTCGCGGATGTGGAAGTAGTCGGCGCACTCGACGCGGGTGGTCACCCGCCCGCTCTTGTCCCTCGCCCAGTCCTGGTCGCCCGCGAGCCAGTCCCCATAGGGCGATTCGAGGCCCGCGTCGACCATGGCCTGGTGGAGCGCCTCCACCCGCGCCTTGCCGAAGCCGTGGCCGTAGTACAGCTTCGACGGACGCCACGCCTCGCCCCGGTCGGGGTACTGCTCCGGGTCCCCGGCGGCGCGGAAGGCCGCGACGGAGATCTCGTGGGTCTTGACGTGGTCGGGGTGCGGGTAGCCGCCCTCCTCGTCGTAGGTGGTGACGACGTGCGGCTTGAACGAGCGCATGATCTCGACCAGCGGCGCGGCGGCCTTCTCGGTGGGGACGAGGTAGAAGGCGTCGTCGGGCAGCGCGATGCCGGAGTCGGGCAGCCACCCCTCGGGGAGCCCCGAGTCGGTGAAGCCGAGCCAGTGCTGGCGCACGCCGAGGATCTCCCGGGCCCGGTTCATCTCCTCGGTGCGGATCCGCGGCAGGTTCTCCTGGACCTCGGGCCGGTCCATCTTCGGGTTGAGCACGTCGCCGCGCTCGCCGCCGGTGCAGGTGACCACCAGCACCTCGACGCCTTCGCGGACGTAGCGCGCCATCGTGGCGGCGCCTTTGCTCGACTCGTCGTCGGGGTGGGCGTGGACGCACATCAAGCGCAGGGTGTTGGACGCGTTCGACACGGCGGTTGACCTCACTGGTGGGTGCCAAAATGCAGCTGCTGTGGCCTGGGGCCGACTCGTACCCGTGTGAAGGTTGTCGGCTCTGGCATTCTGTGCAACGATACTCGATAATTGTTTCTTCCCCGCCCGACGACTCTGTGCTAGAAAGCGGCCGAATGACTGAGACCGAGACCCGGGACGAGCGCGTGTCCGCACCGGACGCCGTCGCCTTCCCCCCTGGTCGCTACGGTCGCCGCCGCGAGCGCCGCGGCCGTCGTCCGGCGGTGACCGCGGCCCTGACCGCCGCGGTGGTCGCCGCGGGCCTCGGGGTCTCCTGGAGCCTCTACGAGCAGTACGGCCACGGGGAGTACACGTCGAACCTGCTGGCGTACGACGACTCGGTGCCCGGCCAGGTGTCGGTCACCTTCGAGGTGTTCAAACCGGCCGGCGAGGGCGCCGTGTGCCGCGTCAGGTCGCGGAACATGGACGGCGCCGAGGTCGGCGCCGCGGAGGTCGCGATTCCCGCGAGCGATGCGACCCGGGTCGAGACGACCTACACCCTGCCGGTGACGGGAGACCCCAACACCGGCGAAGTCCAGCGGTGTTGGCGGGCGGACTGACCTACTCATCTTCGGCCCGCCGCACCGCTTAGGTCGGCGGGCATTTTGCTACTCGCACACCGCTGCACAGCGGACCCGACACAGCACGGAACGCAATATTCGGAGGATTTGGAACATATGGCTACCGACAGCAATCAGGGCACGTGGCTGACCCAGGAGGCCTACGACCGCCTCAAGGGCGAGCTGGACGAGCTCATCGCGAACCGTCCGGCGATGGCCGCCGAGATCAACGCCCGCCGCGAGGAGGGCGACCTGCGCGAGAACGGCGGCTACCACGCCGCCAAGGAGGAGCAGGGCAAGCAGGAGGGGCGCATCCGCCAGCTCGAGGACCTGCTGCGAGGAGCGAAGGTCGGCGAGGTCAAGGCCAGCGATGAGATCCAGATCGGCACGGTCGTCACGATCGCCTTCGACGGCGACCCCGACGACACCGAGAAGTTCCTGCTGGGCTCCCGCGAGATCGGCGCGACGACGGACCTGACCGTCTACAGCCCCGACTCCGCGCTCGGAGCGGCGATCCTCGGCCACAAGGAGGGCGACACGGTCTCCTACAAGGCCCCGAACGGCGCGGAGCTGTCGGTGAAGATCGTCGGCACCGAGCTCTTCGAGGCCTGACCCGAACGAACGACGACGCCGAAGCGCGTGCCGGGCCCGCGGGCCCCGCACGCGCTTCGGCGTCTCAGGCCCGCTGCGTCCAGCCGACGTCGATGCGCTTGCCGAACTTGTCGAAGTAGTGCAGCGCGTCCATGTGCACGGCCACGGTGATCGGCTGCCCGGCCGAGATCGGGATGTGCGGGGGCAGCCGGAACACCAGGTCGGCGGGCTTGCGGATGGGGCCGGTGTCCTCGTCGGGGCGCCGCTCGGCGACGCCGGCGCCGAAGCCGGCGAACAGGCCGGTCAGGCGCCTGCGCGGCTTGGAGCCGTTGCGGGCGAGGTCGGGCTTGTCGCCGATCCCGTCGGGCACGATCGCGGTGGCGCCGACGTCGAGGAACACGAGGGTCTCGTGGCCGTGGTGCTCGTAGAAGCGGACGCGGCCCTGCAGGGACTGCCCGGGCTGGCCCTCGGCGACCGGAGCGAGCGCCTCGGCCCGCATGCCGACCACGATGTTCTCGCCGTGGTAGCGGGCGACGGCCCGTCCTCGCAGGTCGTGCCACGGCAGCCTGAGCTCCTGGTCGCCGAAGTCGAGGGCGACGTAGCGGTCGAGGTAGACGTTGACGCGGGCCTCGAGCAGGTTCATGCGGGGCGTGCCGAGGAAGGCCGCGACGTACATCGTGGCGGGCCGCTCGTAGATCTCGTCGGGGGTGCCGACGTCCTGGAGGACGCCTTTGCGCAGGACGGCGACGCGGTCGGCCATCGTCAGCGCCTCGGTCTGGTCGTGGGTGACGTACAGCGTGGTGGCGTCGTGGCGGCGCACCAGCGAGGAGATCTCGGTGCGCAGCTCGGCCCTGAGTCCAATGTCGAGGTTCGAGAGCGGCTCGTCCATGAGGAACAGCTTCGGCCTGCGCACCAATGCCCGCCCCATTGCGACGCGCTGCTGCTGGCCGCCGGAGAGCTGCCCCGGCTTGCGCTCGAGCAGGTCGCTGATGCCCAATGCGCCGGCCATATCGCCGACCGCTTGGGGGACGCTCTGCCCGCCGTTCTTCTTGCCCAGTTTCAAGGGGAAGCCGATGTTCTCCCCGACCGACATATGCGGATAAAGCGCGAAGGTCTGGAAGATCATCGCGGCATTGCGCTCGCGCGGGGGCAGATCATTGGCGTATTCGCCGTCGAGCAGGATCTCGCCGTCCGAGGGCGCCTCGAGCCCGGCGACCATTCGGAGGACGGTGGACTTGCCGCAGCCGGACGGGCCCAGGAGCACGAGGAATTCGCCGTGGTTCACTTCCATGCTCAGCGAGTCCACGGCCAGGGTTTCGCCGGGGAACACCTTCGAGACGTTCTTCAGCGTGACAGCAGTCACCGTTAACTCCAGGGGTTCAAAGGGGGACCGGTAGGTTCGCGTTCGCCGAGCGAAGCTGTTTCATCGACATGGTTGACTAGGCGTAGCTTAAGCCTTGCGGTCACACTGGGTGTCGGGGGCCACCCGTCTAGCTCGGGGTAAACCCCGGGTTACGGAAGGTGTCACCGTCTGAGCAGTGCGGATGGGCTCGGGCCTCGCCACTCTCGGGTAAGTGGACGATGGTCCGGGTATTGTAACCGGTTGCATGGAAGTGCGCGACAAACGCATATATATCCTATAGGATCCTTCATTCAGTGAACGGTGCGATTCCGCATTCGCCGCATCACTCCCACTCTTACTCGGCGCCCCACCATTCCCTTGCCTCCCAACGAGGATCGCGAAGGCATTCCCGGCCGCCGCGCCGCACCCCGGCCCGCCGCCGCGCCCTGACTACGATCGGAGGCGTGAACGAGCTCGTTACCCTCGCCGACATCCGCGCGGCGGCCGCCGAACTCGAAGCGGTCGTGCGCCGCACGCCCCTCGAACCCTCCCGCGACCCCGCCCTGCCGAGCGTCCACCTCAAATGCGAGAACCTCCAGCGGGCCGGCTCGTTCAAGATCCGCGGCGCCTACATGCGCGTCTCCCGCCTGTCCGCCGAGCAGCGGCGGCGCGGCGTCGTCGCGGCCTCCGCCGGCAACCACGCCCAAGGCGTCGCCCTCGCCGCCGCCACCCTCGGCATCCGGGCCACCGTCTTCATGCCCGCCGGCGCCCCGCTTCCCAAGGTCGCCGCCACCAAGGGCTACGGCGCCGACGTCATCCTCGGCGGCGCCACCGTCGACGACGCCCTCGAATCGGCCCACCGCTTCGCCGAGGAGACCGGAGCGACCCCCATCCACCCCTTCGACCACCGCGACGTCGTCGCCGGCCAGGGCACCATCGCCCTGGAGATCCTCGAGCAGCTGCCCGAGACCGCCGCCATCGTCACCGCCGTCGGCGGCGGCGGCCTGGCCGCCGGCATCGCCGCCGCCGCGAAGGAGCTGCGCCCCGACATCCGCGTCGTCGGCGTCCAGGCCGAGGGCGCCGCCGCCTACCCCGGCTCCCTCGAAGCCGGCAAGCCCGTCCGCCTCGAGGCGATGCACACCATCGCCGACGGCATCGCCGTCGGCAAACCCGGCGAGGTGCCCTTCGCGCACGTCGCCGACCTCGTCGACGAGATCGTCACCGTGACCGAGGAGGACATCAGCGTCGCCCTGCTGTCCCTGCTCGAACGCAACAAGCTCGTCGCCGAGCCGGCCGGCGCCACCGCCTACGCCGCCCTCCTGAGCGGCGCGGCCCGCGCCGAGGGCCCCACCGTCACCGTCATCTCCGGCGGCAACATCGACCCGCTCCTGCTCATGCGCCTCATCGAGCACGGCCTCGCCGCCTCCGGCCGATACCTGCGCTGCAACCTGCGCTGCGCCGACCGGCCCGGCGCCCTCGCCTCCATCCTCGAACTCGTCGGCACCCACGGCGGCAACATCGTCGACGTCTACCACCAGCGCTCCGACCCGCGCCTGAGCGTCGGCGAGGTCTCAGTGGACCTTTCGATCGAAACGCGAGGATCCGAACACGCGACCGAAATCGTTGCGGTGCTGCGCGATGCGGGATATTTCTTGACGGTCCCTGGCTCTAGCATCTGAGCCATGCAGAAAAGTCTCGAAGAACTCGTAGAACCCGGTTGGGCCAAGGCCCTCGCCCCGGTCGCCGACGACGTCGCGAAGATGGGGGAGTTCCTGCGCCAGGAGGTCGCCGCCGGGCGGCGCTACCTGCCCGCGGCCGAACACATCCTGCGCGCCTTCCAGCAGCCGTTCGACGACGTCAAGGTCATCATCGTCGGCCAGGACCCCTACCCCACCCCCGGCCACGCCATCGGCCTGTCCTTCGCCGTCGCCCCCGACGTGCGCCCCCTGCCCAAGAGCCTGGTCAACATCTTCAACGAGTACCGCGACGACCTCGGCTACCCGCTGCCCGCCAACGGCGACCTCACGCCGTGGGCCGAACAGGGCGTCCTGCTCCTCAACCGCTCCCTGAGCGTCCAACCGGGTCAGCCGGCCTCCCACCGCGGCAAAGGCTGGGAGTCGGTCACCGAGCAGGCCATCACGGCGCTCGCCGAGAGGGGCGGCGCGGCCGTGGCGATCCTGTGGGGCGCCGACGCCCGCAAGCTCAAGCCGCTGCTGGGCTCCGTGCCCTCCATCGAGTCGGCGCACCCCTCGCCGCTGAGCGCCCGCCGCGGCTTCTTCGGCTCCAAGCCGTTCAGCCGCGCCAACGAGCTCCTCGTCGAGCAGGGCGGTGAGCCGGTCGACTGGCGGCTCCCGGCCTTGCAGGACGCGTGAGCGCCGGAGCTACCGTTATAGGCGTGGAGTTCCTGGCACAGCAATTCGGACCGGACCGAGAGCAGGCCCTCGCGGGGCCGCTCGGTCTGTTCATCACCGTGTTCCTCGTCGTCGTGACGGTCTTTCTGATCAGGGGGATGAACAAGCACGTGCGGCGCCTCAACGAGCGCCTCGATCGCGAGGCCGCCCTCGAGGCGAACGCCGCCGAGCGCACGACCGAGGGCGGCGCCGACACCGACCGCTCGTAGGGGCCCGGCACCGATGCCCCGAAAGAACCGTCGCCTGCGCGAACCCGAGCGCAGGCGAGGCACCGCCGCGGACTCCAGCACCGTCGAAGGGCCGGGCGGCCGCTACCAGTTCCGCCGCATCACCGGCGAGGCCGCCGAGAAGACCTACCGCTGCCCCGGCTGCGACCTCATGATCAGACCGGGAACCCCGCATGTCGTGGCCTGGGCGGACGGCGGCGACGGCGACGACCGCCGCCACTGGCACACCGGCTGCTGGAACGCCCGCGACCGGAGGCGCCCGGGGCACTACGGGTGAAGAGGGGCGGGGTGGTGCCCGCGCACTGCAAGCTCCGACACAGCAGGTGGATATGACCGCCTCCCCGAGGCGATAATGCCGCCATGGCTGTCATCAGATCGGCGAGCATGCTGCCCGCCCGCAGGGAAGCGATCACCCTCGAGACCGCCGACGGGCTGAGGCTCGTCGGCGAGGTCGCCCTGCCCCTCAACGCCGAACCAGAGGCGACGATCATCTGCGTCCACCCGCTGCCCACCCACGGCGGCATGATGGACTCCCACGTCTTCCGCAAGGCCGCCTGGCGGCTGCCCGCGCTGGCGAACCTGGCGGTCGTCCGCTTCAACACCCGCGGCACCGAATCCCAGCAGGGCAAGAGCGAAGGCGAGTTCGACAATGCCGTCGGCGAGCGTTTCGACGTCGCCGCGGCCGTCGAGCACGCCGAGTTCGCCGAGCTCCCGCGTCCCTGGCTGCTCGGCTGGTCCTTCGGGACCGACCTGACGCTGAAATACGGCCTGGAGCCGGGCGTGGAAGGCGCCGTGCTCATGTCCCCGCCGCTCCGCTACTCCACCGAGGACGACCTCGCCAAGTGGGCCGCCGACGGCCGCCCGCTCCTGGCGCTCGTCCCCGAGAACGACGACTACCTCCAGTACCCCGAGGCCGTTCGGCGCTTCGCCGCCGTCCCCCAGGCCGAAGTGGTCGAGATCGCCGACGGCGGCCACCTGTGGGTCGGCAAGGCCGAAGAAGCGCTCGACCGGATCGTCGCCAGGATCCTCCCCGAGCGCGCCCCGCTCCCGCGCGAATGGGACGGCCCCATGGAACGCGGCGACACCTCCGCGTACGCGAACAAGACCGTCGCCGCCTTCGGAGGTTTCCTGCCGCCGCCCGACCGCGAGGAGTAGCGGACCGGACGCGGTGCTGAGCGACTAAGCAGTCGAGGAACTCGAGGATCGGTTCGGGCAGGGACGCGTCCGAGCAGTCGGTGACCGCGATGAACTCCTCGCCCTCGATGCGCCACACCAGGCGCTCGGACGGCGCCGTGTCGCCGCCGCCGGAACCGCCCTGGTAGCGCACCGTCGCCGCCACGAAGTGGTCGCCGGCGCACCAGCTGTCGACCACGGTGGCGCCTTCGAGCTGCTCGCTGATCCGCCCGCCCAGCGCCGCCTGGTCCGAGCACACCGACGCCGAGGCCGGGTTCGTCGCCGCGTACGTCGCCAGCGCGGCCCCGCCGAGCAGCGCCCCGGTGAGCGCCACACCGGCGCTGGCGGTGCCGATCTTGCGCAGCCGCGGCCGCAGGCCCCCGCGGGGGCTCTGCCCCGGCCGGTACGGGGCGAGCTCGGTCGAGACCGACACGGTGACCGGGCGCAGCGCGCCGCGGGGCAGCAGCCCGGCGGCGATGGACGTGGCCTTGTACCCCGGGGCCCGCATCCCGCCGAGGTCGATCGCCGTGAGCTGCTCGCGCAGCGCGTCGGCGGTGGGGCGGCGGCGCGGGTCGGCGTGCAGGGCGGCGCCGATGACGTCGGTCAGCTCGGTGTCGACCCCGGGGATGTGGGGGACCGGAGCGGCGCGCAGGAGCGGGTCGGCCACGTCCTCGCGGCCCGACCGCACCCACGGCAGGCGCCCGCCGAGCGCGGCGTACAGGACGGTGGCCAGCGCGTAGACGTCGCCGGCGGGGCTGGCGGCGACCTCGCCCGCGACGGCGGCGTCGAGGTGCTCGGGGGCGGTGTAGGGGCTCGGCGGCAGCGGCGCGGCCAGGACCGGGGCGGTGACGTCGTAGGCGGTGAGCTGGAGGAGGCGCCCGGGGCCGACGAGGAGGTGCCCGGGCTGGATGGCGCCGTGGATGAGGCCCGCGCGGTGATAGACGGCGACGGCGTCGCTCAACGCGACGCCGAGGGCGCGCACCTGCCCCGCCGGCATGGGACCCTGCTCGGCGAGCAGGTCGACGAGGGTGAGCCTCGTGGCGCCGACGGCCAGGTAGGGGCGGCCGTTCTCGGTCAGCCCGACGGCACTGCACGGCGACAGGTGCGGATGGGCGGCGAGGCCGGTGAGCTTCGAGGCCCATTCGAGGAAGACTTCGCGGCGGGACCCGTCGACCCGCTCGTGGGCGACGGTGACGCACAGGAGGGTGGTGGGGTCAGTGGCGACGATGCCGCTGAAGACGCTGCAAACCGGGTCGCGATGCAGTAAACGGTCGACGGTGGCGGCGCCGACGGTCGTCATGCTCGACATGGTCACCTCCCTCGTGGGGCTCGTCCGAGCGGCTGGCGTGATTTGCCACCAAATGTGAGGCTATCCCATCCAATCGGTCGAGTGGTAGTCGGCCAAGGGGATGTGGCACGAACGTGTGACCGACCGGCGCCGGGCGCTCAAATCCCTGTGCGACCATGGTGCCCGATGTGTCCGCAGGGGTTCAAGTGTCGCTTTTTCGTCACGAGGAAATGCAACGATTCGGACACGAGACCCGTCCGGTGTTGACGCTTGTGGAAAAACGTTGAAGCATCGATGACGTCTTGACCCCAGGGCTGTTGCCGTGTCCGCAGGACCGCCACGCCCGGTACGAAGGAGTACTAATACATGAACGTCAACCGACGGCATTTGCTGACCGGTTCCATCGGTGCCACCGCGGTCGCTCTGACCGCGTCGGCTTGCGCCTCCGAGGACGGCGGCGGCGACGGCGATGCCAAGAAGGTCGGCATCGCCATGCCCACGAAGACCTCCGAGCGCTGGATCCTCGACGGTGACAACCTCAAGGCCTCGTTCGAGGAGGAGGGCTACGAAGTCACCCTCCAATACGCCAACGACGAGGTCGACACGCAGGTCAGCCAGATTGAGACCATGGTGAGCCAGGGCCAGGACCTCCTGGTCATCGCCGCCATCAACAACGAAGCGCTCAACGGCGTCCTGGCCCAGGCCAAAGAGCAGGACATCACCGTCATCGCCTACGACCGGCTCATTCTCGGCACCGAGGACGTCGACTACTACGCGACCTTCGACAACCACCAGGTGGGCGTGCTCCAGGGCGGCTACATCGTCACCGCCCTCGACCTGGAGAACGCCGCGGGGCCGTTCAACATCGAGCTGTTCGCCGGTTCGCTGGACGACAACAACACCAAGTACTTCTTCGGCGGCGCGATGGAACAGCTCCAGCCCTACATCGACGAGGGCAAGCTGGTCATCGTCTCCGGCCAGACCGACATGGAGCAGGTGGCGACCGAGCGCTGGGACGGCGCGACCGCCCAGGCCCGCATGGACGACATCCTCTCGACCCATTACGGCAGCGCGCAGGTCCACGCGGTCCTGTCGCCCTACGACGGCATCAGCCGCGGCGTCATCGCCTCCCTCGAGGGCGCCGGTTACACCCTCGAGGACCTGCCGGTCGTCACCGGCCAGGACGCCGAGGCCGAGTCCATCCAGTACATCGTCGACGGCCGCCAGACCTCGACGGTCTTCAAGGACACCCGCGAGCTGGCCGCCACCACCGTCGACATCGCCGTCGCCGTGGCCAACGGCGACGAGCCCGAGGTCAACGACACCGAGACCTACGACAACGGCGTCAAGGTCGTGCCCTCGATGCTGCTGGAGCCCGTGAGCGTCGACATCGAGAACTACCAGGAGGTCGTGATCGACTCCGGGTACCTCGACGAGCTCCAGCAGTAGCAGCGCCGGGCCCGCAAGCGCACCACCCTTCGACGGGGCGCCCCGCCCGCGCGGGGCGCCCCCGAACCTCTCTCAGAGCAGCATCGTGAATCCACCTAGGACCAGTCATGTCTGAAGACATCCTCCGCATGAGGGGGATCACCAAGCGATTCCCGGGCGTACTCGCGCTCGACGGCGTCGACATGCGGGTCAAGCGAGGCTCGATCCACGCCCTCGTGGGCGAGAACGGGGCCGGCAAGTCGACGCTCATGAAGATCCTGTCGGGCGTGTACGCCCACGGCGACTTCGAAGGTGAGATCGAACTCGAAGGCGAGCCCGCCCGCTTCCGCAACATCCGCGACTCCGAGGACTCGGGCGTCGTCATCATCCACCAGGAGCTCGCGCTCGTCCCCGAGCTGTCGATCGCCGAGAACATCTACCTCGGCAACGAGCAGACCAGGCGCGGCGTCATCTCCTGGGACCGCACCAACACCGAGGCCGCCCGCCTCATGGGCCAGGTCGGCCTGCACGACCACCCGCAGACGCTCGTCGAGAAGATCGGCGTCGGCAAGCAGCAGCTCGTCGAGATCGCCAAGGCCCTGTCCAAGCAGGTCAAACTCCTGATCCTGGACGAGCCGACCGCCGCGCTCAACGACTCCGACTCCGAGAACCTCCTCGAACTGCTCGGGCAGCTGCGCGAAGACGGCGTCACCTGCATCATCATCTCCCACAAGCTCGGCGAGGTCCTCGCCATCGCCGACGAGATCACGGTGCTGCGCGACGGCCAGACCATCGAGACGCTCGACACCGCGGGCGACGCGGTCACCGAGGACCGCCTCATCAAGTCGATGGTCGGCCGCGACCTCGCCCACCTGTACCCGCCGCACACGCCCGACATCGGCGAGACCTTCTTCGAGGTCAGCGACTGGACGGTCTACCATCCCGAGCACCGCGACCGCGTCGTCGTCAACAACGCCGCGCTCACCGTCGCGCGCGGCGAGATCGTCGGCCTCGCCGGCCTCATGGGCGCCGGGCGCACCGAGTTCGCCATGAGCGTCTTCGGCCGCTCCTGGGGCGGCAACATCACCGGCAACGTCACGCTCGACGGCCGCCGGCTGAAGCTGAACAGCGTCTCCGACGCGATCAAGGCCGGCCTCGCCTACGCCACCGAGGACCGCAAGCAGTACGGCCTGCACCTCGACTACGACCTGCGCGAGAACTTCACCCTGCCGGGCCTCGACAAGGTCTCCAAGAACGGCGTGATCGACCTGCACGAGGTCACCTCCGTCTCCGAGCGCCTGCGCGGCGACTTCGGGGTGAAGGCCCCCTCGGTGTACCAGCTCGCCGGGAACCTCTCCGGCGGCAACCAGCAGAAGATCGTGCTCGGCAAGTGGGTCTTCACCGAGCCCGAGCTGCTGATCCTCGACGAGCCGACCCGAGGCATCGACGTCGGCGCCAAGTACGAGATCTACGAGCTGATCCAGGAACTGGTCGACCAGGGCAAAGGTGTCCTGATGATCTCGTCCGAACTGCCCGAGCTGCTCGGCATGTGCGACCGCATCTACGCGATGAGCGCCGGGCACATCACCGGGCAGGTCGACCGCGAGAACGCCACACAGGAAGAGCTGATGCGTCTCATGACCCTTGAGACCGCCAGCGGGGGAGAAGAGCTACGCCAATGACCATCAAGACCACCGCGGCCCGCCCGAGCCTGTGGACGGCAGTGCGCAACATCAACCTGCGCGCCTACGGCATGATCATCGCCCTGGTGTCGATCATGCTGCTGTTCCAGGTCCTCGACGTGGTCCTCCAGGACTCGAACTTCATCACGCCGCTGAACCTGACCAACGTGATCCTGCAGAACTCGTACATCCTGATCCTCGCGATCGGGATGATGCTGGTGATCGTCAACGGGCACATCGACCTGTCGGTCGGCTCGGTGCTCGCCTTCTGCGGCGCCGTGTCGGCCATCGCCCTCTCCGACTGGGGCCTGCCGTGGTACCTCGCGGTCCTCGTGGCCGTCGGCACCGGCGCCCTCATCGGCGTCTGGCAGGGCTTCTGGATCGCGTTCGTGCGCATCCCGGCGTTCATCGTGACCCTGGCCGGCATGCTGCTGTTCCGCGGCCTGACGCTCAAGGTCCTCGGCGCCGAGACCGTCGGCACCTCCGGCCCGTACAACGACCTGGCCTCCGGCTACACCATCGCCGGCTTCGACCTGCGCATGCCGACGCTCATCATCGGCATCCTCGGCGCGGCGCTCTACGTCGCCCTGGCGGTGCGCAGCCGCTCCCGCGAGGTCAGGGCCGGCATCGCCGGGTCCTCCCAGCTCGCGTGGCTGGCGAAGGTCGTCGTGCTCGCCGCCGTCATCGTCGTCGCCGCGTACACCTTCTACTCCTACAAGGGCCTGCCGCTCATCGGCTGGATCCTGCTGGCGCTGGTGCTGATCTACACGTTCATCGCCAACCGCACCGTGTTCGGCCGCCACATCTACGCCGGCGGCGGCAACGAGAAGGCCGCGATGCTCTCGGGCGTCAAGACCAAGCAGACGTCCTTCTGGGTGTTCGTCAACATGGGCGCGCTCGCCGGCCTGGCCGGCGTCATCGTGACCGCCCGCCTCCAGGCGGCCACGCCCGACGCGGGCAACATGTTCGAGCTGCACGCCATCGCCTCCTCGTTCATCGGCGGCGCCTCGATGTCCGGCGGCGTCGGCACCATCATCGGAGCCGTCATCGGCGGCCTGGTCATGGGCGTGATGAACCAGGGCATGCGCGTCCTGGGCGTCGCGACCGACACCGTCCAAGTCGTCCTCGGCCTCGTCGTGCTCGCCGCGGTGTTCTTCGACGTGTGGAACAAGAAGCGCGCCTCCGGGCCGATCGTGGGCACCACCCCCGGCGGCTCCGGCGAAGCCAAGCGCAAGGGCGGAGGAGGGCCGGACTCCGGCCCCGACGACGACAAGTCCAAGGACAAGAAGCCCGAACCGGTCGGAGCCGAGTAACCGCTCGACCGAACGAGAACGAGCCCCGCGGCACCGCCGCGGGGCTCGTTTCACGTCATCGGCTCAGGGGGAGACCCGAGCGGTCTCGCTCTCCTGGTCGCTGGCCTGCCCGTCCTGGCCCGCCGCCTTGCCGCGGCCGTTGTTCTTCGCGCGGTTCTGCGGCCGCGAGCGGTCGGCCTCGCCGCCCTTCGCGGCGGTCCCCTTCGAGTTCCCGCCACCGCCGCCCTTGGCGGTGCCGCGGGCCTCCTCAAGGAGCTTCTTGGCCTGCGCGCGCGCCGTCGCCAGGATCGCCTCGGAGTCGCGCCTGGCGGTCTGCTTGGCGGCCTTGGAGAGCTCCTCGGCCCGCCGCTTCGCCGTCTCGGCGCGCTTCTCGGCCTGGGAGAGGATCTCCTCGTGCTTGGCCCTGACCTGCTGCGCCTGGAGCTCGCTCTCCTCGAGCAGCCGGGCGGCCTCGGCCTTCGCGTCGGCGAGCAGCCGCTCCCGCTCGGCCTCGATCTGCTCGAGCTCGGCGCGGGCCTTCTCGGCGGCGGCCTGCGCCCGCTGCCGGTCGGACTCCGCCTCGCTGCGCAGCCGCTTCGCTTCGGCGTCGGCGGTCTCGGTCAGCTCCTTCGCCTGCGCCCCGGCCTCGGCGGTGATTCGCTCGGCCTCGCCGGTCGCCTTCTCGCGCATCTCGGCGATCGCGGCCTCGGTCTCCTCGGTGAGCTGCCGGGCCGCGGCGGCGGCCCGCTCGCGCTCGGCCTCGCCCGAGGCGGCGGCCTCCTCGCGCAGCCGCTTCGCCTCCGCCTCGGCCTCCTCGGACAGCCGCAGCGCCGCCGCCTCGGCCTCTTCGGTGACCTTCCTGGCCTGCTCGGCGGCTTCGGCGGTGAGCCGCTTGGCCTGCTCGTCGGCGTCCTTGGTGAGCTTCTCGGCCTGCGCGGCGGCCTCCTCGACGCGCTGCTGCGCCTCCTGCCGCACCCGCTTGGCCTCGTCGGCCGCCTCGGTGCGCTCCAGGGTCGCCTGATCGGCCGCCTCGGCCCGCAGCCGCGTGGCCTCGTTCTCGGCCTCGGCGCGGACGGTCTGCGCGAACGTCTCGGTCTCCTGCTTGAACCGCTCGAGGTTCTCCACGGTCTCGGTGCGCATGCGGGCCATCTCGGCCTCGTGCTCGGCCCGCTGGCGCTCGGCCTCGGCCCTCGCCTCGGCCACGATCCGCTCGGCCTTCTCCCGCGCCTCGGCGACCGACTGCTCGGCGGCGACGCCCGCGTCGTCCTTGATCTGCTGCGCCTCGGCCCGCAGCCGCTCCACGTGCGCGACCAGCTGCCGGGTCTGTTCGTCAGCGGCGGCGCGCTTGTTCTCGGCGTCCTGCTCGGCCTCGGCGACCAGCGCCGCGGCCCGCTCCTTCGCCTGGTCGACCATCGCCTGCGCCTCGCGGGCGCGCTTGTTGATCTCGGCGTCGATGATCGCCCGGCGGTCCGCCTCGGCCTTCTCGGCCGCGGCGCGCCTCGCCTTCAGCGTCGTCTCGAAGTCCCGGCGGGCCTCCTCGATCCGCGCCTCGGCCTCGCGCAGCTTGTTCTGGGCGTGCCGGTGCAGCTCCTCGGTCTCGCCGTGCGCACTGGCCTTGATCTCCGCGGCCTGCTCCTCGGCCAGCGTCAGCATGTGCTCGATCCGGACGCCCAGGTGGCGGTACGAGGCCTTGTCGCCGGCCGCGCTGCGCCGCCGCAGCTCCTGGATCTGCGTCTGCAACTGCTGGACCTGGACCACGAGCCGGTCGATCTGCGCCAAGGCCTCGGCCCGCTCGCCGGCGAGCGTGTCCATCTGCAACTGCATGGTCGCGAGGTACCGGTCCACCTGCCGCTTGTCGTATCCGCGCAGCGCGGTCTCGAACCCGCGGTCGATGGGCTGGCCCTCGTCGAAACCGGTCAGCAGTTCCGAGTCGTCGCTGAGTTTGTTGTCACGCGCCATACGCTCATCCTCACATGAGCCGCGTCCCGTCACCCCGGCTAAGGGACCGGAGGTGACGGGACGCGGCCGAAGCTGTGTGTGGTTCCTCCACCGTCGGCCTACGCCCAGATAATTTCTATCTGCCGTTGATTTACGACGGTAACGCGGATTCGCCAGGTTTACTCGTCCGCCGCCAAAAAGCCCGTGGGGCGCACGGCGGGGCCCGCTAGTTCATGAATCCGCCTCATGTGGTCGCAGGCCATGATACGTGGGCAGCGGTGACAGCCGAGGCGTGGGTTGTCGGCGGCGGTCGGTTCCAGACCCGCCCCGCGTCGCGGCGAAAGGCCCGGGAACGGACCCGCCTCGCCCGCGACGCCGCACCACGACCGAGACGCGGACGCCGGGGATCGGCCTTCACCGAAGGACGGACGCGGCCGCTTCGCAGCGGAACCGGCGCGGCCGAACGTCTGCGGAGCGCCGAACCGAGACCGGGAGGCCCGGCACGGCGCGCAGACCCCCGCCGAGCGGCGGGGTGGGAACCGGGAACCCGCCCGCCGGGCCGCCGCGCAGCGGCGGCCCGACCGGGACTTCCTCCGCGGGGAGGAAGGACGTCACTTGTCCTCTGATTTGTCTCCGAGGTCCGCACCGGGGAAGTTGCCCATCATGCCCGACAGCGTCTGGGTCATGTTGCGCAGCGTCGCCTGGACCTCGTCGCGCTTCGCCGTGAGGTCGGCGACCTTGTCCTCGGCATCCTTGGTGACGCGCTCGGCGTCCGACTTCGCGTCCGACAGGAGCCGCTCGGCCTCGGCCTTGGCGTCGGCGACGGCCTTCTGGGCGTCCCGCTTGGCCTTGGTCGTGGTCTCCTCGGCGTAGGAGTCGGCCTCGCTGCGCTTCTCCTCGGCCCGCGTCTCGGCGGACTTGGCGCGCTCCTCGGCGTCGCGGGCGCGGTTCTCGGCGTCGGAGACGAGCTTCTGCGTCTCGGAGACGGCGCGGGCGTGGCGCTCGGACTCCTCGCGCTCGGACTTCTCCTTGCGCTCGGCCAGCTCCAGGTCGAGGGCCTGGAGGTCCTTGTCGCGCTTCTCCTTCGCCTCGGCGAACAGCTTCGCGGCCTCGGCGCGCTTCTCCTCGGCCTCGCGGGCGGCCTTGGCGCGCAGCTGGGTGATCTCGCGGTCGGCGGTGGCGCGCATCGTGGCGACCTCGCGCTCGACGGAGGCCTTCAGCTCGGCGACCTCGTGGCCGGTGGCGGTGCGCAGCTGCTTGGTCTCGCGCTCGGCGTCGCTGCGGAGCGTCTCGCATTCGCGGCGGGCGTTGGTGCGCAGCTCGGCGACTTCGCGTTCCACGTTGGTGCGCAAGGTGGTCGCCTCGCGCTCGGCGCTCTGCTTGAGGTTCTGGGCCTCGCCGCGGGCGGCGTCGGTGATCTCGCGGGACTCGAGGCGGGCGGCGGACAGGATGCCCTCGGTCTCGCGCTTGGCCTCGGCGCGGTGCTCGTTGGCCTGCTCCTCGGCGAGACGGAGGATCTGCTCGACGCGGGTGCCGAGGCCGGAGAGCGTGGGGCGGGAGTTCTCCTCGAGCTGCTTGGTCTGCTCCTGGAGGCGCTGCTCGAGACCCTGGATGCGCTGCTCGGCCTGGCGGAGGCGGCGCTGGGCGTCGGTCATCCGCTGCTCGGCCTCGGTGCGCTGCTGCTCGGTCTGCGTCAGCTTCGCCATGTTCTTCTGGATGTAGTCATCCACCTGGTGCCTGTCGTAACCCCGCAACTGCACGGGGAATTCCGGCACGGATTGGTCGTTGTCGAAAAAAGTACTGCTGGAGGGCTGCTGCGACATGGCCTAATAGTTGCAGATGCACTGCGGTCTGTCGACAGCAAGGTCAGGGGTTTGTGGAGGTCTCTTCACCTGTCACTTCAGTTGCAAAACGGGCGAATCCGTTGAAACAGCGCGGAACTCGGCCAGTGGCTCCGGCGCGGCCCGACGCCGAGGCGAAGCCCCGCCGTCGGAAACCCGACACTGCCCTCCTTGCGCCGCTTCGCGGCCGGGCCCGCGACGGCCGCGGGCGCTCCCGCCGGCACGGCCCGCGTCCGGCGCACCGGGCCGACCGCGACCCGCGGCCGAGCGCCGCCGATCAGCGCCCCGCCTCCGCCTCGGCCCCCGGAGCGGGCTCGACGAGCTCGACCAGGACCCCGCCGGCGTCCTTCGGATGCACGAAATTGATCAGGCTGCCGGCCGTCCCCGGCCGGGCCGATTCGTACAGCAGCGTCGCGCCCCTGCCGCGCAGCGCGGCCGCGGCGGCCCCGACGTCCTCGACGGTGAACGCGAGCTGCTGGAGTCCCGGGCCCCGCCTGTCCAGGAACTTCGCGATCGGCGAGTCCTCCCCGGTGGGCGCCAGCAACTGCACCTGCGCGCCGCCGTCCGGCCAGGCCACCATCACCTCGACCACGCCCTGCGCCTCGTTGACCTCCCGGTGAACGGCCTCGCCGCCCAGCGTCCCCACGTACAGGTCGATCGCCTCGTCGAGGTCCGGCACCGCCACGCCGACATGGTCGATCCGCCGCAATCCGATTCCGTCCGCAAACGTCATACCATCGAGGGTATTCGACCAACGGAGGTCCGCATGAACGACAACAGCGTCATCCTCGCCGCCGCCCGCACACCCATCGGGCGGCTGGGCGGAGCCCTGTCCGAAGTCCCCGCCACCGACCTGGCCGGGACCGCGATCAGGGCCGCGATCGAACGCGCCGGCTTGGGCGCCGATCTCGTCGACCAGGTCATCCTCGGGCACGTCCTGCCCGCCGGATGCGGCCAGAACCCGGCCCGCCAGGCCGCCGTCGCCGCGGGGCTGCCGATGCGCGTGCCGTCCCTGTCGGTCAACAAGGTGTGCTTGTCCGGCATGAGCGCCATCGGCCTGGCCGACCAGCTGCTGCGCGGCGGCGCCGCGGAGGTCGTCGTCGCCGGCGGCATGGAGTCGATGAGCCGCGCCCCGCACCTGCTGCCCGGCTCCCGCCGCGGCTTCAAATACGGCGACGCGACGCTCCTCGACCACCTCGCCCACGACGGGCTCACCGACGCCTACGACGGCATCTCCATGGGCGAGTCCACCGAGCGCCACCTGGCCGGCAAGGACATCACCCGCGCCGCCCAGGACGCCTTCGCCGCCGACAGCCACCAGCGGGCCGCCAAGGCCCTCGACCGCCTCGCCGAGGAGATCACGTCCGTCGAGACCCGACGCGGCCTGGTCGACGCCGACGAGGGCATCCGGCCCGATTCCACGCCCGAGACGCTCGGACGGCTCCGCCCGGCGTTCACCGAGAACGGCACCATCACCGCGGGCAGCGCCTCGCAGATCTCCGACGGCGCCTCGGCGCTCGTCCTCGCCCGCAAGTCCGTCGCCGAAGCCAACGGCTGGGCCTACACCGCCGAGATCCTCGGCTACGGGACCGTCGCCGGGCCCGACAACTCCCTGCTCGACCAGCCCGCGAACGCCATCGACGCGGCACTGGCGCCGCTCGGCCGCACCGTCGCCGAGCTCGACGTCGTCGAGATCAACGAGGCCTTCGCGGCCGTCGTCCTCGCCTCGGCCGCCACGCTCGGCGTCGAGCTCGAGAACGTGAACCCCGACGGCGGCGCGATCGCCCTCGGTCACCCGATCGGCGCCTCCGGGGCCCGGCTGGTCCAGAGCCTCGCCCGCCAGCTCGCCCCCGGCCGGCTCGGCGCCGCCGGACTGTGCGGCGGCGGCGGCCAAGGCGACGCGATCATCCTCAAGGGAGCCTGATGGGCGTCGCCGATCTGACGGCCGCGGCCCGCGCGGGCGACCGCCGGGCCGTGGCCCGCCTCCTCACCGCCGTCGAGAACCACTCGGACGAGGCCCCCGCGATCGCCGCCGCCCTCGCCGAAGGACGGGCCCCCGCCTCGGCCACCGTCGTCGGCGTCACCGGCTCGCCCGGTGTCGGCAAGTCCACCCTCGTCTCGGCGCTCATCGGCGCCTGGCGCGAGGCCGGGCTGCGCGTCGCCGTCCTCGCCGTCGACCCGTCCAGCCCCTTCTCGGGCGGCGCGATCCTCGGCGACCGGGTCCGCATGGCCGACCACGCCCTCGACGACGGCGTCTACATCCGCTCGGTCGCCACCCGCGGCCACCTCGGCGGCCTCACCGCCACCACCGGCGCCGCGGTGCGCCTGCTCGAAGGGCTCGGCTTCGACGTCGTCCTCGTCGAGACCGTCGGCGTCGGCCAGGCCGAAGTCGAGATCGCCGGGCTCGCCGACACGACCCTGCTGCTGCTCGCCCCCGGCATGGGCGACGGCATCCAGGCCGTCAAGGCCGGCGTCGTCGAGATCGCCGACGTCTACGTCGTCAACAAGGCCGACCGGCCCGGCGCCGACTCGGTCGTGCGCGATCTGCGAGCCATGATGTCCCTGGTCAAACGCGAACCCGGCGAGTGGCGCGAGCCGATCTGCAAGACCGTCGCCCAAGACGGCGAGGGCGTCGACGAGCTCGTCGCCGCGATCGCCAAGCACCGCGACTGGCTCTCGGGGGCCGACCGGCTCGCCGCCAAGCGCCGCGAGCGGGCCGCCGCCGAGATCCGCGCGACCGTCGACGCCGAGCTCAGACGCCGCTTCGCGGTCAGCGAGGAGCTCGCCGCCGACGTCGCCGAAGGCCGCACCGACGTCGCCTCGGCGGCCCGCGGCGTCCTCGAGAGAAGCTGAGCCGAACCCGGCGGGATTGTCGCGGGCGACACCGGCCAAACCGCGTCGACTCCCGCCGGGCGGCCTCCTTACACTTGAAGCGTGACAGACGCAGCGAAGAAGCCACCGACCCGGGAAACCCACCTGTCGAAGACGTACGCGCCCGTAGAGGTAGAGGCGCGACGCTACGAGCAGTGGGTAGCGGACGGCCGCTTCAAGGCTGCCGACGACTCCGACCGCGAGCCGTACTGCGTGGTGATCCCGCCGCCGAACGTGACCGGCCAGCTCCACTTGGGGCACGCCCTCAACCACACGATCATCGACGCGGCGGTGCGCCGCGAACGGATGAGGGGCAAGGAGGCCCTGTTCCTGCCGGGCACCGACCACGCCGGGATCTCCACCCAGAACGTCGTGGAGCGCCAGCTCGCCGACAAGGAGGGCGTCTCCCGCCACGACCTGGGCCGCGAGGTCTTCGTCGAGCGCGTGTGGGAGTGGAAGGACACCTACCACGAGCGCATCTCCTCCCAGATGAAGAAGATCGGCGACGGCGTCGACTGGTCCCGCGAGCGCTTCACGCTCGACGACGGCCTCTCCAACGCCGTGCAGACGATCTTCAAGCGCCTCTACGACGAGGGCCTCATCTACCGCGCCGAGCGCATCATCAACTGGTGCCCGCGGTGCATGACCGCCCTGTCGGACATCGAGGTGGAGCACCAGGACGACGCCGGCGAGCTCGTGTCCATGCGCTACGGCGCCGGCGAGGACTCGATCGTGGTCGCCACGACCCGCCTGGAGACGATGCTCGGCGACACCGCCGTGGCCGTCCACCCCGACGACGAGCGCTACCGGCACCTGGTCGGCACCACCGTGGAGCTGCCGTTCACCGGGCGGCGCATCCCGATCGTGGCCGACGCCCACGTCGACCCCGAGTTCGGGACCGGCGCGGTCAAGGTGACCCCGGCGCACGACCCGAACGACTTCGCGATCGGCCAGCGGCACGGCCTCGACTCGATCCTCATCATGGACGAGCGCGGCGTCATCACCGCGCACGGCCCGTTCGAGGGGCTCGACCGCTTCGAGGCCCGCTCGGCGATCGCCGCCGCGCTGCGCGCCGAGGGCCGCATCGTCGCGGAGCAGCGCCCCTACATGCACGCCGTCGGCCACTGCGACCGCTGCGACACCGTCGTGGAGCCGCGCCTGTCGAAGCAGTGGTTCCTCAAGGTCGAGCGGCTCGCCAAGGCCGCCGGGGACGCCGTCCGGAACGGCGAGACGAAGATCTACCCGCCGGAGATGGAGAAGCGCTACTTCTCGTGGGTCGACAACCTCCTCGACTGGTGCATCTCACGCCAGCTGTGGTGGGGCCACCGCATCCCGATCTGGTACGGCCCGAACGGCGAAGAGCTGTGCGTCGGCCCCGGCGAGGAGGCCCCCGAAGGCTACACGCAGGACCCGGACGTGCTCGACACGTGGTTCTCCTCGGGCCTGTGGCCGTTCTCGACGCTCGGCTGGCCGGACGAGACGCCCGCGCTGGAGAAGTTCTATCCGACCGCGACGCTCATCACCGCCTACGACATCATCATGTTCTGGGTGGTGCGGATGATGATGTTCGGGACCTTCGCCATGGGGCGGGCCCCGTTCAAGGAGGTCTACCTGCACGGCCTCATCCGCGACAAGCACGGCAAGAAGATGTCGAAGTCCTCGGGCAACGGCATCGACCCGCTGGAGGTCGTCGACACCTACGGCGCGGACGCGCTGCGGTTCATGCTCGCCCGCGACGCCCAGCCCGGCAGCGACAACACCGCCTCGATCGAGCTCGCCGAGATCAGCCGGAACTTCTGCAACAAGCTGTGGAACGGGACCCGCTTCGCGCTCATGAGCGGCGCCACCGTCGACGGCGGGCTGCCGAGCGAGCCGTCGCTGATCGACCGGTGGATCCTCTCGCGCCTGTCGCGCACCGTCGAAGCCGTGGACGCCTTCCTCGACGACTACGAATACGCCAAGGCCATGGACGCGCTCTACCACTTCGCGTGGGACGACGTCTTCGACTGGTACCTCGAGCTCACCAAACCGGTCCTCGCCGAAGGCGGGGCGGCCGCCGACGGGACCCGCCGTGTCCTCGGGCACGTCTTCGACCAGCTGCTGCGCCTGCTGCACCCGGTGATCCCGTTCATCACCGAAGAGCTGTGGCTGGAGCTGACCGGCGGCGAAGAGCGGGGCGAATCGCTCACCGTCGCAGCCTGGCCGAGACCCGCCGGAGGCGACGACGAGGCCGAGCGCCTCGTGGCCGCCCTCCAGCACCTCGTGGTCGAGGTCCGCCGCTTCCGCGACGGCCAGGGCGTCAAGCCCAGCCAGGCCGTGGCCGCGAGCCTGACCGGCCTGGACGCGGCCGGACTGGCCGACCAGGAGCCGCTCATCCGGTCGCTGGTCCGCCTCGACGCGCCCGCCGAGGGCTTCGAGCCGACCGCCGAGCTCGCCGTCTCCGACCAGGTCTCGGTCGCGCTCGACACCTCCGGCGCGATCGACGTCGCCGCCGAGCGGGCCCGCCTCACCAAGGCCCTCAAGGCCGCCGAGAAGGAACTCGACGGGACGACCGGGAAGCTCGGCAACGAGGCGTTCCTCGCGAAGGCGCCCGACGCCGTGGTCGACAAGATCCGCGCCCGCAAGGCCACCGCCGAGGCCGACATCGCGCGCGTCACCGCGCAGCTCGAGCGGCTCGCGTGACAGCAGACAGTGCGGGCGGACGCCGCGCGGCGCCCGCCCCACACCATAGGGGGACAACACGTTGAACGCCGAACTGGCGCAGGTCGAGGCCGCGCTCGAAGCCCGCGGCTTCTCCCGCTGGGACTTCACGCTCGACCGCATCAAGGCACTGCTCGACCTCATGGGCGACCCGCAGCGCGCCTTCAGGTCCGTGCACATCACCGGCACCAACGGCAAGACCTCGACCACCCGGATGATCGAGCGGCTGATCCGCGGGCACGACCTGCGCACCGGCATGTTCACCTCGCCGCACCTGAACGACGTCACCGAGCGGATCTGCATCGACGGCGAACCCATCGCCCCCGACCGGCTCGCCGCCGTCTACTACGAGGTCGCGCCGCTGGCCGAGCTCGTCGACGGCCGCTCCGAGGAGTCCCTGACCTATTTCGAGATGACCGTCGCGCTCGCCATGGGGGCGTTCGCCGACACGCCGATCGACGTCGGCGTCGTCGAGGTCGGCCTCGGCGGCGAGACCGACTCGACGAACATCCTCGGCGCCGAGGTCGCCGTCATCAGCCCCATCGCGATCGACCACACCAAATGGCTCGGGAACACCATCGCCGAGATCGCGACCATGAAGGCCGGGATCGTCCACGAAGGATCGACGCTCGTGACCTCGACGCAGGAGCGCTCGGCCATGGAGCCGCTGCTGCGCCGCGCCAAAGCGGTCGGCGCGAACCTCGTCGCCGAAGGCCGCGGCTTCGCGGTGACCGCCCGCGAGGTCGCCGTCGGCGGCCAGCTGATCACCGTCGAGACCAGGGCCGCCCGCTACGAGGACCTCTTCCTGCCCCTCCACGGCGAATACCAGGCCCACAACGCCGCGCTCGCGCTCGCCGCCGTCGAGGTCCTCCTCGGCGCGGGCGAACCGAAGGCCCTCGACGCGGGGATCGTCGGCGAGGCATTCGCCGACTTCACCTCGCCCGGGCGGCTCGAAGTCGTGCGCACCGCCCCGACCGTCGTCCTCGACGCCGCCCACAACCCGGCCGGCATGGAGGCTATGGTGAAGGCCGTCGAGGAGTCGTTCAACTTCCGCAAACTCGTCGCCGTCGTCGGCATGCTCACCGACAAGGAGACCGACCACATGCTCGAACTCCTCGAACCGGCCGTCGACGAGATCGTCGTCACCAGGTCGAGCTCCGACCGGGCCATGCCGGCGGCGACGCTCGCGAAGCTCGCCGCGGAGGTCTTCGGCGAGGAGCGCGTCGTCGTCGCGCCCCACGTGGCCGACGCGATCGCGCGCGGCATCGAACTGGCCGAAGAGGCCGAGGACGTCTACGAGAGCGGCGGCGGCGTCCTCATCACCGGCTCGGTGTTCACCGTCGCCGACGCCAGGCGACTGCTGGTGGGCCGCCGTGGCTGAGCAGAGCGGACTGAAAGACCCGCAGCGGGCCGCGCGCGGCCTCGCCGCGATGGCGCTCGCCTTCGAGGCGCTGGCGCTGCTGCTCGCGATCGTCCCGATGTGGATCCTCCTCGACGACGCGACCGTCGCGACCACGGCGATCCTCGTCCTGACCGCCGCCTGCGTCGTGCTGGCCGGGATGGCCGGGCGCCCGTGGGTGTGGCCCGCCGGGGCCGTCGTCCAGGCCGCCCTGATCGCCTGCTGGGCGATCCACTGGGCGCTCGGCGTGGCGGGCCTCGTGTTCGCCTCCGTGTGGCTCTACTGCTGGTACGTCAAGACGCAGCTCGGGAAGCCCCCGAAGCGATGAGCGTCCGACTGCGGACCGAACGGCTGGTCCTGCGGCCCTTCACCGAGGCCGACGCCGAACCGTGCGCCGAGATCAACGCCGACCCCGAGGTCATGCGCTACATCGGCGACGGGCGGCCCCGCACGGCCGCCCAGACCCGCGAGGGCGTCGCGAAGGCCGTGCGCCGCTGGGAGGAGCACGGCTGGGGCACGCTCGCCGTCACCGTCGCCTCGACCGGCGAGTTCGTCGGCCTCGCCGCGCTGGCCGTGCCCGAGTTCCTGCCGGAGATCCTGCCCGCCGTCGAGGTGGGCTGGCGCATCGGACGCCGCCACTGGGGGCGGGGCTACGCGCCCGAGGCGGCCCGCGAGGCGATCCGCTTCGCGTTCGAGGACCACGGCATGGACCGGCTCGTCTCGTGCATCCACCGCGACAACGCCGCCTCGGTCCGCGTCGCCGAGAAGCTCGGCATGACCCTCGAACGCGAGACGACGGTGCCCGGCCTCGAGGTGCCCTGCCTCGTCTACGAACTGCGGCCCTGAACCGGCCCGCGGCTCCCCGACGAGTCCGAGACCGGCCTGTCGGCCGAGGAGCGGACCGACCTCCAGTACGCGCCGCGGCGCGGTCTCGCGATCGTGAACGCGAAGCCGTGACCCGTGCGGAGCGCCCGCGAGCGAGGACCGTCACCGACTCCCGGCGTCTTTCCCTGTCGGGTAAGCGACAAACTTCGTTCCGTGAGACCTCTTGTGCGGCTTGTGATATTGGCGGACTGGTGTAATAGTGAACGAGTCCGAACAGACCAGAACGCATCGGTGGTGGCCCTGTGAAGATGCAGCCTCGGCAGCAACTGCTCGACATCTGGCGTGCCCAGGTGGCCTACTGCCTGCGGCCGGTGACCGAAGAGGACGGCCGCCACCACAAGTACTGGCACTGGGGCGGCCGCAACGAATCCGACGCCGTCGGCGACGCCCAGCAGCTGCTCTGCCTGCTCTACCCCGCCCAGGAGCTGCCCGAACTCAACTACGCCGACCCCGACGCCACCAGCGACGCCGTCCTCGACGCGCTCGGCGGCCTCGGCGACGCCGTCGAGATCCCCAGCCTGGTCATGCGGATCATCAAGGACTACATGGTCAAGCACTCCGACGAGGAGGGCGTCCCCAACTACTCCGGCGGCTCCAACATGCACCGCCTCGACCGCTCCCGCGAGGCCAGCGCCGCCCAGCGCGACGTCGACGTCACCGAAGGCTTCGCGCTCGCCATCCCCCTGTGCCTGTCGGCCCTGTCCTTCCTCATGGACTTCTCCGCCACAGTGGACAGGATCGGGCGGCTCGACCTCATCAAGGAACGCGACGACACCGAGGCGATGGTCCGCCGCCGCCTCGTCGGCGCGCTCACCGGCCTGCTCCGCTCCTTCGCCGTCTCCGCCTTCGACGCCGACGACGACGCCGGCCGCCGGCTCATCGAGCTCATCAACGTCGACGGCCAGCCCGTCAAGCGCATCATCCGCCGCTTCCGCGAGCAGACCAGCGGCATCATCGCCACCCTCAAGGACATCACCGTCGGCTCCGGCGGCACCGCCGGCGTCGAGGCCCCCACCAAGCTGTTCGAGATCGGCTGGTCCTGGTCCATCGTCGAGAAGGCCCCCGAGATCGACATCGTCGCCGACCGCGCCGCCCAGCGCCCCGGCCGCGCCCAGGACGCCCCCTACCTCTACTTCACCGTCGTCGCGATCGAGGCGATCACCACCCTGTTCTCGCCGCGCGTCCTGCGCCGCAACCTGCTCTCCGACGAAGAGCAGCAACTCGTCCAGTCCCTCCAGCTGCGCCTGGACATCACCCGCCGCTACTGGGCCACCATCGCCTCCTTCGGCGGCGGCTCCAAATGGCCGCTCGAGGACGTCCCCTGGCGTACCACCGACGGCCTCGAATACGACTACTACAGCCTCCTCGTCTGCGCCGTCGCCTCCGAACGCTTCGGCGCCTCCCGCGGCGGCGACGACGATCTCGTCCGCCTCGGGGAGGTCCTCGTCGAACTGGCCAACCGCGGGCGCATCACCCGCCGCGCCCTCACCGGCGACCGCTCCCTCCAGATGCACTTCCCCGGCGTCCCCTCCGAGCTGACCGGCATCGAGAAGCTCGACGGCCCGCCCATGGTGTGGCACATGGTCGACTACGCGCCCCTGCTGCTCAAGCGCCTCATCCACGCCGCGAGCCTGCTCAACACCATCGACGCCCGCGCCGAACTGCTCGACGTGGCCGACCAGGTCTGGTCCCACCTGGAGCGCAGGCGCATCCGCAGCGGCCCGGCCGCCAAGCTCTGGGACCAGCCCGGCCAGGTCTACGAGGAGATCGAGGCCACCTTCACCGATCCGTCCTGGCACTTCACCATCCGCATCGTCGAGTCGATGGTCCTCGCCGCCCGCTTCGCCGGCTCCGAACCGGCCCGCTCCCGCGAACTGGAGTCCCTCGCCGAGCAGCTCCTGGTCGAAGCCGAGCACGTCTACGACCAAGAGCTCCTGCGCGGCTCGGGCACCGCCGGCCCCTCGCTCGCCCAGGAGATCCAGGCGGTCGGCACCACCATCCGCCACGCCAAGGACATCGTCGACGAGCGGCCCGGCACCGCCTTCGCGCTCGGCATCCGCGCCCTGATCGACCTCGACCGGCTCATCGCGGCCGGCCGCGACGCCGAGACGGGGGAGTGACCGATGCTCCTGTTCGCCACCTCCGACAAAGGAGGCACCGGCCGCTCGGTCACCTCCAGCAACCTGGCCTACCGACGCGCCATCCAAGGCGGCAACGTGTGCTATGTGGACTTCGACTTCGGTTCCCCCACGGCCGGAGCGATCTTCAGCATCGACGAGCTCAAGCACGGCACCGTCGGCGCCGGCGTCCACGACTACCTCCAAGGCCACGCCTCCGAGCCCGAACGGCACTCGGTGTGGGACGAGACCGACCGCGAAGAGCTGCGCGTCCGCCCCGACGGCGCTGGCGAGCTCGTGCTCTACCCCGGCGACTCCGACGGCGGCGAGTTCCCCGGCGACAACCACACCATCGACCGCTGCGTCGACCTGTTCCTGCGGCTCGAATCCGAGTTCGACCTCGTCATCGTCGACCTCAGCGCCGGACGCTCCCACGCCACCGAGATCGTCATGGCCGCCACCTCCAAAGCCGAGCTCGCCACCGTCCCGTGGCGCTGGATCGTCTTCCACCGCTGGACCAAGCAGCATGTGCTCGCCGCGCACAGCCTCGTCCACGGCGAACGCGGCCTGCTCGACACCGGCGCCTCCTGGCGCCACCACCACGCCCGCCTGATGTCGTCGATCCGCTTCGTGCGCACCGCCGTGGTCAACCCCGACGGCTCCGAACTCGCCGGCCTCAAACCCACCCAGGTCCGCTGGCTGCGCCGCATCGACGCCGATCTGCACCAGATGGCCGCCACCCTGCGCGTCGGCCGCATGAACCTGCTCGGCTCGGTCCCCCTCGACCCGGTCCTCCAGTGGCGCGAGCAGATCATCACCGACGCCGACACCGCCACCCTCGACATCGCCAACCAGCGCACCGTGGACGCGTTCAACGAACTCGCCAAGCGCTCCAGCGAGGAGTCGTTCATCCCCGTGTTCGATCCGGCCACGTGAGGAGCCCGCGATGAGCTACAGCGAGACCAGCGCCAAGCAGCACACCGAGGGCTTCGGCATGTCCCACCTCTCGATCGAGGTCGGCCACCTTTACGCCGACGACCTCGCCGCCCGCCCCGACGCGCTCCGCTCCGAGATGGCCTCGGCCGCCGCCTGGGTCCACGGCACCACCGAGGCGCTCCAGAAGCGCCTGGGCGGGCGCCGCCCCCGCGTCTCCACCTGCTACCTCGTCGACGACTACTTCCACGCCGACCTGCCCTCCCCCGAGAAGCTCATCACCACGCTCTCGGAGGCCGCCGACGAGGCGGGCCTGCGCATCGACTACCTCGCCCGCGAATCGGGCTGCGCCCGCATGGACGGCCTCGACCTCGCCGCGCTCGTCGCCGGCCGGATCGTGTTCGAGCCGCCCCCCGGCGCCGACGGCGCCCGCCCGCCCGTGTCGCGCTCGGGCTGGCTGTGCAACGGCGTCCCCACCCCGCAGCGCCCCCGCGTGGCCATGAGCGAACCGGACACGTGGCGCCCGCCGAGCCAGAACTCGGCCAGGGAGCACTCGATCTTCCTCGACGTCGAGCTGTGGAACGACACCGACCACGGCCGGCGCTGGTCGTGCCCGATGCTCGCGGCCGTGTGGCAGCTGATCCGCCTCGGCGTCCTCCGCAACCAGGGCAAGCGAATCGGAGTGCCGGTCCCCGCCGAGCAGGTCGTCCCCGCCGAACGCGGCCACGACCCGGCCCGGCCCGCCGAGGGCCGCTTCCCCGAGGAGTGGGCCGCGATGCCGCCGATCCTCCAGCTCAACCCGAAGGCCTCCCCCTTCCCCGCCTACCGGACCGTGTCGGTCCTCTCCGGAGACTTCCTGGAAGTCGAGCACGCCGTGCGCGTCATCTGCTCGTGCGTCCGCCCCGACCCGGGCGCGTTCGAGGCGATCACCAAGGCCGCCGCGCGTGAACGCGTCGAACTGCCGCCCGAACTGGTGGACCGGCTCAGCTACATCTTCCAGGGGCCGTTCTAGAGCCGGTCGTCGCCGCGCTGGAGCAGCTGCGGGTTCTGCTCGATGATCGTCAGGACCTTGTCGGCCAGGTCGGCCGAACCGTAGTCGATCTGCGCCCGCACCCGCCCCGACATGGTGTTCCACTGCCGCGTCAGCCCCGGCCGCCGCTCCAGCGTGTCCCACATGAACTGGAGGTCCCGCGTGGTCCTGGCCCCCGGCGACCACAGGTGCATCAGGTGGTCGACGACGGGCCGGAGCATCCGCAGCGTGTGGCGCCTGTCCTCGCCGATCTTCGCGAGCGCGATCCGCGCCGTCACGGCCGTCAGCAGCCAGTCGTGCACGGCCAGGTCCTCCGCGGCCGAGGCGATCCGCTCGGGCTCGACGGCGCCGGCGACGATGCTCAGCCGCCGCCGGTCGGTCCCGACCAGACGGAACGCCACCGCCGCCTTCGCACCCGGGTCGGCGATGGCCGCCCAGCGCAGCCGTGTCGACCCGGTCTTGATCGGCGGCCGCTGGTCGAGCCCGGGCCGCGAGAGGACGTCGCGGATCGAGTGCCTGGCGATCGCGGCGGTGTCGAGCAGCCCGGCGCGGTGCTTCCGCGCGTCGGCGTGGAGGAAGCCCTCGGCCAGCCGCCCGGCCTCCAGGTTCCCGATCGGGTGGACGGTGCCGGGCCGGGCCAGATAGTACGACCAGGGCATCCGCCGGGGCCGGTCCTGCGGCGCCACCGCCGTCCACGCCGAGCCCTGGAGCAGGTGCCCGCCGGTGAGGACCGCCCGCGAGCACACCGTCCCGACCGCTCTGACCGAGCCGTTGTCGCCGTCGGCGTCCGAATGCCTGTTGCCGGGCTTGGGCCCCAACGGGAGACGGCAGTCGATGCCGTGCAGCAGCGTCGGCGAGGCGGTGTGCGGCACGGGCCTGGTCCACTGGGTGACGCTCTCGCCGACGGCCAGCGCGAGCGCCGCCCGCGCCTCCTCGGGAGTGAGCGGACGCGAGTGGGGCAGCAGCGCGGTGTGGATCTCGCCGACGATGAGCATGGTCACTCCGGTCAAGGATGGCGGCGGGAGACGAGTGGGCGCACCATCAACGCTCCCGGTGTTCGGTGATGGCCAGGCCGTGGCCGTCGGGGTCTCTGAACGAGGCGGCGCGCAGCTCGTAGTTCTGCCCCAGCAGCGCGGTGCGCGGCAGGTGCAGGAACTCGACACCGGCGTCGTTCATCTGCGCGAACGTGGCGTCGAGGTCGCCGACCTCGAAGGTCAGGTGCATGATGCCGGTCTCGCCGGGCGGCGCGTCGGGCCGCTCCCACAGCAGGATCTTCCCGAACCCGGCCTCCAGGACGGCCGCCTCGTCGGTGCGGTCGACGATGTGCAGCCCCAGGGCGTCGGTGTAGAACTCGACCGACCGCTGCAGGTCGGCGACGACGAGGGTGGCGGCGACGTCGGTGACGTCCGTCTCGTCCAGGCCCTGGTCGGAGAGCAGCAGTTCGCTGATGTTGTCGGGGAGCGTGTGCTTCTCGGGGGAGGTGCGCTGCCGCGGCGGCATCGCGGTCTCGGCCTTCGGCGCGGGCGGCTCGCTCACCGCCGTGGCGGTCGCCGCCGGAGGACTCGGCGCCGGCTCGGGCTCCGGTTCGCTCGGGGCCGGAGTCGCCGTCGGTTCGGGTGCGGGGGCCTGCGGTTCCGAGACGGCCGCCTGCGGCTCGGGAGCGGGCGGCGGCTCGGGCGCCCGGGCGGGATCAGGGGCCGGCCGAGGCTCCTCGAACAGATCGTTCAACGCCTCCATCGTGGACGAACCGGGGTCCTCGGCGGGCTTCGGCTTCGGCGGGTCGTCCTCGACGATGAGGTCCTCCAGCCGGTGCTCGCCGATGAGCGGCGGTGCCGGGACCGGGCGCGGGAAGCGCCGCGCCGAATGCTCGACGGTGATGAACGCGATGCAGCCCGCCAGGCACAGGAACGCCAGCACGCCGACGCCGATGCTCTGCGCCCCGAGGGCCATGGACGCGAAGAAGGCGGAGAGGATCAGTAAAGTGATCGCACCGACCGCGTGCGAGGTGCGCCAGCGCATCCGCCGGTCGCCGTTGAGGACCGTCCCGATCGCCTCGCCGCCCGCGGAGTGGTGCTGCGTCGAGTGGAGCCGGTTCATCGCCGCCTGGTTGATCGCCCACCACCGGGCTTCGCGTTCGCGGCGTTGCTGGTCGAGCATGACGCGCTGCTGGCGGAGCTGCTCGGCGTTCGCGGGCCTGCCGACCGGCTGCCTGCCCCGCGCGGCGCCCTTCGGCGGCGGCGCGACCTTCCGCGCCGTCCCGGCCCGCGATTTGGCGCCGCCCTTCGCCCCGCCCTTGGCGCCGCTTTTCGCACCGCCTTTGGCGCCGCCTCTCGACGCACCCCTACCGCCGCCTTTCGACGCGGCTTTGGGAGCGGGGCGGGGCGGTTGTCTCGCAGGCATCGCCGACACCTCATCCACGACTGGGAAACCGGGTTTCACCGTGAATGCTACGTGCCCGAGGCGAAGCGCACAACATCGCTTAGGATGACCCCCACGGCGCCACCGGCGCGCCCGCGCCCGCGCACCTGCGGCGACGCCTCCGGCGCCGTGTATTCCGACCGCAATCCGACAGAACCCGAAGGAGCGACCGTGGCCGAACAGCGCACGCTCGTGTTGATCAAACCCGACGCCGTCGAGCGCGGACTCATCGGCGAGGTCCTCGCCCGGCTGGAGCGCAAAGGGCTCCGCGTCGAGCGGATGGAGCTGCGCACCATGGACACCGAGCTGTCCGACGCGCACTACGCCGAGCACGTCGGCCGCCCCTACTACGAAGAGCTCAAGGGCTTCATGACCTCCGGGCCGCTGGTCGCCCTCATCGCCGCCGGCGACGAGGCGATCCCGGTGGTCCGCGCGCTCGCGGGCGCCACCGACGGCCGCAAGGCCGAGGCGGGGACGATCCGCGGCGACTTCTCGCTGTCCCACCAGCGCAACCTCATTCACGCCTCGGACTCCGAGGACTCGGCCAAGCGCGAGATCGACCTCTGGTTCGGCGCCTGACCGCGGCCGGTGCGGCGGCGCCGGTATCGTGAGGCGATGGCCGAGCAGACCACGCCCGAGGACTTCTTCCGCACCGACATCCGCACCGGCCGCGTCACGCGCGCCGAGGTCTTCGCGAAGGCCCGCAAGCCCGCCTACAAGCTGTGGATCGACTTCGGGGAGCTGGGCGTCAAGCGGTCCAGCGCCCAGATCACCGCCCGCTACGGCGCGGAGGAGCTGGTGGGCCGCACCGTCGTCGCCGTCGTCAACTTCCCGCCCCGCCAGATCGCCGACTTCATGTCCGAGGTGCTCGTCCTCGGCGTCCCCGTCCCGGGCACCGACGAGGTCGTGCTCCTCGAACCCGAGGCCGAGGTCCCGGTCGGCGCGCGGATCTCCTGACTCACAGGACAGGCTCTGATACCGCCGCGGCACTCGGCGTTACCAGGTGTGAGGCTGGTTCGTTCCATGTTCATGGAGAAGGTGAAGCTGGTTCGCTGAGTGCGGAGTTCGAGGCTCTGACGGGCCGGAGCGGTCCGCGGTTCGCGCGCTCGGAACCGGGTGCGTGATTGCACCGAACCCCCGACCACTCCGGTCCGTCTGCACACTTGAAACCAGTTCGGTTCAGCTGGGGCGGCGGTGGCGTGGTCGGGCAGGGAGGTCCGCCGGACGCAGTTGGCGTTCGAGCGGCCGCGGCCGTATCGTGGAAGCCATGTGTTCTCGCGGTCTGCTCCCCCCGCCCGCCGTCTAAGGCGGGCCTCGAATCCTTGCCGACGCACCGGGCCGGGCCCGGTGCGCGTTGGTGTTGCGCCCGCAGACGAAGGCCGTCGTCCGCTTCGCTCTTCAGGGAACGCAACTTGCAGACCACCATCGAAACCACGGCGCGTCCGCGCGCCGATCAGCGGGCCGCCGCACGTCGCGGCCTGCTCTTCCTCACCATCACCGGCCTCTCCTGGGGCACCACCGGCGCGGTCTCCGACCTCGTCTACAGCTCCAGCGACATGGGGCCCATCGCTCTGTCGTTCTGGCGCCATCTCGGGGGCATGGTCCTGCTCCTGGCCGTCATCGGCGTGCTGCGCGGGCGGAACGGAGGAGTCGCCCGGGCCCACCGGGGCGGGCGCTCCCGCGCAGTGGCCCTGTGCGGTCTCGGAGTCGCCATGGCGGTTTTCCAGACCGCCTATTTCATCGCCGTCGATCTCACCGGTGTCGCGGTGGCCACCATCGTCACGCTCGGCTCTGGTCCGATCCTGACCGCGATCGGCGGTCGGATCTTCCTGAAAGAGCGGATCAGCCTGAGCGGGGTCACGGCCGTCGCGGGAGCCCTGATGGGCCTGGCCGTCCTGGTCGGGGGCAACGGCGAGGGCGTCGTCGAACCCGCCGGGGTCGCGATCTCGATCCTGTCTGCGGCCGGCTACGCCGCATTCACGCTGATCGGCCGCAGGCTCGGGGAGCGGGGCGAGGGCCCGTTCATGCTGACAGTGTGGGCCTTCGGCATCGGCGCGGCAGCGCTCGTGCTACCGGCGGCCCTCGAAGGGCTCGTTCCACCTGTAGGCCAGCTCGCGCACACCGCGGCGCTGGTCGGGTACCTCGCGGTGTTCACCACTGCGCTCGCCTATCCGTTCTACTTCGCGGGGGCGGCCCGTGTGCGGGCGACTACCTCGTCGGTGATGATGCTGCTGGAGCCGGCGACGGCTGCAGCGCTCGCGGTGACGTTCCTGGGGGAGCCACTGACCGTGGCGACGGCTGCCGGAGCGCTGATCATGCTGGGGTCGATGGCGGCTTTGGCAGTAGCCGAGTCGCGCGTCCAACGGGAGGCCTGACCGGCGCCGTGGGCTGGACGGCGCTGCTTGAGCACGGCTGACGCCCTGCGTGATGACGCTCGTCGCGATACAGGCGTCGGAATCGGCGGGGCTGCGCATCCCGAGCCGTGCTCAAGTCGGCGTCTTCGATCGACCGAATCCGCCGGAGTTCCGATCGCATGCGCGAGCTGCGCCCGACAACGATCCCGCGACGTGGTCGCGCACCCGGCCCCGTGGTCCCGACCTCGCGAACCTGGGACCGATCCGGCCCGTCAGATCCTCGAACCCCGCACTCCAGTGAGCTCTTCCATGACCAGAGAACGAACCAGCCCCACCACCGGTAACGCCAAGCGCTGAGCAGCGCTAAGGCAGATACGTGTTGTGCTGGAACGTCGTCCGCATGAGCGCGTCGACTGCCCCGGCGTAGTTCGCCGTGCCCGATTCGGGCACCGCCGCCACCCCCAGGAAGATCCCGTCCTCGCCGGGGTCGACCAGGAGCAGCGCGACGTCCTCGTACGTGTCGGGCGAGGAGTCGAGCGTGTCCCACGTGACGCGCGTCTCCAGCAGCACGGCCGGGTGGGAGTCGACGCGGGTCTCGGTCAGGACCGGCTCGGACCGCTCCAGTCCCGTCGTGCCGCTGTAGGGATAGTCGAACACCCACGTGTCGACGATCTCGACGGCGGTCTGGCGCAGGTTCTCCGGGTCGGCCACGAGCCCGAACTCCCCGAGCCGCCCCACCATGAGGTACGAGATCCACGTCGCCGTGTGCTGGATCTCCATCGCGTGGGCGTCCTCGGCGAGGAGCTCGTCGGCGCCCGGCCCGGCGTACTCGACCCACGGCTGCCCCGGCGCGGGCGTGAGCGCCCCGAGCGAGGCCACCCCGAGGTAGCCCTCGGGGATCTCCATCGCCTGCGGGCTGGGGCTCGTGCCCTGCTCGGGCCCGCAGCCGACGCATTCCTCGCCGCCCGGTCCCTCCGGTGAGCCGCCGTCGCCGCCGAGGACGGCGACCAGCCCGGTGACGGCCAGGGCCAGGACCGCGACGACGGCGATGACGATCAGCCCGGCCCGTCCGCCGCCGCCCGGGGCGGCCTCGGCGGGCGCCTCCGGTTCGGGCGCGACGGTCTGCGGCGCATGCCACTCCCACTGCCGGTCGCGCCCGGTGTCGGGCGGCGGGTCGGAGGGGGCGCTCATGTCCTCGATGGTAGCGGCGGCGTGCCCGCGCGTGCCCGACCGCTAATAGCCGTGTTCGACGACGTTCGCGAGCGGCTCACCGGCCGCCAGACGGCGGATCTGCTCGCCGACGGGCGGGTAGCACCGCTCCAGGAGGCCCTCGACCGCGCCGCCGGCGTGCGGGGTGATGAGCGCGCCCTCCAGGCCCCACAGCGGATGGTCGGCGGGCAGCGGCTCGGGCTCGGTGACGTCGAGCGCGCAGCGCAGCCGCCCGGCGGCGACCTCGGCGGTGAGGGCGCCGGTGTCGACGATCTTGCCGCGGGCGGCGTTGACCAGCAGCGCCCCGTCCTTCATGCGGGAGAGGAAGTCGGCGTCCACCAGGCCCTCGGTCTCGGGCGTGAGCGGCACGATGACGACCACGACGTCGGCCGCCGGGAGCAGCTCGGGCAGGTCGGCGACGGTGCCGACGCCGGGCCGGGCGGTGCGGGCGATCCTGGTGATGTCCATGCCGCAGGCCTCGAGGCGGCGCGCGACGGCCTCGCCGATCGAGCCGGCGCCGACGATGAGCGCCGTCCCGCCCCACAGCGTCCCGCTCGTCCGGGGCGCCCATTCGTGTTCGCTCTGCTTGCGCGCGAAGAAGTCCAGGTGGCGCACCGACGCCAGGGCCGCGGCGGCGGCCCATTCGGCGGTGGACTCGGTGTGGGCGCCGCGGTTGTCGCACAGCGCCACGCCGTCCGGCACGTGCGGCACCCACACTTCGGCGCCGGCGCTGAGCAGCTGCACGACCCGCAGCGCGGGCATGGAACCGACCATGTCGACCGGGTCGTTCCGGAGTGACGGCGGCACCCAGAACTCGACGTCGGCCGGGTCGGACGGGGGCTCGCCGCCGTCGAAGACCTCGACGGTCACGGTCTCGGGCAGCTCGCCGAGCAGCGGCCGGGCCTCGGCGTGGGGAATCCAGACTTTCACGCGGCCATCGTAAGGACGGCCCGGCGCGGGCCGGTGCACGGCCCGCGCCGCGGTGACCGGGACGGCCCCGGCCTCAGGCCGGTTTCACCCGGTACCTGAGCACCGCGAACTGGCCCACGGCCTTGGCCTCGAGCAGCTCGAGCCGGTCGGAGAGGATCCGCCGCGGCAGGAGCGGCGCGCCGCCGCCGAGGAACACCGGCGCCGGACTGATCTCGATCTCGTCGAGGAGTCCGGCGTCGAAGAACTGCCCGACGAGCTCGCCGCCGCCGACGATCCAGCGGTGCTTCTCTCCGGCGACTGCCGCCATCTCGGCGTGGACGGCCGCGACGTCACCGGAGACGAAGCGGATGTCGGCGCCGGGCACGGCCGGCAGCTCGCGGTGCGTGAACACCCACGCGGGCTGCTCGTACTCCCACTTGTCCGGGTGCTCCAGCAGATGCTCGTGGTCGAGGATCCACTGGTAGGTGGTGGCGCCCATGCAGATCGCACCGACGCCGGCCAGGAACTGGGCGAAGCCGCCCAGCGGCCCCTCCTCGGCGGCCGGGTCCTCGGGGTGGCCGCCTTCGACGCCGAAGAGCCATTCGAGTGAGTTGTCGGCGTCGGCGATGAATCCGTCGACGCTCGTCGCGGTGTTGTAGATCGTTTTGGCCATCCCTCGAGCCAACCACAGGGCACCGACAACCGCGACCGGACGGCGCGGGCGGTCGCCTCGATGCCCCGCACGCCGAGGTCTTCAGACAGTTCGCCGCCGCGAAGGACCGCGGCGACTGGGCCGAATGGGCCCAGACCGCCCCGCCCGGCGAGTGACCGCTTCGGAATCCGTTCCGCCGAACTTCCTGTCGCCACTGCTGAAGGTGGCTATACGTGTACAATATGTTTATGCGTCAGACAGCTGTTTACCTGCGGAAAGACCAGCACGCCGCCTTGAAGCAGATGGCGGCTCGGCTCGGCCGCAGCGAGGCGGACCTGCTCCGTGAAGGCGTGGACCTGGTCCTCGCTCAACACGGGCCGCCGCTCGGCTCCTGCGAGATGCCGAGCGCCAGTGCCGGACGGCGGCTCGCCGACCGCACCGATGAACTCCTGGACGGCTTCGGAACCGACCGTTGATCCTCATCGCCGACACTTCAGGCCTACTGGCGACGGTCAACACCGACGAACCCGAATACGAACCGTGCCGCAAGGCGATCGCGCAATGCAGCCATCTAGTGGTCTCCCCGCTCGTTCTCGCCGAACTCGACTACCTGGTGGCGGGCCATCTCGGTGAGGACACGGCGATGGCGGTGGCAGACCACATCGCGGCAAAGGCAGGCGAAGGCGCCTATTCGGTCCCGACGATCGACCACGATCTCATCGCCGCGACACGGCCGATGCGAGCGCAATACCGCTCGTTCGCAATCGGACTGACCGATGCCGTCAACGTCGTTCTGGCCGCCCGCTACTCGACGACGGACGTCTTGACCCTCGACCGACGCCATTTCCGTTCGATCGCACCGATCTCCGGACCCGAGCGGGCGTTCCGGCTCCTCCCCGACGATCTCGAATAGCGCACTGACGCCTCCGCCTCAGCGGGCCGACTCGTCGATCAGCCGCCAGTGCTGCTTCTTGTCCTCATCGCGCACGACGACGCCGAGCTTCGCCAACTCCGCGCGCAGCTCGGCCGCGTCGTCGCCCTTGCCGTCCCGGACCGCGCCCTGACGGGCCTTGAGCACCGGATTCGCGCCCGCCGGGAGCCCCTCGGCGTCCGGCACCCACAGCCGGTAGGCGTCCTTGAACGGGTCGCCCTCCGACCAGCGGTAGCCGTGCCGCTCCACCGCCGCCCGCAGTTCCCTGCGGTCCAGGTCGAACTCGACCGAGACCAGCTCCTCGCCGCGATGTCCGAGCACCACCATCCGCTTGTCCTCGACGAACACCGACGCGACCGCGGCCGCCTCGGCGCGCTGCTCGTCGTCGCCCCGCTTGGTCTCGATGCCGCGGCGGTCGACGGTCACGGTGAGCAGCGCGCTCACGATGAGCAGTGCGATCACCAGGCCGGCCACGACGCCGACGCCGACGGCCACGGCGATCCTGGGCACCGTCGACAAGTCCGTCAGCCACTCCACCGGTCCTTGGAGCGGCGCGACCGGCAGACCGACATACCACTCGGCCACGAGCGTCAGCACCCAGCCGAGCACGCCGCCCACCAGCGGAAGGCCCACCCAGAGCGCCGGAGTCAACCAGCCCGGTTCGCTGACGACGGTCCGGTCATCGGTCGAGCCGCCCACAGGAGTCCTTTCGTCGACACCGCCACAAGACCGGGCCACTGTAACCGTCGGCGTCCAGCGGCCCGGCGCGAACCACTACCGCGCGGTCAGACGCAGGACGTTCCCGATGATCCGGTGCCCGTGCGCCCCGGCCGCGGTCAGGATCGACTCCGGATGGAACTGCACGCCGAACCAGCGCCTGCCCGGCGCCTCGATCGACATCACCACCTCGCCGATCGCCGACGTCGGCGTGAAATCGCCCTTCACCTGGTCGGCCGTGGCGTACAGCGAGTGGTACCTGGCCGCGGTCACCTCGTCCGGCAGCCCCGCGAACAGCCCGCCCCCGCCGACCTTCACCGCCCCCGGCTTCCCGTGGCTCGGCTCCGGCAGCAGCGACAGCGAGCCTCCCGCGTGCTCGACCATCGCCTGCAGCCCCAGGCAGACCCCGAACACCGGCACCTCGCGCCGCTCCAGCTCGTCGAGCAGCGCGGCCGTCCCGAAGTCCTCCGGGCGGCCCGGCCCCGGTGACAGCACCACCAGATCCGGCGCGAGCTCGTCCAACGCCTCACCGGCGTCGAAACCGAACCGCAGCGTCGTCACCTCGCAGCCGTGCTGCCGGAAATAATCCCCGAGCGTGTTCACGAAGGAGTCCTCGTGATCGACCAGCAGCACCCGCCGCCCGGCCCCCGCCGGACCGCCCGCCACCTCGATCGGCGTCGGCACCGGCGCCGCCGCCCCCACACCGCCCGCGGCCGTCTCCAGCAGCGCCCGCGCCTTCAGGTGCGTCTCGGCCTCCTCGGCGTCCGGATCCGAGTCGTACAGCAGCGTCGCGCCCGCCCGCACGCACGCCACCCCGTCGCGGATCTGCGCCGTCCGCAGCGTCAGCCCCGTGTTCATCGAACCGTCGAAGCCGACGAAGCCGACCGCGCCGCCGTACCAGCGCCGCGGCGTCGTCTCCTGCTCCTCGATGAACCGCATCGCCCACGTCTTCGGCGCGCCGGTCACCGTCACCGACCACATGTGCGTCAAGAACGCGTCCAGCGCGTCCATGTCCTCCCGCAGCCGCCCCTCCACGTGGTCCACCGTGTGGATCAGCCGCGAGTACATCTCGATCTGCCGCCGCCCCAGCACCTTCACCGAGCCCGGCACGCACACGCGCGCCTTGTCGTTGCGGTCCACGTCGGTGCACATCGTCAGCTCCGACTCCTCCTTCGGCGAACCGATCAGCTCCGCGATCTGCGAGGCGTCGTGCAGCGGGTCGTCACCGCGCGCGATCGTCCCCGAGATCGGGCACGTCTCCACCCGGTCCCCCTGCACCCGCACGAACATCTCCGGCGAGGCCCCCACCAGGTACTCGCCCTCACCGAGATTGAAGATGAACTCGTACGGCGCCGGGTTCGCCGCCCGCAGCCGCTCATAGAACGCCGTCGGCGAATCGCACGCCGTGTACATCTCGTGCCCGGGGACCACCTCGAACAGGTTCCCCGCCTTGAACTCGCGCTTCGCGCGGCGCACCGTGTCCGCGTACACGCCCGGCACCGGCCCCGCCGGGACCTCCCCGGCCGCCACATACGCCCGCTTCTCGGTCTCCCGGCCCAGCTCGTCGGTCGCCCGCCCCCCGAAATCGAACTCGTACCGCCACACCTGCGCCGTCTCCCGCTTGCGGTCGACGACGTACACCTCGTCGGCCAGATGCAGCACCAGGTCCCGCTGGTCGGCCGCCCGGTCCTTCGCGAGCGCCACCGGCTCGAACTGGTAGGCCAGGTCGTAGCCGAAGGCCCCCCACAGCCCCAGGTACGGGTCGTCGCACGCCAGCGCCTCGAGCAGCACCCGCAGCGCCGTGAACGCCGTCGGCTGCTTCGACCGCCGCTCCTCCGGCACCCGTCCCGCGGGCTCGGGCACCTCGACGCGCACCCCGTCGACACCGCCGGATACGGCCCCCACACCCGCGTCGCGCAGCGCCGGCCCCAGCGCCTCGACCAGCACCGTGCCGCGCTCGTTGAGCGCGCGCACCTCCACCGAGCGGCCCCGCGCCACCACTTCCACCGGCGGGTCGACATAGGCGAGGTGGAACCGCGAATACCGGCCCGGGTACTCCATCCCCGAGGACAGGACCCCGCCGCGGCGGGTCTCGACCCGCTTCACGACCTCGGTCAGATCCCCGTCGGACAGATCCTCCACGGACCGCCGGATCGTCACCCCGCAGGGCGTCTCAAAGGTGTTCATTCGGCCTCGATCTCGATTCGGGCCCCGCGGCGGCCGACCCCGGATACGACGAAGCGACCGCCATCGAGGCGGTCGCTTGCTTACTGCACGCAGGAGCATCGACGCCGCCTCAGCGACGCCACCACCAGCTACGCGCGTGATTGTTCACGTGGCCGATCTTACATGCCCGCGGGCCCGAACGAAAACCGGTGCGAGCCCCGTCCCGCAGGGCGTTACACTTGGACGCAAAGCATCGACCCGGCCATCACCGGCGAGCTTCCGGAAGAACAGGCCACACCACGGCGGAGCATGCGAAGCCGCGAATCGGTGAAGCCCCACTAGACCCGGACGGACGCGGCCCGTCACCGCCGCCGAATCGAGCGGGCGCGCCGAGCGGCGCGCCAAGCGAGGTGGTACCGCGGGCCCCCGGGCCCGTCCTCGCACACCAGACGACCACCAGGTGTGACGAGGAGACACCGAGCCATGGCCTATCCACTCGACGACCCCCGACGGGGCGTGCCGGCGAGCCCGAACCTGCCCGAGGTCGAACGCCGCGTCCTCGACTTCTGGACCAAGGACGACACCTTCGCCGCCTCCATCGAAGCGCGCGAGGCCGGCGAGAACGGCGCGAACGAGTTCGTCTTCTACGACGGCCCGCCCTTCGCCAACGGCCTGCCCCACTACGGGCACCTCCTCACCGGCTACGTCAAGGACATCGTCCCGCGCTACCAGACCATGCGCGGGCACCGCGTCGAACGCCGCTTCGGCTGGGACACCCACGGCATGCCCGCCGAGGTCACCACCGAACGCGAACTCGGCCTCAAATCCAAGGCCGAGATCGAAGCGTACGGCGTCGACCGCTTCAACGCCGCCGCCAGGGCCTCGGTCCTCCAGTTCACCGACGAATGGGTCGACTACGTCACCCGCCAGGCCCGCTGGGTCGACTTCGAGAACGACTACAAGACCCTCGACCTGCCCTACATGGAAAGCGTCATGTGGGCCTTCAAGACCCTCTACGACAAGGGCCTGATCTACGAGGGCTACCGCGTCCTGTGGTACTGCTGGCGCTGCGAGACGCCGCTGGCCGCCACCGAGACCAAAATGGACGACACCTACCGCGACCGGCAGGACCCCGCCGTCACCGTCGGCCTCGAGATCACCGGCGACACCCCCCTCGCCGGCGCGAAGCTCCTGGTGTGGACCACCACGCCCTGGACGCTGCCGTCGAACCTCGCCGCCGCCGTCCACCCCGACGTCGACTACGTCGTCGTCGAGACCGAAGGCCACCGCTACCTCCTCGCCGAGGCGCGCGTCGCCGCCTACGCCCGCGAACTCGGCGACGAACCGCGAGTGGTCGCCCGCCACAAGGGCACCGAACTCCTCGGCCTCGCCTACCGGCCGCCGTTCGACTTCTTCGTCGGCCGCGAAGGCGCCCACCGCGTCCTCGCCGCCGACTACGTCACCACCGACGACGGCACCGGCGTCGTCCACATCGCGCCCGCCTTCGGTGAAGAGGACAAGGTCGTCACCGACGCCGCCGGCATCGAACCGGTCGTGCCCGTCGACGACTCCGGCCGCTTCACCGAAGACGTCCCGCCCTACGCCGGCATGCACGTCTTCGACGCCAACAAGGCGATCATCAAGGACCTCAAGGCCACCCAGCGGCTCCTGCGCCACGACACCTACAACCACAACTACCCGCACTGCTGGCGCTGCGGATCGCCGCTGATCCAACGCGCCCTCTCGGCGTGGTTCGTCGCCGTGACCCGCTTCCGCGACCGCATGGTCGAACTCAACCAGGAGATCGACTGGACCCCCTCGCACATCAAGGACGGCCAGTTCGGCAAGTGGCTCGCAGGCGCCCGCGACTGGAACATCAGCCGCAACCGCTTCTGGGGCTCCCCGATCCCGGTGTGGACCAGCGACGACCCCGCCTACCCGCGCGTCGACGTCTACGGCTCTCTCGAAGAGCTCGAACGCGACTTCGGCGTCGAGGTCACCGACCTGCACCGGCCCGGCATCGACGAACTCACCCGGCCCAACCCCGACGACCCGACCGGGAAATCGGTCATGCGCCGCGTCCCCGAAGTCCTCGACTGCTGGTTCGAGTCCGGGTCCATGCCGTTCGCGCAGGTCCACTACCCGTTCGAGAACGCCGACTGGTTCGAGCACCACTACCCAGGCGACTTCATCGTCGAGTACACCGCGCAGACCCGCGGCTGGTTCTACCTGCTCCACGTCCTCGCCACCGCCCTGTTCGACCGGCCCGCGTTCCGCACCGCCCTGGTGCACGGGACGCTGCTCGGCGCCGACGGACAGAAGATGTCGAAGTCGCTCAAGAACTACCCCGACGTGCGCGTCTCGTTCGAGGAGTACGGGTCCGACGCGATGCGCTGGTTCCTCGTCGCCTCACCGGTCCTGCGCGGCGGCGACATGCCCGTCACCGAAGCGGGCTTCAGGGACGCCGTCCGCCAGATCGTCCTGCCGCTGTGGAACGTGTGGTACTTCTACACGCTCTACGCCGGCGCCGCCGGCTACGAGGCCGCCCCGGCCGAGGCCCGCGCCGCCGCGCTCGCCAGCGAGCACCAGCTCGACCGGTACCTGCTGGCCAAGACCAGGGAACTGGTCGAGACCGTCACCGCGGCGATGGACGCCTACGACCTGGTCGGCGCGACCTCCGCGTTCCGCGCCTACCTGGAGTCGCTGACGAACTGGTACGTGCGCCGCTCCCGCGACCGGTTCTGGGAAGGCGACGAGGCCGGATTCGCCACGCTCGCGACGGCGCTCAAGACCGCCTGCGAAGCGGCCGCGCCGCTGCTGCCGATGATCACCGAGGACATCTGGCGGGGCCTGACCGGCGGCCGCTCGGTGCACCTCGCCGACTGGCCCGACGCCGCGGACCTGCCCGCCGACCACGACCTGGTCGAGGCGATGGACACCGTCCGCGACATCGCCTCGGTCGGCCTGTTCATGCGCAAAGCCCGCAAACTGCGGGTGCGCCTGCCGCTGGCGAAGGTCACCGTCGCCACCGGCCACGCCGAACGCCTCGAACCGTTCGCCGAACTGCTCAAGGACGAGCTGAACGTCAAGACCGTCGAATTCGACTCGAACATCGATGCCTACTCCAAGGCCGACCTCAAGCTCGTGCCGCGCGTCCTGGGCCCCAGGCTCGGCAAGGACGTGCAGCGGGTCATCAAGGCCGTCAAGGCCGGCGACTGGACCGTCGAAGACGGCACGGTCACCGCCGGCGGCGTGGTCCTGGAGGACGGCGAGTACGAGCTGACGACGATCGCGGTCGACGCCGACCACACCGAGGCCCTGCCGCGCGGCACCGGAGTGCTGGTGCTCGACACCGAGGTCACCCCGGAACTGGCCGCCGAAGGGCTCGCCCGCGACGTGGTCCGGGTCGTGCAGCAGGCCCGCAAGGACGCCGACCTCGACGTCACCGACCGCGTCGCGGCCGTGGTCGACGCCGCGGGCGACGTGCGCGCTGCCGTCGAAGCCCACGCGGACTTCGTGAAAGGCGAGACGCTCGCGCTGGAGCTGTCCTTCGCGGACCTCCCGCCGGAGGCCACCGGCGGCGAAGCCGGCGAAGGCCGAACGGTGCGGGCCGCCGTCCGCAAACTGTAGAACCGACGCGGAGGGCCCGGCGGCACGAGCCGCCGGGCCCTCCGCGTCCTCACCTCATGGCGAAGCCGCCGGTTCCGCCCTGCTCCGCGTTCCCCCGCGCGGGGGAGCCGATTCACCTGCCGGGGCCAGGCGCGGCGCCGCCGCTCCGAGCAGACTCGGAGCCATGAGCACGATGACAGCCCCCACGACGCCCGAGCGGACCGCGCCGAGCCGCACCTACCCTGCCCTCGCGTGGGCCACGACCGCCCTCCTGGCGTGGGCCGCCGCCTACGGCGCACTGCGCGCGTACTGGGCCCTCGGCAACGCTCCCGAGTTCGCCCCGCTGCCGCAGGACCTGGTGCTCTTCCCCGGCTGGGGCGCGGTCGGCCTGTGCGCCGCGGCGGCCCTGGCGGCCCTCGGGCTTCGCCTGACCGAGCGCTCCCGCACGGCACTGGCCGCCGCCTGGGCCACGGTCGCGGCGATGGTGGCCGCCAGCCCGCTGTTCTTCCTCGACGTGATCGGCGGGGTCCTCGCCGGCCTCGGCCTTCCGTTCAGCCCGCCCTCGGTCCTCGGACGCGGCGGCATGGTGGCCGGAGCGGCGCTGCTGGCGGTCGCGGCCCTGGCCTACCGGCGCCGCATGCGCGGCGCCTGCGCCCGGTGCGGGCAACGCGAGCGCCACGCACGCCCCGACAAGGCCCCGACCTGGGCCTTCGTGGCCGCCTACGCGGCGGTCGCGGGCTGCCTCATCCGCCTCGCCGCCCAATACGGCTTCGCCGGCTTCGAGGCGACCCCCCTCGACGCGGGCGCCGCGGCCATCGTGTTCGAGATCGGCTTCGTCCTGGCCGGGACGCTCCTGCCGCTGGCGCTCGTCCACCGCTGGGGCCTGATCTGGCCGCGCTGGGTCCTCGGCCTGGCCGGGCGACGCGTCCCCCGCTGGCTCGTGCTGGGCCCGGCGATGTTCATCTCCGGAGGCATGATCGCCTACTTCGGTTTCCAGCAGGTGCAGTTGATCGCGAACCTGTTCACCGGCACGGTGATCGACGCCGAAGGCACACCCTACGGCCAGGCGTTCATGTGGACCGCGATCCCCGCCTACACCGTCTGGGGCCTGGGCCTGGGCGCCGCCACGGCGGCCCGCCTGCGCCAGACCCGCCCGACGTGCAGACGCTGCGGCGCCTGAGTGCGAAGTGAAGGGGGCCCGGCGAGCGCCGGGCCCCCTTCGCGGGTTCGCTCTATTTGAGCGGAGTGGTCCACTGCGCAAGCCCCTTGGCGATCTCGGGAACCTCGTGGTCACCTCGGGCCACGGCCCGTACGAAGTCGTCGCCTTCTTCCGGTGAAGGAACCTTCAAGTGGAGGCCGTTCATGCCGAACATCAGCTTGGCCGCCAAGTACGCGAGACGCTTGTTGCCGTCCACCATCGCGTGGTTCCGCGCGAGCGAATGCATCAGCGCGGCGGCCTTCTCGTGCAATTCCGGATACGCCTCCACACCGAACACCGCGGCCTGCGGCCTGGCGAGAGCCGATTCGAGCAGGCCCCAGTCGCGTACCGGAGGTCGTCTGCTTCCCGTGATCGCGATGGCGATCTTGATCAGGTCATCGAGATCGAGATAGTAGATCACTCGGCGAGCCGATCCAGCAGCTCGCCGTCTTCTTCCAGGCTGCGTGCGAGCAGGTCGTCGAACCGTCGCTCACGTTCGGTCAGGAAGCTGTGGATGGCTTCCACCACGAGGTCGTGCTTGGAGCGGTGCTCCTTGGCGGCCCGCTCGGTGAGCAGGCGGTCGTCTTCTTCTGAGAGTCGCAGTGTCATGGCCATAGGGGAATGCTACCGCGTGCTATTGAGTGGTAGCAAAATATTCTGCCTGTTCGCGGGCGTGTCGTCCCAAAGCGAACGCGCGAGGGCCCGGCGGCCCAGGCCGCCGGGCCCTCGTCAGATCGGTCCTCCGGCTACAGGAACTCGCCGCAGAGCCTCCACTCGTCGTCTTCCTTGACCAGTTCCATGGTGGTGGTCTCGGTGGACTCCTCGCCGGTCTCGAAGTCCGGGCCGGTCACCTCGGCCTCGACGGTGGCGGTGTCGCCCTCCTCGCTGGTCTCGAGGATCTCGACCTCGAAGGAGACGTCGCCGAACTCGGGCATCGACCCGACCATCGCGTCGAGTTCCTCGTCGGTCATCGTCTTCATCTCGTCGGCGGTCGTCCGGATGTCCGCGACGTCCTCGGCGCAGAAGTAGTCCTCGCTGACATCGGCGAGCTCGTCGAAGTCGCCTTCGGAGAGGGCCGTCAGGAAGTCCTCGGCGCCGTTGTCGTAGAAGTTCTCCACTGCCGCGTCGGGCGAGTCCGCGTTGCCGCCGCAGGCCGCGAGGACCAGCGCGGTGGCGAAGGCGCCGCCGACCACGGCCGCGGCTCGGCGGGCAGAGCCGAGCTTGCTGTGAGTGCTCATGGGTTCCAATCAGGGCTGAGAAGAATACGGGCGGGCCTCTCGAGCAGAAGCGGCCGGCGGTCGTCCTCGGCCGACTTCAGGGCCCGCCGTGACAGTAACACCGGCGGACCAACCGCCTGTCCGCTCGGGACGGTCGTTCCGTCACTGGTCGCGGCCCCTGCCGGGAGACGTCGGCGACGCGGCGGAGTCCGGACGCGATGGCCCCGGGGCCGTCGCGTGCCTCAGCCGTCGCGCTCGGTCAGAAGAACGCCCCGCACAGCTGCCACTGGCCTTCTTCCTTGGCCATGTCGAAATCGGTGGTCTCGGTGCTGACCTCGCCGGTGAGCGGGTTGGGGCTGGTCAGTTCGACTTCGACCGTGCCCGTGTCGCCCTCTTCGGTGGAGCCGAGGATCTCGTACTCCACGGTGAACTCGTCGGATTCGAGTTCGCCCAGCTCTCCCATGGCCGCGGCCCGCTCCTCCTCGGTCATCGCGGCCAGCGAATCGCCCATGGCGCGGATCTCCGCCACGGATTCGGAGCACCAGTACGGGTCCGCCGCGTCGGCCGCCGCGTTGAAGTCCTGGTCGACCAGGATCGCGACGATGAGGTCTTCGATGCCGTTGTCGAGGAAGGCGGCCGCGGCGCCTTCGATGGTGGCCAGGTCTTCGGCGGGCGCGGCGTCGGCCGCGGCCGTGGTCTCGGCGGCGGTCTCCTCGGCGCCGCTGTCGCCGCCGCCGTCGTCGGAGCCCGCTCCGCAGGCGGTCAGGGAGAGGAGCGCGGCGAGGGCGCCGCCGGCCAGCGTCGCGGTGCGCAGCCGCGGCTTGGTCTGGGTGTCCATGGTGTCCTATCGATCAGGGTGGTGGATCGGGCCCGATGCCGCGGCGGGGACCGCGGGGCCCGCCGCGACACTAGCATTCGCGGACCGGCCCGCCGAGTGCCGCTCAGTCCGGCTCGGGCCACCAGGTGCGTTCGGCGCCGACGTAGTGGAACGCGACCCGGACCCGTGACTCGGGGACGCCTCGCAGCCTCGCCCACGCCTTGCGGTACACGCGCAGTTGCAGCACCGCGTGCTCGGCCTCCTCGCCTTCGGGGGGCCGACCGGTCTTCCAGTCGACGATGTCGTAGCCGCCGTCGTCGCGGGCGAACACCGCGTCGATCCGGCCGCGCACCACCATGCCCTCGTACTCGACCACGAACGGCACCTCCTGCGCGACGATGGCGCGCCCGGCCCACTCGGACCGCTCGAAGGCGGCCTTGAGCTCCTCCAGTTCCCCGTCGCCGACCGCCTCGTCGGCGGCCCCGGGCAGCTCGGCCGGGTCGAACAGGCCCCCGCCGCCGAAGAACTCCTCGACCCACATGTGGAACTCGGTGCCGCGCTGCGTCGCCTGCTTCGGCGGTCGCGGCATCGGGCGCCGCCGCTCGGCCGCGAACGCCGCCTCGTCGGCGCGCATCGCCATCAGCTGGGAGGTCGACAGGCGCCTGGGCCGCGGCAGCCGGACCACGCCGGATTCGCGTTCGTCCCGCTCGGCCAGGAGCAGCTCGGCCTCCTCGGCCCAGCGCCGCGCCGCCGGGGCGTCGCTCAGCTCGCCCGCCGCCGCGACGAGCCCGGCCGCCTCGGCGAACGCCTCTTGGCGGGAGCCCAGCGGCGCGGCCCGCGGCCACTGGGCGGTGCGGCCCTGCTCCTCGAGCGGGTTGGACGGCCCCGCCTCCGCCCAGACCGCGAGCTCCGCTCCGGCGGCGCGCGCCTCCTCGAGGTACGGGGCGGGCTTCCTGGGACGGCTGGAGTCGGCGTCCCAGCAGTAGCCCCCGGCCAGGAGCAGGCTCTTCGCCCGTGTCAGGGCCACATAGGCCAGTCGGCGCTCCTCGTCGAGCCGCGCCTCCTTGTCGTCGGCCTTGAACGCCGTCAGCGCCTTCTTCACCTCGGCGGGGGTGCGGGCCTCGTCCAGGTACAGCACGGGCAGGTTCGCGGCGTCGCCTCGCAGCGGGTACGGCAGCCGGGACGGGTCGGTCACCCACGTCGAGGCCGCGCCGCCGCTGGGCAGGATGCCCTCGCACAGCCCCGGCACGGCCACGGTGTCCCACTCCAGGCCCTTCGCGGCGTGCACCGTCATCAGCTGCACCACGCCGCCGGTCGCCTTCGCGCCCTCGATGACCAGGCCGCGTTCGCGTTCGGCCGCGGACTCCAGGTAGGACAGGAAACCGGGCACGCTCGCGCCGCTCGTGTCGTTCTCGTACGACGCGGCGATGTCGGTGAACTCGTCGAGGTTCGCCAGGTCCCCGTGGTGCAGCATGACCTCGACGTCCAGGCCGGTGTGCGCGATGACGTCGCCGACGACGTCCGGCAGGCTCTGGCCGAGGCGGCTCCTGACCCACGTGAGCTCCTCGTGGATCTGCGCGAACCGCAGCAGCCCCAGCGCCGAGTAGTGCTCGGCGTCGCCGGGGTCGGCCAGGGCGTCGGCGAGCGTCGCCTCGGCCTCGACGCCCGCGTCGGGTTCGAAGCCGCGCGCCTCGGGGGCCATGTCCTTGGCGCGGCGCCACAGCGCGCCGATGTCCCTGGGGCCGATGCGCCACCGGGTGCCGGTCAGCAGCCGCATGAGCGCCGGCCCGTTCAGCGGGTCGGCGGCGGCCCGCAGGATCGCCACGACTTCGGCGACCTCCGGGTAGTAGAGCAGCCCGAGCGAGCCGACGACCTGCACCGGCAGCCCGGCGGCGGTCAGAGCCCGGTGCAGGGAGGGGATCTGGCGCCGCTTGCGCACCAGCACCGCGGCGGTCCCCTCCCCTTCGGGGTCCCACACCTCGACCAGGCGCTCGGCGATCCAGGCCGACTCGTCGTCCATGGTGGCGTGCATCGCGGCCTCGACGCGGCCGTCGCCGTCGACGCCGGCGGTCAGCGGCGGCACGGTGCCGGCCCGCAGCGGCGCCGAGACCGCGTTCGCGACTTCGAGGATGGCGGCCCGGTTGCGCCACGACCGGGTGAGGTACACGGTGGACGCGGCCTCGCCCGCCGGGCCGGGGAAGTCGGAGGGGAAGCGTTGCAGCGTGCCCGCCGAGGCGCCCCGCCAGGAGTAGATCGACTGGTTCGGGTCGCCGACGGCCGTCACCGGGTGGCCGCCGCCGAACAGGTCCCGCAGCAGCGTCACCTGCGAGTGGGAGGTGTCCTGGTATTCGTCGAGCAGGACGGCCCGCCACCGTTCGCGTTCGGTGCGGACGATCTCGGGCGAGGCGGCGACGAGGCGGGCCGCGAGCGAGAGCTGGTCGGCGAAGTCCATGACGCCCAGTTCGCGTTTGCGCTGCTCCCACGTCTCGACCAGCGGCAGCAGCTGCTGGTGTTTGCGCAGCAGGGCGACGAACGAGCGGTAGTCCTCGTTGTCCTTGGCGGCCTGCCGCTCGGCGAGTTCGTCGGCCAGGCCGCGGCCGAAGTCGCGCAGGTCCTCGCCGTCGCGCAGGTGCTCGGACAGCTCCCCGGCGAGGCGCAGGACGAGCTCGGTGACCTTGTCGATGCCGACGTCGAACTCGGTCATCTCCCCGTCCCAGGCGGTCACGACGTCCCGGGCGAGCTGCCAGCGGCCGGTCTCGGTGACCACGCGCGTGCTCGGTTCGACGCCGATGCGGATGCCGTGCTCGGCGACGAGGTTCGCGGCGTAGGCGTTGTAGGTGGACACGGTCGGCTCGCCGTACAGCCGGGACAGCTCGGGCAGGCCCTCGGCGAGCTTGCGGAGCTTCTCGCGGATCCGCGCGGCCAGTTCGGCGGCGGCCTTGCGGGTGAACGTCAGGCCGAGGATGTGCTCGGGCCGCACGACGCGGTTGGCGATGAGCCACACCACCCGGTCGGCCATGGTGGTGGTCTTGCCCGATCCGGCGCCGGCGACGACGAGCAGCGGCGCGGCCCCGGCTTCGATGACGGCCCGCTGCTCCTCGGTGGGGGTGGGTTCGCCGAGCCGGTTGGCGAGGCCGATCGCGCTGTACGCCCCGGGTTCACTCATCGGTGACCTGCCGTCCCTCGTCGGCGAGAGGGCAGCAGTTCTTGACCGAGCAGGTGGCGCACTTGCCCGAGTGCCTGGCCTCGAAGACGGGCGCGCCCATCTGGCGGGCGGTGTCGTCGACGAGCTCGCCCGCCCAGTCGGGGTTCGCCGCGTCGCCGAGGGGGCCCTGCGTGAGCGCCTTGGTCTTGGTCTTGTTCTCCACGGTCGGGTAGACCAGTTCGGCGCCGCCGGGTTCGGTCCCCTCCTCGAAGGCGCCGTGGGCGACGGCGAGCTGGTAGGCGCCCATCTGCGCGTGCCGTTCGGCGTCCCGCTGGCTGGGGGCGTGCCTGCCGGTCTTGAGGTCGACGACGTAGACGCGGCCGTCCTCGTCGCGTTCGAGCCGGTCGACCTGCCCGGACATGACGACTTCGACACCGGGCGGGCCGAGCTCGAGGCGGACGCGGAAGGAGCGTTCGGCGCCGAGCAGTTCGCGTTTGTTGGCCCGCAGCCAGCTCGCGAACCGCTCGACGGCGCCGGAGATGCGCCGCCGCTCCTGCTCGGCCTGCCAGGGCGCCTCGAAGGGGAGGCGGTCGAAGTGCTCGTCGACGACGTGCCGCATGACCTCGGCCGGGTCGGCGTCGGGGGTCTCGGCGACGGCTTCGGCGGCGGCGTGCAGGAGCGTGCCCATGTGGCGGGGGAGGAGCTCGCCGGAGTCGGCGCCGTGGGATTCGAGGACCCATCTGAGACCGCACTGCTGGGTCTTCTCCACTTGCGAGGGTGAGATCTTGATGGTCTCGCCGGCGAGGGCGAGGGCGCGTTCGTCGGACAGTTCGGCGAGCCCCCACCACGCGGACGGGTTCGCGCCGGGCACGACGGCCGCGGCGAGCCGCTGGAGCTGCGCCGCGGCGGCGCTTCGGCCGGGATGCTCGGCGTCGACGACGATCTCGCGCAGGCTCGCGACCAGCGCCGCCAGGCTCAGCGGGCGCACGCCGCGCGGCGGGTGGCCCGGTTCGACGCCCAGTTCGGCGCAGAAGCGGCTGGGTTGGAGGTCGTCGGAGTCGACGGCGGTGACGAGCAGTCGGGTGCGGGCCCTGGTGCAGGCGACGTAGAACAGGCGGCGGTCCTCGTCGAGCAGCTGCGCGACGGCGTCGACGTCGGAGCGGCCGTCGAGGAGGTCGACGAGGGCTTCGGCGCCCATGACCGAGCCGCGGGGGCGCAGGTTCGGCCACAGGCCCTCCTGGGCGCCGGCGACGACCACGAAGTCCCACTGCCCGCCGTGGGCGGCGTGGGCGGTGGCGAGGGTGACCGCGTCGCCGACGTCGGCGGTCGCGGAGCGGTAGGCGCCGGGCAGCTGCTGGTGGAGGACATGCTCGGCGAACACGTCGACCAGGGCGCCGGGCTGTTTGCGCTCGTAGTCGGCGGCGAGGTCGAACAGGGCGATGACGGCGTCGAGTTCGGCGTCGGCCCTTTGGGCGCGCCGGTCAGCGGACAGGGCGCGGCGGCGCAGCCGCTCGCCCATGCCGGAGGTCTCCCACACGGCCCAGAGGACGTCGCTGATGCCGCCGGGGCCGCGGGCCGCCTCGAACAGGGCCGAGAGCCGCCGCGCGGGCGCGGCCCACTCCTCGTCGGGGAGCGTGGCGATCTCGCCGGGGTCGGCGAGGGCCTCGACGAGGAGGTCGGCGGTGGGGGAGAAGTCGTCGGCGGCGATGGCGATGCGGCGCAGCTCCTGGCGCAGGCGCCGTTCGCTGAACGGGTCGGCGCCGCCGAACGCGGAGTGGAGGAGCCCGGCGGCGGTGGTCTCGTCGAGCCGGTCCCGGTGGCGTCCGATGAGGATGATGCGGAGCAGGTCCCGGACGGTGGAGTGGGCCGGCAGGGGCACGTCGTCGGAGGCCTGGCGGGTGGGGACGCCCGCGTGCTGCATGGCGCGGCGCAGCTGGGGGATGGCCGAGGCGGACTTGACGAGGACGGCCATGTCCGAGTAGGGGGTGCCCTCGAGCAGGTGGGCGCGGCGGAGCGTGTCGGCGATGTGGACGGCTTCGCGGGTGGGCGAGGGCAGGTGCACGACCGCGGCCGAACCGTCCGTTTCGGAGTCGGTGCCGCGGCGGCGGTCCCGGTCGGGGCCGCGCAGCCGCTTCGACAGGGTGACGGTGGCCGACAGGGGCGCCAGGGCGACGGTGTGCGTGTTCGCGAGCCGGATCGTCGGGGCGTCCTCGCCGGTGCGGGTGGCGAAGCGGTCGGGGAAGTCGCGGACGGTGTCGGCATCGCCGCCCCGGTAGGCGAAGACGGCTTCGTCGGGGCAGCCGGCGGCGACCAGGCCGCCGCCGTCGCCGGCCAGGAGCTGGAGCAGTTCGACGTGGGCGGGCGTGGCGTCTTGGAGGTCGTCGACGAACACCCACGCGGGGCGCGGCGCCAGGTGCGGACGCGAGCGCAGCTCGGCCGAGGCGGCCCGGATGAGCTCGGCCGCGTCGTACAGGGAGCTGGCCATGGACTGGACGGCGAGGGTGGTGACGTAGCGGTCGTAGAACCGCGCCGCGGCTATCCATTCGGGACGGTCGTGTTCGCGGCCGAGCCGCGCCAGGTCGCCCTCGGTGACGCCGCGCTCACCGCAGCGCATGATGAGGTCCTGGAGCTGCTGGGTGAACGCGTAGGTGCGCAACGCTTCCGAGAATCCCTCGGGCCACGCGAAGTCCTCGGTGGCGAGCATGGAGCGGATGAGCGCGTCGGCTTCGGGGCCGGTCAGCAGGCGCGGCTCCTCGCGGCCGTCGGCCACGGCGGCGGCTCGCAGGATCGCGAACGCGAACGCGGCGAAGGTGAACACGCCGACCTCGGCGGCCGAGTGCGGGGCGGTGAGGGTGTTGATCCGCTCGCGCAGGTAGGCGGTGTCCTGTCGGCGCAGGCCCAGCATGAGGATCGAGGCCGGGTCGGTGCCTGCTTCGACTTTCGCTGCGGCGCTTCGGATGAGCGCCTCGGTCTTGCCGGTGCCCGGCCCGCCGCGGACCAGCAGGGGCCCGTCGGTGTGAGCGACGACCGCCCGCTGCGCCTCGTCGAGCTCGGGCTCGGTCGGCGCAGCGGGCGGGTCGATCAGTTCGTATCGAAGGTAGGACACGGTCCCCATGGAATCACAGCGAACCATCGGGGTCCGACATCCCGGGTGTTCGAATGTGCCGCGGCCGAGGACGTCCCGGTTCGCGACGGTTCGAGCCCGGCGGCCCGCTCGGGGGTCGGGTCAGGCCTTGATCGAGGGGCTGTATGAATGCCACCTGAAGGTGCCGTCCTGCGAGGCCCACACGTGGATGCGGAACCGTGTTCCCTCGGCGACGTTGCGTTCGCAGACGGTCGTGCCGCCGGCGGAGTTGCTGGTGTTGGTGTCGTCGAAGCAGACGCCGCCGTGGTCCACCCAGTAGTAGTAGCCGGCCGGGTGGTACTTCTGCACCTGGAGCTGGCCGCGGGTGCCCCAGCCGTCGGGGCGGAAGTCCTCGAGGACGATGTTCTCGCCGTTGCTCCGGATTTCACCGAGGCCGCCGTTGAAGCCGTCGGGTTTCGTCCACCAGGCCCAGGCGTAGTTCGGCTCGGCCTGGACGCTCGGTTCGGCCTGGGCCGCGCTGGGGAGGAATCCCACCAGCATCAGCACCGAGGCCGCGATTGCGACGAGCCCACGGATCGCGTTTGCGCGCATGCGTTCTGACATTGCGTCTCCTGATTTCGGATGGTCGCAGCTTGTGACTGCGCTTGCGGGTGTTGGGGATCCACTATCAGTAGACAACAGACATGGGCATATGTGAACTTATTGTGGGAGGGCTCTCACCGCCTTGCGGTGAAGCTCGGAAGCACGGCTTCTCCACGGGGAACCGGCGGTTCGGATCGGTCCACATGACAAGGTGGAGACCCCCGTCGACAGCGCCGTCGAGGGCTTCGCCATTGAAGCGGGATCCACGACCGGCGACTCCACCGAGCTCGGCGCGGCCGGGGCCGATGCCCACCGAAGGCGGCGGCCGCGATGCCGTCGCCGCTCACGGCGGGGCGGGCCCGAAGGCCCGCCCCGCCGTGAACCTGTTTAGCTGAACTGGAGGTTCCGGCGCCGCACTCCCATGTAGCCGATCGCGGTGATCGCGGCGGCTATGACCGTCAGCACGACCAGCGGCAGCCAGTCCAGGTCTTCGACCGGATAGGACGGCACGTGCTCGTACGGCGAGACGCTCAGCATCGCGTCCGGGAACTCCAGGATGGGCCCGAAGTACCCGGCGATGAACACATACGCCCACGGCAGCCAGCGCAGCCACCCGGCCCGCGGCAGCCAGCCCAGGCAGGCGAACGCCAGCGCCACCATGATCCAGATCGCGGGCAGGTGGACCAGCCCGCCGATGAGCATCTCGTCGAAGTACGACCACTCGCCCATCGAGCCGACCCCGGTCAGCGCCAGGGAGACCGTGCCGACGACGGACGCGACGGTGGCCGTGACGAGCGCGATCGGCAGGTACGAGCCGGGCCAACCGGACCGGGGTACGGGCGCGGCGGCGAGCAGCTCGCCGCGCCCCCCGGTTTCCTCCTTCCGGGCCCGCCCGATCACGAGCAGCCCGAAGATGGTGGCGGTGAACGCGCTGATCAACGAGATGGTCACCACGAAGCCCTCGGTGATGGACGCGCCTTCCTGCTCGAAGATCTGGCGCTGCGTCTCCGAGAGCGTCTCGAACATGTCGTCGGCGCCGCCGACGATCGAGCCGTACGCGGCGCCGAGCAGGACCATGGTGATGATCCCGGCCCACAGCAGGCCCCGGCTGAGCCGGAAGCTCAGTGAGCCGATCGAGCGCAGCCCGGCCCTGGCGGTCGCGGGCCCCGGGCGGGCGGCCATCAGCCCCTGCCCGAAGTCCCGGCGGGCGACCAGCGCGAACGCCAGCCAGATCAGGACCGCCGAGACGACCGCGGCGACGACGATCGGGACCCAGTTCTGCTCGGGCGTGAAGGCCAGGGTCTCCTGGGCCCAGCCGAAGGGGGAGAGCCAGACCGCGGCGTTCTCCTGCGCGTTGCCGACCATGCTCATGAGGACCCCGAAGGCGAGCGCGCCGAAGGCGAGCGCGTTCGAGGTCGAGCTGTAGCCGGCGATCTGGGCGGTCACCGCGGTGATCGCGGCGAAGGTGACGGCGACGGCGGTGTGCAGCAGGCCGTAGAGCATCGCGCCGGTGAAGTCGGCGTCCTCCATGACCAGGGTGCTCAGCCCGATCAGCAGGCCGAGCGCCACGGCCGATATGGACGCCAGCAGCATCGCGGCGGCCAGGTCGGCGCGCCGCCCCACCGGCTGCGACCTGATCACCTCGAGCCGCGAGGTCTCCTCGTCGGCCCTGGTCAGGCGCGTGATGAGCAGGATGTACATGACGGCGACGACGAGGGTCGACCACAGGATCATCTGGTGGGCGAACATCGCCGCCCCGCTCTGGGCGTAGGCGTCGATGTACTCCGCGGGCCCGGTCATGGACCGCATCGCGGGAGTGTCCACCGTGGTGGCGAACTGGGCGCGTTCGTCGGGGGTCGCGTACATGTCGGGGAAGGCGGCGGCGATCGCCAGGGTCCCGCCGATCATGCCGGCGAACCAGCCGGTCAGGTAGACGCGGGTGCGCCGCGCCTGGAAGCGCAGGAGCTTCCCGGTGCCGGCGAGCGTGCCCAGGCTCCCTTCGCGGAGCGTCGAGCGCGCGGTGGTCGCAGTTGCCATGGCTAGTCTCCGTTGCCGTTGTCGACGCCCTTGGCGGCCAGTTCGTCCCCGTAGTAGCGCAGGAACATCTGCTCCAGCGACGGCGGCTCGCAGGTGAGGCTGGCGATTCCGGCGACGGCCAGCTGGGCGAGCACGTCGTCGAGGGCGGTGCCGTCGACGTGGAAGCGGACCTCCAGACCCTCGGTCCTGAGGTCGTGGACGCCTTCGTGGTCGCCCAGGCCCCTGACCGGGTTCTTGAGGACGGCGTGGATCTGGGAGCGGGTGAAGTGCCGCATCTCGGTGAGCGTCCCGGATTCGACGATGACGCCCTTGCGGATGATGCTGACCCGGTCGCACAGCTGCTCGACCTCGCTCATGACGTGGCTGGAGAGCAGCACGGTCTTGCCCTGGGCGGCGACCTCGCGGACGCATTCGTTGAACACGGCCGCCATGAGCGGGTCGAGCCCGGAGGTGGGCTCGTCGAGCAGGAGCAGGTCGACGTCGGCGGCGAAGGCCGCGACGAGGGCGACCTTCTGGCGGTTGCCCTTGGAGTAGGAGCGGCCCTTCTTGCGGGGGTCGAGGTCGAAGCGCTCGAGCAGCTCGTCGCGTTTGCGCTTGTCGATGCCGCCTCGCAGACGCCCCAGGACGTCGATGGTCTCCCCGCCGGTCAGCCCGGGCCAGAGGGCGACGTCGCCGGGCACGTAGGCGAGGCGGCGGTGGAGTTCGGCGGCCTCGCTCCACGGGTCGGAGCCGAAGAGCCGGGCGGTGCCGCCGTCGGCCCTGAGCATCCCGAGCAGGACGCGGATGGTGGTGGACTTGCCCGCCCCGTTCGGGCCGAGGAAGCCGTGCGTCTGGCCCTCGGCGACCTCCAGGTCGAGTTCGTCGAGCGCGGTCACGTGACCGAAGCGCTTGACCAGGTTCTCGGTTCGGATGACAGCAGTCATGACCAAGAACCTATCACAGTTTTCATAAATTTGTAAAATGTATGATCGACTGGCATACGATCCATTGAAGGCCGCCGACGAGGGGGAACGGATGACCTACACCGACGAAGAACGTGCCGCGTTGCTGGACTACGTCGAGCGGTTCTCGGAGATCCTCATCGCCAGCGGCATGCAGCGCATGTCCGCCCGGGTGTTCACCTACGTGCTCGCCGACGACGCGGTCACCTATACCGCCGCCGAGCTCGCCGAGGGCCTCGACGTCAGCCTCGCGGCCATCTCCGGCGCGGTCCGCGAGCTCACCACCGGGGGGCTGCTCATCAAGAGTCGGCGCCCCGGTACCCGCGCCGACGTCTACCGGCTCAACGACGAGGACATCTGGGGCACGATCGTCCTCGATCGCGTACCGCTCATCGAGCGCTACCGGGCCATCGCCCTCGAAGGCATGGCGACCCTGCCGCCCGGACCCGGCCGCGACCGCGTGGAGCAGACCTCGGAGTTCATGGAGTTCTGGTTCGAGGAGGCCGCGACCATCCGGGACCGCTGGAAGGCCCGCCTCAGAGAGCGCACGGTCGCGCGGGAGCGCGGCGGCGGAAGCGAGACGTGATCGGCTCGTGCGGTATGCTGCGGTCCTGAGCGCCCGAATAATGGCGTTCACGCAAGAGACGCACCCTGGAGGAAGCCGACGTGGCCGACGACACCAGCCGCTCCGACACGACCGCGGGCAAAGGTCGTCCCACGCCCAAGCGCGGCGAGGGCAGGTCCGAGCGCAACCCCTTCAAGAAACTCGGCCGCTTCTTCCGCGAGGTCGTCGAGCAGCTCCGCAAGGTCGTCTACCCCACGCGCCGCCAGCTGGTCACCTACAGCATCGTCGTCCTGGTCTTCGTGAGCATCATGATGGCCTACATCGGCGGGCTCGACCTGCTCTTCGGCGACCTCGTCCGCCGCGCCTTCGGAGCCGACTCCTAAGACACGCCGCACACGTGAGCTGCGACCGTTCCGAGGTGCCTGAGGTGTCTCGACCGGACAACCGGTTACCCTAGTGGTATAACACGCGCCGGCCCCGCCGGCGCGTGCCTGTTCCGGGCCCGCGGCCACGCCCGCGGAGCCGGAAACTCTGCGGATTCTCACCGCAGCCAAGAGAGAAATGTGGATCCCCGCCCGGCGGGGACGAGCCGGAATGTGAGCTAAGCGTGTCTGAGTTCGACGAAGCCTTCAAGAACGACGCCGAGGCGCGGGCCGCCGCGGCGAAGGGCGCGGGTGCCGACGAGGAGACCGACCTCGAGGCCGTCGAGACCATGACCGCCGAGGTCGAGGCCGCCGAAGCCGAGAACGAGGAGCCCGAGGTCGACCCGGCCGAGGCGCTGCGCGCCAAGCTGCGCTTCGCGCCCGGCGAGTGGTACGTGCTGCACTCCTACGCCGGCTTCGAGAACCGGGTCCGCTCGAACCTGGAGAACCGGATCCAGTCCTTCGACATGGAGGACTACATCTACCAGATCGAGGTTCCCACCCACACCGAAGTCGAGATCAAGAACGGCAAGCGGTCCAAGGTGGAGGCGAAGGTCTTCCCCAGCTACGTGCTGGTCCGCATGGAGATGACGCCCGAGTCGTACTCGGTCGTGCGCAACACGCCCGGCGTGACCGGTTTCGTGGGCGTGGTCGACCGCACCGACCGGCCCAGCCCGCTGCCGCTCGACGAGGTCATCCAGTGGCTCCTGCCGCCCGAGCAGAAGCCCGCCGCCGAGTCCGCCGCCGAAGAGGCCGCCGCGGCCGAGCCCGAGATCAAGGTCGACTTCGCCGAAGGCGAGTCCGTGACCGTCGTCGACGGCGCCTTCGCCTCGATGCCCGCCACGATCGCCGAGATCAACGCCGAGCAGCAGAAGCTCAAGGTCCTCGTCTCCATCTTCGGACGCGAGACCCCCGTCGAGCTCAATTTCAACCAGGTCTCCAAGCTCTAGGCGGGGCCGAGGGCCGTCTGAGGGAGAATCCGAGCCGCGGCCCGCTCGTCGCAGGCACCGCTCGCTGCGGGCCTCCCTTTCGCGTCGGCTCCTCACGAGCCCTGTCGGATTTCCGCTCGGACGAGGCGGCGGCGCGGGGGACATGGCGCACAGCTCACACACCTCGCCTGAGGTGCGCGTCGCCGCGGCGAGTATCGTGGAGAAGTTGCGTGCCTGCGCCTTGAGCCGTTCCACGGCCCGCGGACGTCACCGCGAAGGCGGGCGCGCCATGTAGAGCACGGGGCGATCCGCCCCGTGAAAAGCCCAGACACGGCGAAGCTTGCGAGCCGTAAACCTGCACAGAAGAGAAGGACACGATGGCTCCTAACAAGAAGGCCGTTGTGACGTTCAAGCTGGAACTCGCGGGTGGCCAGGCCACTCCGGCTCCGCCGGTGGGTCCCGCCCTCGGCCAGCACGGCGTCAACATCATGGAGTTCTGCAAGGCCTACAACGCGGCCACCGAGACGCAGCGCGGCGAGATCCTCCCCGCTGAGATCACGGTGTACGAGGACCGTTCGTTCACGTTCGTCCTCAAGACCCCGCCCGCGGCGAAGCTGCTGCTCAAGGCCGCCGGCGTCGCCAAGGGCTCCGGCGAGCCGCACCGCAACAAGGTCGGCAAGGTCACCGAGGCCCAGGTCCGCGAGATCGCGGAGAAGAAGCTCCCCGACCTCAACGCCAACGACCTCGACGCCGCCGCGAAGATCGTCGCCGGCACCGCCCGCTCCATGGGCATCACCGTCGAGTAGCGGGCCAGCAGCACCAGCCAAGCCAGTGGAAGGGCGAGCGCTCGCCCCCACCACGACATCCGAAGGATGGAACATGAAGCGCAGTAAGAAATACACCGACCTCGCCAAGAAGGTCGACCGGACGCAGCTCTACGGGCCGCTGCAGGCGGCCGAGCTCGCCAAGGAGACCTCGCCGTCGAAGTTCGACGCGACCGTCGAGGTCGCCATGCGCCTCGGCGTCGACCCGCGGCAGGCCGACCAGCTCGTCCGCGGCACCGTCTCGCTCCCCAACGGCACCGGCAAGACCGTCCGGGTCATCGCCTTCGCCGAAGGCGACAAGGCCGAGGCCGCCCTCGAGGCCGGCGCCGACGAGGTCGGCTCCGACGAGCTCGTGAAGCGGATCTCCGAAGGCTGGCTCGAGTTCGACGCCGCCGTCGCCACGCCCGACCAGATGGCCAAGATCGGCCGGATCGCGCGGATTCTGGGCCCGCGCGGCCTGATGCCGAACCCGAAGACGGGCACGGTCACGCCGGACGTCGCCAAGGCCGTCACCGACATCAAGGGCGGCAAGATCGCCTTCCGCGTCGACAAGCACGCCAACCTGCACCTGGTCATCGGCAAGACGAGCTTCTCCGCCGAGCAGCTCGCCGAGAACTACGCCGCCGCCGTCGAAGAGGTGCAGCGCCTGAAGCCGTCCAGCTCCAAGGGCGTCTACATCAAGAAGATCACGCTGACCACCACGATGGGCCCGGGCATCCCGATCGACCCGTCCGCGGTCAAGGCCGCCAAGTAAGCCGCGTGTGACGTAGCCCCGGTGCAGGCTCCTGCGCCGGGGCTTCCGCGTTTCCCCTGCTAAGCTTGGTTCGTTTTCCACAACCCGAAGACCGTCGGTCACCGCCTCGAGCGGTTGTAAAACCACACCGGGACCAGCGCAGGGCGACTCGAAACGACCATGGTGTCGGTCGGCTTCCAAGCCGGCCTCCGGTCAAACGCCGAGGCGTCCGCAAGGACGCCTTTTTTGTCGCCTCCGGACGGTTGAGGAATTGCAGCCGAGAAAGGAGGGAAACATGGCTGAACGACAGGAATACCCGGCGGACAAGCAAGCCGCCATCGCCGAGCTGACCGACAGCTTCTCGAAGTCGTCCGCCGCCGTGCTCACCGAGTACCGCGGCCTGACCGTCGAGGAACTGAGGGAGCTCCGGCGTTCCCTCGGCGAGGGGGCGCGCTACCGCGTCGCCAAGAACACTCTCGCCAAGCGCGCCGCGAGCCAGGCCGGCGTCACCGGCCTGGACGACCTGTTCACCGGCCCCACCGCGATCACCTTCATCGAAGGCGACCCGGTGGAAGCGGCCAAGGGCCTGCGCAACTTCGCCAAGGACCACGAGGCCCTGGTGATCAAGGGCGGGTTCATGGAGGGCAAGTCCCTCACCGTCGAGGAGATCACCAAGCTCGCCGACCTCGAGTCGCGCGAAGTGCTCCTCGCGAAGCTGGCCGGCGCGCTCAAGGCCAACGCGCAGAAGACCGCCGCCGTCCTCAACGCGCCGCTCTCGCAAGTGGCTCGCCTCGGCGCGGCGTTGCAGGACAAGAAAGCGGCCAGTGGGGAGTGACCCCGCCGGTCCGAGACTTTAGAAAGGAAACACCATGGCTAAGCTGTCCACTGAAGAGCTGCTCGACGCTTTCAAGGAGATGACCCTCCTTGAGGTCTCCGAGTTCGTGAAGGCGTTCGAGGAAGAGTTCGACGTCACCGCCGCCGCCCCGGTCGCCGTCGCGGCCGGCGGTGCCCCGGCCGCCGGTGGCGAGGCCGCCGCCGCCGAGAAGGACACCTTCGACGTCGTCCTCGAGTCCGCCGGTGACTCGAAGATCAAGGTCATCAAGGAAGTCCGCGGCATCACCAGCCTCGGCCTGAAGGAAGCCAAGGAGCTCGTCGAAGGCGCTCCGAAGGCCGTCCTCGAAGGCGCGAACAAGGACGACGCGGAGAAGGCCAAGGAGGCCCTCGAGGGCGCCGGCGCCACCGTCTCCCTGAAGTAAACGGCCGCTCGGCGAACCGAGCGAACACAGGGGCCTCCCAGCCCTGTACGGCCGGGGCCGCGCCATCGGAAGGTGGTGCGGCCCCGGTTTCGCCGTCTCCGGGCCCCGATCCGCCGCCCCGTTTCGTTCGCCTGCGGAAAATTTCTCCTACGCCTGCAACGTTTCCCCGCCTCGGTCGCGTCTTTTCTGCAGTAGGCGTCCGCCGTGAGGAGTCCCGCACGCCGTCGGCGTGCGGAGACCGGAACCAACCGAATGGGGAACCGCCCGGGCCGCGCAGATGGGGCGCGGCCCGGGCTCTTCGCCGCCCCTGATCGGCCCCCTGAAGACGATGTGGTGAGAAAAGTGCTCCGAGCCCGCGTCACCTTCGCGGCGCGGCCTCGTTGTACTCGGTGAGGCGGCCGGTCATCGGCCGCCGGAGGTGCGGAGCGATCCGGTCCACGGCGCAGGCCGCGGCCGTCGACCGGCCCGATGCGCGGAAGACGCGGCGGCGCAAGGCAACAGGCGACGCAGCGGCGCCACGTCCCCGCACTCCGGGCACAGCCCAGGCGCACTGCGCCCGCGAGCCGCTGCGCGGCTCGCGAGCGCCCCCGGGCCGCGTGAGCGCGGTCCGGGGGCCTCGACAGCGGCGGCGAGCCGCCGCGTCGGCGCACGGTTCCCGAGGCCGCGGCGCGCCGAGCCGCGGAGGGGACGGCTCGGCGCACCGCGGCACGCCCGCCCGGGACGGCCATGTTTGACCGCCGCCCGCGCGGGATACCCAGCGAGCGACCCAGCGCTCGGGGCCATCGCCGTTTCGAGGGCGACGGCAGGTCCTTCCGCCCGTCATCGCAGTGTCGACAAGCCATCGTCAGGCATCAACCCAGCGGGCGGGGCGGGACGCGCAGGAGGCCGACCCCATCGGCCCGGCGCGATCCCGGCGGCGCTGGGCCTTTTCACGCCCAGAGCCTGGTGACGGGCCCCAACGGGCGTTGTCCGGCCCGTCCGCCGCCGCGCTGGCCGGGCGCCCCGGCACGACACCGCGGGCCCGGCCGACACGCCGCGGCGGCCGGCCGCACGCTCAGGCCCGCGCCGGCCCCGGCGGCCGGTAGGCGCCCCGCCGCGGGAAGGCGTCCCCGCCCGCCCGCGGCCCTTGGGCGCCTAGCCGATCGGCGGTCCGAGCGCTGTCGGCGGCGGGAATCGCGGGCTGGAACGGGCGTCCCGTCCGGCCCCGCTCGGCCCCTCGTGCGAGGATCCGCACCGCGACGCATCAGACGGTTGACTTGACGAAGTGTGACTTCATCCTGCAAACTAGGGGCTCAAGCGCCACAACGTGGCGCGCGCTACGTCCACCGGCGTGTGACGGCACACCTCCAGTGCGACGCGGCGCAGGCAGGCCCGGGCCGGACGGCGGCCCGGTGGGATCGACCCTGAGACGGGAGGAGCTTCGGCAGCCGACGAGATCGTCGTCACCACTCACCCCGCTGACCCGGCGGGGAGTTGACAGTTGCCGAAGCTTACACTAAGCTATTAATTTGCGCTGCCTCCTTCACGCCTTCTGACGCGGTGAGGGGCGTGGACGGTGGGGATTCAAGGCTATCGACGCTCGAACATCCCGTGCTCCGCACGGACATGTTCCATTCGAAGCCTGCCTCCGGCTGTCCTCGCCGCTACCGCTCATGTCGTGACCCTGGCATGCGCCGGCCGTCGTAACTCAGGTCCTCGGAAGGACGAATCTTGGCAGCTTCCCGCACTGGCAAGACCAGCTCCAGCAAGAGCAAGCACGCACCCAGCCGCATCTCGTTCGGCAGGATCGAAGAGAAACTGGAAGTCCCGAACCTACTGGAACTCCAGACGAACTCCTTCGACTGGCTTATCGGCAACGAGGCCCACAAGGGCCGAGTCGGTGAGGACGCCAAGTGCGGTCTGGACGAGATCCTCGAAGAGATCAGCCCGATCGAAGACTTCTCGGGCACCATGAGCCTGTCCTTTTCCAACCCGCGCTTCGACGAGGTCAAGGCCCCGATCGAGGAGTGCCGCGAGAAGGACCTCACCTACTGCGCTCCGCTGTTCGTCACCGCGGAGTTCATCAACAACACCACCGGCGAGATCAAGAGCCAGACGGTGTTCATGGGCGACTTCCCGATGATGACCCCGAAGGGGACGTTCATCATCAACGGCACCGAACGCGTCGTCGTCTCGCAGCTCGTCCGCTCGCCGGGCGTGTACTTCGACAAGCAGCCCGACAAGACCTCCGACCGCGACCTCACCAGCGCCAAGGTCATCCCCGGCCGCGGCGCCTGGCTCGAGTTCGACGTCGACAAGCGCGAGACCGTCGGCGTCCGCGTCGACCGCAAGCGGCGCCAGGCCGTCACGGTCCTGCTCAAGGCGATCGGCTGGGACGCCGACCGCATCCGCGAGCGCTTCGGCTGGTCCGAGCTCATGATGGCGACCCTCGAGAAGGACACCATCAACTCGCAGGACGAGGCGCTGCTCGACATCTACCGCAAGCTCCGCCCCGGCGAGCCGCCGACCAAGGACAACGCGCAGACGCTGCTGGAGAACCTGTTCTTCAACCCCAAGCGCTACGACCTGGCCAAGGTCGGCCGCTACAAGGTCAACAAGAAGTTCGAGCTCGACACGCCGATCAGCACCGGCATCCTCACCGAGGACGACCTGGCCGCCACGATCGAGTACATGCTCCGGCTGCACTCGGCCGAGCCCGGCTACCAGGCCGACGACATCGACCACTTCGGCAACAGGCGCCTGCGCACCGTCGGCGAGCTCATCCAGAACCAGATCCGGGTGGGCCTGTCCCGCATGGAGCGCGTCGTCCGCGAGCGCATGACCACGCAGGACGTCGAGGCGATCACGCCGCAGACGCTCATCAACATCCGGCCGGTCTCGGCCTCCATCAAGGAGTTCTTCGGCACCAGCCAGCTGTCGCAGTTCATGGACCAGGTCAACCCGATCACGGGCCTGACCCACCGCCGCCGCCTCTCGGCGCTCGGCCCGGGCGGCCTGTCCCGCGACCGCGCCGCGATGGACGTCCGCGACGTCCACACCTCGCACTACGGCCGCATGTGCCCGATCGAGACGCCCGAGGGCCCGAACATCGGCCTCATCGGCGCCATGTCGACCTTCGCGCGGGTCAACCCGTTCGGCTTCATCGAGACGCCGTACCGCAAGGTCGTCGACGGCCGTGCCACCGAGGAGATCGAGTACCTCACGGCCGACGAAGAGGACAAGTTCATCATCGCCCAGGCCAACGCCCGGCTCAACGAGGACGCGACCTTCGCGGACTCGCAGGTCCTGGCCCGCGGCCGGGGCGGCGAGGCCGAGCTGGTCCCCGGCGCCGAGATCGACTACATGGACGTCTCGCCGCGCCAGATGACCTCCGTGGCCACCGCGCTGGTGCCGTTCCTCGAGCACGACGACGCCAACCGCGCCCTCATGGGCGCGAACATGCAGCGCCAGGCCGTGCCGCTCATCAAGCCCGACTCGCCGCTGGTCGGCACGGGCATGGAGTACCGCGCCGCGGTCGACGCCGGCGACGTCGTCGTCGCCGAGTCCGACGGCCTCGTCGAGGACGCCAGCGCCGACTACATCACGATCGCCCAAGACGACGGCATGCGCCGCACCTACCTGCTGCACAAGTTCCGCCGCTCCAACGCCGGCTCGTGCATCAACCAGGTGCCGCTGGTCACCGAGGGCGAGCGGGTCGAGGCCGGCCAGCCGATCGCCGACGGCCCCTCGACCGACAAGGGCGAGATGGCGCTCGGCAAGAACCTGCTCGTCGCCTTCACCTCGTGGGAGGGCCAGAACTTCGAGGACGCGATCATCCTGTCCTCGCGCCTGGTCGAGAACGACGTGCTCACCTCGATCCACATCGACGAGCACGAGGTCGACGCCCGCGACACGAAGCTCGGCCCCGAGGAGATCACCCGCGACATCCCGAACGTCGGCGAGGAGATGCTCTCCGACCTCGACGACCGCGGCATCATCCGCATCGGCGCCGAGGTCGAGGACGGCGACATCCTGGTCGGCAAGGTCACCCCGAAGGGCGAGACCGAGCTGACCCCCGAGGAGCGGCTGCTGAGGGCGATCTTCGGCGAGAAGGCCCGCGAAGTCCGCGACACCTCGCTCAAGGTCCCGCACGGCGAGGCCGGCACCGTCATCGGCGTCCGGACCTTCAGCCGCGAGGACGGCGACGAGCTGTCCCCGGGCGTCAACGAGCTGGTCCGCGTCTACATCGCCCAGAAGCGCAAGATCGGCGTCGGCGACAAGCTCGCCGGCCGCCACGGCAACAAGGGCGTCATCTCGAAGGTCGTGCCGCAGGAGGACATGCCGTTCCTGCCCGACGGCACGCCGATCGACGTCCTGCTCAACCCGATGGGCGTGCCGGGCCGAATGAACATCGGCCAGGTGCTGGAGGTCCACCTCGGGTGGGCCGCGAAGTCCGGTTGGAAGATCGAGAACTTCGACGAGCTGTGGGCGCAGGCGCTCAAGGACATCGGGGCCGACAGCGCCCCCACCGACTCGAAGGTCGGGACGCCGGTGTTCGACGGCGCCCACCCCGAGGAGGTCCAGGGGGTGCTCGCGAACGCGCTGCCGAACCGCGACGGCGACCGCATGGTCGCCCCGACCGGCAAGGCGCGGCTGTTCGACGGGCGCACCGGCGAGCCGTTCCCCGACCCGATCAGCGTCGGCTACATGTACATCCTGAAGCTGAACCACATGGTGGACGACAAGATCCACGCCCGCTCCACCGGTCCGTACTCGATGATCACCCAGCAGCCGCTCGGCGGCAAGGCCCAGTTCGGCGGCCAGCGCTTCGGTGAGATGGAGTGCTGGGCCATGCAGGCCTACGGCGCGGCCTACGCGCTGCAGGAGCTGCTGACGATCAAGTCCGACGACGTGGTCGGCCGCGTGAAGGTCTACGAGGCCGTCGTCAAGGGCGAGAACGTCCCGGAGCCGGGCATCCCGGAATCGTTCAAGGTGCTGCTCAAGGAGCTCCAGTCGCTGTGCCTCAACGTGGAGGTGCTGTCCGCCGACGGGCAGGCCATCCAGATGACCGAGACCGACGACGAAGTGTTCCGAGCGGCCGAGGAGCTGGGGATCGACCTGTCCCACGAGGAACCCAACAGCGTCGACTTCGAAAGCGCCTGACGTCGAGCGAGGGCGGGCCGGCCGCGGTCAGTCAACCGGCCGCGGAACCGTCCGCCCTCCCCTACGTCTCATCCAATCCTTAAAGAAAAACCAAGGGGAAGAGTTCAGTGCTCGACGTCAACTTCTTCGACAAGTTGAAGATCGGCCTCGCCACCGCCGAGGACATCCGGCAGTGGTCGCACGGGGAAGTCAAGAAGCCCGAGACCATCAACTACCGCACCCTCAAGCCCGAGAAGGACGGCCTCTTCTGCGAGAAGATCTTCGGTCCGACCCGGGACTGGGAGTGCTACTGCGGCAAGTACAAGCGCATCCGCTTCAAGGGCATCATCTGTGAGCGCTGCGGCGTCGAGGTGACCCGCTCGAAGGTCCGCCGCGAGCGGATGGGCCACATCGAGCTGGCCGCCCCGGTCACGCACATCTGGTACTTCAAGGGCGTGCCCTCGCGCCTGGGGTACCTGCTCGACCTGGCGCCGAAGGACCTGGAGAAGGTCATCTACTTCGCCGCCTACGTCATCACCGGCGTCGACGAGGAGACCCGCCAGCGGGACATCCCGACGCTGGAGAACGAGATCGTCGCCGAGAAGCGCACCCTCGAGCAGCAGCGCGACGCCGCGATCGAGGAGCGCGCCTCCAAGCTCGAGGCCGACCTGGCCGAGCTCGAGGCCGAAGGCGCCCGCGCCGACGTCCGCCGCAAGGTCAAGGACGGCGGCGAGCGCGAGATGCGCCAGATCCGCGACAAGGCCCAGCGCGAGATCGACCGCCTCGACGAGGTCATGGACACCTTCCGCAAGCTCGAGGTGCGCCAGCTTATCGGCGACGAGATGCTCTACCGGGAGCTCCAGCAGCGCTTCGGCGAGTACTTCACCGGCGGCATGGGCGCCGAGGCCATCAAGAACCTGCTCGAAGGCCTCGACCTCGACGCCGAGGCGATCAGCCTGCGCGAGGTCATCGCCACCGGCAAGGGCCAGAAGAAGCTGCGCGCGCTCAAGCGCCTCAAGGTCGTCGCGGCCTTCCAGTCCACCGGCAACTCGCCGCTGGGCATGGTCCTCGACTGCGTGCCGGTCATCCCGCCGGAGCTGCGCCCGATGGTGCAGCTCGACGGCGGCCGCTTCGCCACCAGCGACCTGAACGACCTGTACCGTCGCGTCATCAACCGCAACAACCGCCTCAAGCGGCTCATGGACCTCGGCGCGCCCGAGATCATCGTCGCCAACGAGAAGCGGATGCTCCAGGAGTCGGTGGACGCGCTGTTCGACAACGGCCGCCGCGGCCGCCCGGTCACCGGGCCCGGCAACCGCCCGCTCAAGAGCCTGTCCGACATGCTCAAGGGCAAGCAGGGCCGGTTCCGCCAGAACCTGCTGGGCAAGCGCGTCGACTACTCGGGCCGCTCGGTCATCGTGGTCGGCCCGCGCCTCAAGCTGCACCAGTGCGGTCTGCCCAAGCAGATGGCGCTGGAGCTGTTCAAGCCGTTCGTGATGAAGCGCCTGGTCGATCTCAACCACGCGCAGAACATCAAGTCGGCCAAGCGCATGGTCGAACGCGCCCGCCCGGTGGTGTGGGACGTGCTCGAAGAGGTCATCTCCGAGCACCCGGTGCTGCTCAACCGCGCGCCCACGCTGCACCGCCTCGGCATCCAGGCCTTCGAGCCGCAGCTGGTCGAGGGCAAGGCCATCCAGCTGCACCCGCTGGTGTGCACCGCGTTCAACGCCGACTTCGACGGCGACCAGATGGCGGTCCACGTGCCGCTGTCGGCCGAGGCCCAGGCCGAGGCCCGCATCCTGATGCTGGCGTCGAACAACATCCTCAAGCCTTCCGACGGCAAGCCGGTGGCCCTGCCCACGCAGGACCAGATCATCGGCCTGTACTACCTGACCCACCACAAGGAGGGTCTGCCGGGCGAGGGCCGGGCGTTCTCCGACGTCGGCGAGGCCATCATGGCCTACGACCGCAGGGAGCTCAACCTCCAGGCGTCCATCAGGATCCGCCTCGACGACGTCAGGTCGGTCGACAACGGTCCGGGCGAGGCCTGGGAGGCCCCCGAGGGCTGGGAGCCGGGGCAGCCGCTCATCGTCGAGACGACGCTGGGCCGGGTGTTCTTCAACGACTGCCTGCCGCCGGAGTTCCCGTACGTCAACTACGAGGTCCGCAAGGGCCAGCTGTCGGACATCATCCACGACCTGTCCGAGCACTACTCGAAGGTCCAGCTGGGCGCCTGCCTGGACGCGCTGAAGTCCGCCGGCTTCAAGTGGGCCGGCTGGTCGGGCGTCACGATCGGCATCGAGGACGTCATCGAGCCGGCGCACAAGGCCGAGATCCTCGAGAAGTACGAGTCCGACTCCGCCAAGATCGACAAGCAGTACGCGCGCGGTCTGATGACGGCCGAGGAGCGCCGCGGCGAGCTGACCGAGATCTGGACCAAGGCCACCGCCGAGGTCATGGAGGACTTGAACGACACCCTCCAGCCGGACAACCCGCTGTGGCAGATGATCAACTCCGGGGCGCGGGGCAACATGCTCCAGCTGCGGCAGATCGCCGGCATGCGCGGCCTGGTCGCGAACCCGAAGGGCGAGATCATCCCGCGTCCGATCAAGTCCTCGCTGCGCGAGGGCCTGACGGTGCTGGAGTACTTCATCTCCACGCACGGCTCCCGCAAGGGCCTGGCCGACACCGCGCTGCGGACCGCCGACTCGGGTTACCTGACCCGGCGCCTGGTGGACGTGTCGCAGGACGTCATCATCCGCGAGGAGGACTGCGGCACCGACCGGGCCCTGGACTACCCGATCGCGATCGAGATCGACGGGCGGCTCGTCGAGTCCGACATCGTCGAGACCGCGGTCGACGCCCGGACCCTCGGCGAGGACGTCGAGGTCGACGGCAAGGTCGTCCTCGAGCGGAACACGCCGCTGAACTCGGACAACATCGCGAAGCTCATCGCCGAGGGCGTCACGACCGTGAAGGTCCGCTCGGTGCTGACCTGCGAGTCCCGCCAGGGCGTGTGCGCGGCCTGCTACGGCCGTTCGATGCCGACCGGCGAGAAGGTCGACCTGGGCGAAGCGGTGGGCATCATCGCGGCCCAGTCGATCGGCGAGCCCGGCACCCAGCTGACGATGCGGACCTTCCACACCGGCGGTGTGGCCGGGGACGACATCACGCAGGGCCTGCCGCGCGTGCAGGAGGTCTTCGAGGCCCGCATCCCGAAGGGGAAGGCGCCGATCGCCGAGGCGAGCGGCACCGTCCGCATCGAGGACGCCGAGAAGAGCCGGAAGATCATCATCGCGCCCGACGACGGCTCCGACGAGATCGTGGTCGACAAGGTGCCGAGGCGTCTGCGCCTGCGGGCCGTCGACGGCGAGCACGTCGAGGTCGGCGAGAAGCTCGTCGAGGGCACGATCGATCCGCACGAGCTGCTGCGCGTGCTGGGCCCGCGGAAGGTGCAGCGGCACCTGGTCGGCGAGGTCCAGGACGTGTACCGCTCGCAGGGCGTGATGATCCACGACAAGCACATCGAGATCATCGTGCGCCAGATGCTCAAGCGGATCACGATCATCGACTCGGGCACCTCGGAGTTCCTGCCCGGTTCGCTGGTGGACCGCCTCGAGTTCGAAGAGGTGAACCGCAAGATCATCGCCGACGGCGGCGAGCCGGCCTCGGGCCGCCCGCAGCTGATGGGCATCACCAAGGCGAGCCTGGCGACCGAGTCGTGGCTCTCGGCGGCCTCCTTCCAGGAGACCACCCGGGTGCTCACCGAGGCCGCGATCTCCGGCAAGTCCGACAGCCTGGTCGGCCTGAAGGAGAACGTGATCCTCGGCAAGCTGATCCCGGCGGGCACGGGCATCGCGAAGTACCGGAACGTCTCGGTGGAGCCCACCGAGGAGGCGAAGGCCGCGGTGTACTCCCTCGGGGGCTACGAGGACACGGCCACGCCGACGTTCTCGTACGGAACCGGCCCGGCCGTGAGCCTCGAGGACTCCTACGACCTGGGCACCTACTAAGGAGCCGACCCGAAGAAGCCGATCCCGACGGCTGAACAAGATGAGGGGGCCGGGCGCTGCGCGCCCGGCCCCCTCATCTGCGTGTCGCAGCAACCGCACGGTGTCCGGCACATGTAGAACACGACCATGGCGACTATTCATATTCGCGATGTTCCAGAGGAAACCTGGGCCGAACTCGTTGCCGCCGCGCACGAACGCGGCGAATCCGTCCAAGCCCACCTGCTGGCCTTGCTGGAGGAAACAGCGGGGTGGAGGTGTGCGGAACAGCGGAAGCGCCTCGATTCGACGGGCGAAGAGCAATCAGAGCCAAGTAAGAATGCCGAGGCATTATGAATCTAATATACTTGGAAAGTATGAAGATCCTGGGGAGGGTGTTCCATGACTGAAGATCACGATGAGGAGCGGAAAGTGATCGCTTCCCCCACGGTTCGAATCCGCCAGAAGGGGCAGATCACGCTCCCGAAGGAGGTTCAAGAAGCGTTGTACGTCAAAGAAGGCGATCAGATCCAGTTCAACATTCACGAGGATGGCCGAGTGGCCATGGAGGGGTTGGCGGAGATCCCGGCCGACCAGCGGTGGTTCTGGACGCCGGAGTGGCAGGAAGGCGAACGGGAAGCCTCGGCGCAGATCGCCGCCGGTGGAGGCAAGGTTTTCCACGACATCGACGAGATGTTCGACTACCTGAACCGGGAGCGGTAGCGCAAGTGGTTCCGACGTACGAGCCGCTTCCCAAGTTCGACCAAGACTGGGATCGGCTCAGTGACGAGCAGCGAGAACGATTCTTGAAAGCGATGCACGATTTCAAGAGCGACCTTGCGGAGGGGCGGCAGCCACGTCCAGGGCTCCGAGTGAAAGGCATCAAGGGTGCCCCGGGCATCTTCGAGCTGACCTGGGCGCCTGACGGGCGTGCCACCTGGTCGTACGGTGGAGAACGATTCGAGGGTGAGCCGCACATCATCTGGCGGCGTATCGGCACGCACGACATCTTCAAGAATCCGTGACCGACAGTGGCGGTAGCGCTCGGCGCTACCGCCACTCGGGTTCGTCTTCGAGGTCGTCCCCGATCGCGGTTTCCCAGGGCTCGGCGTCACCAGAGGCGTACCACTCGTCCCAGGCGGCCTTGTGCTGCTCCTTGGGTTCTTCTTCGCTCGGGCGGTCGGTCATGGGGGAGATGTTCCCGAGTCTTCGGGGAAAGTTCAACCGCAATAGGATGGGCACGTGATCGAGGCGCAGCAGACGGGCGGGGCGCGGCATCCCGATGATCCGGATCCGGTCGAGTCGACCAAGGTGGTGGGTGCGCTCACGCTCGCGGTCCTCGGCGTGGTGTTCTCGCCCTTCGTCGGCGGCGTCATCCCCGCCTTCCTCGCGCTCGTGCTCGCGAAGCAGGCCGAAGGCGATATCCGCGCCTCCGAAGGCTTCCTCCTCGGCGCCGGCAGGCTCCCCAGGATCCGGCGCCTGGCCTGGACCGCCATCGGGATCGCCTGCGCGGTCGTGGTGGCGTTGCTGCTGGTCTGGGTCGTCGACATGGCCCGCTCAGTGGGGGAGCCGAGCTACGAGAGTGACGTCGCCGCCGTCGTCGCCGGAACGTGAGGCGGGATACGCCCGGCAATGGGCGGCCCCCGCGTGCGAGGCGCGTTCCACGAGATAAGATAGGCCACGGTGTGTCTACCGCACCGACGCGAACACCGCGCCACTGCCCTTTCGCCCGGTCATCGTCCGTGACTCTGCACACGGATGCCCGCTGGGTCGAATACGGCTTTGACGCCGTTCGCTAGGCTAGGTAGGCTTTTCCCTTGCGCCTGGACACCGCTTTGAGCGGCATGGTGGCCCTGTCTACTCCGGCAGCTCGGTCCCCGTGAGAGCCAGGCCAGGTTGCGTGCCTGCAAGGCGGCGAGGCCCTCATTAGGCCCAGTCTCCTGGCGTCATCGGCACGCACACCCTCGTACTGGGGGCTTCGTGAATATTGACTCCACATAGTCAGTCTCATTCGAGATCACGAACGCGTCTGAACCAGCTTGAGCGGCGCGAAGCGCGCTTCGCACCAGGCTGGCATGGGTCCGGAGAGACGCGACACGCCCGAACGCGGGGGACGGGATCCTGCTCCTCTGAGCAGGACTTCAGGTGACGCCGACAAGACAGGAATACGCAACCGGTCAACGTGTTGAGAGGGGTTCGGCTCAGTGCCAACCATCCAGCAGCTGGTCCGCAAAGGCCGCAAGGCCAGGACCAACAAGAACAAGACGCCCGCGCTGAAGGGCAGCCCGCAGGCCCGCGGCGTCTGCACGCGCGTGTACACCACCACGCCCAAGAAGCCGAACTCGGCCATGCGCAAGGTCGCCCGCGTCCGGCTCATGAACGGCACCGAGGTCACCGCCTACATCCCGGGTGTGGGCCACAACCTCCAGGAGCACTCCATCGTGCTGGTCCGCGGCGGTCGTGTCCGCGACCTCCCCGGTGTCCGTTACAAGATCATCCGCGGCGCGCTCGACACCCAGGGTGTCCGCGACCGCAAGCAGGCCCGCAGCCGCTACGGTGCGAAGAAGGAGAAGTAGACATGCCACGTAAAGGCCCCGCGCCGCGTCGGCCCCTGACTGCCGATCCGGTCTACAACTCGGTGCTCGTCACCCAGCTGATCAACAAGGTCCTCAAGGACGGCAAGCGCCGCCTCGCCGAGCGCATCGTCTACGAGGCGCTGGAGAACTGCCGCCAGAAGGCCGACCAGGATCCCGTGGTCGTCCTCAAGCGCGCCTTGGACAACGTCAAGCCCACCCTCGAGGTCCGCTCCCGCCGCGTCGGCGGCGCGACCTACCAGGTGCCGGTCGACGTCCGTCCGCAGCGAGCCACCACCCTGGGCCTGCGCTGGCTGGTCGGCTTCGCGCGCGACCGCCGCGAGAAGACCATGGTCGAGCGGCTCACCAACGAGATCCTCGACGCCTCCAACGGCCTCGGCGCCGCGGTGAAGAAGCGCGAGGACACTCACAAGATGGCCGATTCCAACAAGGCATTCGCCCACTACCGCTGGTAGTGACTCTCAGAGAAGGCAGTCGTGGCTAACAAAGCGAACGAGGCCCTGGCCAAGCTCCGCAACATCGGCATCATGGCGCACATCGACGCCGGCAAGACCACCACCACCGAGCGCATCCTGTACTACACGGGCGTGTCGCACAAGATCGGTGAGGTCCACGAAGGCGCCGCCACCATGGACTGGATGGAGCAGGAGCAGGAGCGGGGCATCACCATCACCTCCGCCGCCACCAAGTGCGAGTGGGACGACCACATCATCCAGATCATCGACACGCCCGGCCACGTCGACTTCACCGTCGAGGTCGAGCGGTCCCTGCGTGTCCTGGACTCGGCCATCGCGGTCTACGACGGCGTCGCCGGCGTGGAGCCGCAGACCGAGAACGTGTGGCGTCAGGCCGACAAGTACAGCGTCCCGCGCATGTGCTTCGTCAACAAGCTCGACCGCACCGGCGCGAACTTCTTCCGCTGCGTGGAGATGATGGCCGACCGCCTCAACTCCAACACCGCGGTGATCCAGCTGCCGATCGGGGCCGAGGCCGACTTCATCGGCGTCGTCGACCTGGTCGAGATGAACGCCAAGGTGTGGCGCGGCGAGACCGGCCTCGGCGAGGAGTACGAGACCGAGGAGATCCCCGCGGACCTGGCCGAGCAGGCCGAGGAGTACCGCGAGAAGCTCCTGGAGACCCTCTCCGACGTCGACGACGACTTCGCCGAGAAGTACCTCGAGGGCGAGGAGATCAGCGCCGCCGAGATCAAGGCCGCGATCCGCAAGGGCACCATCGCGAACCAGATCAACCCGGTGCTGTGCGGCACGGCCTTCAAGAACAAGGGCGTGCAGCCGCTGCTCGACGCGGTGGTCGACTACCTGCCTTCTCCGTTGGACATCGCGGCCATCCAGGGGACCCTCATCGACAACGAGACCCCGGCCGAGCGCCACGCGGACGTCGAAGAGCCCTTCAGCGCCCTGGCGTTCAAGATCCAGACCGACAAGCACCTCGGACGTCTCACCTACGCCCGCATCTACTCGGGCACCATCGAGACCGGCACTCAGGTCATGAACTCGACCAAGAGCCGCAAGGAGCGCATCGGCAAGATCTACCAGATGCACGCCAACAAGCGCGAGGAGCGCAAGGACGCCCAGGCCGGCGACATCATCGCGATCCAGGGTCTGAAGCAGACCACCACCGGTGACACGCTGACCGACTCGAACAACCAGGTGATCCTGGAGTCGATGATCTTCCCCGAGCCGGTCATCGACGTGGCCATCGAGCCCAAGTCGAAGGCCGACCAGGACAAGCTGGCCACCGCGATCCAGCGCCTCGCCGAGGAGGACCCGACCTTCCGGGTCCAGACCGACGAGGAGACCGGCCAGACCGTCATCTCCGGCATGGGCGAGCTGCACCTCGACATCCTGGTCGACCGCATGAAGCGGGAGTTCAACGTCGAGGCCAACATCGGCAAGCCGCAGGTGGCCTACCGGGAGACCATCTCCCAGCGGGTCGAGAAGATCGAGTACCTGCACAAGAAGCAGACCGGTGGTTCCGGTCAGTTCGCGCGGGTCATCGTCAACATCGAGCCGCTCAAGATGGAGTCGAACGAGAGCGAGATCTTCGCCTTCGACGACCAGATCACCGGTGGCCGCATCCCGCGCGAGTACATCCCGTCGGTCAAGGCCGGCGCGGAGGACGCGCTGGGCGACGGCGTGCTGGCGGGCTACCCGCTGGTGGGCGTGAAGCTGGAGCTGACCGACGGTCAGTACCACGAGGTCGACTCCTCGGAGATGGCCTTCAAGATCGCAGGCAAGATGGTGCTGAAGGAGGCCGCGAAGCGGGCGAAGCCAGTACTGCTCGAGCCGATGATGTCCGTCGAGGTCATCTGCCCGGAGGAATCGATGGGCGATGTCATCGGCGACATCAACTCTCGGCGCGGCATGGTCCAGGAGATGGGCGAGCGGGGCAACGACCGCACGGTCAAGGCCCAGGTGCCGCTGTCGGAGATGTTCGGCTACGTCGGAGACCTCAGGTCGAAGACGGCCGGCCGCGCGAACTACTCAATGCAGTTCGACACCTACGCCGAAGTCCCGGCGAACGTCGCCAAGGAGATCATCGCCAAGGCGACAGGCGAGTAAACGGGCCCGGGAGGGCAAGCCTGTCCTCCCGCCCGTGAACCCACCTGTTGCCACGGGATCTTCGCGACGCAATGGGTCAGTTAAGTCAAACCAGATTTATTCAGTCCACAGGAGGACGAAGTGGCTAAGGAAAAGTTCGAGCGGACTAAGCCTCACGTCAACATCGGCACGCTCGGTCACGTCGACCACGGCAAGACCACGCTCACGGCCGCCATCACCAAGGTGCTGCACGACAAGCACCCGGACCTCAACCCGTACACGCCGTTCGACGAGATCGACAACGCGCCCGAAGAGAAGCAGCGCGGCATCACCATCTCGATCTCCCACGTCGAGTACCAGACCGAGACCCGGCACTACGCTCACGTCGACTGCCCCGGCCACGCCGACTACATCAAGAACATGATCACCGGCGCGGCCCAGATGGACGGCGCGATCCTGGTCGTGTCCGCCGCCGACGGCCCCATGCCGCAGACCCGTGAGCACGTCCTGCTCGCCCGCCAGGTCGGTGTCCCGTACATCGTCGTGGCGCTCAACAAGGCCGACATGGTCGACGACGAGGAGATCCTCGAGCTCGTCGAGATGGAGGTCCGCGAGCTGCTGTCCGACCAGAACTTCCCGGGCGACGACGCCCCGGTCGTGAAGGTCTCCGCGCTGGGCGCCCTCGAGGGCGAGCAGAAGTGGGTCGACGCGGTCGCCGAGCTCATGCAGTCCGTCGACGACTCGATCCCCGAGCCCGAGCGCGAGATCGACAAGCCGTTCCTCATGCCCGTCGAGGACGTCTTCACGATCACCGGCCGCGGCACCGTCGTGACCGGCCGCGTCGAGCGCGGTGTGCTCCTGCCCAACGAGGACGTCGAGATCGTCGGCATCCGCGAGGGCTCGATCAACACCAAGGTGACCGCCATCGAGATGTTCCGCAAGACCCTCGACGACGCGCGCGCCGGCGAGAACGTCGGCCTGCTGCTCCGCGGCACCAAGCGCGAGGAGGTGGAGCGCGGCATGGTCGTCACCAAGCCCGGCACCACCACCCCGCACACGGAGTTCGAGGCCGAGGTGTACATCCTGTCCAAGGACGAGGGTGGCCGCCACACGCCGTTCTTCAACAACTACCGTCCGCAGTTCTACTTCCGGACCACGGACGTGACCGGCGTCGTGACCCTCCCCGAGGGCACCGAGATGGTCATGCCCGGTGACAACACCTCCATGAAGGTCGAGCTCATCCAGCCGGTCGCCATGGACGACGGTCTGCTCTTCGCGATCCGCGAAGGCGGGCGCACCGTCGGTTCCGGCCGCGTCACCAAGGTCGTCAAGTAAGACCGCACACCGGGGCGATTCCCAACGGAGTCGCCCCGGTTTTCTGCCGCCTCGGAGCTCCGGCCCCGGAGGCCGCGCAGCACAGCTCCATACGCGTAACCTGCCCCACTGCCACCCGGCCCCCGCTTGCTGGCGAAACATCGGATCCGGCATAATATGCAGGTTGCGTTCGCATCAGCGCGCCTTCGCTCCAGGCGAAGACCGCGAACCGCCCATAGGTTCGTCGCTGGTGCTCACGCCCGGCCCGCGGGCCCGAGTAGGCACCACCAGGCGCCGAGAGGGACCGTTCACGGCGGGCAGGCGGGCGAGCCAAGACGTCAAGACACGGAAAACCGTGTCCCCATGTGCCTGAAGCTCGCGACACGCCCGACCGCGTGGAGCGGTCTGAACAGCCAATTTACGTAAGGTAAGGAACCATGGCGGGACAGAAGATCCGCATCAGGCTGAAAGCCTACGACCACGAGGTCGTGGACTCCTCGGCCCGCAAGATCGTGGAGACGGTCACCCGTACGGGGGCCGCCATCTCCGGGCCGGTGCCGCTGCCGACCGAGATCAACCGTTTCTGTGTGATCCGGTCGCCGCACAAGTACAAGGACTCGCGCGAGCACTTCGAGATGCGCACGCACAAGCGTCTCATCGACATCCTCGACCCGACACCGAAGACGGTCGACTCGCTGATGCGCCTCGACCTGCCGGCCGGCGTCGACATCGAGATCAAGCTGTAGGGGCACCAATGGACAGGCAGATCAAGGGAATCCTGGGCACCAAGCTCGGCATGACCCAGGTTTGGGACGAGAACGGCCGCGCCGTACCCGTCACCGTGGTGCAGGCCGGCCCGTGCGTCGTCTCCCAGATTCGCAAACCGGACGTCGACGGCTACTCGGCCGTGCAGCTGGGCTTCGGCGACGTCAAACTCAAGAACGTCACCAAGCCGATTCAGGGCCACTTCGAGAAGGCCGGCGTCGCTCCGCGTCGCCACCTGGTCGAACTGCGCACCTCCGACGCCGCCGACTACGAGCTCGGCCAGACCGTCGAGGCCACGACCTTCGAGGCCGGCGAGCTGGTCGACGTCACCGGCACCACCAAGGGCAAGGGCTTCGCCGGCGTCATGAAGCGCCACGGCTTCGGCGGCCTCGGCGCCAGCCACGGTGCCCACAAGGTGCACCGCGCGCCCGGTTCGATCGGCGGCTGCGCCACGCCGGGCCGCGTCTTCAAGGGCATGCGCATGGCCGGCCGCATGGGCGGCAACCGCCACACGACGCAGAACCTGCGCATCCAGGCGGTCGACGCCGAGCGCGGGCTGCTGCTCATCGTCGGCGCCGTCCCCGGCCCCAAGAACGGCCTGGTGCTCGTCCGCAGCGCAGTGAAGCAGGTGGCTACCAAATGAGCCTTGAGATCAAAGTCAAAGACGCCGCTGGCAAGGAGACCGGGAAGACCATCGAGCTCCCGGCGTCGATCTTCGACGTCGAGCCGAACATCCCGCTCATGCACCAGGTCGTGACCGCGCAGCTCGCCGCCGCGCGCAGCGGCACGGCGAGCACCAAGACCCGCGGCGAGGTCCGCGGCGGCGGCAAGAAGCCGTACCGCCAGAAGGGCACCGGCCGCGCCCGCCAGGGCTCGATCCGCGCGCCGCAGTTCGCCGGCGGCGGCGTCGTCCACGGCCCCAAGCCGCGGTCGTTCGCCGAGCGCACCCCCCGGAAGATGAAGGCCGCGGCCCTGGCCGGCGCCCTCACCGACCGGGTGCGGGGCGGCAACCTGCACGTCGTCAGCTCCTTCATCGAGGCGGAGACGCCGAAGACGAAGGACGCCAAGGCCGCGATCGAGGCGACCACCGAGGCGAAGAAGATCCTGGTGGTGCTCGCCCGCGACGAGGAGACCGCGAAGCTCAGCCTTCGCAACCTCCCCGAGGTGCACCTCATCGACTGGGGCCAGGTCAACACCTACGACGTGCTCAACAACGAGGACATCGTGTTCAGCGAGGCCGCCATCGAGGCGTTCATCGCTGACCGGACCGAGCAGGAGGTCGCGGCATGAGCGAAGTGACCGTCGCCGACCCGCGCGACATCATCATCAAGCCGGTCATCTCGGAGAAGACCTACACCCTCCTCGGCGAGGGCAAGTACACCTTCGAGGTCGACCCGCGCGCCAACAAGAGCCACATCAAGATCGCCATCAAGCAGATCTTCGGTGTGGACGTCAAGAGCGTGAACACCCTGAACCGCGACGGCAAGCGCAAGCGGACCCGTGACGGCTGGGGACAGCGCAAGAGCGTCAAGCACGCGATCGTCACCGTCGAGGGCGACCCCGGTCGCCTGGGTGAGATCTTCGGCGGACAGATCTCGTAGGAGCAAGAAGCAATGGCCATTCGCAAGTACAAGCCGACGACCCCGGGTCGTCGCGGGTCCAGCGTCTCCGACTTCGCCGAGATCACCCGTTCGACGCCCGAGAAGTCGCTCGTCCGCCCGATCACCAAGACCGGCGGCCGCAACAACTCCGGCAAGATCTCGACCCGCCACCGCGGCGGCGGCCACAAGCGCCGTTACCGCGTGATCGACTTCCGCCGCCACGACAAGGACGGCGTGCCGGCGAAGGTCGCGGAGATCGAGTACGACCCGAACCGCACCGCGAACATCGCGCTGCTGCACTACGCCGACGGCGAGAAGCGCTACATCCTCGCGCCGAAAGGCGTCAAGCAGGGCGACCGGATCGAGAACGGCCCCGAGGCCGACATCAAGCCGGGCAACTCGCTCGAACTGCGGCACATCCCGGTCGGTACGACCGTGCACGCCGTGGAGCTCAAGCCCGGCGGCGGCGCGGCCCTCGGCCGCAGCGCCGGCGCCTCGATCCAGCTGCTCGCCCGCGAAGGCAAGTACGCGCACCTGCGCATGCCCTCCGGCGAGATCCGCCTGGTCCAGGTGACCTGCCGCGCCACCGTCGGCGAGGTCGGCAACGCCGAGCAGGGCAACATCAACTGGGGCAAGGCCGGCCGCATGCGCTGGAAGGGCTGGCGCCCGACCGTCCGCGGTGTCGTCATGAACCCGGTCGACCACCCGCACGGCGGCGGCGAGGGCCGGACCTCCGGCGGCCGCCACCCGGTGAACCCGAAGGGCAAGCCGGAGGGCCGCACGCGGAAGAAGAACCACCCGAACGACAGGCTCATCGTCCGTCGTCGCAAGGCCAGCCGGAAGCGGGGTAAGTAAGCCATGGGTCGCAGCTTGAAGAAGGGCCCCTTCGTCGACGACCACCTCCAGAAGAAGGTGGACGCGGCGATCGAGTCCAAGTCCAAGAACGTCATCAAGACCTGGTCGCGTCGCTCCACGATCACGCCCGACTTCATCGGGCTGACCTTCGGGGTCCACGACGGGCGGAAGCACGTTCCGGTGTACGTCACCGAGAACATGGTGGGGCACAAGCTCGGCGAGTTCGCGCCCACCCGCACGTTCCGCGGCCACGAGAAGGACGACCGCAAGAGCCGTCGCCGCTAGGCCACGGGCTTCGAGAACGAACGAAGGAATAGAACGATGGCAACACTGGAGCAGGAGGCTCCGAAGGCGCGCGCGGTGGCGCGGTACGTCCGCGTCGCTCCGCGCAAGGCGCGCCGCGTCGTCGACCTCGTGCGTGGCCTGCCCGTGGACGAGGCCCTGACGACCCTCGAGTTCGCGCCCTACAGCGCGGCCGAGGTCGTGTACAAGGTCGTCGCGTCGGCCTCGGCCAACGCGGAGAACAACCTGGGCCTGGACCCCGAGTCGCTCTTGATCTCCGAGATCAAGGTCGACGAGGGCCCGACGATGCGCCGCTACCGCCCCCGGGCCCACGGCCGCGCCTATCGGATCAACAAGCGCACCAGCCACATCACCGTGGTGGTGGAGTCCGTTCAGGCCGCCCCGGTCGACGCGGGCTCGATCCGCCGGCCCAAGGCCGCCGCCCCCAAGGCGGAGCCGAAGGCCGACAAGCCGGCCGAGGCCGACGAGAAGTCCGAGTCCGCTGAAAAGGAGGAGACCGAGTAATGGGTCAGAAGATCCACCCGCACGGGTACCGCCTCGGCATCAGCAGTGACTGGACGTCGCGCTGGTACGCCGACAAGGAATACGCCGACTACGTCGGCGAGGACGTGAAGATCCGCAAGCTCATGACCGAGGGTCTCGAGCGCGCCGGCATCAGCAAGGTCGACATCGAGCGCACCCGCGAGCGGGTCCGCGTCGACATCCACACCGCCCGCCCGGGCATCGTCATCGGCCGCAAGGGCGCCGAGGCGGACCGGCTGCGCGGACGCCTGGAGAAGCTGACCGGCAAGCAGGTCCAGCTGAACATCATCGAGGTCAAGAACCCCGACGTCGATGCTCAGCTCGTCGCCCAGGGCGTGGCCGAGCAGCTCGCCAGCCGCGTCAACTTCCGCCGCGCCATGCGCAAGGCCATCCAGTCGGCCATGCGCAACCCGACGGTCAAGGGCATCAAGGTGCAGTGCGCCGGCCGCCTCGGCGGCGCCGAGATGAGCCGCTCCGAGCAGTACCGCGAGGGCCAGGTCCCGCTGCACACGCTCCGCGCGAACATCGACTACGGCCTGTTCGAGGCCCACACGACCTTCGGCCGCATCGGCGTGAAGGTGTGGATCTACAAGGGCGAGGCCACGCTCAAGGAGCAGGCCGAGCAGGTGCAGCGCCGACGCGACTCGGGCGGCGAGCGGGGCGGGCGTCCCGGTCGCGGCCGCGGTGGCCGCGGAAGCCGGGGCCGCACCGCGAACACGGGCACGCCGCAGGGCGCGCAGCCCGCGGGCGAGTCGGCCGCTCCGGCGACCGAGGTCGGCGCCGCCGGCTCCGCCGAGACGAAGAAGCAGGAGGGTTGAGCGACATGCTCATGCCACGGAAACCGCCGCGCGGTTACCGCAAGCCCCACGCGCCCAAGCGCAAGGGCAAGGCGACTCGCGGCACTCGAGTGACGTTCGGCGAGTACGGCATCCAGGCGCTGGAGCACAGCTACGTGACCAACCGCCAGATCGAGGCGGCCCGTATCGCGATGACCCGCCACATCAAGCGCGGCGGCAAGGTCTGGATCAACATCTTCCCGGACCGCGCCATCACGAAGAAGCCGGCCGAGACCCGTCAGGGCTCCGGCAAGGGCTCGCCCGAGTTCTGGGTGGCCAACGTCAAGCCCGGCCGGGTGATGTTCGAGCTGTCGTTCCCGACCGAGACCATCGCCCACGAGGCGCTGATGCGGGCGATCCACAAACTGCCCATGAAGTGCCGCATCGTGACGCGTGAAGGTGCAGGTGAGTAGCGATGGCGACTGGTATCGACGCCGGTGAGCTCCGCGAGCTCAGCGACAAGGAGCTCCAGGCGAAACTCCTGGACAAGAAGGAAGAGCTGTTCAACCTGCGAGTCCGGGGTGCCACCGGCCAGCTGGAGAACAACCACATGCTCGGCCTGGTCCGCAAGGAGATCGCGCGGATCTACACCGTCATGAACGAGCGCCGGTTGGGCCTCAGCGCCACGCCGGAGGAGGTTGAAGAATGAGCGAGGAGACTGTCGACACTCGCGGCCGGCGCAAGGTGCTCGAGGGCGTCATCGTCGGCGACAAGATGGACAAGACCGCCGTGGTCGAAGTCGAGGACCGCAAGAAGCACCCGCTGTACGGCAAGGTCCTGCGGTCCACCAAGAAGTACAAGGCCCACGACGAGAACAACCAGTGCGGCGTCGGCGACCGCGTCTCCATCATGGAGACCCGGCCGCTGTCGAAGACGAAGCGCTGGCGCGTCGTGGAGATCCTTGAGAAGGCCAAGTAGGGAGATCGGGACGTGATTCAGCAAGAGTCGCGGCTGAAGGTCGCCGACAACACCGGTGCGCGGGAGATCCTGTGCATCCGGGTGCTGGGCGGCTCGGGCCGACGCTATGCCGGTATCGGCGACACGATCGTGGCCTCCGTCAAGGACGCCATCCCGGGCGCCGGTGTCAAGAAGGGCGATGTGGTCCAGGCCGTCATCGTGCGCACCGTCAAGGAGCGCCGCCGCCCGGACGGCTCGTACATCAAGTTCGACGAGAACGCCGCCGTCCTCGTCAAGGACGGCGAACCGCGAGGGACCCGCATCTTCGGGCCGGTCGCCCGTGAACTGCGCGACAAGCAGTACATGAAGATCATCTCCCTCGCACCGGAGGTGTTGTAGCGATGAAGGTGAAGAAAGGCGACCGGGTCCGCGTCATCGCGGGCAAGGACAAGGGAGCCGAGGGCCTGGTGCTGGAGGCGTACCCGAGCCGCGAGCGCGTGCTCGTCGAGGGCGTCAACCGGATCACCAAGCACACCAAGGCCGGCCAGACGGCGCGCGGTTCGCGCACCGGCGGGATCGTCACCCAGGAGGCGTCCATCCACGTCTCCAACGTGATGGTGCTCGACGCCGACAACCAGCCCACCCGCGTGGGCTACCGCAAGGACGACGACGGCCGCAAGGTGCGGATCTCCAAGCGGACGGGTAAGGACCTGTGATGACTGACGTTGCAGAGAAGATCGCTCCGCGCCTGAAGGAGACCTACAAGTCCGACATCAGGCCGAAGCTGACCGACGAGTTCAAGTACGTGAACCCGCACCAGGTGCCCGGTCTGACGAAGATCGTGGTGAACATGGGCGTGGGCGAGGCCGCTCGGGACTCCAAGCTCATCAACGGCGCGCTCGAGGACCTGGCGACGATCACCGGGCAGAAGCCCATCGTGCGTCGCGCCAAGAAGTCGATCGCGCAGTTCAAGCTGCGCGAGGGCCAGGCCATCGGCGCGAAGGTGACCCTTCGCGGCGACCGCATGTGGGAGTTCCTCGACCGGCTGCTGTCGATCGCGCTGCCCCGCATCCGCGACTTCCGCGGCCTGTCGGACCAGCAGTTCGACGGGAACGGCAACTACACGTTCGGCCTGACCGAGCAGGCGGTGTTCCCCGAGATCGACCAGGACAAGATCGACCGGGTGCGCGGCATGGACATCACGGTGGTGACCACCGCGAAGACCGACGACGAAGGCCGGGCGCTGCTGCGGCACCTGGGCTTCCCGTTCAAGGAGAACGACTAATGGCGAAGAAAGCCCTCATCGCGAAGGCCAAGCGCAAGCCGAAGTTCGCCGTGCGCGCCTACAGCCGCTGCCAGAAGTGCGGCCGCCCGAAGGCCGTCTACCGCAAGTTCGGCCTGTGCCGCGTCTGCGTGCGCGACATGGCCCACGCGGGCGAACTCCCGGGCGTCCACAAGGCCTCCTGGTAAGGAACTCAGATCGCTACAGGCCCCCGGCCCACCGCGGGGGAACCGGAGTGAGAAAGGTAAACACAGCCAATGACAATGACCGACCCGATCGCAGACATGCTGACGCGTCTGCGGAACGCCAACCAGGCTTACCACGACACCACGTCGATGCCGCACTCCAAGATGAAGGCCTCCATCGCCGAGGTCCTCAAGCAGGAGGGCTACATCGCCGACTGGCGCGTCGAGGAGCCCGAGGAGGGCAAAGTCGGCAAGAAGCTTGTCGTCGACCTGAAGTTCGGCGAGCACCGCGAGCGGTCCCTGGCGGGCCTGCGCCGCGTCTCGAAGCCGGGCCTGCGGGTCTACGCCAAGTCCACGGAGCTGCCGCGCGTGCTCGGCGGCCTGGGTGTGGCCATCGTGTCCACCTCCCAGGGCCTGCTGACCGACCGCCAGGCTCGCAAGCGCGGCGTGGGCGGCGAAGTCATCGCCTACATCTGGTAGTCAAGGAGGGTATGAAGCATGTCCCGCATTGGGAAGCAGCCGATCCAGGTGCCCTCCGGCGTCGACGTGAAGATCGACGGCGCGACGGTCACCGTGAAGGGCCCCAAGGGCCAGCTCGTCCGCGAGCTGCCCGAGCCCATCGGCATCGAGAAGAACGAGGACGGTTCGCTCCAGGTGACCCGCCCCAACGACGAGCGCAAGTCGCGGGCCCTGCACGGCCTGGCGCGCAGCCTCGTCAACAACATGGTCGTCGGCGTCTCCGAGGGGTACACGAAGTCCCTGGAGATCAACGGCACCGGTTACCGCGCGCAGGCCAAGGGCAAGGGTGTGGAGATGAGCCTCGGCTTCTCCCACACCATCCAGGTCGACGCGCCGGAGGGCATCTCGTTCAAGGTCGAGAAGCCGACCCTGCTGCACGTCGAGGGCATCGACAAGCAGCTGGTCGGCCAGGTCGCCTCGAACATCCGCCGACTGCGTCCGCCGGAACCCTACAAGGGCAAGGGCGTGAAGTACGTCGACGAGCGCATCCGCCGCAAGGCCGGGAAGGCAGGTAAGTAATGGCGAGCAAACTCGAGCGCCGTCGCCCGTCTGGGTCCGTCTCCCAGCGCCGGCGGATCGCGAAGAACCGGCGCCACTTCCGTGGCCGCAAGAAGATCACCGGCACGGCCGAGCAGCCGCGCCTGGCGGTGTTCCGCTCCTCGAAGCACATCGTGGCCCAGGTCATCGACGACACGAAGGGCCACACGCTGGCCGCCGCGTCGACGGTCGAGCCCGGCCTGCGCGCCTTCGAGGGTGACAAGACCGCGAAGGCCAAGGAGGTCGGCAAACTCGTCGCCGAGCGCGCGAAGGAGGCCGGCGTCGAGGCGGTCGTCTTCGACCGCGGCGGTCTGAAGTACCACGGCCGCATCGCGGCCCTGGCCGACGCCGCCCGCGACGGCGGACTGAAGTTCTAGCACCGTAGAACGGCTTGAAGGCCGGGGAGGAGCGCAGCTCCTCCCCGGCTTTTCGCGTGTCCGCGAACGGTGCGCTCGACACGCCGATCGAACTAGAATGTAGGAGGGGGCACGCAGTGCTACGTATCCTGAGGAGGTGACAAACATGGGAATGCTGATGAACGGCAAGGGGCAGGTCACCGTGCCTGCGGACATCCGAGCCCACCAAGGGTGGCAGCCAGGAGACGAATTCGAGTTCGTCGAGGAGGACGACCAGGTCATCCTCAAGCCGGTTCCGCGCACCGAGACTCGGGGGGAGCAGTTCGTGAGGCGTATCGCCGGGAAGGGCACGGCGAACATGGACAAGACCACCGACGAGCTCATGGAGATGCTCCGTGGGGACTGACCCCGTCTGGACGCTGGTCGACAGCAACATATGGATAGACGTGTTCGGGCACCCCAGCGCCTGGAGGGACTGGTCACTGCGGGCTTTGGCGAAGGCCTTCGATGAAGGCCCGCTGTGCACGAACCAACTCATCTATGCGGAGGTCTCGATCCGGTTCGACCGGATCGAGGATCTCGAGCACCTGATGGCACCACACGAGGTCGTGCGGGAGGAACTGCCCTACGAGGCCGCCTTCCTCGCCGGTAAGGCCTTCAATCAGTACAAGCGCCGTGGCGGCATGAAACGGTCGCCGATTCCGGACTTCTACATCGGTGGCCACGCCGCAGTGCGCGGCTATCGGCTTCTCACTCGTGATACCACGAGGTTCACGACCTATTTCCCCAAGCTGGACATCATCGGTCCCGAGTGACCGAGCCGGGGAGGAGCCGCGCTCCTCCCCGGCTTTTCCGTTCCTGGTGGATCCATGGTGCGGAACACGCCGTGGCGGCCTTGAACGGGCGGGTTGGCTGGGGGAGACTGTCCCGATGCGATCCCCGAAGTTGAGCCGCAAAGCGGTGCTGGCCTCCGGTTTGGCCGCCTCGCTCGCCGCCGCCGGCTGCTCCGGGTCCGAGGACGGACCCGACGAGGGCGCCGACTCGGGCACCGGGCAGGATGGGGCCATCGACGATGCGCAGGCGTACGTGAGCGGGCAGCTGGCGTCCATGACCCTCGAGGAGAAGGTCGGCCAGCTGTTCATGGTGTACGTCCACGGCGCGAGCGCCGACACCGACGACCCCGACGCCGTCGCGAGCAATCGAGAGCGCCTCGGGGTCGACAACGCCGCCGAGCTCATCGCCGCCTTCCGGCCGGGCGGGATCATCTACTTCCACTGGGCGGGCAACGTCGAGGACCCGGCCCAGACCGCGGCCCTGTCCAACGGGCTCCAGGAGGCCGCCACCGCCGACGGCGGCGTGCCGCTGCTCGTGGCCGTCGACCAGGAGTACGGCGTCGTCGCCCGCATCGGCGAGCCGGCCACGCAGTTCCCCGGCGCGATGCCGCTGGGTGCCGTGGGGGAGGCCGAGACCGCGAAGCGGGCCGCCGAGCTCGCCGGCGCCGAACTGCGCGCCATGGGCCTGAACCAGAACTTCGCCCCCGACGCCGACGTCAACGTCGACCCGGCCAACCCGGTCATCGGGGTGCGGTCGTTCTCCTCCGATCCGAAGCTCACCGCCGAGCTGACGGCCGCCCAGATCACCGGCTACCAGGCCGGCGGGGTCGCCGCCTCGGCGAAGCACTTCCCCGGCCACGGCGACACCGATGTGGACAGCCACGTGGGCCTGCCGGTGATCACCCACTCCGCCGAGGAGTGGGCCGAGATCGACGCCCCGCCGTTCGAGGCCGCGATCGAGGCCGGCGTCGACATGGTCATGTCGGCGCACCTCCAGTTCCCCGCGCTCGACGACTCGCTGCGCCCCGCGACGCTGTCGGAGCCGATCCTGACCGGCCTCCTGCGGGACCGGCTCGGCTTCGAAGGCGTGATCGTCACCGACTCGCTGGAGATGGAGGGCGTGCGCACCGAGTTCGGCGACGAGAAGGTGCCGGTCATGGCGCTCCAGGCCGGAATCGACCTGCTGCTCATGCCGCCGGACTTCCGCCTGGCGCGGGACGCGGTGCTCGAGGCCGTGGCCTCGGGGGAGCTGACCGAGGAGCGCATCGACGCCTCGGTCGAGCGGCTGCTGCTGCTCAAGCACCGCCGCGGCATCGTGGCGGAGCCGTTCACCGACGCGGAGGCCGTGTCGGACGTGGTCGGCACGGACGAGCACCACGCGGCGGCCGACGAGATCGCCGAACGGGCCCTGACGCTGCTGCAGAACGACGGCGTCCTCCCGCTCGGCTCCGACGGCCCTTCGGTGCTGGTCACCGGCTGGGGCGAGAACACGACCGCCGTGATCGCCGAGGAGCTCGAGCGCCTCGGGGCGCGGGCCGAGGCGGTGGTGACCGGCGAGGAGCCGGACGCCGCCGCGATCGCCTCGGCGGTGGACGGGGCCGCGGGCAAGGACCTGGTCGTGGTCTCGACGTTCGCGGTCGCCTCGGGCTCGCCGCAGATCGAGCTCGTCGAGTCCCTCCTGGACTCGGGAGTCCCAGTGGTCGCGGCGGCGGTCGGGACCCCCTACGACATCTCCCACATCACCGGCGTCAACGCGTACCTGGCGAGCTACTCCTACACCGATGGTTCACTGCGGTCCCTCGCCGCCGCGATCCTCGGCGAGACCACTCCGCAGGGCAGGCTTCCGGTGGACGTTCCCGCAGCTGACAACCCCGATACGGTGCTGTTCGAGATCGGGTCCGGATTGGACTGGTAGGCCCGCTTCGCTCGGACGATCCTGGTATTCACCGGGAAGTAGCAGAAAATTACTTTCATGAGCTTGACTCTTTGTGGAGTTTCTCTCCATACTGGGGTCCAAGTGTGATACCTCGCACTTCCCCCGATAGGTAGATCTCCTGACAAGCAGGGAGTCTCGTGTGAACGACTTCTCAAGTGACGAAACCAGACCAAGACGCCGAGGCGTCCGGGCCCTCATCGGCCTCGTCGCCTCGGCGGTGCTCACCGCCGCCATGCTGGCCGTGGCGAGCCCGGCCTCGGCCCAGTCCAACCCGATCGGTATCGACGTCTCGCACTACCAGGGCTCGATCAACTGGACCTCGGTCAAGAACGCCGGGATCGACTTCGCCTACATCAAGGCCACCGAGGGCACCACGTACCTCGACCCCCGGTTCGACACCAACTACCCGGCCGCCTACCACGCCGGGGTCATCCGCGGCGCCTACCACTTCGCGCGGCCCTCGTCCTCGTCCGGCGCGGCGCAGGCGAACTTCTTCGCCTCGAACGGCGGCGCCTGGTCGGCCGACAACCTGACCCTGCCCGGCGCCCTCGACCTCGAGGCCCCGCCCTCGGGCGCGAGGTGCTACGGCCTCTCCACCACCCAGATGCGCAACTGGATCACCGACTTCTACAACACGTACAAGTCGAGGACCGGCCGCGACATGGTCATCTACACCACCGCCTCGTGGTGGAACAGCTGCACCGGCTCGTGGACCGGCATGGCCTCCAAGAGCCCGCTGTGGGTGGCGCACTGGGGCGTCTCGAGCCCGTCCCTCCCCGCGGGCTGGAACAACACCACCTGGACGTTCTGGCAGTACACCTCGACCGGATCGGTCTCGGGCATCGCCGGCAACGTCGACCGCAACAACTTCAACGGCTCGCAGGCGCGCCTGCTGGCCCTCGCGAACAACACGTAGTTCCCCCGGCCCGGAGGCCAGAAGACCTCTGGCCTCCGGGCCCTTCGTCTGGAGGCAGGCATGGACCACCACGATCGCATCCGGCGCCGGCTCCTGTTCGGGGCCGGGGCGGCGGGGCTGCTCGGCGCCGTCGGCATCGCCGCCGCGCCGAGCGCGCACGCGGCCGTCGAACCCGACATCGACTCGACCGCCGAGTGGGGCGCCCGGCCCCCGAACGGCACCAACCCCGTCATCTGGGGCAGCCCCGACAAGCTCATCGTGCACCACACGGTCTCGGCCAACACCGAGGACTTCTCGCGCGAGCAGGCGCACGCCCACGCGCACTGGGTGCAGGACCTGCACATGGACGGCAACGGCTGGCGCGACTCGGGCTACAACTTCGTGGTCAGCCGCGGCGGCTGGATCACCGAGGGCTGCACCGGATCCCTCCCGGCGCTCCTCGACGGCGACCGCTTCGTCCAGGGCATCCACACCGCGGGCCAGAACACGCAGGGCATCGGGATCTCCAATGAGGGCTCCTACCACGAGGGCGCCGAACCGCCCGCGGCCCAATGGGAGGCGCTGGTGACGCTGTGCGCCTACGCCTGCGAGCAGTACGCGATCCCCTCCTCGGAGATCTACGGCCACATGGACTTCGGTTCGACGCTGTGCCCGGGGATCTTCCACGAGCGGCTCCCGCGGCTGCGAGACGAGGTCGAGCGGGCGCGCGATCTCTAGACCGTCACGACAGGGGCCGCAGTCGGTCGGAGACGGCCGCGGCGGTGGCGGCCAGCGCCTTGGCGCTGCGCCGCCGCAGCTTCGCGGCGACGCCGACGAACAGGCAGTCGACCACCATGAGCTGGGCGATCCGGCTCACCGTCGCTCCCGAGCGGTACGTCGTCTCCCGCGCGGCGGTGGTGAGCACGTGGTCGGCGACCGAGGCCAGCGGCGAGCGGGCGTGGTTGGTGATCGCCACCGTCGCGGCCCCGCGGGCCCGCGCGGCCTCCAGGAACTCGACGGTCTCCGTCGTCGCACCCGAATGCGAGATCCCCACGGCCGCGTCGCGGTCGCTCGCCAGCGCCGTCGCCACGAGCGCGGAGTGCACGTCGGGCCAGCAGAACGCCGTGCAGCCGATGCGGTGGAGCTTCTTGGTCAGATCCGACCCCACGATTCCCGAGGCCTCGACGCCGAAGACGTCGACGCGCCCGGCCGCGGCGAGCGCGGCGACGGCGGCCTCGCAGGCGTCGGTGTCGAGCGCGTCGGCGGTGTCGGTGATGGCCCCGACGTCGGCGTAGCTGACGGTGGCGATGATGCGGGCCATGTCGGCGCCGGTGGGGATGTCGCCGCCGGCGATCTCCCGGGACGGGCCCTCCCCGGTCCAGATGACGGCCTGGGCGGCCCGCATCCGCAGCTCGCGGTGCCCGGCCAGCCCCAAGGAGCGGCAGAATCGGACGACGGTGGCCTCCGAGGTCCCGGCGGCGCGGGCCAGTTCGGTGATGGTGCGCGTCGAGGCGGCCTCTGGTTCGCGGATGATCTCTTGGGCGACCTTCGTCTCGGCCTTCGACAGCGAGGGCAGGAGGGACTTGATGAGCACCAGGAGGTTCGGCGTGTCGGTGCGGCTGGCTGGCATGTGGACACGGTACACCCGAAGCAACGGTACATTTCTTCACAAAACCAGACTGTGATGAAATTTCTCTTCATTGAGCTAGGCTCGCAACTGTGAGTGAGACGAGCAGGGACCACGACGCCCACGCCGCATTGGCGACACTGTCAACCGAACGAGCCGACCCCAGGTACGCCGAGATCGACCGGCTCGGGACCCTGGAACTGGCGCGGGTCATGAACGAGGCCGACGCGACCGTGCCCGACGCGGTCGCCGCCGTCCTCCCCGAACTGGCCGCGGCGATCGACGCCGTCGCGGAGCGCCTCGCGGCCGGAGGCCGCCTGCGCTACGTCGGCGCCGGCACGGCCGGACGGGTCGCGGTCATGGACGCCGCCGAATGCCCCCCGACGTTCTCGACCCCGCCTGAACTGGTGGGAGCCATCATCGCGGGCGGCAGGACCGCCGAGGGCGGCGCCGTCGAAGGGGCCGAGGACGACGCCGCCGCCGGGGCCGAGGCGATCGCCGCCGAGCGCATCGGGCCCGCGGACGTCGTCGTCGGCGTGGCCGCCAGCGGCCGCACGCCGTTCGTCGTCGCCGCCGTCCGCGAGGCCAGGAGCCGCGGCGCCCTCACCGTCGGCCTGTCGTGCAACGCCGGGGCCGTCCTGTCGGACGCGGCCGAGCACGCCATCGAAGTCCAGGTGGGGCCGGAGGTCGTCGCCGGGTCGACCAGGCTCAAGTCCGGGACGGCGCAGAAGTTCGTGCTCAACATGATCTCCACGATCACCATGGTCAGACTCGGCAAGGTCTACCGCAACTACATGGTGGACATGCGGGTGCTCAACTCCAAGCTCGCCGACCGGGCGGTGCGCATGATCGTCGAGATCACCGGCGCCGACCGCCTCGCCGCCCAGACCGCGCTCGAGGAGGCGGGGAACCGCATCAAGACCGCCGTGGCCATGGTCGAGCTCGGCGTCGACGCGGCCGAGGCCGACCGGCTCCTGGACGAGGCCGACGGCCGCCTCGCCGCCGCGCTGACCGCCTATCCGGCACGGCGGCACAGTGCCTAGTCGTGCCGAACCTAGCGGTACAGCACCTGCTCGGTGAGCCGCCGGTGCAGCTCCCGCCGCGCGGCCGCGTCGGGGGCGAAGCCTCGCCCCGCCAGCCAGGCGGCGCCGCGCACCGGCTCGGCGGCGGTCAGCACCGGCGTGCCCGGGAAGTCCTCGGCCAGGCGCTTCCCCAGCCGCTGCGACACCACCGCGGTCTTGGTCAGCAGGCTCCCCGCCAGCGTGATCGGCCGGCCCCGCTCGGCCACCGCGGCGGCCGTCGCCGCCAAGTGGTCCACCGCCTTGTCCACGAGGTCCCGCGCCTGCGCGTCGCCGCCCTCGGCCGCGTCGAACACCAGCGGGGCGAACCGCGCCAGCCGGGCCGGGGACTCGGCCATGCAGCGCCCGACGATCGCCGCGGAGGTGCGGTTCGGCGCCCCCACGGAGGCGATGACCGCCTGCACCATCCAACCGCCGGGCCCGTGCCCGTCCAGGTGCCGCAGCGTCGCCGCCACCGCTTCGCGTCCCAGCCAGAAACCGGAGCCCGCGTCGCCCAGCAGCCACCCGTAGCCGTCGGACCGCCCGGCGACCTCGGTGTGCCCGCGCACCGCCAGCGCCACCGCGCCGGTGCCGGCGACGACGACCGTGCCGTCGGGCTCGTCCGTGCCCGCCGCGAAGGCGGTCACCGCGTCGCTGACGAACGACACCGGCGCGCCGACGCCGAGCGCGGCGCGCAGCTGCTCGCCGAAGTGCCCGCCGGCGCCGGGCAGCGACAGCATCCCGGCCGCGCCGGCGCAGACCGCGTCGACCGCCTCCGGGCCGATCGAGCCGAGCGCGGCCGCGGCCGCCTCGGCCATGCGCCGCAGCGCCGTGTCCGATTCGACGCCGACCACGTTGGCCGGTCCGGACCCGCCGGTGCCGACGACCACGCCGTCCGAGTCGGCGAGCAGGGCGCGCGTGTGCGTGCCGCCCGCGTCGATGCCCAGGAACAAAGGTGGGTGCATGAGGGCCATTCTCCTCGAGGGCTCGGATCCCGGGCCTCAGGCCCGGCCGCTTGTAAAAATAATTCTTGAGAACTTGACATGTACGCCTCTCGAATAATAGTTTTTCTTCACACCGACAAGTGAGGGAGACCACAGATGAGCCCGAGCGGTGCCGACGCGCCCGACGAGTCCGAGCGCGCGAGTGCGCTGCCCGGCGTGCTCGAACGCATCCGCCGCCAGGCCGGCGAGTTCTCCGAGGCGCTGTCCCGCGTGGCCGAGCAGGTCCTCGCCGACCCCGAAGGCGCCGCCCACGCCACGATCATGGACCTGGCCGAGCTCTCCGGCACCTCGCCGGGCACCATCACCCGCTTCTGCCGCCACCTCGGCTACGACGGCTACGCCGCCCTGCGCGTGGCGATCGCGACCGAGACCGGCCGCGCCTCCGCCCGCGGCGAGACCGGCTGGGACGTCAACATCGGGCAGGAGATCTCGCCCGACGACCCGCTCGAACAGGTCCTCAAGCAGCTCATCACCGTCGACGCCGCGATGCTGCGCGACACCGTCGACACCCTCGACCTGGCGGCGGTCGAGCGGGTCGCCGCCGCCGTGGGCCAGGCCCGCCGCGTCGACGTCTACGGCGTCGGCTCGAGCGCCATCGTCGCCCGCGAACTCCAGATGGGCTTCTACCGCACCGGCGTCGCCGCCTGGGCCTGGACCGAGGTCCACGACGCCCTCGCCAGCGCCGCCATACTCGGCGCCGACGACGTCGCCATCGCCGTCTCCCACTCCGGCGCGACCGCCGAGACCATCGAGATGCTCACCGAGGCGGCCAGCCGCGGCGCGACGACCGTCGCCATCACCGCCTGCCGCGACTCGCCCATCTCCGAGGTCGCCGACGTCGAACTGCTCTCGGCCGCCCGGCGGACCGGGTTCCGCGCCGACATGCTGGCGACCCGCCACTCCCAGCTCCTCGTCGCCGACCTGGTGCACATCGCCGTGGCGCAGCGGCGCTTCCCCGAGACGATGGTGGCCCTCGAATCCCGTGCCCGCGCCGTGGTGGGCCACCGGCCCGAGCGCATCGAGCCCACCCTCTACCCGCCACCCGACGCCGAGGGCGCCCCGCGCCCCCGGCGCTGAGCCGGCGCCCGCGCCAGACCCGCGGGAGCCGGCCCCCCCGTCCGACAGTTCAACCGGCGCAACGAAGAAAAATGAACCCAAGGAGCAGAAGCCCATGAGGAAGCCGAACACCAAGCCCCACTTCAGCCGTCGCAGACTCCTGGGGACCACCGCGGCCGGTCTGGCCGCGTCCTCCCTGGCGGCCTGCGCCACCAGCGGCAGCGACGACGACTCCGAGGACGTGAGCGTCGGCGAGGACGTCGAGAACCCCTTCGGCGTCGACGGCTCCCTGCCGCTCGACGTCGTCATCTTCGACGGCGGCTTCGGCGACGAGTACGCCGTCCAGCACCAGGAGATGTACAAGAACGCCTTCCCCGACGCGACGGTCGAGCACCTCGCGACGCAGGCGATCGCCGAGACCCAGCAGACCCGCTTCTCGCAGGGCGAGCCGTGCGACGTGCTCGACAACTCCGGCGCCCAGCAGATCCCGATGGACGTGCTCGTGGGCGACGGCGAGCTCGCCGAGCTCACGCCGCTGCTCGACGCGCCCTCGTACGACGACCCCGAGGTCACCGTCCGCGACACCCTGCGCGACGGCGTCCTGACCGCGGGCACCTTCAACGGCAAGGTCTACGCGCTGAACTACGTGTTCTCGGCGTGGACGATCTGGTACGACGCGGCGCTGTTCGAGGAGAAGGGCTGGACGCCGCCGACCACCTGGGACGAGATGCTCGCCCTGTGCCCGACCATCCAGGCCGAGGGCATGGCGCCGTGGACCTACGCCGGGAAGCACCCGGTGTACCTCTACGACATGTTCCTCATGCTCGCGGGGCAGCACGGCGGCGTGGACGTCCTCAAGGCGATCGACCACCTCGAGGCCGACGCGTGGCGCCACGACTCCGTCGTGGCCGCCGCCGAGGCCATGTACGGGCTCTGGGAGGCCGGCTACATCCTCGACGGCACGCCGGGCATCGACCACATCGAGTCGCAGACGGCGTTCAACGACCACAAGGCGGCGTTCATCCCCGTCGGCTCGTGGCTCCCCAACGAGCAGAAGGGCATCGCACCCGAGGGCTTCCAGTACGCGCCGATGGCCGTGCCCCACCTCGAGGGCGCGGTCCAGCCGGGGCTCATCAGCGCCGGCGGCGAAGAGCCGTTCGTGGTGCCCCAGAACGCCAAGAACAAGCCCGGCGCCTACGAGTACCTGCGGATCATGCTCTCCAAGGAGGGTTCGCAGATCTTCGGCGACACCGTCCAGGCCGCGACCGTCGTCAAGGGCGTCGAACTCGACAACCTGGCCGCGCAGCTGACCGACGAACTCGTCTCCGACCCCGCGAACCTGTTCCAGCCGCGGTTCCGCTTCTGGTATTCGACGATGGACGAGGAGGTCCGGCCCGGCCTGGGCTCGCTCATGGCCGGCGAGTCCACGCCGGAGGAGTTCATCGAGCGGATGCAGACCGTCGCGGACGAGACCGCCGCCGACGACAGCATCGAGAAGTTCACCCACGACGCGTAGAAGGAAGGCCTGAGGAGAGCGGACCACTCATGAAACACGGCAAGTACCCGTTCATCCTGAGCTTCCTGGCGTTGCCGGTCGGGCTGTACGCCTGGCTGGTCATCGTGCCGTTCGCTCAGGCCTTCCAGATCTCGCTCACCGACTGGAGCGGATCGTCGAACCAGTTCAACTACATCGGGTTCGAGAACTACGCCAACCTCTTCAAGGACGACCGCCTCGTCCTGCCCGCCATCCGGCACACCGCGATCATCCTGGTGGTGCTCCCGGTCGTCACCATCGCGCTGGGCCTGTTCTTCGCGTTCATGCTCAACATCGGCGGCAGGTCCCGGCAGGGGCGCATCGAGGGCGTGCGCGGATCCCGCTTCCACAAGATCGTCTTCTTCTTCCCGCAGGTGCTGTCGGTGGCGATCATCGGCATCCTCTGGAAGCAGGTGTACGCCCCCGAGGGCTTCGGCGGGCTCATCACCGGCGCCCTGCGGGCCGTCGGCCTGCCGGCGCCGGCCAACGGCTTCCTGGCCGACAAGCGCTTCGTCCTCGCCAGCGTCATCGCCGTCCTGGTGTGGAGCGCCGTCGGCTTCTACCTGGTGTTCTTCTCATCGGCGATGGCGTCCATCCCGCGGGACCTGTACGAGGCGGGCATCGTCGACGGCGCCGGGCGCTTCCAGACCTTCTTCAAGATCACCCTGCCGCTGCTGTGGGATTCGGTCCAGACCGCCTGGATCTACCTGAGCATCATCGCGCTCGACGTGTTCGTCCTGGTCTACATGATGACGCCCGACCGGGGCGGCCCCGACGGCGCGAGCGAGGTCGTCGGCGGCGTCATCTGGAAGTACGCGTTCAACAAGGGCGAGCAGGCCTTCGCCTCCGCGCTCGGCGTCGTGCTGTTCTTCGCCGCCCTGTCCCTGGCCGTCGTCGCGCTGCGGTTCGGACGCCGCGAGCGGATCGAATTGTGAGGAGCGAGCCCATGGCCACCCAGACCTCCACCGAGACCGAGACGCCCCGCTCCGCGCCGCCCGGACCGCCCCGCGAACCCAAGGCCGAGGGCGCGGTCATGAACGTCTTCTCCCACGCCTTCCTGTGGCTGTGGGCGCTGATGGTCATCGTGCCGGTCGTCTGGGTCGTGATCACCTCGTTCAAGACGACCAGGGAGATCGCCGCCGACCCGCTCGGCCTGCCCGCCGCCCCGCAGTGGGACAACTACGTCAGCGCCTGGACCAACGGCAACATCGGCAGCTACTTCATCAACACGCTCCAGGTCATGGTGTTCTCCATAACCGGCACGATGCTGCTGGGCGCGATGGCCGCGTACGTCCTGGCCCGATACGAGTTCTTCGGCAACCGGCTCGTCTACTTCGGCTTCGCCGGCGGCATGATGTTCCCGGTCTTCCTGGCGCTGTTCCCGCTGTTCAAGACCCTCGACAACGTGGGCCTGCTGAACAGCTACCCGGGCCTGATCCTCGTCTACATCGCCTATTCGCTGCCGTTCACGGTGTTCTTCCTGACCGCGTTCTTCCGAACGCTCCCCACGGGCGTGGCCGAGGCCGCCATGATCGACGGCGCCGGGCACTACCGGCTGTTCTTCCAGGTCATGCTGCCGATGGCCAAGCCCGGCCTGATCGCCATCACGATCTTCAACATCATCGGCCAGTGGAACCAGTTCCTGCTGCCGCTGGTGCTGCTCAGCGACCCCGAGGACGCGGTGATCTCGCAGGGCCTGGCGAACCTGGCCCTGCGGCAGGGCTACGAGGGCGACCCGGGCGCCCTGTTCGCCGGGACGGTGCTGGCGATGGTGCCGATCTTCATCGCCTACGTCATCTTCCAGCGCCAGATCCAGGCGGGCCTGACCGCCGGGGCGATCAAGTGAGCCCCTCGAACTGAGACGCCTTCCGACCCGCGCCGGGCGATCGCCCGGCGCGGGGTTCCGCTGTGTCCGCTGCCTCACATCGACCCCGCCGTTGGGCGCCCTGCCTGCTAGCGGGCATAATCGAGGAGTTGCGCTCAGGCGCAGCGTTCTGCCGGGCCCGGACCCGGACAATCAAAGCGAGTCGGCCCCTCGGGGCCGGCGTTGAGCAGTGAAAGGAATCAGTCTCGTGGCTGATCAACAGCAACAAGGCGGCAGGGACGGCGGTGACCGCGGCGGACGTGGCGGTCGCGGCGGTCGCGGCGGCCGAGAGGGTCGCGGTCGCGACCGCGCGGAGAAGTCCCCGCACATCGAGCGCGTCGTCACCATCAACCGCGTGGCCAAGGTCGTCAAGGGCGGCCGCCGCTTCGCGTTCACCGCGCTCGTCGTCGTCGGCGACGGTGAGGGCAAGGTCGGCGTCGGCTACGGCAAGGCCAAGGAAGTGCCCGCGGCGATCGCCAAGGGCGTCGAAGAGGCCAAGAAGGCCTTCTTCGAGGTGCCGCGCATCGGCGGGACCATCCCGCACGAGGTCCTCGGCGCCGACGCCGCCGGCCAGGTGCTCCTCAAGCCCGCCTCCGCCGGTACCGGCGTCATCGCGGGCGGCCCCGTCCGCGCCGTGCTCGAGTGCGCCGGCGTCCACGACGTCCTGTCGAAGTCGCTGGGCTCCTCGAACGCGATCAACATCGTCCACGCGACGGTGGCCGCGCTCAAGCAGCTCGAGAGCCCGGAGGCCGTCGCGGCCCGCCGCGGCATGCCGCTGGAGGACATCGCTCCCCAGGGCCTGCTGCGCGCCCGCGCCGAGGCCGCCCAGGCCGCGCAGGCGTAGGGGGTCTCGAGACACATGGCACGTTTGAAGATCACCCAGGTGCGCTCCGTGATCGGCGTCAAGCCGAAGCAGCGGGCCACCATGCAGACCCTCGGTCTGCGCAAGATCCGCCAGTCGGTCATCAAGGACGACCGCCCGGAGTTCCGCGGCATGGTCCACAGTGTCCGCCACCTGGTCGAAGTCGAGGAGGTCGAGTAGTCATGGCGATCCGCATTCATGACCTGCAACCCGCCCCCGGCGCCAAGAAGGCCAAGACCCGCGTCGGTCGCGGTGAGGGCTCCAAGGGCAAGACCGCCGGCCGCGGCACCAAGGGCACCAAGGCCCGCAAGAACGTCAAGGCCGGCTTCGAGGGCGGCCAGATGCCGCTCCAGGTGCGCCTGCCGAAGCTCAAGGGCTTCAAGCCGCACAACCGGACCGTCTACCAGGTGGTGAACCTCGACCGTCTCGTCGAGCTCTTCCCCGAGGGCGGCGAGGTCGGACCGGAGCAGCTCATCGAGCACGGCGTGCTCAACAAGAAGGAGCTGATCAAGGTCCTCGGCTCCGGCGAGCTCGAAGGCGTCAAGTTCGACCTGAAGGCCCACGCGTTCTCCGCCTCGGCCACCACCAAGGTCGCCGCCGCCGGCGGCACGACCACGGTCGTGGACAAGAAGACCGGTGAGGCGCTCGGCGAGTAGCCGACGAACCGCCTGCGCAGGGGGCCCGTACCCGGTCCCAGAGACGTCGGTCGATATGACCGGGGCCGAACAGGCGATCTGCGAAGCGGGCCGGAGGGAACTCCGGCCCGCTTCGTCATGGTGAATGCCGAATACTCAGCGTCGGTGCCCGCCTGCTAGGCTCCCGTAGCGAGGACCACCGTCTACCTCGGCGTGTGAGCACCTCGCTTGCAACTCAACACGCCCACTGGTAACCACGTCAGGTCCCGCCTCCAGCGGTCCTGCCGGGAGGCCCCTCCAAGGGGGCTTGTTCAGGAGGAACTGCTTTGCTCTCCGCCTTCATCAGCGCGTTTCGGACCCCCGATCTGCGTAAGAAGATCCTGTTCACCTTGATGATCATCGCGCTGTATCGTCTCGGTGCGCAGGTGCCGAGCCCCGGCGTCGACTACGCCGCGGTGCAGAGCTGCCTGGACGCCGCCCCCGACGACGAGTCGGGCGTGTTCGGCCTGCTGAACCTGTTCACCGGTGGAGCGCTCCTACAGCTGTCGATCTTCGCCCTCGGCGTGATGCCCTACATCACGGCCTCGATCATCATGCAGCTGCTGACCGTCGTGATCCCGCGCCTGGAGCAGCTGCGCAAGGAGGGCCAGCCCGGCCAGGTCAAGATCACCCAGTACACCCGCTATCTGACGCTGGGTCTGGCGCTGTTGCAGGCCTCGGGGTACATCGCGCTCGCCCGCTCGGGCATCCTGTTCAACACCGAGTGCCCCAGTCCGATCCTGCCGGACCTGTCCACCGGGGAGGCCGGGACGCCGTACTGGCTCACGGTCGTCACCGTCGTGGCCGTCATGGTCGCGGGCACCGCCATCATCATGTGGTTCGGCGAGCAGATCACCGAGCGTGGCGTCGGCAACGGCATGAGCCTGCTGATCTTCGCCTCCATCGCCGCCCAGATGCCGGGCCAGTTCTGGGGCCTCCAGGAGTCCGAGGGCTGGTTCATGTTCTCCGCGATCCTCGCGGTCGCCATCGCCATCATGGTCGCCGTCGTCTTCATCGAGCAGTCCCAGCGGCGCATCCCCGTCCAGTACGCCAAGAAGATGATCGGCCGCCGCTCCTACGGCGGCACCTCCACCTACATCCCCCTCAAGGTCAACCAGGCCGGCATCATCCCGGTCATCTTCGGCTCCTCGCTGCTGTACATCCCGACGCTGTTCCTCCAGCTCAACCAGAGCACCGACTCGTGGTGGGCCGACTTCATCGACCGCTACCTGATCAACCAGGGATCGTGGGTCTACATCCTCGTCTACGCGACGTTGATCATCTTCTTCACCTACTTCTACGTGTCGATCACCTTCAAGGTGGACGACGTCGCCGAGAACATGAAGAAGGCCGGCGGGTTCATCCCCGGCGTGCGGCCCGGCAAGCCCACCGCCACCTATCTCCAGCGAGTCCTGTCACGCCTGACCTTCCCGGGCTCGCTCTATCTCGCGACGATCGCTATTCTTCCCAATCTGGCCATCATCGCGTTCGGTAACCAGCAGCTGTTCGCTCAGTTCCCGCTGGGCGGCACCTCCGTGCTGATCATGGTCGGAGTCGGCCTGGAGTCGGTCAAGCAGATCGAGTCCCAGCTGATGCAGCGCCACTATGAGGGCTTCCTGCGCTGACGCGGGCAGCCCCTCTGCAACATCAACTGAGGAGCACACTTGCGACTGGTACTGGTTGGCCCGCCCGGGGCCGGGAAGGGAACCCAGGCGGAGTTCATAGCCGGGGAGCTCGGCGTCCCCAAGATCTCCACCGGCGACATCTTCCGCGCCAACGTCTCCGGCGGCACGCCGCTCGGCCTGGAGGCCAAGCGCTACATGGACGCCGGCGACCTGGTGCCGGACGATGTCACCAACAGGATGGTCGCCGACCGGCTGGCCGCCGAGGACGCCCGGGATGGCTTCCTCCTCGACGGCTACCCCCGCAACACCGAGCAGGCCGAGGTCCTCGACGGCCTCCTCGAAGAGCGCGGGCACGTCCTGGACCTCGCCCTCGAACTGGTCGTCGGCGACGACGAGATCGTCCGGCGCCTCTCGGGCCGGCGCGTCTCCAAGTCCACCGGCAAGGTCTACCACCTCGAGTTCGACCCGCCCGAGGACCCCGACTCGCCGGATCTGTACCAGCGCTCCGACGACCAGCCCGAGACGATCAAGAACCGCCTCAAGGTCTACGCCGAGCAGACCGAGCCGATCATGGGCTACTACGAGGAGCGCGGCAAGCTCGTGCGCATCGACGCCGTCGGCGACGTCGAGGACGTCACCGGACGCGCCATGGCGGCCGTCCGCGAGCGCACCGCGAAGTAGCCGCAGTGTTCCGCCGTCGCCGCCAGAGCATCCAGTACAAGACCGCCGCGCAGTTCGCCAAGATGCGCGAGGCGGGCCTGGTCGTCGCCGAGGTGCACGCGGCCATGCGCGAGGCCGCGAAGCCGGGCGCGTCGACGGCGGAACTCGACCGGATCGCCGAGGACGTCATCCGCTCCTCGGGCGCGGTCCCCTCGTTCAAGGGCTACGACATCGGCTTCGGGCCGTACCCGGCCTCGATCTGCGCCTCGGTCAACGAGCAGGTCGTCCACGCCATCCCATCCGAGGACGCCGTCCTCGCCGAAGGGGACCTGATCTCGGTCGACGTCGGCGCGATCGTCGACGGCTGGCACGGCGACGCGGCCATCACCATCGAGGTCGGCCGGGTGGCCCCCGAGCTGACCGCGCTGCGGGAGGCCTGCGAGGCGTCGATGTGGGCGGGGATCCGCGCGGCGGCCACCGCCAAGCGCCTCGGCGGGATCTCCAACGCCGTCGAGCGCGCCGTCGACGCCGCCGGCGAGTACGGGATCGTCACCGGCTTCGGCGGCCACGGCATCGGCACCGAGATGCACCAGGACCCGCACATCCTCAACTACGGCTCCGCGAGCGAGGGGCCCAGGCTGCGCGCCGGGATGGCCCTCGCCATCGAGCCGATGATCACCCTGGGCGCCCCGGACACCGCCGAGCTCGAGGACGGCTGGACCATCGTCACCGACGACGGCTCCGTCGCGGCCCACACCGAGCACACGATCGCGCTGTGCGAGGACGGCGTGTGGGTCCTGACCGCGCCCGACGGGGGCGTGGAGCAGCTGGGGGAGTTGGCCGCGAGCGCGGCTCGCAAACGATGACAGTGTGATGTCATAATGGTGTCATGAATGACGACCGTGGCAGACTGCGGATCTCGAACGCCGACAGGGACGGCGCGATCGAGCAGCTCCAGAAGGCCCTCGACGAGGGCCGCATCGACCTCGCCGAATTCGACGAGCGCTCCAAGACCGCCTACGAGGCGAAGACCAACGCCGAGCTCGACCTGATCTTCGCCGACCTGCCGACCGCCCGAGCCGACGGCAAGGCGGTCCAGCGGGCCGAGACGGCCGCCGAGGACGCCGAGCCGGTCGCCGCCGCAGAGGCCGACGAGGGCCTGCGCTTCTCCGGCATGATGCGGGCCCTGATCTGGGTCGCCTGCACGACGGTGCCCATCTGGCTGTTCGTCATGATCGACACCGGGGAGACGCAGGGCTTCTGGCCGCTGTGGCCGCTCATCAGCCTCGGTGGGATCGCCGTGGCCCAGAGGCTCGCGGGGGACCGGAAGCGTGCCTGAGGACGCCGAGCGCGTCTGTCGCCGGTCGGGCGTGAATGACATACTGAACCTGTGAGCGAAGACCGAGGAAAGCTTCGGATCTCGAACGCCGACCGAGACCAAGCAGTCGCCCGCCTCCAGCGGTCCCTCGACGAGGGCCGCATCGACCTGTCCGAATTCGACGAGCGCACCATGTCCGTGTACGAGGCGAAGACGCAGGCCGAGCTCGACCTCATCTTCGAGGACCTGCCGGCGGACCGGAGGGGCGAGCTGTCCGTGCCCGGCGGCGCCCCCGCCCCCGCCGAGCGCGAGGGAGCCGCTCAGCGGATCCGCCGCGGCGTGCCCTCGGCGTTCCATCCCCTCATCGTGGTCGGATGCATCACCATCACGATCTGGCTGATCTCTTCTGTGGCCTCCGGAGAGCTCCAGAACTTCTGGCCCGCCTGGCCTCTCGGCATCCTCGCCGCGATCGGCGTCGCCACCTGGCTCACCGGCGACGATGACGACGACTGCGACGACGACGAGAAGAAGAAGAGCGGCGACGGCGATGACGACGGCACCGACGAACGCTGACACTCACCGAACACCCTGAAGGAGCCCATCCATGTCCGCCATCGAGCCCTACCGTGACCGCAGCCTGCGGATCGGCGACGCCGAGCGCACCTCGCTGTCCGAGCTGCTCAGGTCGTCCGTCGACCGCGGCTATCTGACCCTTGAGGAGTACGAGAAGCGCGTCGGCGTCCTCATGGAGGCCAAGACCATCGGCGAGGCCGAGGAGGTCCTCGGCGACCTGCCGGCGTACCAGCAGATCATCGAGTCGCAGGAGCCCAAGCTCGAGCCGCTCGGCACGCCGCCGTGGGTCAAGTGGCTCTGGTTCGGCGTCTCGATCCCGATCGGCATCAACGTCGGCGTGTGGCTGATCCTGGAGGCGACCGTCGGGTCGATCTACTTCTGGCCGGTGTGGGTCCTCGTGCCGCTGCTGGTGGTGGCCGGCGCGCTGACCGTCGCCGAACGCACGATCATGCGCCCCGCCGAGGAGAAGAAGCGCCAAGAACGCGTGCAGCGCAAGAAGTATCGGCGGTAGCCCGCGTCTCTCACTGGTCTCCATTGAACGTAGGGTGTTACCCTATGTTTATGAGGAAGACCAGTTTGTACCTGACAGATGAGCTCGACGCAGCGTACGAATCATTGGCGATTCGCACCGGCAAGAGCCGCGCCGACCTCATGCGGCAAGCACTCGCCAGCTTCAGTGAGATGATGGAGGAAGGCTTCGACGACGCCGACGATTGGCCTGCGATGGATTTGGGCCCCACAGGCACTAAGGAGCAGCGCCGCGCGGAGATCGTCGCCAGTATTGAGCGGAGGATCGCCCGCCGATGATCCTTATCTCGGATTCGTCAGGGATCCTCGCCGCGGTCAACACCCGAGACGAGTACTTTGAGCGGGCGAGAAAACTGCTGCATGTGGAGACCTCGGTGATCTCGCAGGTCGCTGTGACCGAAGTTGATCACATCGCCGGATCGAGACGCGGCTGGGAAGCGGCAATGGCGGCTTCGGACTTCATCACGCACCTGGTGACCCGTCGCGGTCACCGGCTCGGCAGATTGGACCCGGTCGACCTGCCGAAGGTGCAGGCCGTAAGACGTCAATATGCTGGCCTCGAACTCGATCTCGCCGATGCCATCGCGGTCGTGCTGGCGGATAAGTACAAGACCAATCGAATTCTCACACTCGATCAGCGTGATTTTCGAGCCGTGAAGCCACTGACCCCGGCTTTCGATTCATTCACGATCCTTCCAGCGGACGGCTGAGGTCGATGGTGGAATAAGGAAGCCCCGCAGTCTCCTGCGGGGCTTTCTTCATCGGGGTGATCGACGGGGCTTGAACCCGCGACCTTCTGGACCACAACCAGACGCTCTACCAGCTGAGCTACGACCACCATGGTTGGTTCGACAGGGGATCCCTGCAACCGCCGACAATCATAGCCGCGCCCTGGCCGATTCCGTCAACCGGGTTCGGTGTCCGGCGTCTCAGCGCCGTGCGCCTCGTGCCGCGGCGGTTCGCGGCTCGCGAGCGCGGCCGAGAAGGGGCGCCGGTCTACGGCTCGTGGGCTTCGCCGAGGTCCGCGGCCGCCTGCTTCGCCTCGTCCGAGGAGGGGCCGGGCAGCGACACGAACACCGTCCTGCGGTAGTACTCGAGCTCCTTGATGCTCTCCTTGATGTCCGCCAGCGCCCGGTGCGCGAGGCCCTTCGGCGGCTGGTTGTAGTACACGCGCGGGTACCACCGCCGGGCCAGTTCCTTGATCGAGGAGACGTCGATCATCCGGTAGTGCAGGTGGTCGTCCAGCCGGGGCATGTACCTGGTGATGAACGTCCGGTCGGTGGCGATCGAGTTCCCGCACAGCGGCGCGGTGCGCGCCTCGGGCACGTACTGCTTGACGTACTCCAGCACCGCGTCCTCGGCCTGCTCCAGTGTGGTGTCCGAGGCCCGGACCTCGTCGGTGAGTCCCGACTTGGCGTGCATGTCGGTGACCACGGGTCCCATGGCGTCCAGCAGGGCCGGATCGCAGCCGATGACGATGTCGAGTCCGCCGTCGAGGGGAGTCAGATCGGGTTCGGTGACCAGTACGGCGATCTCGATGAGGGCTTCGGTCTCGGGGTCGAGGCCGGTCATTTCGCAGTCGACCCACACTAGGCGTTCTCCAGTCACCCGGACCACTCTACGCGCAGGCGACACCTATCGTGATCTTCACCGGAATGGGGTACTCCGACCGGCATGGGCCCGATGTCCGGATCACCGTTCGAACACGCGTCGCTACGGATCGGGAACGCCGAGTGCCGGACATCCGACCCCCACTGGGCCGAAAAGGTGTTGCTCGTCACGGCTACGGTCCGCTATGGTGCAGGCATCAGAGAGTCGTCACTTCTGCGGTCGGAATCGCAGTGACAAGCGCCGCATTGAGATTATCTCTCAACAATTTCCAGGTATTGCGCGTGTACCTCTAGAGATAGAAGGTTTGCGATGAAGCAGGCCGGGCAAACCTTATGACTTGCAATCTGTGTCATGAGGGCAACACCGTGACCAGGGTCGAAGGCCGAACAGCCTCACCTGAGGCAGAGTGATCCGCGTCTCACAGGCATCATGAACGGTCCGAACCCCCGTCTCGGGTATGGAGCCGTGAACGAGCCCTCCGTGGGGAGGGCCGGGTTACCGGGTCGGTGCGGCGGCCCCGCGAAGGGCCTCCGGCGAGCATCGGTTTTGTAACCGTGGTGTATCGAACACTTGGACACGGAATTCCACGCAACGAAGCGGTCGTTGTAACTGGTACACCGCTCACGCGGTGTCGGGGGACGAGGAAGCTGGAGGAGACCTTGAGCGTGGAGACTACGACTACACCCACCCTCACCACCGAAGAGGTCGCTGAGGAGCGAGATCTGGTAGGTGTGTACCTGCACGAGATCTCGAAGACGCCGCTGCTCGACGCAGCCGCCGAGGTCGACCTGGCCAAGGCCGTCGAGGCCGGCCTGTTCGCCAAGCACCTGCTCGGCGAAGGCGAGACCTTTTCGGGAGCGAGTGAGAAGGATTTGAAGCGCCTGGTGGAGGACGGCGCGCGAGCCAAGGAGCAGTTCATCAAAGCGAACCTGCGCCTGGTCGTGTCGATCGCCCGCCGCTACGTCCGTTCCGGGATGCCCATGCTGGACCTGATCCAGGAGGGCAACACGGGCCTGGTCCGCGCCGTCGAGAAATTCGACTACCAGCGCGGATTCAAGTTCTCGACCTATGCGACCTGGTGGATTCGCCAGGCCATCAGCCGTGCGATCGCGCAGCAGGAGCGGACGGTCCGCCTGCCGGTCCACCTGGTCGAGGACGTCAACCGGATGCGCAACGTCACCCGCCAGCTCACCCGTGAGCTGGGCGGCGACCCCGAGCCCGAGCAGGTCGCGAAGGCGCTCGGCGTCACCGTCGAGCGGGTCAACGAGCTCATCCGCTGGAGCCAGGACACGGTTTCTCTCGACACGCCGATCGGCGACGACGGCGACACCAACCTCGGCGACCTGGTCGCCGACTCCGACGAGCCGAGTCCCGAGGACGTCGTGCTCGCCGGCATGGAGCGTCAGCGCATCGAGATGATGCTCAACCACCTCGACGAGCGCTCGGCCGGCATCGTCAAGGCCCGCTACGGGCTCGAAGACGGCCGCGAGCACTCGCTGACCGAGGTCGCCCACCGGTTCCACCTGTCGCGCGAACGCATCCGGCAGCTGGAGATCCAGGCGCTGGCGCGCCTGAAGGAACTGGCGAACGACCAGGTCATGGCGGAAGCCGCTTGACTGCGTGAACGCTAGGGCGTCCAGCCCGAAGGAAACAGAACCCAAAGCTCAAGACGTGAACGGCGGGCCGAGGCCGAAAGCCTCGGCCCGCCGTTCACGTGCGGGGCGCACCGGTCCGGCGAGGCCGCGGTCCCTCAGACGCGGCGGTAGCCGTCGATGCCCATCATGTCGATGTCGGAGACCTTCACGACGTCGCCGCTCGACGGCGCGTGGATGACCTCCCCGCCGCCGATGTAGATGGCCATGTGGCCGAGCCCGTTGTAGAACACCAGGTCGCCGGGGCGCAGATCGCCTCGGTCGAGCGCGGAGGTCTCGTCCCAGATCGCGTACGTCGAGTGGGTCAGCGAGATCCCGGAGACGGCGTAGGCGCCCTGGACCAGGCCGGAGCAGTCCCACGTGTCGGGGCCCGCCGCGCCGTAGACGTAGGACTCGCCGAGCTGGTCGTGCGCGAACTCGACGGCGGCGGTGGCCGCGTCGGAGCTGTAGCTCGGCGTCGAGCCGCCGCCCGAGCCGCCCGTCGAGTCGCTCGAGCCGCCCGAGTCGGTGCCGAGCGCCTCGGCTTCGGCCTCGGCCTCTTCCTCGGCGGCCTCCTCCGCGGCGGTCTCGGCCTGTTCGATCGCCTCGTCGAGCTCGGCGACGGCCGTCTCGGCCTCGGCGATCTCGGTCTCGAGCGCCGCGGCCTCCTCGGCCGCCTCCTGGGCCTCGTCGTAGGTCTGGGACTGCTCCCTGGCGAAGCCGACCAGTGACGACATCTTCGAGCCGAGGTCGTCCTCGGCGGCGTCGACGACGAGGAGGACCTGGTCGAGCTGCGCGTCGGCGGTCCCGTAGTCGGCGGTGGCCGCCTCGACGATCGCCTGCGAGGAGGCGAGCCGCCGCTCGAGCGCCGCGAGCCGGTCCGCGGTGTCGCCGCGTTCGGACTCGAGCTCGGCGATGTGGTCCTCGATCTCGGACGAACTCGCCTCGTCGAGGTCGATCTCGTCCGCTTCGGCGGGGGAGGCCGCGAAGACGGTCGCGGCTCCGGCCGCGACGATGCCGGCGCCCGCACAGGCGGCGGTCCGGCGGATGATAGCGCTTGCGCGCGATGGTTGTTCAGTTGCAGTGCACGCTGGAAGCACCAGGTGGCCTTTCTTCCTCGGCCGCCTACCGGGTTAGCTGTCGGGTTCGGGCCGGGAAGCGCGCCCTACCCGCCCGGGCGCGAGGCCCGCGGAGGGATTCACCCCGTGCGCCGGGAAGCGGGGCGGCGTCGTGCACGCCGCGAAGCCTCCCCGGAGCGGTGGGTTCCCGGTCTGCGCGGTCGCGAGGACGGGGCCGGGGGGAATGGCTCGGCTCGCTCGGGCGCAGTTCGGCGGTCCGGCCGGGAGGGCCCCTGGGGGAGGCCCTGACGTCCCGTCCGGAACGGCCACGACGCTAGCCGAGCGCGCCGACGCTGCCAAGCGCCCTGTGAAATGTTCCACAGATCGATAACGGACAGTGAGGATGAGACGGTGGATAGGGACGCTATCCTGCGGTTTCACTGCCCTGCAAGTCGCCGGCGGCCGCGCCGCTAAAAACTGCGCAGCGACGCCGGAGGCGGCGGCGAGGCCATGGCCGAGCCGTCGGCCGCGGGCACCGCGCCGCCGATGTACTCATCGAGCTCGGCCCCCTCGACCACGCGGCACGGGAACGGCGCCCCGGCGCAGCGGCGGCGCAGCACGTCGACGGGCAGCTCCACGTCGGCCGCCACCGCCACGACGTTGCCGAACCGCCGCCCGCGCAGGACCGCCGGCTCGGCCATGACCGCGACGTGCTCCCACACCGCGCCCATCGCGGCCAGCGCGGGCTTGAGGAACCGCATCCGGCCGCCGTCGCACAGGTTCACCGCGTAGTGCCCGCCGGGCTCCAGGACCCGCCGCGCGTGGCCGAGGAACTCGACGGTCGTGACGTGCGCGGGCATGCGGGCCCGGTCGTAGACGTCGGTGACGATGAGCTCGTAGCTCCCCTCGGGAGCGGCCTCGAGCGCCTCGCGGGCGTCGGTGTAGCGGATCTTGACCTTCACGCGCTTCGGCAGCGGCGCCTCGGCGCGCACGAGCGCGACCAGCTCGGGGCTGGTCTCGACGGCCTGCTGGTAGGAGCCGGGGCGGGTGGCGGCGACGTAGCGGGCCATCGCGAGCGCCCCGGCGCCCAGGTGCAGCACCCGCAGCGGCCGCTTCGGCGGGGCCATCGCGTCGACGAGGTAGGACATCCGCTGCATGTACTCGGCGTCGAGGTGCGAGGGGTCGTCGAGGTCGATCGTGGCCTGGACGACCCTGTCGACGACGAGGTGCAGCAGTCGGGGATCGTCGGAGTCGGCGACGAACCTGATGTCGGCCGGCACGGTGCCGCCGGAGGCCGGAGGACGGGAACTCACGGGTTCATTGTGCCCGACGGCCCCTGTTCGGCCTGGAGGCGTGCGGAGGCGGCGATGTGCGCGATGCGCCGCAGCGCCGCGAACACCGTCTCCCCCAGGAGCGTGGTGACCACGGCCTGCTCGACGTCGACGCCGCCGTCCCGGGCGGCCTCGCCGATCGCCTCCATGTCCGCCGAGGCGAGCTGCGCGGCGGCGTCGGCCCACAGGGTCAGCACCTCGCCGAGGTCGGGGTTGCCGAGCCGGAAGTAGGCGGTCAGCGCGGTCACGAGCGCGTCGCGGTACATCGGCGGCGTCACCTCGGCCCAGCCGTACTCGGCGAGCAGCCGGTCCACGGCCCGCTCCGCCGCCGCCGCCGTGCCCTCGGTGGCGAGCGAGAACGAAGGGTCCCGGTGGGTGGCGGCCAGCGTCGCGCCCATCGCCTGGAACGCCGACTCCGGATGTCGCGACAGGACGGTCAGGACCTCGCCGATCTGGGCCACCGACAGCCCCGCCGTCTCCGAGAGCGCGCGGATGAGCATGAGCCGGTGGACGTGCGCCTGGCCGTAGTCGACGACGTTGCCGTCGCCGTGCTCGCCCGGCGGGAGCAGGCGCTCGCGCAGATAGAACTTGATCGTGGCGGCCGGTACGCCCGTCCGCTCCGCCAGTTCCCCGATTCGCATAAGACGGAGTCTAGGCCCGAATGCGCCCGCGCGTTACCGTTGAGCCACGGCAGACTCCCCCCGCCCCCAGCAACTGCCACTGACGCGGAAAGGCGCAGGTCCATGACCGACCCCCGGCTCGCATTGATGGCCGAACTGCGCGAACTGGCCGCCGCGCCCATGCCCGCCTTCGACCCGGACCTCGCCGACGACTTCGCCGCCACCGGCCGCCGCCTGCCGTTCGAGTCCCAGTACTTCGCGCGCCGCCGCCACCTCGCGGCCGTCGCCGTCGCCGGAGACGCGCCCGCGCTCGACGAGGTCCTCGCCGCCGTCTGCGACGAGCGCTCCTGGGCGCTGCCCGCCCACTGGGGCGAGGAGGACGCGGCCCGCTGCGTGGACCTGTTCGCCTGCGAGACCGCCCAGACCCTCGCCGAGATCCTGGTGCTGCGCCACGACATCACCGTCGGCGACCGCGTCCGCGCCGAGATCGGCGAGCGCGTCATCGACCCGCTGTTCGACTCCGAGGCGCCGTTCTGGTGGGAGGAGCGCATCTCGAACTGGACGGCCGTGTGCGCTGGAGCCGCCGGGATGGCCGCGCTCGCCCTCGGCCTCGACCACGACCGGATCCGCGCCCGCATCCTCCCGGCCCTCCAGAGCTACCTGTTCTCCTTCGGGCCCGACGGCGGCTGCGTCGAAGGCGTCGACTACTGGGTCTACGGCTTCGGCTACTTCACCTACTTCGCCGAGGCGTGGCGCGAGGCCACCGGCGAGGACCTCCTCGCCGGGAACGAGGCGATCGCGTCGTTCCCGGCCGCCGCCCAGCTCCACCCCGGCTCCTTCGCCACCTTCGGCGACTCCCACTCGGACCCGATGCTCCCGCCCGGGCTCCTCGCCCGCCTCGCCGAGCGGCTCGGTACGCCCCTGCCCGCGACCGAGCGCACGCCCGCCTTCGCCGACGACCACACCGCCCGCTGGGCCCACCTCACCCGCACCCTCGACTGGGGTCGCGAGCCCGGCGGGACGGTCGCACCCGGCCGGACCCTCCTGCCCGACGTCGGCTGGTTCGTCGAGCGCCGCCGTGTCGACGGCCGCATGTGGGCCCTCGCCGTCAAGGGCGGCTACAACGCCGAGCCGCACAACCACCTCGACCTCGGCTCGTTCATCATCGCCGTCGACGGCGAGCAGCTGCTGTGCGACCCGGGGGCCGGCGAGTACACCGCCGCCTACTTCGGGCCCGAACGCTACGAGCAGACCCACCCGTCGGCGGCGTGGCACTCGGTGCCGACGCTGGAGGGCGCCGCCCAGCAGCCGGGGGAGGACTCGCGGGCCGAACTGGCCGACACCGGCGACGGCCTCGAGATCGCCGTCGACGCCTACGGCGACGGCGCGCTCCACCGCGCCTTCACCTGGACCGACGAGGGCGTCGCGCTCGTCGACGCCGGGCCGGAGATCGTCGAGTCCTTCGTCAGCCGCATCCGGCCCGAGCTCGAGGGCGGCACGGCCGTCTGGACCGGCGAGCGCGGCACCGTCGTCCTGCACGGGGTCGACCCCGAGACCGCCGCGGTCGAGCACGTCGACACCACCGGCCACGACGGTTCCCCCGAGCGGCTATGGGCGCTCCGCTTCGCCCTCGCGGGCGCTCTCCGCTTCGAGCTGCTCTAGCAGCCCGTCCGCCTTGAGCCGCCGCCGCGCCGCGGCGATGGCCTCGCCGGTGTGTTCGAACAGCCGCCCCTGCTGCCACAGCGGCTCCAGCACGCCGAGGGCCGCCAGCGGCCTGGCGTGGATCGGCTCCAGGCCCGAGAGGTAGACGGCGATGCCGCGGTGCTCCAGCCGCTTGATCGCGTCGGCCAGCACCAGAGCGCCCGATGCGTCCAGCGTGGACACGCGGCTCATCCGCAGCACCACCACCCGCACGTCCGCGACCTCCAGCAGCTGGAGCAGGAAGCGGTGCGCCGCCGCGAAGAACAGCGGCCCCTCCAGCCGGTAGGCCACGATGTGCTCGTGCAGCAGCGCCGCCTCCTCGTCGTGGTGGTCGCCGGTGTCGATCGGCTCGCGTTCGACGCTGGTGGCCCGGGAGATCCGCCGCAGCGCCAGGAACCCGGCCAGCGCTATGCCCACCGCCACGGCCCACACCAGGTTGAACAGCACCGTCGCGGCCAAGGTGATGGCCATGACCGCAGCGTCGGCCCTGGTCGAGCGGGCCAGCGCCAGGAGCGAGCCGACCTCGATCATGCGCACCGAGGTCGCTATGAGCACCCCGGCCAGGGCCGCCAGCGGCACATGGGCGACGATCGGCGCGAGCGTGAGCATGATGAGCGCCAGGAACACCGAGTGCGACAGCGCCGCGAGGCGCCCGGCCGCCCCCGCCCGGACGTTCACCGCGGTGCGGGCCAGGGCCCCCGAGGCCGGCATCCCGCCGAACATCGGCGCCACCAGGTTCCCCACGCCCTGCCCCAGGAGCTCCCGGTCGGGGTTGTGGTGCTGGTCGACGGTCATGTTGTCCGAGACCGTCGCCGACAGGAGCGATTCGAGGGCGCACAGCGCGCAGACCGCCACCGCGGCGGCGACCAGGCTCGGCATCTCGGCCGGGTCCAGGAAGTCCAGGCTCGGCGCGGGCAGGACCGACGGGAGCGCGCCGATGACGTCGACGTCGGCGCTCAGGTACCAGGTCGAGAACGTCGCCGCCGCCACGGCCAGGAGCGGCAGCGGGATGACCGGGCGCAGCCGGAAGCCGAGCAGGATCACCGCCGTCACGCCGAGCGAGACGCCGAGCGCGATCCAGTCGGGGTCGGCGGCGAAGCCGCGGGCGGCCTCCCAGGCGCCGAGCACGACCTGCCCGCCCGGCACGTGCACGCCGAGCGCGGCGGGCATCTGCTGGAGGATCATCACCACCGCCACCCCGGCGGTGAAGCCCTCGACCACCGGCACCGGCACGTACCGCACGTACTGGCCCGCGCCGGTGACCGCGAGCAGCACCAGGCCGATCCCTGCGAGGAAGCCGACGATGAGGACCCCGGTGGGGCCGTGCGCCGCCACCACCGGCACCAGCACCACCGCCATCGGCCCGGTCGGGCCCGTCACCTGGAGGTTCGAGCCGCCCAGCAGCGCCGCGAGCGCGCCGGCGACGATGGACGCGATGAGGCCGGCGACGGCGCCCAGGCCCGAGGCCAGGCCGAAGCCGAGCGCCAGCGGCAGCGCCACCACCGCGACCGTGGCGCCCGCGAGGAGATCGGTGTGCCAGTGGCGGCGCAGCGGCGCCGCGTCGGCCCGGCACGGCAGCAATCGTCTGAATCGTCGTATTGTGGCCGTTGATGAATCTCGCACCGCAGTCATGAGCGTATTGTCCCAATCCGGGGCGGACGAACGCCGTTCTGCCGCGCCGTCGGCTCTCTTACTGTGCCGCCTATGGCGAACGGGGCGCGTGCGGCGCTGCCGTAGGATCGCATCCGTGCCAGAGCGAGGAACCGAGACGGCGATCCGCGTCGGCGGCGCGGTCGTCGCCGTCGCCGCGGCGGTGCTCGCCGCCCTCGTCGAGTCGTTCCTGGTGCCCTTCCACGTCGGCGCCACCGCCGTCCCGCTGGCCGGGGTGCTCGCCTTCGCCCTCAACTGGGCGCTGGCGTCGCTGGCCGTGTGGTGGGTACGGGCCCGCTGGGCGGTGGTGCTGACCGCGGTCGCCTGGTTCGCCGTCGTGCTGACCGCCTCGATGCCCACCGAGGGCGGCTCGCTGGTGATCGTCAGCAGCACCAACGGCTACGCGCTGCTCCTGGCGGGGACCGCCGGTATCGCGGTCTCGCTGTGGCGGTATTTTCGTCCGGTACGGGCCGCAGCGCCCACCCCTGACGAACCTGCGAAGGAGATCCGGCAGTGAAACTCTTCAAGCGGATCCTCATGCCTCACTGGCCCTCGATCTACGGTTTCGCGCTGGCGCTGATCGCCGCCAACCTCGTCGGGAGGTTCATCGCGGTGCGGATCTACGACGAGGCCGACGCGGCGACCCAGGTCTTCGACGTCGTCGCGACGACCACCTACCTGTCGATGATCGGCGTGGCGATGATCGCCGGCATCTGGTGGGGCGTGCGCCGCCGCCGCCAGGAGATCGTGCCCGAGCTGCTGCCCGTCTTCGTGGTGACGACCCTGTTCGCGGTCCTGGTCAACCCGCTCCTGGCCGGCGACGAGTTCCCCTCGCTCGACGGGATCTTCTCGCAGGTGCTGCTCTACTTCGTGTCGCTCGTGGTGGGCGCGTTCGTCGGTTACCTCATCGTGATGGCGCTCGGCGTCGACCACTACGGCCGCGAACTCAAGGCCACCAAGATCGCCTTCGAGCGGAAGGCCAACCCGGCCCGCGCCTAAGCCTTCGCCCGGTAGTGGTACCGGTAGCGCTCGGCGAAGCCGAGCCGCCCGTACCAGGCGAGCGCCTCCGCGTTGTCGGTCTCGACCTGCAAGGCGATCCGCCGCGCCCCGGCGCCGACGGCCCACGCCGTCAGCGCCTCCAGGACCTCGCCGCCCAGGCCGCGCCTCCGGTGCTCCGGGAGCGTGCCGATCGCCGAGACCGCCGCGGTGTCGCCCTCGAGCGCGGCCCGGCCGCGGGCGGCCACGGCGCCGCCGCGCCTGATCTCGGCGTACGCCCGGTTCGAGCCCGAGCCGAGGACCGTCGCCGCGGCCTCCGGCCGCCCGCGCCCGACCTGCTCCAAGAACTCCGGGCTCGGCTCGTGCGCGATGACCGCCTCGCCCGACCGCTCGCCCGCGGCCGCGGCCTTGGTGAGCACCGCGGTCTCGGCCTCGGCCCGCCAACCGCGCGCGGCGAGCGCCTCGTCGAGGCGGCGGGACAGCGGCAGCGCCACCGCGATCAGCGGCCGGGCGCCCCGCTCGGCGTACCAGCGCTCGGCCTCGGCGAGCGCCGCGTCCAGGCCCGCGTCCGGCTCGGTCAGCGCGAGCACGGAGTTCGCGCGCCTCGAGTAGCCGTAGGAGTAGCGTAGAAGCCAACCGCCCGATTCCGCCGATTCCACGGCGGGCCAGCTGGCGGCCAGCAGCCGCTCCAGTCCGAGGATCTCCGAGAACGGCGTCGGCTTCGGCCCGACCGGCTTGGCCGCCACGACGTCCGCCGCTTCCACGGTGACAATCGTCCCTGTGGGGGGCAGCACCCGCAGCCGGGCCGCGTCGATCTCGATAAGCTCGCCGATGACGTCGCTGAACCGGCGACCGGGGGCGGCGCCCGCCAAGCGCCTCCTGACGACCACTCGGCGACCGATGTGCTCGGGTCCCAGCATCTGGTGCACCCCTTACCTTCGGGTTTACTACAACGAATACGCTTTACGCTCATCGCAGCGCAGTCCGCCCGATTGCGCGCCGTAGGAAGGACGACTCGTGACTTACATCATCGCCGAGCCGTGCGTGGATCTGCTCGACAAGGCCTGCATCGAAGAGTGCCCGGTCGACTGCATCTACGAAGGCAACCGGATGCTCTACATCCACCCCGACGAGTGCGTCGACTGCGGGGCGTGCGAGCCGGTGTGCCCGGTGGAGGCGATCTTCTACGAGGACGACGTCCCCGAGGAGTGGGACGGCTACACCAAGGCCAACTACGACTTCTTCGACGATCTCGGCAGCCCCGGCGGCGCCTCCAAGGTCGGCAAGATCGACCGCGACGACCCCTTCGTGGCCGGGCAGCCGAAGAAAGAGGAGTAGCCGCGGTGGCCTACCGCCGTCTCCACAGCGCCTCGCCCGCGCGCGGGCTCCCCGAGTTCCCCTGGGACCGGCTGGCCCCGTTCAAGGAGCTCGCGGCGTCGCACGCGGAGGGCCTGGTCGACCTGTCGGTCGGCACGCCCGTCGACGAGGTCGCGCCCGCCATCCGGCAGGCGCTGTGCGAGGCGGCCGACCGGCCCGGCTACCCCACCGTGGCGGGCCCGGCCGAGCTCCGCGAGGCGATCCGGTCGTGGCTGCACCGCCACACCGGCGTCGGGCCGGAAGTGGCGGTCCTGCCCACCGTCGGCTCCAAGGAGCTCGTCGCGAACCTGCCCGCCCAGCTCGGCGTCGGGCCCGGTGAGGCGGTCGCCTACCCCGAGATCGCCTACCCCACCTACGAGATCGGTGCGCTGCTGGCGAAGGCCGAGGCGCTGCCGGTGGCCGACCCGCGCGACGCCGCGGGCCGGAGGCTCCGCCTGGCCTGGATCAACTACCCGACCAATCCCACCGGCGCGGTCGCCTCCGCCGAGCACCTGCGCGGCCTGGTGCGCTGGGCCCGCGAGCACGGCGTCGTGCTCGCCTCCGACGAGTGCTACCACACGCTCGGCTGGGACCCGGACCGCCCGCCGGTGTCGGTCCTGGACCCCGCGGTCAACGACGGCGACCTCACCGGGCTGCTCGCCGCGCATTCGCTCTCGAAGCGGTCGAACCTGGCCGGGTACCGCTCGGCGTTCCTCGCCGGGGACCCGGCGATCATCGCCGACCTGCTCGAGATCCGCCGGCACTCGGGGTTCATGGTGCCCTGGGCGGTCCAGCGGGCCACGATCGCGGCCCTCCAGGACGAGGAGCACGCCATCGAGCAGCGCCTGCGGTACGAGTCCAGGCGCTCGACCCTGCGGGCGGGCCTCGAGGCCGCCGGATTCCGCATCGACGAGTCCCACGCGGGCCTGTACCTGTGGGCGAGCAGAGGCGAGGACTGCTGGTCGACGGTGGCCTGGCTGGCCGAGCGCGGCATCCTGGCCGCTCCCGGCGAGTTCTACGGGGCGAAGGGCGCCGAGCACGTGCGGGTGGCGATGACCGCCACCGACAAGGCCGTCGCCGCGGCCGCCGGACGCCTCGGTTGAGGCGCCGGAGACGAACGACAGGGCCCGCGGCCGGAGGCCGCGGGCCCTTCGCTTCCGGCTAACCCACCGGTTCCTGCGGCTCCGGCGCCACGGGGTCCTCCACCGGTGGCGCGGCCCCCTGCACCGTGGCCAGAGCCGTCTCGCCTACCTCGAGCATCGCGGCGACGTCCGGCACCGTCGGCGCCGCGAGTCGTCTGCTCCGACTGGACTCCATGCACGGCCGGAGGGACGTGACCTTTCGGTGAAATGCACCGGAGGAATACGGTCGGTACCGCTCGTCAGGGTCACATCGGCGTCATTCTCGACAACGTCGGCGAACGCATTGGCGTTTCGTCGGAGCTTCGGGCCACACTGGTGAAATGACAGACTCGCTCCTGATCGGCCGGGACCACCCGGCCGCGACCCTGCGCGCGGCGGTGGAGCGGACCGTGGCCAGCCACGGCGGCCTCGCCCTGGTCACCGGCGAGGCCGGCATCGGCAAGTCCACGCTCGTCACCGGCGTCGCCGCGGGCCACCGGGACGACATGCTCGTCGCCTTCGCCACCTCATGGGAGTCCGAGGCCGTCCCGGAGTACTGGCTGTGGACCCAGGTGCTGCGCTCCCTGCGCGGCCAGCTCGGCGAGGACGCCTGGAGGGAGCTGCCCACCGGCGCGCCCGCGGTCGGCGCGCTCCTCGGCGAGGCCGAGGGAGCCCTGCCCGACCAGTTCGAGCTGTTCGACGCGATCACCCAGCTGCTCATCGCCGCCTCCCACCGCAGGCCGCTCCTGGTCGTCCTCGACGACCTCCACTTCGCCGACGCCGGCAGCGTCGAACTGCTCAAGTTCGCCGCCCAGCACACCTGGTTCGAGCGGGTCCTGTTCGCCGCCACCTACCGCGACTCCGAGATCGACCCCGGCCACCGGCTCCGCGCCCGGATGCTCTCCATGGTCGCCAAGGCCACCGTCATCGCGCTCGACGGCCTCGACGAGGACGGCGTCGCCGAGCTCGTCCGCACCACCGTCGGCGCCGTCCCCGAACCGGAGGTGCTCGCCGAGATCACCCGCCGCACCGGCGGCAATCCGTTCTTCGTCGAGCAGACCGCGCAGCTGTGGGCCTCGGGGCAGCGGGTCGACGCCACCACCGCCGGGATGCGCGACGCCCTCCAGCGGCGCATCGACCAGCTGCCCGAGCCGCTGCTGCGGATGCTCACGCTCGCCTCCGTCGGCGGCAGGGAGTTCCACCCCGCCGTCATGTCCCAGGCCGCCGGGATCGAGGTCGACCGGATCGAGTCCGCGCTCGACGCCGCCTGCCAGACCAGGCTCATCCGGCGCGAACGCGACCGCTACGTCTTCGTCCACGACCTGGTCCGCGAGACGCTGTACCGCAGCATGAGCGAGGAGGAGGGCGCCCACCACCACGGCTGCATCGTCCGCGCGCTCGTCGCCGACGAGTCGCTCCAGAAGCTCATGCTCACCACCGAGATCGCCCACCACGCCTGGCTCGCCGGCGAGGACCTCGATCCCGAGACCGCCGTCGAATTCCTCGCCCGCGCCGGCACCGAGGCCAACGGCTGCCTCGCCGTCGGCGGCGCCGAGAAGTACTTCCGCCGCGCCTTGGAGCGCTGCACCCCCGCTATGGTGCGCAGGAGGGTCCTGCTGCGGCTCGACCTGGCCGGGGCCGTCAACTGGATGCGCCGCACCGACGAGGCCCGCACCCTCTACGACCAGGCGCTGATCGAGGCCGAGGACTCCGGCGACCCGATGCTGCTCACCAGGGCCGCGATGGAGGTGCCGCAGACCGAGCGCGTCGACGAGCTCGTCCGCCTCAAGTCGATCGCCTACGCCGGGCTCACCGGTGAGGCCGCCGAGCCCGGCCTCGACCACGAGGAGCTGACCAGACGGCTGCTGTACCGATACATGTTGGCCGCCCGCGACGGCGGATCCGATGAGGACCTCGCCTTCGGGCTGTGGGCCGCGCACTCGGTCAACTGGGGGCCGGGCACGGCCGCCGAACGGCAGGCCATCGTCGAAGAGCTCGGCGAGGTCACCCGCCGCACCGGCGATGTCGAGATGCGCCTCTACGCCGAATCCCTCGGGTGGATCGTGCTCCTCGAGCAGGGCGACCCGGGCTACCGCGCCCAGTTCGCCCGCTTCCGCGCCTTCGCCGAGGACAGCGACCTGGAGCGCTGGCAGGGCGCGATCCAAGTCGACGGCGCCATCGTCGACATGGTCCAGGGCCGGTTCGAGGACGCCGAGGCGCGCCTCGGCGCCGCCCTGGAACTGGCCGGCGACGACCCGATGCACGCGCACATGCTGCGCCACGTGCAGTGGGAGCTGCGAATGGCGCGCGGCGAGGCGCCCGAGGTGCTGCCGGAGGTGTGGGGCGCGGCCTTCGGCGGCGGCTGGCACGCCGACCTGCTCACCGCCGTGACCGCGCTGCGGCGCGGCGACCTCGACTACGCCCGCGCCGTCCACTCGCGGCTCGAGGACGGCCCCGAGCTGTACGGCGCCTGGGAATCGCTGCTGCTGCGGTTCGAGGCCGAGCTCGCCGTCGCCGACGGGGACACGGAGATGATCGCGCGGCTGCGCGAACGCCTCGGCCCCCACGAAGGCGAATGGCTCATCGCCCTCTGGGGCACCAGCGTCAACGGGCCGATCAGCTACTGGCTGGGGACGCTCGCGGCCGCGGCGGGCGACCCGGCCCAGGCCGCGAAGCACTTCGAGGCCGCGATCGAGCAGTCCGAACGGCTCGACGCCCGGCCGTGGGCCGAACGCGCCCGCAAGGACGCCGCCGCCCTCACCGTGCTCGTCCCCGAGCCGGGCCCCGCCGAGACCGGCGAGGTCTTCCGCCGCGACGGCGCCACCTGGACCCTGCGGTACGAGGGCCGCACCGTCCACCTGCCGCACACCAAGGGCCTCGCGGACCTGCACCGCCTGCTGCAGCGACCCCACGCCGAGGTCTCGGCGGCCGAACTGCTCGACCCCGAGGCGGGGGAGGCGCTCGCCGCCGACGCCAGGCTCGGCGGCGACGACCTCCTCGACGCCGAGGCCCGCGCCCGCTACCGCGACCACCTCGAAGCGCTCGACGAGCAGATCGACACCGCCGTCGCGCTCGGCGACGACGCCCGGGCCGCCGTCCTCGACGCCGAACGCCAGGCCCTCATCGACCAGCTCAAGGCCGCCACCGGGCTCGGCGGCCGGTCGAGGCGCCTGGGCGACAACGCCGAACGGGCCCGCAAGAGCGTCACCAACCGCATCCGCAACACCCTCAAGAAGATCGAGGGAAGCCACCCGGCGCTGGCCGAGCACCTGCGGACGGCGATCGCGACCGGATCGAGCTGCGCCTACCGGCCCGACGGCGAGGCGCCGTCCTGGCGCCTGTGACGCGGCGCCTCCGGACCCCGGGCCCTCCGAACGGCAGTGAGGCCGGGCGGGGCGTCCCCCGCCCGGCCTCGCCGGGTGTTGTTCAGTGGTGGTTCACTTCCGGTTGTAGGCCCTGACGGTCAGGAAGCCGAACACCGCGATGAAGCCCGCGCACCAGATCAGCGTGGTGGTGACCGCGCCGGACTGGACGTTCCCGTCGAACAGGCCCCTGACGCCGTCCACGAGCTGGCTGATCGGCGTGTTCTTCACGATCGGCTGGAGCCAACCGGGCATCGTCGAGGGGTCGACCATCACGTTGGACAGGAAGGTCATCGGGAACATGATCGACATCGAGATCGACATGACCGTCTTCTCCGAGCGGGTGATCACGCCCAGCCAGGTCCACAGCCACGAGAAGGAGAAGGCGAACACCAGCAGCAGCGCGATGCCGAGCAGGACGCCGTCGGCGCCCCCCGCGGGCCGGTAGCCCATGACCATGCCGGTGCCGAACATGATCACTCCTGCCGCGGCGTAGCGGAACACGTCCGCCAGCAGGTAGCCGACCATCGGAGCGGCCCGCCAGATCGGCAGCGTCCGGAACCGGTCGGTCACCCCCTTCTGGATGTCGATGTTGACCGACATGCCGGTGTACATGGTGGTCATCGCGATGCTCATGACCATGATGCCCGGCAACAGGAATTGCAGGTAGTCACCGGTGCCGCCGGCGATCGCGCCGCCGAACAGGTAGGTGAACATCAACAGCATGAGGATCGGGAAGACCAGGATGTCGGACAGTTGCTCCGGCACGTGCTTGATCTTCAGCATCGAACGCCAGCCGAACGTCCGCGCCGCCGCCCAAGCGCTCGGCGCCGCGGGGCGCTCGCTCTGCGCCAGCAGCTTGCGCAGCCGGTCCTTCTCAACCGGCGCCGGGGCATCCGGGTCTGACTTGGTCTTGGTCTCGGTGAAGGCCATGATCGGTTTCCTTTCCTTAACGTCTTCGAGGGATTCAGGCGTCGACACGGTCGGTCAGGGCGAGGAAGACCTCGTCCAGGCTCGGCTGGCCGAGCGAGAAGTCGTCGACGAGGATGCCGGCCCGCGCGAGTTCGCCGAGGGCGTGCGAGCCCTGCGTGGCGGTGTCCTCGCCGGGTTTGAGCAGCGCCGTCAGCGCCACCGGGTCGTCGTCGAGCTCGACGTCGGCGCCGAGCGCTTCGGCCAGGACCCGCTGCGCGTGCTCGCGCTGGTCGGAGTGGTGCAGCCGCAGCCGGATCGAGCCGGCGCCCACGGAGGACTTCAGCTCGCCGGGGGTGCCCTCGGCGATGACCTTGCCGGTGTCGATGACCGCGATGCGGCCCGCCAGTTGGTCGGCCTCCTCCAGGTACTGGGTGGTGAGCAGGACCGTGGTGCCTTCGCCGACGATCGTGCGGACGACCTCCCACACCTGGTTGCGGCTGCGCGGGTCGAGCCCGGTGGTGGGCTCGTCGAGAAACAGCAGCTTGGGGGTGATGATGATCGAGGCGGCGATGTCGAGCCGGCGGCGCATGCCGCCCGAGTAGGACTTGACCTGCTTGCCGGCCGCGTAGCTGAGACCGAAGGCGTCGAGGAGGTCCTCGGCGCGGGAGCGCGCGGCGGGCTTGGCGTAGCCGTAGAGGCGCGACAGCAGGACCAGGTTCTCGACGCCGGTCAGGTCCTCGTCGAGCGAGGCGTACTGGCCGGTGAGGCTCACCTGGGTGCGCACGGCGGCGGCGTCGGTGGTGATGTCGTGGCCGAAGACGCTCGCGGTGCCGGCGTCGGGACGCAGCAGGGTGGCCAGCATCCTGACGGTGGTGGTCTTGCCGGCCCCGTTGGGGCCGAGCACGCCGTAGACGGTCCCGGCCGGGACGGTCAGGTCGACGCCGTCGACGGCCTTGATGTCCTTGAAGTGCTTGACGAGCCCTTCGGCTCGGATCGCGGTGTCGCGGTTCGTCATGATGGCCTCCTGGGTGGGTTTCTCAGCTCTCACCCAGTAGGCGCTACACCTCCGACACAAGTGCCCGCTCGACCCGCTACATCAGATGTAGCAGTGTCCGAGGACACATTTCCAAGAGCGACCCGAGCGGGGAGGCCGCGCCTTCCCCGCTCGGTTTCACCGCTCGCGGCGGCAGCGGTGCCGCGCTTCGCTTACACGGCGTGGCGTTTGGGGCGGACCACCAGCCACAGGATCAGGGCCGCTATGCCGGAGGCGATCGCGATGAGCGCCGCGGTCGTGTTCCACGCGCCCGGCAGCTTCAGCTCGTAGAAGTCGGCCAGGATCGGGATGGACAGGACCGTCAGGAACGCGGCGCCGCAGGCCGCCACCAGGACGAACTTCCACAGCGTGTACGGCTTGGCGACGATCGCCAGCGCCGCCAGGGCGATCGAGAACAGCGTGATCCCGGCCGTCGTCTGCGTGTCGATGCGCGGCCCGCCGTGGTTCAGCGACGCGAGGTAGACGATGAACGTCGGGATCGCGCACGCCAGCCCCGCCGGGATCGCGAAATGCATCACCCGCGTGATGAAGCCCGGCTTGGCCCGGTCGAAGGTCGGCGCCAGCGCCAGGAAGAACGCCGGGATGCCGATCGTGAACATGTTCAGCAGGCTCTGATGCAGCGGGTTGAACGGGTACGGCAGCTGGTCGCCGCCGGCGATCCACGCGATGATCGCGCCGACGCCCACGAACATGGCCAGCGCGATCGCGTACACCGTCTTGGTCAGGAACAGGTTCGAGACGCGCTCGATGTTCCCCAGCACCCGGCGGCCCTCCGCCACCACGTGCGGCAGCGTCGCGAACTCGTCGTCGAGCAGCACCACCTGGGCCACCGAGCGCGCCGCCGGCGAGCCCGAGCCCATCGCGATGCCGAGGTCGGAGTCCTTGAGCGCGAGGACGTCGTTGACGCCGTCGCCGGTCATCGCGACCGTGTGCCCCTTCGCCTGGAGGGCCTTGACGAAGTCCCGCTTCTGGTGCGGCTGGACGCGCCCGAATATCGTGTTGTTCTCCAGGATCTCGGCGAGCTCGTCGGGGTCCTCGGGCAGGCGGCGCGCGTCGACCGTGTCGCCCGCGCCGTCGACGTCGAGCTGCGCGGCCACCGCGCCGACCGCGGCGGGGGAGTCGCCGGAGATGATCTTGATCGCGACGCCCTGCTCCTTGAAGTACTCCAGCGTCGCCGCCGCCGTGGACCGCAGCCGCTGCCGCAGCACCACGAGCGCCTTCGGGGTGATGCCGCTCGCGCCGCCGGTCGTCGACGCCTCCTCGGCCGTCACCAGTGCCAGGACCCGCAGGCCCTGGGCGGCGAGCATGTCGGCCTCGAGTGCCATCGGGTCGTCGGAGGACAGCAGGACGTCGGGCGCGCCGAGCAGCCAGGTGCCGTGGTCGGTGAACCGCACCCCGCTCCACTTCCGCGCCGAGGAGAACGGCATCGACTCGATGACCCGCCACCCGGGGTCGACCGTGCCGTTCTCGCGGAGGTGGTCCGACACGGCCTGCATGGTCGGGTTCGGGCTGTCGTCGGCGGCGGCGAGCGCCGCGAGCGCCTCCGAGGCCTCGTCGCCCGCCGCCCGGATCTCCTCGACGTCCATGCCGCCCTCGGTGAGCGTCCCGGTCTTGTCCAGGCACAGCACGTCGACGCGGGCCAGGCCCTCGATGGCGGGCAGCTCCTGCACGAGGCACTGCCGCCGCCCGAGGCGGATGATGCCGACGGCGAACGCGACGGAGGTGAGCAGGATCAGGCCCTCGGGGATCATCGGCACGATCCCGGCCACGGTGGAGACGATCGAGTCCTGCCAGTTCTCGTTGTCGGCCAGCTGGCTGATGATGAGCAGGGTCGCGACGGGGATGATCAGCCACGAGATGAGCTTGATGAAGCGGTTGATGGCGGTCTGGAGCTGCGAGTTCGCCCGCTTGAAGCGGCTCGCCTCCTCGACCAGCCTCGCCGCGTAGGAGTCCGCGCCGATCTTCTCGGCCCGGAACACGCCGGTGCCGGCGACGACGAACGACCCCGACTGCACCTGGTCGCCCGGCGCCTTCGCGACCGGGTCGGCCTCGCCGGTCAGCAGCGACTCGTCGATCTCGAGGTTCCTGGACTCCACCACGGGCCCGTCGACGACGATGCGGTCGCCGGGGACGATAGCGACCAGGTCGTCGCGCACGATCTCGGCCGGGTCGATCTCCACGGTCGATCCGTCGCGGACGACCCTCGCGTTCGCCTGGTTGACCAGCGACAGCTTGTCGAGGGTCCGCTTGGCGCGCAGCTCCTGGATGGTGCCGATCGCGATGTTGGCGAGGATGACGCCGGCGAACAGCGTCTGCTTCCAGTCGCTGAAGGTCAGGGCGATGAGCGCGAGCACGCCGATGAGCGCGTTGACCGGCGTGAAGAAGTTCGCGCGCAGGATCGCCGACAGCGGTCTGCTCGTGTGCCGCTTGGCTTGGTTCACGGCTCCGGCCTCGACGCGCTCGGCTACCTCCGCCGCGGTGAGGCCGCGATTGCCGGCGAGCATGGGTGTTGTCACGCCGCCAGCTTATGCGATGGCGGCCCACCGGAGGTTCCGCCGTAAGACCGGTCCTGCGGTGTCGCTCCTCCTCCGGCCGAAGGAGTCCGGATCGGCCGAATTGCGGGAGACGGGACCGCGCCCGGGCCCGGACGGGTTCACGGCCTGCGAGCCCCGCCGGGGCGGCCCGTAGAATTCTTGGACATGGCCAAAGTACTCACACCGCAGAGCGAGGACTTCCCTCGCTGGTACCAGGACGTCATCGCCAAGGCCCAGCTGGCCGAGAACGGCCCGGCGAAGGGCCAGCAGGTGATCCGACCGTCCGGTTTCGCGCTGTGGGAACGCATGGTCGACGAGATGGACGAGCGCATCAAGGAGACCGGCACCGAGAACGCCTCGTTCCCACTGCTCATCCCCGAGTCCTACTTCAAGCGGGAGGCCAGCCACGTCGAGGGCTTCGCGCCCGAGCTGTGGATGGTCACCCACGGCGGCGGCAAGGACCTTGAGGAGCCCCTCGCGGTCCGCCCCACCTCCGAGACCGTCATCGGCGAGTACATGTCGAAGTGGGTCAAGTCCTACCGCGACCTGCCCCTGCTGCTCAACCAGTGGTGCAACGTCATGCGCTACGAGCTGCGCACCCGCCTGTTCCTGCGCTCCTCGGAGTTCCTGTGGCAGGAGGGCCACACCGTCCACGCCACCTACGAGGACGCCCACGCGTTCACGCTGCGCATCCTCCACGAGGTCTACGCCGACTTCATGGAGAGCGTGCTGGCCCTGCCGGTCCTGCGCGGCATCAAGACCGAGGCCGAGCGCTTCGCCGGGGCCCTCAACACCTTCGCGGTCGAGGCCCTCATGCGCGACGGCAAGGCCCTCCAGATGGGCACCTCGCACGAGCTCGGCCAGAACTTCGCCAAGGCCTTCGACATCCAGTTCCTCGGCGCCGACGGCGAGCAGCACCACGGGTGGACCACCTCCTGGGGCACCTCGACCCGCATGGTCGGCGGCCTCATCATGGGCCACGGCGACGACGCCGGGCTCCGCGTCCCGCCGCGTCTGGCCCCCGTCCAGGCGCACGTGATGGTCGTCAAGGACGCCGACGAGGTCCACGCCGCGGCCCGGAAGGTCTACGAGGAGCTCAAGGGCGACGGCGTGCGCGTCAAGCTCGATTCGCGAGGCGACGTCGCCTTCGGGCGCCGCGCGGTCGACGCCGAGCTCAAGGGCTACCCGGTCCGCATCGAGATCGGCCCCCGCGACCTCAAGAACGGCGAGGCCACGCTGGTCAGCCGCGTCGAGGGCTCCAAGGAGACCATCCCGCTGGGGATGCTCGCCGAGGCCGTCGCCACCGCGCTCGAGGCCGCGCAGCAGGAGCTGTGGGACGAGGCGCTGTCGTACCGCGAGGAGCACACCGCCGACGCCGCGAGCGTCGACGAGGCGATCGAGGCCGCCCAGACCGGCTACGCGCGCCTGGCGTGGGACCTGTGCGGCACCGAGGGCGAGGCGAAGGCCGCCGAGGCGGGGGTGACGGTCCGCGTCCTCCAGCGCGCCGACGGCTCCGTTCCGGACTCGCTGGATGAGGACGGTCTCATCGCCTACCTCGCCCGGTCGTACTGAGTGCCCGGTGCGATACACTTCGACGCTGTAATGAGCTTTGGGACGGGTGCCCTCTCAACAACCGTGACGCAAAGCCAGGTTTTGGCGCCGCAGCAATCCAGCATCTCCACTTGGAACGCGGCTGCGCCGACGTGATCCTTACAACAGGAGTTACAAGAACGTGGCAGTGAAGATTCGACTCACGCGGATGGGGAAGATTCGCACCCCCCAGTACCGCATCGTCGTGGCCGACTCGCGCGTCAAGCGCGACGGCAAGGTCATCGAGAACGTCGGGATCTACCACCCGAAGGAGAACCCGTCCCGGATCGAGGTCAAGTCCGACCGCATCCAGCACTGGCTCTCCGTGGGCGCCCAGCCCTCCGAACCGGTCAAGCGCCTGCTGTGCAAGACCGGCGACTGGCAGCAGTTCAAGGGCCTGCCGGCCCCGGCGCCGCTGAAGACCGCCGAGGACAAGGCCGACAAGGCCGAGCTGTACTCCGGCGCGCTCAAGGAGGCGGGCATCGACCCGACCAAGGCCGCCGAGGAGGCCGAGGCGAAGAAGACCGCGAAGAAGTCCGCCTCGAAGGCCAAGAAGTCCTCCGAGAAGAAGGACGAGTCGGCTAAGACTGAAGAGGTCAAGGCCGACGAGACCGCCGAGGCTCCCGCCGAGGCGGCCACCGAGGCCCAGGCCTCTGAGGACAAAGGGGAGTAACCGTGTTGCGGCCAGCGCTTGAACACCTTGTGAAGGGCATCGTCGACCACCCCGACGACGTCCGGGTCCGTCTGGTCGACTCCCGTCGCGGTAAACGGCTCGAGGTCAGGGTCAATCCCGACGACCTCGGGACGGTGATCGGCCGGGGTGGTCGGACCGTCAACGCTCTGCGGCAGATCATCGGCTCGATCGGTGGCCGCGGCATCCGCGTTGAGGTCGTCGATTCGTACTGAGTGAGACCGCACGGCCCCGAGGCTCGCCTCGGGGCCGTTCTCGTGCGCGGCCCCCGGTCCGCGCCCATCGCTGAGAGGAAGTTCCATTGGCACAGGTCGTCGTCGGCCGCATCGTGCGCCCGCACGGGGTGCGCGGCGAGGTGATCGTCGAGGTCCGCACCGACGACCCCGACGCGCGGTTCCGGCCCGGGACCGAATACGACACCCCGAAGGGGACGCTGCGGGCCGAGACCGTGCGCTGGCACCAGGGCCGCCCCATGCTCACCTTCGCGGGCGTGACCGGCCGCGAGGCGGCCGAGGCGCTGCGCGGCACCGAGCTGACGGTCGAGCTGCCGTCCGAGGACCTGCCGAGCGACGGCGAGGAGTACCACGACACCGAGCTGATCGGCCTGCGCGTGGTCGAAGGCGACGGCACCGAGATCGGCACGATCGCCCGCGTCGACCACGGCCCCGCCTACGAGACCCTCGTCGTCAAGCGCCGCGGCACGCACCCGGCGCTCATCCCCTTCGTCGACGAGATGATCGACGACATCGACACCGAGGCGGGCACTGTCGTCGTCGAGCTCCCGCCGGGCCTGCTGGAGCTGTGATGCGCGTCGACATCGTCACCGTCTTCCCCGAGTACCTCCGGCCCCTCGAGCTGTCCCTGATCGGCCGCGCCCGCCAGCGTGGCCTGCTCGAGCTCGATGTGCACGACCTGCGCCGCTGGACTCACGACGTCCACCACTCCGTCGACGACAGCCCGGCCGGAGGCGGCGCGGGCATGGTCATGAAGCCGCAGCCGTGGGGCGAGTGCCTCGACGAATTGATCCCCGGGGAGGACCGGCCGCGCCTGCTGGTGACCAGCCCGGCCGGGACCCCGTTCACGCAGGCGATGGCGCACGAGCTCGCGGCCGAGCCGTGGCTGATGTTCGCGTGCGGCCGCTACGAGGGCATCGACCAGCGCGTGGTCGACTACGCCGCCGAGCGCATGGAGGTCACCGAGGTCTCCATCGGCGACTACGTCCTGTTCGGCGGCGAGGTCGCCGTCCTGGCGATCGTCGAGGCCGTGGCGCGGCTGCTCCCCGGCGTGCTCGGCAACGCCGCGTCCCTCGCCGACGAGTCCCACAACGACGGCCTCCTGGAGGCCCCCGCCTACACCAAGCCCGCGTCGTGGCGCGGGCACGAGGTCCCGCCGGTCCTCCTCTCGGGTGACCACGGGAAGGTCGAGCGCTGGCGGCGCGACCAGGCGATCCTGCGTACCGCCCGGGCCCGCCCCGATTTGCTGGAGCGCCTGGATCGCGGTAGCCTCGACGAACGTGACCGGCGCCTACTTCGAGGGGCCGGCGTCGCGCTGCCCGACGTAGATGTGGCAGAGTAATGGTTTGCCGTGATGTGCTGTTCGTTCGCAGTACCTCTCCCGGTGAAAGCTGCCGAGCACTGTTGATTCAACGAGGTAATCATGAACGTTCTGGATGAGCTGAACGCTGCTTCCATGCGGGCCGACGTGCCCGACTTCCGTCCCGGCGACACCGTCCGCGTCCACGTGCGCGTGCAGGAGGGTGCCCGGTCGCGTGTCCAGGTGTTCCAGGGCGTCGTCATCCGCCGCCACGGCGCGGGCCTCGGCGAGACCTTCACCGTCCGCAAGCTGAGCTTCGGCGTCGGCGTCGAGCGCACCTTCCCGGTCCACGGCCCGATGGTCGACAGGATCGAGGTCGCCAGCCGCGGCAAGGTCCGCCGCGCGAAGCTGTACTACCTGCGCGAACGCAAGGGCAAGCGCGCCACCAAGATCAAGGAGAAGCGCGAGATCTGATCCGCGCCAAGAGCTTTCGGCCCCGGACCGAACCGGTCCGGGGCTTCCTCTTTCCTCCCGATTTCGGTTAGGCTCGCTGCATGAGTCCTGGTTCCCCCGATGACCGCGGGGCCAAGGGGCCTCGCCGCATCGATTGGAGCCGACTCCCCGGTCCAGGCAACGGTTCGGACGAGCCCCTGCCCCCGCAGGGCCGCCCTCGGCGACGCGGCCCCGCCCCGCCCGAAGGCACGCCTCACCGCCCTTCGACGCCCGCCGGCGGCATCCCCAAGCGCGGTGGCACACCGGCGGGAGGCATCCCCAAGCGCGGCGCCACCCCCAGCGGCGGCATTCCCAGGCGCGGCGTCCCCACCGCCGGAGGCGCCCCCAAACGCGGCGCGACGCCCTCGGGCGGCGTCCAGCGGAACCGGCCCGCGCCGCCGCCCAAGGGCGCCCAGCGGCGCGGCGCGCCCCCTCCCGAACGCATGCCACGCGTCGGCGACGGCCGCACCGGCTCTCACCCGCAGGTCACCGGCTCCTACAACCGGGTGACCGGCACCCACGAGCAGGTGGACCCGAGCGAGGCCCGCCAGTCCAAGAAGCGCCGCACCGGCAAGGACGGCGAGCCCGAGAGCCGCCTCTCGCAACCGCACAAGCGCCACTACCTCTCGCTGTGGGTCGAGCTGCCGCTGCTGCTGGTGGTGGCGTTCTCCGCGGCGGTCCTGCTGCGCACCTTCGCGGTGCAGCCGTTCTACATCCCCTCCGGCTCGATGGAGCAGACCCTCCAGGAGGGCGACAAGGTCCTCGTCCTCAAGCTCACCACGACGCTGCGCAGCCCCCAGCGCGGCGAGGTCGTCGTCTTCCGCGGCACCGACGAATGGGACCCCGAGTACCGGCCCAAGAACGACGGCACGGCCCTGTCCGATTTCGGCACGGCCGTGCTCGACCTGGTCGGCCTCGCCGAGCCCGACGAGAAGGACTTCATCAAGCGGGTCATCGCCATCGGCGGCGACACCGTCTCCTGCTGCGACGCCGACGGCAACGTCCAGGTCAACGGGATCTCCCTGCACGAGGACGAGTACGTCTACGACGACGCGCCGCTCGACGTCGAGCCCGGCAACTGCCACTCCAGGCGCTTCGATCCGGTGACCATCCCCGAAGGGCACGTGTGGGTCATGGGCGACCACCGCGGCAACTCGCAGGACTCGCGCTGCCAGGGGCCGGTCCCGGTCGAGAACATCATCGGCAGGGCCATCGCCCTGGTGTGGCCGACCGACCGCGCCAGGGAGCTCGAGATCCCCGCGTCGTTCGACGTGCTCGAGGGCACCGCAGGGACCGTCGAGAGCCCCGAGAGCCCCCAGGGCGAGGAGGCGGACGCGGCCGCTCACTGGAGCGGCCCGGGCGGGTTCTCCGCCGAGCAGCCGCCCGCGGTCGCGGCGGCCCACGGCGCGCGATCGTCGAAGCGGCCGGCCCGCGGCTCGCGGGCCTCACCGAGGGCACGGCCGATTCGCGGTCTCCGGGCTCCACCGCGAGTGGGCGTACCGGGGGTCGCAGCGCGACCGCGTAGACTCGCACCGTGATCGAAGAGGGGCAAGCGCCTGGCGCGGACGGCGGTGGCGCCGAAGAGTCATCCGGACAACAGCCCGACAAGAAGAAGAAGGGGTCGTTCTGGAAAGAGCTGCCGATCCTGCTCGTCGTGGCGATCGCGGTGGCATTCGTGGTGCGCACATTCGTCGTCCAGACGTATTACATCCCTTCGGGTTCGATGGAGACCACCCTTGAGCTCGACGACCGGGTGCTGGTCAACAAGCTCGTCTACGACTTCTCCGAGCCCGAGCGCGGCGAGATCATCGTGTTCACCGCCCCCGAGTCCTGGCGCTCCAGCATGGAGGAGGACGAGTTCATCAAGCGCGTCATCGCCGTCGGCGGCGATCACGTGGTGTGCTGCGACGACTCCGGACGGATCACCGTCAACGGCGAGCCGCTCGACGAGAGCGGCTACCTCTATGTGAACCCGCTGACCGGCGAGCAGAACGTGCCGTCCCAGGATCCTTTCGACGTGGTGGTGCCCGAAGGGCGCCTGTGGGTCATGGGGGACCACCGGCAGGCGTCGGGGGACTCGCGCGAGCGCTTCGTCCGCACCGGCGGCGACATAGAGGCCTCCACGATCAGTGTCGACGCGGTCATAGGCAAGGCCTTCGTGCTGTTCTGGCCGGTCGACCACGCCAACTGGTTCAGTGTCCCGGAGACCTTCGAGGACATACCAGATCCATCTTGACCGTGTTGCGTCCGACCTCTTCCCGGATGCGCCGCGAGAGCGACCTGTACGCGCTCGAGGCGGCGCTGGAGCGGCGCGGCCTCGGTCCCGTCGCGGGGGTCGACGAGGCCGGCCGCGGGGCCTGCGCCGGCCCGCTCGTGGTGGCGGCGGTGCTCCTGCCTCCGAGCGCGCGAGTCGACGAGCTCGGCGATTCGAAGCTGCTGACCGAGGCCGCCCGCGAACGCGTCTTCGAGCGGCTGCGGCGCGGCCGCGCCGAGACCGCCGTCGTCGCCTACGGCCCGGACGAGATCGACCGGCGCGGCGTCGGGGTGTGCAACCTCGAAGGGATGCGACTGGCCGTGGCGAGGCTCGCCTCCAGGCCCGGGTACGTCCTCACCGACGGTTTCGCCGTCGCCGGGATGCCCACCGGGAGCCTCGGCGTGGTGAAGGGCGACCGGACCGCCGCGTGCGTGGCCGCCGCCGGAGTGGTCGCGAAGGTCACGCGAGACCGCCTCATGAACGAGCTGGACGGGCGCTACCCTCACTACGGCTTCGCCGCGCACAAGGGCTACGGGACGGCGGCGCACGAGGCGGCGCTGCGCGAATGGGGGCCGTGCGAGCAGCACCGGATGACGTACGCGAACGTGGCGGCGCACTGTGCGAGGTGAGGGGAAGGGCGGGCCGCGTCGGCGGCGGCCAGGTCGACATCTGCGCGGGCGCGCCGCCTGCGGAGATCCGCGTTCGCCCGTCCCGCCGCCGCGCGCGAAGACATACTTCAGGATCATCATGTCGACGCCTCCGGGGACAGGCTTTCGCCCTCGCACTATCGTGGGAATGGTCGTTGAGAAGAAGGAGCAGTGTTGAGCGCCGAGGACCTCGAAAAATACGAGACCGACATGGAACTCCAGCTGTACCGCGAATACCGCGACATCGTGCGGCAGTTCACCTACGTCGTGGAGACCGAGCGCCGGTTCTATCTGGCCAACGCGGTGGAGGTCAACGTCAGGGGCGCTGACGCCGAGACCTACTTCGAGGTCGAGATGACCGACGCGTGGGTGTGGGACATGTACCGCCCGGCCCGTTTCGTCAAGCACGTCCGCGTCCTGACCTTCAAAGACGTCAACGTCGAAGAACTCGACAAGCCGGACATCACCTTGCCTTGAGCCCCGAAGGCCCCAGACCTTCGACATCGCCCGTGGGATTTCCGGCTCGCCTGGGGCCTCTGTGCAAACCCCGACAGGCGCTGTCCGGCCCGTTCGCCCGCTCGCCGCCTCGTCGGGGTTTGCGCACAGACCCCGGGCGGTGCGAAAACCGTCCAGGGCCCGGGCTGGACGCGCGGCTAGTATGGTGCGGTGTCAACACTCCGTGATGTCGTCAGCGCCCACACCGAGCTGTCGTCGAACTCCGCCGCGCACCTCCAGCGGCTCGTCGCCGAATGGCAGCTGCTGGCCGATCTCTCCTTCGCCGACTTCCTGCTCTGGGGCGCGGTCAAGGGCCACCCGGGCCGCTTCGTCTGCCTCGCGCAGGTCCGGCCCACCACCGGCCCGACGGCATACGAAGAAGACCAGGTCGGACGCATCGTGGAGGGCACGGACGCGGAGCACCTGAGCGTCGCCTTCACCGAAGGGCGCATCTTCCGCGAGGGTGGCCCGGTGTGGCGCGGCCACGTCCCCTCCCGCCACGAGGCGATCCCGGTCCGGCGGCGCGACCGCAGCCAGGTCATCGCCGTCGCCGCGCGCGACACCAACCTCTCGGACATCCGCAGCCCGTCCCACCTCGAACTCAACTACCTCAAGACCGCCGACTACCTCGTCCAGATGCTCACCGACGGCGGCTTCCCCCCGCCGCTGCTGCCCGGCGAGCCGACCACGGCGCCGCGCATCGGCGACGGCCTGGTCCGCATCGGCGCCGACGGCCTGGTCCGCTACGCCTCCCCGAACGCCCTCTCCGCCTACCGGCGCATGGGCGTCACCGGCCACCTGAGGGACCGCGACCTCTCCGAGCTCACCCGCAGCCTGCCGGCCGACGCCGAGGCCGGCTCGGACGCGGCCCGCCGCATCGGCGACGCCCTCGCGGGCGGCACGCCCCGCCGCAAGGAGATCGAGGCCAAGGGCGCGACGGTGCTCATGCGGGCCCTGCCGCTGCGCCCGGGCGGCAAGCCCGCCGGCGCGCTCGTCCTGGTGCGCGACATCACCGAGGTCCGGCGTCTCGACCGCGAACTGGTCACCAAGGACGCCACCATCCGCGAGATCCACCACCGCGTCAAGAACAACCTCCAGACCGTCGCCGCGCTGCTGCGCCTCCAGGCGCGCCGGGTCGGCTCGCCGCAGGCCCGTGTGTCTCTTGAGGAGTCGGTGCGTCGCGTCGCCTCGATCGCGCTGGTCCACGAGACCCTCGCCCAGTCCTCCGACGAGTCGGTCGGCTTCGACCAGATCGTCGACCGCGTCGCGTCCATGGCCGTCGAGGTCTCCGTCGCCGAGTCGAAGGTCACCCTCCGGCGCGAGGGCACCTTCGGGGTGCTGCCGAGCGAGTACGCCACGCCGCTGGTCATGGTCGTCAACGAGCTCATCCAGAACGCCGTCGAGCACGCCTACCCGCCCGGCCAGGAGGGCGAGGTCGTCATCGGCGTCGCCCGCGACGGCGACCGCTTCCGCGTCACCGTCTCCGACCAGGGCAAGGGCCTGCCCGAGGGCTTCAGGATCGCGGGCTCGAACCGGCTCGGCCTCCAGATCGTCCACACCCTCGTCACCGGCGAGCTGCGCGGCACCATCGACATGCGCCCGCGCGCGGACGGCGGCACCGAGGCCGTGGTCGACTTCGCCCTCCAGTGACGAAGGAGCGGTGGGCGAAGCAGGGGTACAGCGCCCTCCAGTGACGAAGGAGCGGTGGGCGAAGCAGGGGTACAGCGCCCTCCAGTGACGAAGGAGCGGTGGGCGAAGCGGGNGGNNNGNNNCCTCCTCCGCCGGGCCGTGTCCAGAAACCGGGACGGCAGATGCCATTTGCCGGGAACTGTGTCATGCTTGCTGGCATGTCTCGCACGCACGGACTCCGACTGGTGGCACGTCGCCACGTCGACTTCTGCCGTGTGTTCAGCGCCGCCTGTCTGATGCGCGCTTAAACCGCTTCCGGCTTTCCGCCGTCGAACCGTGCCACACCCGTGTCTGCATTCAGGAGTACCGTGCCAACGCCAACGCGCAAACCCAGCCGCCCGAAAGGCCAGGGCCAGTGGGCCATGGGCCACCGCGAGCCGCTCAACAAGAACGAGCAGTCCAAGAAGGACGACAACCCGCTCAACGTGCGCCAGCGCATCGAGGGCATCTACGCGCACGGCGGCTTCGACTCGATCGACCCGGCCGACCTGCGCGGGCGCTTCCGCTGGTGGGGCCTGTACACGCAGCGCCGACCCGGCATCGAGGGCGGCAAGACCGCCCTGCTCGAGGACGAGGAGCTCGACGACCGCTACTTCATGATGCGCGTGCGCATGGACGGCGGCCAGCTCTCGCGCGAGCAGCTGCGCACCGTCGCCGGGATCTCCAAGGAGTTCGCCCGCGACACCGCCGACGTCACCGACCGCCAGAACATCCAGTTCCACTGGATCCGCATCGAGGACGTCCCCGAGATCTGGCGCCGCCTCGAATCGGTCGGCCTCGACACCCAGGAGGCCTGCGGCGACTGCCCGCGCGTCATCCTCGGCTCCCCGGTCGCCGGGGTCGCCGTCGACGAGGTCATCGACCCCACGCCGCAGATCAAGGAGATCCACGACCGGTTCATCGGCGACAGGAGCCTGTCGAATCTGCCGCGCAAGTACAAGACCTCGATCGGCTGGCTCCCCGACAACCCGTACGAGATCAACGACTTCTCGCTCGTCGGCGCCCACCACCCCGAGCTGGGGCCCGGCTTCGACCTGTGGGTCGGCGGCGGCCTCTCGACCAATCCGATGTTCGCCGAGCGCCTCGGCGTGTGGGTCTCCCAAGAGGACCTCGTCGACGTGTGGCTCGGGGTCACCCGGATCTTCCGCGACTGGGGCTACCGGCGCCTGCGCAACCGCGCCCGCCTGAAGTTCCTGGTCAAGGACTGGGGTGCCGCGAAGTTCCGCGAGGTCCTCGAATCCGACGCCTATCTGGGCCGCAGACTCCCCGACCTCGACGCGCCGCCGCTGCCCGAGAAGCTGATCGACCACATCGGCGTCCACGAGCAGAACGACGGCAACTACTTCATCGGCGCGGCGCCCCTGGCGGGCCGCGTCAGCGGGACCATGCTCGACCAGCTCGCCGACGTCGCCGAGAAGCACGGCTCGGACCGCATCCGCACCACCGCGCTCCAGAAGCTGCTGCTGCTCGACGTCCCCGCCGAGCGCGTCGACGAGGCCGTGGCCGACCTCGAGACGATCGGCCTGGAGGCCAAGCCGTCGCAGTGGCGCCGCAGCACCATGGCGTGCACCGGCATCCAGTTCTGCAAGCTCGCCATCGTCGACACCAAGGACCGCGCCCGCGACCTCGTCGCCGAGCTCGAGAAGCGCGTCCCCGAACTCGACGTCCCCATCTCCATCCACCTCAACGGCTGCCCCAACGCCTGCGCCCGCACCCAGACCGCCGACATCGGCCTCAAAGGCCAGCTGGTCACGGTCGACGGCATGCAGGTCGAGGGCTTCCAGGTCCACCTGGGCGGCGGCCACGCCGCCGCGGCGAGCCTGGGCCGCAAGTCCAGGGGCCTGAAGGTCGCCTCCGCCGACCTCGGCGACTATGTCGAGCGCGTCACCCGCCGCTACCTCGAGGCCAGGTCGGAAGGCGAGACCTTCGCGCAGTGGGTCCACCGGGCCGACGACGGGGAACTGCAGTGAGCGGCCGTGTCGTCCCCTACCACTGCCCGTACTGCGGAGAGGAAGACCTCAGACCCTACGAGCCGGAACCCGACAGCGACGTCGAGGCTCCCCGCGGCGGCTGGCACTGCCGCGACTGCACCCGGGTGTTCACCCTCAAATACCACGGGATGGCGCAGCCGCCGACCTCGGCCGCTCCGCCCACCGTCCACTCATCGCCACCCGACCCCGAACCGGAGTAGAGCATGACCGTCACGACGAACCGGGACCCCTTCGAGCTCCGCGACCTCGCCACCGACGCGGGAAAGCGGCTCGAAGACGCGTCGGCCACCGACATCCTCGAATGGGCCGTCGGCGAGTTCGGCGAGCGCTTCTGCGTGACCTCGTCGATGGCCGACGCCGCCGTCGTCCACCTCGCCTCGAAAGTCGCCCCCGGCATCGACGTGGTCTTCCTCGACACCGGCCTCCACTTCCCCGAGACCCTCCAGGTCCGCGACTTCGTGGCCTCGACCATGGACGTCAACGTGCGCTCGATCCAGCCCGACCAGTCGGTGCTCTCCCAGGACGGCGAGTTCGGCCCGAGGCTGTTCGAGCGGGCCCCCGACGAGTGCTGCGCGCTGCGCAAGGTGCTGCCGCTGAACACCGCCCTGGCCGACTACGACGCCTGGGCGACGGGCCTGCGCCGCGACGAGGGGCCGACCCGGGCGAACACCCGCGTCGTCGACTTCGACGTCACCCGCAGGAAGGTCAAGGTCTCCCCGATCGCCAAGTGGACCGAGGCCGAGCAGCTCGCCTACATCGAGCGCTACGACATCCCGGTCAACCCGCTGCTGAAGGACGGCTACCGCTCGGTCGGCTGCTGGCCGTGCACCCGGCGCACCGCGCCGGGGGAGGACCCGCGGGCCGGCCGCTGGGCCGCCTTCGACAAGACCGAGTGCGGACTGCATGTCTGAGGCCCCGCGGCGGCCTCAGGAGGACCCCGTCGTCCTCGTCGCGCACGGCAGCCCCGATCCCCGATCGCCGGCGGCCGTGCGCGCGATCGCCGAGGCCGCCGGCGCCCGCGTCGGCTTCCTCGAGTTCAACGAGCCCGACCCGGTCGAGGTCCTGTGCGCCCTGGCCGACGAGGGCGCCGTGCGCGCGGTGGCGCTGCCGCTGCTGCTGACCGACGCCTACCACTCCCGGACCGATCTCCCAGAGGTCGCCAGGCACGCCGCTGAGGCCCGTCCCGGCCTGACGGTGGACGTGGCCCGGCCGGTCGGCGACGAGTCCCTCGCCGAGGCGCTGGTGCGCGGCGTCCCCGACGACGTCGACGGCCTGGTGGTGCTGGCCGCCGGCACCCGGGTGGACCGCGGCCGGGAGCACGTCGGCCTCGTCGCCGCCGCAGCCGGTCGGCTGCTCGGCGTCCACGCCCAGGCGGGCTTCGCCTCCGGGCCGGGGCTCAGCGGCGCCGAGGCGGTCGAGGAATGCCGGACCCGGACCGGCGCGGAGCGCATCGCCGCGGTCTGCTACTTCATCGCGCCCGGCAGACTCTGCGACACGGCGGTCGACTCGGCCCGCTCGGCCGGGGTCGTCCACGTGGGCGAGCCGCTCGGCGCCGCGCCCGAACTGCTCGATCTGATCGCGGCCCGCGCCGCTGAAGCGTAGATCACTCGCCGAAGGGGCGGCCGTCGCCGAAGCCGACGGCCCGGCGCGTCGGCGGCGCCATGATCATCGCCAGCATCGCCACCGCCAGAGCCCAGGAGGCCAGGCCGAGGGCCGGGTGCGCGGCCTCCCGCAGGAACCACCCGACCGGCAGCCACAGCAGCGACATGAACACCGCTTGCGCGATCACGTTGCGGCGCTGAAGGAACCGGCGGCCGATGAGCCAGTGATAGGCGGCCAGGAGCCAGGCGACCACGACCACCCCGACTGCCGCGCTTGCCGAGTCGACTCCGCCGGTCACCACTTGGAGGAGGCCCCACCCGCCGGCGGCGGCGAGTCCGATTGCGAGGAGCCAGAACAGTCCTGCGGCAGCGATCACAGTCCAGGGGCGGTAGTCGCCACCCGGGGTTTCGGTGACGGCGCCCATGTCGGCGTCGGATTCGTTCACACACCAACCGTATCCCGGGCTACGCTGCGCCTATGCACGCCCTGCAACCGGCGCCACAGCGTGGTCTGGTCATCGCGAACCCGAAGGCTTCGAGCACTTCTCGGCGCCGGCTCAAACGCGTGGTGAAGAAGCTCGAGGAGGCCCTCGACGTGACGGTCTGGAAGACCCACGCCCGCGGGCACGCCGAGGAGCTCGCGCGGCGGGGGGCCGAAGAGGGCTTCGCGGTGGTGTTGAGCCTCGGCGGCGACGGCACGGTCAACGAGGTGGTGAACGGCCTGCTCGCCGACGGCCGCAGCGCCGCCGAGGCGCCGATCTTCGTCCCCATCCCGGGCGGGTCCACCAATGTCTTCGCCAGGGCCCTGGGGCTGCCCTGGGACCGCCGCAAGGCCGTCAAGGAGATCGTGGAGGCGCTGAAGACCCGCGAGCCCCGGACGGTGAGCCTCGGGCGTGTCGTCGACGACAAGGAGGACCGCCTGTTCACCTTCTGCGCGGGCCTCGGCTGGGACGCCTCGGTCATCAAGCGGGTCGAGTCGTACCGCGGCCGCGGCCGCAACATCGGGGCGCATTACGCCAGGGCCGTCATGGCCGAGGTGAACGAGCACGGCGTGGAAGGCGATCTGATGGAGGTCGAGCTGTCCTCCGGGGAGGTCGACTCCTCGACGGGCATGGTCGTGGTCCAGAACTGCGCGCCGTGGACCTATCTGGGCACCCTTCCGGTGAATCTCAACGCGCGGGCGTCCTTTAATGCTGGACTTGACGTCCTGGTTCTGCGTAAACTTGGGCTGTCGGCCGCAGCCCGAACCGCCGCCTCACTCCTGGTGGGCCGGGAAGGTCCGGACGGTAAGCACGCGATCACGCATCACGATCTCTCATGGATTCGTCTGCGAGCGTCGCTCCCGCAGGCGTTCCAGCTCGACGGGGATTATCTCGGAGAGCGCACGGAACTCGAATTGACTTCGGTTCCCGGAGCATTGCGGGTGGCCTGCTAACAACTTGGGAAAACCTGAGCGTGGGTGTTGACAACTCGACCCGGAGCGGGCAAGGTTGATTTCGCCGCCTTACAAGGTAGCGTGAGACTTCACAAACGAATATTGTATTTTCGGTGCGTTTTGACCGGGCATTGGATGAGTATCTTTGCCGAGTACTCGGTGTTGGCGGCACTTGCGAGCCATAACTTCGTCCAGTCTGAGTACCAGTGTGTCAAACCGGTTCGACTCGCTGTCATCGACCCCCCAGCCAAGGCGAGGCCTGTAGGCCGAGCGTCGGAGCTGAGCGGAGTGATGGGAGCCGCGCCGGGGATCCGCGGTAGGGATCCCGGCGGTGTGCGGAAGGTGGAACGAGGCCGACTCGTGGCTCACGAGTCCGCCATGAGCGGATCTTCGTCGAGGTAGCGCGGTGAGTTCACTCACTTAGAGCTGATTTCCGGAGTCGAACCTCTTGACAAATCCAATCCTTGTGAAAGTATTCACAAGGTAGTCGGGTCAGATTGCGGGCCGTCGATTGTCGACCGGCCGACCCAGTGCACCGGCGGATGCTCTCCATGCGTGCCCAGGCGCAGCAATGACGCTGATGCCATGAGAGCGACCGCATACTCGCGGTGACAACGGTTCCCCTTGTCGGGATCCCGGCACTCACCGCGAAGGGTCGGCGAGATCGCGCACGTGGATGCGACCGTCCCCAGTGCATTGCCGAAAGGGATTGCGCGCGACGGCGATCGAACCGCATTTCGCCCGAACCGCAAGCCAGATATAACACCGTGTAAGCAAACGCTTTAAGTTCAGCAAGGAGAAGTTTTGATGGATTGGCGCCACGAGGCCATTTGCCGCGACGAGGACCCCGAACTGTTCTTCCCGATCGGGGACACCGGCCCGGCATTGACGCAGATCGAGCAGGCCAAGAACGTCTGTCGGCGCTGCCCGGTGACCGAGGAGTGCCTGCGGTGGGCGCTCGAGACCGGTCAGGACGCCGGCGTATGGGGTGGCATGAGCGAGCTGGAGCGGCGCGAACTCAAGCGCCGTTCGGGGGCCCTGCGACCGCTGGTCGCCCAGGCCGGCTAGCGCCGCGCCGCCCGGCTCGCATCCCTTGAAACCAAGCCACTCCTCGAATTGAACACGGCAAGAGCTCGATGGGCCCGGCGCAGCCGGGCCCATCGAGCGTCCGCAAGCAGATGATTCGCCTCGAACGGGTCGAATGTCGATTCCGGGGCGGTTCGGCGGGGGACGTGCGGTGGGGGCGGTTCAGCGGATTCGGTGGGCCTCGGTCTCGGCGTCGGCCTCGGACGAGGGCCGCTGCTGGCGGATCCGGATCGTCGACATCGCGCCCTCGGACTCCGACTCGACCTCGTCGGTCAGGGCCCTGAGCACCTGCCACTGGTAGGTCCCCGGGTCGGGAAGCGGATCGCCCTTCGGGCGGCTGAGCACGATCTGGAGGATCTCGGCGCCCACCTCCAGGCGGCAGTGCAGCGAATCCTCGCCGACGCGCCTGCGGAACGGCCGGGGGCGGGCCGATTCGGGCAGCAGCAGAGTCACGGCGGCATTGACCGCGGCCCGAAGGTCCTCGATCTCGTCGAGCGAGAAGCCGAGACGGGTCGCCACCGCCGCCGTGGCGGTGGGCAGCACCGACAGATAATCGCCCGTCGCGGGGACATCGAGCAGCAGCACGTCTTCGCGTTCTTCGCTCACCGGCATCGCCGCTCCCTGTGACGTTGTGCAGACCACGTGGTCTCCCTCCAGGTGCAAAGAATAATGGGAGGCTCCCACGAACGGGGACCGCCCCGTCCGATTGGCCTCTTCGGCTCACCTTCCGCTGCCCCGCGGCGAGCGGCGCGAACCGCGCCCGCTGCCGAACCTGCTCCGCCCGCGGCAGGTGCTCCGGCAACGGCGGCAGCCGACCCGCGCCCCTCCAAGGGGCGGCGCGGGCGGTCGGCAGCGCTTCCCGCGAGCCGGGCGGCGTAGGCCGGTTCTGCCGCGCGGCGTTCGGGCCGGCCGCGGGCGGCCGGGTGCTCGTGATGGACGCGGCCCGGTCGCGTCCAGACTGACGACCGGTTCTTCATCGGCTGCGCCTCCCGCACCGGCCCCGCCACGCGGCCACCGGAGACGGCGAAGCGCCCGTCCTTCCCGGTGGTGTCCGGGACGGACGGGCGCCGTGCCGTGTCGGACCGGCTCGGCCGGTCTCCATATAGCAGTGTGCGCTGCGGCGCTCTACTTCTTGGTCTCCCAGAAGATCTCGGCGATCTGGTCGATCTTCGCCAGCAGCTCCTCGGCCACCTTCGGGTCGGTGCTCGCCTTGGAGCCACCGCCGCCGCCGGCGAGCTTCGTCGCCTCGTTGACCAGCGTGTGCAGCTGCGGGTACTTCTCGAAGTGCGGCGGCTTGAAGTAGTCCGTCCACAGCACCCAGAGGTGTTCCTTCACCAGCTGGGCCCGCTGCTCCTTGATGATGAGCGCGCGAGTGCGGAACTCAGGGTCGTCGCTTGCCTGGTACTTCTCGCAGATCGCCTTGACCGACTCCGCTTCAATGCGGGCCTGGGCCGGGTCGTAGACCCCGCACGGCAGGTCGCAGTGAGCCGAAGCCGAGATCTGCGGCAGCAGCCGCTTGAACAGAGGCTTCAACATTGCCCCTCCAGCTTCTTTCCAGTGGGTGTGATTCCAACGCCGACCCTACCTCTCGTAAGGCCGATTCCGTGGGTACCCCTACAGTTAGAGACACAACACAAATCGCTCGAATAACCATGATGGACAGCGTGTTCGCAGCCCGAGCCGCAGCCGTGTCAAGACGGAGGTCAATCACCGATGCTCGCCGCCTACGCCCGCAATGTGAACCCCGACGACCCGTTCTCGGCGCTCTCGGTCGGTGAGACGGAGCCTCCCGAAGTTCCCGACGACTGGACGCGAATCGAGCTCACCGCGGCCTCGATCAACCACCACGACCTGTGGTCCCTCGCCGGCGTCGGCCTCCGCGCCGAGCAGTGCCCGATGATCCTCGGCACCGACGCCGTCGGCACCACCGCCGACGGCGAAGAGGTCGTCGTCTATCCCGTCATCGCCGATCCCTCCCTCGAGGACGAGACCCTCGATCCGAAGCGGACCCTCCTGTCGGAGTATTACCCCGGCACGCTCGCCCGAACCGTCGCCGTCCCGGCCCGCAACCTCGTGCCAAAGCCGAAGGGCTGGAGCTCCGCCGAGGCCGCCTGCCTGCCCACCGCCTACCTGACCGCCTGGCGGATGCTCACCACCCGCGGCCGCCTCCCGGCCGAGGGCGCGGTCCTCGTCCAGGGCACCGGCGGCGGCGTCGCCAGCGCCGCGATCGTCCTGGCGAAGGCCATGGGCGCCCGCGTCTACGCCACCGGCCGCCAGGCCGAGCGCCGCGAGAGGGCCGCCGCGATCGGCGCCGAGGCCGTCGAGCCGGGCGGGCGGCTGCCCGAGCGCGTCGACGTCGTCGTCGACTCCGTCGGCGAGCCGGTCATGGAGCACTCGATCAAGTCCCTCAAACCGGGCGGACGCCTGGTCACCTGCGGCGTCACCGGCGGCCACTCGCCGCGGGTCGACCTGCGGCACGTGTTCTTCAAGCAGCTGGAGATCGTCGGCTCGACCATGGGCACCAGGGACGAACTGGCCGAGCTCATCGCGTTCTGCGAGGAACGGGACGTGCGGCCCGTCATCGACTCGAGCCACCCGCTCTCGGACGCCGGGGCGGCGCTGCGGCGCCTGGCCTCGGGCGAGGCCTTCGGGAAGGTCGTGGTCACCGCCTCGTGAGGGTGAGCCGCGCCGATCGGCGGCTCGCGGGCTTCGCTCCCGGCGCACCCGTGCACGGTTCGCCGTGCTCGCCCTGGATTTTCTGATCGGTTTCCCCGCCGACGGGCCCGCCAGAGCCCACCCTGTAGGGAGGTCGGGCCCGCGGTCCGGGACGTCCGAGGGGGAGGGCGATCATGTCAGTTGCAGGACGGCTGAAAGACGGGATGAAGTCCGGCGCCGGGAGCGCGTGGACGGCCGCGAAGCGGGTCGCGGTCAAGGTCGCGATCGCGGCGGCGATCGTCGCGCTCGTCGTGGCGGTGATGGACCGCGGCGAGGGCACGGCCTCAGAGCCGGACGAGTCGCGGGCCGCGCTGCACGAGGGGCGCGCGCCCGAGGCGCAGGCGGCGATCCTCTCGGCCGAGCAGGCCCATGAGCAGGCGATGCTGTGCCGCTACGAGGTGAAGGCGACCTTCGGCGTCTCGATCTTCACCGACACGCAGATGAGCGCCAACCGCCTGGTGCGGCTCTACAACGGCGAGGAGCTCTCCGGTTCGTGCTTCACCGTCGAGGGCGGCGACACGATCGGGTGCGCGGGCCTGTCGTGGGAGAACCGGTGGATCAGGGTCGCCTCGGGGACCTCGGTGGGCTGGAGCCCGGTCTCGTGCTTCGAGCGGGTCGGCATGTTCTGAGACGGCGAAAGGCGGGACGGGGAACCCCCGCCCCGCCTCCTGGAACGGGTCAGCGGCTGAGGCCGACGCCCGCGACGCCCTTCACGATCTGCTTCTGGAAGAGCATGAACACGATGAGCAGCGGCAGCGCGCCGAGGATGGCGGCGGCCATGTTCTGGGCGTAGAGCAGGCCGTACCCTCCGGCGACGACGCCGAGCCCGACGGGCAGGGTCATGATCGAGGGGTCGTTGCCGACCAGCAGCGGCCACAGGAAGTTGTTCCACGAGCCGATGAAGGTGAAGATGCCGACGGCGGCCAGGATGGGACCGGACAGCGGCAGGATGACGCTCCACAGGACGCGCAGGTGGTTCGCGCCGTCGAGCCTGGCGGCCTCTTCGTAATCGCGCGGGATGGCGTCGAAGAAGCGTTTGAGGATGAAGATCATCACCGGGGCGACGACCTGCGGCAGCGCCAGGCCCCAGTACGTGTCGACCATCCTCAGGGCGCTGACGACGTCGAACAGCGGAATGATCAGCGCCTGCGGCGGGACCATGATCCCGGCCAGGATCACGCCGTAGATGACCTTCTTGCCCGGGAAGTCCAGGCGCGAGAAGCCGTAGGCGGCCAGGACGCACAGCGCCAGGGTCAGGACGGTGACGATCGTGGAGACCACGGTGGAGTTGATCATCCAGGTGAGGTGGTCGCCGCGTTCGAACAGGACCCGGTAGCCCTCGATGGACCAGTCCTCGGGGATCCAGTGGATCGGCTGCCCGAGGCTCGCCTCGGTCTCGGTCTTGAACGAGGTCGACAGGGCCCACAGGAACGGCACGAGCCACAGCAGGGCCAGGAAGAAGGAGGCGAAGTAGACCAGGGCGCCGCCGACGGTGATCCGCCCGCGCCTCCTGGTGATGGTGCGGGGTTTGCTCTCGGAGGCCGGTGGCCTCTCCTGCACGGTGGTCACGTCAGTCCTCCTTCCTTGACAGCAGTCGGAACTGGACGAGGGCGACGACGAGGATGAAGACGAACAGGATGTACGACAGCGCCGAGGCGTAGCCGACCCGCAGGCCGGTGAAGCCGGCGTTGTAGATGTACTGGATGGCGACGTGCTCGGGCGAGAGGTTCATGCCGCCGCCGGCCATCAGGTAGTACTGGTCGAAGATCCGCAGCGAGGCGATGAGCTGGAGCGTGATGACCAGCGCGGTGGTGCGGCCCAGCAGCGGCAGCGTGATGCCCCACAGCTTCTGGAAGCCGTTCGCGCCGTCGATGTCGGCCGCCTCGTAGACCTCGCCCGGGATGGTCTGGAGCGCGGCCAGGTAGAGCAGGAAGTTGAAGCCCATGGTCCACCACACGGTGGTGGCCACGATCGGGCCCATCGAGTCCTCTTGGAAGATCCAGAGGCGGTCGCCGCCCAGGCCCCATTCGCCGAGGTAGTGGTTGATGAGGCCGCCGTCGGGCTGGTACATCCAGATCCAGATCATGGTCACCACGGAGACCGGGATGACGAACGGTGCGAAGAACGACAGGCGCAGGAACCAGCCCATCTTGCGGGCCCGGTGCGCCAGGAGGGCGAACGCGAGGCCGAGGATCACCAGCGGCGGGGTGCTCAGGATCGTGAACCACGCGGTGTTCCACAGCGAGTCCCAGGCGGCGGCGTCGCCGAACGCCTCCGACCAGTTGGCGAGGCCGATCCATTCGACGGGGCGGCCGGTGAGGCTCTTGTCGGTGAAGGAGTAGTAGAGGCCGAGGAGCATCGGCCACACCATGAAGACGGCGTAGACGGCGGTGAACGGCAGGACGAACCAAAGGCCGAGCCATGACCGGCGTTTGGGCGCGCGCGAGGCGGTCTGGGCCGGCGGCGGAGCCGCCGGAGGCGCCGCCGCGGGCGTCTCGGTGTCAGTAGTCATCAGAGTGGACCTCGTGAATCGATTCAGTCGACCGGGTTGGGCAGGTCGACCAGTGTCTGCGCCTGCGTCTTGATGGTGTCGAGCGCCTGCTCGGGGGTGGTCGCCCCCGAGTACACGCCGACCAGGGTCTGCGCCACGTCGACCGCCAGCCGGGCGGCGGAGCCGGAGAACCAGACGTCGGGGTCGAACTGGACGTTCTCGACGACCCCGGAGTACTCGGCGTTGGGCTGCAGCGACTGGTACTCCTCGCTCTCGGTCACCGGCAGGTAGGCCGGGGTGTGACCGGCGCCGGCGCCCCATTCGAAGCTGTGCTGGAGCATCCAGGAGATGTACTCGACCGTGGCGGCGCGGACCTCCTCGTCCCAGGCGTTGTGCCTGGGCAGGGCGTAGGAGTGGCAGTCGCCCTGGGTGCGGCGGTTGCCGAAGAAGTCGGGCATCTCGGTTATGGAGAAGTCCAGGCCCTGGGCCTCGTCGAAGGCCCGGAAGCGGGTGATCTCCCAGTTGCCGACCTGGACCAGTCCGCCGGCGCCGTTCTCGAAGTTCGCGGCGCACTGGGCGCCGTCGGCGATGCGCGGGCACAGGCCCTCGTCGGCCATGCGCCACATGGTCTCGATGGCGACGAGCGCCTTGTCGTCGTCGAGCTCGTAGCCGTCCTCGTGGAAGATCCACTCGCCGTCCTGCTGGCGGTACCAGGCCCAGAACTGGCGCCAGCCGGCGTTGGTGTCGAGGGAGGTGCCGTACTCGCCGGTGACGTCCTTGACGGCCCGCAGCAGGTCGAAGTACTCCTCGACGCCGTGGGTCTCCAGGAGGGTCCCGTCGGGGTTGAGGACGCCGGCCTGCTCGCAGATGGTGCGGTTGTAGAAGTTCACCAGCGCGTGGGTGTCGATCGGGACCGCGTAGAGCCGGTCGTCGGCGAAACACCGCTCCCAGATCGAGGAGGGGAAGTCCTCGGGGTTGAGCCCGGCGTCGGTGAGCTCGTCGAGGCCGATGGAGTCGAGGAGCGTGTCGGGGGACAGGCTGCCCAGCCGCGAGAGGTGGATGGTGGCGACGTCGGCGGCGTTGCCGCCGGAGGCGCCCATGACCAGCTTGGTGTAGAACGGCGTGCCCCAGGCGAAGGTGGTGGCCTGGAGTCCGATGCCGGTCTCGGCCGTGAACTGATCGTGCATGGAGGTCATGATCGCGCCGTCGGAGCCGGCCAGCAGGTTCCACTGCTTCACGGTGGTCTCGCCGCTGAACGCCTCGGACGCGGAGCCGCATCCGGCCAGTCCGAGCCCGGCCGCGGCCGTCGCCCCTGTGAGGAGCCCCCTCCGGGTGACCGCGCCCGGGGGAGGGGGATTGTTCGTCATATTCGCATCACTCCAATGTGACGTGTCGGTACCGAGGTCGCCACCCGCGGGCGTGACCATGGCAACATTGTTACCGTTCACGCGTCCGTCAGTCAAGAGTGTCGATGAATATGTATTTCGATTCGTGATGCAAAGGGGGGACGATGTGGTCGAAGCGTCGCAATGCGATGAGGGGAGGTCCGAAGACCTCCCCTCATCGCGAACGTTCCGCGCGCCTCTTACGGACGCGGCACGGCCACGTCGATGAGCGCCTGCTGCTCGACCTCGTGGACCTTCGGCGAACCGGTCGAGGGCGCCGCGGCCGCCGGCCGGGAGATGCGCCTCAGGTGCACCCCGCCCAGCTCCTCGAGCAGGTTGAGCGCGATGAACGACCAGGCGCCCTGGTTCGCCGGCTCCTCCTGCACCCACGCGATGTCCTCGGCCGAGGCGAGCGAGCCGAGCGCGCTGCGCAGCTCCTCGACCGGCAGCGGGTAGAGCTGCTCGACGCGCAGGATCGCGGTGTCGGTGACGCCGCGCTCGTCCCTGGCCGCGGCCAGGTCGTAGTACACCTTGCCCGAGCACAGCAGGACCTTGCGCACGTCCTCGGACCGGATCCGGCCCTCGGCGATCGCCGGGTCGGGCATGACCGGCTGGAAGCGGCCGCCCGTGAACTCGTCGAGGTGGCTGACGGCCGCCTTGTGCCGCAGCAGCGACTTCGGCGTGAACACCACCAGCGGCTTCTTCACCGGGTCCAGCGCCTGGCGGCGCAGCAGGTGGAAGTAGTTGGCCGGGCTGGTCGAGTTCGCGATGCGCATGTTCTCGTCGGCGCACAGCTGCAGGAACCGCTCGATGCGCCCCGAGGTGTGGTCGGGCCCGGCGCCCTCGTGGCCGTGCGGCAGCAGCAGCGTCAGGCCCGAGTGCTGGCCCCACTTGGCCTCGCCCGAGGAGATGAACTCGTCGGTGATGGTCTGGGCGCCGTCGACGAAGTCGCCGAACTGGGCCTCCCAGAGCACGAGCATCCCCGGGTTCTCCACCGAGTAGCCGTACTCGAAGCCCATCGCGGCGAACTCCGAGAGCAGCGAGTCGTAGACGAAGAACCGCTCGGTGTGCTCGCCCAGGTGCGCCAGCGGAGTGTACTCGCGGCCGGTCTCCTGGTCGATGACGACGGCGTGCCGCTGCACGAAGGTGCCGCGCCTGGAGTCCTGGCCGGCCAGGCGGACGGCCTTCTCCTGCATCAGCAGCGAACCGAAGGCGAGGGTCTCGGCGAAGGCCCAGTCGATGTTGCCCGAAGTGGACATCTCGCTGCGCTTCTCCAGCACCCTGCGGACCGCCTTGTGCGGCTTGAAGCCCTCGGGGAGCATGGTGTGCGCCTTGCCGATCATCGCGATGGTCTCGGCGTCGACGGAGGTGTCGATGTCGGCCACCGGCTCGGGCTGGTGGCGCCACGGCATCGGGCCGGTCTGCCCGGCCAGGGCCTCCTTCGTCTCGCGGAAGACCCGCTCCAGCTGCGACTGGTAGTCGGCGAGCGCCTCCTCGGCGTCCTCCATCGTGATGTCGCCGCGGCCGATGAGCGCGCGCGTGTAGAGCTTGCGGACCGACTGCTTGGCGTCGATGACCTGGTACATCTGCGGGTTGGTCATCTTCGGGTCGTCGCCCTCGTTGTGGCCGCGGCGCCGGTAGCAGACCATGTCGATGACGACGTCCTTGCGGAACTGCTGGCGGTAGGCGAAGGCGAGCTTCGCGACCTCGCAGACCGCCTCCGGGTCGTCGCCGTTGACGTGGAAGATCGGCGCCTGGATCATCCGGGCCACGTCCGTGCAGTACAGGCTCGACCGCGAGTAGGCCGGGGCGGTGGTGAAGCCGACCTGGTTGTTGACCACGACGTGGACGGTGCCGCCGGTGCGGTAGCCGCGCAGCTGCGACAGGTTCAGCGTCTCGGCCACCACGCCCTGGCCGGCGAACGCGGCGTCGCCGTGGATCGCCACGGGCAGGACGGTGAAGCCGTCCTCGCCGAGGTTCAACCGGTCCTGCTTGGCGCGGACGATGCCCTCGAGCACCGGGTTGACCGCCTCGAGGTGCGAGGGGTTGGCCGTGACCGACACGGTGGTCTCGCCCTTGCCGTCGGGCGTGGTGAACTTCCCGGTCATGCCCAGGTGGTACTTGACGTCGCCGGAGCCGCCGATGCTCTTGGGGTCGATGTGCCCCTCGAACTCGGTGAAGATCTTCGAGAGCTTCTTGCCGACGATGTTGGCCAGCACGTTCAGCCGCCCGCGGTGGGGCATGCCGATGACGACCTCGTCGAGCTCGGCGTCGGCCGCCGAGTGCAGCACCTGGTCGAGCATCGGGATGAGCGACTCGCCGCCTTCGAGGCTGAAGCGCTTCTGGCCGACGAACTTGGTCTGGAGGAAGGTCTCGAACGCCTCGGCGGCGTTGAGGCGGCCGAGGATGTGCTTCTGCTCCTCGATCTTCGGCTTCTCGAACGGCACCTCGATGCGCCGCTGGAGCCAGGCCCGCTCCTCGGGGTCCTGGATGTGCATGTACTCCACGCCGATGCGGCGGCAGTAGGAGTCGCGCAGGACGCCGAGGATGTCGCGCAGCTTCATGCGCTGCTGGCCGGCGAAGCCGCCGACCGGGAAGGTCCGGTCCAGGTCCCACAGCGTCAGCCCGTGCGAGAGCACGTCGAGGTCCGGGTGGTGGCGGATCTCGTAGTGCAGCGGGTTGGTGTCGGCCATGAGGTGGCCGCGGACGCGGTAGGCGTGGATGAGCTCGATGACGCGGGCGGTCTTGTCGATCTGGCCCTCGTGGGTCTTGGCGACGTCCCTGACCCAGCGCACCGGCTCGTAGGGGATGAGCAGGCTGCGGAAGACCGAGTCGAAGAACTCGCCGCCGAGCAGCAGTCGGTGCAGCGTCTTGAGGAACTCGCCGGACTCCGCGCCCTGGATGATGCGGTGGTCGTACGTCGAGGTGACCGTCATGATCTTCGAGACGCCCAGGTCGGCGAGGGTCTCGTCCGAGGCCCCGGCGAACTCGGCGGGCACCTCCATGGCGCCGACGCCGACGATGAGGCCCTGGCCCTTCATCAGCCGCGGCACCGAGTGGACGGTGCCGATGCCGCCGGGGTTGGTCAGCGTCAGCGTCGCGCCGGCGTGGTCCTCCATGGTGAGCTTGCCGTTGCGCGCCTTGCGGACGAGGTCCTCATAGGCGTGCCAGAACTCGCGGAAGTCCATGGTCTCGGTGCCCTTGATCGAGGGCACCACCAGGGTGCGCGAGCCGTCGGGCTTCGCGAGGTCGATCGCCAGGCCGAGGTTGATGTGCTCGGGGGTGACCAGCTGCGGCTTGCCGTCGACGACCTTGTAGGAGGCGTTCATGCTCGGGTGGGCCTTGACCGCCTGCACGAGCGCGTAGCCGATCAGGTGCGTGAAGGAGACCTTGCCGCCCTGGCTGCGCTTGAGGTGGTTGTTGATGACCACGCGGTTGTCGAACAGCAGCTTCGCGGGGACGGCGCGCACCGAGGTCGCCGTCGGGATCTCCAGCGACGCCTCCATGTTCTGCGCGACCTTGGCCGCGACTCCCTTGAGCGGTTTCGCCGCGGAGCCGGGCATTGCGGTGGAGTCGGACTCGTTCACGGCGGGGCTTGCCTTCCCGGACGGTTCGGTGGGGGAGACGGGCTGCGGCTCTGGTGAGGTGCGGCTCGCGGGCGCGGCTGTGGAGGACTCGGTCTCGGCGTCCGGCTTGGGGACCACCTTGGGCTTCTCCGCCGCCCGCTCGGCGCGCGGCGCGGGCTTGCCCGCCGCGGTGGTCTCCGCCTCGATCTCGGTCGCCGCCTTCGCGGATGCGTCCGTCGCGGGGGTCGTCCCGCTCTGGCCGTCGGCGCCTCCGGTGCCCACCGGATCGCCGCCGAAGAATTCGCGCCACCCGGCGCTGACGCTGTCGGGATTTTCGCGGTAACGCTCGTACATCTCGTTGACCAGCCACTCATTGGCTCCGAAATCGGTCAACGGACCGCTCTGGGTCGAACTCGACACAGCTGAATCGCCTCTTCTTTGCAGACGCTGCGTGGATGGGAGACAGCAGTCCCCCGGTCAAGGGTAACCGTGGGGCCGGAAATATGTAGTACCGGTAACGCTGTTGCGGGGCCGGTCACTCGCCAGGGTGGCGCCCGCGAGTCGTGGCCCACGTCGAGCGTCCGGACCGCTCGAAGCGGCCTGCCGGGCCGCGCGAACGCACGGCCCGCGAGCGTCGCAGTGAGGGCGGATTCACGGCCGGCGGAGGGGGGCCGGCGCACATGGGCCCGCGCCGAGCGCCGACACGACGGGGCGCCTCGCGGCCACCCCGATCCGCGGCGCACAGGCGCGGTCGCAGAGGGCTCGCTCAGCGGTCTTCGGCCATTGCGGGCCCCTCGCCGCGCGGGGGTCCCTCGGCATCGAGCACCCGATCCGCGGCGCACGGGCGCAAGTCGCGGAGGGCTCCGCTCAGAGGATTGCAGCCGCCGTGGGCCCGCCGCCGCGCGGGAGGGCCCTCGGCCTCGAGAACTCGGACGCGCGGGCCGTCGAGGCCCGCCTGCGCCCGTCTACGCGGTCTGGGAGGCGCTGCGCTCTTTCGCCGTGAACGTCTCCGTCGGCTCCTCGAGCAGCTCCTCGGCCCCGACCACCGTGAACAGGCGGGTGATGAACCGGTTCGGGTTGACCACGGCCAGCTCCACGCCCATTTCGCGCGCGATGCGGTAGGCCACCACGATCGTGCCGATCCCCGTCGAGTCCAGGACCGTCACCTTGGCGACATCGACCCGGATGGCAGTGACACCGCCCCCTTCGAGCGCGTTGGTGATGGTCTCGCGGATCTGGGGAGCCGTCGCGTAGTCGACCTCGCCGGCCAACTCGACGGTGACGATCCCATTGTCGGTCGTGCCGGTCTCGATTGACAGCGTCATGAATTCACCTAACAGACTGGTTGGGCGTCACGGCCCGAGCACCTGCCGTACTCGGCTGCGACACAAAGTCTATCCGACGGAATCGAGCGAAAACAGTCCGCGCACGCCGCGTTCCCGCGAAAGTGCGGAGGTGATACATCCGACAGTGATGTGCCGCATCGGATGGCGCTCTCATCACCGAATGCGCGCCGCGGCCGAGACCGGCCGTATCGGCCGCCGGGTCCGGACGCCGCGGGAGCGTGCCCGCCCGCCGCGTCCTCGCCTCCGCAGTCGGCCCGCCCGGTCGCGCATGTCCGTCCGCCGCGCGGCCGAAGACCCAGGTGCGGCGCGGGATCCGCCGCTCCGGCGCTTTGGCGCACCGGCCCATACGACGTATCCTCGCCACAGAACCACCCCTGACCAGCGCGCGCCGACGATGAGACCGCATCGTTGCGGGCAAGCCGCGTCACGAGGGCTTGTCGGCCGCGACTCGACGATCATGTGAAGATGAGGTCCATGCCCCAGTCGAACACCGAGTCCGCCGAGGCCACGCTCCTCGTCGTCGAAGACGATGAGAACATCTGCGAACTGCTCGCCACCTCCCTGCGCTACGCGGGCTTCTCCGTCCACGCCGTGGGCACCGGCGACGAGGCGCTGCGCTCGGTCGCCCGCCACCGCCCCGACCTGGTCGTCCTCGACGTCAACCTGCCCGATTTCGACGGATTCGAAGTGGTCAGGCGCCTCCGGTCCGGTTCCGACCACACCCCCGTGCTCTTCCTCACCGCCCGCGACGACACCGCCGACACCGTCACCGGCCTGTCCGCCGGCGGCGACGACTACATCACCAAGCCCTTCGCGCTCGAAGAGGTCGTCGCCCGCATCCACGCCGTCCTGCGCCGCTCCGCCGGCGAGCTGCCCCGGCCCTCCCGCCTCAAGTACGCCGACCTCGAACTCGACGAGGAGACCCACGAGGTCTGGCGCGCCGGCGAGGCCGTGCAGCTCTCGCCCACCGAGTTCAAACTGCTGCGCTACTTCATGATCAACGCCGGGCGGGTGCTCTCCAAGGCCCAGATCCTCGACCACGTGTGGCGCTACGACTTCCGCGGCGACGACGGCATCGTCGAGTCCTATGTCTCCTACCTGCGCCGCAAGGTCGACACCGGCGACCCCAAACTCATCCAGACCCTGCGCGGGATCGGCTACGTCCTGCGGGAGCAGAATCGTTGAGCGCACCCCACTTCGTCGAGAGCGCCAGGAAGCGGTGGGACCGGACCCCCCTGCGGGTCAGGCTGACCTCCGCCGTGCTCGCGCTCGTCGCCGGGTCGCTCATCCTCATCAGCGTTTCCACGATCCTCGCGCTGCACTCCTACTTCCTCGACACAGTGGACGACGAGCTCAAGGACCAGCTCCTCAAGGGCAACCCCGCCTCCTTCAGCGGCACCGCGGCCGAGGAGCCGAGCGAGACCCTCGGCGTGCGGCCGAACCAGTACATCTTCAGCTCGGTGTACGACAACGGGAACCGCTTCGACGTGCCCGCCAACCGCGCCGACACGCCGGTGTTCACCCTCGCCCAGCTCGAGGAGGCCGGTGGGGAGGCCTTCACGGCGCTGGCCGCCGACGGCACCACCCGCTGGCGGGTCCTCGGCCTGCCCGGCACCGAAGTGGGCACCGAGAACCCCGACTACGACCCGGAGGCCGAGACCAACGAGCGGGCCGCCTACTACACGCTGTCCTACCGGCTCGCCCATTTCGACAAGACCGTCGCCGGACTGGTGTGGGTCGACATCCTCATCGGAGCGGGCGTCCTCGCCGGGCTCGCCGCGCTCGGCGTCGGCCTCGTGCGCGCCAGCCTCTCGCCGCTGCGCCAGATCGAGAACACCGCCGCCATGATCGCGGCCGGCAACTACTCCAGGCGCGTGCCCGACCACGACCCGGCCACCGAGGTCGGCCGCGTCGGCTACGCCATCAACTCGATGCTCGGCAAGATCGAGAGCTCGATCCGCGCCAGGGAGTTCTCGGAGGAGCGCGCCCACGACTCCGAGCAGCGCATGAGGGAGTTCATCGCCGACGCCTCCCACGAGCTGCGCACGCCGCTGACCAGCGTCAGAGGCTACGCCGAGCTGGTCCGCGCCAACCCGGACATGCCCGAGGCCGACCGGCAGCACTACATCGGACAGATCGAGGAGGCCGCCAAGCGGATGGGCCTGCTCGTCGGGGACCTGCTCCACCTCGCCAGGCTCGACCAGGAGCGCCCGGTCGAGACCGAGGCGATCGACCTGGCCGCCCTCGGCGGCGAGGCCGTCTCGGCCCACGCCGTCGTCGCCGAGGACCACCGCTTCGAGTTCAAGTCCGTGCCGGGCGCCTCGACCGTCGTGGCCGGCGACCCCGCCCGGATGCGCCAGATCCTCGACAACCTGCTGTCCAACGCCGTCAGGCACACCCCGCCGGGCACCCGCGTCACCGTCGAGGTCCTCTCCGACGCCGAACACGTGCTGCTGCGGGTCGCCGACGACGGCCCCGGCATGGACCCCGAGACCACCGAGCGGGTCTTCGAGCGGTTCTTCCGCTCCGACGCCGCGAACCACCCCGGATCGGGGCTCGGGCTGGCGATCGTGGCCGCGATCGTCAAGGCCCACGGCGGCACCGTCTCCGTCCGATCCGGGCTCGGCGAGGGCACCGTCTTCACGGTGCGACTGGCCGCCGAGACGCCCCCTGAGGCCCATTCGGATCATTAAAGGGTTTTAAGGCGTTTTCGCAGCGAAGCGAGAGCCACGGGCTGCATGCTGCATTCATGAGCAACGCTGACAGCAGCCCGCGCCCCGAGGAGGGGCCAGAGCAGAGCCCCGAGCGGGCTCCGCAGGCGCCGCACACCGGTGCGGACCCCCACGACGCCCGAGGAGCCGAGCCCGCGGCCCGCCCCGACGCGGGCGCCACCACCCCGCCGCAGGCGGCGCCCGACCGCCCGGCCGAGCAGGCCGAACCCCGACCGGGCCCAGAGCGGCCCGAGCAGGCGCCGCAGAGCCAGGCGCCCCCCGAGCCCCATGCGCAGACGGGCCCGCAGCCCGAGCAGCAGGCGCACCAGACCAGCGTCCTGCCTCCCGGCCCGCCCGCCTCCGCGCCGCACATGACCGGGCCGAACGACGCCCCGCACTCCTGGCAGCCGCACACCGCCCCGCTCGGCCCGCCGCCGGCCGGCTACGGGCCGCACGGCCCCGCCCCGCAGCGGCGGCCGAAGCGCGGCTGGGGCAAGATCGCCGCCGGCGCGGTGGCCCTGGCCCTGCTCGCGGGCGGCGCCGGAGGCGCCGTCGGCTGGTATCTGGGCAACGACAACGGCTCGACCACGGTCGTCGAGTCCGTGTCGATGGACGCCGGCGCGGGCATGACCTACACCGAGATCGTCGACAAGGTGACCCCTTCGGTGGTCACCATCGTGACCGACGTGGCCGAGGGCTCGGGCGTGGTCTACTCCGAGGACGGCTACATCGTCACCAACAACCACGTGGTGGAGGGCGCCGGCGCCGTCGAGGTCCGCTTCGCGGACGGCGGCGTCGGCGAGGCCGAGATCATCGCCACCGACGCCACCCAGGACCTGGCCGTCATCCAGGTCTCCGGCGTCGACGACATCCAGCCGATCGCCTTCGGCGACTCCGACGCCCTTCAGGTCGGGGACGCCACGGTCGCCATCGGCTCCCCGCTCGGCCTGGAGGGCACCGTGACGACCGGGATCGTCTCGGCGCTCAACCGCTCCATGTCCGTCGGCAACGAGCAGCAGCAGAGCCCGACCACCGGGCAGACCCTGAGCGGCCTGATCCAGACCGACGCCGCGATCAACATGGGCAACTCCGGCGGCGCGCTCGTCAACGGCGCCGGCGAGCTGATCGGCATCAACACCGCGATCCTCTCGCCGGAGTCGGGCAACGTCGGCCTCGGCTTCGCGATCCCGTCGAACACCGTCGAGGACGTGGTCGAGCAGCTCATCGAGCACGGCTCGGTCGAGCAGGGCTACCTGGGCGTGTCGGTGACCGACACCCAGGGCAACGGGGCGATGGTGCTCGCGGTCGAGGCCGACTCCCCGGCCGCCGAGGCCGGGCTCGCCGAGGGCGACATCATCACCGCGATCGACGGCGAACCGATCACCGGCGCCTCCGAAGTGGTCTCGGCGGTGCAGAGCAAGGCCAGCGGCGACACGATCGCCATCACCTACGTCAGGGACGACGAGGAGCAGACCACCGAGGCCACGCTGGCCTCCAACTAGCGCATCGGCTGGCAAGAAGGCCGAAGCCCCGGAGCGGTGACGTTCCGGGGCTTCGGTTTCCGAGGGCGTTACTGGTTCGCGGTGCTCTGGAGGGCCGCCCGCACCGGCCGCAGCTCGGCGGGCGGTTCGCCGGTGTCGATCCACTCGGCGAGGCGGTCGCGGTCGAGGATGAGGACGCCCAGCTGCGCGGCCACGCTCTCGTTGCGGGCGGCGTGGTGCATCCAGTGCAGGTTGGCGTTGGTGATGAGCACGCCGCCGTCGCAGTCCCAGCGGGCCTTGATCTCCCCGCCGAGGATCTGGACGTGGCGGGTGCCGTTCTGGCGCTTCATGGCGCGGTCGTCCTTCTTGGCGCGCACGATGACGCGCTTGCCGTTGGTGAACGTCACCACGAAGTTGCATCCGAGGTCGTTCTGGCGGTGCCCGAACTTCTTGACGCGCTTGGCGTCGAGGCGGACGAGGAGCTGGCCGACCATCGCGTCGTAGGTGGGTATGTTCATCTTGTCGATGGTGCGCAGCAACTGCTGGCGTTCGGCGGTGTGGACGTGGTCGTGGCGCTCGTGACCGCGGCTCCGAAGCAGCACCCACGCGGCGAGTGCCGTGCCCCCCAACAAGATAGCTGCTGAAGCGAACCAGGCCCAGTGCTCGGCGACGAAACCGATGGCGAAGTAACCGATGATGAGAACGACGATCCCCGCTCCCACTCTTAGGATCACGGACAAGGCTGCCTCCACTGTGTTCGAGAGGGCGTTCAGCTGCGTTATGTCGCCTGTGGTGTTACACCGAGTATCCGTTACCGTTCGCTCATATGTAAGGTCACTGTCCGGTACCCGACAACATGCCCCCGCAGCCTGCATGTGCGCCGTGTGGCCGCATGCTCACCGGGGGCCTGGCGCCGGATCGCGGCGGTGCCCGTGAGCGGCGGCCTCGATCAGGACAGTAGTGGATACTGGCCTGATGTCAACATCATCGACCGGCGTTCTGGTGCTTCTCGGTGCGCCACTGGGTAATCCAGAGGACGCCTCACCTCGCGTGGCGTCGGAGCTGGTGCGCGCCGACGTCATCGCCGCAGAGGATACCCGGCGGCTCCAGCGGCTGCTGCGCGAGCTCGGCGTGTCGACGTCGGCGGCGATCACGTCGTACTTCGAGGGCAACGAGTCGGGCAGGACCGAGCCGCTCATCGAACAATTGTACGATGGAAAGCGGGTCGCCGTCATCACCGACGGCGGCATGCCCTCGGTGTCCGACCCCGGATACCGCCTGGTGCGGGCCGCGATCGACGCCGGCTTCACGGTGACCGCGGCCCCCGGGGCGAGCGCGGTGACGACGGCGCTGGCGCTCTCGGGGCTGCCGTGCGACCGCTTCTGCTTCGAGGGCTTCGCGCCGCGCAAGGACGGCGAGCGGCGGCGCCTGTTCGCCTCCCTGGCCGAGGAACGGCGGACGATGGTGTTCTTCGAATCACCTCGGCGCGTCGCCGACGTCTTGCGCGCCATGGCCGCCGCCTTCGGCGGCGAGCGCTCCGCGGCGCTGTGCCGGGAGCTGACCAAGACGCACGAGGAGATCAGGCGCGGCGGCCTCGGCGAGCTCGCCGCCGGAGCCGAGTCGGACCCGCCGCGCGGCGAGATCACCCTCGTCGTCGAAGGCTGGGGCGGCCCGGATCCCGAGGACGCCACCCCGGAGGCGCTGGCGGCGGCGGTGGCCCGCCTCGAAGCGGCCGGCACGGACCGCAAGGCCGCGATGAAGGAGGTGGCGAGCCGCTTCGGCGTGCCCCGGCGCGAGGTCTACGACTCCTTGATAGACCGAGACTGAGTCACATCCCCGCTTTGACGGTGATGACAGGGCACTTGGCGGCCTTGGAATTCGCGATCCGGACATCGCTGGTGAGCAGCTCGGAGCCCAAGCTCTCGGCAAGCGCGACGTAGAGAGCGTCATATGCAGACAGGTTGTGACGCAGTTCCCACACTTTATCGGCGAGCGCTTGATCCGGTCTCGCGAAGTGGATGCCGAGCGCGAGATAATCCTCGACTACCATGCGGGCCACGTCTTTGGCGAGGATCTTGCCGAGCGACAGCCCACGGAATGTATGGAATATCTCTGCGGGCTGATGCCAAGGAGCGTGCCACTGGTTATGGGCCGAAAGGATCTTACGGATCTCGTCCCCGTCGGGGCTGAAATTGCGAAGAGCGGCAACCATCGCCGAAGCGTCGACGACGATCATTCTTCCCAACCGTGCCGCGGAGCGTCTTTGGCGGCGATGATGTCTTCCATGGAGATCGGTCGCCCTCCCTCACGCTTGAGTCGCTCCTCGATCTCCGCCAGCTTCCGGCGGTTTCGGCTGCCCGTGGCCCGCTCGTGGATGATCTCCAGCATGTAGTCCTGGAGCGACTGCTGCCGGGCTTCGGCCTCGGCTTGGATCTGCTCCAGGTCCTTGTCGGGAACCGAGTGAATCAAGAGGTCTGACATGAATGAATTGTATCCAGCGGAGAGGCGTTCGCATATCTTGCGACACGACTACAGCTCGTCGAATTTGAAGGTCTTCCACGCGAACACGGCGACCGCGGCGGCGAAGAGCGCCAGCACTCCCACCTCCGGCAGGACCGAGACCGGGGACTCGCCGCGCACGATCACCGCCTGGAGGCCGTCGTTCAGATAGCGCATCGGGGAGACCACCGACAGCCACTGGACCCACTGCGGGGCGGCCGCGAGCGGGAAGAACGCCCCCGAGATGAACGCCATCGGCATCGTGACCATGTTGCTCAGCCCGGCCGCCCCCGGCCCGGTCTTGGCGATCCCGCCGATGACCACGCCGATCGCCAGGAACGCCGCCGTGCCGAGCAGCACCAGCGGGACCGCGAACCACGTCCACGCCGACAGCTCCAGGCCCATCGCGACCGCCACCGCCAGGAACAGCGCCGTCTGGAGCAGCGCCACCAAGAGGCTCACCGTGATGCGCGCGGCCACGAACGTCCCCGCCGACGCCGGCGTCAGCCGCAGGCGCCGGAGCAGCTTGTCCCGCTTCCAGTCCACGAGCGTGCCCGCGGCGCCGAACACCCCGGAGATCGCGATGCCCCACGCGAGGATGCCGGGGGCCAGGTACTGGACCGGCTCGAGCGAGCGGTCCTCGGCGGCGTCGGTCTCCAGGCGAAGCACCGGCGCGTCCGGGGCGGCCTCGGACAGGACCGCGACGTTGACGTCGTCGACCAGGCCCGACAGCCGCTCCAGCGCGATCGTCCCGTTCGTGGCGTTCGTCTGCGAGTAGTAGACCGTCACCTCGTCGCCGTCCTGCACGACCGCCGCGTCGGCGTCGCCCTCCTCCAGCGCCTCCAGCGCCGCGTCGAGGTCCGCCGCCCCGTCCAGCTCGAACGCGCCCGGCTCGGCCTGTTCGAGCACCGGCGCGTCGCCGACCTCGAGCACGTGCGGCGTCGGCGTCTCGCCCGAGCCGTAGACGCTCGCCAGCAGCACCAGGAACATGCCCGGCAGGATCAGGTTGAAGAACACCTGCGAGCGGTCCCGCACCCAGCTGATCCCCAGCGCCCGCACCAGACTGCCGAACGCGCGCGAACGCCGCACCGGCGCCGCCTCCCGCACCGGGGCCTCCACGCTCATTCCCGCCACTCCCGTCCGGTCACGTGCAAGAACACGTCCTCGAGGTTCGCCGTGCGCACCGCCAGGCCCTCCAGGGCCCCGTCGGCGGCCAGCGCCGTCAGCAGCGTCCGCGGATCGCGCGTCTCGAACACGACCGCCTCGTCATCGGACGTCGCCGTCCCGCCCTCGGCGAGCTCCTTGACGCGCGCCTCGCTCAACTGCCCGGCCGCGACCGTCACCCGCGTCGGCGCGTCGAGGCCGCGGATCAGCTCGGCGGGGGAGTCCACCGCGAGGATCCTCCCCGAGTCCATGATCGCCACCCGGTCGCACAGCGCCTCGGCCTCCTCCATGTAGTGCGTCGTCAGCACCACGGTGCGGCCCTCGCCGTTGATCGAGCGCATCAGGTCCCACAGGTTCCGCCGCGCCTGCGGGTCGAGCGCCGCCGTCGGCTCGTCGAGGAACACCAGCTCGGGGTCGCCGACGAGCGCGCACGCGATCGACAGCCGCTGCTGCTGCCCGCCCGAGAGCTTCTCGCACCGCGTGCCCGCCTTCTCGCTCAAGCCCACCTGATCGAGCATCTCGGCCGCGCGGTCCCTGCCGGCGCCGTAGAGCTCGGCGAAGGTCTCGATCTGCTCGCGCACCGTCAGGAACTCGAAGAACGACGACGCCTGCAACTGCACGCCCATGCGCTGCGACAGCTCCGGCGAGTGCGGCCACGGCGAGCGCCCGAGCAGGCGCACCTCGCCGCCGTCGGGCCGGCGCAGGCCCTCGACGATCTCCAGCGTCGTCGTCTTCCCCGCCCCGTTGGGGCCGAGGATGCCGAAGAACTCACCGGCCTCGACGCGGAAGCTCACCCCGTCGACGGCGCGGACCTCCCCGACCCGGCGGCCGCGGTAGGTCTTGTGGAGGTCGGTGACCTCGATGGCGGCGTCCATAACCGTCAACGCTATGCCATCGGTCGATGTGATCGGGTTCTCGCCTTGCGGGTGTAGGCGGTCCGTACGCCGCTCGGCGGAGCCGCGGCCGTTCACATCGCCCGCGGCACGGCCGTGCGGCGGACTTCACCGCCCCGGCACGGACGCCGCACGCGGCGGCAACGGTCCGAGGCGACGCTGGCGGGCATGACAGTGACGAAGCCCGAGACGACGGCCGAAGCGCCGCCCGCCGCCCGCAAGGGCTGGATCGACGACTGGAGGCCCGACGACGAGGCGTTCTGGCGCACCACCGGCAGCGCCGTGGCAAGACGCAACCTGCTGTGGTCGGTGGTCGCCGAGCACCTGGGCTTCTCGGTGTGGGTCATGTTCAGCATCGTCACCCCCTACCTCGCGGTGGCCGGATTCGACTTCACGACCAGCCAGCTGTTCTGGCTCACCGCCGTGCCGAACCTCGTCGGCTCGCTCCTGCGCATCCCCTACACCGCGGCCGTCGCGGTCTTCGGCGGCCGCAACTGGACCGTCATCTCCGCGAGCCTCCTGGTCATCCCGACGGTGCTCCTGGCCTACTGCCTGATGACGCCCGGCACCCCGTTCTGGCTGTTCATCGTCGCCGGCGTCACCGCCGGGTTCGGCGGCGGCAACTTCGCCTCCTCGATGGCCAACATCTCCTACTTCTACCCCGAGCGCCACCGCGGTTCGGCCCTCGGCGTCAACGCCGCGGGCGGCAACATCGGCGTCCCGGCCGTCCAGTTCATCGGCCCGTTCGTGATCGCCCTCGGCGTCGTCGGCGCCTCCCAGGGCACCGACGAGGCGGGCGAGCGGATCTGGCTGCACAACGTCCCGCTGCTGTGGCTGGTCCTGGCCCTGTTCGCCGCCTTCATGGCCTGGCGCTACATGGACAACCTAGCGGTCTCGCGCACCCCCATCAAGCAGCAGCTGCCGGCGCTGACCCGCAAGCACACCTGGGTGATGAGCGTGCTCTACATCGGCACGTTCGGCTCCTTCATCGGCTACTCCTTCGCGTTCCCGCTGGTCATCCAGATCGAGTTTCCCGAGTTCGCCTCCCTGTGGATGGCCGCCCTGGGCCCGCTGGTCGGGTCCCTGTCGAGGCCCGTCGGCGGCTGGCTCTCGGACAAGTGGGCCGGCGCCCCGATCACCAGCCTGTCGTTCATCCTCATGGGCTGCGGCGTCCTCGGCGCCGTCTGGGGCATCGACACCGGCTCCTTCGCCCTGTTCTTCACCTCCTTCATGGTCCTGTTCCTGATGAGCGGCGTCGCCAACGGCTCGACCTACCGCTCGATCCCGGCGATCTTCAAGGCCGAGGCCACCGCCGCCGTCGGCCGCGAGGCCACCGAGGAGGAGGTCGTCCAGGCGAAGAAGCTCACCGCCGCCGCGCTCGGCTGGATCTCCGCGATCGGCGCCTTCGGCGGCTTCCTGATCAACCAGGCGTTCCGCATCGCCAACGAGCAGACCGGCTCGGTCGTCCCCGCCATGTACGGCTTCCTGGCGGCCTACATCCTGTTCCTGGCCATGAACTGGTGGTTCTACCAGCGGAGGGTCTTCGTGGAGCGGGCCCCGAGCCTCGCCTACGCCAAGGTCTGAACGCTCCTCGCCAGAGCGGCCCGCAATCGTCAGTCGAAGACATTGCGGGCCGCTTAGCATTCCGGAAACATTCGGCTCGTGACGATGTAACGGCGCCGGAGCACACTCGCCGCATGACCGTTCGCACCCGCCTTCCCGTGGTCCGCGCCGCCGACACCCACTGCCCCTACTGCGCCCTCCAGTGCGGCATGCGACTCGAGGAGGACGAGGCCGGCGAGGTCACCGCCTCCCCGAGGGGCGGCGGCATGTGCAAGAAGGGCTGGACGTCCCCCGAACTCCTCGACCACCCGGCCCGCCTCACCAGGCCGCTGCTCTGCGGCGAACCCGTCTCCTGGGACGAGGCGCTCGACCACGTCGCCGAGCGGATCCGCGCCGTCCAGGCCGAGCACGGCAGGGACGCCGTCGGCGTCTTCGGCGGCGGCGGGCTCACCAACGAGAAGGTCTACCAGCTCGGCAAGTGGACCAGGCTCGCCTTGGGCAGCAGGCACATCGACTACAACGGCCGGTTCTGCATGTCCTCGGCGGCCGGGGCGCTGAACCGCTCCTTCGGCGTCGACCGCGGCCTGCCGTTCCCCGCCGAGGACCTCAAGGACGCCGACGTGGTGCTCCTGGTCGGCGCCAACCCCGCCGAGACCATGCCGCCGTTCATGCGGTTCCTCTCCCGAAGCGAGCTCATCGTCGCCGACCCGAGGCGCACCGCCACCGCCGAGGCCGCCCAGCTCCACCTCCAGCCCCAGCCCGGCACCGACCTCGCGCTCGCCAACGGCCTGCTGCACATCTGCATCGAGCAGGGATACATCGACCACGACTACATCGACGCCCACACCACCGGCTTCGACGAGGTCCGCCAGACCGCCGCCGGCTACTGGCCCGCGTTCGTCGAGCGCATCACCGGCGTCGGCGTCCCCGACCTGTACGCCGCCGCCCGCCTCCTCGCCGGACGCATCGGCGACGCCCCGGGCAGGGCGCGAACGGCGATCCTGACCGCCCGCGGCTCCGAGCAGCACGCCAACGGCGTCGACACCGTCACCGCCTGGATCAACCTCGCGCTCGCGCTCGGCCTGCCCGGCAGGCCGTCCTCCGGCTACGGCTGCATCACCGGCCAGGGCAACGGCCAGGGCGGACGCGAGCACGGCCAGAAGGCCGACCAGCTCCCCGGCTACCGCATGATCGACGACCCGGCCGATCGCGAGCACGTCGCCGCCGTATGGGGCGTCGACCCCGACACGCTGCCCGGCGCGGGCGTCTCCGCCGTCGAGCTGCTGCGCAAATGCGGCGACGAGGTCAAGATGCTGTTCGTGCTCGGCTCGAACCCGGTCGTCTCCGCGCCGCGCGCCGCCCGCGTCTCCGACCGGCTCAGGGCCCTGGAGTCGCTCGTGTCATTCGACTTCGTCATGTCCGAGACCGCCGCGCTCGCCGAAGTCGTCCTGCCGGTCACGCAGTGGGCCGAAGAGGACGGCACCATGACCAACCTGGAGGGCCGGATCATCCGCCGCCGCGCCCTGCGGCCCGCGCCCGACGGCGTCCGAAGCGACCTGCGGGTCCTGGCCGAACTCGCCGAGCGCCTCGACGCGCCCGGCACCTACTCCTCGGACCCGGAGGCGGTCTTCGCCGAGCTCGGCCGCGCCTCGGCCGGAGGCCGTGCCGACTACTCCGGCGTCACCTACGAGCGGCTCGAGGAGCGGGGCCTCCAGTGGCCGGTGCCCGCGCCGGACCACGGCGGCACGCCGCGCATGTTCGCCGACTTCGAGTTCGCCACCCCCGACGGCAGGGCCAGGTTCATCGCGGTCGACCACCGGCACCCGGCCGAACGCCGCGACGACGTCTACCCGCTGTACCTGACGACCGGCCGCGTCCTCACCCAGTACCAGTCGGGGGCGCAGACCCGCCTGATCGACTCCCTCGGCGGCACCCCCGACAGTGAGCAGTTCCTCCAGATCCACCCCGACACGGCCGTGCGCCACGGCATCGCCGACGGCGACCAGGTGCGCGTCACCTCCCGCCGCGGCTCCTACACCGCCCCGGCCCGCCTGACCGCCGACATCCGGCCCGACACGGTGTTCTCCCCGTTCCACTTCCCCGGCGCCGCCAACGCCAACGCCGCCGTCTCCGACGTCCTCGACCCGATCTCGCGCATGCCCGAGTTCAAGGTCTGCGCCGTCAAGATCGCCCCGGTCGCCAAGGGCTGAACTCGGCCGAAAGACGGAGGCGAACCGGTCGAATTGCCCAGGGAGGCAAGCCCCTTCCGCTCCTAGACTGGTGGTGCGGCCCGGCCCCGCCAGAGGCCGGGCCGACCACAACGCCATCCGATTGGGAGCGACACTTGAAACGCAATGCCAGACGGGCCCTGCTCGGTGCGACCGCCGTCGCGGTCGCCGCGAGCGCCGGCGCCTTCGCGATCACGAGCGCCGGCGCCGAGACGGCCGGACCCGAGCCCGCCCAGCAGCCCGCTCTCGCGATCCCCGAGCCGACCGGCGAGTTCGAGACCGGCGTCGACACCCTCCACCTCGTCGACGAGGGCCGGGCCGACCAGTGGGTGCCCGAAGAGGACCGCGAACTCATGGTCACGATGTGGTACCCGACCGACGAGGAGGGCGGCGAGACCGCGCCGTACATGACCGCCGAGGAGTCGGCCCTGTTCGGCGCCCAGCTCGAAGCCCCGCCGGAACTGCTCGCGAGCGTCGAGACGAACTCGGTGCCCGGCGCCGAGCCGCTCGCCGACGACGGGACATTGCCGCTGGTGATGCTCTCGCCGGGCTTCTCCTTCCCGCGCGCCACGCTCACCGGCGTCGCCGAGGAGCTGGCCAGCCAGGGCTACGCCGTCGCGGCCGTCGGCCACAACTACGAGGCCCCGATCACCTTCCCCGACCGCACCACCGAATGCCTCGCCTGCACGACCGACGACTACGACGCCATCGTCCCGAACCGGGCCGAGGACCTGACGTTCGTGCTCGACGAGCTCACCGGCGACGACGCCGCCTGGGAGGACTCCGGCGTCATCGACGCCGACCGCGTCGTGGTCGGCGGCCACTCGATCGGCGGCGCGAGCAGCCACCGCGTCATGCTCGCCGACGACCGCTTCGACGCCGGGTTCAACCTCGACGGCACCTTCTTCGCGCTGGACCGGCACAAGCTCGACCGTCCGTTCATGATGGTCGGCGCCGCCGAGCACGGCCTGCCCGGCGAGGACGACACCTGGACGAAGGCGTGGAAGCACCTGGACGGCTGGAAGCGCTGGATCACCGTCGACGGCACCGGCCACAGCTCCTTCACCGACCTCGCCCCGCTCGGGGCCCAGGCCGGCAGGCCCCTCCAGGACCTCGACGGCTTCTACGCCGACCGGCTGACCCGCGCCTATGTGACCGCCTTCGCCGACGAGCACCTGCGCGGCGAAGAGGACCCGATCCTCGACGGCCCCAACGAGGACTGGCCCGAGGTCCGCTTCCACAACCCGTAGCACCGAACGCCACCGCAAGGCGGCCTACCGGCGCGAAGCGCCGGTAGGCCGCCACCACTCTTGCTCTCGCCGCAGGATCTCCTCGATCCGTTCGGAGATGTCGTTTCGGTCGCTTTTTACCGGCCCCGGCGGCGCGCAGCCGTCGGAAGCCGGTCAGCTTTTTGGGATGAGCACCGCCACATCGGAGTGCAGGCTCGACATTCCGGAATCGAAGGTCGCGACTTTACCGCTTCGAGCCCTCGCGAGTCCCGCGAGATATGCGTCGGCTACCTGTCGGTGCCCAACGACGCCTTTGAGAGAGACCGCGGTGTATGGAAGATCGTCCGGCCAGAATTCATGACCGGTGAACGAGGTGAACCCCTCGAGCACCTCGATTGCGGTGATGGCGGATCTCCCCTCTCGCAAGAGCGACCTGACCAACCCTCCCTGAGTGATCGGGCAGGTGGCGAACCCGCCTTCGCGTTCGGCGAACCACCGCTCAGCGACATCGTGATGGTTGTGCTCGTCTATCGCCAAAGCGGCGAGCACATTGACGTCGAGGAGCCAGGCCACTATTCGTCGTCCTCCAGGCTTCGGACGTCTTCAGAGGTGACGACATGTCCCACACTCACGACCGGCAAGCCGGTCAACGGGCTTCTTCTGACCTCGCCCTCGGCCAAATGGTCGGATTGGAGCCCGCGCCGGAAATATTTCGCCACGACATCGCTGAGCGTCGTCGCGGTGTCCCGCGCGATGGCGAGTGCCTGCTGATGCAGGTCGTTCGGAAGATCGACGGTAGTACGCATGGAACCATCATGTCATCGTCGCATCATGATGATTTCTCGTTTTTCGTGTTTCGTTCGTCGCGGCGCAGCCGCTGGGGGAGGAGGAACTCCGTGGTCTCCTCCGCGACGCTCCGCTCGACCACCTCGACCGGGCCGAGCCTCGCGATCGCCTCCACCACCTCGTCCACCAGCGCGGGCGGCGCCGAGGCCCCGGCCGTCACCGCCACCGTCCCGGCCCGCTCGATCCACTCCCGCTCGATCTCCTCCGCCCCGTCGATGAGGTGCGCCTCGGTGCCCGCGTTCCGCGCCAGCTCCACGAGCCGGTTCGAGTTCGACGAGTTCACCGAGCCGATCACGAGCACCAGCTCCGCCTCCTCCACCACGGCCGCCAGCGCGGCCTGCCGGTTCGTGGTGGCATAGCAGACGTCGTCCGTCTTCGGCGCCTTGATCGCCGGGAAGCGCCGCAGCAGCGCCGCCGCGATCCGCTCGACCTCGGCCACCGCGAGCGTCGTCTGCGCCAGGTAGGTGAGCCTGCCGGGGTCGGGGACGTCCAGACGCTCGACGTCCCCGACCTCTTCCACCAGCACCGTCCGCTCCGGGGCCACGCCCATGGTGCCGACGACCTCCTCGTGGCCCGCGTGCCCGATGAGGACGACGGTGTCGCCCGCGTCGGCCGCCCGCCGCGCCTCGGCGTGCACCTTGGACACCAGCGGGCACGTCGCGTCCACCGCGTCCAGTCCCCGCCGCGCCGCGTCGGCCTGCACGGCCGGGGCCACGCCGTGCGCCGAGAACACCACGAGCGCGTCCTTCGGCACCTCGTCGAGCTCGGAGACGAACACCGCGCCCCGCGACTCCAGGTCGCCCACCACCTGGGCGTTGTGGACGATCTGATTGCGCACGTACACCGGCGGCCCGTGCCGCTCCAGCAGCCGCTCCACGATGTCGATCGCCCGCTCCACGCCCGCGCAGAACGAGCGCGGCGACGGCAGCAGGATCCGCCGCGGCCCGCTCATCCCGTCCTCCCCACGGTCCCCGCGGCCAGCTCGCCCAGCTCCGCGACCGCCTCCGGGCGCAGGCTCGCCGTCGCGAGCGCGGCCGAGGCCGAGTCCGCGAGCGCCGCCGCCGCGGACTCGCCGGCCCTCTTGCCGCCGCACGCCTCCACCAGCTCGGCGGCGCGCCGCAGCTCGGCCTCGTTCAGCGGGCCGGTGCGCCCGTACAGCACCGCCAGCTCCGCCGACTCGGGACGGCCCGAGTCGAGCGCGGCCGTCACCGGCAGCGACTTCTTGCGGTTGCGCAGGTCCGAGTACACCGACTTCCCGGTGGCCGCCGGGTCGCCCCAGATGCCCAGCAGGTCGTCGACGTGCTGGAACGCCAGCCCGAGCCGGAGCCCGAAGTCGCGCAGCGCCGCCACCTGCGCGGCGGTCCCGCCCGCGTACAGCGCGCCGAGCGCGGTGGCGCAGCCCATGAGCGAGGCGGTCTTCGCCTCGGACATGGCAGTGCACTCGGCCAGGCCGACCCGCTCGCGGCCCTCGAAGCCGGTGTCGGCCAGCTGCCCTTCGATGAGGGTGCGGACGGTCGAGGCCAGCCGCCCGACCGCCTCGGCGGCCCGCGAGCCGCCCGTGCCCGCGAGGACCTCGAACGCCAGGGCGTGCATCGCGTCGCCGAGCAGGATCGCGTCGGTCGTCCCGAAGGCCTTCCAGACGGTCGGGCGGTGCCTGCGCAGCGTGTCGCGGTCGATGATGTCGTCGTGGACGAGTGAGAAGTTGTGGACCAGCTCCACGGCCACCGCCGCCGGGACGGCGGGCCGCCACCGGCCCGCGACGGCTTTGGCGGCCAGGAGGGTCAGCAGCGGCCGCAGGGCCTTGCCGGAGCCGCCCCCGGCCGGTCGGCCGTCGGCGTCGGTCCATCCGAAGTGGTAGGCGGCGGCGCGGGCCGCCGCGGCGGGGAGCCGTTCGACGGCGGACCGCAGCCCGGTGTCGATGGCCTCGCGTTCGGCGGCGTAGCGGTCGGTCAGCACGGTCATGTGGCCTCCCAGGTCAGCTGTTCGAGGATCGGGTTGCGGTCCCGGGCGCCCGCCGCTCACCGGCGGGCGCCCGGGTTCGGTCTCAGCGGCCGATCTCGACGTTCTCGAGGATGCCGAGCGCGTCGGGCACCAGGACCGCCGCCGAGAAGTAGGCGCTGACCAGGTAGGACATGACGGCCTTCTCGTCGATGCCCATGAACCGGACCGACAGGCCCGGTTCGTACTCGTCCGGCAGGCCGGTCTGGTGCAGGCCGACCACGCCCTGCTCGTCCTCGCCGGTCCGCATGCACAGGATCGAGGTGGTGCGCGCGGGGCTCACCGGGATCTTGTTGCACGGCAGGATCGGCACGCCCCGCCACGCCGGGATGTGGTGGCCGCCGAACTCGACGGTCGACGGGTAGAGGCCCCGCTTGCTGCACTCGCGCCCGATGGCGGCGATCGCCTTCGGGTGCGCGAGCAGGTACTCGGGCTTGCGGCGCCGGCTGAGCAGCTCGTCGAGGTCGTCCGGCGTCGGCGGCCCCGTGCGGGTCGGGATGCGCTGCTCCAGCGCGGCGTTGTGCAGCAGCCCGAAGCCGCGGTTGTTGACCATCTGGTCCTCCTGCTGCTCGCGGAGGGCCTCGACGGTGAGCCGGAGCTGCTGCTCCATCTGGTTCATCGGCTTGTTGTAGAGGTCGGCGACGCGGGTGTGGACGCGCAGCACCGTCTGTGCCACCGACAGCTCGTACTCGCGCGGCGCGAGCTCGTAGTCCACGAAGGTCCGCGGCAGGTCGGGTTCGCCGTCGTGCCCGGCGGCGATGTCGATCGCGGCCTCGCCGTACTTGTTGGACTTGGCCGACAGCCCCGCGCGGTAGCGATCGAGGTGCTCGGCCAGGGCCGGGATCCGCTCGGTGATCTCGGCGATCGCCTCGGACGGCAGCGTGAGCACCGTGGTCGGCGTGGAGGCCACGACGTCGTGCTCCCACACGGGCCCGTCCTCGGTCAGGGCGTGCGAGCCGAAGTGGTCGCCGTCCATGAGCACGTCCACCGCGGCCCGGTCGCCGTAGGGCCCCGAGACGAGCTGGTCGACGCGGCCGTGCGCGATCAGGTGGAGCCCGTCGACCGCCTCGCCGCTCCTGGCGAGGTGCTCGCCGGCCTCGACCTCGCGCTGCTCGAAGCGGTCGGCGATCGCTTCGAGCGCGGCCTCGTCGTCGAAGCCGCGCAGCTGCGCGATCTCGCCGAGCTCGGACGGGATGACCCGGACCGCGGCGCCCTCGCTGGTGAACTGGACGCGCCCGTCGCCCACGGTGTAGGTGAGCCGCCGGTTGACGCGGTAGGTGCCGCCGGAGGTCTGGACCCACGGCAGGATCCGCAGCAGCCACCTGGAGGTGATCTCCTGCATCTGCGGTGCCGATTTGGTGGTGGAGGCGAGGTTGCGGGCCGCGGCCGTGGACAGGCTCGTCTGCTCTTGGCCGTTGCCGGTGTGCGCCGGAGGCGTCGTGTTGGTGAGTACCGAGTCGGACATGATGTGAATCCTCACGTTGGAGCGTGTACTGCTCTTCGCTTGCGTCAGATGTTCATTCGGTTGTTATCGGTGTGTGAACTCTCGATCTGCTCATCGGTCCGTGTAGTGCGCGTCGATCTCGTCGTAGCGGTCGAGCGCGGTCTCGTAGGCGTCCGGTTCGATGGCCTCGCCCCGGCTGAACGGGTATTCGAGCTGGTAGGTGGCCGCCAGCATGAGCGCGACCATGCCCGAGATCAGTCCGACGAGGACGAACTGGAAGCGCCGCGTCGGCGTGCCGAGCGTCAGCGAGACCCCGAACACCAGCAGCGCCCCCGCCAGCAGCACTGTCCACATCGGCCCTGAGAGGCCGCGCTGGGCTTGGAGGAGCCGCTCCGTGCGGTGGTCGGTGAGGTCCCGGATCTGCTCGCGGGCGTCGTCGAGCCGCGTCTGGAGCACGTCGTCCGGCTCGGGGACCGCCGACAGCGGGGCACGCATCCGGTCGATGAGCAGCAGCCCCGCCGAGTCGACCCGGTGCTGCTCGCGCATGGACTCCCATTCGGCGCCGATCACCAGCTCGGTGTAGTCGCGCACCGCCTGTCGCGTCTCGTCGCGCTCGGCGTCCGGCAGCGTCTCGGCCGTCCAGTACACCTCGACCAGCGCTCCGGCCTCCTGGTACGTGACGCTCCCGGCCTCGTTGCGGGCCTCCCAGGCGGTGATGAGCACGAACGCGAGCACCACCGCGTACAGGACCGTGAGCAGCTCGAACAGCGTCGTGCCGATCTCGTTGTTGCGTTCGCGCCGCGTCGGCGGCGCGAACCGCTGGAGCAGCGCGACGAGCACGCTGACCGCCGCCACCACCGCGAGGGTGAACGCCAGGCTTTCCCACCAGATTGCCATTGACAGCCTTAAAGTCCGTAAATCAGAATCTAAGTCATGAAGCACGCATATAAGTCGGTCGTTCGCCGGGGGCTCATCGTCCTCGCGGCCGCCGGAGCGACCGCGGCGTCCGCGCTGGCCCTGTCGAGCGAAGCACCGGCCCACGGCGCGCTCATCGACGTCGAGATCCACCTGTGCCTCGACCTCCCGCTGCTCCCGCCGCTGCTGCCGTGCCCGGCCTCCGAGCCGCCGAGCCCGACCGAGCCGCCCGATTCCCCGCATCCTCCGAGCCCCTCTCATTCCCCGTCTCCTTCGCCGTCCCCGACGACGCCGCCTTCGCCTCCCGCGCCGGAGCCGACGACCGCGGCCCCCGAATCGCCGAGCCCGTCCGAGCCGGCCCCCGCGCCCCCTCCGCCCGAGCCGACGCCCGAAGCGCCGTCGCCCTCGTCCGCGCCGCCGAGCCCGGTGCCGCCGCTGCCCGAGCACCTCGCGATCGAGGACCCCGAGCCCGTCGCCGAGACCGACTCGGACGACACCGTCGAGACCAAGCGCCGCATGATGGCCGTGATGCTCGCCTTCACCGTGGCCTCTGGCGCGGGAGCGGCGGTCGGGCGCCGGAGCTGACCGTCCCCGGGCCGAGATCGGGGAGGGGCCTGAGCTCCTCCTCGCGGTACCGGCCGGTCTCGACGTGCCAGTTGAGGATCGCCGCCACCCAGTTGCGGAGCTCCTCGACGTAGGCGTCCAGGGCCTCGCGGGCCCCGGCCTCCAGTTCGAACTCATCGGCCACCGCCGGCAGCTCCGTCCCCGCGATCAGCTCGAACTGCTCGAGCCTGACCCGGATCAGATCGCACAGCACCGCGACGGCCTCGTCCTTGGGGCATTCGAGGAACTCCTCGATCACCGCCACGCCGTTGATGAGCTCCCCCTCGACCTCGATCTCCTTCTGGTAGGAGAAGACGTCGTTGATGAAGCAGGCCGCGTCGACGGCGCCGTCCTCCATCTCCCGCACCGGCCGGGAGGCGAACACCTCGTCCGGCACCAGCCGCCCCGTGGTGAGCCGCGCCAGGCTCATCGTCATGTCCGAGCCGAACGTCGCCCGGCGCATCTCGACGTAGTCCACCGGGTCCGGGACGCGGTTCTGCGCCGCGGTGTGCAGCTCCCACAGCCAGCCCTCGATCATCGTCTCCACGGCCCGCCTGAACTCCGCCCGCCCGGTCTCGTCCAGCGCGGGCGCCGTCCGGGACCACAGGTCCGCCAGGCCCGTCTCCAGCGGGCCGACCGCCTCGGGCACCGGGCCGAGGTCGAGCGGCATGCACCGCTGGAGCCTGCGATTCTGCGCCACGGCCGCCGCGAGGTTTCTGGAACGCCCGAACACCGACGGGTAGTAGTCGTCGCCGTAGGTGCCCCACGCGAGCCAGTCGGACGACAGCTCGATCTCCTCGAGCGTGCCGTCCGGGTCGATGCCCGAGGCGCACAGCGGGAAGTCGAACGACGCCAGCTGCTCCGGCGTCCACAGACCCGAGCCCGGCCGCAGCGGATCGCGCACGGTCATGCCCACCCGCTCTGTCCACTCGCAGCAGTGCCGCCGGCCCGCGTCGGTGTGCGGGCCGAGCTTGAGCTCGAACGGCACGCGGATCTCCGGCAGCCGCGTCGGCCCCACCTTCCTGAACGGCGCGCGGGCGTGCTGCCTGGGCCCCGAGGCCGCGACGCGCGCGGCCGAGGTCCCCAGGCCGTTCGGCCCGCCCAGCACCCGCTCGGCCGCGTCGTTCATGTACCGGCTCGAGCGCATGTGCCACTCGTGCCCGCCGGCCTGCCAGTCCTGGAGCCCCTTGGCGTACAAGGCGACCGCGAGCTGCTCGGGCGGCGTGACGCCCCGCTCGGCGCACAGCGGCGGCATCTCGGTGAGCGCCGTGTTCTCGAACTGGTGGAGCCGCGAGGTCAGGATGTCGTTCACCAGCTCGGCGGCACGCTGCGTCGAGCAGCCGAGGAAGCGCTCGAAGACGAGCACCGCGTTGGCGTTCTCGCCCTCCTCGGCGACCTCCCGCCGATACGAGAACAGGTCGTTGCGCAGGTGGACGCCGTCGGCGAAGGTGTCGCGCAGCACCCGCAGCGGCCGTTCGGCGGCGATCGCGTCCGGCACCTCCGCGCCGACGGCGTACTCGACCAGGCCCGCCGACCACGGCGCCCCGCCGACCTTGCGGCGCATCGCGATGTACTCGATCGGGTTGGCGACCCGGTCGGTGGCGATGTTCGCCAGCTCCCACAGCGACTCCATGAGCAGGCCCTCGGTGCTGACGCTGAAGCGCCGCCGCCACCCCGGCGACATGGCCGGCGCGGTGCGCGACCACAGGTCCACCAGCCCCCGCTCGACCGGGTTGGTCGGCTCGGGGACCTCCCCCAAGTCCAGCGGCATGAACAGCATGATCCGGTCGAGGTAGGCCTTCGCCCCGGCGGTGTCCCGCGTGCGCTTGAACGCATCGAGGAAGTGGTCGTCGAAGAAGAACACCCACACGTACCAGTCGGTGATCAGCTCGAGCGCCTCGGCGCCGCAGTCGGGGTGCGTGTACGCGCACAGCAGCCCGTAGTCGTGGCGCTCGAGCTCCGCCTCGTCCCAGATGACGCCGCCGTCGGCGGCCGGGGCGTCGAGCATCCCCATCTCCTTCGCCCAGATGCGGGCGTGGGTGCGGGCGCCCTCCAGGTGCGGATTGAGCCGGGCGGGGTACGGCAGGTAGAACACGGGCAGCGCGAACGGGTCGTCGGAAGACATAGTACTCCAAATGGGTGAAACCTTCGGATTACGTCGGATATCACTCTAGGAGCCGATTCCCTTGATCACCACCCCCGCGGCGATGCCGTGCGGAAAACGTCTAGACGCCCTGTGTGCGAATCGCACCCGGGCGTCCGAGCGCACCCGCCGCGCCGAGCCCGGCCGTCCGGTCGCGCCCGGGCCGGAGTGAGGACTACTTAGCACGCGCGAAACAAATGCCGCGCCACTGTGTAACAGCCCCGAGTGACGCTAGAGGTCCGTCGAGGCCGGACAACGCCGTCACCACGACAGCGCGGACCGCAGGGCCGCGCCGCCAGCAGCACCCGCCGACACCGGGAGGTCCAGCGCGTGAAGGTCGCCATCGTCGGCTACGGCATGGCCGGGGCCCGCATAGCCCGTGAACTCGGGCGCCGCGGCCTCGAGGTCACCGTGTTCGGCGCCGAGTCCAGCGCCGCCTACAACAGGATCCTGCTGTCCAGCATGATCGCCGGAAAGCAGTCCGAGGCCGAGATCGCCCTGCCCGGGCCCCCCGAGCACGTCGAGCTGCGCCTCGGCGAGACCGTCAAGGACGTCGACCTCGACGCCAAGACGATCGACGGCGCCGCCTTCGACAAGCTCGTCCTCGCCACCGGCGCCGAAGCCTTCGTGCCGCCCGTCCCCGGACTCCTGCCGCTCCCCGCCGGAGCGTACGTCCTGCGCACCGTCGAGGACGCCCGCCGGATCCTCACCGAGACCGAGAACCGGGCCAACGCCGTCGTCCTCGGCGGCGGCCTCCTCGGCCTCGAGGCCGCCCGCGGCCTCGCCGGGCGCGGCCTCGACGTCACCGTCGTCCACGCCGCCGGCCACCTGATGGAACGCCAGCTCGACCCGCTCGGCTCCCAGGTCCTGGCCGCCACCTACGCCGAACTCGGCGTCAACTCGATCACCGACGCCCAGACCACGCGCGTCATCCACGGCGACGACGGCCTGACCCTCGTCCTCGCCGACGGGCGCACCGTCACCGGCCAGCTCATGGTCGTCTCCTGCGGCATCCGCCCCGAGACCGGCCTCGCCCGGTCCATGGGCCTCGAAGTGGGCCGCGGCGTCGTCATCGACGACCAGTGCCGCACCTCCCACCCCGACGTGTTCGCCGTCGGCGACTGCGCCGAGCACCGCGGCATCCCCTACGGACTCGTCGGCCCCGCCTGGGAGCAGGCCGATGTCGTGGCCGACCTCCTCTCCGGCGTCGATCCCGACGCCGCCTACACCGGCTCACGGCTGGTCACGCGCCTCAAGGCCACCGGGATCGACCTCGCCGCGATGGGCGAGACCGAAGGCGACGAAGTGGTCTCCTTCGCCGACCCCGTCCGCGGCACCTACGCCCGCCTCGTCATCGACGGGAACGGCCGCCTGGCCGGCGCGGTCATGCTCGGCGACAACCCGATGGTCGGCCAGGTGGTGCAGCTGTTCGACACCGGCGACCCGGTCCCGCACGACCGCCGCACCCTCCTGATGGGACGGCCCGGCGAGTCGGTGTCGGTGGCGCCCTCGACACCCGAGTCCATGCCCGACGAGGCCGTGGTGTGCCGGTGCAACAACGTCACGAAGCGGGAACTGGCCGACGCGTTCCGCTCCGGAGCGCGCACCCCGGAGGCGCTGTCGGACGCCACACAGGCCTCCACCGGCTGCGGCACCTGCGTCGACGACGTCGCGAGCGTGTGCAAGTGGCTGAACGGAACCGTCGCCGGCCTCGGCGAGGCCGCAGCGATCCTGAATGAGGTAGCAGCATGAGCAGCAAGCGATTGGCAGTGGTCGGCGACGGCATGGTCGGACGCCGCTTCCTGGAGGCGATCGTCGAGCGCGACCCGTCCTGGGAGGTCACGGTCCTCGCCGAGGAACCGCGCCCCGCCTACGATCGGGTCCGCCTCTCGGCGTTCTTCGATGGCGTCAGTGCCGAGGAGCTCTCCCTCGCCACCGAACTGCCCGGCGTGGACGTCCGGCTCGGCGAAGCGGCGACGGCCATCGACCGCGCCGCCCGCGCCGTCCGCACCGAGCGCGGTGAGTACCCCTACGACAAGCTCGTGCTCGCCACCGGCTCGGCCGCCTTCGTCCCGCCCGTCGAAGGCGCCGACCTCGAAGGCGTGTTCGTCTACCGCACCATCGAGGACCTCGAGGCGATCAAGGCCCGCGCGCAGGGGCGCCGCCACGGCGTCGTCGTCGGCGGCGGCCTGCTCGGCCTCGAAGCCGCCAACGCGCTGCGCCTGCTCGGCCTCGAGACCCAGATCGTCGAGTTCGCGCCGTGGCTCATGGCCCGCCAGCTCGACGAGGCCGGCGGCGGCGTCCTCAGGCGGCACATCGAACGGCTCGGCATCGACGTCGCCTGCTCCACCGGCGGCACGAAGATCTCCGCGGCCTCCGGCCGCCTGCGCATGGAGACCAACGTCGAAGGCCTCGCCTTCGACACCGACCTCATCGTCTTCGCCGCCGGGGTGCGCCCCCGCGACCAGCTCGCCCGCGAGTGCGGCATCGACGTCGGCGAGCGGGGCGGCGTCATCACCGACACCGCCTGCCAGACCTCGGACCCCGACGTCTACGCCATCGGCGAGGTCGCCGCGATGGAAGGCGTCTGCTACGGCCTGGTCGCCCCCGGCTACACCATGGCCGAGGTCGTCGCCGACCGGCTCGCCGGCGGCGAGGCCACCTTCCCCGGCGCCGACCTGTCCACCAAGCTCAAGCTCCTCGGCGTCGACGTCGCCCAGTTCGGCGCCATGGACGGCCCGCTCGCCACCACCTACCTCGACCCGGCCGAAGGCGTCTACGCCAAGCTCATCCTCTCCGACGACGCCCGGACCCTCCTGGGCGGCATGCTCGTCGGCAACGCCGAGCCGTACCCGCTGCTGCGCGCCAGCGTCGGCGGGCCCGTGCCCGCGCAGCTGGCCGACCTGCTCTCCTCCGGCGAAGTCCAGGCCGGGCTCCCCGACGGCGCCCAGGTGTGCTCGTGCAACGCCGTCACCAAGGGCGACATCATGGGCGCCATCCACGAAGGCTGCACCGACGTCGGCGCCCTCAAGGACTGCACCCGCGCGGGCACCGGCTGCGGCTCGTGCGTGCCCATGCTCAAGCAGCTCCTCGCCGAGGGCGGCGTCGAAGTCTCCACATCGGTGTGCGAGCACTTCACGCAGTCCCGGGCCGAACTGTTCGACATCGTCAAGGTCACCGGCATCACCACCTTCTCCGAGCTCATCGCCCGCTACGGCGTCGGCGCCGGCTGCGACCTGTGCAAGCCCGCCGTCGCCTCGATCCTGGCGAGCCTGGGCGGCGGCCACATCCTCGACGGCGAGCAGGCCGCGCTCCAGGACACCAACGACCACTTCCTCGCCAACCTCCAGCGCAACGGCACCTACTCCGTCGTCCCGCGCATACCCGGCGGCGAGATCACGCCCGAGAAGCTCATCGTCATCGGCGAGGTCGCCCGCGACTTCGGGCTCTACACCAAGATCACCGGCGGCCAGCGCATCGACATGTTCGGCGCCCGCGTCGAGGACCTGCCGAAGATCTGGCGGCGCCTGGTCGACGCCGGATTCGAGTCCGGCCACGCCTACGGCAAGGCCCTGCGCACCGTCAAGTCCTGCGTCGGCACCGACTGGTGCCGCTACGGCGTCCAGGACTCGGTCAAGATGGCCATCGACCTCGAACTGCGCTACCGGGGCCTGCGCAGCCCCCACAAGCTGAAGTCGGCGGTCTCGGGGTGCGCCCGCGAATGCGCCGAGGCCCGAAGCAAGGACTTCGGCGTCATCGGCACCGAGAACGGCTGGAACCTCTACGTCGGCGGCAACGGCGGCTTCACGCCCCGCCACGCCGACCTCCTCCTCGCCGACGTCGACGCCGAGACGCTCGTGCGCACCATCGACCGCTTCCTGATGTTCTACATCTCCACGGCCGACCGGCTCCAGCGCACCTCCAAATGGGTCGAGTCCCTCGAAGGCGGCATCGACTACCTCCGCGAAGTCATCGTCGATGACAGGCTCGGCATCTGCGACGAGCTCGACGCCCTCATGGCCTCGCACGTCGAGCACTACGCCGACGAGTGGAAGGGCGTCCTGGACGACCCCGAGAAGCTCCAGCGCTTCGTCTCCTTCGTCAACGCCCCCGAGACCCCCGACCCGTCGATCGAATTCGAGACCGTCCGCGGGCAGCGCTTCCCCGCGGGCACCACCGAACGCTCGCACACCGGACCGGTGCTGCTCGGCACGCCTGAAAGGAAGTAGTCATGGAAGCAATCTGCGCATTCGACCGCCTGGTCCCCGGACGCGGAGCCGCCGCGCTCCTGGCGGACGGCACCCAGATCGCCGTGTTCCGGCTCCCCGACGACAGCCTCTTCGCGCTGTCCAACCGGGACCCGTTCACCGGCGCGCACGTCATGAGCCGCGGCATCGTCGGCGACAGGGGCGGCGAGCCGACCGTGGCCTCGCCGCTGCTCAAGCAGGTGTTCTCGCTCAAGACCGGCCGGTGCCTCGACGACGAGGACACCGCCCTGGAGGTCTTCGCCGTCGAAGTCGTCGACGGCGAGGTCCGCGTCGGCGCGGACGTCAGAGCGGCCGTGTTATGGCCCGAGCCGCCGCCGCGCCGCCACAGTCGGACACGGGAGTGAAGAACGTGCTCGCACCGCTCACCGGATACACCGTCGCAGTGACCGCCCAGCGCCGCGCCGACGAGCTCGCCGCGCTGCTGGAACGCCGCGGCGCGCGCACCGTCGTCGCGCCGACCCTGCGGATCGTGCCGCTGCCCGACGACGAGGCGCTGCGCGCCGCCACCGTGGAGCTCATCCGGGAGGCGCCCGACGTGATCGTGGCGACCACCGGGATCGGCTTCCGCGGCTGGCTGGAGGCCGCCGAAGGCTGGGGCATGGGCGACGACCTGCTGCGCGTCATGGCCGGCGCGCGGATCCTGTGCCGGGGGCCCAAGGCCCTCGGCGCGGTGCGCGCCGCCGGGCTCACCGAGGAGTGGACGGCGCCCTCCGAGACCGGCACCGAAGTCGTCGAGTACCTCAAAGGGCGCGGCGTCGGCGGGCAGCGGGTGGCGATCCAGCTCCACGGCGATCCGGCCGAGGACTTCATCCACACCGTCCGCGACGGCGGCGGCGCGGCCGTGCCCGTCCCGGTCTACCGGTGGACGCTCCCGACCGACATCACGCCCGTGCAACGCCTCGTCGACGCGATCTGCGCCCGCAGGATCGACGCGGTGACCTTCACTTCCGCGCCCGCCGCCAACGCGCTCCTGCGCATCGCCGGAGACCAGGCGGCGGACATGCTGGAGGCCCTGCGCGCACCGGCCGAGGACAACGGCGTCCTCCCGGTCGCGGTGGGGCCGGTGACCGCCGCGCCCCTGGTGCGGCTCGGCGTCGACGTCGTCCAGCCGCAGCGCGCCCGGCTCGGCGCCCTGGTCCGCACCGTGGCCTCGGCGCTGCCGAAGCGCTCGCGCAGGCTCATGCTCGCCACGGGCCACCGGATCGAGCTGCGCGGCCACATGGTCCTGCTCGACGACGAGCCCTACCAGCTCCCGCCCGCGCCGATGGCCGTCATACGGGCCCTGGCGAGCGCCGACGGGAAGGTCCTCTCGCGCGCCGAGCTGCTGGGCCACCTGCCCAGGGGCGCCGACGGGCACGCCGTGGAGATGGCGGTGACGCGCCTGCGGGACGCGGTGAACCTCCGCTCCTGCGTGGAGACGGTCATCAAGCGCGGCTACCGGCTCAACCTGGAGACCTGAGCGCTGCTCCTCGCACCACCGCTCGGAGGACCTCGCGCCGGCGAGGATCACGACGATCACGGCGCCGCCGAGCCGGTACGCCGCGACCGAGGACGCCCTATCCGTCGAACCAGGCCGCCGCGGACGGCAGGATCATGAGGACGACGATCACGAGGTAGACCGCGATCAGGACGAGCGCCGACATGTCGCCGGTGACCGCGGCGATCGCCGCCGCGGCGGCGCGGACCAGGCTCAGCGTGATGGCGTACGAGCGCGCCCAGTTCCAGCGCATCTGGATCGCGAAGCCGAGCACCGCGTTGACGAGGTCGGCGACGATCAGGCAGATCAGCAGGAAGCCGGTGATCGGATCGCGGTCGGCGCGGTCGGTGTAGTCGGCCCAGTCGCCGCCGGAGTCCACCAGCCCCAAGGCCGCCGTGATCCACAGGATCGCGATCACGGCCAGGATCGGGCCCGGGATGCCTCGCAGCAGCGTGCGCTGGTTCTTCTGGAGCGCCATGGGATCTCGCCTCCGTCGCCGGTGCCGCCGCCCAGCGTAGTGAACGCCGCGGACCGCCGCCGACGCGACCGGGCCTCACGGCCGCGCCGTTCGGCGCTTCCGCTTTGCCCGCCCGCTGCGCGTTACATTCGGGCGAAACTGGGAAAACTCGGGATGACTGCGATAAAACGGAACGGTCACCGAGTGCGTCCAAGCAGGACCGGAGCTCTCGCGGCGGTCGCCGCGATCCGTCCGGGATCCGCACGGCGGTGCCGGCCCGACCACGGAAACGGAGAGCGCCATGGCCTACGCACCGCCGCCTCAGTATCCCCAGCAACCCGCGCCGCCGCCGGAACCGAGGCGGCGGCCGATGACCGTCACCGTCGCGGTGTGGATCATGTACCTCACCGCGCTCGTCCTCGTCGCCACCGCGATCGCGCAGTTCTCGGTCCAGAGCGCGGTCAAGGACACCGTCGAAGACCAGGTGGCCTCCGACCCGTCGTTCGCCGATGCGGGCATCACCGCCGACGACGTCTCGACCCTCGTGTCGGTCGTCTTCGTCGGGATCGCCGTCGTCTACCTCATCTTCGCGGTCTTCTACGTCGTGCTCGGCGTCCTCGACAACGCCGGCAAGCGGCCCGCGCGGATCCTCACCTGGATCCTGGCGGGCATCGCGCTGCTGTGCTGCGGCTTCGGCGGGATCGTCAACCAGATCGGCGCCAGCACGTACACCGTCAACGGCGAGGAGTACAACGACGAGGTCACGCAGGCGCTCGAGGACGCCACGCCGGGGTGGGTGAACGCACTGGAGTGGATCTCGGTGCTGCTGTTCATCCTCGGCTCGCTGGCCGTCATCATCCTGCTGGCCCTGCCGGCCTCGAACGAGTTCTTCCGCAAGGAGCCGACCGCGCAGCAGCCCTACCCCGGCCAGCCCCCGTACGGGCAGCAGCCGCCCTACGGCCAGGGGTCGCCGCCGAACGCCCCCGGGCCGCCGCCCCACCCCGGCCGGTAGCACGACGGCCCCGCCCGAAGGGCGGGGCCGTTCGCCTATTGCGGCTGCTTCCAGTCCGGCGGCGGCACGGCGAAGCCGCGCTCCCGGTCGTGCCAGGCGCCCAGCACCGCGCCCTCCTTCTCGCGGGAGAGCCCCGCGTGCAACTCCGGCGCTTCGGCGTTGGCCCGCCACCAGCGCTCGACGGTGGCGCCCAGCGGGGAGAGCTCGAGCCCCGCGTCGGCCGCCGGGCCCGGATCGTGGGCGGTCATCCCGTCGTAGTCGGGCTCGGGCAGCCACAGGCCCAGCGAGTCGGGCCCCGCCCACGGGACGACGCCGTGCTCGAGGAGGAAGTCCTGCGGCACCCACGTGAACGCGGGCCGCTCGGCCGTGACGCCGAGCCCGGTGAGGGCGTCGGCGATCCCCTCGAGGAACGCGGCCATGCCGACCGGCGCGCCGATGGCGTCGTAGGTGCCGCTCAAACGCCGCTCCGCCGCGTCCAGGATCCACGACGCGAGGTCGGCGACGTCGACCCACTGGACGAGCCGCTCGGGCCGGCCGGGGGCGAGCACCTCGCCGCCCTCGGCGATCCGCAGCGGCCAGTGGCCGACGCGGTCGACGTTGTCGCCGGCGCCGATGATGAGCCCCGGTCTGGGAATGAACGCCTTGTCGCCCAAGCGTTCCCGGACGAGGTTCTCGCAGGCGACCTTGTTGCGGCCGTACAGCTCGATGTCGGGGTCCTCGTCGTCCGGACCGGTGGGCTCGAGCACCTCGGAGTCGGGGCGCGAGTGGTCGGCGTACACCGAGATCGACGACACGAACGTCCAGTGGCCCACCGAGTCGGCCAGGACGTCGAGTACCCGCCCGACCTGGGCCGGGATGCGGGCGACGTCGACGACGGCGTCGAAGGACCGGCCGCGGAGCGGCTCGACGCCCTTGTCGTCACTGCGATCGATGCGAATGAACTCCACGTCTTCGGGAGGCTCGCCGCTCTCGCCGCGCGCGGCGACCGCCACCTCCCAGCCGCGGGCGACGGCCTGCCCGGCGATCGCCTTGGACAGGTAGACGGTGCCGCCGAGGACGAGCATCCGCTGCTGCTGATCGGTCATCCCCTGATGATCGTCGCGACCCCGATGGAAGGCAAGGGCGTTCACCGACAGCGGAAGGACCGGGGCCAACGGGCCTCGAGCGCCGGTCGGCACTTCGTTAGGCTTGCGGCGTGAGTGCTGACGAACACCACCCCGACCAGCGGTACGCCCGCCTGCCGGCCGACGAGGCCGAGGCGGTGGCGATGCAGGCGGAGCTGGCGAGCTGCGTCGTCGTCGCCGATCCGGCCGGCGCCGTCGAGACCGTCGCGGGCCTCGACATCGCCTACGACAAGGACGGCGACGACGTGGTGGCGACCGCGGTCGTCCTGCGCCGCGGCGACCTGGAGGTGCTCGACCAGGCGGTGGTGCGCGGGCGGTCCGACTTCCCGTACGTGCCCGGCCTGCTGGCCTTCCGCGAGCTGCCGATGCTGCTGCGTGCGGTCGAGTCCCTGAAGGTGACCCCGGACGTCTTCGTCTGCGACGGCTACGGGCTCGCCCATCCCAGGCGGTTCGGCCTGGCCTGCCATCTCGGCGTCGTCCTCGACGTGCCCTCGATCGGCGTGGCGAAGAGCCCGCCGCACGTCTCGGTGGCCGAACCCGGCACCAGGCGCGGCGACTGGAGCCCGATCCACAGCGGCGAGGAGGTCATCGGCTGCGCGCTGCGGACCCGCGAGGAGGTCAAGCCGATCTACGTCTCGGTCGGTCACCGGTGCACACTGGACACCGCGCGCGAGCTCGTCCTCGAACTCGCCCCCGACTACCGCCTGCCCGAGCCGATCCGCGCGGCCGACCACCTCGGCCGCCGCCGTCTCGCGGCCGCCGAAGAGGCGCGGTAGGGCCTCCCCCACCTGGAAGACGGGCGCTCGCAGGATGGTTCGGTCCGGGCCGCGACCATAGCGTTGAGCGCATGAGCACAACACCTAAGCAAGTCAAGTCGGCGGCGCTGCTGTGGGCGGTCGCGGTGGCCGCGGGCGTCGCCGAGACGGGCCTGGCCGTCACCGAGATCGCGAGCGAAGGCGGCCTGGAGGCCGGAGTCTGGGTCAACATCGGGCTGCGCTCGCTCGTCTACACCGGGGCCGCGCTGCTGGTCGTCCTCTTCACCCAAGGGCGCCGCTGGGCCCGCGTCGGCCTCGCGGTCCTGCTGTCGACGATCGGCCTGGCCTCGATGGTCGTGCCCCCGGCGCTGGCGATGGCCGACGGCGAGGGCTTCGTGGACGCCTTCGGCTCCGGCGGCGAACTCGCGGTCCCGTTCCTCGCGGTCCGCATGGTCCACATAGCGGCGGTGGTCGTGGCGACCGCCCTGATGTTCACCCCGAGTGCCAACGCCCACTTCCGAAAAGACCGACTGGAGCCGGTCACTCCCTGAATCCGGTCCCGGAACGCACTGATGTCGCGGCGGCCCCGGCCCGTCGAGCCGGGACCGCCCGCTATGCGCGGGAGCGGAGGAAGGCCGCCTCGGCCGGGGCCAGAGACGGCGCCTCCAAGACCCTCGGGATCAGTTCCCGCTCGCCCATGGCCGCCTTGAAGAACATCGCGACCGTGACGTCGTGGTCCGGGCGGTCGACCACTTCCAGCTCGCCGCCCTGCTCCACCGCGCCGGGCTCGACCACGCTCAGGTACGCCCCGGGCCTGGCCTCCCGCGTGAAGGTCTTCAGCCAGCCCCGCGCGTCCATCCAGCCGCGGAAGGTGTTGCACGGGGTCCTCGCGGCCGTGACCTCCAAGACCAGGCCGTCGGCGCCGCGCCAGCGCTCGCCGATCCTCGCCTCGCTCAGATCGTGGCCCTCGACGGTGAGGTTCTCGCCGAACACCCCGGCCCGCAGCTCGCGTCCGAGCAGCACCTCGAAATGGTCGTAGTCCTCCCGCGAGTAGGCGTACACCGCCTGGTAGGTGCCGCCATGGTGCTGCACGTCGCCGACCCGGTCCCCGGCCAGCCCCACACTGCCGTCGCCCTTCGGGCCGGGCGCGGTCACCGCGACCGGACCGGACACCGGCCGCTTGTCGATGGCCGTGAACCCGGGATCGTCCTTCCACGGGTTGGGCCGAGGCCTGCCGATGTTGACCGAGAGGATGCGCATGAGCGGGAGCATAACGGGCAGAAGCAGGGGCATCAATCGGATTTCGGCGCCGGTGCCGACTCGGACGGGCTGTCGGCGGGGCCGGTTAGAGTGGTGGCGTGGGGGTCAGTACCAGGAAGCTCTTTCGCGACGACGCGGTGGTGCTGCGCACCTTCAAACTCGGCGAGGCCGACTCCATCGTCTCGCTGCTGGGCCGCCGCCACGGCCGCTTCCGCGCCGTCGCCAAGGGCCTGCGGCGCACCTCGTCGAAGTTCGGGGCCCGCCTCGCCCCCTTCGGGCACGTCGACCTCCAGCTCATCGAGGGCCGCGGCGAGCTCCACACCGTCACCCAGGCCGTCGGCCTGCACCTCTCGGGCGGCGCGATCAGCGCCGACTGGGCCTCGTACACGGCCGCGTGCGTCATCGCCGAGGCCGCCGAGCGGCTCGTGCCCGAGGACCACCAGGCCGACCTGGACGTCTTCCAGCTCACGCTCGGGGCCTTCCGGGCCCTGGCCGAGACCGACCTGCCCGCGGTCCTGATCATGGACTCCTACCTGCTGCGCGGCATGAAGAGCGCCGGCTGGGCGCCCTCGCTCAACGAGTGCGCCAGCTGCGGCAAGGACGGCGAGCACCGGGCGTTCGCCGTCGCCGCCGGCGGCGCGGTGTGCCGCGACTGCCGGCCCGGCGGGGCGTCGGTCCCGATGCCCTCGTCGATGGAGCTCATGCGGGCCCTGGAGGCGGGGGACTGGCAGCACGCGGTCGGCGTCGACGGCCGCGAGCGCACCGAGGCGGCCGGGCTGATCGCCGCCCACTTCCAATGGCACTCCGAGCGCCCACTGCGAACCCTGAAGTACGTGCCGCACTGACCCCCAGTGTCATACAGACGGAGGTATGAAGGTCTTGCAGCGAATGCCGGGGGCGTTCGCCATGCGTTTGTCCCGTGTCCGGAGAACGGCGTTCGACTCCTCGGCCAGCGTGACGTAGGAGGCGTCGTACGGGGTCAGGTTGTGCCGCAGTTCCCGGATACGCCCCCGCATCAGCTGATGCGGAAACCGCTCGATCGCCAATTTTGAAAGGTTCCGGAGGGCTTTATCCGCTTCGGGGTCGGTCAGCTTGCCGGTCCGGCATCGCTGTCTGATGACGGAGATGATCTCCAGGTCGACCAGCTGGGGACCGACGAGTTCGTAACCGACGAGCTGGTGCGGAGGTTCTCACCGTCGGGTCCGAATCGATGAGCGAGGGTGCGAGCACCGAGGCGTCGACTACGATCACCGGGACTCCCTCAGCTCGCGGAGGATCTCGACGGCTTCCTCGCTCGACAGGTGAGCGGTGGCCTCCCGGTCGATCTCTTCGAACAGCTCACGGTTGCTCGGCGCCGCGGCATCGCGGATGAGCTTCTGAAGAAGGTATTCGTTGAGGGACACCCCGGCGACCTTCGCCCGCCGCTCCCAGTAGGCACGGGCCTCATCGGGCATTCGGTCGATGATGTCCATCGGACCAGCGTAGCTCTTCTGCATGCGCACAGGATATGGAAGATCCTTCTGAACTCTTGTCATATCGCGTGTCGCGGCGTGTTCGGCGGGTCGTTAAGTCCGGACCGCCTCGCGCGCTAGGCGGTCCGGGACAGGAACTCCTCGGTGACCGCGAGGAGGCGCTCGCGCGCCGCGACGGCGCCGAAGTCGTGTCCGACGCCCTCGATCAGGAGCTCTTCCAGGCGGTCGCCCCAGACCCGCCGATAGGGCTCGGTGAGCTTCGGGTCCATCAGATCGTCCTCGGCGCCTCCTGCGAGCAGGGCCGGGCCGCCGTGGCGGGAGGCGGCGGTGAACTGGTCGATGCCGCGCACGTCGTCGAAGAACGCCGCGGTGACCGGCCAGCCGCCCATGTCGACGTAGCCGTTCTCGCGCAGCGGCCCCCAGACGTGCTCCTCGGTCCAGTGGTCCATGTCGGCGCTGCCGCCGGCCGGAGCCCACAGCGCGAGCGACCGCACCGGGCGCGTCCCGGCCACCACCACCGCGACCAGGCCTCCCATGCTCATACCGAGCAGCGAGATGCGGTCGGCGTCGACCGCCTGGTGCTCCGCCAGCCGATCGACGACCGCCCCGACTTGGGAGACGCGGTCGGAGACGGTGAAGTCGGCGGGCTCGCCGTCGGATTCGCCGCACCCGGCGAAATCGAAGCGGTAGAAGGCGATGCCGTGCTCGGTGAGCCGCCCGGCCAGCCGCACGTAGGCGCCGCCCATGTCCAAGCGGCTGCCGCTGAGGCCGTGGCAGATCACCACGGCGGGGCCGGCGTCCGCCGGGGGAGGTGGATGACGCCGCGGAGGGTGCGGCCGTGGTGGTCGACGTTGAGAGGTTCCACGGGCTTCAACGTAGCAGGCGCGACTAAGATCGAGTCCCGTCCGCATCGATGGAGGTCCCGTGAGCCGCACCTATGAGCCGCCCAAGCCGCACCCGTCCGGTGCGACGCCGCCCCGCCTGCCCCGCGAGCTGATCCCGCGGCACGTCGCGATCGTCATGGACGGCAACGGCCGCTGGGCCAAGGAGCGCGGCCTCAAACGCACCGAGGGCCACGCGATGGGCGAGGCCTCGCTGTTCGACGTCATCGAGGGCGCGATCGAGATGGGCATCGGGACGCTGTCGGCCTACGCGTTCTCCACCGAGAACTGGCGGCGCAGCCCCGACGAGGTGCGCTGGCTCATGGGCTTCAACCGCGACGTGATCCACCGCCGCCGCGACGAGCTGCACGCGATGGGCGTGCGCATCCGCTGGGCCGGGCGGCGGCCGAGGCTGTGGAAGAGCGTCATCTCGGAACTCCAGGTGGCCGAGCGGATGTCGAGGCACAACGACAAGATCACGCTCCAGTTCTGCGTGAACTACGGCGGCAGGGCCGAGATCGCCGACGCGGCGGCGGCGCTGGCGCGGGACGTCAAGGCCGGCAAGGTCAATCCCGACCGGGTGACGGAGAAGACCTTCGCGCGGTACCTGTACAACCCGGACCTGCCCGACGTGGACCTGTTCCTGCGGCCCTCGGGGGAGCAGCGCACCTCGAACTTCCTGCCGTGGCAGTCGGCCTATGCCGAGCTGGTCTACATGGACGTCCTGTGGCCCGACTTCGACCGCCGCCACCTGTGGCAGGCCTGCGAGACCTACGCCCGCCGGGACCGGAGGTTCGGCGGGGCCGAACCGAATCCGGTCGCCGAGTCCGCGGCCTGAATCCCTAGGCGCTGTTCAGGCGGTCCGACGGCGAGTCGGGGACCGCCGAGCGCGGTTCCTGGCCGGGGTACTTGAACGGCGTGTACTCCTTGGCCTCCTCACGCCGCACCACCAGTTCGTCCACAGTGCTCTGCAGTTTGTCGATGCGCGCCAGCAGCACCGCGGTGTCGGCCGACACCTGGCCGTCCTCGTCGTCGATCCGCTGCGCCTCCTCCATCGAGGCCAGCACCACGCCGATCAGGATGTTCACCAGTATGAACGCCCCGAACAGCACGAACACCACGTAGTACGGGAGCGTCCACAGGTTCTCCTCCATGCTCTCGCGCATGATGTTGCCCATGTCGTCGAAGGCCACGAGCTGGAACAGCGTCAGCAGCGCCGTCCCGACCGTCTCGAAACGCTCCCCATCGGACTCGCCGAACGCGATCCACCCGATCATCGCCCACAGGTACATGATCACGCCGGTCAGCGCGAACACCCCCGCCGACTTCGGCAGCGCCTTCCCCGCCGCCACCAGGATGAGCCGCAGCGACGGCATCGACCTGAAGATCCGCACCACCCGCGCCAGCCTCAGCAGCCGCAGGATCGTCACGTTCTCCCGCAGCCCCGGCAGGAACGAGGCCACCACGATCGCGAAGTCGAACACGTTCCAGCCCTGGCGGAAGAACCGCCACGGCCGCCGCCCGTACGAGACCAGGCCGATCGCCACCTCCAAGGTGAAGAACGCCAGGCACACGTGGTCGACCCACACCAGGAAGTCGCCGGCGCTCCGCACGGCCCTCTCGAACGTCATCGCGCCCAGCACCGCGCCGTTGAGCACGATCACGGACATCGACAGGACCTGGAAGCGGGTCGACCGCAGCAGCGCACGGCAGACGCCCGGCACGGTGGTATCGGCGGTCCGCGGCTTCGACGACGACCCGGGTGAGGAAACTTGCACGGACAACAGGGTAATCACTCCTGGCACACCCGTCCGCCCGAGGCTTGCGCCGCGCCGCCCGCGCGAGGCCTGTACCGCACGGCCCCGCGCGTACCGCAGAATGGTGACGTGAGCCAAGACGTCGCCGAGCACAGCGACACCGCCGAGCGCGCGCCCGCGCGCCGCCGCCGCGGACTGACCTCGATCGAGGTCCTCGCGCTGCTCCTGGTCTTCGGGCTCACCGCCCGTCCCGGCCTGGTCGAACTGTTCGGCGAGGCGGCCGCCCAGGCCTGGATGGCCCGGTTCGTCGCCGTCATGGTCCAGGCCGTCCCGTTCCTGACGCTGGGCGTCGTGCTCTCCTCGGCGATCGCGGCGTTCGTGCCCGCCGGCTTCTTCCACCGCGTCCTGCCCGGCCGCCCCGCCCTGGCCGTGCCGGTCGCGGGCGCCTGCGGCGCGGTCCTGCCCGGCTGCGAATGCGCCTCGGTGCCCGTCGCCGGAGCGCTGGTCAGACGCGGCGTGGCCCCCGCGGCGGCCCTGACGTTCATGCTCGCCTCCCCGGCGATCAACCCGATCGTGCTCGTCTCCACCTTCGTCGCCTTCCCCGGGCAGCCCGAGATGGTGTGGGCCCGGCTCACCGCCTCGCTCGGCGCGGCGGTCGCCATCGGCTGGCTGTGGATCAGGCTCGGCAGGACCGAGTGGCTGCGCCTGCCCGCCCACCGCCACCACGACGGCGGCCGGTGGGCCGCGTTCTGGTCGGCGATCCGCCACGACTTCTTCCACGCGGGCGGCTACCTCGTCATCGGCGCGGCGATCGCGGCCACGCTGAACACGCTCATCCCCGAAGCCTGGCTGGCGCCGCTCGCCGAGCACCCCGTCCTCGGCGTGCTCGCGCTCGCCGCCCTGGCCGTCCTGGTGTCGATGTGCTCGGAGGCCGACGCCTTCGTGGCCGCCTCGCTCACCCAGTTCTCGCCCACCGCGAAGCTGGCGTTCATGGTCGTCGGCCCGTTCGTCGACGTCAAACTCGCGGCCATGCACGCCGCCACCTTCGGGCGGGGCTTCGCCGTCAGGTTCGCGCCCGCCGTGTTCGCCGCGGCCCTCGGCGCCGCCGCCCTGACCGGGGCGGTGCTGCTGTGAGGCGCGACGCGCAGGCGGTGGTCCTGCTCCTCCTCGGCGGCGGCCTGCTCCGCCTGGCGGTCACCGGCGACTACCTGGACTACGTCAAGCCCTCCGCGCTCTGGCTCATCGTGCCCGCCGGGCTCGCCCTGATCACCGTCGCTGCGGTGACGGTATGGGACGTCTGGCGGGACCGGCCCGAGGCCGGGCACGACGGCCACGGCGATCCCAAGGTCGCCTGGCTGCTGCTCGCGCCGGTCGTCGGGATGCTCCTGGTGGCCCCGAACGCGCTCGGCTCCTACGACGCCGAACGCAGCGGCACCGCCGTCGGCTCCGAGGAGGGACGCGCGGGCTATCCCGAGCTGCCCGACGACGAGGACCCCGTCGAGCTGGCGCTGCTCGACTACGCCGCCCGCGCGGTCTTCGACGAGGGCCGCACCCTCGAAGGCCACCGGATCCAGTTGAGCGGCTTCATCCTCTACAACGGCGACGAGCCGCAACTGGCGCGCATGGTCGTCTCCTGCTGCGCGGCCGACGCCCGCCCGGTCAAGATCGGTTTCGACGGCGAGGTCCCCGAAGGCCTGGAGCCGGACCAGTGGGTGGAGGTCGTCGGCGTCTACTCGCCGCGCCAGGGCCGCGACGAGATCAACGGGGAGCTCATCCCGTACATCGAGGTGGAGTCGGTCACCGAGATCGCCGCTCCTGACAACGAATACCAGTGATACCTGTCATGAGTTCCGCTCGCGCCCGCAGCGGCGTGGAGCGTCACCGCAGGTGAGAGGCTTGTGGCAGGACCGCCCTCCATACATTAGATGTTGACAATGATTGTCATCTCTGGGCAAGGTTTCCGGTATGCGCCGAACAATGCTCACAGTGCCCGCCGCCGGGCTCCTCGCGGCGGCCGCCCTCGCCGCCTGCGGCGACGGCGACTCCGCCTCCTCCGACGGCGAGATCGACGTCGTGGCCGCCTTCTACCCGCTCGCCTTCGCGGCCGAACAGGTCGGCGGCGACCACGTCAACGTGTCCAACCTCACCCCGGCCGGCCAGGAGCCGCACGACCTCGAACTCGCCCCCAGCGACATCGCCGCCATCGAAGAGGCCGACTACATCGTCTACCTCGAGGGCTTCATGCCCGAATTCGACGAGGCCGTCAGCGAGTACGCCTCCGACAAGGCCCTCGAAGTCGGCTCCGCCGTCGAGCTCCTCGACTACAGCGAGGACACCGAGAACCTCGAGGACCACGATCACGGCGAGGAGTCCCACTCCGAGGACGAGCACGGCGAGGAGTCCCACAGCCACGACGAGCACGCCGAGGAGAGCCACTCCGAGGGCGAGCACGCCGAAGAAGAGGACCACGACCACGAGCACGCGACCGAGGGCACCGACCCCCATGTCTGGCTCGACCCGATCCGCTACTCGGCCATCGGCGAGGCCGTCGCCGACGGCCTCGCCGGCATCGACGAGGCGAACGCCGAGGCCTACACCACCGGCGCCGAGGACTTCACCGCCGCGCTCACCGAACTCGACGCCGAGTTCACCGAAGGGCTCGCGAACCGCGCCTCCGACGACATCGTCACCTCCCACGCCGCCTTCGGCTACCTCGCCGACCGCTACGGACTCCACCAGATCGCCATCTCCGGCGTCAGCCCCGACCAGGAACCCGACAGCGCCCGCATGGCCGAGATCGCCGAGTTCGTCGAGAGCCACGACGTCACCACGATCTTCTTCGAGACCCTCGTCTCGCCCGACATCGCCGAGACGCTCGCCGCCGAGACCGGCGCCGCCACCGCCGTCCTCGACCCCCTCGAAGGGCTCACCGACGACCAGGAGGGCGCCGACTACTTCACCGTCATGCGCGACAACCTCGCGGCGTTGCAGACGGCGCTCGGCGCGGCCTGAGCGACAATGAACCGATGCCCGTCATAGCAACCCGCGGCGCGACCGTCTCCTACGGCGGTCGCGCCGTCGTCCGCGGCGTCGACCTCGCCGTCGAATCCGGTGAGGCCGTCGCCGTCATGGGCGCCAACGGCTCCGGCAAGTCCACGCTCGTCAAGGCCGTCGTCGGCCTGGCGCCCCTCGCCGCGGGCGCCATCGAGCTGTTCGGCGTCCCCCAGCGCCGCTTCCGCAACTGGAAGCGCGTCGGCTACGTCCCCCAGCGCACCGGCGCCGCCTCCGGCGTCCCGGCCACCGCCGCCGAGGTCGTCGCCCAAGGGCGCCTGGGCCACCGCCTGATCGGCCTGCCGGCGCGCCGAGGCGACCGCGCCGCCGTCGCCCGCAGCCTCGAGGAGGTCGGCCTCGCCGGCCACGCCCACTGCTCGGTCGACACCCTCTCGGGCGGCCAGCAGCAGCGCGTCCTCATCGCCCGCGCCCTCGCCACCGACCCCGAACTGCTGATCATGGACGAGCCCACCGTCGGCGTCGACGCCGAGACCCAGGCGGCGCTCGCCGCGGTCGTCGCCGACCGCGTCGACGCCGGATGCGCGGTCCTGCTCGTCACCCACGAGCTCGGCCCGCTCACCGACCGGCTCGACCGCGCCGTGGTCCTGGCCGACGGCCGCGTCGTCCACGACGGCGAGCCCCCGCGCCCGGTCGGCGAGCACGCCGACCCCCGCCACCAGCACGCGCACCCACATGCCAACGGCGAGGACACCGACGACCTCTGGGGCGGCAAATGAACCTGGACATGTCCATCTTCGGCTACGAGTTCATGCAGCGCGCCCTCATCAGCGCGCTCGCCGTCGGCCTGTGCGCGCCGGCCGTCGGCGTCTTCCTCGTCCAGAAGCGCCTCGCGCTCATCGGCGACGGGCTCGGCCACATCGCGCTCACCGGCGTCGCCATCGGCTTCCTCACCGGCGGCGCGCCCATGTGGACCACGCTCGCCACCACCATCGCCGCCTCCGTCGTCATGGAGCTCCTGCGCAGCCACTCCAAGACCTCGGGCGACGTCGCCCTGGCCATGATGTTCTACGGCGGCATCGCCGGCGGCGTCTACCTCACCGGCATCGCCTCCGACAAGGGCGTCGCCAACCTCCAGCAGTACCTGTTCGGGTCCCTGCTCACCGCCGGATGGGACGAGGTCTGGACCATCGCCGTCGGCGGCGCCGCCGTCGCACTGCTCATGCTGGTCCTCAGGCCCTGGATGTCGGCCATCGCCACCGACGAGCAGTACGCCCGAGTCGCCGGGCTGCCCGTCGCCGGGCTCAACCTGCTGCTGCTCATGACCACCGCCGTCGTCGTCTCCGTCTCGATGCGCGCCGTCGGGCTGCTCCTGGTCAGCGCCCTGCTCGTCATCCCCGTGGTCACCGTCCAGCAGTTCACGCGCTCCTTCCGGGCCACCATGCACGGCGGCATGGCCGCCGGGCTCCTCATCGCCGGGGCCGGCGTCGTCGCCTCGGCCGTCCAGGACGTCCCGCCGGGCGCGACCATCGTGCTCATCGGTGTCGCCTGCTTCGTCGTCACCGCCACCGCCGCCGCCCTTGTGCGCCGCGTCCGCCGCACCTGGCGCCGCCACCTGCCGCCCGAAGGCGAGCCGCTCGAGGTGGAGCTGCCGCGGGCCGAACCGTCCCCGGGGGGATGACTTCGCGTGGGGGAGGCGACACCTGGGCCGGTCCGGGAGCCGCGGACGCGTTATTTTTGCCATGTGCGTACTGAAGCCGAGCTCACCGAATCCACGCCAGCCGACTACGAGCAGGCCGGGGAGCTGCTGCGCGCGCTCGCCGCGCCGCTGCGCATCGCGATCGTGATGGAGCTGGCCGAAGGGCCCAAGTACGTGCACCAGATCGTGGAGGTCCTCGGCGTCACACAGCCGCTGGTCTCCCAGCATTTGCGGGTCCTGCGAGGGGCGGGTATCGTGCGCGGGACCCGGTCGGGCAGGGAGATCTCGTACAGTCTTATCGACGACCACATCGCCCACATCGTCACCGACGCCGTCAACCACGCCAGAGAAGGGCACTAGCCGGGGGCCCGGACGCGGGCGGAACGGCGAAACCGAACCCCGCCTCGGGCGGGGCGAGCGCGCACGCATCGGACTGGAGGGCGATAGGTTGGAGCCCCGAGTCCGCCCGGGCCCGCACCATCGACCACGCAGGAGGAAAGCGCAGTGGCAGGCCCACCCGTCTCCCACCACTACCCGAACCGGAGTGAACACTGTGCCTAAGCCGCCGGTAGAGAACATGGCGCGGTCCACCAAGCAGCGGACCGCGATCCTCGAGCTGCTCGAAGCCGACGACGCCTTCCGGAGCGCCCAGGACCTCCACGCGATCCTGCGCGACGCCGGGTCCAAGATCGGGCTGACCACCGTCTACCGCACCCTCCAGGCCTTCGCCGACGCCGGCGTCGTCGACGTCATGCGCCTGCCCGGCGGCGACCACCTGTACCGGCTGTGCACGGCCGAGGAGCACCACCACCACCTGGTGTGCCGCAGCTGCGGCAGGACCGTCGAGGTCGCCGGGCCCACCGTCGAGCGCTGGGCCAACAAGGTCGCCTCCGAGCACGGCTTCACCGACGTCGGACACACGCTCGAACTCCACGGCCTGTGCGCCGCATGCTCCAAGTAGGCTTGGGACGATGCTGGTGCTGTATCGGTTCGCCGTCTCCGAAGGCGAAACGGAAGACTTCTCGCGCGACGCCGAAGCCGCACTCGCGGCGCTGGCCTCGTGCGACGGCTACGTGCGCGGCCGCCTCGGGCGCGCCGTGGACGAGGACGAGACCTGGCTGCTGCTCACCGAGTGGGCCGGGGTCGGCTCCTACCGCCGCGCCCTGTCGAACTACCAGGTGAAGATGGCCACCCCGCTGCTGTCGCGAGCGCTGCCGGAGGCCTCGGCCTTCGAGGTCCTCGCCGAGTGCGCCCCGGGCGGCGAGCCGATCGGATCCGGCTCGGACCGCTCCGAGGACCCCGGGACCGCCCGACAGGAGGCCAGACGATGAGCGACCGCCCCGATCGCTCCCAGGACGACGACGCGCCGCGGCCCGAACCGGCGGAGCGCCCGGCCGAGCCGATCGTCGCCGAACCGCGCGACACCGAGCCGGACGTCGAGCCGATCCCCGTGCAGATGGTCGCGCCGATCCAGATCGCCCCCGAGCCCGGCACCGCCCCGGCCCTGGCCGAGTCGCCCGCCCCCGAACCCGAGCGTCCCGAGCCCGACGCGGACGCCTCGGCGCCGGACGAGACCCCCGAGCCCGCCCCCACCGAGGAGACGCTGGCGCTCCCGCCGGCCACCCCCGAGCCGCCCCCGCCCCCGTCCTCGCAGCCGGAGCGCATGTCCGCCCTCGAAGGCGTCGCGGTGCCGTTCGCGGCCCCGCCGGCCGAGCGCAACAGCGGCAGGTTCGCCCTCGCGTTGGCGTTCGGCGTCGGCGGCGGCGTCATGGCCCTCATCGCCGTGGTGGTCGCCCTGTTCGCCTCGCTTTTCACGCTGACCGAGTCCTACATGGACAAGATCGAGGACACGGCCGAGGCCTTCATCTCCGACATCGACGACGAGCAGTGGGACGACGCTTACACCCGCCTGTGCCCCGACATGCGGGACCGGCCGGTCGAGGACTACATCGAGGAATGGGACGACTGGGAGGTCGACGGCGCCGACGTCCGACCGGTCCGCGACGAGATGAGCGGCACGTACGTGCCGGTCGAACTCGCCGACGGCTCGGTCGTGGAGCTGCGCATCCTCATCGAGCAGGGCCCCGAGTCCGTCGACACCACCGTCTGCGGCTGGGACCAGACCGGCTAGATCCGGCCGCCGAGGAGGCGGCCGCTCTTGCCACCCGGATGTTAATGCGATTAACATAGGCACATGAGCCCTCGTGTCAGACGCGCCGCGTTCCGCGCCGCGCACCTGCTCCTCGCCGCCGCCATCGGCTGCTACGTGTACTTCCCCGACTCCTGGGCCCTCGGCCTCAAACCGGTGATCATGGCCGTGGTCTTCCCGCTCGCGCTGATCAGCGGCCTCGCCATGTGGGGCCGCCGCCGCGTCCGCGTCACGGTGGCGGGCCCGTGAACCGCCGCCTGGCCTGGGCCGCCCTCGCCGCGGTCGGCATCGCCGCCGCCCTCGCCGCCCAGATCCGCCTCCAAGCGCTGTTCGCCACCGCCGAGCACCCGACGACCCTCCTGCGCTCCAACCACAACGCCGACGCCGCACTCGCCCGCGACTGGCACCGGACACTCCTCGACCAGGGCACCCTCGACCGCATGGTCACCACCGAACGCTTCGACTACCTCTGGATGCTCGCGCTCGCCGCGGCCCTGGTCTCGATCACCATGCTCGCCTCCGCGCTCTTGGAGCGCCGCGCCCCCCGAGCCTCCCGGCGGCTGCGCCGCCTCGCCCCCGCGGCCGCGCTCCCGGCGGCCGTCGACGCCGCGGAGAACGCCGTGTCCCTGGCGATGCTCGCCGACCCGCTCGGCTTCCCCGAGCTCCTCGCCCCCCTCCACGCGTCCCTGGCCTGGCTTAAGCTTGCCTGCGTGGTGGCCGTCGCCGTGGGCGCGTCCGCCTACACCCTCGTGGCGGCGGTGAAGGGAGAACGGCATGGGGACCACGACGCCGTACCACCACGGCTCGCTGCGCAGGGCCCTCCATGACGCCGCGCTGCGCCTCATCGCCGAGCACGGCGCGGACGCCTTCACCTTGAAGCAGGCCGCCGCCGAAGCGGGCGTGAGCGTCGCCGCCCCCTACCGCCACTACGGCGGCAAGGCCGACCTCCTCGGCGCGCTCGCCGCCGAGGGCTTCACGCTCCTGGCCGACCGCCTGCGCGCGGCCGCGGCCGCCGAGGACCCGGCCCAGGCCCTGCTCGACGCGGGCCTGGCCTACCTCGCCTTCGCCGACGAGCACCGGGCCCACTTCGAAGTCATGTTCCACAACCGCGGCCGCGAGCCCCGAGCCGAAGGCGCCGTGGCCCTCGACGTCCTAGGCGGCGTCATCGCCAGGCTCGAGGCCGCCGGGCGGCTCGCGGTGCCGCCGCCGGCCGCGCTGCGCGCCGCCTGGGCGTCCGTCCACGGCCTGGCGGTCCTGCGCCACGGCGGCATGCGCACCGTCGTCGACGACGACCCGCGGTCGCTGCGCGACGAGGTCCTCGCTCCGCTCCTGAGCGGCGGGCTCCTGCGCTGAGCCGCGGTCGCCGCGCGACGAGGCCCCCTCCACCGCCGAACGGCCGCCTCCCGCCCTAGAACCGCGACGGCGGATACCGCTGCGGCGGGACGGCCTGCGGCGCCCCCGTCCCCGGCTGCCCCATGGGGACCATCATGACGAGCGCCGCGGCCGGTCTGCGCGGCGTCCACTTCCGGACGCCGGGCACGAGCATGAGCGCGAAGACGGCGACCGCCAGCACTTGGAGAGCGATGTGGCGGGCGAACATCATCGGGTAGGGATTCGACTCCCACGGCGGGATGAAGTCGCGGTACTCGCGGTATTCGAGGTACACGAAGACGAGCAGGAGCCCCGCCGAGAGGATCGCGCCGATCGACCACACGACGCCGAAGACCCTCGCCGCCGCCGAGCCCTTCATCAGCCCCGGCGCGCAGATGACGGCGCAGATCAGCAGCACCGCGTAGACGACGGTCGGGATGCCCCGCATCCAGATGTTGTCGCCGTCCAGGAACGCCCCAGGCAGCGACGTGTACTCGGAGTACCTGGCGTTCTCGGCCATCGCGCTGTCGACGTTGACCCACACCCCCCACGCGCACAGCGCGGCGAACAGCCACACCGCGATGACGGCGACGGTGGCCGCGCCCGGCCTGGTCTCCGGGCGCTCCGGCTGCGGCGGGCCGGCCACGCCGGGCGCCCCCGGCATGCCCGACACCTGCACCTCGCCTCGCTGGATGCGGTGCATGAGGATCCACTGCCGCGCCGACTTGGAGCACAGCAGCCCCAGCAGCGTGCCGTAGAGCGCGGCCAGAACGCCGCCGACCGCGAGCGCGATCTCGCCGCCGTTCCCGAACGCGATGGTCCCGAAGACGATGCCGACGGCCGCGAAGACCAGACCGATAATGGCCGACACCAGGTTCCAGATCCACGCCCAGCGCTTGCCCCGTGCGATGTGCACGGGCGTCAGCACCGACTGGATCGTGGTGTACAGGGCGTAGGCCAAGGCGATCAGGCTCAGCGGGTGGAAGAAGTCGATCATGTTGATGATCGAGAAGACGTCGCCGACTGCGGCGATGGCGAGGAAGATCCACAGGATCACCTGGATGCCGGTGACGGTGCCGGGCTTGTCCATCGTCATCACCGGCGCGGCCATCTGGCCGGGGACCGGCTGGCCGGCGGGCCCCGCCGTCGGACCGTAGGCGCCGCCGGGCCCCATGGTCGGCGGCCGAGGCGGGACCGACTGGTACCCGGATGGCGAAGGAGGTTGCTGGGGAGGGAAAGTCATTGATTTCCTCGGGTTTTGGGGCAGGTTGTAGCGGTCAGATTACCGGACATCGACAACCGGGCGGTGGTGCGCGGGTTTGCTAGTCTGACTCACGCCGAGAGACCTCCGAGCGAAGCAGGACGCACCGTGTCTGACATAACGCCCACTTCCCACACGTTCCAAGTGGATCTGCGCGGCCTGGTGGATCTGCTGTCCCACCACCTGTACTCGTCTCCGAAGGTCTATGTCCGCGAGCTGCTCCAGAACGCCGTCGACGCGATCACCGCGCGCCGCGCCTTCGAGCCCGCCGCCCCCGGCGAGGTCCGCATCGCCACCGACGGGCAGCGCCTGACCATCACCGACCCCGGCGTGGGCCTGACCGCCGCCGAAGTCCACAAGCTGCTCGCCACCATCGGCGGCTCCTCCAAACGCGACGAGGAGATCGAGGGCGCCCGCCGGGACTTCCTCGGCCAGTTCGGCATCGGCCTGCTCGCGTGCTTCACCGTCGCCTCGGTCATCACCGTCACCTCCCGCTCGGCCAGGGAACGCGACGCGGCCGCCGTGCGCTGGTCGGCCCGCGACGACGGCTCCTACACCGTCACCGAACTGCCCGAGGGCGAGCGACCCGAGCCGGGCACCGTCGTCGAACTCCTCGCCCGCCCCGGCGAGCAGTGGCTCGCCCCCGGCAAAGTCGTCGACCTCGCCCGCGAGTACGGCTCGCTCCTGCCGGTCGACATCACCGTCGAAGGCGGCGGCGAGACCGTGCGGGTCACCGACACGCCGCCGCTGTGGGAACGCCCCTGGCCGACCGCGACGGCCCGCCGCCTCGCGCTCAACGCCTACTGCGAGGAGACCCTCGGCTTCTCCCCGCTCGACGTCATCGACCTCGACGTGCCCCTGGCCGGCATCAAGGGCGCCGCGTTCGTCCTGCCGCACGCCACCTCGCCCTCGGCGCGCCCCGCCCACCGCGTGCACCTCAAGCGGATGCTCCTGACCGACACCGCCGACAACCTCGTCCCCGAATGGGCCTTCTTCGTCCGCTGCGTCGTCGACACCGATGCGCTGCGCCCCACCGCCAGCCGCGAGTCCCTCTACGACGACGAGGCCCTCGCCGTCGCCCGCGACGCGATCGGCGCCCAGATCCGCGACTGGCTCGCCAAGCTCGCCTCGACCGACCCGAGCCGCCTGGAGGCATTCCTCGCCGTCCACGAGCTCGGCGTCAAGGCGCTCGCCCGCCACGACGCCGAACTACTCGAGGCCATGCTGCCGTGGCTGCGCTTCGAGACCACCGACGGCGCCTCGAACCTCATCGACTTCGCCCGCGCCCACCAGCCGGTCTACCTCGCCGCCACCGTCGACGAGTACCGCCAGGTCGCCCAGATCGCCGCCGCCCAGGGCATCGGCGTGGTCAACGGCGGCTACACCTACGACGCCGAACTCGTCGGGGCACTGCCGCGCCTCGACCCGCAGATCAAGGTCGAGTCGCTCCAGCCCGGCGTCATCTCCGCGAACCTCGACCCGCTCCCCGGCGAGACCGAACTGGCCCTCCAGTCCTTCCTCGCCGCCGCCCGCGCCCGCCTCGACGCGGTCGACGTCGACGTCGTCCTGCGCGAGTTCAACCCCGTCTCCGTGCCCGCCCTGCTCCTCGACGACCGCGAGGCCCGCCGCGAACGCCAGCGGGCCGAAGCCGAGGCCGAGGCCGACGACCTGTGGGGCGGCATCCTCGCCTCCATCAAGCAGCACGCGGCCCGCGCCCAGCTCGTCCTCAACCACCGCAACCCCACCGTCCGCCGCGTCAGCGCCATCGGTGACCCCGAACTGGCCGGGACGGCGGTCGAGTCGCTGTACGGGCAGGCGCTCCTGATGAGCCACCGGCCGCTGCGCGCGGCCGACACCGCGCTGCTGAACCGCTCGTTCATGAACCTGCTCGAACACGTCACCAGAGAGTGAGGACCAGACCGGCGACCCCGGACCTCCCCGCCCCCGACCCGACGGGGGAGACCCAACCCGAAACCGCTTGAACCGTCACGAAGGATTGGCCATGTCGACTCCTGACCCCGATGCGATCTGGCGACTGCTCAACGAGGCCCGCTTCGAAGAGGCGAGCGAGACGAAGGTCGCGGCCCTGGAGCGGGCCGTGGAGGCCGCCGACGCCATCGGCGACCCCGAACTGGTCAACTACGCGCTCAACGGCCTGGTCGACGCCTACGAGTTCTCCCGCGACTCCACGCGCATCCTCATCCCCTTCGCCCGGCTCCTGCGCAACTTCGACACCAGCCCCGACCACTTCGACGCCTACCTGACCAGGTCGCTGTACTGGACGTTCAAGTGGATCGTCGACAAGATGATCGAGCAGCCCGACGTGCCGCTGGAGTCCATCGAGCACTGGCTGTCCGAGATGCGCAGCCGCTACGCCGAGGCCGGCTACTCGATGCACGCCCCCGCCGCCTACGACATGCAGCTGGCCTTCCACATCGGCGACTACGACCGCGTCGCCGCCGCCATCGAGGCCCTCGGCGAAGCCGAGGAGGACGACATGTCCGACTGCGCCGCATGCCAGTACACCTCTCTGGCCACCATCGTCTTCTACGCCGAGGAGGACAGCGCCGACGCGTGCATGGAGATGCTCGACCCCGTCCTGACCGGCGAGTACACCTGCGCCCACGAGCCCCACTACGCCCTCGCCCTGTCCCTCGTCCCCCTGGTCGAACTCGGCAGGCCCGAGCAGGCCCGCGCCAACCACATGCGCGGCTACATGATGTGCAAGGGCAAAGAGGACATGGTCGCGATGATCGCCCTCCACGTCGAGTTCTGCGCCCTCACCGGCAACGAGGCCCGCGCCGTCGAGATCCTCGCCGACCACGCCCGCTTCTTCGACCTCGACCTCGGCGTCAGGGACCGCCAGCGCCTCCTGGAGGTCGCCGTCCTCACCTGTCGGCGCCTCCAGGCCCTCGGCTTCGCCGACGCCGCCGTGCCCGGGCCCGGCGGCCGCGACTGGACCGCCGCCGAACTCCACGACTGGGCCGAGGCCGAACGGACCGCCATCGTCGCCAAGTTCGACGCCCGCAACGGCAACGACCACCACTCGACCGCCTCCGCCTGCGTCGTCGACTCCACGCCCTATCCCGAGCCGGTCCACCTGGGCCTCAAGGAGCTCAAGGCGAAGGAGCCCCCCGCCGCCCCCCTCGCTCCCGAGCGGGTCGAGGGCCCCGACCTCGACAAGGCCATCGACGCCGCCTACGCCGCCTACGACCGCTGCTCGCCCGACACCTGGAAGGCCTGGCTGCGCGTCGGCGCCATCGCCGACTCGCTCGGCATCGAGCTCATCGCCGAGCACCGCGCCGAGATCGCCCACGCCCAGGCGACCGAGTCCGACGACCCCGCCGAGGTCCTCGCCGGGCTCGCCCGCGCCTCCGAGCTGTACGGCCTCGCCGGGCAGCCCGGCCGCGCCCTCGTCGCCGACGCCTTCGCGCTGCTGCACCTGGCCGAGACCGAACCGGACCGCGCCCGCGCCGGCGCCGCCCGGATCGTCGACGGCGCCCACCGCCTGCGCGAAGAGCAGCGCATCGACGACCGCAGCTTCCACACCAGCCAGGTGCTCGCCCTCCGAGCCGAGTACATCGCCGCCGGGGACGACCTCGCGTCCGTCCCCGCCGAGCTCGCCGAGCGCGCCCGCGCCCTCGACGCCGAACTGGCCGCCTTCCCCGAGCGCCGCTACGCGCTCATCCGCCGCTGCGACCTCGCCGACCTGCGCGCCCGCCTCACCACCGACACCGAGGCCAAGACCGCGCTGCTGCGCGAGGGCCTGCGGATCGCCCAGGACGCCGAGGCCGGCTGGGCCGTCGCCCGCGCCGACGCCGACCTGGCCGACCAGCTCGCCCTCGCCGGCGAGTTCGAGGCCGCCCTGGAGGCCGCCCGCGAGGGCATCGCCGCGCTCGGGACCGATCCGGGCCGCGGCGTCGCCGCGAAGCTCCACCTCCAGGCCGCCGAGTTCTCGATGCGCCTGGGCGACCACCCCGGCACCTACGAGCACGCGCTCCAGGCCTCGATCCACTGCGACGCCGCCGGCATGGCCGTCCCCGCGGCCATCGCCCGCCACCTGATGGGCGTCGCCCTCGTCGAGCAGGACCGCCGCGCCGAGGCCGTGCCCGTCCTCGAGGCCTCCCTCGCCGACCTGCCCGAGAGCGAGGTCTGGCGGGTGTGCAACGTCCGCTTCAACCTCGCCGAGTCCTACGACCGGCTCGACGACACCAGGCAGGCCGTCGAGCACGGCCTGGCCGCCCTCGCGCTCATGGAGGCCGCCGAGGACGACTACACCGCCCGCCTGTACGCCGACACGCTGTTCCTCACCGGCGAGCTGCTCGAGAAGCTCGGCGAGCACGACCACGCCCTCGAGGTCTACACGCGCGCCGCCACGGCGGCCGAGGAGCTCGGCGACCTCACCTCCTGGACCCGCGTCAGCCGCGCCCGCGTGTGGCTGCTGCGCACCGTCGTAGGCGACGCCGCCTTCGGTGAGGGCCTCCAGACCATGGCCCAGCTCGCCGCCCGGCTCCAGGCCGTCCGCGCCGACCCCGAGGCGAGCGAGCAGGTCAAGGAGACGTGCCGCTTCGAGCTCGGCGAGACCTACCGGCAGCACGCCCAGCTGACCTTCCAGTTCCTGGAGAGCCAGGCCGGGGAGCCGGGGCTGCGCCGCGACGAGGCCGAGCCGGTGCTCGACCTCCAGCGCCGCGCGCTCGCGGTGTTCCGGGACGGCCCGCTGCTGCTGGAGCGGGCGAGTCTGACCGCGCACCAGACGATGTGGCTGCTCTCCGAGCTCGACGACGTGCCGGGGGCGATCGGCGTGGGGGAGGAGGCCCTCGGCTGGCTGGCCTCCCCGGAGTTCGCCGAGGCCCGCGAGGGCTTCGAGCAGCACCTGTCCGACCTGCGGCAAGGAGACCGGTAGGAGCGGCGGCGCCCGCCCGCCGAGCGGCGGCCGAACCGACTCACGGCTCGTCGGCTTCGCCGGAGAGGCCGACACATGGCCCGCCCTCGGTCGAGAGGGGAGCCGACAGCGCGTCGACCGCTGCGAGGTAGGCTTGCTCAGCGGTGGCCGCGGCGGCTCTCGCCCGTCGCGAAATCGGATTGCCCGACCACCACTTACAGCTCGAACATGGTCATGTTCTGAGAATCATCAGCAGTCTCACCGACCGCCAGCCGGATCGAGAGGAATCATCGTGTCCCAAGACCGCACCGACGCACTCATCAGCCTGAGCAAACGCCGTGGCTTCGTCTTCCCCAGCTCGGAGATCTACGGAGGCACCCGCTCGGCTTGGGACTACGGTCCGCTCGGCGTGGAGCTCAAGGAGAACATCCGCCGCGAATGGTGGAACGCGATGGTGCGCCAGCGGGACGACGTCGTCGGCATCGACTCGGCCGTCGTGCTCAACCGCCAGGTGTGGGAGGCCAGCGGCCACGTCAAGGAGTTCACCGACCCGCTCACCGAGTGCCAGTCGTGCCACAAGCGCTTCCGCGCCGACCACCTCATCGAGGCCTACCAGGAGAAGCACGACGGCCGCGAGCCCGAGGGCGGCCTGCACGACCTCGCCTGCCCCAACTGCGGCGCCCGCGGCTCGCTCACCGAGCCGCGCATGTTCAACGGCCTGATGAAGACCTACCTCGGCCCCGTCGAGGACACCGAGAACGAGCACTTCCTGCGCCCCGAGACGGCCCAGGGCATCTTCGTGAACTTCACGAACGTCATGACCGCCGCGCGCAAGAAGCCGCCGTTCGGCATCGCCCAGACCGGCAAGTCCTTCCGCAACGAGATCACGCCGGGGAACTTCATCTTCCGCACCCGCGAGTTCGAGCAGATGGAGATGGAGTTCTTCGTCGAGCCGGGCACCGACGAGGAATGGCACGAGTACTGGCTCCAGGAGCGCTGGAACTGGTACGTCGACCTCGGCCTCTCCGAAGGGAACCTGCGCCGCTACGAGCACCCCAAGGACAAGCTCAGCCACTACTCGAAGCGCACCGTCGACATCGAGTACCGCTTCCGCTTCGCCGGCGGCGAATTCGGCGAGCTCGAGGGCATCGCCAACCGGACCGACTTCGACCTGTCGACCCACGCCTCCCACTCCGGCGCCGACCTGTCGTACTTCGACCAGGCCAAGGGCGAGCGCTGGACGCCGTACGTCATCGAGCCCGCCGCGGGCCTGACGAGATCGGTGCTCGCCTTCCTGCTGGAAGCCTACGACGTCGACGAGGCCCCCAACACCAAGGGCGGCGTCGACAAGCGCACCGTGCTCAGGTTCGACCCGCGCCTGGCGCCGGTGAAGGTCGCCGTCCTCCCGCTGAGCCGCAACGAGAACCTCTCGCCGAAGGCGAAGGACCTCGCGGCGCGGCTGCGCAGGCGCTGGAACGTCGACTTCGACGACGCCGGCGCGATCGGCCGCCGCTACCGCCGCGCCGACGAGATCGGCACGCCGTACTGCGTCACCGTCGACTTCGACACGCTCGAAGACCAGGCCGTGACCATCCGCGACCGCGACTCGATGAAGCAGGAGCGCGTCGCCCTCGACCAGGTCGAGCGCTACCTCCTCGAGCGCCTGTAGGCCCTAGACCCCGGGGCCGATCTCGATCCGATTGAGGTCGGCCCCTTCGGGTATGGACGCCGTGAGCAGGTCGATGTACTGGAGCGAGACCCCCGGCGGGATCGAGCGGTACCCCGGGACGGTGTTGGGGTCGCCGAACGGATCGCCCCAGCCGGGCAGGCCGCCGACGATCGTCCCCTCGACGTCGCGGAACACGATCGCGATCTTCACCGCATCGACGTAGCCGAGGTGCTCTTGCGCCTCGACCTGGTAGGAGACCCGGTAGCCCTCGGGGCTGAACAGCGGCTCGATGTCCACCACGGCGACCTGGGGGCGCCGCATCTCCTCGCCGAAGGGGTACGAGCCGGCGTCGGTCCCCCCGGGCGGGTCCCACATCTGCGCGTCCTCGATCACGAGGTCGAGCGCGCCCTCGTCGATGTCGCCGGCCGGCTCCAGCAGCACGTACCCGACGGGGACCGACGACTCGGCCGGGATGTGATCGAGGTAGACCTGCTCGACCGTGAACGGCGAGCCCTCCGCGTTCTCGGACATCACCGCGAGCGTGCTCGGCATGACCACCGCGTCGTGCGGATTCCTGATGATCGCCCCGAGACTCAGGCGCTCCTGGCCGTACCGGTCCACCACCCTCCCGAAGCCGAACTCGACGATCTCGAGCTCGGCGGCCATCGTGGCGTACGTGTCGCCGAAGCCCTCGCCGTCGTCCAGGAGCGAGAGCTCGTCGACCTCGGACACGGCCGCGTCAGGGTCGGGCCCGGTTTCGATCGCCATGAGCAGCAGCAGGATCGACACGCCGACGGCGATCCCGAACGGCAGCTGGGGGAGAGGCTCGGTCCGGCGGTGGACTCGGGTGACGAGTCCACGCAGCGTGTGCGCGACGCCGGTGGCCCAGCGGATCGGGCGCATAGAGGGGGTCCTTCGTGAGAACGCTACACTGGTGATTTCAACGGTAGCAGTCTGATTCCCGGGAGCCATGGTGTCGCACCCCTCGGCGCCCCAACCGGATTCGGAGATCACCATCGCGCTCGACGGTGAACCCGAACCGGACCCGCCGCCTTCGCGTCCCCGCCTCCCCAACGTCGTCCTGGTGTTCACCGCGGCCGTCGTCATGCTCGCCGCCGGCGTCGTGGCGGTGTCCAAATGGCTGCCCCTCCGCGAGCCCGCCGCAGAGGAGGCCGTCAGGTCGTTCCTGGAGGCCGTCCGCGCGGGCGACGTGGGCGCCGCCCTGGCGCTGGCGGGCGAGAGCGACGGCTCCGAGCGGTTCCTCGTCGCCGAGGCCCTCGACGACCGCTGGGAGGTCGTCCAGGTGGCCCAGGTCGCCTACACCGAGACCCCGAGAGGCGCGACGGCGGAGGTGTACGCCGAGATCGAGGCGCACGACGGCACCCGGCTCGGCCACCGCTACCGGGTGGGCCTCGAAGGCGGCGACCCGGTCGTCCGCAATGCGCTCGCCCGCACCGAGCACATACCCGAGGGCTTCGGCCACCTCGAGCTCAACGGGTACTCCGCCGACCCGGGCGAGGAGTCGCACGTGCTGCTGCTGCCCGGCGTGTACGAGCTGTACGAGTCCCAGCCGGCGACCCTGGACCTCGGCGTGTACCCGGTCCTGGTGCTCGGCGACCAGTTCATCGAGCTCGGCGGCGAGCACGCGACGACCTGGCTGCCGCAGCCGTGGCCGCAGCTGTCGGAGGAAGGGCGGCGGGCCCTCGACGAGGCGCTCAGGGCCCGCCTCGACGCCTGCGCGGAGCGGGCCCCCGCCGACGGCTGCCCGTTCGCGCCGCCGCCGGGGGACGAACGCATCGACATCCCCGCCGATGCGACGTGGGAGATCACGGCGTATCCGCAGGTGACCGCGGCGTACATGTACCTGCCGGGCTCCACCGAGCGGTCCTTCGAGCTGTTCACCACCGAGCCGGGCTCGGTCGAGGTCGAGGCCGTGATCGTCGAGGAGGACGGCGGCGAGCGGCGGACCAGGCTGAACTGCGGCATCTCGCCGGACGGCGTCCACGCCGAGTTCGACATGGCGGGCGGCGTGACGCTGACGCCGGGCTCGACGGCCGCGGAGCACTGCGGCTCGATGGTGGAGGTCGAGTGAGGCCCGCCCCGAAGACCGCGGCCGACCCGCTCGGCTCGCCGAAGACTGGGCTTGGAGCTCCGCCCGTCCCGCCGAGGCGGACGCGGTAGTGGTGGACGGCCCGCCCGCCTCGGGCTCGCCGAGTGGGCGGTATGAAGACAGATGCCGCTTTCCGGCCTTGCTCAGTCGATGTGGATGACGCAGTCGCAGTCGATCCAGGCTCGGGTGTCGCATTCGCCGGTGTGGGTGATGGAGTAGTGGACTTTGCTCTCCGACGCCCACAGTGAGGCGGGGCTGGTCGGGACCTCGGCCGAGGGTCGCTCGCCGGGCAGGTCCTCTTCGATCGCCTCGAACGAGACGGTCTCCACTTGCTGGGCCATTGCTGTCATGCTCCTTACGTTTAACGAGCTAAACGCAGAAGTTGCTCACGTGGTTTCGGGTCTGAGAGCATCCTCACAGCGCGCTCGCTCCGACCAGGGTAGCGCTCCCGTGCGACGGTCGTGTATGAGTTTTCGGATGCGGTCGAGCGCAGAGGCCCATGTCCACCAGGAGATTCTCCGTATATCCGGCGTTTCGCCACTGTGGCCGATCTCTCTGAGTCGGACAACCGACACTCTGGGCTTCCGCGGCGGCGGGAATTTTCCGTTCCGCCCGCCGGTTGTCCCCAGACTGAGACCTGGATCGAGCCGAGCCCCGGCTCGAGGACATCGCCCAGGCGGGGGGAATGACACCATGAAGCAGGATATCCACCCGGAATACGGCTACGTCGTCTTCCGTGACAGAGGCGCCGACTACTCGTTTCTGACCAGGTCGACCCTCGGCTCGGACGAGACGGTCGAGTGGGAGGACGGCAACACCTACCCGGTGGTCGACGTCCAGATCTCCTCGGCCTCGCACCCGTTCTGGACCGGCAAGAGCCGCGTCCTGGACGACGAGGGCCGCGTCGCCAAGTTCTACAAGAAGTACGGCAAGTCGCCCCAGAGCGAGTAGCCGCACCGGACCAAAAGGGGGCCTCCCGGCACCGGAGGCCCCCTTTTGCGCGCCTGCCGCGGCGCTCAGCCGCCCGAGGTGTCGAGCTCGGCGCCCTCGGGGACGGCGGCGTCCTCGCGGTCGTCGAGCCAGCCCTCGGGGAGGGGCACCTTGCCGGGGCTGTTCGTGCGCCCGCGCGGCTTGCCGAGCGTCGCCTCGGGGAACGGCGCGTCGGCGTCGAGCTTGCCGAGCAGGTCGTCGAGCTCGCCCAGGCTCGAGACCATCGACAGCGCGCGCCGCAGCTCGCCGCCCACCGGGAAGCCCTTGAGATACCACGCCACGTGCTTGCGGAACTCCTTGCAGCCGTGCTCCTCGGCCGGGATGTTGCGCCTGGCCTCGTAGGACTCGGCGCCCGCGATCCAGTCGACCAGCAGCGCCGCGTGCCTGGCCATGACCGCCGCCACTTCGCCGAGGCTCGGCAGCCGGCGTTCGCCGCGGCCCGCGAACGCCGCCTCCAGGTCCCCGAACAGCCACGGCCTTCCCAGGCAGCCGCGCCCGACCACGACGCCGTCGCAGCCGGTCTCGGCGGCCATGCGGAGCGCGTCGTCGGCCTCCCAGATGTCGCCGTTGCCGAGCACCGGGACGTCCAGGGCCTCCTTGAGCGAGGCGACGGCCTCCCAGTCGGCGGTGCCCGAGTACCGCTCGGCGGCGGTGCGGCCGTGCAGCGCCACCCACGCCACCCCGGCGTCCTCGGCGATCCTGCCCGCGTCGAGGTAGGTGAGGTGCTCGTCGTCGATGCCCTTGCGCATCTTCACCGTGACCGGGATCCCGGCCGGAGCGGCGGCGTCGACGGCGGCGGTCACGATCCGGCGGAACAGGTGCCGCTTCCACGGCAGTGCCGAGCCCCCGCCGCGGCGGGTGACCTTCGGCACCGGGCACCCGAAGTTCAAGTCGATGTGGTCGGCCAGGTCCTCCTCGGCGACCATCTCGACGGCGCGTCGCATCCCGTCGGGGTCCACGCCGTACAGCTGAAGACTGCGGGTCTCCTCCTCGGCGTCGAACTCGATGAGCCGCATCGTCTTCGGGTTGCGCTCGACGAGCGCCGCCGCGGTGATCATCTCGCACACGTAGATTCCCGCACCCTGTTCCCTGCACAGTTTGCGGAACGGCAGGTTGGTGATGCCGGCCATCGGGGCCAGCACCACCGGCGGGTCCACGGGACCGCCCGCGAGGGAGAGCTGCTTGGTCACCGCTCGATTATCCCAGCGGGAGCCGCCCGCTCCAAGCCGAGCGCCGCCGATGTGCGGAACGGCGCCGATGGAGCGGGCGGCTCCTACTCCAGGTCGAGTGTCACCGAGGCGTCGAACGGGCGCCCCTGGACGGGGTAGGCGCCGCCGTAGGCGAAGCCGTCGCCGCCGACCTCCGCGCCGCTCGGGAGCGTCGCAGGGCCGACCAGGTACGTGTGGAGCGCCTGGCCCTCGTAATCGGAGACGAGCAGCACCGTGGCGGCGCCCCCATAGCCCTGGACGTCGAGCGCCGGCGTCTCGGAGGCGCAGAGCGCGTCGGTCAGGCGCGCGTCGGCCAGCTCGTTCACGACCTCGCCGCCGGAGATCCAGCGCACCGCCGAGTCGCCGCGGGTGGTGGCGATGAACTGCCCGCTCTGCGCGCCGACCACGAGGCAGCTCGGGTTCGGCCCGACCTCGACGGCGGCGGTCTCGGCCAGTTCGGCGTCGAGCTCGTGGACGACGCCGTCGCCGGTCGCCACGGCGAAGGTCTCGCCGTTGAGCGCCACGTCGGCCACGCCGCCGCCGAAGGAGGCCGGCTCGGAGGCCGCGGCCTCGAAGGCGAACTCGGCGCCCTCGATGTGCTGCGCCGCCAGCCCGGTGAGGACGGCGGTCAGGTCGACCTTGACGGCCTGGCTCTCGCTGAGCGAGCCGACCAGGGCGTACGCGGCGGTGGCGACGGTGTCGGCGTGCGGCTCCTCTTCGACGGTGGTGCGCCCGGTGCTCAGCGAGCCCGAAGAGTCCGACCAGGCGTCGACCGAGGTCGGCGCGGTCAGCGGCAGCTCGACCTGGCCGACGATCTCGGCGCTGCCGAAGTGCCCGGCGTTCGGGAGGCCCGGATAGGGCTCGGACCAGCTCGAGTTGTAGGAGCCGGCCTTGTCGGCCAGGGCCACCACGACCAGCGCGCCGGTCTGCTCGGCGGGGTTCCAGGTGGTGACGAGCGCCAGCTCGTTCCCGTCGGTGAGCGCCACGTCGGTCGGGACCAGCCCCTCGGGGAGCTGGAGGCAGGTGCCGCCCTGCGCCCCGCTGATGCCCGCGGTGGCGAGGACGCCGCCGGAGAAGACGATCACCGAGTGGGCGTTGATCTCGCCGCTCTGCTCGGGGCGCGCGAGCGCGACGGGCGCGCCGAGCTCGCCGCCGAGGCCCGCGACGCAGTCGGCGGTGCTCCCCTCCTCGAGTTCGAGCTCGGGGACGCCCTCCTCTGAGAACCGGCCTCCGGCGCGGGGCGTGATGCCCAGCTGGTCGTCGGTGGACTCGAGGACGGAGACGTGGTCGACGCCGGAGAGTTCGCCGTCGTCGGTCACGTAGGCGAGCTGGCCCTGGACGCTGCGGTCGGCGTCGCCGAAGAGCGGCTCCGCGGTGACGGCGTTGCCGCTCACCGCCGCGAGCTCCTCGGAGGCGGCGTTCTCGCCGGGCGTGCCGTAGCGGTACTCGAACCATTCGGCGGTGCCCGCGGCGGCGGCCAGCTCGGCGTAGCGCTCGGCGTCGAGGGCCTCGCCGGTCTCGGCGCCCCCGTCGGACGAGCCGTCGCCGCCCTCGCCCTCTTCGCTCGGTTCGCTGGCGGGCGGCCCGCCGAGCATGATGACGATGGCGATGATGAGGCCGAGGGTGATGACCCCGCCGATGCCGTAGATCGCGTAGCGGACGCCCGCGTGGGTCGGCGGGGCGGCGACCTTGCCGTCCGACGGCGGCGGAGGCGCCGGCTCGGACCGCGGCGGTTCTGAGCGCGGCGGCTCCGACTGCACGGGCTCGGCCTGGGCGGGCACCGACGGCGCCGCCTGGTACGTGTCCGAGTACGCCGAAGCGGGCGGCTCGGGGGCGAGCTCGGCCCCGTACTGGTCTGCCTGCCGGTAGGGCTCGGCCTGCGCGCCGCTCTGGTAGGTGCCCCCCTGGTACGGCTCGGATGTGAAGGCCTCGGCCTGGTGCCCGGCGGCCTGGTACGGGTCGGAGCCGTACGGCGCGGCGTTCGGACTCGGCGCGTAGGACTGCTCGGACGGCGAGGGCTCCGGTTCGGCGGCGGGATCCGGCCAGGGCGCTCCGCCCTGGGGGCCGCCCCAGCCGCCGGTGCGGGACTGCCGGCTGATCCAGTCCTGGTTCTCCGGCGGCGGCCACTGGCCGCTCATGTCCGGCGCCTCGCCCCACTCCTGTCGGCGCGGGAACTCCGGCTCGACCGGGGGCGGAGGCGGAGGCGCGGCTGGAGGTGTGGGCGGAGGCGCGGGCGAAGGCGCCTCGGGTGTCCGGCTCGGCAGCGGCGCGTCCGCGGTGAGCCCGGCGAAGCCGTCGGGCGCCGGCTCCTGGGCGCCCGTCCCCAGAACGTCCTCCTCCGCCGGTTCCGGCTGAGAGGAGGGCAGGTGACCCACCCCGCGCGCGGTGATGCGGGGAGGATTGGTGGGTGTGGCCGCCGGCTCGCTGGCAGGGGGCCAGGAGGGAGGCTGCTCGGGCGTTGGGTCCGGCATGATAGGCGACTCTAGCGGATTGAGGTGCCGGGCGGTGAGGCGTGGTCGGGAAACGATCGACTGAGGAACATGGTACGGCGAAGCGGCCCACCGGAAGCGTTCCGGGACATGACGATCACTCAAGTGTGACGCGCGTCGGACGGTTCCCTCACACGGCCGGGCCGCTGCGGCCGGAGCGTCGGCCCCAGGGGGCAGAATGGGAAGGTCTTCGAAGTGAGGTGAGTGGTGGCGGGCCGGATCCGAGACGCTGACATCCAGCTGGTGCGCGAACGCGTCGACATCGCCGACGTGATCGGTGAACGCGTCACCCTGCGCAATGCCGGTGGCGGCAATCTCAAAGGGCTGTGCCCCTTCCACGACGAGCGCTCGCCGAGCTTCAACGTCACGCCCGCCCGCGGCGTCTACCACTGCTTCGGCTGCGGCGTCGGCGGCGACGCCATCACCTTCCTCACCGAGCTCGACGGGCTCACCTTCGTCGAGGCCGTCGAGCGCCTCGCGGCCCGCGCCGGCCTCAAACTGACCTATGAGGACATCGACGGCCGCGTCCGGCGCGGCCCCTCCTCCCAGCCCGGCCTCAAGCAGCGGCTGCTGGAGGCCCACACCGCCGCCGCCGACTTCTACACGAGACAACTGCTGACACCCGAGGCCGGGTCTGCCCGCCGCTTCCTGACCGACCGCGGCTTCGACCGCGAGGCCGCCGCCACCTTCGGCTGCGGCTACGCCCCCGACGCCTGGGACGCCCTCACCAAGCACCTGCGGGCCAAGGGCTTCACCGCCGAGGAGCTGACCGGCGCCGGCCTGGCCAAACCCAGCCGCACCGGCAACCTCATCGACCGCTTCCGCCGCCGCCTGGTCTGGCCGATCCGCGACTCCTCTGGCTCGACGATCGGCTTCGGCGCCCGCAAGCTCTTCGACGACGACCAGGGCCCGAAGTACCTCAACACGCCCGAGACGCCGCTGTACAAGAAGTCCCAGGTGCTGTACGGGCTCGACCTCGCCCGCCGGGAGATAGCCAAGACCGGGCGCGTGGTCATCGTCGAGGGCTACACCGACGTCATGGCCTGCCACCTCGCCGGCGTCCCCGTCGCGGTCGCCACCTGCGGCACCGCCTTCGGCGCCGAGCACATCCGCATCCTGCGGCGGTTCCTGTTCGACTCCGAGACCGCCAACGGGCGCATCATCTTCACCTTCGACGGCGACGAGGCGGGGCAGCGGGCCGCGCTCAAGGCCTTCGACGAGGAGCAGCGCTTCGTCTCCCAGACCTACATCGCCGTCACCCCCGACGGCCGCGACCCGTGCGAACTGCGCCAGCACGGCGGCGACGAGGCGGTGCGCGAGCTCATCGAGCGGCACACGCCGCTGGTCCAGTTCGCGCTCGACCGCGAGATCGCCAAGCACGACCTCGACACCGCCGAAGGCCGCCTGCACGCCACCCGCGCCATAGCGCCGCTGCTGGCCCGCGTCAAGGACCGCGGCCTCGTCGACGAGTACATCGGCGACTACGCCGGGCGCCTCGGCAAGGAGAAGGCCGAGCTGCGCCGCGCCGTCGCGGGCGCCGGGTCCGCCTCCGGCCAGGCCGCCGAGCAGGTGCCCGCCCCCAGGCGCAGCCGCGACGCCGATTCGACGCAGCTGCGCGCCCAACGCGAGGTGCTCAAGCTCGCGCTCCAGCACCCGCAGGTCGCCGGGCCCTACTTCGACGCGGTCGACGCCGTCCCGTACACCGACTCGAACTACCGGGCGGTGCGCGAGGCGGTCGCCGCGGCCGGGGGGGCGGCGAAGGCCGCCTCGGGCGTGAACTGGATCGCCGCCGTCTCGGCCGCCTGCACCGAGATCGCCGCGCAGGCGCTGGTGAACGAGCTGGCCGTCGAGGAGCTGCGAATCGACCGCGAACCGGACGCGGTCTACGTGCGCACGCTGCTGGCCCGCATCCAGCGCCCCGTCGTGGAAGCCGAGGTCGCCGACCTCAAAAGGCGCCTCCAGCGGGTCAACCCCAGCACCGACAAGGACGAGTACATGAGCCTGTTCGGCAAGCTCATGGGCCTGGAGCAGCACGTGCGCTCACTGCGCGACCAGGCCGCGAACGCCGTCGAATAGAGCGCGGAACAGAGGAAGGCCGCCCACTCGTGCAGTGGGCGGCCTTCGCTCGACGGGTGTTGCTCACAATGCCTTGGACGGCTGCGGGTTGCGCAGCGGTTCGCCGTTGCGGTGCAGCTCGCCGAGGGCCTCGCGCCAGGACTGGATCAGCCCGGTCGCGTGGTAGGGGATGCCCTTCTCCTCGCAGAACTCGCGCACGATCGGCTGGGCCTTGCCCAGGTGCGGCGAGGGCATGCCCGGGAACAGGTGGTGCTCGATCTGGTAGTTCAGGCCGCCCATGGCCGCGTCGATCATTCGGCCGCCACGCACGTTTCGGGAGGTCAGGACCTGCTTGCGCAGGAAGTCGAGCTGCTGCTCGCCGACGAAGGTCGGCATGCCCTTGTGGTTCGGGGCGAAGATCGAGCCCATGTACAGGCCCCACAGGGCCTTGTGCACGAGGATGAACACGATCGCCTTGCCCGGCGAGAGCACCAGGAACACGGCCGCCGCGTAGGCGACGAAGTGGATCGCCAGCAGCGTGGCCTCCAGCGCGCGGTGCTTCAGGCCCGGCTTGAGGACGGATTTGATGCCCGACCAGTTGAGGTTGAGGCCCTCGAGGGTGAGGATCGGGAAGAACAACTGCGCCTGGTACTTGCCGAAGAACCGGTCGATCCCCTGGGCGATGCGCGCTTGGCGCTTGGACCAGACGAACAGACCCGGCGAGACGTCCGGGTCGAGCTCCTCGTGGTTGGGGTTGGCGTGGTGGCGGGTGTGCTTGTCGTTCCACCAGCCGTAGCCCATGCCGTTGGCGAGGTTCCCCGTGAAGAAGCCGGCCCGCTCGGAGGCGGTGCGGGTGCGGAAGACCTGCCGGTGCGCGAGGTCGTGGCCCAGCAGCGCGACCTGGGCGCTGACGATCGCCAGGACGACGGCGGTGAACATCTGGAGCCAGGTGTCGCCGATGAACGCGAAGCTCACCCAGGTGCCCACGTACAGGGCGCCGACGACGCTGAACCGGAGCACGTAGTAGCGGGGACGGCGCCGCATGAGGCCCGCCTCGTTGATACGGCGGGACAGTTCGGCGAAGTCGCTGCCGGCCCGGGTGGGCCTTTCGGTCAATGCGGTTGGCATTGGCACTCCCAATGTCGAGTGTCGAGTGATCGCACAGAGTGTTCGGCGGCCCTGGACCGAGGGCGTCGCGGCACAGAGCGATCGGCCGTGCCGGTTCCGTGGGGAGTCCGGTTCCGCTGCTATTAAGCCTGCCCGTACGGGGACGCCATGTCGCTACCGCTGGCCCGTCAATGTAGGTAGTGCTAACCCCACCGCCGGGCGTGTCGCGCGGCGTCCGGGGAGCCCGGGCGGCCTCCGGTGCTGCACCCGTGCGGTGCGCCGAGGCCCGGTGTCCGGCGAGTTCCGCCGGGTCGCCGCACCCGTGCGGTGTGGGTTCGAGTCCCACCCGGGGCTCTGCCGAGCGGACGGACCGCTTCGTCCGGCCGCGCGCGACTGACGCGGTGAAAAACCGACTCGCGGCATGTCGGTGGTTCGATCTAGGCTCGTGGCATGCCGCTAGACAACGAGATCTTGGTGCGTGCGCGTGATCTGCGCAAACGCTACGGAAACCATGAGGCCGTCCGAGGCGTCGATTTCGAGATCCGGCGGGGCGAGGCCTTCGGCTTCCTCGGTGCGAACGGCGCCGGGAAGTCCACCACCATGCGGATGATCGGCTGCGTCTCCGAACCCAGTGGCGGCCACCTCGAGGTCTTCGACCTCGACCCGCACACCGACGGCCCGGCCATCCGCGCCCGCCTCGGCGTCGTCCCCCAGGACAACACGCTCGACACCATGCTCACGGTGTTCGAGAACCTCACCGTCTACGCCGGGTACTTCGGCATCAAGCGCCGCGAGGCCAAGGCCAAGGCCGCCGAGCTGCTCGAGTTCGTGCAGCTGTCGGCCCGCGCCAACGACCAGGTCAACGACCTCTCCGGCGGCATGCAGCGCCGCCTCGCCATCGCCCGCTCCCTCATCAACGCCCCCGACCTGGTCCTCCTCGACGAGCCCACCACCGGCCTCGACCCCCAGGCCCGCCACCTCGTCTGGGAGCGCCTCTTCCAGCTCAAGCAGCAGGGCGTGTCGATCCTCCTGACCACCCACTACATGGACGAGGCCGAGCAGCTGTGCGACCGGCTCGTGGTCATGGACGAGGGCAGGATCATCGCCGCCGGCTCCCCGCGCGAGCTCATCGACACCTACGTCACCAAGGAGGTCGTCGAGCTCCGCTTCGCGGGCAGGCACACCACCGCGCTGGCCGAGCTGGCCCTGGAGCTGGACGGCATCGGCGGCCAGATCGAGCCCCTGCCGGACCGGATCCTCGTCTACACCGACGACGCCGAGGACACCGCCGCAGCCCTCGAGGCCCGCGACATCAGGCCCACCTCCGTCCTGGACCGCCGCGCCACCCTCGAAGACGTCTTCCTGCGCCTGACCGGCCGCGCCCTCGTCGAGGACGAGGCATGACGGCCGTCGCGGCGCCCGCGCCCGCCCGGCTCGGCCACGCCGCCGGGGCCTGGCGCGCCTTCCTGCTCCAACTGGCCCTGTACAGGCACATCTGGCACGGCACGGCGTTCTCCTCGGTGATCCTGCCGATCCTGTACATGGTCAGCATCGGGATCGGCGTCGGCTCCTACATCGACGACGCCTCCACCGGCGGCATCACCTACGCCGAGTTCATCGCCCCCGGCCTCATCGCCTCGGTCGCGGTCATGATGCTCGGCAACGACATGGTCTACCCCGTCTTCGGCGGCTACCGGGAATGGGGCGGCTCCTACCTCGCGCAGCGGGCCACGCCGCTGCGCCCGGTCGACATCCTCAACGGCCACCTGCTGTACGCGGTCGTCTTCCGCCCGCTCACCGCCTGCACCGTCGTGGCGGTCGTGCTCGCCTTCTTCGGCGTCTACACCTCGGCCTGGGCGGCGCTGGCCGTCGTCGCCGCGGTGTTCGTCTCGGCCTCCATCGCGCCGTGGCTGTTCGCCTGGTGCTCGAGCCTGAAGAGCGAGTCGATGCTCAACGCGGTCTTCCGCTTCGCGATCATGCCGATCACGCTGTTCTCCGGGGTGTTCTTCCCCGCCGAGCAGATGCCGGGCTTCCTGCAGCCGCTGGTGTGGCTCTCCCCGCTGTGGCACGGCACCGAGCTCGCCCGCGCCGCCACCGCCGACGTCGCGCCCGCGCTGCCGCCGATCGCCCACCTCGCCTACCTCGTCGCGCTCGGCGCCGGCGGCTGGCTCGCCGCCAGGCGCGTCGTCGTCCGACGGCTGTCCTTCTAGGAGCATTCAGTGTCCGTCATCTCCTACGGCCTCGTCAGGGCCCGCGTGCGGCCCTCCGGTTCCATGCTCGCGCGCAACTGGATCGCCATGCGCCGCGCCTGGGTCCTGATCGTCTCCGGCGGCGTCGAGTCGCTGCTGTTCCTGTTCGCCTTCGGCTTCGGCGTCGGCTCCATGGTCGGCGACATCACGCTGCCCGACGGCACCGCGATCTCCTACACCGCGTACGTGGCCCCGGCGATCCTGGCCAACGCCGCCATGATGGGAACGCTGCTGGAGACCTCCATCAACGTGTTCGCGAAGTTCAAGTGGATGAAGGTCTACGACGGCATCCTCAACACGCCGATGCGGCCCGGCGACGTCGCCCTCGGCGAGGTGTGGTGGGCGCTCATCCGCGGCGGCATCTACGTCGGCATGTTCGTGATCGCCATGGGCGCCTTCGGGCTCCTCGACTCGTGGTGGTCGGTCCTGGCCGTGCCCGCCTGCGTGTTCATCGCCCTGGCCTTCGCGGGGATCGGCCTGACCCTGGCGACGTTCTTCCGCGAGTGGACCGACTTCGACTGGATGATGGCCGTCGTCTTCGCCATGTTCCTGTTCGGCGGCACGTTCACGCCGGTGGAGGCCTACCCGGGCTTCGCGCAGCCGATCGTCTACGTCATGCCGCTCTACCACGGGATCGAGCTGGTGCGCGGCCTCAGCCTGGGCGCCTTCCACCCGATGATGCTGGTGAACGTGTTGTACCTGATGGCCCTTGCGGCCGTTGGGACCTGGGTCGCGCAGCGGCGCTTGGCGAAAGCCCTATACAAGTAAGAAGAAATTCTCCAAATGTGTCCTTCACAACGAAGAATTTCTTCGATATCGTCCGTTTTACGCATGAAGGCCACCGTCCGAACCGTCGGCGCGGCTCCCCCCCCAGTCTCCCTTTAAGGAGGTCCCTCATGCGAACCGATGGACGCCTACAGCATCCGCTCCGCGAAGTCACGCGCAGGATCGTGCTCGCCTTCGCCGCATTCGCCCTCGCCGTCGCGGGCGCGATGATCCCGGCCACGGCGGCGAACGCCCAGGACGTGTCGATCCAGGCCGTCAGCCACAAGAGTCCCTTCAACTGCAACAAGGTCTTCGACGCCAACAACTGGACCGGCGGCCACAACCCGAGCAACACCATCGACTGGCAGACCGCCGGATCGGACGGCATCAACGGCGAGACCGTCCGCGCCACCGCCGGCGGCACCGCCTACTTCTACAACGAGGGCGGCGACAGCTACGGCCGGTGGGTCCAGATCGTCCACTCCGACGGCAGCCGCACCCGCTACGCCCACCTGGCCACCCAGGTCCGCTCGCCCGGCTCCAGCATGTCGGTCAGCCAGGGCACCGTCATCGGCACCGTCGGCTCCACCGGGAACTCCTCGGCCCCGCACCTGCACTACGAGCAGCGCAACAGCAGCGGCTCGGTCGTGACGCCGGTCGTCGAGGGCGTCCGGGTCCCGCTGGGCACCGAGAAGGCCATCAAGAGCACCAACGCCTGCGGCGGTGGCGGCGGGAACCCCTACACGCCGCGGGAGGTCTGCGGCAGCGGCTTCTCCGTGATCAACTCCCACGCGCTCAGCGGCGGTCGCATCTACCTGCTGTACAACGGCTCCACCGGCTACAACTGCGTGGTCACGATCAAAACCACCAAGATCGGCACCCCGAGCCCGGTCTCGGCCACGCTCCAGAAGGAGGGCGGCACCAAGGGCACCGACTCGGGGAACTTCGCCTACTACGCCGGGCCGGTCAAACGCCATGCGCCGAACACCTGCGTCAAGTGGGGCGGATCGGTCGGCTCCAGCTCGTGGACGAGCGGCTGGAGCCATTGCGGCTGATCGCTCCGTAGGAAGGGCCCGCTAAGGTGGGCGCGTGAGAACCCTGCTGCGACTCTCCTTGGTCGTCTTGCTGGTCGGCGCGTCCGCCTTGGCCCCCGCCTCGGCCGCCCACGCCGCAGACGAGCCGCGCGTGCTGGTGCTGACCGCCGGCCACCGCGACGCCGAGACCGTGGACTTCGCCCTCGAACGCCTCGCCATGGAGGCGCGGCGCTGGAACTTCCAGCTCGTCGAGGGCGAGCCGGCCGACGTGGCGGACCTGTCCGGCATCGACGTCGTCATGCTCCTGGACACCGAAGGCGACATCTTCGACGCGGGTCAGGAGGCGGCGCTCCAGGACTTCGTCGAAGGCGGCGGCGGGCTCGTCGCCACGCACTCGGCCGCCGCCACCGAAGCCGACTGGACGTGGTGGAGCGAGGCGCTCGGCGCCACACCGGCCGGTGAGGCCGTCGAGCCGGCCGTCGAGAAGAAGGTGAGCTTCAACGCCGGCTCGCCTATCACCGAGGGCCTCGACGAGGAACTCGAGGCGACCGAGCGCTGGTACTACTTCGACCCCGAGCCCGGCGAGACGGGCCAGAACGTCCTGGCGACGGTGGACACCGGCGACCCGGCGGCGTGGAACTCGCAGGACCTGCGCGTCTTCTACTCCGTGGCGGGCGGGGACCACGAGACCTGGGGCGAGAGGGACTTCCTCCAGCTGATCCGGCAGGGGATCTGGTGGGCGGCGGGCGAGGAGCGCGCGATGGTCCAGAACATCGAGGACACCGCCCCGCAGTGGCCGTACACGCTCACGTTCATCCTGTTCGTGGCGGCCGTGGCCGGCGGCGGCTCGATCGCCGTGTGGCGGCTCGACCGCACCGAGACCGCCCGAGCCGCCGAGCTGACCGCCGAACGCGAGCGGGCCTAAGGCCCGGAGACCCCGTCCGCCGTCTCAGAACCGGCCCGCGACGACCGTCGTCACCTCGGCCACGCCGTTGCGGTAGGGGAGGTCCTCGTCGCCGGGGTCATCGTTGGGCGGCCCGCTGCGCCGCTTCACCGAGGCCTCCTCCAGCGGCAGCGCCATGAACGCCGAGGCCGCCTCCTCTCTGGCGTCGGGCTCGCGCGAGCGCTCCGAGCGCCCGATCGACATGCGCTCGATCAGGGCCCGCATCGCCAGGCGGCCCTCGTCGGCGTCCGTCACCAGCGTGGCCCGGCCGTGGACCACCACGCTGCGGTAGTTCATCGAGTGGTGGAACCAGGATTTGGCGAAGACGAGGCCGTCGACGACGGTGGCCGTCAGGCACACGTCGAAGCCCTCCCGTGCCGCCAGCCCCAGCGACGAGCCGGTCGACCCGTGGAAGTACACCGTGTCGCCGATGCGCGCGTGGAAGGTCGGCAGGACCCGCGGAGCGCCGTCGGGCCCGGTGAAGGCCACGTCGCAGAACAGCGCCTCGTCGAGGACCTGGAAGGCCGGGGCCCTGCCGTAGTCGACGCGCTCGGCGGACCGCTTGGGAGTGGTGCGGGCGGTCGGCGGGAACGCGGGGTCCGCGGCGGGGTGGTCGAAGAGGGAGCTCATGGGGGGACTCCCATCGTCTGATTTTGTACTGATACAATAACTCAGTTATGTCGGTACATTACCAGATCACGGGCTCCTCCGCGAGCGAGATAGCCGCCAGCATCGAAGTCGGCGTGCGCGACGGCCGCCTGCCGCCCGGCCGCACCCTGCCCGCCGTCCGCAAGCTCGCCGCCGACCTCGGCGTCGCCGCGGGCACCGCCGCCGCCGCCTACCGCCGCCTGCGCGAACGCGGCGTCGTCGAGACCGGCGGCCGGGCCGGGACCTTCGTGCGCGAGCGCTCGGCCTTCACCCCCTCCGGCACGATCACCGTCCCGCCCGGCGTCGTCGACCTCCTCAGCGGCGAACCCGACCCCGAGCTCCTGCCCGACCTCGACTCCCTCAAGACCCGCGTCGAGATCACCCCCGGCGACTACCGCAACGGCGGCCCCTGCCCCGACCTGCTCGACCTCGCCCGCGACCGCCTCGCCGCCGACGGCGTCCACGGCGAGCTCACCGTCACCTCCGGAGCCCTCGACGCCTTCGAACGCGGCCTGGCCGCCCGGTGCGAACCCGGCGACACCGTCGCCGTCGAGGAGCCCACCTGGTCCAACGGCCGCGACCTCCTCCTCGCCGCCGGCTACCACGTCACCCCCGTCGCCGTCGACGCCGACGGCCCGATCCCCTCCGAACTGGACGGCGCCCTGGCGCGGGGCGCCCGCGCGTTCATCCTCACCGCCCGCGGCCAGAACCCCACCGGCGCCGCCGTCTCCGCCGAGCGTGCCGCGGCCCTGCGCGAGGTCCTCGCCGCCCACCCCGGCGTGTTCGTCATCGAGGACGACCACTGGGGCGAGCTCGGCCGCACCCCGCTCCACCTCGTCGCCGACGCCGCCGAACGGTGGATGTTCGTCCGCTCCGTCTCCAAGCCCTACGGGCCCGACCTGCGCTGCGCCGTCGTCGCCGCCGACGGCGACACCAAGGCCCGCGTGCAGGGCCGCATGGCCATCTCCCACGGCTGGGTCTCGTGCATCCTCCAGCACTTCGTCATCGCCGCATGGGAGGACGACGACATCACCGCCGTCGTCGAACGCGCCGGGCGGACCTACGCCGAACGCCAGACCGCGCTGCGCGAGGCCCTCGCCGAACGCGGCGTCCACGTCTTCGGCCGCTCCGGGCTCAACCTGTGGGTCCCGGTGGCCGACGAGACCGCCGCCGTCGTCGCGCTCCGCGACGCCGGCTACGCCGTCGCCCCCGGCCGCCCCTACTCACTCCACGGCCACCCCGGCATCCGCATCAGCACCGCCCGGCTCGACCCGGCACTCGCCCCGGCGGTGGCCGACGCCGTCGCCACGGCCGCCGGACCGGCCTCCCCGCCGATCTGACAACTCCAGAAAGGAACCCCCCGTGACAGCCCAGCCACCCGCCACCACCGCAGAAGCACCCACCGAGACCGCCGCCATCCAGCGGCGGGTCCTGACCGTCCTGTTCGGCACCCAGGTCCTCGGCGGGCTCGCCGTCGGCATCGGCATCGCCTTCGGCGCCCTGCTCATCGAGGACATGACCGGCTCGAGCACCTACGCCGGGCTCGCGCAGAGCCTCTTCGCCGGCGGATCGGCGCTCATCGTCATCCCCGCCGTCCGCATCACCGAGCGCTTCGGCCGCCGCGGCGGCCTCCTCTTCGGCTACCTCTGCGCCGTCGCCGGGACCGCCGCCGTCGTCACCGCGATCGTCCTCGACACCGCCGCCCTCGCCATCGGCGGCTACTTCCTGCTCGGCAGCGCCTCCTACGCCGGGCTCCAGTCGCGCTACGCCGCGGCCGACCTCGCCCCGGCGAACAAGCGCGGCACGCACCTGTCCACGGTCGTGTGGGCCGCGACCATCGGCAGCGTCGCCGGGCCGTCCCTGGCCGCGCTGGCCGAACACGGCTGGAAGGGCTGGCTCGGCGGCCCCGACTACGTCGGCCCCACCGTCGCCATGGGCGTGCTGTGCCTGGCGACCGCCGCCGTCCTGTTCGTCTTCCTGCGCCCCGACCCGCTCCTGACCGCCCGCGAGCTCTCCGGCGAGGCCGCGGCCCCGAAGCGCTCGGTCGCCGACGGCCTCCGCATGGCCCGCGCCAACCCGACCGTCCGCACCGGCGTCATCGCCGCCGCCCTCGGCCACTTCGTCATGGTCGGCATCATGGCCATGACCGCCCTGCACATCAAGCACGGCATGGCCGACCCCGCCGACGCGCTCACCGTCGTCGGCCTCATCCTCGGCCTGCACATCGGCGGCATGTACGCCTTCTCGCCGATCATCGGCAGGCTCGTCGACCGCTACGGCTCCAGGCCGGTCCTGCTGGCGGGCGCCGTCCTCCTCGTCGCCGCCTGCACCCTCGCCGGCTCGGCCGCGGTCGACGACCACGTGCGGATCAGCGCCGGGCTCGTGCTGCTCGGCATCGGCTGGTCGTCGATGACCGTCGCCTCGGCGTCCATGGTCACCGGCGCCGTCAGCCCCGCCGAGCGCCCGTCCACCCAGGGCTTCTCGGACATGGTCATGGGCTTCGCCGCCATGGGCGCCGGCGTCGCCTCCGGCCCGATCGTGGAGTACGCGAGCTACGGCATGCTCAACGTCTTCTGCGCCGTCGTCGTGCTCGTGGTCGTTCCGTTCTTGTCGGGCAAGGCGGCCCGGCCGCGGGAGGAGAGCGCCTAATACCCGAAGGCGGTGGGCGCGTTCTGGGCGGCGTCGACCGGGACGACCGCGCCGTTGACGGCCCGGGCGCCGTCCGAGAGCAGGAAGGCGATCACCGCGGCCACGTCGCTCGGGTCGACCAGGCTGCCGCCGGGGAACTCCCGCTGGAACGCGGCGTACTCCTCGGGCCGCTCGATCCGCATCCGGTCCCACTTGCGGTCGGGCACCAGCATCGACCCGGGCGCGACGGCGTTGACGCGGATGCCCTGCGCGCCGAGCTCCTGGGCGAGGATCGCGGCGGCCTGGTTCAGCGCGGCCTTGGTGGCGCCGTAGGTCAGGCCCGGGGCGGGCTTCGCCCCCGAGATCGAGGACACCAGCACCGCCGAGCCGCCGGTGCGCTGCAACTGCGGCACCGCTGCGCGCAGCGCCGTCATGGCGCCGACCACGTTGACGCCCAAGGTGTACGCCCAGTCGTCGGGGGAGGTGTCCTTCAGGTGCGTGCCTCTGGCGCCGCCCACGTTGGCCACGATGCCGCTGAAGTCGCCGAGTCGCCGGCCGGCCACGCTGACGAACTCGACGAGGGTCTGCTCGTCGACCACGTCGAGGGCCCGCGTGAAGACCGGCACGTCGAACTTGCCTCGCAGCCGCTCGGCCTCCTCGTTCAAGCGGGCGGCGTCCCGCGCGCACAACGCGAGCGGCGCCCCGCATGCCGCGAGGAGGTTCGCCGTCGCCAGGCCCAGACCGTGGCTGGCGCCCGTGACGAGCACGGGCCGATCGGAGAAGTCGTAATCGAAGTTCACCTCTCCATCATGGCTTGTCGTGTCACGCCGTCCGACGGCTACTCGAGACCGGCGAAGAAGTCCCACATCGCCCGGCTCGCCCACACCGGCTCGGGCCGGTCGGGCGAACCGAACCACTGGTGGCCGCCCTGGACGCGGTAGAGCAGCGCGGGAACCCCGCCCTCGCACGTCCACGACTCGGCCGTGTAGCCCTCGGTCTCCTCCACGACGCCGTCACTGGAGCAGCCGCCGGCCTCGAACCACAGCTCCAGCCCTTGCATGCCGGACTCCAGGTACAGCGAGTCGTCCTCGCCGACCAGCGCCACCATCGGCACCGGCGCCTCCAAGCCCTCGACCGCCTCGTAGACGCCCCCGGTCCCGGCGGGCACCAGCGGCGCGATCGCGGCGACCTCGCCGGACAGGACCGCGCTCGCCGCCAGCGTCATGTCGCCGCCGTTGGAGATGCCCGCCAGGTGGATCCGCTCGGGGTCGGCGCTCCAGTGCTCGACCAGCGTGTCGATCAGGTCCGACAGGAACGAGGCGTCGTCGCCGTCGGCCGATGCGTCCCACTGCTCGTTCGGCTCGGACGGGTAGACGGCCATGAAGCCCTCCCGCTCCGCCAGGACGTCCATGTTCGAGGCGGTGCGCATGCCCCAGCCCGAGCCGGGCCAGCCGTGGAGCACGATCACGGTCGCCAGTTCCGCCTCCCCTTCGGGGCAGGGGAAGCTGAGCGAGTAGGCGTACTCGCCGAGCGGTTCCTCGTCGACGACGGTGAACTCGCCGGTCTCGCATTCGGCGGCGGCAGGGCGTGGCTCGCCGCCGTCGGTGCAGGCGCCGGCGGCGAGGAGCAGGAGGGCGGCCGCCGCGCCGATCAGGGGTCTCATCATGGGAGCGTAGCTCGCTCCACAGTGGGACTTATGAGAGGGCATCCATCGTAATCGATCTCTCCATGGTGCGAGCGGGTTGTCCAGCCGTCCGGCGTAGATGAGGCTCTCCTCCTGGTTCTCCAGGTTCACCATCTGACGGTTGTTCTTGAGCTGCAATCGGTTCAGACAAGAGAGCCCGAAGGTCTCCTCGAACAGGTCGAAGCGGGCGAACCGCTCGGCCAGCTCGGGGTGCGCGGCCTGGTACCGCTTGATCACCTCCGCGGCCGTGCGCCAGAAGTCGCGCTCGTCGAGCACGCCGTCGCCGTGCAGGATCGCCGACAGGAACCGCAGGAAGCAGTCCACGACGTCGGTCAGGATCGCCAGCGTCCGCACCTCGTCGGGAATCGGGCCCTTGATGCGCTCGGCCTCCGGCGGCACCGGCACGGACTCGTCGAAGATCGCCGCCTCCTCGCCGATGTCCTTGAGGAACACGCGGGACACCCGCCCGTAGCGCAGCCCCAGGATCACGTTCTCGCCGTGGGGCATGAACGCCAGCCCGTACTTGTAGAAGCAATGCACCAGCGGCACCAGGTACGCCTCGAGATAGCGCCGCAGCCATTCCTCGGGCGCCTGCTTCGCGCGGGCGATGAGCGCCGAGACGAACGGGCGCCCCGAGGCGTCGACGTGCAGCAGCGAGGCCATCGTGACCGCCCGCTCCCCCCGTTCGAGGTGGGGGACCGGGCTTTCGCGCCACAGCGCCGCCAGCATCTTCCGGTACGGCGAGCCCTTCGGCGCACCGACCGAGTAGGCCGGGTGCCGGTAGCCGACCGAGGCCCGCTCGCGCAGGACCGTCACACCCGACTGCTTCAAGGTCGGGTCGCCGTGGACCAGGTCGGCGATGAAGTCGTTGATGGCGGGCGTGACCTCCATGTACTCGGTCGACAGGCCCCGCATGAAGCCCATGTTCAGCACCGACAGCGCGGTCTTGACGTAGTCGGCCTCGGGCCTGGAGCGGTTGAAGAAGGTCCGGATCGACTGCTGCGCCTGGTATTCGTCCCTCGTCTCGCCGAGCACCACCAGCCGCCCTTCGGCGAGCTCGGCCGCGAAGGTCGTCGAGATCTTGTTGCGCCACTGCCACGGGTGGACCGGGATGAGGTGGACGTCGCCGAAGGTCAGGCCGCGGCCCGCCAGCACCAGCGCGAAGCGGTCGCGGGCCTCCGAGTCGAGCTGGGTCTCCAGCAGCCAGTCGCCGGGGAGCTCGGCCGAGGAGGCGAACATCGCGTGCCGACGCAGCGCCGCCAGCCACAGCAGGCGCACGCCCGCGCCCGTCTCTGGCGCGAAGGCCAGGTAGTCGTCCGAGGTGAAGCCGAGCCGCCCCGATCCGGCGACGAAGCACGGGTGCCCGCCGGTCATGGCCGCCTCGACCTCCTGGAAGTCGGCGTCGACGAGCTCGGCGGCGCTCGGCTGCGGCACGGCGAGCTGGTAGGCGCCGCGGTTGACGGTGCTGGCGATCTCCTCGAGGTAGACCGGGAGGATCTCCTCGCTCAGCCCCAGCTCGTCCTTGAACGCGATGAAGAACCGCGCCGCGTCCAGCGGCAGCTCCTCGCCGTCCTCGCCTCGGCGCCACAGCGACTCGGGGTCGACGGCCCAGTGGTCGAGCGCGAGCCGCTCGGCCTTGAACAGGTACCGTTCGCCCCCGCTCGCGAGGACGCAGTAGTCGCCGACCTGGGCGGGCGCGAGCAGCCGCTCGTGCGCGAACTCGCCGATCGCCTTGGCCAGCAGGGCCTTGGTGGCCCGCCGCCAGTGCTCGGGCCGGAGGTGCTCGGTGGGGCCGGTCATGGCCTGACTCCTCTCGCGGCGGACCGCTCGTAGTCGCTCGGGGTGCAGAAGCTGAGCAGCGCCCGCTTGTCGCTCAACCGGACGGTGCGCTCGGCGCGGAAGCCGACCCAGTCGTTGAGCCGGTGGATCGGGGTGTTCGTCGCGTCCGGCTCGACCACGACGCGCCTCGCGCCGAAACCGTCGAACAGCAGGTCCATGACGGTGATCATGACGCCCTTGGTGAAACCGGGGACCGGGGCGTTCGTCGGCGCGGTGAGGACGTGCATGCCGACATCGCCCTCGCGCACCTCGTAGACGCCCGCGAGCTCGGTGCGCGCCGGGTCGTAGACCTCGACGAGGAACGAGGAGCGGTACCGGTGCGCGCCGAGGAAGGCGAAGTGGTGGTCCGAGGCGGCGATGGCCTCGTGCTCGGCCCACACGTCGGTGATCGAGGCCTCGGCCATCATCCAGTACCGGCACTTGGGGTGCGTGACCCATTCGTGGAGCAGCGGGGCGTCGGCGGCCGGGTCCACCGGGCGCAGTGCGAACTCGCCGAGGCGAGCGTCTCGGCGCTTGAACCTGTCGGGGGCGCGCATCATGCGGTCTCCTCGGGCGCGGCGAACTCCTGGAAGGCGACGCGCCGCTCGATCGGGTAGACCTCGCGGCCGGTCATGGCGCGGATGATCCACGAGTTGCGGTAGGCGGCCATGCCGAGGTCGGGCGTGACGAAGCCGTGCGTGGACAGCTCGGCGTTCTGGACGAACACCTCGCCGCGCCCGGCGGCGTCGACGCTGTAGTCCCGGCGGGCCTCCAGGCGGCCGGTGGCGTCGAAGCGCAGCCGGTCGCGGACGCCGTCGAGGAACGCGGGCGTGGTGCTGCTGTAGCCGGTCGCCAGGACGAGCCCCTCGGTGCGCAGCTCGAAGTCGCGGTCCTGCTCGTGCTGGCGGATGCCGAGGACGAACCCGTCCTCGGTCCTCGCCTTCTCGACGGTGCAGTTGGTGAGCAGCCGCGTCGCGACCTCGCCGTGCTCGACCTTCTTGCGGTACAGCAGGTCGTAGATCTCGTTGACGAGCTCGGAGCTGATGCCCTTGTAGAGTCCCTTGTGGGCCTCGTTGAGCTCGTCGCGCTTCGGCCCCGGCAGCGCGTTGAAGTAGTCGACGTAGTCCGGGCTCGTCATCTCCAAGGTCAGCTTGGTGTACTCCAGCGGGAAGAACCTCGGCGAGCGCGTCACCCAGTTGAGCTCGCAGCCGCCCGGTTCGAGGCCGTCGAGCAGGTCCAGGTAGATCTCGGCGGCGCTCTGGCCGCTGCCGACCACGGTCACGGCCCCGCACCGCCGCAGCCGCTCCCGGTGCTCCAGATAGGACGAAGCGTGGCAGACGGTCTCACCGGACAGCCCGCGGCACGCCGGAGGCACCCACGGCGGCGTGCCGGTGCCGAGCACCAGACGGCGCGCGAAGTCGACCCGCTCGCCCGCCGGGCCGGCGCTGCGGACCGCGTAAGCCCCGCCCTCGCCGTCCCATTCGACACCGACCACGTCCCGCTCGAAACGCAGGTTGCCGAGTCTGCCCGCGGCCCACCGCAGGTAGTCCTGGAACTCGGCGCGCAGCGGGAAGAACGACTCGCGGATGTAGAACGGATAGATCCGCCCTTCCTCCTTGAGGTAGTTGAGGAAGGAGTACGGCGAGGTCGGGTCGGCCAGGGTCACCAGGTCGGCCATGAACGGAACCTGCATGGTGGTGCCCTCGATGAGCATCCCCGGATGCCAGTCCACCGACGGCTTGCGCTCCAGGAAGATCCCGTCGAGGCCCGCGACGGGCTCGGCGAGGCAGGCCAGGCCGAGGTTGAACGGCCCCAGGCCGATCCCGATGAAGTCGTGCATACGCGGTTCGGACATCTAGGCCCCCTGGAACTTCGCGCCGTGCCGGGCGAGCGCGTCGAGGACGGAGACGATGTCGCCGAGGGTCGTCTCGGGGTTGAGCAGCGTGAGCTTGAGCGCGGCGCGGCCATCGACGCGGGTGGCGGCGACCATGCCCTCGCCCGCGGCGGCGATCGCCTCCCGGGCCAGGCGCTGCACATCGTCGCCGCCGCCCTTGAGGCGGAACAGGACCGTGGACAGCTGCGAGGCGGGCGCGGCGGTCTCGAAACGCGGATCGGCCTCGAGGTGCGCCCAGGTCTCGGCCGCCAGCTCGCAGACCCGGTCGAACATCGAGCCGAGGGCCTCGGGGCCCAGGACGCGCAGCGTCATCCACAGCTTCAGCGCGTCCAGCCGCCGCGTGGTCTGGAGGCTCTTGTCGACCTGGTTGGGGAAGAGGGCCTCGGCCGGGTTGAGGTAGTCGGCGTGGTGGGTGACGTGCCGCAGCGCCGAGCGCTCGCGCACCAGGACCGCCGAGGAGCTGACCGGCTGGTAGAACGACTTGTGGTAGTCCACGGTGACCGAGTCGGCGCGTTCGATCCCCTCCACCAGGCTCCTCCTGCGCCGCGAGACGAGCAGCCCGCAGCCGTAGGCGGCGTCCACATGGAACCAGACGCGGTGCGCCTCGCACACTTCGGCGATCGCCCCGAGCGGGTCGATCGAGCCGAAGTCGGTGGTCCCGGCGGTGGCGATGACGCCCGCGGGCACGAGCCCCTCGCCGCGGCAGGTCTCCAGGGCCGCGTCGAGCGCGCCGGGGTGCATGCGGAAGCGGTCGTCGGCCGGGACGGTGACCACGGCGTCCTCGCCGAGCCCGAGCAGCCTGGCGGCCTTGACGACACTGAAGTGGCTGTGCGGCGAGGCGAACAGGCGCAGCCGGGGGAGGACCTCGACGCCCCGCAGCGTGGTCTCGCTGTTCTTGACGACGGTCTCGACGGCCTCGTCGCGGGCGAGCAGCAGCGCGTGCAGGTTCGACTGCGTCCCACCGGAGGTGAAGACGCCGTCGGCGTCGGCGCCGAAGCCGATGCGCCCGGCGGTCCATTCGATGAGGCGCCGTTCGATGAAGGTGCCGCCCGCGCTCTGGTCCCAGGTGTCCACTGAGGTGTTGACGGAGGCGAGGACGGTCTCGGCGGCGACGGCCGGGAGCGCGACCGGGCAGTTGAGGTGGGCGAGGTAGCGGGGGTGGTGGAACCAGACGGCGTCGCGCAGGTAGAGGTCGCCGATCTCGTCGAGCGCGTCGCCGAAGCCCGGCAGGGGGCGGTCGAGGTCGACCGCGTCGACGGCGGGCGCGAGCTCGGCGGGCGTGATGCCGGTCCAGGGCCGGTCGACCCGGGCGAAGCGTTCGGCGATCCTTTGGGCCACTTCGGCCATGAGCTCGCGGTAGGCCTCGGCCGAGTCGCGGTTGAGCAGTGCGGGCGCCCCGGTGGGGGAGTCGGGCGGTGCGGGGCGGAGTTCTGCGGCGCTGGTCGGCACTGAGCCACGTCCTTTCATGACCGGCCGGTCTCGACCGGGAGGATGACGCAGGTTAGCCTAACCTAATTCTCGGATGAGCAGAAGGGCTGATCCCAGATGGTGATGTTCTCCACGCCGCAGGACGAACCCGCCCAAGATCAACTTGACTGTGCCACAACGAGACCACCCACGGTGACGAGCCGACGGCCACTCGAGGCGCGAACGAGGCGACCCGCTGCGGACTACGCTCCCCGCCGCTCGGCGATCCAGTCCTCCACGACCCCCGTCATGGTCTCCAGCGGCATCGACCCGCTCGACAGGATCCGGTCGTGGAAGTGCCGCAGATCGAACGCCGAACCGAGCTCGGCCCTCGCCCGCTCCCGCAGCAGACCGATGTGGCGGCGCCCCACCATGTACGCCAGCGCCTGCCCCGGCCAGGCGATGTACCGGTCGACCTCGTTCGCGATGTTCACTTCGGACAAGGCCGTATTGTCGCGCATGAACGCGACCGCCCGCTCCCGCGACCACCCGAAGACGTGCATCCCCGTGTCCACCACCAGCCGACACGACCGCCACGCGTCGAACGAGACCATGCCCAAGCGCGCCAGATCACCGCTGTAGAGCCCGATCTCGTCGGCCAGGCGCTCGGTGTAGAGCCCCCAGCCCTCCCCGAACGCGGTGACGTACGAGAAGCGCCGGAACAACGGCAGACCCTCGAGACGCTGCCCCAGTGCGAACTGGAGATGGTGCCCGGGCACGCTCTCATGGAACGCCAGCGCCTCGTACTCGAACCGCGACCTCGTCTGCGGCTCATAGGTGTTCACCCAGTGCACCCCCGGCCGGGACCCGTCCAGCGCGGGCACCGTGTAGTACGCCAGCGTCGAGCCCTTCGCGGCGGCCTCGGGCACCACCCGCACCTCGCAGGGGGCGATGTCGTAGTCCAAGAACGCCTCCGGCAGCGCCGCCTCGGCCCGCCGCAGCGCCTCCGCCACGTCCGCGACGATGTCCTCGGCGCGCTCGTACCGCAGCGACAGGTCGCCGCGCAGCCGCGCGATCACCTCGTCGGCGCCCCCGGCGCCCAAGGCCCTCACGCCGATCTCGGCGAACTCCTCGCGCACCCGCTCGACGCCCTCGAGTCCGATTCGGTGGATCTGCTCGGGCGTCAGATCCGTGGTCGTGAACTGCCGCGCCGCGGCCAGGTATCCCGCCTCACCGCCGGGCACATGGCAGACGCCGACCCGCTCGTCCGGCCGCGCCGCGGGCAGCAGCTCCTCCTCCAGCGCCGTGCGCCAGCGCCCCAGGGCGGGACGGACCCGCCGCTCGACGAGCTCGGCGGCCGAGGCCCGCCACCGCCGCGCGTCGACGCCGGCCGGCTCGGGCCGCAGCAGCGCATCACCCTCGATCGGGCTCGCCAGGTAGTCGTCGATCTGCCCGATCGCCGCCAGCGTCCCGTGCCGAGTCTGGTGCCGCCCTTCGCTCCCCGCCTGCCGGTACCGCTCCAGGACCGCGTCGAAATAGTCGCCGAGCCCCGCGAGCCGCTCCAGGTAGTCCCGGCTCCGCCGCTCGCTGTCGAGAGCGGCGTTCGGGATCGCCGAGAGCATGCTCGAGACCACCCCGGCGATCGAGGCGGTGACCCCGACCTCGTGCAGCGCCGCCTCGACCACGCCCCGCTCGTCGCGCACCAGCCGGTCGAGCATCGAGCGGGTGATCCGGTCCTGCCCCTCCAGCGACGCGGCGTCGACGCCGGCCAGGGCGTCCCCGGTCTCCGCCAGATCCGCGAGCCGCTTCGCACTGCCCTCCCGGCTCGGGTCCGGCAGCAGGTGGTCGTACCCGGCGATCCCGTAGACCGTGGCCGAGACGGGATTGGCGGCCAAGCGCAGATCGAAGTAGCGCCGGGCGACGGCGGCGAGCTGGGACGCGGACATGAGGCTCCTTCCCGAGACGTCGCCTGCGACTCTAAGCGCCGGGCGGACCTCGGGCAAGCCCCTTCGCCGAGGTCAGTACTTCTTCGCGACGGCCCGCATCAGCTGAGCGTAGGCCCAGCCGGTGAAGTTGTCGCCGTCGTCGACCTCCGAGCCCTCGGCACGCCGCATCTTGAGCACCGCCGCCGAGGTCTTCGGGCCGTAGTCGCCGTCCACCTCGCCCGGGTCGTAACCGGCGTACCGGAGCGTCGCCTGGAGCCCCTTGACCCTGTCGCCCTTGTCGCCCACCTGGAGTCCGATCACGTCTCCTCCTCCGAACTCGTCCGTCAGCCCCCACGGGCCGGTGTCGTCGTACGGGCCGGTGCTCTGGCCGTCCGGCCCGACCCCGACCGACACGTGCATGTGCGCGGTGTGGGGATTGGACCCGCCGTAGTGCCGCCACCCCTCGTCGGCCCTGGCCTTCGACCAGATCCGGCGATCCCAGATGATGTATTTGACAGCTCGATGGGAACGGCGGCGCAGGTGCTCGGCGAAGGCGTGCATGTCGGCGCCGCTGCCGGGATCGTGCGTGAAATCCGCCGCGCACACCACATCGTTCGCGTTGGGGTTGTGGCCTAAATCAGACGCAGTACCCTGATGAGCTTCATCGCCGATCGTCCCGTCGCTGGCTTTGGAGCGATTCGGGGCGACGGCGTTGATCTCATCTCGGAGAACCACCAGGCTCTTCGCGAGTCGCCACGCCATAAGACCACCTCCTTCCAGGTCCGGCCCGTGCACACGCGGGCAATGGTCGTGAAGGTGACGCCGTACTGACTGGCCAGGTCTTCATAAGACGACCCATCCTGGTCTCGCGCGTGCCGAATCGCGCGCACCACATCGGGAGTGAGCACCCTCCCGCGAGGCCGCATCCGGTCCCGTTCCCAGGAGTCGTTCACGTTGTCCTGAATGGTGCCGGGTTCCAGGTGATCGGGTCGGACGCAGAGCCGGTCATCGCAGGAGTGGCGGAGGACGGAGGCGTTGTCGTGCGAGTACCCGCAACGGCGCCACGAGTAGATGGGCGCGAGCATGATTCGTTTCTCAGGCGACGGTCCGACTATCTGGCCGTACCCGTATGTGTTCACTGCGCCCTTCCAGAGCCAGCAATGCTCCGTCTCGATGACCTTGTCGAGGAAGCGGAGGTCCGCGCAGACGGCGCGGCGGCCGACCGGTGGTTGCCTGCCAGTGCGGCAGACGCAATCGTTCCACGCGCATGAGCCGGTGAATAGGGTACGATCGCCCATTACGGGAACCTCCTGAATAGGTTGTCCGTCATGCCCCGGGAGCGTTGGCGCGCTCGCCGGGGCCTCGCAGTCTTCTTGTGCGGTTGTGGCAGTTCAGGCCTCAGCCTCGTCCCCCGATGGCGCCGTCCGAGGGCGTCGAACAAGCTGCGATCGTGCCCTTGCGACTTCGGAACATCGGACGTGACCGCCCATTCATATGGTAAAGGAGTAGAACTCGTGATACAAGATCGAAGGTTGAAACAGAACAAATAGGACTCAAAGGTAATGCTTTGGGGCGCAAGGGGATCCAAGTAAGCGGGGCGATCTGGGAGGCAGCGGGAATTCACCCGGAAGGGTAAGCCGGGCAAGCGGATTCGGTGGTGCGAGGCCTGTCGGGCGCCTCAGTACCCGTCCGGCATGTCGGTCAGCTCCGAGTCGAGGTCCTCGACGCATTCCTGGAGGTCTCCCGAGTGGCCCTCCTCCTTGCACTTGTCGTCGACGGCGTCGAAGACCAGCACGTACATGAGGACCGCCACCGCCAGGGCGAGCACGCCGAGGATGATGCCGGTGAGCGACATGCCCCTGCCCGCGTGCCGCTTGCGGCCGGTCACCAGGCCGACGATGCCGAAGATGATCGCGATGACGCCGAGCGCGAACGAGATGAGGTTGACGACGGGAATGAACGCCAGGACCAGGGCGATGATGCCCAGGACGAGGGCGGTGACCGCGAAACCGTTGCCGCGTTTCGGCTCGTGTTCGTGTCCCGGTTCGCGCGAGTACTCGCGTCCTGGCTCTCGTCCGGGTTCGTCGGGATCGGGCGTATAGGCCATGCGGACTCCCTGGCTCGGGTCGTGAGCTGCGGTCGGACCTGCGTGAGTCTATGGCACGCACACGGCCCCACGTGCCGTTTTCACCGCAAGAGGGCCGCGCTCACCGATCCAGGCCGAGGTCGCGCCGGGGGTCGCCGACCATGGTCGCGGGGTCGACGATGCGGTCGAAGTCGGCCTCGTCCACGCCGAGCGCCACCGCGGCCTCCCGCAGCGTCGTGCCCTCGGCGTCGGCCTTGTGCGCGATCTCGGAGGCCCTGTCGTAGCCGATGTGCGGGCTCAGCGCGGTCACGAGCATCAGGGACCGTCCCACGTGGCCCGACACGCCGTCCTCGTCGAGCTCGGTGCCCTCGACGCTGTAGACCCTGAATTTCTCGCAGGCGTCGGCGAGGATCCGCGCCGAGTGGAGGACGTTGTCGACGACGATCGGGCGCATCGTGTTGAGTTCGAAGTTGCCCTGCGACCCGGCCGCGGCGACGATCGCGTCCTCGCCGATCACCTGGTGGCAGACCATCAGCATCGCCTCCTGCTGGGCCGGGTTGACCTTGCCGGGCATGATCGAGGAGCCCGGCTCGTTGGCCGGCAGCCGCAGCTCGTGCAGGCCCGAGCGCGGCCCCGAGGCCAGCCAGCGCATGTCGCCCGCGATCTTCATCAGCGCCACCGCCGCGCCGCGCAGCCCGGCCGAGACGGCGACCATGCCGTCGAGCGAGCCCTGCGCGGCGAACTTGTTCGGCGCGGTCCGGAGCGGCAGCCCGGTCAACTGGGCGAGCCGGGCCGCGATCACCTCCCCGAAGCCCTCGTGGGCGCCCAGGCCGGTGCCGACGGCGGTGCCGCCCGCGGCGAGCTCGCCGATCCCCTCGAGCGAGCGCTCGAGCCTGGCGCCGGCGTCGCGCAGCTGCGTGGCCCAGCCCGACCACTCCTGGCCGACCGTCAGCGGCGTCGCGTCCTGGAGGTGCGTGCGGCCGATCTTGACGACGTCGACCCACTGCACCGCCTTCGCCCAGATCGCGTCGGCGAGGGCCTCGAGCTGTGGCAGCGTCTGGTCGCGGACGGCCAGGAGCGTCGCGATGTGCATCGCGGTGGGGAAGCCGTCGTTCGAGGACTGCCCCATGTTCACGTGGTCGTTCGGGTGGACGAGCCGCTTGGCCCCCAGCTCGCCGCCCAGGAGTTGGCTGGCGCGGTTGGCGATCACCTCGTTGACGTTCATGTTCGAGTGCGTCCCCGAGCCGCTCTGCCAGACGTAGAGCGGGAACTCCTCGTCGAGCGAGCCGTCGACGACCTCGTCGGCGGCCGCGACGATCGCCGCCGCCAGCGCCGGGTCGAGCCGCCCGGCCTCGGTGTTCACGAGCGCCGCGGCCTTCTTGACGTGGCCGTAGGCGCGGTAGACCGCCGTCGGCATGCGGTCCTCGCCGATCGAGCAGTGGATCAGCGACCGCTGCGTCTGGGCGCCCCAGTAATGCTCGGCCGGCACTTCGATCGTGCCCATCGAGTCGCTCTCGACGCGTACGCCGCTCGCGCCGGTGCCGATCGGCATCGAACGCAGTTCGGGCTGCTCGGACTCCATCACGCCACCTCCGGCCGGTAGACCGCTCGCCGTGTCGCTTCGCGGGCGCCCCGTCAGGGGCGTTCGCCGCGCTCCCGATCGTATCCCGGCCGGAGCGCACCGGTGCCGTCCACGGCTTTCGCGGCCTCGAAACGGCCGAGGCCGGGGCACCCGCTCAGGCGGGGCCGTTCTCGTAGGCGTCCTTGAGGCCCTGGAGGTCGATCTTCTTCATCTTGTACATGGCCTGCGTGGCGCGCACGGCGGCCTCCCTGTCGGCGCCGCCGACGTACCGGTCGGCCTCGGAGGGCCAGATCTGCCAGTTGATCCCCCACTTGTCGGCGATCCAGCCGCACTCGATCTCCTTGCCGCCGTTCGCGAGGATCGCCTCCCACAGGCGGTCGACCTCGTCCTGGCCGTCGCAGTTGACCAGCAGCGACATCGCGTGGTCGTGCTTGGCCGAGTCGTCGCCGTTGATGGCGGTGAACGACTGCCCGGCGAGCTCGAAGTTCACGACCATCGCCTTGCCGGGCGTGCCGTGGGCGTCCTCGAGGTACGGGACGGTGCCGGTGACCTTGGCGTCTGGGAAGAGGGAGACGTAGAACTCGACGGCCTCCTCACCGTCGCCGTCGTACCAGATGTTGGTGACGATCTTCTGCATGGTGTCGTCCTTCCGAGCCGATTCGACGCTGTGCGTTCCAGCGATTCGATTGCATCAGTCGAGACGAGGCGGCGGACGCGAATTCATCGTTTCCGCGCTGCCGGGGCCGGATTTCTCCGCACGCGCACGGACCGGTCCGGAGAAGGCCCTGGCCGCTCCGAGACGGGGAGGCGGAGCGGCCGGCGACGGCACCCGCCGACTCCGGTTTCCCGGGCAGTCCGCTGGATGCCCGCCTCGTAGAGCCTGCCGCAGGCGGTGGTGAGGAGGCCGCGGGACTGCTCCTTCGCGTCGGCGTCGCCGAGTGTCCCGCTCGAATCGCGGCAGCGCGGCTTGAACCGTTTCACCGCCGCCTCGGCGCACGCCGCCTGAGCGGCGCCCCGGCCCGGCTCGGACCGGTCGCTCGGAAGACACGCCTGTGACGCGCGGGCGAAAGCGATGCACTGTGGAGGACGCCGCCTCGCGGCGCGCTGAGCCGCGACATCTCTTGACATCGATATGTTCCTATGTTTATTATGGACGTCGCTTAACCGATTCAGTTCTCGGTTCCCCACCTCGGAACGAGGCGAACCGCCGGAGGCGGCGGCCGCATGGGCCGCGAGCCCGCCGTCCGATGACTCGCAGTCGATCACTCGAGCCCCGCCGGCACCACCGCACCGACCCCTCGAAGGAGACGCAAGTGCCTTTCTCTTCCGCCCGCGCGCCCAGGCGCGCGGTCATCGCCATGGGCGCCGCCGTCGTCGCGGCCTCGAGCGCACCGCTCGCGGCCGAGGCGCACGGGAACCGCCCCACGCCGGTCCGCATCGTCGACGACAAGGCGACCCGCGACACCCGCGCGCTCTTCCAATACCTGCTCGAGACGCAGGGCCAGGGCATCATGTTCGGCCACCAGCACGACCTCTCCCACGGCTTCACCTTCGAGACCCCCGACGGCGAGTCGTCCGACACCGTGGCCACGGTCGGCGACTACCCCGCCGTCTTCGGCTGGGACACGCTCATCCTCCAAGGCTATGAGAAGCCCGGCGTGAACGGCGGCACCGAAGCCGAGAACATCGAGGCCCTCAGCTGGGCCTTCGAACAAGGCGACGCGCGCGGCGGGATCAACATCCTGAGCGCGCACCTGCCCAACTTCGTCACCGGGGGGAACTTCTGGGACACCGAGGGGCGCGTGGTCGGCCAGATCCTCCCCGGCGGCGCGAAGCACGAGGACTTCAACGCCTTCCTCGACCGCATCGCCGCGGCCGCCAAGGGCGCCGAGCGTCCCGACGGCACCGCGATCCCGGTGATCTTCCGGCCCTTCCACGAGAACAACGGCGGCTGGTTCTGGTGGGGCGCCGGCCACACCACCTCGTCCGAGTTCATCGAGATCTTCCGCTACACCGTCGAGTACCTGCGCGACACCAAGCGGGTCCGCAACCTGCTCTACGCCTACTCGCCGAACTCGAGCTTCGGCGGCGACCCGGCCGTCTACCTCAAGACCTACCCCGGCGACCAGTTCGTCGACATCCTCGGCTACGACTCCTACGACAACTCCGCCGGCTCGCCAGAATGGCTCGACGGACTGGTCGAGGACCTCGCCATGGTCGTCGAACTCGCCGCCGAGCGCGGCAAGGTCCCCGCCTTCACCGAGTTCGGCGAGTCCGGCGAGGAGGGCCGCAACCTCCAGTGGTTCACCGACGTGCTGGGCGCCCTCAAGGCCGACCCGACCGCGAGCCGCGTCTCCCACATGCTCACCTGGGCCAACTTCGGCGGCGACACCCGCGCCTACGTCCCCTACCCGGGGCACGCCATGGAACCGGACTTCGTCGAGTTCGGCGAGGACCCGTACTCCCTGTTCGTCTCCGACCTCGAAGGCGTCTACGACGCCCGGACCCGCGCGGTCCGCAGCGAGCCGTTCATGCACCTGGTGACCCCCACCGACCGGCAGCGCGTGGCGGAGACCGAGACCACCGTCAGGGTGCGGCTCACCTCGGCGCACGCCCGGAAGATCACCTGCACAGTGGAGGACGGCCCGCCGATGGAGCTGTGCCGCGACGAGGACGGCTTCCACTCCGGCGCCTGGGAGATCGATCCGTCCTGGCTGGACGGCAACCGCTCGGTCACCCTCACCGTGAACGCCGAGGTCCGCGGCCAGACGCTCACCGACACGGCCCTGGTGCTCCTCGGCGAGGCCGAGCCGCTCCCGCCCGGCTGGATCGACGACTTCGAGGGCTACTACGGCGACAACGTGACCCTGAGCGAGTCCTACAGCCACGTCAACGCCAACACCACCACGCTCTCGACCGAGCACAAGGCCTCCGGCGCCTACGGCCTGGCCTACGCCTACGACTTCACCAGCGCCGGCTACACTGGCATCGGCAAGTCGGCCGGCCCGGACTGGACCGCCTTCACCAGCCTGCGGCTGTGGATGCGAGGCGACGGCTCCTCGAACGGCGCGACCTTCCAGATCGTGGCCGACGGCGCCTACTTCGAGTACAACGTGTCGCTGTCCGACACGGCCGGGAAGGAGGTCATCGCGCCGTTCAGCGAGTTCAGGCCCGCGCCGTGGGACACCGGCCACGCGGACGAACTGCTCGATGCCGCCCACCTCGCCAAGGTGACGGCGTTCAACCTCTACCTCGGCCACGGCACCGACGCCCAGACCACCGGAGTCGTCCACTTCGACGACATCCGCGCCGATTAGCGGGCCGGGGACGCGCCGCCGAGATCCGACGGGAAATCGGATACATGTCGTAATGTCATGAACGCTCGGCATGTCCCCGCCGCCGCGGGGGTCATCGATCCCGGCCGAGCAACACGAAAGCCGTTGTCTCAAAGTGAGACAACGGCTTTCGTCGTTCAGCTCCCCGAGATGGACTCGAACCATCAACCCTTCGATTAACAGTCGAATGCTCTGCCAATTGAGCTATCGGGGAAGGGGGCCTGCCGCGGTTGACACCGCGCGAACCGGATACGAGCGTACAGGATCGGCGCGTCCTCATGCCACGGGGGGCGGTGTGGTCTGCGTCCACCTCCCCGGCCCGCTCCCGGCCGCCGTTCGAACGCCGCCCCCCTGTGCCGAGCGTTACAAAACAGCTGCTCTGGCCTCGGTCGCGTTTCCGTCATGGACCGCCAGGGCATCCCCGCATGAGGCAGAATGACCGCTATAACGCGACAGCGCTAAGTGACGGCTCGTGGACTCGCCGAGGCGCACGGAAATACGGCCCGCGAGTCCACCGAGAGGGAGGCAACCATGCGCAAGTGGTATTTCATAGCCGGACTGGGGATCGGCTACATCCTGGGTGCCAAGGCAGGGAGGGAGCGCTACGAGCAGATCCTGGGCTGGACCAGGGAGGTCACCGGCAACGACAAGGTCCAGAACGTGGCGAGCACCGTCCGCGACCAGGCCGGCAAGGCCGCCAACGCCGCTCAGGACAAGATCAAGGGCACCAAGTTCGGCGACATCGTCGAAGGGTTCACCTCGAGCGGCGACGAGCCGCCCAAGGCCGAGCCCTGGGACTCGGCCGGCGTCACCACGCCGGCGCGCGGCAACCGTGAGATCCGGGAGGACGCTCCGGGGTTCTGACCCGCGCGACGAGCGGCGGGCGAGGCATCGGCCCCGCCCGCCGCTCGTCGTCTCGGCCTCAGCCCCGCTTCACCGGCGCGCTGAGCCGCAGGTCGCCGACGGAGCGGCCCGCTTCGACCGTCCACGTCCCCGGCACGGTCCGCCAGCCGCGCGCGGCCTCGTCCCACACCTGGAACGAGCGCTCCTCGAGCCGCACCGCGACCTCGACGGTCTCGCCGGGCTCGGCGGCGACCGCCGCGAAGCCCGCGAGCCGGTGCGCCTCGATGCCGCCGGGCACGTCCGCGTCCGCCTCGGGGGCCAGGTAGACCTGGACGACCTCGCGTCCGGCGCGGCCGCCGCCGTTGCGGACCCGCACCCGGACCGTGTCGCCCTCGACGCTCAGGTCCTCGTAGTCCCATTCGGTGTAGGACAGGCCGTGCCCGAACCAGTACGCCGGCTCGGCGCCGCCGCGCCGCTCCCAGGCGCGGTAGCCGATGAAGACGCCCTCCTCGTAGTGCAGTTCGCCCGCCTCGTTCGGCTCCACGCGGGTGACCGGGGCGTCGGCGAGGGTCTTCGGCCACGTCGTGGGCAGCCGCCCGCCGGGCTCGGCGCCGAGCAGCACCTCGGCCAGGGCGTGGCCGCCCTCCTGCCCGGGGAACCAGGTCAGCAGGATCGCCGCGACGTCGTCCCGCCAGGGCATCTCGACCGGGGAGCCGGAGTTGACGACCACGACGGTGTTCGGGTTGGCCGCGGCGACGGCGGCGACCAGTTCGTCCTGGCGGCCCGGCAGGCGCAGGTCCTTCCGGTCCCAGCCCTCGGATTCGGTCAGGGCGGTGGTGGAGACGACGACCACGGCCGCCTCGGCCTCGCGGGCGGCGGCGACGGCCTCGGCCAGGAGCAGGTCCTCGTCGGGGCGCGGCTCGGCGTGCATGAGGCCGAACATCACCGAGGGCGGGAAGCCCTCGGGGGAGGGGAGCGGCCGGAACGTCAGCCGCACCTCGATGGTCTGGCCCTGCTCGAGATGCGTGGTGCCGCGCGCGACGCCGGGTCCGAAGAAGGACTCGAACGGGTCGTCGGGGTTGACCGCGTAGTCGTCGTCGAACACGGTCCGGCCGTCGACGACGAGTTCGAGGCGCCCCGAGCCGCGGGTGCCGAAGGTGTGCTCGCCGGTGACGGTGGCGGTGTAGGTCCCTTCGAGGACGGCGTGGTCGAACTCGGCGTGGGTCATGCCGCCGGGGATGTAGCCCATCCATTTGACCTGGCCGCTCGCCAGCGGTTCGGGCGCCGGCCCGCTCCCGTCGGCGGCCACGGGCCGCACCTTGAGCTCGAAACCGTTCCCCGCGTGCGTGATCTGCTCGTACAGGTCGACGCCCCGCCGGTAGTCGACGCGGTCGCCGAGGGCGGCCCGGAGCCCGTCGAGCGGGGAGGCGACCCGTTCGGGGAAGACCGTGGCCGAGCCGCCGCCGAGGACGCGGGCCTCGGCCCCGGCGGGGCCGATGAGCGCGAGGCGGTGGACGACGTCGGCGGCGAGCGGCAGCATCGGCGCCTCGTCCCCGGCGGGGATGTCGTTCTTGACCAGGACGAAGGAGCGCCTGGCGATCTCGCGGAGGAACTCGCCGGCGTCCTCCGGTCCGGCGGCCGGTTCGGTGACGGCGGCCTCGACGCCGTCGAGCGCGCCGACGCGGGCGGCGAGTGTGAGCAGGCGCCGGACGGCGGCGTCGACGTCGGCCTCGGAGGCGCGCCCCTCGCGGACGGCCTCGGCCAGCGGCGGGCCGTAGACGGTGTCCGGGCCCGGCATGGCCAGGTCGAGGCCGGCTTCGACGTCCTCGACGGTGTGGCGGGCGGCGCTCCAGTCCGAGACGTTGAAGCCGTCGAAGCCGAACTCCTCGCGCAGGACGGCCATGAGCTCCTTGTGGGCGGTCATGGTGGCGCCGTTCACCGAGTTGTAGGCGGTCATGACCCCCCAGGGCCGCACGGACTCGGTGATCATCTCGAAGGGCCTGAGGTAGAGCTCGCGGAGGGTGCGCTCGTCGATGATGTTGTCGACGGTGAAGCGGTCGGTCTCGGCGTCGTTGGCGACGTAGTGCTTCATGGTGGTGCCGACGCCGCCTTCCTGGACGCCGGCGACGTAGGCCCGCGCGATGAGCCCGGTCAGGTGGGGGTCTTCGCTGAACGCCTCGAAGTGCCTGCCGCCCAAGGGGGAGCGGTGGAGGTTGATGGTGGGCGCGAGGAGGACGTGGACGGCCTTGCGGCGGGCCTCGGCGGCGAGGAGGTGCCCGATGCGGCGCACGAGGGCGGGGTCCCAGGAGGCGGCTTGCGCGGTGGGGCTGGGCAGCGCCAGCGAAGGGTCGGCGACGGTCCAGAACCGGCCGCGGACGCCGATGGGGCCGTCGGAGAGGGTCATCGAGCGCAGGCCGATCTCGGGGATCTCGATGACGCGCCACATGTCGAGGCCGGAGAGCAGGGCGGTCTTGGTGTCGAGGTCGAGCTTCGCGAGCGCGGTCTCGACGGCGTCGTGGTAGTCGGGGCGGTCGTCGGGAATGGTCCATTCGGCGTCGCTCATGCCGTTGCCTTTCCTGGTAGGTGCGAGTGTGGGCGCGGGTCGGTTGCCGGGGGCGGCCTGGCAGCGGGGTCGGTCGGTCCGCGGCGCCCTTCGTCGCCGCGTCCGGCCCGGCCCCGTGTGCGGCGTCGCTACAGACTCGTCGGTAGGTGATGTTACCGACTTGTTCTTAACTAGTCTGTAGGGCAACGATCCCGCCTACCGTCTGCGAGCCGCCGATGACCGCAATGCCCATATCGCCCAACGGAGTACGCCACGGTGCCCGAGGCCAGGCCCGCCGCGAGGAGATCCTCCGCGCCGCGATCGAGGTGATCGCCGAGCGCGGCTTCCGCGGCTCGAGCATCGCGGCCGTCGCCGAGAAGGTCGGCCTGACCCAGCAGGGGCTCCTCCACTACTTCCCGACCAAGGACGAGCTGCTCATCGCGGTGCTGCGGCAGCGCGACGAGTGGGACACCGGCGATTCGCCGGAGGCCGCGGGGAACGCCTGGACCGTGTCCAACCTCTCCACGCTCGTCGAGGCCAACGCGGCCCGCCCCGAGCTCATCCGCACCTTCTCTGCGCTGCTGGGCGAGTCGGTCACCGAGGACCACCCCGCGGGGGAGTACTTCCACGACCGCTACCGCGGCACCCGGGCGGACATGGAGGCGATCCTCCGCCGCGAATGGGGCGAGCGCCTCCCTTCGGGGCTCACCGCCGCCGAGGCCGCGCCGCTGCTGGTGGCCGTCATGGACGGCCTCCAGTTCCAGTGGCTGCACGAGCCCGATGCGGTCGACCTCGTCGCGTCCTTCCGCGCCTTCGTGGGGCTCCTCGGCCTCAGGGCCGCCGAATGAGCCTGCCCGCGCTGGCCGCGCTCGCCTGCCCCAACTGCGCCGGGCCGCTCGACCAGACCGAGCGGCGCCTCCACTGCCCCGAAGGGCATTCGTTCGACCTCGCCAAGCAGGGCTACGCGCCGCTGCTGGCCCCTGGCGCCAACACCACCACCGGCGACACGGCCGAGCAGGTCGCCGCGAGGGAGGAGTTCCTGTCCACAGGGGTGTTCGATCCGCTGATGGCGGCCGCCGCCCGGGCCGCGCTCACCGACGCTCCGGGCGTCGTCGTCGAACCCGGTTGCGGCACCGGCCACTACCTGGCCGCGGCCCTCGACGCCGACGAGGGGCGCGAAGGGATCGGCCTCGACACCTCCAAGTACGCGCTGCGGCGCACCGCGCGCAGAGTGCTGCGGCGAGCCGCCGGAACTCAGGGGCGGCTCGCCGCAGTGCTCGCCGACGCGTGGACCCGACTGCCGGTCCAGGACGCCGCCGCCGCCGCGGTCCTCAACGTCTTCGCTCCCCGCAACCCCGACGAGATCGCGCGGATCCTCCACCCGAGAGGACCGCTGGTGGTGCTGACCCCCCGGCAAGACCACCTGCGCGAACTCGTCGACGCCTTGGCGCTGTTGAGCGTCGACCCTGCGAAACCGCAGCGGACCGTCGATCAGCTCGGCGGGGCGTTCACCGCCGAGCGGACCGACGAGCTTCGTTATCCGATCGAACTGGGGCGCGAGGACACGCTGCGCCTGGTCGCCATGGGCCCCAGCGCCAGGCACCAGGACCCGCAGGCCCTGGCCGCGGCGGTGGACCGGCTGCCCTCGCCGGTCCGGGCCACGGTCTCGGCGACGGTCACCCGCTGGCGCAGGCGCGACCGAGACGTGTGACCGCCGCCCGCTGGCGCGGAAGCCGGCCGGGAAGAAGCCCCATGCCCCGGCCAGCCCCTCACCGCGCCACCGGACGGCGGTCAGTCCCCCGGATGGTTGCTCTTGTCCTCCTTTGTCATAGCCAGTACGGTACGGAGCATCACCTGTAAGCACCTGGAGATGAGTTCAGTGTTCGATCAGAAACGGGCCGCGGCGCTGTTCGCCGTCGCCGCGCTGCCGGCGCTCGCCGGCTGCGGCACCGGCGACGCGGGCGCCGAGGAGTCCAGCCCCCTCCCCGAAGACCCCGCCGTGGAGCAGCTCAGTGTCGAGGTCCTCGACACCTTCGACCATGACGCCGACGCCTTCACGCAGGGCCTCGAGCTGCGCGACGGCGTCTTCTACGAGAGCACCGGCCTGTACGGCTCCTCGGACGTCCGGACCGTCGACCCCGGCACCGGCGACGTCCTCGACTCCGAGGCGCTCCCCGACGACCAGTTCGGCGAGGGCCTGACCCTCACCGAGGACGCGGTCTGGCAGATCACCTGGCAGGAGGGCCTGGCCTACCAGCGGGACCCCGAGACGCTCGACGTCGTCGAGACCTTCGAGTACGAAGGTGAAGGCTGGGGCATCTGCTATGACGGCGAGCGCCTCGTCATGAGCGACGGCTCGTCCACATTGACGTTCCGTGACCCGGCGAGCTTCGAAGCGCTGGGCACCGTCGACGTCACCCTCGGCGGCGAGGCGGTCGACCAGATCAACGAGCTCGAATGCGCGGGCGGCCAGGTGTGGGCCAACGTCTGGCAGACCGACGAGATCGTCCGCATCGACCCGGCCACCGGCGAGGTCGGCGCCGTCGTCGACGCCTCGGGGCTGCTCACCGAGGACGAGGCGGCGTCGGCCGACGTGCTCAACGGCATCGCCGCCGCCGAGGAGGAGGGCACGTTCTACATCACCGGCAAACTCTGGCCCAAGCTGTTCCTCGTGCGTTTCGTCTGATCACGCCTCTTCCGAGCCGTCGGCATTACGAGACGTCCGCTCTGCCGCTACGTCCGTATTGCTTCCGTAGACGGCATAGGCCATGATGGCGTCATGGCCATCACACCCCTAGACCGATTGCTGGAATACAACATGCACCTCTTGAAGGATTCCGGGCACCCCCGCCTGTTCGCGGCCTGGTGGCACGACCTCATCACCGCCGCGGCCTCGGCCTGGTTCCTCGGCGGGCTCATCGCCGTCGTGCGGGCCGCCGAGGCCGACCGGACCGATTCGTTCTTCACCTGGTGGCACCTGGCCTTCTACACCGGTTTCGTCGCCGCCGCGGCGTGGATCGCCTACCTCCTGCTGCGGGCGCACCGCGCGGACGGCCGCACCGGCCTGGCGGCCGTCCCGCACGGCTACGGCCCCGCCGTGGTCGGCGTCCCGCTGTTCCTGGTCTCGCTCGTCGCGGACCTGATCTGGCACGCCGTCTTCGGCTCGCCCGGCTCGCTCGACCTCCTGTTCAGCCCCGCGCACCTCGGCCTGGCCGTCAGCGGCGTCCTCGTCGTCGCCGCGCCGTGGCTCTCGGCCTGGCGCCGCGACGCGCTCGGCGCCCAGCCCGAGGAGGTCGACGTCCACCTGCGCTTCGCCGCCCCGGCGCTGTCCCTGGGCTACGTCTTCGCCGCGGTGGTGCTGTTCGTGTCCTATGGGATCGCCTTCGCCTGGCGCCCGGCCGAAGTGGCGAGCGGCCTGGGCGAATCCGACGGCCCGGCCGGCTGGGCGGTGGCCGCGAGCGTCATGTTCACCACGCTCGCGGTGCTCGCCCTGGTGGTCGTCGCCTCCGGGCGCTTCCGGCTCCCGGTGGGCTTCTTCACGGTGGCCTTCGTCTTCCCGGCGCTCATGGCCGGCGCGAACGCGGGCTTCGAGAACGGCGGCTTCGTGGTCCTGTTCGTCCTCTCGGGCGCCCTGGCGGACCTGCTGACCTGGCTCGTGCGCCCGGACCTGCGCCGCCGCAAGGACCTGATCACCTTCGCCGCGGCCTGGTCGGTCCTGACGTGGCTGGCGTACATGATCATCACCAGGACCGTCGAGGGCGCCTGGCCCGCCGTCGAGATCACCACGGGGGCGCCGATCGCCGCGGCCCTGCTGGGGGCGGCGTTCATGCTGGTGATCCAGCCCGACCACCGCGAGGTGGCGCCGCCGCGCCCGAGCGAGCCGTCCCCGTTCGACGAGGTCATCGCCCGCGCGAAGGCGATGACGGCCAACCGGCCCGAGCAGAGCTGACGGGCCCGCACGGATCCGCCCCGGCGTCGTGCGGGCCCGCCCCGCCGTTCACCCGCGCAGCGCCGCGAGGCTCCCGGCCAGGAGCGGCTCGGTGATGAACTCCGAGTGGGTGCCCGCCTTGCGGCAGGCGAAGGCGCCCGCGACGCGGCCCGCGTCGATCTTGGCTTCGAGGCCGTCGCCGCGGCGCTCACCCCACAGGAAGCCCGAGACGAACGCGTCCCCGGCGCCGTTGGAGTCGACCGGCCGCCACGAGGCCCACTCGGGGACGGCCCCGCTCAGTTCGGCCACGGGGTCGATCGCCGTGTAGCGCTCGACAGTGCCGGCGCGTCCGAGGCCGCCGCGTTCGAGGACGTACCCGCCCCGCTCGCCGTCGGTGGCGATCACCAGCGAGGCGCGGCCGTTGTCCATGATCCAGCGCATCGCCTTCTCGGGGGCGCCGCCGAGCTTCGCCGCCGACAGGAACACGGTGTCGGCCCGCAGCGCGTACTCCTTGTGGTGCTCGGACTCGCCGTCCCAGGCGTGGAGGTCGGTCGAGACCGGGACGCCGTCGTCGAGGTCGCGCAGCATGCTCCGGGTGACGTTCGAGATCGAGATGTGGACGTGCGCCGCCTCTGCCAGGTGGGGGCCGTAGAAGTCGGCGGGCAGGCGCAGATCGCTGTGGTGCCGGTAGTCGTAGAAGGAGTAGCGGCGGCCCTCGTCGTCGACCAGGTTCACCGAACGCGAGGTGCCCTCCGGCGAGATCAGGTGGCGGAAGTCCAGGCCCTCCCGCTCGTAGCGGTCGAGGATCATCTCGCCCTGCGTGTCCTCGCCGATGAAGTCGATGAACCGCGTCGTCAGGCCCAGGTGCAGGCAACCGAGCGAGACCCCGTTGCCGGTGTGGGCCACGTAGTCGTGGATCGGCTCCACGCCGAGGTTGTCGCCCTCGCCGATCGCGATCTCGGGGACGCGGACGATCGTGTCGACGCCGACGCCGCCGGCCACGAGGATATCGAGCATGTTCTTGCTCCTATTGACATCGTCTTGCAATTTTTTGGAATCTATTGCGCTGGGTAACCCTAAGGCCCGGCATGTCAGAAAATCAAGGCCCATTCAACAGCAAGGAGCGCCACCATGGTCAACCTGGCCGTCATCCACTACTCCCAGACCGGCAACGTCCACCGGATGGCGAAGGCCGCCGCCGAGGAGGCCGAGGCCGCCGGCGCCGCGGTCCGGCTCCGCAAGGTCGCCGAGAACGCCCCGCCCGAGGCGATCCGGTCCAATCCCGACTGGGTCGCCCACCGCGAGGCCGTCGCCGACCTGGAGGAGGCCGAGATCGACGACCTCGAATGGGCCGACGCGGTCATGTGGGGCACGCCGACCCGCTACGGCGTCCCCTGCTCGCAGATCAGGCAGTTCGTCGACCAGACCGGCGGGCTGTGGCAGCGGGGCGGTCTGGTCAACAAGGTGATGTCGACGTTCGTGTCGACCCAGACCAGCCACGGCGGCCAGGAGACGACGATCCTGACGATGAACAACACCTTCTACCACTGGGGCGCGATCGTCGTCGGCATCGGCTACACCGATCCGGCGATGTTCGAACTCGAACTGGGCAATCCCTACGGCGCCAGCCATATCGCCAACGCCGGACCGGTGAACGAGAAGAACCGGCAGGAGCTGCGGATCCAGGTGCGGCGGGTGCTGGAGATCGCCGCGAAGATCAAAGGGGAGTGAGAGCACAGCGGAGTGAGAACGGCCGGGCCCGGCGAACGCCGGGCCCGGCCCCTTTCTGTCCCCCCCCCCGCATCGCGGCGGGTGGTCTCCGCGCCTATGCGGCCGCGCCGCTCTCGGCCGCCGAGCAGCGGATCGCGTAGGCCGCCGTCGCCGCCGCCAGCGCCGGCCCCCAGACCGGGAACGGGAACAGCAGCAGAAACTCCGGCTCCCCCTCCCGCACGGCCATGATCGGGAACGAGATCCCCGCGAGCGTGAACAGGTAGGCCACCACGCCCGCCGGGACGATCGCCACCCGAGGCGGCACCGGACGGCCCCGCAGCCGCGGCACCCAGTACGGCCACCGCTCGCCCCACCGCCGGACCAGCCCGAGGCACAGCACGCCGCCCGCCAGGCAGGCGAAACCCAGCAGCAGGCCCCACAGCCGCACGTCCGGGTTCGCGGCCAGTTCCTCGGCGTCCAGCAGGTACGGCCACGGCGTCAGCCACGTCAGCCGCGTCAGCCCGTACGGCAGCGAGCAGGCGAAGGCCGTGTACGCGGCCGCCTTGCCCCACTTCGCCGCCCGCTCAGGCGAGGTCCACGGCCCTCGCGGCCGCTCGACCCCGCGCCGGCGCAGCAGCTCGACGGTCACGGCGGCCCAGCAGGCCCCGCCGACGGCCGACCACACCTCGGTCAGCGGGTAGACGCCCAGGTCGACCAGGCCGCCCCCGAGCTCGTCCAGCAGATCGGCCAGCGTCGACGGATCCAGCGTGCCCTGCACCGCCAGCGCGCCGATCCCGGCGAGCACGAGCACGGCCGCAGCCACGCGCCAGCCCGCGCCCCGCGCCGAGAGGACCGGCCCGGCGATGAGCGCCGCGGGCATCAGGAACGCCGAGAGGTATCCGGCCATGATCAGCAGCGTCAACGTCGGCACCAGCAGCGCGAACACCACGGCGTAGGCGGCGGTCAGCGGCCACAGCCGCGGCTTGGCGCGCGCCAGCAGGAGACCGCCGACGCCTGCGGCCAGAAGCAGCGACGGGGCCAGCGCGTCGGGGAAGGCCTCGGGGAACGCGATCGCTTGGCGCTCAGTGGGATTGGTGAACGGGCCCGCTCCGGGCGAGGCGAGCTGCCACAGCGCGAGCGGGAGAGCGGTGAGCGACCACAGGAAGGCGGCGAGGAACGCCGTCCTCCCGGTCGCCGGTGCGTGGGCGGTTGTCGTCATGACCCCAGCGTCGGCGAGACGGCCTCCCGCGGCTTCCCTCCGGCGGGCGGGCGGCCTCCCCCCGCCGGGGGAGAGCCGCCCCGCCCCCCCCGGATGGAACACCGGATGCCATCGCGTGAAACGAAGTTGAAATACGCGCATCGAAAAGGTCACGGAGCCATCACATATCGGGCCGGGTGTGGTCACGGCGCCTAGCGCCCACATCCCGGCTGCCATATGGTGTAACTCACATCACGTCAACCTCCACTCATCCGACGGACCCCATCTCGAACACAACCTAGGAGAAGCCATGTCTCGCTTTCCTCGGGCATTGCTGGCTGTGGCGACCGCGAGCGTCACCGCGCTCGCCCTCGCCTCATGCGGCGACGAAGCATCAGAAGGCTCTGACTGCGGCATGAAGATCGGCACGATCCTGCCGCAGACCGGTTCACTCGCCTTCCTCGGCCCACCCGAATTCGCCGGAGTCGACCTCGCCATCGAGGAGATCAACGAGGCCGGAGGCGTCCTCGACGAATGCGTCGACGTCCTCCACGAGGACTCGGGCGACACCTCCACCGACATCGCCAGCCAGTCCGCCGACTCGCTGATCGCGCAGGACGTCGACGCCATCATCGGCGCCGCCTCCTCGGGCGTGTCGTTCCAGTTCATCGACAAGCTCTACGAAGAGGGCATCGTCCAGATCTCCCCGGCGAACACCTCCCCGGACTTCACCACCTACGAGCGCGGCGACTACTTCTTCCGCACCGCCCCCTCCGACGTCCTCCAAGGCCGCGTCCTCGCCGACCAGATCATCGCCGACGGCCACGCCTCGGTCGCGATCCTCGCCCTCCAGGACGCCTACGGCACCGGCCTGGCCGACGCCGTCGAGGAGAACATCACCGCCTTCGGCGGCGAAGTGGTCATGAAGACCATCTACGACCCCAACGCCTCCGAGTTCTCCGCCGAGGTCTCCGAACTGGCCGCGGCCGACGCCGACGCGGTCGTGCTCATCACCTTCAACGAGTTCACCAACCTCGCACCCGAACTCGTCGAGTCCAACCTCGGACCGCAGGACCTCGGCTGGTACATGGTCGACGGCAACCTCTCCAACTACGGCGACCAGTTCCCCGAGGGCATGCTCGAGGGCACCAGGGGCACCTTCCCCGGCGCCGACCCGGCGAGCATCCAGGAGCGCCTGCTCGAGATCGACCCCGAACTGGTCGACTACACCTACGCCCCCGAGTCCTACGATGCGACCATCCTGCTGGCGCTCGCCGCCGCCGCCGGAGACTCCTACGACTCCGAGACCATCAAGGACAACCTCGTCGACGTCAGCCGCGAAGGCACCGAGTGCACCAGCTACGCCGACTGCCTGGAACTGATAGAGAACGACGAGGACATCGACTACAACGGCGCCTCGGGCCCGATCGAGTTCTCCCCGGAGGGCGACATCACCGCCGCCACCATCGGCATCTACGAGTACGGACCCGACAACACCTACGAGAACATCGACTACCGCTTCCAGACCCTGGAGGAGTAGCCGACCGCGGGGCGGCCCCGAGGGCCGCCCCCGACCGCATCGAGACCCGCCTCCCGCACGAAGCCGCCCCGGCCCGGCCGAAACCGGACCGGGGCGGCATCTCGTCCCGGAGGCGTTCCCCGCTAGCGGGTCCTGCCCAGTGTGCCGAGGTACAGCTCGACGACCTTCGGATCGTCGATCAGCCTCGCCCCCGGCCCGGTGTACGCGCTCCGCCCCTGGTCCAGGACGTAGCCGCGGTCGCAGATCTGCAGGCACCGGCGGGCGTTCTGCTCGACCATGACCACTGTGACGCCGGTGGCGTTGATCTGCTTGGTGTTGAAGAAGACCTCGTCCTGCATCGTCGGCGACAACCCGGCGGAAGGCTCGTCCAGCAGCAGCACCGACGGCTCCATCATCAACGCCCGGCCCATCGCCACCATCTGCCGCTCGCCGCCCGACAGCGACCCGGCCCGCTGGGCCCGCCGCTCGGCCAGCATCGGGAACAGCTCGGCGACGAAGTCGAACCGCTCCTTGAACTTCTCAGGGCGCAGGAACACGCCCATCTCGAGGTTCTCGTGGACGGTCAGCGACGGGAACACGTTGTTCGACTGCGGCACGAAGCCCACCCCCCGCGGCACCAACTGGTGCGCCTTGTGGTTCGTGATCTCCTCGCCCCGCAGCGTCACCGTCCCCGAACGCACCCCCACGAGCCCGAAGATCGCCTTCAGCAATGTGGACTTCCCCGCCCCGTTCGGGCCGATGATCCCCACCAGCTCGCCCTCGTCGGCGTACAGGTCCGTCCCGTTCAGGATCGACACGCCGGGGATGTACCCGGCGACGATCTCGTCGGCGCGCAGCAGCGCCTCACCGGCGGCGGCGACGTGCCCCTCGCGGCTGCACACCTCCATCGCCGACTCCTCCGGCACCGGCGCGTCGGGCTCGGCCACGAACACCGGCGGCTTCGCCTCCGCATCGGACCGGGCCGCCTCGGCAGCGGCCGCCTCCGGCTCGGGCACGGCCTCCGCCGAAGCGTCGGCGCCGCCCTTGTTGATCTCCTCATCGGACATGCCACGCCTCCCTAATGCGCCGCGCCGTCGTGATGCGCCCCGAGGTAGGCGTCGATCACGCGCGGATCGGACGAGATCTGATCGGGAGTGCCCTCGGTGATGACCTGACCGGCCGCCATGACGACGACCCAGTCGGCGATCTCGTGGATCATGTCCATGTCGTGCTCCACGAACAGCACCGTCATCCCCTCCTCGCGCAGCTCCTTGATGTGCTCCAGCAGCGACTGCTTCAAGGCCGGGTTGACGCCCGCCATCGGCTCGTCGAGCATGACCATCTTGGGCTCCAGCATCAGCGCCCGCGCCATCTCCAGCAGCTTGCGCTGCCCGCCGGACAGCTCGCCGGCGTAATCGTGGCACTTGTCCGCCAGGTTGAACCGCTCCAGCAGCCGCAGGGCCTTGGCCCTGTTGCCCACCTCCTGGCCCCGCCACATGCCGTGTATCAGCCCGGCCCACAGCCGCTCGCCGAGCTGATCGGGCGCGGCGATGAGCATGTTGTCCAGGACGGTCATCCTCGTGAGCGCCTTCGTGAGCTGGAAGGTCCGCACCATCCCGGCCTGCGCCATCTGGTAGGACCGCAGCCGCTTCGCCGAGCGCCCGTCGAACTCCCACGTGCCCCTGCTCGGCCGGTCGAAACCGGTGAGCAGATTGAACAGCGTGGTCTTCCCGGCGCCGTTCGGCCCGATGAGCGCGGTGATCGTACCGCGCTGGACCTCCAGGTGCTCGACGTCGACGGCCACCAGGCCGCCGAAGGCCCGCCGGACGCCCGTCGCGGACAGGATCGGATCCGGTTTGGCCACGCCCGGCTCGGGTGCGACGTCGGCCAGCGCCTCCAGCGCGGCCTGGTGCGCCTCGCGGAACACGGCCTCCTCGCGCTCGGTCTCGCTATCTGACATCGAGCATCAGCTCCCTTCGGTTGCCGAGGATGCCCTGCGGCCGGTAGATCAGCAGCAGCACCATGCCGAGGCCCAGCAGGAAGAACACGAGCGGGCCCACCTGAATGCTGGACAGGGCGCCGGCCGGGATCAGCTCGGCGCGGATGGCCTGGTTGAGCGTCTGCGAGAGCAGGTTGTAGAGGAACCAGAACAGCGCCGCCCCCAGCACCGGCCCGAACAGCCGCGCCGCCCCGCCGAGGATCAGCACCACGTAGAAGTAGAACGTGAAGTCGGTGCTGAACGTGTCGGGCTGGACGTTGGCGCGGCTCAGCGCGAAGACGAAGCCGGCCGTGGCGCCGATGAGGCCGCCGATGACCAGTGCCTGCATCTTGTAGGCGAAGACGTTCTTGCCGAGGCTGCGCACGGCCTCCTCGTCCTCCCTGATGCCCTTGAGGACCCGGCCCCACGGGCTGTGCACGAGCAGGCCGAGCACGACCAGGAAGACCGCGATCAGCGCCCAGCCGACCGTCATGATCCACAGGTCCCGGTCGGAATACTGGAAGTCGACGATCCCGAGGTCGACGGTGAGCCGCCCGTTCTCCATGGAGACGAAGGCGAACGACCAGTTCGCGTCGTCGCTGTAGGGGCTCATCGCGAAGAACGGCTCGCTGAAGCCGCGTATGCCGTCCGAGCCGCCGGTGTGCTCGGACCAGACGGTCGAGCGCGCCAGCCGCCGCACGATCTCCGCGGCGGCGATGGTGACGATCGCCAGGTAGTCGGCCCGCAGCCGCAGTGTGGGGATGCCGAGCAGCAGCGCCATCGCCACCGCGGCGAGGAGCCCGACGGCGATGCCCCACCAGAACGGCAGTCCGGCCGCGACCACGGTGAGCGCGAGGCCGTAGGCCCCCATGGCCGCGAAGGCCGCCTGGCCGAAGTTGAGCAGCCCGGTGTACCCGAACTGGACGTTGAGCCCGATCGCCGCGATCGCGTAGATGAGCATGGTCGGGCCGATAGCCTGTGTGAGCGCCTGACTGAAGACGAAGTGCCAATCCATTGCAGTCTCCTAACCTCAGCCGATCCGCTCACGGCGGCCCAGGATGCCCTGCGGCCGAGTCAGCATGACGACGATGAGCACGGCCAACGCCCCGACGTACTTCAGCTCGGGGGAGACCACCAACGTGGACATCTGCACGAAGACGCCGATCAGCATGGCCCCGATGAAGGCCCCGAAGGCCGTGCCGAGACCGCCCAGCACCACCGCCGCGAACACCAGCAGCAGCAGATGCTGACCCATGTCGAACTTCACGCCGTCGTTGATCGACAGGAACACGCCCGCCATCGCCGCCAGCGCGCCACCGATCGTCCACACAAGACGAATGACCTTGTTCACGTCGATGCCGGTCGCCGCCGCCAGCGAGGGGTTGTCGGCCACCGCGCGGGTCGCCTTGCCCAAACGCGTGAACACGAGCGCGGCGCCGATCGCCGAGCACACCAGCGCCGCGATCAGACCCGTGTAGACCTCCTTGGGCGCGATCACCAGCCACCCGAAGTCCCACGGCTCCTGCCCGACGTACTCGTCGTAGCGCTTCCGCTCGCCGCCGACGAAGAACAGCGTCGCGAAGCGGATCAGCATCGCGACACCGATCGAGATGATCATCATCGAGATCAGACCCGTGCCGCGACCGCGCAGACGACTCCACAGACCCCAGTCCTGGAGCCAGCCGAACAGCGCCCCCGCGACGACGGCGCCGATGACGGCCACCCACACCGGAAGCCCGAAGGTGATGTTGACCAGCAGGGCCATGACACCGCCGAAGGTGACCAGGTCACCGTGGGAGAAGTTGGTCAGCCCCGTGGTGCCGAAGACCATCGACAGGCCGACCGCGGCCAGCGCGATCATCAGACCGAAGTGGATGCCGCTGAACAGCAGGCTCACCGCCCGCTTCGCGCCGCCGGTGCCCTCGAGCTCCGGATCGATCTCCTCTTCGGCCTCGTCGCCGCCGACCGGCCCCTCGGTCTCCTCCTCGGTCTCCTCTCCGCCCTCGTCGCCGCTCGGCGACTCGCTCTCCGGCGGTTGGGCATCGGGGTCGAGCTGCGTGTCCAGCGGGAACAGGACCGTCCGGACCGACGACTGGACCTCCAACTCCAACTGCGGCCGGGCGTTGCGCACCAGCAGGCCGGCGGGGAGCGTCGACTCGTCGAGCGTGACGATGTACGTGCCGGGCGCGTCCAAGGGCACCTCCCAGGTGCCGTCCTCCGCGCTGGTGACCGTGGCGATCTCGGTGCCCCCGGCGTCGGTGACGGTGATCTCGACGTCGGCGACCGGGTTGTCGTCCTGGTCCGTGAGGGTGCCCTTGAAGCCGGGTTCCTCCTGCGCGTGGGCGGTGCTGCTCACCCCCAGCCCCAGCAACAGGCCGGCCAGCGCAGCCGACAGCAACAGCATTGCTCGTCTCAATGGGCCCCCTCGGAGGTTCGGGCACCGAGGGGTGTCATGCAGGGTTCGAGAAACACCCAACGATGCGAGTGAGCCGAATCTTAGGGAGATCCGGGCCACAGTCACACCTCTCGTTATGAAACCGTTGCCAAAGTGGCGCAGATGTTATCGGCGAGCCTGCGAAAACGTCCGGGCCGTGCCACAACGATGTTTCGAGATCGTCAGATGTCGATGAACACCGCGAGACGCCCGCCGCGCCGCCCGGCGACCGGCGGTGCGGCCCGCGAACCCCGCCGTGCCCCTCGGAACGCCGCCGAAGCCGAAGGTGTGAGAAGATATTGGCTGCCTGGGGTGGTAGCTCAGCTGGTTAGAAGCAAACGACTCATAATCGTTAGGTCGCGGGTTCAAGTCCCGCCCACCCTACGGCCGAGGCCCTGCGTCAGCAGGGCCTCTTTCCGCTTCTGCCTAGGTTCGTTCGGTGGGGGCTGTTGATCGGGGCGGCTGCCGCCGAAGATCGCTAGGTGTCTTTGTAGACCTTGCTGCGGTGGCCGACCGCGACCACCAAGACGACGAGTTGCCCGTCCTCGATTTTGTAGACGATGCGCCAATCGCCTACCCGGACGCGCCACCGGTCCGAGCTGCCTTTGAGTTTTTTCACGCCGGTGGGACGGGGCTCCCCTTCCAGCTTGGCGATGGCGAGCAGGATGCGTCGCCGTACTGCCTTGTCGAGCTTTTTCAGCTGCTTGTCGGCTTCATCGGTGAAGACGACGCGGTAATGCTCCTCGGTCACGCGGCTTCCTCGCCGAACTCTTCGGCGTACTCGGCCAGCACCTGGGACAGCGGTTTGTGGGGCGTATTGCCCTGGCCGGCCTCGGCCTGGTCGGCGAGCTGCATCAGGTAGGTGTCTTCGGCCTCTTCGAGCAGGTCGGCGTCATCAGCGGGCACCACAGCGGCGATTCGCTTGCCGGCACGGGTGATGAAGGTGCGCGTGCCTGAGTAAGTCGCCTCGTTGAGTACATCGGCCAGATGAGCGCGAAGCTCGCTCACTGGAATCTCGTTCACCGCATCAGTCATGTTGTAACGGTACCATCTGTACGTTTGGTACTTCAATCTGTTATCGTTTACGGACGTAAATACGCTTATGCCGGTTTTCGCTGCTGCGTTGAGTTCAGGAAGGTGGACAGCAGGTCTCCCGTCCGCAGGGCTGACCAGAAGTGATATCAGCGCCGAGCAGTCTGCGAAAATAAGGCTCCTCCAGCCGTGGCAAAGGGCGGATGGCGGCGCAGCACCACTCGAAGGAGAGCCAGGCCCGGGAGGACATGCTCCAGAAGGCCACCACGCGGTTGGTCGAGGAGTACGACACGATCTGCATCGAGGATCTCCATATCGCGGGGCTGATGAAGAACCGCAGGATCGCGCGCCACATCGTCCGTATGGGTTGGCATCGGTTCCGGAGACTGCTCGAGATCAAGTGCGAGCGGGCCGGGAAGCGGCTCGCGGTGGTCGACCGCTGGGAGCCGACCAGTAAGCGGTGCTCGAATCCGGGATGTGGATTCGTGCTCGATGAACTTCGCCTGGAGGTCCGCAAGTGGGCCTGTCCGGGCTGCGGTGCCCGGCATGACCGGGATGTCAACGCCGCGAAGAACATTCTTGCCGCTGGGCTGGCGGTGTCGGCCGAGGAACAGGATCCGGCAGCAACGGAAGCGCTGCCGGATCCTGCGGTCGACAAGGCCTGTGGAGCCTGTGTAAGACCTCGGGGGCTCTCACCTCCGAGGCAACGGGCTGCGAAGCAGGAAACCATTCTCAGTGATGAGGTGAATCTGCTCTGAGAGTAAGGAACCAAGAGCGGTGCGCTCTGACTCTCAGCGGACAGGCCAAGAGTTCCGTGCTCTTACTTGTTCCCTACCAAGGCACGATCGCTCCGTTCAGGTAGTCGATGCGGCCGTCGCTCATGAAGCTCGCGGTCGGGCCGTCCTCGCCGATCAGGGCCATGTCGATCGCGATCTTCGCCCCCTCCTCGACCTTGCGGGTGCCCTGGTTGCCGTTCAGGTCGGTGGCCGTGAAGCCCGGGGTCACCGCGTTGATCTTGATCGCGGTGTCCTTCAGCTCGATGCCGTAGGAGACGGTGAGCATGTTCAGCGCCGCCTTCGAGGCCCCGTAGGCGCCCGGCTGCTGCCCGCCGAACGGGAGGTCCTCGCGCAGCATCGTGCCGATCGAGCCGATCTCGCTGGAGACGTTGACGATCCGGCCCGCCTCGGAGCGGTGCAGCAGCGGCAGGAACGCGTTGGTCACCGCGATGGCGCCGAAGACGTTGGTCTCGAAGACCTTCCGCGCCGTGGCGAGCGTCAGCTCGCTGGTGCTCCAGCCGCCGTCGGCGAGCGCGATCCCGGCGTTGTTGACGAGGATGTCGAGCTTCCCGTAGGCCTCCTCGACGTGCCTGGCCGCGGCGGTGACGGTCGCGGCGTCGGTGACGTCGAGACGGACGAACGCGGCGTCGTGGCCCTCGGCGCGCAGTCTCGCGGCGGCCGCCTCGCCCCGCTCCGGTGAGCGGGCGCCGACGAGGACCGTGACGCCCGCCTCGCCGAGGCCCTGCGCGGTGGCGTACCCGATGCCCTTGTTGGCGCCGGTGATGAGTGCGATCTTGTCGTTCATGCCGTCATCGTCCTGCGGTTCCGCGGTCCCGGAAAGAGGACGCCTTGTGGTGGTACCGCCGGTACCTGGATGAGCGGCGCCGAGTGGGGGAGGCTTGGAGGCATGGACCGACAGCAGCTCGCCGACTTCCTGCGCGTGAGGCGCGCGGCCATCCGTCCCGGCGACGTCGGCCTGCCGGAGGGCTCGCGCCGCCGCACGCCCGGCCTGCGCCGCCAGGAGGTGGCGCATCTGGCGGGGATCTCGGTGGAGTACTACGTCCGCCTCGAGCAGGCCCGCGGCCCGAAGCCGTCGCGGCAGGTGCTGGGCGCGCTGGCCCGCGCCCTGGTGCTCGACCGCGACCAGCGCGCGCACCTGTTCCACCTGGTCGACGGGTCGCCGGAGGCGGCGGCGCCGAGCCGCGAGGTGCCGCGCACCGTGCTGAACCTCCTCGCGGGCCTGGGCGACTTCCCCGCGTACGTGGTCAACGCCGGCTACGACATGCTCGCGTGGAACCGCCTGGCCGAGGTGTTCATGGGCTACCTCTCGAAGCTGCGCGTCGAGGAGCTGAACATCCTGCGCACCTCCTTCACCGGCCCCGGCGCCGCCGAGCGGCTGGCCGATCCGCAGCACGAGGGCTTCCTGCGCGAGTGCGTCGCGGACGTGCGCGCCAGCCTCGCCAGGAACCCCGGCGACGCGGAGCTGCGCTCGCTCGTCGAGGAGCTGCTGCGCGCCAGTCCCGAGTTCGGGGCGATGTGGGCCGACCACGAGGTGGCGGTGCGCCGGGCGCGGACCAAGCGGGTCGACCACCCGGTCCTGGGGCCGGTCGAGTTCGACTGCCAGGTGCTGGCGGTGCCCGGGAGCGAACTGCGCCTCATCGTCTATGTGCCGGAACCGGACTCGCCCTCCGCCGAGGCGATCGCGTCGCTCGCCCGGGAGGTGGCCGGGCGGCCCGGGGCCGGTGTGGTGCGGGTCTGACTAGCGCGCGACAGATATCACGCGGGGAATTCACCTTCGTGTCTTCTGGACGGTACGATCACCGCCTACGCTTGGACCCCGGGAGCCCCGCACCGAGCCCATTGTGATCGGACCGGCACCGAAGCGGCGGGCGGGCTCCTCATCTTTCCCTTCGTCCTCGACCGGAGTCGCTCCATGCGCTTGCCGCTGTTCGCCATGTCCATCGGGTCGTTCGGCATCGGTACCGCGGAATTCGTCGTCATGGGCATCCTGCCCGCCATCGCCGCCACCGAGAAGGTCTCCCTGGCCGACGCCGGGATGCTGGTGACGGCCTATGCCGTCGGCGTCGTCGTCGGCGCGCCCCTGCTGACCGTCGCCACGACGCGGTTCTCGCGCAAGCGGCTGCTCATCGCGTTCATGGCGTTCTTCGCGGGCGCGAACCTGCTGACGGCGTTCGCGCCGAGCTTCGAGGTGCTGCTCGCGTCCCGGTTCGTCGCCGGCCTGCCGCACGGCGCCTATTTCGGGGCGGCGTCGGTGGTGGGGGCCAGCCTGGTGCCGTTCGAGCGGCGCGCCCGCGCGGTCTCGGCGGTCATGGCCGGTCTGACGATCGCCACGGTCGTCGGCGTCCCGCTCAGCGCCCTGGCGGTGGATCTGGTCACCTGGCGGCTGGTGTTCGTCGCGATCGCGCTGATCGCCGTGGCGGCGATGATCGCCATCGAGCTGACGGTCCCGGACACCGGCGGGATGGTCCGCCAGAGCAACCCGGCCGCGGAGGTCCGGGCGCTGCGCAGCGCGCGCGTCGTGCTGACGCTGCTGACCGGGATGATCGGCTTCGGCGGCATGTTCGCCTGCTACACGTACCTGACGCCGCTGCTGTCGGAGGTGACCGGTTTCGGCTCGTTCGCGATCGCGTGCACGCTCGTCGTGTTCGGCCTGGGGATGACGCTCGGGAACATCGCGGGCGGCCAGGTGGCCGACCGCTTCCCGCTGCGCGGCCTGTTCGCCGCGTTCACCTCGATCGCGGCGGTCCTGGCGCTCATGGTGTTCACCGTCGCCTCGCCGGTCATGGCCGTGGCGTGCGTGTTCGCCATGGCGTTCGCCTCCTCGATCGTCAGCCCGGTGCTGGCGCGGATGCTCCTCGACGGCGCGCACGAGGCGCCGTCGCTGGCCTCCTCGCTGCACCACTCCGCGTTCAACGTGGCCAACGCCAACGGCGCCTGGCTCGGCGGGATGGTCCTCGGAGCCGGCCTGGGGCTGACCGCGCCGCTGATGGTGGGCGTGGCGCTGTCCCTGGCCGGGCTGGTGCTGTCGTTCGCCCTGGCGGGCGCGGTGCGGGCCGCGCGGCGGCGGGTGCCGGCGCGGCCCGACGCGACCATGGAGCTGATTCGCATCTGACGGCGCTGGAGCCGCGCTACGGCACCAGCACCACCTTTCCGGTCGTGCTCCGGTCTTCCAGGGCGCGGTGGGCCTCGCCCGCGTCGGCGAGCCGGAACGTGTGGACCGCCGGCACGAGCCTTCCCGCGGCCAGTTCCGCCAGGGCCCGCTCCTCGAGGCGGCGCAGGCCGCCCATCCGCTCCATCAGCTTCGGGCCGAGCGCCGAGGTGACGGTCAGGCCGCGCGCGGTGATGTCCTCGACGGTCACCTCGGTGGGCTTGCCCGCCGACCATCCGAACACGACCATCCGGCCGGCGAAGCCGAGGCGCTCGAAGGCGGCCCGGCCGGCCTCGCCGCCGACCGAGTCGTACAGCAGTGTCGCCTCGCGGCCGTCGAGGGCATCGTCGAGGCGATTCGTCCAGTCGGCCTCGCGGTAGTCCACGGCCGCGTCGGCGCCGTTCTCGCGGACCCGCGCGGTCTTGTCGGGGCCGCCGGCGAGGCCGACGACGAACGCGCCGGCCCGCTTCGCGGCCTGCACCAGGAGCGTCCCCATGCCGCCCGCCGCGGCCGGGACGATCACCACGTCCTCGGCGCTCACGGGCCCGACTTCGAGGACCATCAGGGTCGTGCGGCCGGTGCCGATCATCGCGACGGCCTGCTCGAAGCCGACGCCGTCCGGCAGGGCGTGCACGGACTCGACCTCCCGCACGGCCTTCTCGGCGTAGCCGCCGGAGGCGAAGCCGAGGTGGGCGACGACCCTCCTGCCGATCCACGCCGGGTCGACGCCCTCGCCGACGGCGTCGACGACGCCCGCGCTCTCGCGGCCGGGCGTCATCGGCAGCTCGGGCGGGCCGTACGGCATCCTGTCGCGCTCGCCGGAGCGATAGGCGGTGTCGAGGACGTGGACGCCGGCGGCGCGGGCCGCGATGCGGACCTGCCCGGGGCCCGGTTCGGGCTCGGGGACCTCTTCGTACGCGAGCACCTCGGGGCCGCCGAATTCGTGCTGTCGGATGGCGTGCATGTCGTTCCTCGTCTCGGTCGCGGTCGGTGGTGCCCGCAACGCTATGCGCCGGGCGACCGGCGCCGCATCCGTCAGGCGACTGGACCCGGGCCGCCGCGGTACCGGTCGATGCCGAGCGAGGCGAACAGGGCCTCGGCCTCGCCGCGGCAGGCGGCGGCCGCGGACGCCTCGCCGCGGGAGGCGTGGGCGTCGGCGAGCGCGAGGAGGCTCTCGGCCTGGCGCAGCGGGTCGGGCATGGCCGCGAACACGTCGCAGGACTGGCGCCCGAGCTTGACCGCCTTGTCGGGGTGTCCGGCGCGGGTGTGGAGCTTGCACAGCACTCTGGCGTGCACGGCGAGCGTCTCGGAGGTGTGGTAGCGGCCGAGCTCGGCGACGCGGTCGAGGGCCTCGCCGGCGCGGTCGATCTGGCCGGTGTCGACGAACAGCTCGGCGAGCCGGTAGGTGTAGACCAGCTGGTGGCGCCAGCCGTTGATCTCCTCGACCAGCTCCAGGCCGCGGGTGAGCGCGGCCTCGGCGCGGACGTGGTCGGCGTCGGCGATGTGCACCGCGGCCTGCCTGAAGTAGAGCCTGGCGCGGAAGTACTTCGACGGGTGGTCGCGCAGCATCTCGGCGATGGTCTGGCACAGCTCCTCGGCGGCGGTGACGCGGCCCATGTCGATGTAGAGCTCCGAGAGCGACAGCAGCGGGTAGACCGTGGTCGGGCCGCCTTCGGAGGCGGCGTCGATGTCGCGGGCCCGCAGCAGCAGCGTCTCGGACTCGGCGAAGATCCCCATGCGGCGCAGCACCGAGCCCAGTGAGGTGAGGACCTCGACCTGGACGTGGGGGCGCCCGGAGCGGTTGGCGGCGACGACGGCCTCGCGCAGGATCGAGACGGCCTCCCGGTAGCGGCCCAGCTGCGTCAGTGTCGTGCCGAGGTCGTTGCGGGCCTTGCCGGTCCGGTCGCCGTGCGGGGTGCGTTTGAGCGCTTCGAGGGTCTTCTGCGCGTACCGCATCGACCTGGGCAGGTCGCCGGCGGCGTAGGCGACGGCGTCGGCCAGGGCGTAGGCGCGGACGGCGTCCATGGGGTCGTCCGAGTCCTTGCCGGTGGCGATGCCGCGTTCGGCGACGGCGGCGAGCTCGGGGAGCTCGTACACCGAGTCGGCGGGCTCGACCCGGTAGTGCTCGTCGTCGCCGACCGGCCCGGTCTCGCCGGGCTCGTCGCGGTATCCGGCGTCGGCGAAGGGGATGAGGCGGGTGAGCAGGCGCGAGACGGTCGGGTGGCCGTTCCATTCGAGGAAGGTCGCGACGATGTTGCGGTACTCCTCGGTGGGCAGCAGGGACGAGCCGGTCGCGTACCAGTCCACGGCCTGCTCGCGCAGCCGCTGGAGTTCGGCCGCGTCGAAGGTGTCCTCGGCCCGGCGCCTGGCGTACTCGCGGACGAGGTCGTGGAAGCGGTAGCGGCCGGGCCGGTACTCCTCGACGCGGTGGGCGGCCACGAGCCGGTCGAGGGTGCGTTCGGCGGCCTGGGGGTCGCGGTCGGCGAGCGCGATGGCGAGGCCTTCGCTGAAGTCGGCGCCCGGCAGGAGCGCCAGGTTCAGGTACATCAGCTGCTCGTCGGGCAGCAGCGCCTGGTAGGACAGGTCGAAGGCGGCGGCGACGGTGGTCGTCGGGTCGCCTTCGACGGCCAGGCGCGAGAGGCGGTCGCGGTCGGAGAGCTCGGTGGCGGTGCCGGCGAGGGTGGCTGCGGGGCGGGCGGCCAGGTTGGTGCCGACGATGCGCAGCGCCAGGGGCAGTCCGGCGCACAGGGCCGCGAGGCGGCGGGCGGCCTCGGGCTCGGCCTCCATCCGCTCGGCCCCGACCAGGCTGGTCAGGAAGCGGAGCGCGTCGCCGGTGTCGAGCGAGTCCACGGTCATCGGCAGGACGTCGTGGAACGCGGCCAGTTCGGGCAGACGCAGGCGGCTGGTGACGACGGCGGCGCAGCCGGCGGTGCCCGGCAGCAGCGGCCGCACCTGGGCGGCGCTGCCGGCGTTGTCGAGGATGACGAGGGTGCTGGTGTCGGCCAGGCGGGAGCGGAACAGGCCCGCGGCCTCCTCCGCGTCGGGCGGGATGGCCTCGGTGGGGACGCCGAGCGCCCGCAGGAACCCGGCGAGCGCGTCGAGCGGCGACAGCGGCGGGGCCCGGTCGAAGCCGCGCAGGTTCACGTACAGCTGCCCGTCGCCGAAGTGTTCGCGCACCCGGTGGGCCCAGTGCAGGGCCAGGGTGGACTTGCCCGAGCCGCCGATGCCGGACAGGACGGCGACGCTCGGTCCGGGCTCGGTGAGCCGGTCGAGCTCGGCGAGCTGGTCGCCCCGGCCGGTGAAGTGGACGCTGTCGGCGGGCAGCTGGGCGGGCGCGGGCAGCGGCTGCGTCGGCGTGAACTCCGGGCTCGCCTTCGGGGTCCCGATCTCGGGGTCGTCGCGCAGGATCGCGGTGTGCAGCTCCCGCAGCCGCTGGCCGGGGTCGATGCCGAGCTCGTCGCGCAGCCGCCTGCGCATGGCCTCGTACACGTCGAGCGCCTCGGGGGCGCGCTCGGCGCGGTACAGCGCGGTCATGAGCAGCTCGGCGGTGTGCTGCCGGTACGGGTGCTCGGCCAGGACGCGCCGCAGGTCGGCGATGACGGGCGCGCCGGTGTTCAGCGCCAGTTCGAGTTCGGCCCGGTCCTCTTCGGCGGCGGCGCGCTCCTCGTCCCACAGCCGCGCCCCGGCCTCGATGATGCTTCCCGACAGGCCCGCCAGGGCCGGGCCCCGCCACCATCCGAGCGCTTCGCGCAGGCCGCGCAGGGCCGCTTCGGGTTCGGAGGCGGCGACCTGCTCGCCGGCGATGCGCACGGCGGCCTGGAACCGCAGCGAGTCGACCTGCTCGGGCCGCACCCGCAGCGCGTAGCCGGCGCCGACGGTCTCCACCTCGGCGCTCTCGCCGTGGAGCAGGCCGCGGATGGCGGCGACGGTGTTCTGGATCTGGCGGCGGGCCGTGGCAGGGGGGCGCTCGTCCCACACCGCCTCGATGAGTTTCGGCAGGGTCACCACGTGCTCGGCCTCGAGCAGCAGGACCGCGAGGAGCCGCGGCAGGACGCGGCCGGGGAGCGGGACCGGCGCGCCGTCGCGCGTCACTTGCAGGGCGCCGAGGATGCCGAATTCCACGGGCCACCTCCTTAGGGTCGTCGGGCCGGCCGCGTGGGGGAGCGGGGCGTGGCATGCGCCGGCACGCTGCGTGGGGGAGAGGCGCTTTCCAGTCTAAGTGGTTTCGTCAATGCGGTGGTGAACGCTCGCACGGGCACTCGGGGCGCGCTCGTGAAGAAGTCGTGAGCGTTCTGGCGGGCGGCCTCCGATGCTCAGTGCATGAGCAATGGAGGAGGAGAGATGTTCACACGAGAGTGCCCCGCCGCGACGCTCCGCCCCGCCGACGCCCGCGCCAGGTTCCGCGAAGGGCTCGTCGCCCCCACCGGCGGCTGGTCGGACGGCTACGTGCAGGCCGGCCTGGTCAGCGTGCACCGCCGCCACGCCGTCGCTCTGCGGCGCTTCGCCGTCCGCAATCCCCAGGTGTGCCCGCTGCTGGACATCGCCGGGGCGGGCCGGTTCACGACCGGGCTCGCCGAGGGCGCCGATCTGCGGCGCGACCTGCCCGCCTACCTGGTGTGGCGGGACGGCGAGCTGGTGGAGACCCGCACCGACGTCCGCGCCCTGTGGAGCAAGGACCTGGTGACGTTCCTGCTGGGGTGCAGTCTCACGTTCGAGTCCGCGCTGCGTCGCGCGGGCATACCGCTGCGGCACCTCGAGCAGGGCCGCGACGTCCCCATGTACCGCACGTCGAGGCGGTGCCTGCGGGCGGGGCCGTTCCGCACGCGGCTGGTGGTGTCGATGCGCCCGATGCCCGCGGACCTGATCGCCAGGGCCGCGGCGATCACCGCGGAGATGCCCTACGCGCACGGCGAGCCGGTGCACGTGGGCAGCCCGGCCATGCTCGGCATCCGGGACCTCGCCAGTCCCCGCTACGGCGACGCCGTGGCGATGGCCGCCGACGACGTCCCGGTGTTCTGGGCGTGCGGGGTGACGGTGCAGGAGGCGATCATCGCCGCGGAGCTGCCGTTCGCGATCACCCACGCGCCGGGCCACATGCTCATCACCGACCGCCGCATCGGGCCGAAGACCAGGCCGCGCCGGGAACGGTAGCGCCGACCCCGCGCTACGCCGAGACCTCGCCGTCGATGCGGGAGGAGGCGGCCGGCTCGGGGAGGCGGAACATGCCCAGGAACCGCTCGGCCATGGCCTGGTCGCCCTGGACGGTGATGCGCCCGGCGTGCAGTGAGACGTCCAGGCTCCGCCCGCCGAGGGTGAGCCGCTTGAGCGTCTCGGGGTCGGTGCGGATGACCGCGTGGGGGTGCTCGGGCCGCCCGGGGGCCAGGAGGAGCTGGGAGTCCAGGATCTCGGCGACGAACGGCCGGTCGCCGACCCACAGCTCGAACGCCGCGTCGAAGCCCTGCGCGGCGACGGGCATGAACAGGCCGCGCAGGGCCAGGATGAGCGCGTCGGTGCCGATCGGCGCGTCCAGCGGCATCCCGGCCGAGCGCGCGCCCCAGCGCAGCAGCCGCACGATGACGGCCTCGAGCTCGCGGCCCCATTCGGTCAGCTCGTACACCTTGGAGGCCGCCGGCGGCGGGAGGCGGCGTTTGGTGATGACGCCGTGCGATTCGAGTTCGCGCAGCCGCTGCGAGATGACGTTGGCGCTGGCGCCGTGGAGGCCGCCGCGCAGGTCGGTGAAGCGTTTGGGACCGAGGACGAGTTCGCGGACGATCAGGAGCGACCAGCGCTCGCCGACGAGGTCGAGGGCGTGGGCCGCGGGGCAGCCGTCGCCGTAAGTGCGCACCGGTTCCTCCAGGTCAGACGGGTGAAGGTGGTTTCCGTTGATCTTACGATATGGTTTCGAGAGCCTTTCCTCCTGATTCGGGACCGCGAGATCTCGGGACGGTAACGGCCGGTCTGTGAAAGACGCGTCCCACAGGCCGGGTCGAACTTGCGGCGTCCCGTTCCGTTGGGCACTATGCAGGGGTGCCTGAATTGACCGCGACTTCGCTCATGGACCACCACCGGGCCGCCTCGACGCTGGCGGGCCTCCTCGAAGGCAACGGCCGTTTCATAGCCGGAGAACCCCGGTACGCGCGCGACATCAACGCCGCCCGCGGGGCCGCCCCGGACCAGCGGCCCGACGCCGTCGTGTTCACCTGCATCGACTCGCGGGTCACCGCCGAGTCGGTGTTCGACTGCGACTTCGGCCAGCTGCTGGTCGTCCGCACCGCCGGGCACGTGCCCGACCGGGCCGCGGTCGGCTCGCTCGAGTTCGCCGCCGCCGAGCTGGACGTGGCCTTGGTCGTCGTCCTCGGCCACGAGCGCTGCGGCGCGATCGGCGCGGCCCTGCGGGCCGTCGAGGACGATACGCACGATCCCCGCACCGGCTACCTCGTCGAGCAGCTGTGGCAGCCCGCCTCGCAGGCCATCGCCGAAGCGGAGGAGGGCCGCGACACCGCTTCGCACGCGCTGCGCCTCCAGGTGCGGCGCACTGTCGCCGACCTGAGCAGGCGCTCCTCGCTCGAGGGCGTGCTCGTCGTCGGCGCGGTCTACGACTTGGACACCGGAGTCGTGTCGCTCGTCGACCAGAACTGACACAATCGGGGCATGACCGATCAACCGTTGACCGAAGCAGAGATCGAGCTGGCGCTTTCCGAACTGCCCGGCTGGAATCACACCGACGACCACCTGGTGTGCTCGTGGACCTTCGACGGGCACCTCGCCGCGGTGTCCGCCGCGGCGGCCGTCGGGTGGCTCCAGGAGCGCCGCAACCACCACGCGGACTTGACGATCCAGTACAACAAGCTGACCGTCTCGACCACCACGCACTCCGCCGGGCACAAGGTCTCCGCAAAGGACACCGCTCTGGCGCAGGAGGTCTCGGCGCTGCTCGATTAGGGCTCGCCCCGCACGCGGCGATATGCGCATTCTTCACTTCTCTGGCATCATTGAGACCGAGAAGGTGGGGAGGGTGTCATGGACGCCTACGCATCTCGCGCTTCGAAAGCGGACAAGCGGAGCACGCTCTACAGCCTCGCGGTCGCACGCCGACGAGGACTGATCGACACGCCGGAGTACCGGCTGCGCCGCCAGCTGGCCCGCCGCGCCGTGAGCGTCGCCGACCTCCAGGCGCTCCTGGAAGACCTCGACGACCTCACTTCCGAGCGCGAGCTCACGCCCGGACGCGACCACTGGCGCTACGGCCGCTGGCGCGGCCCCGTCAGACACGGCTACGAACTGGAGATCCAGCGCTTCGTCGGCGCGCTGTTCCTGATCCTCGCGCTCGTCATCGTCGTCGCCGTCGTGTACGCGGCCATCACCGCGATCAACGCGTGGCGGTGAGCGCGGCCAGTTTGGACCCCAGCGCGCCGAGTGCGTCGGCGATCCACGGCATCTCCAGCGGATCGGTCGAGACCAGCGCCGCGAGCCGCTCCGAATCGGACGAGCCGTAGACGCCGGGCACCGCCACGCGCAGCCGCAGCGACGACTCCTCGGCGCCGAACGCCGAACCGGGCAGCACGCCGACCCCGAACTCGTCGAGCAGGACCCGCGCCAGCTCGGCGCCGGTCCGCACCGACCACCGCTCCTCCAGGCGCCCGCGCAGCGGCTCGAAGTCCGGCCAGACGTAGAAGCCGCCCTGCGGCGGGTCGACCTCGCAGCCGGCCTCGGCGAACACCTCGGCCGCGCCCCGCGTCACCGCGCCGTGCAGCCGCCTGCTCGAGACGAGCCGGTCGACCAGCTCCACCGGGTCCGACCAGGCGTAGGCCGCCGCGTGCTGCATGGGCATCGGCGTCGACGACCACACCTCGGAGGCGGTGCCGCGCACCGTCTCGCGCAGCGACTCGCCGAGCGGGGAGCCCGGGAACCGCGCCGCGCCGATGCGCCAGCCGCCGAGCGCGTAGTTCTTGCTCAAGGCCGTCGTCGTCACCGTCCGCTCCGGCGCCCACGCGGCCGGGGACGGGAATGGGCCGTCCTCGAAGACCAGGTCGCGGTAGATCTCATCGGCCACGATGACCAGGTCCAGCTCGCGGGCCGCCTCGCACAGCGCCTTCACCGAGCCCTCGGAGGCGATGCGCCCGGTCGGGTTGTCCGGCAGCGTGGCGACCACGATGCGCGGCTCGCGGCCCTCGGCTCGCGCGCCGCGCACCGCGGCGTCGAGCGCCTCGGCCTCGGGCACGCCGCCCTCGCCCGCCGGGACGGGCACCCGGATCGGGGTGCGGCCCATGAGCTCGGCCTGGGCCGCATAGGACACCCACGCCGGACTCGGCACGATGGCCTCGCCGCCGACGGCGTGCAGGACCGCGAACAGCAGCGGCTTGGAGCCCGGCCCCAGGAGCACCTGCTCGGACCCGGTGGTCAGGCCGCGCCGCGTCCAGTACCCGGCGGCCGCCTCGCGGGCCGGGCGGATCCCGGCCACCGGGCCGTACGACGTCTGGCCCGCGGCTCGCGCGAGACGCTGCCCCAGCAAGGGGTGCACCGGGATCCCGGCCTCACCGAAGGCGAGCGCGAGCACCTCCTCTCCGGCGGCTCGGCGGGCGGCGATCGTTTCACTCGCGGCCAGGGTGGCTGAGACAGTCACTGTCGTCTCCTTCGTGGGACTTCCTCGTCACCGTCCAGCCTGGTGCGAACAGAGCATCATCGCAAGTATCCCTGCCTGTTGCCGAGCGTAAGATTTGCTTATGCTCGATGTCCGCCGCCTGCGGCTGCTCTACGAATTCGCGGCCCACGGGTCGATAGCCGCCACCGCCGTCGCCACCTCGCAGACCGCCTCGGCCGTCTCGCAACAGCTTGCCGCCCTAGAGAAGGAGACCGGTGTCGCGCTCCTGGAGCGCACCGCCCGCACCGCCCAGCTGACCGACGCCGGGCGCCGCCTCGTCGAGCACACCGGCGCCATCCTCGACGCCATCGACGCCGCCGAGACCGACCTCGCCGCCGACGCCGCCGAACCCAGAGGCCGGGTCACCATCACCGCGTTCCCCACCGTCGCCGTCGCCCTCGCCGGGCCGATCGTGCGCCGCCTGCGCCGCTACCCCGAGCTCACCATGGTCCTGCGCCAGCAGCGCACCGTCACCGAGAGCCTCGCGCGCGTCCGCTCCGGCGAGATCGACCTCGCCCTGATCGACGACTGGTCCGGCATCCGCCGCCCGGCCGCGGCCGGGCCGCTCACCTACCACCACCTCGTCTCCGACCCGCTCGTCGCGGTCCTGCCGCCCAGGCACCGGCTCGCCGCCGCCGAGGAGCTCTCGGCGCACGCCCTGGCCGCCGAGCCCTGGATCGCCTCGCCGGTGGGGGAGCCGTCGCGGATGGCGCTCGACCGGCTGTGGCGCGCCGAGGGCATCGCCGTGCCGGTCTCGGAGTTCGAAGGTCTGGACACGATCCTGACGCTGGTGGCCAAGGGCCTCGGCGTCACCGTCGCGCCGTGGATGGCCGCCGCGGAGCGGCGCGACGTGGCGGTGCGTCGCGTCGCCGAGCCGTTGACCGGCCGCGACGTCTACGCCGTCCACCGCACCGCCTCGACCGGCCGCCCGGCCGTCATGGCCGCGCTCCAGGCGCTGCACCAGGCGGCCAAGAAGCTCATGGCCGCCGCCGACCGCTTCTTAGCGGGGGTCCGGTCCCGGAAGGCCGGGGCCTGGGAGCTGCTGCCGCCATCCGGCGAGGATGTCGTCTCCGGATTCCACGGCCCGCTCTGCCTGATTGAATCTGAGGAAGTCGCGCACCGCTTTGTTGTCGGTCTGGTCGCCGGGGTCCTGGCCCGACACGAGGTCTTGGGGCACCAGGTAGTGATAGCCCCGTTCGGCGGCGCCCATGACGGCGTAGAGCACGCAGCAGACGAGCTCGACGCCGCATATGACCAGCCCGTCGATGTCGTAGTGGTCGAGCAGTCCGGTGAAGGACGGACTCTGCCAGCAATCGAAGCGGTGCTTGACGACCACGCTGGCGTTCGGGACCGGCGGGACGAACAGCTCGGCGCCCCAGGTCCCCGCGGCGCACAGGCCGTCGGGTGTCTCCCAGCGGCGCTGGCGGTCGGTGAGGTGGTCGAAGTCGAGGACCTGCCGGGTGTAGACCACTCGCGCGCCCAGATCGCCTGCGCGCCGCGCGAAGGCATTGGCGCGCAGCGCGGTCTGCGCATTGTGGGTGTTGGTCGCCGGTGCGCCGTCGAACACCTCGGGGCTGCAGAAGTCGTTCTGGAAGTCGATCATGACGACCGCGACTCGCTCCAGCGGCAGCCGGTAGAACGCATCGGATGGACTCATGGCCGGATTCGTGCTGGGACCTGGGCTCATTCGATCATCCTCGCAAGCGCGACAGCGCCCGGCAACCGCTTATGGAGGCTTCGGCCCTTGACCTTCTTGCCCGCGTCGATCCCCTGACCGGGCTCGGGAACGCTCGCTCGTCGACGCTGGTTCACCGAATCGGTGCCGAACGCTCAGCGCAGATGCGAAGGCGGGTACGGCGAGTCCTCCTCGTCCCACGACTCGCCCTCCCGCGGCTCCGGCCTCGGCCGCTTGGGCTCCTTGGGCCGCTTCTCCTTCGGCGGCTCGCGCCGCGCCAGGATCGCGGCCAGCCACGTCGTGATCGGCACGGCCGCGATGAGCCCCAGCGTGCCCACCACCGAGCGGGCGATCTCGGTGGCGATCGTCTGACTGGTCAGCACCTGCCCCAGCGGGCGGTCGGCGGCGGCGATGAGCACCAGCAGCGGCAGCGAGGCGCCCGCGTACGCCAGCACGAGCGTGTTGATCACCGAGGTCAGGTGGTCGCGCCCGACCCGCATGCCCGACTTGAACAGGCGCGAGCGGCCCCACTTCGGGTTCGCCTTCGCCACCTCGTCCACCGTGGCCGCCTGGGATACCGTGACGTCGTCGATGACGCCGAGCGCGCCGATGAGGATGCCCGCCAGCAGCAGACCCGACATGTCGATCGGGTACTGCATCGCCAGCGACGTCGTCTCCTCGTCGAGCACGCCGTTGAGCTGCGCCAGGTGGACCGCGCCCTGGGCGAGCACGCCGGTGAGCACCAGCGAGGCGAGCGTCCCGAGCACCGCCACCGTGCTGGTCCGGTTCCACCCGTGCGAGAGGTACAGCGACACCAGCATGATCGCCGCCGAGCCGACGACCGCCACCGGCATCGGCGAGCGGCCGTCCAGGATCGCCGGGACGACGAACAGCAGCACCACCGCGAACGTCAGCCCGAGGCTCACCAGCGAGCGCAGGCCCTTCCAGCGGCCGAAGGCGACCACCGCGAGCGCGAACGCGATCACCAGCGCCCACAGCGCGCTGGAGCGCTCGTGGTCGATGATGTGGTACTGCTGCTCGCTCACCGAGTCGGGCGTGTGGATCAAGACCACGTCGTCCCCGGCGGCGACCTCGGCGGCGCCGGGCCCGGCGGGGATGTCGACCAGGATCTCGGCGTCCGCGTCCGGCCCCGACGTGAGGCGCACCAGGACCTCGCCGCACCGCTCGGCCTGGAGCTGCTCGGACAGCTGCTCCTGCTCGGCGCCGCACTCGGTCTCGTGGACGGAGATGACACGGCCCTCGACCTCGGTCCCGAAGCCCTCGCCTTCGGCGTCTTGCACGTCGGTGGGCCACAGGAGCGCGAGACCGGCGATGGTGGCGATCGCCGCCGGGACGAGGATCCACAGGGCGGCGCGCGGCACGGCGTCAGTCGGCGCGAGATGCTCTCGGTTCACCCGTGAGAGCATACGGGCCGGGGCCGGGCCCGAGGCGGCACCGACCCGCCGAGCCGCGCCGCTCCGGCGCGGCCCGCTGGCGATCGGCTCGCCCCACCTGGAGTTACGCACTGTAGCGCTCTAGTTGCTGAACGAAACCGGATCCACCCAGCGCACCGCCGAGTAGTTTCGCCACAGTTGCAGCAGTGCCGGGTCGCCGCTCACCGTGAGGTCGTCGAAAGGCAGCCGATTCCACAGCGCCAGGTACAGCAGTTCCACCGGGCCCTCGATCGTGCAATGAGGCGACTCGACCTCGTTGAACGTCACCAGCGGGCCGGCGTCGGTCGGGTGGATGTACCAGTCGCCGCGCCCGGGCGCCAGATCGATCGCGTGGATGTGCAGCACCGAAGGGTGCAGCGCCCGCACCCGGCTCGTCGGCCGCCCGTGGAAGCCCAGCAGCAGCTCGTCGATGCCGTCGGCCGCGAAGTCCCGGTTGACCGGGGAGATCTCGTCTCCTCTGGCCTGCTCGGCGTCCACGCGGTGGATGGTGGTCTCGTGGGCCTGGCGCCGCACCCAGAACCGCTTCGACGACTCCGATGCGAACACCTGCCAGCATTGGAGGTCGTCCGGTGCGGCCTCCAGGGTCTCGACGAGCTCGCCGAGGCCCAGCCGGACCCAGTCGACCAGCAGTTCGTCGTGGGGCAGCGGCCCCACGACATGCTGGAAGTCGCGTTGCCGGGGGTCATGGGCCAAGGCGCGGGCGACAATGGCCGTCGCCCATCGATGGACAGTTCCGATATGGGTCAACAGGTCTTTGACGCTCCAACCGGGGCAAGTCGGCACAGCGGCGTTGAGCGCGAGTTCTCCTCCCGCGATGGCGATCCGCTCCCCCTCGGTACGCAGCACGTTGATTTGATCGCCGATATTCATCCACAGCAGTCTTTCACCTGTGTCGTGAATTACGCAAGTTAGGACCGTGAACCGATACGGAAGTGTTAAAACGGTCGACCCATGGTGCGCTGGACCTAAGGCGCAAATCCGATAGGCTCGCCTGTCATGGCCGAACCGCAACACCGGCTCATCGTCATCACTGACGTCGACGGTTGCCCCAGGCCCCTCGACGAGCAGGTCCGCCGTGCGCTGCGCGGCGGTCCGTTCTCACTGCTCCTGCGCGACAAGCACCTCGACTGGGACCGGCGGCGGCGCCTGGCCCAGCGCCTCGAAGGCGCCCTCGCCGCTTCCGGCGGCGAGCTCATCGTCGCCGACCCGCCCGAGGCGGTGCGCGCCGCGCACCTTTCGTCCCGTTTCCCGGTCCCCGTGCCGCGCCCGGCCTGCCTCGGCAGGTCGGTCCACGCCGGAGAGCCCATCGATGCGGACCTGGACTACATCACCTACTCGCCGATCTGGACCACCGACTCCAAGCCCGGCTACGGCCCGGCCCTCGGCCTCGACGGCCTGGCCGAACGCGTCGCCACCAGCCCGGTGCCGGTGTACGCCCTCGGCGGCGTGACCGGCCCCGACCGCGCCCTCGCCGCCCGGGAAGCGGGCGCGGCGGGGGCCGCGGTCATGGGCGCGGTCATGCGCGCCGCCGAGCCCGATCGCGTCGTCGCGGCCCTGCGGGCCGCCCTCGAACCCGTCTAGCGGTCGAGGCCGTTCGCGGCGATGACCTCGGTGTAGAACTTCGCGCTCGCCTTGGGGATGCGGCGCTGGGTCGCGTAGTCGACGTAGACCAGGCCGAAGCGCTTGTCGTAGCCGAAGGCCCACTCGAAGTTGTCCAGCAGCGACCAGGCGGTGTAGCCGCGCACGTCGGCGCCCTGGGTGATCGCGTCGTGGACCGCGGCGATGTGCGAGCGCAGGTAGTCGACCCGCTCGGTGTCGACGACCTCGCCGTTCGCGTCGGGGCCGGTCGGGTAGGCCGCGCCGTTCTCGGTGATCATCGTCGGCACGCCGTAGTCCTTGTGGACGCGCAACAGGAGGTCGGTCAGGCCGCTCGCGTCGATCGGCCAGCCCATGTCGGTCACGTCCAGCTCCTCGGGCGTCCACTGCCCGATCCCGGCCGAGCCGGGGCCGACCGGGTTCTCCGGCGCTCCGGGGGCGTCCTTGAACCAGGACGGGTTGTAGTAGTTGAGGCCCAAGAGGTCGATCGGCTGCGAGATGAGCTCCAGGTCGCCGTCCTGGACGAAGCTCCAGTCGGTGTGGTGCGCGGTGCGCTCGATGACCTCGGTCGGGTAGGCGCCCTTGAACAGCGGGTCGAAGAAGATCCGGTTGGCGATCGCGTCGGTGTAGCGCACGGCCTCCTCGTCGCCCCGGCACTGGGTCGGGTTGAGCACGATCGAGACCTGCTCGGCGCCGGCGGCGCGCAGCGCCTTCGTCGCGAGCCCGTGGCCGAGGAGCAGGTGGTGGGCCGCCGCGAGCGTCGCGGCCGGCTCGGTGCGGCCCGGCGCGTGGTGGCCGCTGCCGTAGCCGAGGAACGCCGAGCACCACGGCTCGTTCAGCGTCCACCACGTGTCGATCCGGTCGGCCAGGCGCGCGCCGACGATCGCGGCGTAGTCGCCGAAGCGCTCGGCGGTCTCGCGCACCGGCCACCCGCCGTGGTCCTCCAGCGTCTGCGGCAGGTCCCAGTGGTAGAGGGTCGGCATCGGCTTGATCCCGGCGGCGGTGAGCTTGTCGACGAGCCGGTCGTAGAAGTCGAGCCCGGCCGGGTTGGCCGGGCCCGAGCCGTCGGGCTGGATCCTCGGCCAGGCGATCGAGAAGCGGTAGGTGTCGACGCCCATCGACCGCATGAGGGCGATGTCCTCGTCGACGCGGTGGTAGTGGTCGCAGGCGACCCGTCCGGACTGGCCGCGCCACGTCCTGCCGGGGGTGTCGGCGAAGGTGTCCCAGATCGACGGCCCGCGGCCGTCCTCGCTTGTGGCGCCTTCGATCTGGTAGGAGGCGGTTGCGGTCCCCCAGAGGAATCCCTCGGGGAAGTCGAGCTGCGGCATGGGGCGCACCTTTCGAGGCGGGGGGTGTCTGACGACTGAGTTCTGCAAGTTTCCAGCGGTGCCGATGATACGTTCATGTCACCGCTCCCATCGAACAGGGATGATACAGGTATCGATACAGCCGCCTTGCGTAACGATTCGGTAATTTAGCCTTGACACGTCATGTAATCCAGAGCACCATTTCAGCGTCGTACCAGGCGGCGGGTTGAGGCGGTTCCGCACGGCGGCAGGGCGGTGCGCGAGCAGGACTCACTGACGGCTCGCAAGCACCACCGAACTGCGCGACTCCGACGGAACACTGGGAGGCAGTCGGACTCGCCGGGCGACCAGCATCTGCATAGAGAGGGAAACCCCGATGAGCAACACTCGACGATTGATGTGCCTCGCGGCTGCCACCAGCGCGCTAGCGCTCGCCGCCACCGCGTGCGGCGCGCCCGACGACGAGGGCGAGGGCCGGGGCGAGGTCCCCGACGAGGCCCAGGACTGCGCCAACTACGAGGACTACGGCTCCTTCGACGGTGAGACCGTCCACATCTTCGGCTCCATCCTCGACACCGAGGGCGACGAGATGGTGGAGGCCTGGAGCTACTTCGAAGAATGCACCGGCATCACCATCGAATACGAGGGCTCGGCCGAGTTCGAGGCGGACATGACCGTCCGCGTCGACGGCGGCAACGCCCCCGACATCGCGCTGTTCCCGCAGCCGGGCCTCATGTCGAACTTCGCCGACGCCCTGGTCCCGGCCTCCGAGGAGGTCACCGCGCTCGCCACCGAGGGCTGGAGCGAGGACTGGCTCCAGTACGGCACCATCGACGGCACCTTCTACGCTCCTCCGAACTCCGGCAACGCCAAGTCCTTCATCTGGTACTCGCCCGCGTTCTTCGAAGAGGGCGGCTACGAGATCCCGACCACCTGGGACGACCTGATCGCCGTGTCCGACGAGATCGCCGCCGACGGCGTCGCGCCGTGGTGCGTCGGCTTCGAGAACGCCGGCGCCACCGGCTGGCCCGGCACCGACTGGATCGAGGACATCGTCCTGCGCGAGGGCACCGATCTCTACGACCAGTGGGCCAACCACGAGATCCCCTTCAACGACGAGCGGATCGTCGCCGCCATCGAGAAGGCCGGCACCATCGTCACCAACGAGGACTACGTCTTCAACGGCACCGACACCATCTCCTCGACCTCGTTCCAGGAGGCCGGCTTCCCGATCCTCGAGGGTGACTGCGCGATGTACCGCATGGCCTCCTTCTACGGGGCCATGTGGCCCGAGGGCACCGAGGTGGCCGAGGACGGCGACGTGTTCGCCTTCCGCTTCCCCGAGACGAACGAGGGCGACAACACCATGCTGATCGGCGGCGAGTTCGTCGCCGCGTTCAACGACAACGAGGCCATCGAGGCCACCCGCCAGTTCCTGGCCTCCGAGCTGTACCACAACGCCCGGCTCCAGACCGGCCCGTGGAGCACCGCCCACCAGGGCGTGGACCCGTCCAACGCCACCACGCCGATCAACGAGCTCGCCACCGAGGTCCTGACCGACCCGGAGGTGACCGTCCGCTTCGACGCCTCGGACCTCATGCCCGGCGAGGTCGGCGCCTCCTCCTTCTGGACCGGTGTGGTCGAGTGGGTCGACGGCTCGAAGGACGCCCAGGAGATCGCCGACGACATCGAGAACTCCTGGCCGCAGTAGTCCGATCCGAACCGTGACGGAGCCGAGCGGGGTCGAGCCCGACCCCGCTCGGCCCCGCTCTGACATCTCTGGAGTGCACTGACAGTGGACATCTCCGCTCTCACCGAACGGTTCGGACTGCTGGCGGTCGGCCTCGCGGCCTTCGTGGTCGTCATGCTCGCCCTCTACGGCATCGCCGAACTCGCCTCGCGGCGCAACCGCAGCCGCCTCGTCGCGGCGGTCTTCCTCTTCCCCGCCCTGCTGTTCCTCGCAGTCGGCCTGGTCTACCCCGCCTTGCGGACCCTCGTCATGTCGTTCTTCAACGGCGACGGCACCGAGTTCATCGGCTTCGACAACTACGTCTGGGTCTTCGCCGACGACTCCGCCCTGCAGACCCTCATCAACACCGCCCTGTGGATCGTCATCGTGCCCGCCCTGTCGACGGCCCTCGGCCTCCTCTACGCCGTCCTCATCGACGGCCGCCGCGGCGAGCGCGTCTACAAGGCCCTGGTCTTCCTGCCCATGGGCATCTCCTTCGTCGGGGCCTCGATCATCTGGAAGTTCATCTACCAGTACGAGGCCTCCGGCGATCAGCTCGGCCTGCTCAACCAGCTCCTGGTCTGGATGGGCCTGGACCCGGTCAACTGGCTCAACAACTTCCCGTCCAACAACTTCCTGCTGATGGTCGTGCTCATCTGGATCGAGGTCGGCTTCGCCACCGTGGTGCTGTCCGCGGCCCTCAAGGGCGTGCCCACCGAGATCGTCGAGGCCGCCCGCATCGACGGCGCCAACCCGTCCCAGATCTTCTGGAACGTCACCGTCCCCTCGATCCGCTCGGCCATCGTCGTCGTGGCCGTGACCGTCTTCATCGCCACCCTGAAGCTCTTCGACATCGTCCGGGCCATGACCGGCGGCCACCACGGCACCGACGTCCTCGCCCACAACATGTGGGACCAGGCGTTCCGCCTCGGCAACGACGGACGCGGCGCCACCATGGCCGTGCTGCTGTTCGCCCTGGTCATCCCCGTCGTCATCTACCAGGTGCGCAATATCCGCCGCCAGGAACTGGAGGCCCGATGAGCGTCAAGACCGAACCGCGACCCGAAGCCGCCCCGCCGTCCTCCGTCGGCGAGTCCCGCGGCGAGCGCCTCCGGCGGATGTTCTCCAGCCGGATCGCCAGCTTCGTGGCCATCCTCATCGCCGCGCTGTGGACCATCCCGACCGCGGGCCTGTTCATCTCCTCGCTGCGGCCGGAGGTCGACATCCGCACCTCGGGCTGGTGGACCGTCTTCACCGAGTCGAACTTCACGCTCGACACGTACAACTACGTGCTCTACAGCGACTCGGCGGGCGGCGGCCTCATCCGCAACCTCGTCAACACCGTGGTCATCACCATCCCGGGCGTGATCGTCCCGGTCGCGTTCGCGGCGATGGCGGCCTACGCGCTGTCGTGGATCGACTTCAAGGGCCGGAACCTGCTGTACATCGCGATCTTCGCGCTCCAGGTGGTGCCGCTCCAGATGGCGCTGATCCCGCTGCTGTCGTTCTTCAGCCAGGGGCTGGCGATCGGCGACTTCACGATCATGCCCGCCTGGCAGCTCGACGGCGTCAACACCATCGTCCAGGTCTGGATCGCCCACTCGATCTTCGGCCTGCCGCTGGCGATCTTCCTGCTGCACAACTTCATGCGGGAACTGCCCTCGGACGTGATGGAGGCGGCCCGCATCGACGGCGCCAGCCACTCGCAGATCTTCCGCAAGGTCGTCCTGCCGCTGGTGACTCCGGCGCTGGCCTCGATCGGGATCTTCCAGTTCCTGTGGGTCTGGAACGACTTCCTGGTCGGCCGCACCTTCGGCGGCGGCGAGTCCACCAGGCCGCTGACCGCCGTGCTCGGCGACTTGGCCGGCTCGTGGGGCTTCGGATGGACGCGCCTGCCCGCGGCTGGGTTCATCGCGATCATCGTCCCCCTGATCGTGTTCCTGCTGCTCCAGCGCTACTTCGTCCGCGGCCTGCTCGCGGGCAGCGTGAAAGGCTAGCCCTCCCGAACGAACACCGGCGGCCCCGCTCCACATCCGGAGCGGGGCCGCCGCCGTGTTTCCGCCCCCGTCGCACCGGGTATCCGGCGCTCGCCGCGCCCCCCGCGCCACACCGGATTCCAGGCGCTTTCCGCACCGGCACGGCACACAAGACCCCACTCGGGCACCGAACGAACCGGAAATGGCCGGTATCCACCAACGGCATGGTCGACGTCCCTGTAATTCGACGAGCGGCCGATTGACGCCTGTGTCAGAGCTTTTCTCGGAAAACTCCGTCGGACAGCCGACCGAGACCCAAGAATCGAAGGGAAAGCCGGTATCGCCACACCCACCAGCGATTCAGGAGTTGCCATGTATCCCAGGCACGACGGCGAACTGCCAGAGGAATTCCGCCAGACGCTGGCGGAGCAGGTGACACAGGAACCGGCGCACGAAGAGCCCGAAGTGCTCAGCGGTGAGACGCCCGCCCCGCTCGAGCCCGCCGGCAACGGCTGGCTGCTGCTGGGCATCTTCCTGCTCGTCACCATCGGAGTCCTGATGCTGCTCATCTTCGCCTCGGGCGGCAACGCCGACTCGTCGATGATGCTCTGACGCGCCGAAGGCCGACTCCCCAGCGGCGGCGGCCACTGCGCCGCTCGTCAGTTGGGCGCGCCGGGCGCGGCAGTGAGAAGATCGTGTCCGTGGAAACCTGGCGTGGAATTGACGCGACACCCGACGGCTGGCCCGACTCGGTGGTCGCGATCGGCGTTTTCGACGGCGTGCACCGCGGTCACGCGGCCCTCATCCGGACCGCCATCAAGGCCGCGGTCGAGCGCGACGCCCGCAGCGTGGTCTGCACCTTCGACCCGCATCCCACCGCGGTGGTCGCACCGCACGCGGTCCCGGCCCAGCTCACGAGCCTGAAACGCCGCGTCGAGCTGCTCGGCTCCCTCGGCGTGGACGGCGTGTGCGTCCTGCCGTTCACCGAGGAGCTGTCCAAGCTCAGCCCGGAGTACTTCGTCCGCCACGTCCTGGTCGGCGCCCTGCACGCCGTCGGCGTCGTCGTCGGCGAGAACTTCCGCTTCGGCCACAAGGCCGCCGGAGACGTGGCCCTGCTGACCGAGCTCGGCCGCCGGCACGGCTTCGAGGTCCTCGCGCAGCCGCTCGCCTCCGATGCCGTACCAACGGACGGCTCGCAAGCGTCGCCGAAGGGCGAGTCCTTCTCCTCGACCCGGGTCCGCGCCCTCGTCGCCGCGGGCGAGGTCGCCTCGGCCGCCGAGGTCCTCGGCCGCGACTTCGGCATCGAAGGGACCGTCGTCCACGGCGCGGCGCGCGGCGCCGACCTCGGCTTCCCGACGGCCAACATAGCGCCGGTCCCCGGCGCGGCCGTCCCCGCCGACGGCATCTACACCGGTTGGTTCCACATCGACTCGCGCCGCGTCCCGGCGGCGATCAGCGTCGGCACCAACCCCACCTTCGGCGACGAGGCCCGCTCGGTCGAGGCCTACCTCCTCGACTTCTCCGGCGACCTGTACGGCGCGGACGTCCGGCTCGACTTCGCCTCGCGCCTGCGCGGCCAGATCGCCTTCGACAACGTCGACGACCTGGTCGAACAGATCGAGACCGACGTCGCACAGACCCGTGCGGCCTTGGAGCTGGACTGACGGCGCTGATAAAGTGGTCCGGTTCGCACGGCCCAGGGGACCGTGCGGCCCGACCGACCTGCACGACGCCGCGGGTCCGGCCGGACTGCTTCCAACACTCAGAATTGAGGAATCATGGCGCTCGAAGCCGCACAGAAGGCCGAGATCATCAAGGAGTACGCCACCCACGAGGGCGACTCGGGCTCGACCGAGGTCCAGGTGGCACTGCTGACGGTCCGCATCAAGGAGCTCACCACCCACGTCCAGGAGCACAAGCACGACCACCACTCGCGTCGCGGCCTGCTCCTCCTGGTCGGCAAGCGCCGCCGTCTGCTCAAGTACCTCCGCAACGAGGACATCACCCGCTACCGCGCGCTCATCGAGCGCCTCGGCATCCGCGGCTGACACGACTCGACGACAGGGAGCGGCCGATCGGCCGCTCCCTGTCCCGTGTCCCGCCCCGCCCACCCGCCGGTTTCGCTTCGCGGCTGCCGCCGCGCCCGCCGGATGACGTAGGGTGGTGCGGAGAGCATCAGCTCTGCCACAGTGCCTCCCGACGAGGCACGGCGCGGCTCGCCGGAGACCGCCGGTCCTCGGTAGTGGCACCCGGACCGTCCCGATCCATTCGGGACGCCGCTCCGTGTGCTTCGATCGAAGACCGGCCCCGAGACGGCAAGACGCGCTCCGAACTACACATGAGGAGTACGACACTCAATGTCCGAAGCCACTCAACGGACACCCGAGGCTTACAACCTCGGGGAACACCACGCCACCGCCGTCATCGACAACGGCGGGTTCGGCACCAGGGAGATCATCTTCAGCACCGGCCGCCTCGCCAAACTGGCGCAGGGCTCGGCCATCGTCCAGATGGACGACACGGTGGTCCTGGCGACCACCGCCGCCTCGAAGAACCCGAAGGACCACTTCGACTTCTTCCCGCTGACCGTCGACATCGAGGAGCGGATGTACGCCGCCGGGCGCATCCCCGGCTCGTTCTTCCGCCGCGAAGGGCGCCCCAGCGAGAACGCGATCCTGACCTGCCGCCTGATCGACCGCGGCCTGCGCCCCTCCTTCGTGAGCGGCCTGCGCAACGAGGTCCAGGTCATCGGCACCATCCTCGCCGTCGACGAGCGCGACGAGTACGACGTGGTCGCCATGAACGGCGCCTCCATGTCGACCCAGCTCGCCGGGCTGCCCTTCTCGGGCCCGCTCGGCTCCACCCGCGCCGTCCTCATCGGCGAGCAGTGGGTGTGCTTCCCGACGCTCGAGCAGATCGAGCAGGCCACCTTCGACATGGTCGTCACCGGCCGGGTGCTCGAATCCGGCGACGTCGCGATCATGATGGTCGAGGCCGAGGCCACCGAGAACACGGTCTCGCTCATCGCCGGCGGTGCCCAGCGGCCCACCGAGGAGATCGTCGCCGGCGGCCTCGAGGCCGTCAAGCCCGTCATCGCCGAGCTGGTGCGCGCCCAGGCCGAGCTGGCCGCCGTCGCCGCCAAGCCCGTCGCGGACTTCCCGCGCTTCCCCGACTACCTCGACGACGCGTACGCCGCCGTCGAGTCCGCGGTCGCCGCGGAGCTCGACCAGGCGCTCACCATCGCCGACAAGCAGGAGCGCGGCACCGAGCTCGACCGCGTCAAGGCCGTCATGCTCGAGAAGCTCGGCGCGGACTTCGAGGGCCGCGAAGGCGAGCTGTCCGCGGCGCTGCGCTCGCTCACCAAGAAGCTCGTCCGCAAGCGCGTCATCACCGAGGGCGTCCGCATCGACGGCCGCTCCCCGGTCGACATCCGGCCGCTCGCCGCCGAGGTCGGCATCCTGCCGCGCGTCCACGGCTCGGCGCTGTTCGAGCGCGGCGAGACCCAGATCATGGGCGTCACCACGCTGAACATGCTGCGCATGGAGCAGGCCATCGACACGCTGTCGCCGGTGACCAAGAAGCGCTACATGCACAACTACAACTTCCCGCCGTACTCGACCGGTGAGACCGGCCGCGTCGGCTCCCCCAAGCGCCGCGAGATCGGCCACGGCGCGCTCGCCGAGCGCGCCCTGGTCCCGGTCCTGCCCGGCCGCGAGGAGTTCCCGTACGCGATCCGGCAGGTCTCCGAGGCGCTCGGCTCGAACGGCTCGACCTCGATGGGCTCGGTCTGCGCCTCGACGATGTCGCTCATGAGCGCCGGCGTGCCGATCAAGGCCCCCGTCGCGGGCATCGCGATGGGCCTGATCAGCGAGGAGACCGACGGCGAGACCAAGTACGTCACGCTGACCGACATCCTCGGCGCCGAGGACGCCTACGGCGACATGGACTTCAAGGTCGCCGGCACCGCCGAGTTCGTGACGGCCCTCCAGCTGGACACCAAGCTCGACGGCCTCCCCTCGGAGGTCCTCGCGCAGGCCCTCCAGCAGGCCAACGACGCCCGCCACGCGATCCTCGACGTCATGGCCGAGGCCATCGCCGAGGTCGGCGAGCTGGCCAGCACCGCGCCGCGGATCACCACGCTGAAGATCCCGGTCGACAAGATCGGTGCGGTCATCGGCCCGAAGGGCCAGACGATCAACCAGATCACCGAGGACACCGGCGCGGACGTCACCGTCGAGGACGACGGCACGATCTACGTCGCTGCCGAGAAGGGCTCGCAGGCCGAGGCCGCCGTCGAGATGATCAACTCGATCGCGAACCCGACCCTGCCGAACGTGGGGGACCGCTTCCTCGGCACCGTCGTCAAGACCACCGACTTCGGCGCGTTCATCTCGCTGGTGCCGGGCCGCGACGGGCTGCTGCACATCTCGAAGGTCGGCGACGGCAAGCGCGTCGACCGCGTCGAGGACGTCCTGAGCGTCGGCGACAAGATCGAGGTCGAGATCGGCGACATCGACAACCGCGGCAAGATCTACCTCGACAAGGTCTACCCCGAGGGCCAGGAGCCCGAGGGCTACAAGAAGGGCCGCCCCGAGCGCCGCGAGGGCGACCGCGGGGACCGCGGCGGGCGCGGCTCGCGCGGCGACCGGGGCCCGAGGCGCGAGGGCGGACGCCGCGACGACGACCGGCCGCGCCGTTCGGACGACGGCGACGGCGGCGAGCGCCGCCGCCGCCGGACCCGCCGCACGGAGGACTCCGGAGGCGCAGAGGACTAAATGAGCCGTTCCCAGACGCGAACGCTCATCGACGATCCGCTGGGCGGCACGGTGCGACGCACGGTGCTGCCCAGCGGGCTGTGCGTGGTGACCGAGTCGATCCCGGCGATGCGCTCGGCCTCGCTCGGCGCGTGGGTCGGCGTCGGCGCCCGCGACGAGGCGCCCGAGCTCTCGGGTGCCTCGCACTTCCTGGAGCACCTGCTGTTCAAGGGCACGGCGAAGCGCTCGGCCGCCGAGATCTCGGAGGCCGTCGAGGCCGTCGGCGGCGAGTCGAACGCCTACACCGCGCGCGACCACACCTGCTTCTACGAGCGGGTCCTCGCCGACGACCTGCCGCTGGCGCTCGACGTGCTCGGCGACGCGGTCTCGAGCTCGCTCATCGCGGACAAGGACGTCGAGATCGAGCGCGGCGTCATCCTCGAGGAGATCGCCGCCTCGGCCGACGAGCCCGCCGAGGTGGTCCACGAGCTGTTCAACCGCGCCGTGTTCGGCGACGGCCCGATGGGCCGCGACATCGCCGGGACGGCCCAGTCCGTCCGCGCGATCACCCCCGAGCAGATCCGCGACTTCTACCACCGGCACTACCTGCCGTCGAACCTGGTCGTGTGCGTCGCCGGCGGCGTCGACCACGACGAGGTCCTCAAACTCGTGCGAGATTGCTTCGCGCCCCTGCCCTCCGGCGCCCAGGCCCCGCCCGAGCGCCGCCGGGACGCCCTCCCGGAGCGGCCCGAGCTGCTGAGCGTCGAACGCGAGGACACCGAGCAGGCCCACCTCGTCGTCGGCTGCCGGACCATGTCCCGCAAGGACGAGCGCACCTACGCGCTCGGCGTGCTGAACAACGTCCTGGGCGGCGGCATGTCCTCGCGCCTGTTCCAGGCCATCAGGGAGGAGCGGGGCCTGGCCTACACCGTCAGCTCCTCGACCTCCTACTTCGGCTCGACCGGCTCGTTCAGCGTCTACGCCGGGTGCGGCCCCGACAACGCCCGCGAGGTCCGCGACCTGGTCGTCGCCGAGCTCGCCCGGGTCGTCGCCGACGGCATCACCGAGGAAGAGCTCCACCGCGGCAAGAAGATGTACCAGGTCGGCGTGATCATGGCGATGGAGGACTCCAGCTCCCGCATGGACTGGCTCGGCCGCGACGAGCTGCTGTACGGCGAGCTCATGAGCGTCGACGAGGACCTGGCCCGCAACGAGGCGGTCACCATGGACGCGGTCCGGGCCGTGGCCGCCGACATCCTCTCGCAGCCGATGACGACTGCGGCCGTGGGGCCGTTCGACCGAGGAGCGTTCGAATGATCAAAGTGGGCGTGCTGGGCGCGCGCGGCCGTATGGGCACGGCCGTCTGCGAGGCCGTCGCCGACGCCGACGACCTGGAGCTGGCCGCGACCGTCGACCACGACGAGCCGCTCGAGCGGCTCCTCGAGGCCGAGGTGGACGTCGTCGTCGACTTCACGCTCCCCGAGGTGGTCATGGACAACCTCGCCTGGTGCTTCGACCGGGGCCTGCACACCGTCGTCGGCACCTCCGGCTTCGGCGAGGCCCGGCTCGACCGGGTCCGCGAGATGCTCGGCGCCGAGCCCGACATCGGCTGCGTGATCGCCCCGAACTTCGGGATCGGCGCGGTCCTGATGATGCAGTTCGCCGCGAAGGCCGCCAAGCACTTCGCCTCCGCCGAGATCATCGAGACCCACCACCCGCGCAAGGTTGACGCCCCCTCCGGCACGGCCGTGCACACCGCGCGCCTGATCGCCGCCGCCAGGGCCGAGGCCGACTGCCCCGAGATGCCCGACGCGACCGCCGAGGACGCCACCGGCGCCCGCGGCGGCGAGGTCGACGGCGTCCACATCCACGCGATCCGATCGGCCGGCTACGTGGCGAGCCAGGAGGTCCGCTTCGGCGGCCCCGGCGAGCGCTTCACGATCAGCCACGACTCGCTCGACCGGGCCTCGTTCATGCCCGGCGTCCTCCTCGCCGTCCGCGAGGTCGCCTCCCGCCCCGGCCTGACGGTCGGCATCGACGAGCTCCTCGACTAGGACCGGTCCACGGACCGCCGTCCCGCGGCCCGTCGGCTACCCCTCGTCCGCGGCCGGGGCCTCCGGCTCCGCGTCCCGATCATCGGGGGCGGGGCCCTCCTCTGTGCCTCCCTGCCCGTCGTCGGCCCCGCCGGTCGGCTCGCTCGTCGGCTCCTCGGTGGGCGCCTCGCCGCTCGGCTCCTCGGTCGGCGTCTCGGTCGGGGCCTCCTCGGTGGGCTCGTCGGCGGGCGTCTCCGACGGCGTCTCGGCGGGGGTGTCGCTCGGGGTCGGTTCGGTGGGATCCTCGCCCGGACCGGTCGTGGTCTCGGAGTCGGTGTCCGGCGTCTGGATGATCGTGGCGTTCTCGGGCCCCGGCTGCTGGACGAACCGGCCGGGGTCGCCGGTGATGCCGCCCAGGAGGAGCAGGACGCCCATCGTCAGGCCGAACACCAGGACACTGGAGAGCGCGATCGCGAACAGGGTCCGCTTGCGCGAGGCGGGCTTCGCGATGTACTCGGTCGCGCCCTCGGCATCGGTGCCGACCGCTTCGGCCCGGCGCAGCGGCCTGGTGGCGTCGCCGTCGGGAGCCGCGGCGGGGACCGCCGCGGTGGCCGTGACACGGGTCGGGTCGCCGCCGGGCCCGGGCGCGTTCAGGTCTACCGTGCGGGCCTGGTCGGCCTTGACGGCGGGGGAGAGGGCCGCGATCTGCGTCTTGATCCGCTCGCCGGTGCGCCGCATGGTCCGCAGGATGAGCACCGCACCGATGGAGGTGCAGACGCTCAGGGCCGCGGTGCCGAGGACGGTGCCCCACAGATCGAGGAACTTGACCAGGATCGCGCCGAGCGTCGTCGCGCCGGTCGCCGCCAGCACCTGGCCGATGCTCAGGTCCAGATCGGAACCGCGCCGCTCACCGTTCGGGCGAGCGGCCCCGTCCTCCGCGCGGTACTGGGTCACCGGCGCCCCCCGTCGGCGTTGCTGTCATGCGTTCACGAAACCGACCTCCCAGGCTACGGCTCGTATACGCGACGGCAACGGGTTTGTGCGGCAGGCAACGGCACGCGTTCGTCACGTCACCGCTCTCCCGTGGAGTGCCTGCGGAGCCTGCTCCACTGCCACAGCCACACCAGCGCCAGGACGAGCGCGAACGCGGCGGCGGCGACGCCGATCCACAGCCACGCGTTGTGCTGCTCGGCCTCGGCGTGCAGCTCGTACTCCTCGCCCGGGCTCATCCGCCATGTCACGGTGCGCCCCTCGAGCTCGCCGTTGTGGTCGGTGACGTCCGCAGGGAAGTTGACGCTGATGATGACCTCGGCCTCCGCGAAGTCCTCGGTCATGAGGAAGCCGGTGGCCCTGAGGTCCCAGTGGCCGTCGAGGACGTACCGGCGGCCGTCGTGCTCGATGCGCAGGAACCCCCACTCGTCGCCGCCGAGCTCGGCGAACTCGCTCAGCGGCCGGTCGGTGAAGCTCGCGGTCCGGCCGACGTAGCCCCCCTCGCGGTAGTCCCTGCGCTCGGCGCCGGGGACGCCCTCCAGCAGCGCCTCCAGGAACGCGTCCAGCTCGGCCTGCTCGATGGCGCCCTCGCCGGCCCGGACGTCGGCGAGGAACTCCTCGCTCCAGGCGGCGGTGAAGGTCCCCCCGACCGTGTCGTCCGACCGCACCTCCAGCTCCAGATCGAGCCTGAGGCAGCCGGCGGCGGCGAACAGGACCGCGAGGGCGGCGACGGCGGACAGCGCCCTGAGCGCGGCCGGCTTCGTGAGACCCAGCATGCCCCGAGCCTAGGCGCGCGGGCGCGACGGCCCGGTGCTTTCGTCGAGATCGGCCGTTCCGCGGCCGGAGCGCCCGCGGGTTACCCTGTGAGGCGGGAGGCATCGTGTGCGCAGTTGAGGAATCGACCCTGGAAGACCACCGCGAAGGCAAGCGCCCGAACGCGGTCTCGCGGTGGACGGCGCGCCTGTCCTCCCAGCGCTGGCTGGCGCCGGTGGCGGTGCTCGCCTGCTTCGCCGCGGCCGCCGGCGGGGTCGTCGCGACCAACCCCAGCGACAACACCGGCCCCTCCACGTGCCTGGTCAAGCTGACCACCGGCTTCGACTGTCCCGGCTGCGGCGGCACCCGCGCCTTCTACTACCTGCTGACGGCGAACCTGCCCGAGGCCGCCCGGCACCACGTCATGGCGGTGTTCGCCGCGCCGTTCATCGTCTGGATGTACCTGGCCTGGGCGCTGCCCCGCGTGGCGCCGAAAGTGAGGTGGAGGCTCCCCGCGCTCCACCTCACCCCGGCGGTCCTGACGTCGTTCCTGGTCGCCTGGGGCGTGTTCTTCATCGTCCGCAACCTGCCGTGGGAGCCGTTCACGTACCTGTACGTGTAGGCCTCTCGCGCGCGGACGCCCCTCCGCGCGTCTCCTAGGTGTAGGCGTTCGCCCGGTGCAGGTAGATGTCGCCGGAGACCGAGCGGGCCCGCACCTCCAGGCTCGTGCCGCCGTTCGACGGCGCCGGCGAGGTGTCGCCGGCGGCGAGCTCGGAGGTCACGGTCCCCGCCTTGGCGTCCAGGTCCATCCACACGTCGGTGCCCGCCACGATCCCGAGGCTGATGCGCCCCGAGACGGTGTTGGCGCGGCAGACGCCCGACTTGAGCGCGCCCAGCTCGATCGCCCCGGAGAGCGTGTTGACGCTGGCCGAGCCGTCCACCTTCTCGGCGATGACCGCCCCTGCGACGGTCTTGGCCGAGAAATCCCCTCCTACGCGGTCGGCCCGGACCTGCCCCGAGGCGGTGTGGGCGCGGAACTCGTCGCCGGTGTCGATGACGCTGATCGAACCCGAGACGGTGTTGGCGCGCACGCTGGTGGCCTGCTCGACGGTGGCCGAGCCGGCGACGGTGTTGATCGAGACGGGCCCGAGCCTGCCGTGCAGGCTGATCGGGGCCGAGGTCGTCTTGACCGAGACGTCGGAGCCGACCGGCACCTTCACGGAGACGTGGACGCCGATCTGCTTCTTGAACAGCCAGTTCTGCGGCTTCTCGGGCGCGACGATGCGCAGGTGCCCGTTCTCGAACTCGACGCGCGCGAGGTCGGCGGCGTCGGTGTCGCCGTCCTTGCGCTGCGCCGGCTTGATCTCGACCAGCACCTGCTCGCCGTCGTGGGCGGTGACGGTGGCCGAGCCCTCGGCGAGGGTGATCGACGCGGTGATCGGTCCGTCGTGGGTGAATTCGGTGTACTCGTTCATGAGTGCCGCTCTCTCGCTAGGCCCGGGCGTAGCCGGTGATGCGTTGGCTGTACCGCGCTCCGCTGGTGGGACCGGCTGAGCGCGAGGTGTGGACGGCGTTGTTGATGGCCCGCACGAGCCAGGCGTTGACCGAGGTGCCGTCCGCGGAGGCGGTGTGCTCGACCTTCTCCTTCAGCGACTCGGGCAGGCGCAGCGTGATGCGGGCGACGTCGTCCTCGACCGGCGGGGCCGGCGGCGGCGTCGTCTCGGCGGCCTCGACATCGGTGACGCGGAGGTCGACCTCCTTGCCGCGCACGCGCAGATCGACCGACGCGGACGAGCCCGCCTGGTCGAGCCCGGCGGTGATCTCCGCGGCGGCCTCGGAGAGCGCCTCCATGAGCGCGAGCCGCGCTCCGGCGTCGAGGGCCTCTGACAGCAATTCGGCGGTCCGCGCGGCGTCCTCGCCGGCCGGCGCGGCGGCGGCGGTGAGGCTCCGGCGGAGCGATTCGATATACGGCGTCAAGTCCATGACACCATAGTGACATCACTTTTGATGTCTGTCAAGCGGCGGTGACATTTCCCGGCCCTCACCGGTGACGCGAATGTGGAAAACCGCTGGTCGCCGAGGGGCGCCGTCGGGTAGAGATGACACAGGGGCGCCGGAGGACGCGGTCAAGACCACAGCAGTCCTCCGAGTACGCTCATAGAGCTATAACCAGCAGTGAACAGACCGATCACGAGGGGGAGCGGGGCATGCCCGAAATCGTACCGATGGATGTCCGACTCATCGCCTGGACGCACTTCGAGCCCCCGGCCGACATCCCCTGGGACACCGACGCCGCAGGCGGCGAGGCCCTCGCCGAATTCGCCGGCCGCGCCTGCTACCAGTCCTGGAAGAAGCCCAACCCCAAGACCGCCACCAACGCCGGCTACCTCGACCACATCCTCCAGGTCGGCCACCTCTCGGTCCTCGAGCACGGCAACGTCAGCTTCTACATCAGCGGCATCTCCAGGTCCCTCACCCACGAGCTCATCCGCCACCGCCACTTCTCCTACTCCCAGCTGTCGCAGCGCTACGTCCCCGAGCGCGACGCGGCCATGGTCGAACCCGACGTCATCGCCGAGGACCCCGAGCTCCACGAGCGCTTCCTCGCCGCCTCGGAGGCCGCCCAGAGCGCCTACAACGACCTCCTCGAAGGGCTCCAGAAGAAGTTCGCCGACATCGCCAACCCCACGCTGCGCCGAAAGCAGGCGCGCCAGGCGGCGCGATCAGTCCTGCCCAACGCCACCGAGACCCGCATCGTCGTGACCGGCAACTACCGCGCCTGGCGCCACTTCATCGCCATGCGCGCCTCCGAGCACGCCGACGTCGAGATCCGCGCGTTGGCCGTCGAATGCCTGCGGCAGCTCAAAGAGAAGGCCGCGAACGTCTTCGCCGACTTCGAGATCTCCACCCTCGGTGACGGATCCGAAGTGGCCCACAGCCCCTACGTCACCGAAGGCTAGCGGTGCCCCGGCACAGCCGGCGGACCGCGCCGGGAGGCGAAGACGCCTGAAGCCGCCCGCCCCGGCCGAGGCCGCGAGCCGTGAACCAACCCTCACGGTGAGGCCCGTGAGCCGCAAATCGGTACGGCGGGCGGCGAGACTTGAGACAGTTGAACCGACGAGCGGCCGGGCAGCCACGTCCCGGGCCGCCGCAATCAGTATTGGTGAAAGCACATGCGCAACGTGACCCGCCCGTTCGGGCGCACCTTGGCGGCCATGATCACGCCGTTCACGCCGTCCGGAGAACTCGACGTCCACGGGACCGCCGAACTGGCCCGCTACCTCGTCGACGAGCAGGGCCTGGACGGCCTCGTCCTCAACGGCACCACCGGTGAGTCGCCCACCACCACCGACGCCGAGAAGGCCCAGCTCATCGAGACCGTCGCCGAGGCCGTCGGCGACCGGGCCCACATCGTCGCCGGCGCCTCCACCTACGACACGCGCCACTCGGTGCGCCTCGCCCAGGAGGCCGAGAAGGCCGGCGCCCAGGGGCTCCTGCTGGTCACCCCCTACTACTCCCGGCCGCCGCAGGAGGGCATCGAGGCCCACTTCAACGCCATCGCCGGGGCGGTCGAGCTGCCCTGCATGCTCTACGACATCCCGCCGCGCTCCAGCGTGCCCATCACCGAGGCCTCCTACCTCCGGCTCGCCGAGAACCCGCGGATCATCGCCGTCAAGGACGCCACCGCCGACCTCTCCGCCGCCCAGCGGATCCGCGTCGCCACCGGCCTCGCCTACTACTGCGGCGTCGACGCGCTCAACCTCGCCGCCTACGCCACCGGGCAGGTCGGCGTCGTCTCCGTCATCGCCCACGTGGTCGGCAAGGAGCTCAACGCCATGTTCGACGCCTTCGACGAAGGCGACGTCGAGCGGGCCTCGGCGATCAACGACGCCCTCCTCCCGGCCCTGCGCGCCCTCCAGGGCCCGGCCCAGGGCGTCACCGCCGTCAAGGCCGCCCTCGCCCAGCGGGGCCTCCCCGGTGGCGAGCCGCGCCTGCCGCTTCCGGCCGCCAGCACGGTGATCGCGGATTTTATCGCTGAAAACCTCGCGAGCATCAAGGAGGTCTGATGAGCCTGACCAGACCCGACAACCTCGGCGAGCCGGGCCCGCTGGCCGCCGGCGGCCTCCGCGTCATCCCCCTCGGCGGCCTGGGCGCCATCGGCCGCAACATGACCCTGTTCGAGCACGAGGGACGCCTCCTCATCGTCGACTGCGGCGTGCTGTTCCCCGACGTCGAGCAGCCCGGCGTCGACCTGATCCTGCCGGACTTCACGCCCCTCCTCGACCGCCTCGACGACATCGAGGCCATCGTCATCACCCACGGGCACGAGGACCACATCGGCGGCATCCCCTTCCTGCTCGAGCACAAGAACGACATCCCGCTGGTCGGCTCCAAGTTCTCCGTCGCCCTCGTCGAGGCGAAGCTGCGCGAGAGGCGCATCAAGCCGGTCAGCACCACCGTCGCCGAAGGCGAGTCGATCGAACTGGGACCCTTCGGGCTCGAGTTCCTCGCCGTCAACCACTCGATCCCCGACGCGCTGGCCGTCGCGCTCCGCACCGGCGCCGGCCTGGTCCTGCACACCGGCGACTTCAAGATGGACCAGCTGCCGCTCGACGGCCGCATCACCGACCTCGCCGGCTTCGCCCGCCTCGGCGACCAGGGCGTCGACCTGCTCCTGTCGGACTCGACCAACGCCGAGATCCCCGGCTTCGTCACCTCCGAGCGCGAGATCGGGCCGGTCCTGGACAAGCTGTTCGAGGACGTCAAGGGCCGGATCATCGTCGCCTCCTTCGCCAGCCACGTCCACCGCGTCCAGCAGGTGCTGGACGCGGCCTGGGCGCACGGCCGCAGGGTCGCGTTCGTCGGCCGGTCCATGGTCCGCAACATGGCGATCGCCCGCGACCTCGGCCTGCTGAAGATCCACGAGGGCCTCCTGGTCAACATGGACGAGGCCGTCCGGCTGCCCAACGACGAGATCGTGTACATGTCCACCGGCTCCCAGGGCGAGCCGATGAGCGCGCTGGGCCGCATGGCCTCGGGCGACCACCGGCACATCACCGTCGAGCCCGACGACACCGTCATCCTCGCCTCCTCGCTGGTGCCGGGCAACGAGACCGCCGTCTACGGCGTCATCAACCGGCTCGCGCGCACCGGGGCCACCGTCATCCACAAGGACGTCGCGAAGGTCCACGTCTCGGGGCACGCCCCGGCCGGCGAGCTGCTGTACGTGCTCAACAACGTCAGGCCCTCCAACATGATCCCGGTGCACGGCGAGGCCAGGCACCTCCAGGCGCACGCGCGCCTCGCGATCGACTCCGGGGTCCCGGCCGACCAGGTCATCGTCATCGAGAACGGCGACGTCGTCGACCTCGTCGACGGACGGGCCCGCCTCGTCGGGCACATCCCGAACAACCTGGTCTACGTCGACGGCCTGTCCGTGGGCGACGTCGGCGAGCCGGTCCTGAACGAGCGCCGCGTCCTCGGCGACGGCGGCTTCATCGCGGCCACCGTCGTCATCGACTCCGAGAACGGCAAGGTCGTGGGCGGCCCGACGGTCTCGGCGCGCGGTTTCTCGGAGGACCCGAAGGCGTTCGAGGGCGTGCTGCCGCTCATCGACGACGCGATGGAACGCGCCGCCGCCGACGGCGTCACCGACCCGCACCAGCTCCAGCAGATTCTCCGCAGGACGGTCGGCAAGTGGGTCAACGACACCTACCGCCGCCGCCCGATGATCGTGCCGCACGTGCTCGAAGTATGAGAGCACGCAGAGGGCTCAGCCTCGAAGTATGAGAGCACGAAAAGAGCTCAGCCTCGGAGTGTGAGAGCACGCAGAGGGCTCAGCCTCGGAGTGTGAGAGCACGAAAAGAGCTCAGCCTCGGAGTGTGAGAGCACGCAGAGGGTTCAGCCTCGACATGTGAGAGCAGTTGAGAGCGCGGGGCGGGCCGCCCAGGCGGCCCGCCCCGCTCCGGCTCATCCCGGAGTGACGGTGACGGTCGGCGAGGCTCCCGGCCCTCCCGCGGGGGCTGGAGGCATCGGCTGGTAGTAGACCTGCTGGCGTGGCCGCATCCGCATGAGGAAGGTGCTGGCAGCCAGCAGCGCGACCGCGATGATGGCGAGGTACATGCCGCTGTCGGCCTCGATGGTGATCTCGGGGGCGGAGTCCCCGCTGAATTCGTCGTCGCCGCTGGAGTCCTCGTAGTCCTGGAAGAACTGCCGCATCACGGTGACCGGGTGGTAGGCGAACGCCGCGGTGAGCCCGGCGAGGCCCACGGCGCTGAGCCGGGTCGGCCAGCGCAGTCCCGGCGAGCGGTGGGCGCTGAGCCCGACGGCGACCAGCAGCGCGACGGTGAGGATCACCGTGGACGTGTCGATGGCGAACGTCGTCCCGCCGCTGAGGCTCGACAGGCCGAAGTAGCCGTAGTCGTCCCCGCCCTCGTAGTCGATCGAGATGCGGGGGAGCAGTACCGAGACGCACAGCAGGATCAGGCCCGCGCCTGCGACCACGAGGCCGATCGGCGAAGGCGAGTCCGACGGCGGCGGGGCGAGGAGCGGCGGAGGAGCGGTCGGCATCGGATTCAGCGGGGGAGGAGCCGCTTCGGGCGAGGCGGGCGTTTCCGGAGGGGACATCTGGGGCTGATAGGGGTTCGAGGGGCCCTCGGGCGGGATCGCTTTCACCGTGTCGATGCTACCGGTCAGACCCGATGCGAGCGGTCTTCGACATCCCCGGAACGGCGTACGGGCGACGAAGACCACACTGGAGTCTCCGCCGCCCGTTCGCCGAAGCGCTATGTCACTGCTGGGGCGGCACCTGCGGCCAGCCGTTCTGCTGGGCCTGCGGCTGCTGCCCCGTCGGCGGAGCCTGTTGCTGCTGCTGCGGCGGGCCCGCGGGCACGGGCTGCGGCTGCGGCGACGGCGCCCACCGCATCATGAAGATGCTGACCGCCAGCAGGATCGCGGCGATGATGTAGAGCCAGACCCCGCCGCCGGCCGAGACGGAGACGCCGGGGTCCTCTCCGCCCGGAGCGTCCAGGGCGCTGTTCGCCTCGATGACCGGGTGGAGCGAGGCGGCGGCGGTCAAGACCGCCAGGCCGATGCCGCCGAGCTTGGCGGCCCACATGAGGCTCGGCTTGACGCCCGCGGCCGTCCAGACGACCAGGACCAGGAGCACCAGGGCCGGCGCCAGCCCCGGCAGGCCGGCGCTGCCGTTGTGGAAGCCGGCGGCGACCAGCCATTCGAGCGCGTCCTCGTCGCCCGAGAGCGACAGGTGCGGAATCATCGATCCCACTGCGAGCAGCAGCAGGCCGACGCCGGACAGGCTCAGCCCGACCGGGGAGGGACGGTCGGGGCCGCTCGGCAGCAGCGACGTCTGGAACTGCTGCGGAGCTTGCTGGTAAGGAGGGGGTGGAACGTCGTTCACGTTGTGATCACCTAACTCGATGGGGGTTACGACGGCACACACCCTAGTCGCCTTCCGCCACAATCCCCCGTCCGCGCTCGGCGGCAGAGCCGCGGACCGGCCTCAGGACGCGGCGATCCGCTACGCGCGCAGCCGGTTCCGCCGAGCGGCTCGACGCCCTCAGCGTTCGGTCGCGCGCGGGCGGATGGGCAGCGGATTCGGCGGTTCGATCCGCATGTCGTTGACGACCATGTCCGAGGGCATGTTCAGCGTCTCCACGACCGCCCTCGCGATCGACTCGACGCTCGTGGCCCGGTCGAGGTCGTAGTCCGAACCGAACTGCTCCCGGACGCTGCGCTGCATGTCGGTCTTGAAATGCGAGGGGTACAGGCTCGTGACGCGCACGCCCGCGCCCTGCTCCTCGCCGCGCAGCGAGTCCGCCAAGGCCTTGATCGCGTGCTTGCTGGCCGCGTACGAGCTCCACCCCGGCCCGGCGGCGAGCCCGGCCCCCGAGTTGACGAACACGACGTGCCCGCTCGAGGCCCGCAGCGCCGGCAGCAGCACCCGCGTCAGCTCGGCGACGGCCACGACGTTCACCGTCAGCGTCCGCCGCCACCACTCCAAGGACTGCCCGCCCACCGGCGCGATGTGCGCGATCCCCGCATTGTGGACGAGCGCGTCCAGGTGCTCGAGTTCCAGAGCGGCCACCGCGTCGGCGATGCCCTCCGGGTGCTCCAAGTCGGCGATCAGCCGCCGCTCGCACGGCACTCCTTCGAGCGCGCCTTCATTGCGGGCGTGCGCGATCACCGCGTCGCCTCGTGCGCTGAACAGCTCGGCCAGGGTTCGCCCGAGCCCGCGTCCGGCGCCGGTCACCAGAATCGTCTTCGGCATGCGCACACCCTAGCTCTGCCCCGCGTCCTCGCTCACCGCAACGAGCGGCGGCGTGCGGGCGGTAACGTATGGGCCATGATGGCCAGGACTTCCGGTGGCTCGCGGGGGGCCGCCCGCAAGCGGACCGCCGCGCGGCGGCCCGCCGGCTCCGGCACGCGGAAACCGGCGAAGAAGGCCGCCAAGAAGGCGGCGAAGAAGAAGGCGGCCAAGAAGACCGCCCCCGCCCAGCGCGGCGGGAAGAACGCGGCGCGCGCGGCCGCGAAGCAGCGGCGCGCCGACGCGATCCCCGGCCCGCTCGAAGCCCTCGGGATGGGCCTGCGCGGGCTGTGGGTCGGCACCGCCCGCACCACCGGTTGGATGGCCCGCTCGGTCGGGAAAGAGGCCGCCACGGCCCGCGACATCGACCCCGCGCACCGCCGCGACGGGCTCGGGCTGCTCCTCATCGCCGCGGCCATCGTCCTGGCCTGCGCGGTCTGGTTCGACGTCGCCGGCCCCATCGGCGAGCACCTCGCCTTCGGCCTCGACTGGACCCTCGGCCTCGCCACCCGCGCCCTGCCGGTCCTGCTCATCCTGTGGGGCCTGCGCGTCATGCGCCAGCGCCCGCCCGAGGACGCCCACGGGCGCGCGCTCGTCGGCTGGACCGCGATCTGGCTCTCCAGTCTCGGCCTGCTGCACCTGATCTCGGGCCTGCCGACCGAGATGAGCGAGCGCATGGCCGCCGGAGGCCAGATCGGCTGGCTCGTCGGCAGCGGAATCGCGCTCGGCGTCTCCGCCTACGTCGCCTTCCCGCTGCTGGTGCTGCTGCTGCTCTTCGGCGTCCTGGTGGCCACCGCGACCCCGCTGAACCAGGTCCCCGGCAAGCTCAAGGGCCTGTGGGAACTGGCGACCGGCAAGGTCGACTCCTATGAAGACGAATCCGAGGACGCCCCCGGGCGGTCCACGCGCGCCAGCGAGGCCGCCAAGCGGCTCAAGGAGGAAGAGGCCCGCAACATCCACCGCGCCACCACCGTGCTGCCGCGCCTCTCGCCCGAGGAGGTCCCCGAACTGGGCGTCGAGGAGCCCCTGGACCGCAAGACCGCGCCGGTGGCCGAGCCCGAACCGCGACGGGAGCCCCCCAAGCACTCCGCGCCGCCCAAACGCGTCGAGCAGCCGACCCTCTCCGAAGGCTCGGCCGCGATGGACGGCGACTACCGGCGCCCGCCGATGGACCTGCTCAAGGCCGGCGCGGTCGCGAAGAAGCGCTCGAAGGCCAACGAGACCGTGATCGCGGCCCTCCAGGAAGTCTTCGAGCAGTTCAGCGTGGACGCCGCCGTCACCGGCTTCACCAGGGGCCCCACCGTCACCCGCTACGAGATCGAGCTCGGCCCGGCCGTCAAGGTCGAGCGGATCATCCAGCTGTCCAAGAACATCGCCTACGCCGTCAAGAGCTCCGACATCCGCATCATCAACCCGATCCCCGGCAAGAGCGCGGTCGGCGTGGAGATCCCCAACGTCGACCGGGAGGACGTCGCGCTCGGCGACGTCCTGCGCTCCAAGGAGGCCCTGGCCGACGAGCACCCGATGATCGTCGGCCTCGGCAAGGACGTCGAGGGCGGCTACATCCTCACCAACCTCACCAAGACCCCGCACATGCTCATCGCCGGCGCCACCGGCTCTGGGAAAGCACTCGCTCTCGCGACCCCTGTTCCGACTCCTGACGGCTGGTCGACCATGGGTGAACTGCAAGCCGGGGACCGGGTGTTCGACGAGCGCGGCGTACCCTGCACCGTTATCGCGGCGACCGAGGTGATGGAAGATCGGCCCTGCTACGAGGTGGAGTTCTCCGACGGGAGCGTCATCCTCGCCGATGCCGAGCACCAATGGGTGACCACCACGAGGGCGGGGCGAGTGCAGCGGGCACGCTGGAAGGACGACCCGTACTGGACCGAGGACGAAATCCTCTGGATCAAGGAGCGGGCGTACGCCGCGCTGTCTGAGCCGGATCGTCCCGTGTCGACCGCTGACATGCGAGCTGAAGTCGGTGATCGGTTCAAGAATGTCCTCCGCCAGGTGGTTGCGGACATCCCCCCTGGCGGCAGCGTGACGACGAGCTATATCAGGAACGGCCGCGCCATCGAGCGAACCGTGCCCGGCCGGTCACGCCATGCGGTGTACGAGGCGCTGACGGACCGCGTCGCAATGCCTGGGAGGTCTTCGAGGCGACGTGTCGCCGATCAGAGGCCCGTCACCACTGCGGAGATCGCCTCCACGCTCCGGGTGCGGTCGGGCGGTCGGTCCTGGACGAACCACGCCGTCGCGGTCGGCGGTGCCCTCGAACTGCCTGAGATCGATCTGCCCATCGCGCCTTACACGCTCGGATGCTGGCTTGGAGACGGCACTTCGGGCACCGCGGGTTTCACCTGCGCCGACGAGGACATCCTCAACCGGATCCGGTCCGACGGGTACGAGGTCACCAAGCATCCCGCCGCGCGAATGGCCTATACGATCTCGAACGCACCGGAGCGTCGGCGGAGGATCCGCGAAGCGATCGCACTCGCCGAACAAGGCGTCGGCCTGGTGCGCGCGGCTCGACACGTCGGTGTCGGCATCTCCGCGGTCTGCGCTGCGGCGAAAGGGAAGTTCGCCATTGGACGCAATGCTCGGGACGCGCTCGACTCGGCTCCCTGTACGCCGTATAAGACCATGAGCGCACTGTTCCGCGAGATCGGACCGAAGCACATTCCTGAGCGGTACCTCCGCGCCTCCGAACAGCAGCGGCGCGAGCTGCTGGCGGGCCTGCTCGATACCGACGGGACCGTCTCGAAGAGCGGGAACATCACGTTCGCCGTGACGAATGAGCGGCTGGCGCGCGATGTCCACGAACTGGTGCTGAGCCTCGGATACCAGGCCACGCTCGGCACCAGGCCGGTAAAGGGCGCCCGTCCGGAGACGTCGGTGTGCCACATGGTCAGATTCACCACTGAGGATCGGGTCTTCCATCTTTCACGGAAAGCCGGACGGCAGCCCGCCGCGACCAGGCGGACCACTCGTGAGCGCTATATCGTCGATGTCCGTCCGACGGCGTCGGTACCGGTGCGGTGCATCCAGGTCGACAGTCCGAGCCGCCAGTATCTGGCGGGCCGGTCGTTCATCCCCACGCACAACTCGAGCCTCATCAACACGCTGCTGACCTCGGTGCTGATGCGGGCGACGCCCGAGCAGGTGCGGCTGCTGCTCATCGACCCCAAGCGCGTCGAGCTCACCAGCTACGAGGGCATCCCGCACCTGGTCCACCCGATCGTGACGCACCCGAAGAAGGCCTCGGACGCGCTCCAGTGGGTGGTCAAGGAGATGGACATGCGCTACGAGGACCTCGCGAAGGCCGGCGTGCGGCATGTCGACGACTTCAACCGGAAGGTCCGCTCCGGGCAGATCAAGGCCGAGCCCGGTTCCGAGCGCGAACTGCGCCCCCACCCGTACCTGCTGGTGATCGTCGACGAGCTGGCCGACCTGATGATGGTGGCGGCCAGGGACGTCGAGGACGCGGTCGTGCGCATCACGCAGTTGGCGCGCGCCGCCGGCATCCACCTCGTGCTCGCCACGCAGCGCCCGTCGGTGGACGTGGTCACCGGCCTGATCAAGGCGAACGTGCCGTCCCGTCTGGCGTTCTCGACCTCTTCGCTGGCGGACTCGCGGGTCATCCTCGACCAGCCGGGCGCCGAGAAGCTGGTGGGGCGCGGCGACGGGCTGTTCCTGCCGATGGGCGCCTCGAAGCCCGAGCGCATCCAGGGCGCCTGGGTGAGCGACGAGGAGGTCGAGCAGGCCGTGGAGCACGCCCGCTCGCAGATGGAGCCGCAGTACCTCGAGGAGGTCACCGCGCCGCCGGGCTCGAAGAAGGAGATCGACGCCGAGATCGGCGACGACCTCGACCTGCTGTGCCAGGCGATCGAGCAGGTGGTGACCACGCAGTTCGGCTCCACCTCGATGCTCCAGCGCAAGCTCCGGGTCGGCTTCGCCAAGGCCGGCCGTCTGATGGACCTGATGGAGACGCGCGGCGTGGTGGGCCCCTCCGAAGGCACGAAGGCCCGCGACGTCCTGGTCAAACCCGACGAGCTGGAAGGCGTGATCGCCTCGATCCGAGGCGAGTGAGCCCGGCGGCCGAGCCGGCCGCCGGGTCCGCTCAGGAGAAGTCGATCTCGATCGTGTGCGTCTCCTCGCCGGAGATGGGCATCTCCACGCCCTTGTCCGGCCACGCGATCGGGCCCTTCGGGGCGAACTCCAAGGTGAACTGGAGGGCGTCGGCGGGCACGTCGTAGCTCAGGTGGTAGGTCCTGAGCTCGCCGTCCTCGCGCCAGTCCTCGGCGGTGTGGTCGACGGCCGTGGCCGTCAGCGCCCCGTCGGGCCCGCTGACCTGCAAGGTCTCCTCGGGGTCGATCTCCCAGACCAGGCCGCTGCCCGAATGCAGCCAGATGAAGCTGACCGACAGCCTCGCCCGGTCGAGCTCGGCGACCCAGCCCTCGCCGGGGACGTAGACCGAGCGGTTGACGACGAAATTGGTGCTGTAGTTCCAGCCCTCGACCGAGTACTGGTAGTTGCCGCTCTCGAGGTACCCGTCGACCGAGTTCTCGATGTAATCGGTGGTGACCTCTTCGCGCGAACCGTGGTACAGGCCTTGGATCAGTTCGCTGCGCTCGCGTTTGCGCAGGTCGATCGCCTGGGTGCGCTCGAAGTCGGTGACCTTCAGCGAGATCGGGGCGTCCTGCGGGACCACCGCCAGGTAGGCCGCTCCGGGGGCGGGGACCTCGCCCTCGAAGGTCCACACTTCGTCGCCGATGGCGAGCTCGGCGCTGAGCGTGGGCGTGGGCTCGTCCTGGTAGGGCCCTTCGTGGCCGGGCTCGGGGGCGAACTGCACCATGGTGAACTCGTGGCCCTCGGGGGGCGGGAAGAGCGCGGTGTCCTCGCCGAACAGGTACTCGAGCTGGAAGCCCTCGGGCGGTTCGGTGAAGGAGACCACGCATTCGACGCGGAGCGCGAAGTGCGCGCCGATGAGGGTGCCCTCCTCGTCGGCCAGGCGGGCCTCGTCGCCTTCGGGGCAGACCGAGACGGGGACGTCGGTGGCGATCGTGTGGCCGGCCCGGGTGTTCAGGGAGCCGGTCGGGACTTCGCCGCACGCGCCGAGGGCGAGCGCGGCGACGGCGGCAGCGGCGGCGGCCGCCGCCCGGCGGGATCGGTCGGGGCGCGGGGCGCGCCGGTGGGCAGGGGTGATGCCAATGGGGGACATAGGTCAAGCCTATGGCATGGCCCCGACGGCGATGCGGCATCATACCGCGGTATGACCTGCGCGGACGGCCGCGCCGCGCGCCCGTTTCCGCGGGGCGGAGGCATTGGGGCCGCGCTGAGCGGATTCGGGCGGTTCGGCCCGGCGCCTGGTCCGCCGCGGGCCGGTGCACCGGCCCGCGGCCCCGGTCCGAGCCGGGACGATGGGGGAGAGCTTCGACACTCTATCGTCCCCGCACGGGGCGGCCCCGCCGCCGCCCGGACGGCTTCGAGGCATCGCTAGGTACCCTTTTGAGGTGTCATCAGCTCAACCGGCCGCCAAAAGCGTCGCGGTCCTCACGCTCGGCTGCGCCCGCAACGAGACCGATTCCGAAGAACTGGCCGCCCGCCTGGCGGCCGGCGGCTGGCGCATCACCGACGACGGCGAGAACGCCGACGTCGTCATGGTCAACACCTGCGGTTTCATCGAGCAGGCCAAGGCCGAGTCCATCGACGTGCTGCTCGATGCGGCGGGCACCGGCGCGAAGGTCGTCGCCACCGGCTGCATGGCCGAGCGCTACGGCAACGAGCTGGCCGAGAGCCTGCCCGAGGCCGACGCCGTGCTCGGCTTCGACCACTACCCCGACATGGCGGCCCGGCTCGACGACGTCCTGGCCGGGCGTGAGCTCGCCTCGCATCAGCCCGCCGACCGGCGCAAGCTCCTGCCGCTGGCCCCGGCCGCCCGGCAGGACGCCGCGGCCGTCGTCCCCGGTCACTCCCGCTCCCGGCAGGCCGACGAGGCCGCGGACGTCGACGGCGCCCCGGCCCACCTGACGGTGCTGCGCCACCGCCTGTCCGAAGGGCCCGTGGCGAACCTCAAGCTCGCCTCCGGCTGCGACCGCCGCTGCACCTTCTGCGCGATCCCCTCCTTCCGCGGCTCGTTCGTCTCCCGCACCCCCGAGGAGGTCCTCGCCGAGGCCGCCTGGCTCGCCTCCGACGGCGTCAAGGAGCTCAACCTCGTCTCCGAGAACACGACCTCCTACGGCAAGGACCTCGCCGACCCGGCCGCCCTGGAGCACCTCCTCGAAGGGCTCGCCTCGATCGACGGGATCGAGTGGATCCGCCTGTCCTACCTCCAGCCCGCCGAGCTGCGGCCCGGCCTGATCGAGGCGATGCTCCGCATCGACAAGGTCGTGCCGTACTTCGACCTGTCGTTCCAGCACTCCTCGGCCTCGGTGCTGCGCCGGATGCGCCGCTTCGGCTCCACCGAGTCGTTCCTGGCGCTGCTGGCCCAGATCCGCGAGCGCGAGCCGCTGGCCGGTGCCCGCACGAACGTGATCGTGGGCTTCCCCGGCGAGACCGAGGAGGACTTCGAGGAGCTCATGGGCTTCCTGTCCGCGGCCCGGCTCGACGCCACCGGCGTCTTCGCCTACTCCGACGAGGACGGCACCGAGGCGGTCGGCCTCGACGGGCACCTCGACGAGGACGTCGTCGCCGAGCGGGTCACGCGCGTCTCGATGCTCGTGGACGAGCTGGTCGGCCAGCGGGCCGAGGAGCGCGTCGGCGAGACCATGACCGTCCTGGTCGAATCCGTGGCCGCTGCGCCAATTGACGGCTCCGCAAGCGTCGCCGTGAGCGGCGTGGACGGCCGCGGCGCCCACCAGGCGCCCGAAGTCGACGGCTCGGTGGCCCTGGTCGGCGCTGTCGAGGGCCTGGAGGTCGGCGATTTCGTGACCGCGAAGGTCGTCGACTCCCACGGCGTCGACCTGGTGGCCGAAGTCGTGGAGGAGTCCTGGTGAAGGCCGACCCGCCCCCGGTGTCGCCGTGGAACGTCGCCAACGTCGTCACCGTGGCCAGGATCTTCCTCGTCCCGGTCTTCGCGGTGGTCGTGGTGCTCTCGGAGATGGAGCACTCCGGCTGGCGCATGCTGGCGTGCCTGCTGTTCGTGTTCATCTCGGCGACGGACTTCGTCGACGGCTGGCTGGCGCGCTCGCGCGGCCTGGTGACCGAGTTCGGCAAGCTGGCCGACCCGATCGCCGACAAGGCCCTCATCGGCACCGCGCTGGTGCTGCTCAGCTTCTACGACGCCCTGCCGTGGTGGGTCACCGTGGTGATCCTCGTGCGCGAGCTCGGCATCACGGGCCTGCGGATGGCGGTGCTCAAGCACGCGGTGATCGCGGCCGGGCGCGGCGGGAAGCTCAAGACGGTGCTCCAGATCGCCGCGGTGGCCTGGTACCTGTGGCCGTGGCCGGAGCCGCTCGACGTGGTCGGCCCGTGGCTGATGGGCGCGGCGGTGCTCCTCACCGTCGTGACGGGAATGGATTACCTCTGGAAAGCCTTTAAATTGAAGGAGAGCGAGTCGGGGCGAACGCGCTAGGCTTGCAGGACCCGCTTAGGCTCAGCTGAACGGCGTCCCGGCCGGTAGGCTTCGCCAAGAGGGCGCAGGCCTTGCTCGCAAGCCTCGTGAACAGGGCGAAAGCGGCGTGGAGGAGAGTTCGATGGTGTTGTTGCGGGAACTGTTGGGAGAGACCCTGCGTCGGCGCCGCCGCGCTCAGAAGCGGACGCTCCGAGACGTCTCCAAGCAGGCCAACGTCAGCCTCGGGTACCTCTCGGAGATCGAGCGGGGCCACAAGGAGGCGTCGAGCGAGCTTCTCGCCTCGGTGTGCGGGGCCCTCCAGGTGCGGCTCAGTGAAGTCCTCGCCGAGGTGTCGCGCGAGGTCGCGGCCCATGAGAAGCGGGACGACGCCACTCTGCCCCAGGGCCGTTCGGTCGCGGTGCTGCCGCTGCCGCGCGAGAAGGAGGCCGCCGAGGACCAGCCCCGTCGCCGCCGTCACGCCCACCCCGCTTCCATCGCGCAGGCGCATCCTCGTCACCGGCGTGGCGAAGTGACCGATTCGGTGGTCCGCGCGGCGGCCTGAACGCGACCGATGATGTAGTTTTGGCGAATGAGGCGTCACCCTGTCGCACATTGTTGGCGGGGATGTCCGACACTATAAGAAAGTCGGCGTTGCAGACATCACCGAAGGGACCCCGATAATGGCCAATCCGTTCGTCAAAGGCTGGAAATACATGATGGCGCTGTTCGGCGCGAAGATCGACGAGCACGCCGACCCCAAGATCCAGATCCAGCAGGCGATCGAGGAAGCGCAGAAGCAGCACCAGGTGCTGGTTGGACAGGCCGCTTCGGTGATCGGCAACCAGCGGCAGCTGGAGATGAAGCTCAACCGCTCGATGGCCGAAGTGGAGCGCCTCCAGGCGCAGGCGCGCCAGGCGCTGGTGCTCGCCGACAAGGCGAGGGCCGACGGCGATGAGGAGAAGGCCCAGCAGTTCGAGCAGACCGCCGAGGTCCTGGCGAGCCAGCTGGTCTCCACAGAACAGTCCCTTGAGGACATGAAGACCATGCACGACCAGTCCCTCAACGCCGCCGAGCAGGCGAAGAAGGCCGTCGAGAACAACCAGATGATGCTCCAGCAGAAGCTCCAGGAGCGCACCAAGCTGCTCGGCCAGCTGGAGCAGGCCAAGATGCAGGAGACCATCGCCTCGTCCCTGGAGTCGATGTCGCAGACCGCCGCGCCCGGCAACGTCCCGAACTTCGAGGAGATCCGCGACAAGATCGAGGGCCGCTACTCCAACGCCATGGGCCGTGCCGAGCTGGCCAGCAACTCCGTCGAAGGCCGCCTCCTCGAGGTCAACCGCGCCACCCGCGACATGGCCGGCGCCTCCCGCCTGGAGCAGATCCGCGCCTCCCTCGAAGGCGACCAGCTCTCCGGCTCGGACAAGGCCAAGCCCGCCATCACCTCCAAGGAGACGGTCACCAACGCCCGCCTCGCCGACATCCGCGCCAGCATGAGCGACGGCGAAGGCACGCCCGAAGCCGAGGCCGACTCCACCAAGAGCTGACCCGCCGAGAGGAACCCCTGTGGACGCCAAGGCCCGCAAGCACGCCGTCCGGCGCTTGCGGTCCCGGCTGTCCTCGGCGAAGTTCTGGACGGTCGTCTCCGGCGCCACCGTCACCGGCTCGGCGTTCTTCCTGCCCGTGGGCGGCGTCGTCGGATCCGACGGGATCTGGGTCGTCGCCGCCGGCTTCTCCACCGCCCTGGCGACGGTCCGCTGGCTCGACTACCGCCGCCTGGCGCGCGCCCTGCCCGCCGAGCGCGAGGCCCTCGTCCTGTACGGGCCGGCCGGTCTGCGCCAAGAGGCCCGCGGCTTCCTCGGCGAGGCTGCCGAGACGCTGCGCCGCGGCCGGATGCGCTCGCAGTTCCGCCGCAGCGCCGCCCTGGGCCCCTACCAGCGCCTCGAACGCGCCAGCGCCACCGCCGAGCAGCTCGCGCAGCGCCTCCAGGGCAACGCCGAGGCCGCCGCGGCGCTCGCCGGCGCCGCCAAGGCCGGGCCCGAGCTGCTCCGGCTGGCCTTCACCGTCCGCGACGTCGAGCAGTCGATCGCCATCGCCTCCGGCCCGAGGCAGGCGTTGCTGCGGGCCGACCGGGACCGCCTGGTCGAACGCCTGGAGACCGGGGTCGGCGCCTACGAGGACATGGTCGTTGCCGCGGGGGAGTGCCTGGCCGGCTCGGTCGGGCTGCGCGAGGCCCTGGCCGCGAACGAGGCCGACGCCACCTTGGAGACCCTCACCGACGCCGCCGACCGGCTGCGCGCCGCAGGCGAGGCCGCCAGCGAGATCCGCGGAAAGATCCAGCTCCAATTAAGGTGAAATATCCTAATTTGATCTAATTCTCGCTGTGAGAACCTTCTACCCGCGCGCCGTGCTGATCTCCGCCGCCGCGCTCCTGCCCTTGGCCGCGCCCGCGCTCGCGCACGCGGCCGAACTGCCCGCCGAACCGGTCCTGATGCACCTCAAGGACCACCCCGAGCTGCCGCTGGCCTGGACCGGCGAGCGGGCCGAGCTCGCCGCCGAAGGCGACGCCTGGTCCTTCACGCCGGTCGAGGCCTTCCAGGACCTCGGCACCCACCTGATCGTCCACGACGAGACCGGGCAGTGCCTGGACGCCGGGCCGATCCCGGACGGCGCCGAGACCGCGACGGTCGAGCTCGCCGACTGCGCCGACGCCACGCCGTGGGGGGTCGTCTACAACGACGTCCCGGCCCACCAGGACTACCGGTTCACCACGCCCGAGGGCCACTACCTCGGCATCGAACGCGGAAGCCAGGCCGCGGCGGGCACCGAGGTCCTCGTCGTCGCCGTCCCCTCCAGCGTCCACGCCCAGGAGTGGCAGTTCGCCGACGTGCCCGAGCAGACGCCCTCGACGCCGCCGCCGGCGGAGGAGACCACCGCCGCGCCCGCCGCCGAGCCGAAGCTTCCGCAGACCGGCGCCGGCGTCGCGGCCCTGAGCGGGGCCGGCGTCGTCGCGGTCGCGGCCGGAGCGGCCATGGTCCTGTGGCTGCGCCGACGGACGCTGCGCGACCAGTGGTGACCGCGCCCCCGGCGGCTCGGGCCTTCCCGTCCGCGGCGGCACCGCCACATGCCCTGTCCGCACGGGCACGCCATATCCGCACGGCACCGCGACATGCCGTGTCCCGCATAATGGGAAGTGCTGGCTCGCGATGGTGCCCGGTGGCATACTTCCAACCGTGACCTTCCAGCTCATTATCAGCTGCGGGCGCCCGGCGGAGCATCGGTACTAGATGCCGTCGCCGAGCGCCAGACCTCCTGCGTCAGCAGGGGGTCTTTTTCGTTGGAGCCAAGCCATCGTTCAGGCGGCCCCCGCAGCGGCAGAATCGGAATCCTGAAAACTATCTGGAGCACAACGTGACGCAAACACACACCGTCGGAGAGTTCCACGTCTTCGACACGACGCTCCGCGACGGCGCGCAGATGGAGGGCCTCCGCTACTCGGTGGCCGACAAACTGGCCGTCGCCGAACTCCTCGACGAGCTCGGCGTCGACTACATCGAAGGCGGCTGGCCGGGGGCGCTCCCCTCCGACACCGAGTTCTTCGCCCGCGCCGCCGAAGAGGTCAACTTCAAGCACGCCAAGCTCGTCGCCTTCGGCATGACCCGCCGCGCCGGGAACACCGCCGCCGACGACCCCGGCTTCGCCGCGCTCCTCGACTCGCGCGCTCCAGCGATCTGCCTCGTCGCCAAGTCCGATGTGCGGCACGTCGAGCGGGCCCTGCGCACCACGCCCGAGGAGAACCTCGCGATGATCACCGACTCCGTCCGCACCGGACGCGAGCTCGGCCGCGAGATGTTCATCGACTGCGAGCACTTCTTCGACGGCTTCCGCCACGACCCCGACTACGCGACCCTGGTGGTGCGCACCGCCCTCGAGGCCGGTGCCGAAGCCGTCGTCCTGTGCGACACCAACGGCGGCTCCATCCCCGCCGACATCACCGCCGCCGTCACGGACCTGCGCGATCGACTGGCCCCCGACCTGCCCCCCGAGCGCGTCCGCCTCGGCATGCACGCCCAGAACGACACCGGCTGCGCCGTCGCCAACACCATCGCCGCCGTCCAGGCCGGCGTCATGCACGTCCAGGGCACCGCCAACGGCTACGGCGAGCGCCCCGGCAATGCGAACCTGTTCACCGTCATCGCGAACCTGGAGACCAAGCTCGGGCTGCGCGTCCTGCCCGACGGCTGCCTGGAGAAGATGACGCGGATCTCGCACGCCGTCGCCGAGATCGCCAACATGACCCCCGACGAGCACGCCCCCTACACCGGCCACGCCGCGTTCGCGCACAAGGCCGGCATCCACGCCTCCGCGATCAAGGCCGACCCGGCGCTGTACAACCACATCGACCCCGCCGCCGTCGGCAACGACATGCGCATCCTCGTCACCGAGATGGCCGGCCGCGCCTCCGTCGAGCTCAAGAGCCGCGAACTCGGCGTCGACCTCTCGGGCGACAAAGGTGCGCTCGACCGGATCACCAAGCGCGTCAAGGAACTCGAAGCGAAAGGCTGGTCGTTCGAGGCCGCCGACGCCTCCTTCGAGCTGCTCGTCCGCGACGAGGTCTCCGGCGGCCTGCCCCGGCCGTTCACGCTCGACACCTACCGCGTCATCGTCGACCACGACCCCGAAGGCGCCACCGTCGCCGAGGCCACCGTCCGCCTCCACGTCCACGGCGAACCCGGCGAAGCCCCCGAACGCTGCATCGCGACCGCGCAGGGCAACGGCCCCGTCAACGCCCTCGACGCGGCCCTGCGGAGCGCCCTGGCCGCCCGCCACCCGCGCCTGGCGCAGCTGAGCCTCTCGGACTTCAAGGTCCGCATCCTCGCCGGCTCCACCGGCACCGAAGCGGTCACCCGCGTCCTGATCACCATGGGCGACGGCGAATCCGAGTGGACGACCGTCGGCGTCGCCCCCAACCTCATCGAGGCCTCCTGGAACGCCCTCGCCGAAGGGCTCGCCTACGGCCTCAACCGCCGGTAGCCCCGACTCCCGCGGACGGCGAACGGCCCCGGCGCGGACGCGCCGGGGCCGCCTCAGCCGATGCTCATTCGAAGAGCGCCAAGTGCCGCTGCTCCATGGAACCGCCGCCGAAGGTCGTGAACGCGCCCGCCACCGCCAGGCCGGTGCCCGAAGGGTGCACCTTGAGGTCCCACACGCCGATGATGCCGTTCGCATTCGGGTTCCACGGCAGGAGCTTCCCGTTCTCGTCCACGGCCAGGAGCTTCCCGCGCGGCGCCTTGACGCCGTCGACGCACTCCCCGTTCGGCCCCGCGTGGTTGGTGTCGCAGGCCTTGTCGAAGTGCCCGCCGCCGATGATCGTGTCCCCCCAGACCGTCACGGCCTGCATCCCGCCGTCCGCGGCCTGGTACCACAGGGCCTCGCCGCTGGTGTCGAACGCGCGGACCTCGCCGCCGCGCCCGTCCAAGGCCGCGTACAGCCGATCGCCGTCGACGACGACCTGCCTGGTCAGCACGTACACCGACGCCTGGAACGAGCGGTCGACGGCGCCGGATTCCGGATCGAACGCCGCGAGCTTGCCGAACTGCTTCTCGTCCTCGACGGAGCCGAAGCCGCCCGAGGCGTACAGCCGCCCGTGCCCGGAGGCGATGTCGCGCACCGCGCCCTCCTGCACCCGCGGCGCGAACGAGGTGACCGGCGCGCCGTCCGAGGCGCTCACCGCGGCCAGGTACGGCTGCGCGTGGCCGCCGACCGTGGCGAAGCGGCCGCCCAGGTAGACCCGGTCTCCGGCCGGTTCGACGGCGAACACCGTCGACGACGGGCTCGGCCGCCACGCCTCGTCCAGCTCCCCGGTGGCGAGGTCGAAGCGGGCCAGGCGAGGCACCGGCACGTCGCCGACGTGCCGGAAGTCGCCGGCCACGTACAGGTGCTCCGACGTGGCGACCAGGTCGAGTACCTGCCCGTCCAGGACCGGCGCGAACGGCAGCAGCTCGCCGCTCGACGAGTCGACCGCCGCCAGGTGGTGGCGCGCCGCGCGGGTGCCGTCGACGTCGACTGCGCTCGTGAACCGCCCGCCCGCGTAGAGCACGTCACCGGCGTAGGCGACCTTGTGGACGTCGTCGTCGAACGAGGCGGTGGTCCGCGGCACCTCCGACTCGACGACCGCGCCGGCCGGGATCTGTGCGGCCAGTACCAGGGCGAGCATAGCGAAGAGCAAGATCAATCGGCGCATCACGGCAGTCTCGCATGAGGACGGCCGCCCGCGCCGCATTCGACGCGGCGCGTCCCCCGAAGGCCCCGGCGGACAGGCCCGCCCGACCCGTCGGACACCCCCTGCCGCGCGCCCCGCCCCCGTGGACCCGTCGTATTAGAGTTGAGGCGTGACTTCCTACAAGACCGATCGCGCCCGTGCAGCGGCCTCCGCCGCCGATTCGGCGGTGTACGCACGACGCCGATTCGTCTCGGGCCTGTTCCTCGGCCTCGTGATCCACGTCCTCCTCGCGCTGGCCCTCGGCTTCGTCCTGGTCGACAACATCGGCGCCTCGCTCAACGTCCGGCTCGGCGCCACGACCATCTCCTGCGCCATCGCCACCCCGCTGACCTGCGTGCTCGGTTTCGCCGTCGGCCTGTCGGGGCGCCTGCGCAGGCTCGGCATGGGCATCGTCGTCGGCGCGCTGCTCGGCACCGTCATCATCGTGGGCCTGTTCCTGTTGGTCGGATAGTGAGTTCACCGGCGGAGCGCACCGAACTAAGCTGAGGCCGACAGCTTCGATCGAGTCTTAGAGAGGGGCGCAGTGTGCGCATCGCACGGATCGCTCACCCCACCGGCATGTCGTTCGCGGTACTCGAGGGAGAGGGGCCCGGCGCGACCGCCGCGGAGATCGACGGCCACCCCTTCGCGCAGCTCAAGATGACCGGCCAGCGGTGGGCGCTCGAGGACGTGCGCCTGCTCGCCCCGATCCTGCCGTCGAAGGTCGTGTGCGTGGGCCGCAACTACGCCGACCACGCCGCCGAGCTCGGCAACGAGGTCCCGGCCGAGCCGCTCATCTTCATCAAGCCGTCCACCTCCGTCATCGGCCCCGGCGAGGCCGTCCGGCTCCCGGCCGTGTCCGAGCAGGTCGAGCACGAGGCCGAGCTGGCCGTCGTCATCGGCCTGCCCGGCGCCCGCGGCGTCGACAAGGAGGCCGCCGCCGCCTCGATCTTCGGCTACACCTGCGCCAACGACGTCACCGCCCGCGACCTCCAGTGCAAGGACGTCCAGTTCACCCGCGCGAAGGGCTTCGACTCCTTCTGCCCGCTCGGGCCCTGGATCGAGACCGACGCCGACGTCGCCGACGCCGAGATCCGCTGCGAGGTGGGCGGCGAGGTCCGCCAGCTCGGCTCGACCAAGGACATGGTCTTCGACCCCGCCACGCTCGTCTCCTACATCTCGCAGGTCATGACGCTGCTGCCCGGCGACGTCGTCCTCACCGGCACCCCCGCGGGCGTCGGGCCGCTCGAAGGCGGCGACACCGTTTCCGTTTCCGTCGCCGGCATCGGCACGCTGAGCAACCAGGTGGTCCCCAGTGAGTAATGTCCGCACCCGCTTCTGCCCCAGCCCCACCGGCCTGCCGCATGTCGGCCTGGTGCGCACCTGCCTGTTCTCGTGGGGCTACGCCCGCGCGAAAGGCGGCGAGTTCGTCTTCCGCATCGAGGACACCGACGCCGCCCGCGACACCGAGGACTCCTACAACCAGCTCGTCGAGGCGCTCTCGTGGCTCGGCATGAACTGGGACGAGGGCCCCGACATCGGCGGCCCCCACGCGCCCTACCGGCAGTCGCAGCGCACCGACGTCTACGCCGACGTCATCAAGCGCCTGGTCGAGGGCGGCTACGCCTACGAGGCGTTCTCCACCAACGAGGAGGTCGAGGCCCGCCACAGGGCGGCCGGGCGCGATCCCAAGCTCGGCTACGACAACTTCGACCGGGCCCTCACCGAAGAGCAGAAGCGGGCCTTCCGCGACGAGGGCCGCAAACCGGTGTACCGGATGCGGATGCCCGACGAGGACATCACCTTCGTCGACGCCGTCCGCGGCGAGGTCACCACGCCCGCGGGCACCGTCCCCGACTACGTCATCGCCCGCGCCGACGGCTCGCCGCTGTACACGCTGACCAACCCGGTCGACGACGCGCTCATGAAGGTCAACATGGTCACCCGCGGCGAGGACCTGATGTCCTCGACGCCCCGGCAGATCGTCATGTGGCGCGCGCTCATCGAGCTCGGCCTCGCCGATCAGGTGCCCGAGTACGCGCACCTGCCGCTCATCGTCGACGAGCGCGGCAAGAAGATGTCCAAGCGCGACCCGCGCTCGGACCTGCTCCAGTACAAGCTCGAGGGCTACCTGCCCGAAGGGGTGCTCAACTACGTGGCGACGCTCGGCTGGTCGATCGCCGCCGACCGGGACGTGTTCACCGTCGCCGAGTTCCTCGACGCCTTCGACCTGCACGACGTCAAGTCCAACCCGGCCAGGTTCGACGAGAAGAAGTTCGACGCGATCTGCTCGGCGCACTTCCGCATGTCCGACCCCGTCGAGCTGACCGCGATGCTGGTCCCCGAGCTCCAGAAGCGCGACCTGCTCCCCGAGCAGCCGACCGCCGAGCAGCGCTACGTGCTCGAGGTGGCCGTCCCGCTGGTGCAGGAGCGCTGCTCGACGCTCGCGCAGGCCGCCGAGATGCTGCGGTTCCTGTTCTGCGGCGTCGAGGTCGAGATCGACGAGGCCAGCGCGAAGAAGACCTTCAAGGACGACGCGGCCGAGGTCCTCGACGCCTCGATCGCCGCCCTCGAAGGCGTCGAGTGGACCACCGGGGCCATCGAGGAGGCCTTGAAGACCGCGCTCGTCGACGGCATGGGCCTCAAGCCGCGCAAGGCCTTCGGGCCGGTGCGCGTGGCGATCAGCGGCAAGACCGTCTCGCCGCCGCTGTACGAGTCGATGGAGCTGCTCGGCCAGGCGGTGAGCCTCGCCAGGCTCCGCGCCGCCAGAGCCGCCCTCTGATATCGAGCCGCTGCAACACCAAGTCCGACAACCGGCCCCGCCCGTGAAGGGTGGGGCCGGTTTCGTCGTGTCCGCGACGACCACTACTGTGCTATGCATGGTACCGTGTTAAGCGTGGATAGATCGCAACTGCTCAAAGGCCTGCTGGACATCATCGTCCTGCGAGTCCTGGAGACCGAGGACGGCTACGGCTACGAGATCCTGCACCGCTTGCGGGCGGCGGGATTCGACGAGCTCGGCGACGCCTCGGTCTACGGCACTCTCCGCCGCCTCTACCGCGCCGGGTACCTGTCCACATATGTCCAGCCCAGTGAATCGGGGCCGCACCGCAAGTACTACGCGCTGACGGAGCCCGGCAGGAAATACCTGCGTCAGATGCGCGACGCCTGGGAGGACGTCAGCACCAAGATGCAGGCATTGTTCGACACTTCCGGTACCGCCAAGAAGGGGCGATCATGACCGACACTCCTCGAGACGCCTCCGAGATCGCGGACTACAGGCTCGCGGTCGAGCGGCACCTCGCCGACCTTCCCACCCCGATCCGCGAGGACCTCCTCGCCGATCTGGAGACCCACCTGACCGAGATCGCCGCCGAACTCGAATCGGGCGCCACGCTCGCGGACAGGCTCGGAAGCCCGGAGGACTACGCCCGGGAACTGCGCGAGACCGCCGGCGTCACCGGGCGGATCGAGCGGCCGCGCGGCGGTTTCCGCGTTCTGGCGGACCGGTACACCACCAGCGCGGGAGTCGGCGGCTTCGCCGAGTTCGGCCGCTCGCTGAGGCCGGGCTGGTGGGTGCTGCGAGGTGTTCTCTGCGCAGTGGTGGTCTTCGCGGTGATCGGCGTTGCCTTCAGCGGCTCGAGCATGCCGTTGTTGAGGGACATCGTCCAGTTCTGGCCCCTGACCGTGATCGCGTTCGCCGCTTCGGCACTGACCTTCGTCTGGCTCTCTTTGCGGCTCGGTGCGAAGTCGGCGCATCAAGGGTTCCGGTATCGCGGGATCGTGGCCGTCAGCGGGTTCGCCTTGGCCGCGATCGTGCTCTGGGGCGCTGCGTCCCTGGTCGGCGGATACTGGTCCGACGAGTTCGGGAACGATTGGGGCGGCTCCGATCCGTTCTCCGAAATGGAGACCGAGGGCTACCCCACCTGGCCTGACGGCATGACGACGTCAATCGAACAGACGGCCCCGGAGATGCCGGACGACGAGATGACCACCGAGGCGGAGGCGTTCGAGACGCCGATGCCCGAGGAGCCGAGCACCGATGAACAGGTCACCGAGACGGAGGTGTTCGAGACCACGACGGCATCGCCGTCCGCCGACGAGGAGCAGGCGACCGGATAGGGGTGATGTGCCCGAATCGTTTTTCACCACCATGTGAGATCGGCCTCTGTAGACCTTGGTAGCGGAAGTTCTGGCAGATTTCGGGCCGTCAATGGGCCGAACGGCCCACTTGGTTCCCCTGTGGATGCGACGCCCGGAACCGGCCGCGCGATAGCGCGCCTATCGGGCGAATCGGGCGAGCGACGGTTCCGGCCCCAAACGCGAATGTGCCGTATTCGCGTGATTACTCGCAGGTAGGGCGTCGTTATCGGCGGCCCCTAGCCTTACGCGGGTGCTTCATCCCAACAAGCTGACCCAGGCGAAGCACGCGGCACACGAGGCGCCCACCCCAGGGCTTCCCCACAGCCTCAGAAACCGCGTCTTCGCATCCATCGCCGCCACCGTCATCGCCCTCACCTCGGCGACCACGGCCGGTGCGGCGATCATCGAGACCGACGACCGCAGCGAGTCCGAGCGGCTCGCCTCCGACATCGTCGCCGAGGCCACCGAGGCCGACCACGAGTGGCAGGAGGTCGCCGCCATGGAGACCATCCTGCCGGTCAAGGTCCAGGGCACCACCGACGTCGAGAAGACCGGCGCCGCTGAGATGCCGGAGGAGGAACCGGTCGAACCGACCGAAGAAGAGTCCTCCGGAGGATCCTCCGGCCCCTCGGTGGACATCGCCGCCGACTGCTCCGAGTACTCGGGCAACAAGGCCATCGGCTGCACCATGACCCTCGACGCCGGCTGGGGCCTCGACGAGTTCTCCTGCCTCGAATCCCTGTGGGAACGCGAGTCAGGCTGGAACGAGCAGGCCTACAACGAGGGCTCGGGCGCCTACGGCATCCCGCAGTCCCTCCCGGGCGACAAGATGTCCTCGCACGGCGACGACTGGGAGACCAACCCGGCCACCCAGATCGCCTGGGGCCTGGACTACATCGACGGCCGCTACGGCAGCCCGTGCGGCGCGTGGTCGCACTCGGAGTCCAACGGCTGGTACTGAGCTCAGAGGGAGCCGACGATCTCCACGCCGGCGTCGCGCAACTCGCGCACGGCCCCGGTGTCGCCGCCCGGATGGGCGTGCACGAACGCCGTCGCGTCCAAGTCGACACTCACCCGGTAGCCGAGCCGGACGGCGTCGCGGGCCGTGGCGGCGACGCACACGTCGCCCGCCAGGCCCACCACGGTCACGGCCTCGGCCCCGCTCGCGAGCAGGAGCCCCCCGAGCGGGCTCAGGCCGCCCGCGCCCGGCTGGTCCACTCCCGAGCCGAACAGCACGAAACCGGAGAAGCCGCCGGAGCGCCCGGGGCCCTTCGGCACGACCTCGCCGCGGACGTCGAGCTCGGGGTGCAGCTCGGCCTGGCCGTCCGGGTCGCCCTCGGGGAGTTCGACCGGTTCGACGTCGCGCGTGTAGTACACCGGCGACCCGGCCTCGACCGCCGCGGCGACCCGCCGGTTGACCTCCTCGACGACCCGGTCGGCGCCCTGGACCGCGAGTCGCCCGTCCGGGTCGACGAACGCCCGCTGCATGTCGATGACGATGAGCGCGTGCTGGGGAGTTGACATGGGGCTCCAATCGCTGTGCGGTGGCAGGTGCCGATGGCCTTCCGCACCACCCTAAGGCCCGCGGGCGACCACCGCGGCCACCGGTGGCGCCCCGAGCTCCCTCGAGATCGCCGCCGCACCGTGCACCGCTGCGTCGATCGCATCGCCCGCCGAGGCGTTCGGTGAAAGCTGAGCCGCCGTCGTCCGAGCTGGACCCGGCGGGCGCGCTCAGCAGCCGACGTCGAAGGCCTCGGCCGGACCAGACGCTATGAAGCCGAACACCTCCCGGCTCGTGCCAGCGTCGACGCGGGCGTTCCATCCCACGTCGGACGCCGAGACCGTCGAGCCCGACTGGCTCCAGTCCACGTTCCAGGCGCTCGAGACCTCCTGGCCGCTCGGCCACTCCCACGACAGGTCCCAGCCGTCCACGGCCTGATCCTCGGCGTGGATCGTGACCGCGCCCTGCCAGCTCGAGCCCCAGTCGTTGACCACCGAGACGCTCGCCAGGCACGAACCGCTCGGCGGGTCGGTGGGGTCGTCCGGCGGATCGGTCGGATCGCCGCCGCCGATGTCGAGCGAGTAGCTCTCGGTGCTGTACCGGTGCCCGCCGGCCGAGGAGGTGATCTCGTATCCGAACTGGATCTGGTCGATCCGCACGTCCGGCATGCGGCCGGTCTCGTAGAGCCACCGCGCGACGTCGCTGATGCCGACCGTGGCCGAGTCGGTATTGCCGGTGCGGATGAAGCTGTAGACCTCGTTGGCGCCGTTGTTGCCGCGGTAGTAGTCGAAGGTGTGGCCGCCGACGGTCACGGTCGTCTCGTAGCTGCCGAGCGGCCCGACCGGGCCGACTTTGCTCAGCCAGATCATGATCTCGTGCTCGTGCCCGTTGCCCCACACGTCGTAGGCGGCGTTGTAGGCGACGCCGTTCCCGCCGCTCGGGCCCTCGAAGGCGACGGTGCTGTTCACCTCGGGCATCTGGCTGACCTGCTCGCCGAGCGTGTAGGAGACATTCGGGTAGCTCTTGATGCCGCCGGTGTTCGGGTGGTCGGCGTCGACCCACCAGTGCGACTCGTCGACCGCCGAGATGGTCTGGGTTCCGGCTCCGGAGCCCCAGATGTTGTTGTAGACCGTGTAGTCGCCGTACATCGTGTTGCCCCACTGATCGCTGGAGGTCCAGGTGGGGGAGGTGTGGTCGGCGAAGGCGTTGAACCCCATGGGGCTCGCCGAGATCGCCAGCGCCAGGGCCGAGAAGGCCCCGAGGACCGCGATCTTCCAGGGTCGTTTCATGCGTCGTTGCTTCATGGCCATGCCCTTGTGATCGGGGCGGGAGCGCGCGGATGCCGGGATCGACCGCCGCTGCCGCCGAGGAGTCGACGCCGCCAATTAATATTGACGAACGTCTCTACAATCGCAGTGTAGAGTGGACCGCTCCCCAGCGCAATGCGCTGCTGATACTCTGCCGCGCGAAGGCGGCGGGGCCGAGGCCTGCTTTACAGCCCGGCCGCCGATGAGACTCGCACCGAACGCAGCAGCAGCCTCGCGTCGCCCAACCGCCGCTTGAGGCGCCGCTCCAGTCCCGCGATGGGCGTGAGGTTCTGCGGAGCGCGCGCGTCCTTGTGCGCGGCGGACCCCAAGGGCGGCAAGGCCGCGGCGGTCGCATCGGCCAGCGCGATCGCCGCCTCCTCGCTCAAGGCGTCGGCGGCCTCGATCCTGGCCACGCCCGCCCAGCCCCGCGAGCCCGCCCCCGGCAGCCGCAGATACCACGAGTAGCGCGGCCACGTCGTCAGCAGGTGGAACACCGGCGTGCGCTGCCCGGGCCGCAGCTGCTCCACCACGCCGTTCAACGGCCCCTGAAGATAGGACCGGTGGTGGCTCTTGATGTAGCCCACCGCGTTCGGCAGCCTGGTGCGCCCGCGCAGCGTCCCGTCGAGCACGGACAGCTCGGCGTCCATGGCGACGGCGGCGGCGACCTTCGCCTCCAAGGCCGCCATGGCGGCCTGGCTGGCGGCGATGAGCTCGGCCGAGTCGGCCGCGTCGGCCTTGCGGTACGGGTACTGGCCGAAGTCGGTGCCCGGATCGAGCGGCGCGAACAGGCCCCGCTCGACCGAGGACTCGGTGACGGCCGAAGTGCCCCCGTCGAGGTCGCAGGCGACGGCGCCGGCGGCCCAGGAGACGCACACGCCGGGCCAGCGGCCGGCCTCGTCGCTCAGCTCGACGCGCGCGTCGACGCGCCTGACGCCGTCGACCACCAGCAGCCGCGTCGGGCCCGCACCGGGCGCGTCCACCGGCGCCCACGCCTTGGCCGGCGTCTCCACCTCGACGTTGACGGTGGCCGAGTCCGAGCGCGACGGCGACTCGGCGTTGTCGGCGAAGGACGGATCCCAGGCGTCGACGGTGATCTGCACGGCTACTCCAGAGTCTTCTCGACGTGGGAACCCTTGGCGTCCTTGACGATACGGAAACGAACCGGCACGCGCTCGGCGAGGTCGGCGACGTGCGTGACCAGCCCGACGGTGCGCTCGCTGGAGACCGTCAGCGCCTCCAGCGTGGTGGCGACGGCGTCGAGGGTCTCCGGGTCGAGCGTGCCGAAGCCCTCGTCGAGGATGATCGACTCCAGGCACGCGCCGTCGCGCGAGAGGCTCGCCAACTGGTCGGACAGCGCGAGCGCCAGCGACAGCGACGCCGCGAAGGTCTCGCCGCCCGACAGGCTCCGCGCCGGGCGCGCCATGTCCGCGTCGTGGTGGTCGACCACCCAGAAGTCCTGGTCGCGGTAGATCAGGTCGTACTGGCCGCCGGTGATGCGGCCCAGCATGACCGTCGCCCCGGCGACGAGCTCGTCGAGCGCCTCGCTCAACAGCCACTCCATGAAGCGGCGGGCCTCCAGATGCTTCGCGAGCTCCTTGGCGACCTCGGCCTCGTGCGCGAAGCGGCGCGCCTCGGCCTCGAGCTCGACGCGGCGGCCCCGCGCCTCGCGCAGCTGCGCGGCCGCCGCCCGAGCGGACTCGACGGCCGCGGCGTGCACGGCCACGTAGTCGCCGCCGGTGCCCGTGCGCGGCACGGCGACGTCGAACTCGGTCATCGCGGCGAGCAGCTCGGCCCGCAGCGTCGCGGCCCGCCCGTCGAGCGACTTGAGTTCCGCTCGGGCGGCCTCGCGTGCGGCCGAAGCCTTCTCCAGCGCCCCCGCGGCCCATTCGACGAGGCGCCCCCAGCTCTCGGCCAGGTCCGCCCCGGCCGCTGGCGGCCCGAGGACGGCGACCTGGTCCCGGGCGTGCCCGAACTCCCGCCAGGCCCGCTGCTGCTGCTCTTCGGCGCCCGCCTTGCGCTTCTCGGCCTCCCGCAGCGCCCGCCTCGCGGCCTTGAGCGCCGCGGCGGTGCCGCTGAGCAGCCGCCCCGCCTCGGCCGCGGCCTCGCGGCGAGCCTGGAGCGCATCGGCTTCCGGCACGCCTTCGAGCTTCTTGACCAGGCGGCGGCGCTTGACGTCGAGCTCGGTGAGGCGCTCGGTGTAGCTGTCGAGCTTCGCCTGGAGGTTCACCACGGCGGCCTGCGCGTCCTTGTACTCGGCGGTGGCCGTCTGCGACGCCTGCTGGGCCTCCTCCAGGGCCGCGGAGAGGTCCCGCTCGGGGACCGCCTCGACGGCGCGGTCGCACACCGGGCAGTCCTCTCCGGCGGCCAGCTCGGCCCGCAGCGTCCCGGCCAGGTCCGCCATGCGGGCCTTGTGGACGGCGGCGTGCTGGATCTCGACCTCTTCGGCGGCGGCCCCTTCGAGCTCCTTGGCCTCCTCGAACTGGTGGCGCAGCTCCTCGGTCAGCTCGCGGCCGGTCTTCAGGCTCGCCTCGGTCTCGGCGAGCTCCTCCCACGCCTTGAGCTGCCGCTCGATGAGCGCCAGATCGAGCCCGTCGAGTTCGGCGCGCAGACGCTCGTCCTCGGCCTCGGTGGCCTCGACCTCCGCGGCCTTCGCCTTGACGCGTTCGAGCGCGTCGGCGAGCTGCGCGGCGATGTCGTCGACGCCGCCGGGCCGCTTGATGTACGTCAGGGACGCCAGGTTCGCCTCGCCCTCGCTCAGGCGCCGCCGAGCGGTCTCGACGGCGGTCTCGAGCCCGTCGAGCGCCCCGGCCTTGTCCCGCACCGGCTCGGTGAGCTTCTCGAGCTTCTCGACCCGCAGCGCCGCCGCCGCGAGGTCCTCATCGCTCACCTGCGGGACCTTCTGCAGCTGCGCCTCGAGGGTCCGCTGCGCCGTGGCGGCGGCGTCCCGTTTGGCGCCCGCGAGCTGCTGGACCCTCCGATAGGCGCTGTGCCCCAAGAGGTTCTCGAGGATCTTGCGCCGGTCGGCGGCCGTGGCGTGCAGGAACTCGGCGAACTCGCCCTGCGGCAGCAGCACGCACTTGGTGAACTGGTCGAACGGCAGCCCCACGATCCGCTCGGCGGCGGCGCTCACCGCCGAGGGGCTCCCCGCGAGCGGCCTGCCCAGGCCCTCGACGAGCTCGGTGTCGTCGGCCGGGTCCACCCCGTCCGGCAGCTGCTCCAAAGCGGCCATGGTGGTCTTGACGTTGCCGTTCTTGTCGCGTCGCAGGATCCTGGTCGCCACGTAGTTGGCGCCCGCGGCGGCGAACACCAGCCGCACCCGCCCCTCCACCGCCGACGGGGCGATCGCGTGCTGCGTGGTGTTGTTGCGCCACCGCGGCGTGCGCCCGTACAGCGCGAAGCACATCGCGTCGAGCACCGTGGACTTGCCCGCGCCGGTGGGGCCGGTGAGCGCGAAGAAGTCGACGTCGGTGAAGTCGAGCGTCGAGGCCTCGGTGTAGGAACCGAAGCCGTGCATGTCCAAGCGTATCGGCCGCATCAGGTCTCCTCTGCCGCGACGGTCTGCGTCTCCTCGTACAGCTCGGCGAACAGCTTCGCCACGGCCGGGTCGTCGTGCCCGGTCTCGGCGAGGTAGGCGTCGAACAGCTCCCCGGGGCTGCGGCCCGAGCGCCGCTGCCGCGGCGCGGCCGCCTCGGCGCGCATCACCGGGTCGATGTGGATCTGCACGGCCCGGGGGAACAGCTCGGCCACCTCGCCGCGCAGGCCCGCGCGGGCCGGTTCGGTGACGAACACCCGCAGCCACGCGCGCTCGTCCACTTCCACTTCGCGCAGCTCCTCGAGCGTGCCGCGCAGCGTCTTGAGCGGCACCGCCTCGCTCAGCGGCACCTGCCGCACCCGAGCGGGCGTGTCGGCGGTGACGTCGACGAGCGTCACGCTCGGCGTGTGGTCCTCCTCGCCGAAGTCCACCGCGAGCGGCCCGCCCGAGTACCGGATCGGGCACGGCCCCTCGATCTTCTGCGCCTTGTGCAGGTGCCCCAAGGCGACGTAGTTCGTCGAGGCCGGGAAGACCGCCGCCGGGACCGCGTAGTCGGCCACGGTGTGGACCTCCCGCTCGCCGCCGCCGACCTTCCCGCCGACCACCGTCAGGTGCCCGCAGAACAGGTCCACCTCGTCGCCGCTGAAGCCCTGCGAGAGCGCGGACACCATGCGCCGCAGGTGATCGGCGTAGGCCGACTCGGTGTCCGCGGCGCTCAGCTCGAACAGCTCGGCCGCCCTGACCGCATACCGCTGGCTGACGAACGGCAGCGCCGCCAGCCGCCACCGCTCGCCGCCGGCCGTCTGCCCGGTGACGAGGTGGTCGGCGGCCTTGCCGATGCGGCCCCGCAGGTGGATGCCCGCGGCGGCGGCCCATTCCCGCAGCGCCTCCAGGCCCGGCCCGTTGTCGTGGTTCCCGGCGATCGCCACGACCTCGGCGCCCGTGTCGCGCAGCGCCGACAGCGTCGCCGTCAGCAGCTTCTGCGCGGCACTGGACGGCGAGGCCGTGTCGTACAGGTCCCCGGCCACGATCACCAGGTCGACGCTTTCGTCGCGGGCGATCTGCACGATCTGGCCGAACACGGCCCGCTGCTCGTCCAGCCGCGCTCGGCCCTTCAACGTGACGCCGACGTGCCAGTCGGAGGTGTGCAGGATTCGCAAGGCGGACTCCTCAACGCGAGCTAGAACGGGATGTCGTCATCGTCATCGTCACCGGCGAGGTCGAACGGGTCGACCTTCGCCGTCACGGACCTGGCCGACGACGCCGGGGCCGAGCCCGCCTCGGCCGGCCTGGTGGCCCACGCCGGGAACGGGAAGTTCACCACCAGCGGCACCGGCAGCTCCGGCTGGCCGACGAACATGGTGCCCGGCTTGGCCATCAGCACCCGCTGGCGCTGCGCCTGCGTGAGGAAGCCGTACTCCGGGCGCGTCGCCTCGGCCGCGTCGAGGCGCCCGACGACGCGCACCGCCGAGTTCGAGGCGATGCGCCGCTCGACCTCGCTGGCGGTCTGCTGCGCTCCGATGAGGACCACCCCGAGCGAGCGGCCGCGCTCGGCGATGTCGAGCAGGATGTCCTTGATCGGGCTGGTGCCCTCCCGCGGCGCGTACTTGTTGAGCTCGTCGAGGACGACGAACTGGAGCGGCCGGGCCGTCCCGGCCTTCTCCTTGCGCTCGAACTCGCCGCGCAGCACCACGCCGACGACGAAGCGCTGCGCCCGGTCGGGCAGGTTGTGCAGGTCCACGACCGTCACCTGCGCCTCGGAGGAGATCGCCTTGCCCCGCGGCGGCAGGTCCCCGCGGATGAGCCGCCCGATGTCCCGCCCGGAGGCGATGAGGCGGCGGATGAACGCGTTGACCGTGCCCAGGCCGATCGCCGAACCGGCCCATTCGATGCGGGTGGCGTCGTCGGAGAGCCGCTCGCAGATCAGGTCGACCAGGTCCCGGTACGTCGTCAGCAGCTGCCCGTCGACGGCGACCGCGCCGTTGTCCTTCGGGCGGGCCTCCTTGCGCAGCCGCGCGGCCACCTGGTGGACGACCATCGTGTACTGCTGGCGGTCGTCGTCGGCGTCGGCGAACACGAACGGCAGGAGTCCGCCGGAGCAGAACTCGGCGAGCGTCCAGTAGAACGCGTCGACGCCGGTGGACCGGCACGCCACGTCCGGGACGCCGTTGTTGTCGCCCTCCCGGGGCGGGGCGAGCACCTCCACGGACTTGAACGCCCCCGGCGCCATCCCCAGCTTCCGGTACGATTCGCGGATCTCGTCGTCGATCCTGGTGTTGTCGTGGTCGAGCAGCAGCAGGTCCTCGCCCTTGACGTTGAAGATCAGCGCCTTCGTGTTCGCGGCCTCGGCGCCGATCGCGCCCGAGTGCAGCAGCGAGTACAGCAGCCACGTCGCGAACGACGTCTTCGTCGCCACGCCTGAGATGCCCGAGATGGACACGTGCGCGCCGCGGGTGCCGTCGAGGAAGTCGGCGTTGAGGAACACCGCCTGGCCGTCCCGTGAGAACCCCAGCGGCACTTGGCGTTCCATGCCGTCGAAGTACAGTGCCCGGTCCCGCTCGGAGCCGGTGGCGCGCTCGACCGCCGCGCCCGGCGTCGGCGGCACGAACACCTCGGGCTCCACTCTCGTCACAGTGACCTCGGCGGCCTCCTGCACCTGCGCGGGCAGCAGCCCTCCGGCGATGTCGAACACGTCGGAGTCGAACTGCGCGCCCTCGTGGCGGCTGCGGACCGCGGTGACCACCCCGGAGATGCGGACCGGCCCCACGCCGGGGACCTCCCGCTCGGTGGTGAGCACGTCGTCGAGCTGCGCGTACGCCTCCGGGCCGACGCCGACCCAGAACGAGAGGGGTGTGGCGTCCTCGGTGCCGAGCACCCTGCCCACCGAATCATTCATGCGCATCATCCTCTCAGGTACCGGAGGATCAGGTTGCCCTCGGCTTCGATGACGTGTCGCAGCCGCAGCGGCCGGGCCGACGCGGCCGCCCGCCCCTCCGCGACCCGGATCGGGCCCGCGCCCACGAGCAGCGGCGAGACCGTCAGACACAGCTCGTCGACCAGGTCGGCGGCGATCAGCTCGCCGAAGACCCGCGGCCCGCCCTCGCACAGGACGCGCCGCAGGCCCCGCTCGCGAAGCACCCCGAGCGCCGCCTCGTAGTCGATCTCGCCGTGGCCGACCGCGACGACGTCGGCCACCTCCCGCAGCGCCGCCATGTGGCCCACGGCGGCGTCGGCCGCGCAGACCACGACCGGGCGGCGCGGCGCGTGCGTGAACAGCGCCGCCTCCGGATCGAGCCGGGCCGACCGCGACGCCACCGCCATCACCGGCACCCGGGGGAGCCCCCGCTCCGTGCGCCAGGCCTCCCGCTCGGGGTCGAGCACCAGCGGCCCGTAGCCTTCGGCGAGCACCGTCCCCGAGCCGGCGAGCAGCACGTCGCACGAGGCGCGCAACACCTTGAAGACCCGCTTGTCGGCCTTCCCCGACAGCGGCCCGGAAAGCCCTTCCAATGTGGCCGCCCCGTCGGCGCTGGACACGAAGTTGACCCGCAGCCAATCCTCCTCGGGAGGCTCGTACGCCTCGTGGAGTTCGGCCTCGCTCAGCTCGTCGAGCCTGAGATACTGCACATCTGGCACGGCCACAACCTAACTCATCGGCCCGACAACATCGCTCCCGCGACACCGGCCGAGCGGGGCGGACGCGGGGCGCCCACCTCAGCATGGCACGGCCCGCGCCGGTCGGCTCAAGCTCCCAGGACCCGGTCGAGATAGGAGTTCGCGAAGCGCCGCTCCGGGTCGACCTCGTCCCTCACGGCCAGGAAGTCGTCGAAGCGCTCGTAGCGCTCGCTCAAGCCCTTGGCGTCCAGCCAGTGCAGCTTGCCCCAATGCGGACGGCCGTCGACGGCGTTGCAGATCTCGGCCGCCGCCTTGAAATACTCCTCGTAGTCGTGCCGGTGGTACTGGTGGACCGCCACATACGCCGTCTTGCGGCCGTGCGCGGTCGAGAGCCACACGTCGTCGGCCGCGGCGAACCGCACCTCCACCGGGAACGAGACGTTGAACCCGCCCGCGTCCACCCGCGCCTTGAGATCGCGCAGCACCTCCGCCAGCGCCTCGCGCGGCACCGCGTACTCCATCTCCCGGAACACGACCTTCCGCGGCGAGGTGAACACCCTGTGCGAGACGTCGGTGTAGTTGCGGGAGCTCCACACGCGACCGGCCAGCCGGTTCAGGCTCGGCACGGCCTGGGGGAACCGCGCCCCCACCCGGTTGCTCGCCTCGAACAGGGCGTTCTCGGTGAAGCCCTCGTTCCACCAGTACTCCAGGCGAGTGGGGCGCCGCTTGCGCTCCTCCATGGAGTACCGGTTGTTCTGCTTGGTCAGCGTCCGCTCGGTGTGCGGGAACCAGTAGAACTCGAAGTGGTCGTTCTCGGCCACCAGCTCGTCCAGGCCGCCCAGGACCGCGTCCAGACGCATCGGCGTCTCCACCGCCTGCAACTGGAACGCCGGCACGCACTGGATCGACACCTCCGTGATGATCCCCAGCGCGCCCAGCCCGATCCGCGCCGCGGCGAACAGCTCGGGCCGCCGCTCCGGCGAGCACCGCACGACGGCGCCGTCGGCCAGCACCATCTGGAGCGCGCTCACCTGCCACGCCAATCCCCGGTACCGGTCCCCGGTGCCGTGCGTGCCGGTCGAGATCGCCCCCGAGACCGTCTGGCGGTCGATGTCGCCCATGTTCTCCAGCGCCAGACCGTGGGCGTCCAAGACCTTGTTGAGCCGCCACATCGGCATGCCCGCCTCGACGGTGACCACGTTCGTCTCGGTGTCGACGCGCACCACGCCGTCCATGTCGCCCATGTCCACCAGGACGCCCTCGGGAGCGGCGATGCCGCTGAAGGAGTGCCCGGCGCCCACCGCCTTGACGCGCAGCCCGTCGGCGGCGGCCTCGCGCACCGCCGCGGCGATCTCGTTCACCTTGCCGGGCTTGACGGTTCGGACGGGTTCGACGGCTTCGGTGCCGGACCAGTTCCGCCAGAGAGAGGTAGCCATTGGGTCTCCGGTTTGTCTGCGGTCTACTTAAAGGTAGCTTTCATCTAACCCGCACCCAACAGGAGGGAAGGCGTATGGGTCTCGACATCGCACCGGGCCTCGGTTCGACGGAACCGGTCCTCGGCTCGACAGACTGTCTGTTCGCGGAGCTCGACCGCGCGACGGCGAAGCTCCAGCCGCCCTTCGCCGTCGTCGAGCTCGGTGCGTTCGACACCAACGCGGCCATCCTGCGGCGCAACGCCCTCGGCAAACCGCTGCGGCTGGTCAGCAAGTCGCTGCGCTGCCGGGCCCTCATGCGCCGGGCCCTCGCCCAACCCGGCTTCAAAGGCGTCCTGGCCTACACCCTGCCCGAGGCGCTGTGGCTGGCCGAGGAGTTCGACGACGTCCTGGTCGCCTACCCGACGGCGAACGCCGACGCCCTGCGCCACCTGGCCGGCGACGAGGAGCTGGCCCGGCGCGTGACGATCATGGTCGACTCGGTCGAGCACCTCGACCACCTCCGGGAGGCCGCCGCCCCCGTCCCCGGCAGGCCGCTGCGGCTGTGCCTGGAGCTGGACATGTCGCTCGACCTCCTCGGCGGCCGGGTCCACATCGGCGCGCACCGCTCGCCGGTGCACACGCCCGAGCAGGCCCTGGCCATGGCCCACGAGATCGACAAGCGCCCCGGCGTGCGCCTGGTGGGCCTGATGGGCTACGAGTCGCAGATCGCCGGCGTCCAGGACGGCCCCGGCAGCGCCAAACTCAAGTACCCGCTGGTGCGGCTCATGCAGCGGATCTCCCGCGCCGAACTCGCCGAGCGGCGTGCCGAGGCCGTCGCCGCGGTCAGGAGCGCGGCCGACATCGAGTTCGTCAACGGCGGCGGCACCGGCTCGGTCGTCTCGACCGCCGCCGACCCCTCCGTCACCGAGATCGCCGCCGGCTCGGGCCTGTACTCGCCGGCGCTGTTCGACGGCTACCGCTCGATCCGCCCGCTCCCGGCCGCGTTCTTCGCGCTGCCGGTGGTGCGCCGCCCCCGCCCGGGCATCGTCACCGCCCTCGGCGGCGGCTGGACGGCCTCGGGCGTGCCCGGCTGGGACCGCCTGCCGAAACCGACGTTCCCCCGCGGCCTGTCCTACACCAGGACCGAGGGCGCCGGCGAGGTCCAGACGCCGCTGCGCGGCAGGGCCGCCGACGAACTCGCCCTCGGCTCCCGGGTGTGGATGCGCCACGCCAAGGCCGGGGAGCTGGCCGAGCGGGTCAACACGCTGCAACTGGTCGCCGCGGGCCGCATCGTCGACGAGGTCCCCACCTACCGCGGCGAAGGCTTCGCCTTCGCCTGAACGGCGGGCGCCGCGCCCGCCTCGCGCACTCCGAGGCGGGCGGGCCTCGACGGGCCGCCGCTTCGCGGTCAGTCGTCGTCCCAGCCGCCGTTGCCATTGCCGTTTCCGTTCCCATTGCCGTTGCCGCCACCGCCGCCACCGCCGCCGCCGTTGTTCTCGCACAGGCCCAGCGCCTCCGAGATCGGATCGCACGGCTGGCCGTTGCCGCCGCCGCCGTTCGGCTGCCCGCATCTGGAGTCGGTCGGGTTGGCCGCGCAGTAGGGACTCGACGGGTCGATCGTGCCGTCCTCGTTGAGGATGTCGTCCACGATCGGACTGCCCACGTGCTGGGCCTCCGTCCAGCCCTGCTGCTCGTACCCCTTGGTCTCGATCACCCCGGTCATGAACTGCATCCACACCGGATAGCTCAGGGTCGAACCGAAGACGCCGTCGGTGCCGCCGTCCTTGTTCAGCAGCGGCGCGGACTCGGCGGTCGCGTTGCCGACCCACGCGGCGATGCTCAGCTGCGGGATCGCGCCGACGTACCAGGTGTGGGCGTTGGCGCCGTCGTACTCCTCGGCGGCCTCCCACGTACCGGTCTTGCCGGTGTAGGGGCGGGAGAGCGGCTCGCCCTCGCCCTTGATCTCGGAGCCCACCCACTGGAGGTTGCGGGCGATGCTCACGTCGAGCGCCTGGGTCGACTCGAGCTCGCGGATCGGCTCGACCTCGTTGCCGTCGCGGTCGTAGACCGCCTCGACGAAGTGCGTCTCGTTGTAGACCCCGTCGGCGGCGATCGTGGCGTACACGGTGGCCATGTTCATCACGCTGGTCGGGTACTGGCCGAAGCTGATGTGGTAGTAGAACGGCGAGTTCGCGGACTCCAGGTCCAGCGGCGTGCGCACCGGCGTGCCGTCGTCGTTGTACCCGTCGAGCGAGGCGAGCGTGTCGATGCGGCCGGTCTCGTCGGTGGCGTAGCTGCCGTCCTCGTTTTGGATGACCCCGTGGCGCGAGTAGGTGATCGTGCCGTCGTCTTCCTTGTAGAACTGGTAGGTGACCTGCTCGCCGCCCTCGTTCTGGCTCATCGAGCGCAGGCCCATGTCGATCGCGGTCTCGAGGATCGCGGTGGCGCCGTACTTCTCGGCGATCGCGTACATCGGGGTGTTGCGCGAGTCGCGCACCGCGTCGGTCAGCGTCCGGTCGGTGTTCTCGGTGGCGCCGGCGTTGCTGATCGTGTTGTCCTCGAAGTCGCTCAGCGTCTCGAACTCGCGCGGCGAGTCGGAGTTCCACCACGAGTCGATCGAGGCGCCGTTCTTGATCGCCGTCGCAGCGGTGATCATCTTGAACGTCGACGACGGCGGGTGCGGGTTCTCGATCCCCGCCTTGTCGACGCCGAGGCCGTTCTCGCCGCCGTAGTAGCCGAGGACGCGGCCCGTGCCCGGCTCGACGGCGACGACGGAACTGGCCATGGACGCGTTGTACTCGGCGAGGGCGGCGTTGTCGTTGCTGTTCTCGAACTCGAAGTAGCCGTCCTCGTTCTCGTACTCGGCCGCGGCGGCCGGCTCCTCGACGACGTTGCCCTCGTCGTCGACCAGCTGGCCCTCCTCGTTCGTCTCGCGCTTGAGGTCGCCGCGGCCGGCGGTGTCCTCGGCCAGCCGCTGGATCTCCGGGTCGATGGTCAGGGCCACCGTGTAGCCGCCGGTGCCCTCGTCGTGGCCGTAGAAGTCCTCCTTGGTCAGGCCGTAGCGGCTCTCCAGCTCCGCCCAGACATAGCCGTCGGTCGGGTTGGTGATGAAGCCCGTCGGCGTGTCGTGGCCCCACGAGCCGGGGTTCTTGAGCTGCTCGTTGGTCTCGGGCATGCCGGCGTCGAGCTGCTCCTGGACGAGCTGCCGCTCCTCCTCGGTGAGGTCTTCGAGGGTGAGCAGGGCCTCCATGCCGTGCGTCCAGCGGTCGAGCGGGGCGGTGTCGCCCTCCTCGACGACCCGGGGGTCGAAGGAGCCGTCACCCGCCTTGACCTGCATGACCAGCACCATCGCCTCGCCCCAGGTCAGCTCCTCGAGCTTCTTGCCGAACCAGACCTCGGAGGCCGCGGCGATGCCGTAGGCGCCGCGGTTGTAGAAGTTGAGGTTCAGGTAGTGCAGGAGGATCTCCTCCTTGGTGTACTCCTGCTCCAGCTTCATCGCCATGATGGCCTCGCGGGCCTTGCGGCCGTACGAGATGTCGTCGCGGATGTCGGCGACCATGCCGGCGTACTGCTGGCTGATCGTCGAGGCGCCCTGCGTGTCGCCGCCGGTGACGTTGTTGATCAGGGCGCGCAGGGTGCCGGCGTAGTCGACGCCCTCGTGCTCGAAGTAGTTCTTGTCCTCCAGGGCCAGCAGCGACCAGACGACGCTCCTGGGAAGGTCTTCGTAGTCGTCGACGAGCTTGCGGTTGAACTCGCCGTAGCCGGCGACGACGGTCTCGCCGTCGGCGTAGGTGAAGGTGGTGGACTCGCCGAAGGCGAGATCCTCGGGCGCGGGCACGCTCTGGAAGAACGCGGCGCCGACGACGGTGCCCGAGCCGAGCAGCATGATGCCGACCAGGATGAGGGCGGCGTAGACGCGGCGGCGGCGCATGGACATGCGCTTCTTCTTGGGCTTCGGCTCGTCCGGGGTCCTGGCGCGCACCGCCGAGACGACCGAGGCCCGCCCCATGTTGCCCGGCCCCGTGCCCGAACCTCCACCTGGACCCGCGCCCATGCCTCCGCCCGCGCCCGGCCCAGTGCCCATGCCTCCGCTTGAGCCCGCACCTGTGCCCGCGCCCACGCCCGCGGGGCCCGCCGGAGGTTCGATCCTCGGCGAGCCGACGGGGGGTCGGGCCTCGGGGTACTGGTCGCGGCGTTCGTAGTCGCTCATGCTCAACCATCCACGTGTTCGATGTGCCGATCGGTGGCCAGAGGGCCGTCGTCACTCGGCCTTGCCGGGGCGCACCGGGAGGGAAGGTGCTGGAGCACCTCGTCGGCGCCCGGCGCTGTCATCGCCGGGGGAGGCTTGGATGATAGCGAACCCATTCCCGGCTTGCGATACATCCTCAGTTTGGCAGGCTACGCCATCAGTCCCAAAGCCACCATGGGCATTGGTGGCGAATCCTATTCGCGCCGGGCGTCACCGCTGGTCGGACACGCCGCGGGCGGCCCGTCGGCCGGAGAAGAGGCAGCCGCCGAGGAAGGTGCCCTCGAGCGAACGGTAGCCGTGCATGCCGCCCCCGCCGAAGCCGGCGGCCTCCCCGGCCGCGTAGAGCCCCGGCAGCGGCGATCCGTCCACACGCAGCACACGGCCGTCCAGATCGGTCTGGAGGCCGCCGAGGGTCTTCCGGGTGAGGATGTTGAGCCGCACGCCGATGAGCGGCCCCGCCCCCGCGTCGAGCAGCCGGTGCGGCGAGGCCACCCGAATGAGCCGGTCCCCGCGGTAGTTCCTGGCCCCGCGCAGGGCCATGACCTGCAAATCCTTGGTGAACTTGTTGGCCATCTCGGCGTCGCGGCCCGCCACGGCCTCCCGCACGGCCTCGAACTCCAGCAGCGGCTCGTCTGTGATGGAATTCATGCCCTCGACGAGCTTCGGGAGTGAATCGGCCACCGTGAAGTCCACGCCGCGCTCCTTGAACGCCTCCACCGGACCCGGCGCGCCGGGCAGCACCCGCTTCAGGAGCAGCCTGATGTCCTTCCCGGTCAAGTCCGGGTTCTGCTCCGACCCCGAGAGCGCGAACTCCTTCTCGAGGATCTTCTGCGTGAGCACGAACCACGTGTGCTCATACCCGGTGGTCATGATGTGCTCGAGTGTCCCCAAGGTGTCGAAACCGGGGAACAGCGGCGAAGGCAGCCGCCTCCCGGTCGCGTCGAGCCACAGCGACGAAGGCCCCGGCAGGATCCGGATGCCGTGCATCGGCCAGACGGGATCCCAGTTCGTGATGCCCTCGGTGTAGTGCCACATGCGGTCGCGGTTGATGAGGCTGGCGCCGGCGTCCTCGGCGATCCCGAGCATGCGCCCGTCGACGTGGGCGGGCACCCCGGCGATCATCCGCTTCGGCGGCGCGCCGAGCCGCTCCGGCCAGTTCCGCCGGACCATCTCGAAGTTCCCGCCGATGCCGCCGGAGGTGACGACCACGGCCTCGGCGGTGAAGGAGAACTCCCCGGTGACGTCCCGGCTCGTGGAGACCCCGCGCGGCGCCTCGTCGTCGGCCAGCACCGAGCCGCTCACGCCCGTCACGGCCCCCTCGGCGGTCTCGATCCGGTCGACCCGGTGCCGGAAGGCCAAGCGGACCCGCCCCGAACCCGCGGCCTCGCGCACCAGCCGCGCGAACGGCTCGACCAGCCCCGGCCCGGTGCCCCAGGTGATGTGGAACCGCGGCACCGAGTTCCCGTGCCCCTCGGCGGTGTAGCCGCCGCGCTCGGCCCACCCCACCACGGGGAAGAACCGCACGCCCAGGCCGTGCAGCCAGGCGCGCTTCTCACCGGACGCGAAGTCGACGTACGCCTCGGCCCACTTGCGGGGCCACTCGTCCTCCGGGCGGTCGAAGCCGGCGCTCCCGAGCCAGTCCCGCCACGCCAGCTCGCGCGAGTCCTTGATGCCCATGCGCCGCTGCTCGGGCGAGTCGACCAGGAACAGCCCGCCGAAGGACCAGAACGCCTGCCCGCCGAGGGACTGCGGGCCCTCCTGGTCGACGAGCACCACGGACTTCCCCGACCGGGCCAACTCGGCGGTGGCGACCAGCCCCGCGAGCCCGGCCCCCACCACGATGACGTCACTGTCCATGGCCCGAGCACCTTTCGAAAGCAGCAGCGCCTACCGGCGCGTAGGGGAGGTATACCAGTGCGGGGACGAGCCCGTCAACCGGTCGATCCCCGGTCGCCGCATGGGAAGCCCGAAGCGCCGAGCCGACGCATGACACAACCCTTAGCTCTTCACCGCGCCGCCCGCGCTCTCGGCCCTCTTCCGACCGGCATCAGCGATACACGATGTCACCTGTGGCCGTGGTCCTGGCGGTGCTCTGCCTACTTCTCACCTTGTGCACGGTCGTGGCGGGACCGGCGCACGGCGTAGGCGGCGACCGCCGCCGCGAGCGTGAGCCCCCAGGGGAGGAAGGACAGCCCCGGCAAAGCTGCTCCCCAGCTGTCCCGATCCATCTCGTCGAGACCGCCGAAGACCTCGGTGGTCACCCGCAGCCCCGCCTGCATGACCGTGATCGCGGCGCCCGCCCCCGGGACCACCGCGAACCAGACCGGCACCCGACGCCGCCCTCGGACGTCGAGCACCGGCTCGACCTGGCCGAGCGCGGCGCCGACTGACCGGATGCTCGCCGTTCAAGCCCGTTCGAGGAGCGCCTTGAGCGCGTCGGCGAACTGCGCGGGGCGTTCGACGGGGCCGAGGTGGCCCCCGGGGAACTCGGTCAGCGGGAGGCCGAGCCGCTCGGCCAGCGCCGCGGTGGTCCGGTAGGGCAGCTGGCCGCGTGAGTCGATGCCGGCGGCGGGGACCAGGCGCGCGGCCGTCGCGCCGAGCGCGGTCAGCTCGGGCTCGGCGGTGGCGAACGGGACCAGGATGTGCTCGAGGAAGATCGGCTGGAGCTCGCCGATCCGCGCGAACAGCTCCAGCAGCTCCGGATCGGGCGGCTCGGGCCGCGTCTCCGCGTAGCCGTCGAGCCAGTCGCCGGTGTGGCGCAGAGCCGGGGCGGCCGAGTCCGTTCCCGGAGCCGCCATGGCGGCGGCCATGGCCTTCATCGCCTCGGCGCCGCCGTGGGCGCGCGCGGCCGCCCGGACCGATTCGAGCGCGGCGCGGTGGTGTTCGGCGTCGGGCAGCAGGCCGACGAGCGGCGGCTCGTGGACGACGGCGAGGCGGACGCGCTCGGGGTGGCGGGCCGAGAGCGCGAGGGCGGTGATTGCGCCGGAGCTGGAGCCGAACACGATCGGCGGTTCGTCGAAGAGCGCCTCGATCAGCCCGAGCGCGTCCTCGGCGTGGACCGCCGGGTGCTGCTCGCCGGGCGCGGCGTCCGCCCGCGCCGCCGAGGCCACGCGGCTGGACATGGCGACGACGCGATAGCGGTCGGCCAGGTGCGAGGCGAATCGGTCGAAGACGCCGCCGTGCCCGGCGCCGCCGGGCAGGAGCAGCAGGGGCGGCCCTTCGCCGCGGTGGTCGTAGTCGACGGCGGTGCCGTTGAGTGTCGCGGTCGGCATGGGTTCCTCCAGTGCGGGTTCAGATCGTCGACCAGTCGGTGAGGGTGTGGTGGAGGGCGTCGACCGCTCGCCGCCATGAGGCGTCGAGACTGCGGCCGGCCGTGAATCCGCCGGTGGCCTCGAGGTCGCTGAAGCCGTGGAAGGTGCTGCGCAGCAGCCGGACCGCGTCGGTGGCGGCCGATTCGGACAGCTCGTAGCCGCGCAGGAGCGCGTAGCACAGTTCGATGATGCGGGCCGCGCCCGCCGATGCGGCGAGCCGTTCGGGTGAGACCGGGAAGCGGGTGGCGGCGTAGCGGCCGGGATGCTCGGTCGCGAAGGCCCGGTAGGCGTCGGCGAAGGCGCTCAAGGCGGCGCGGCCGGATCGCCCCGCCACGGCCGCGCCCAGGGCGTCGGCCCATTCGTCGAGCGCGAGCAGCGCCACGCGCTCGTGGAGGTCGGCCAGGCCCCGGATGTGGGTGTAGAGGCTGGCGTCGCGGACGCCGAACCGTTTGGCGAGCACCGCGAGCGTCAGATGGTCGAAGCCGATCTCGTCGGCGAGGTCGGCGGCGGCGGCCACCAGGGCCTCTGGGGTGAGTCCTGCGCGCGGCATACGAATTCCTAACATTCCTAGGTTGTTTCCTAATATGCCTAGGAATCGGGGCGGCGCGCAGATGCCGTCGCGGAGCTCACACTCTGCACAGCAGTTGGCCGTGGGGGATCATCAGCCAGGCGTCCGGCCGCCCGCTCCAGTCCTTCCAGGCTTCCGCGGCGGCCTCCAACTGCTCGCGCGTGGCATGGTCGCCCGCCGCGGCCTGCTCCGCGAACGCGGAGTGCAAGGCCCGGTCGGCCCACAGGCCGCCCCACCAGCGCCGGTCGTCGGGGGCCGCGAAGGTCCACGTCGACGAGCTCGCCTCGACGGCCTCCTCCTCGAACCCCGCTTCGAGCGCCCAGGACTTCAGGCGCCGCCCCGCATCGGGCTCGCCGCCGTTCGCGCGGGCGACGCGCTCGTACAAGTCCAGCCAGTCGCTCAAGCCCCGCGAGGCGGGGTACCAGGTGAACGCCCCGTAATCCGAGTCGCGCACCGCCACGAGGCCGCCGGGCCTCGTCACCCGGCGCATCTCCCGGAGCGCCTGTACCGGGTCCCCCACGTGCTGGAGCACCTGGTGGGCGTGGGCGACGTCGAAGGTGTCGTCCGCGAAGCGGAGCCCGTGGACGTCGGCCACCTCGAAGTCGATGTTCCCGGCGCCGCGCGCCGCGGCGTGCTCGGCGGCCTTCACCAGGACGCCTTCGGCGCGGTCGACCGCGGTCACGTGCCCTTCCGTGACGATCGCCGCCAGATCGGCCGTGATCGTCCCCGGCCCGCAGCCGATGTCGAGGATCTCGTGATCCGTCCGCAACTCGGGCAGCAGATAGGCCGCCGAGTTCTCCGCCGTCCGCCAGGTGTGCGAGCGCAGCACCGATTCGTGATGACCGTGGGTGTAGGTCGCCGTGTCCTTCGCCATGCGGCGACCGTACCCGGGTCATGTCATCTTGTGGGACGTATTTCCCGCGATGCGGAAAGAACTCACCAGCCTCGGCGCCTCGCCAGCCAGTCCGCCGCCGCCAGGCCGCTCCACCGCTGGTGCCTCCTGATGTACGGCGAGACGCCCTCGACCAGGTCCAGGCGCGCCTGCGCCAGGTAGTAGCCCGTGATCGCCGCCAAGGCCGTGTCCAGCTGCTCGTCGGAGACGCCGGCGGCCGTCGGATGGCCCCGGAACAGCGCCTCGGCATCGTGGCCGTCGCCGTGCGCGGTGACCAGGAAGCACACCGTGTCGAACCACGGGGCGTGAATGCCCATCCAGTTCCAGTCGCAGATCCACGCCCGGTCCGCGCCGACGATCATGTTGTCCGGCCGCAGGTCGAAGTGCATCGCCGCGTCGGCGCTGACCGCTTCGTCGATCCCGGCGTCCAGGGCCGCCAGCTCGTCGATGCGGCCCTCCAGCGGCGGCGGGACCTCGAAGGGCTCCTCCCGGCCGGCGGCCACGCCGGTGAACTTGCGGAGCATGTCGTCGATCGGGCGCCGCTCCACGCCCGCGTCCAGCAGCGACTGCGGCGCTGGCACCAGATGCTCGGCGGCCGCGGCCCAGGCGCGCAGCATCAGGTCGAGGTCCGCCGGTCTCAGTGGGAGATCCACCCCCCGGCCGTCCACGGCCTCGAAGCCCAGGACGACCCACTCGTCGACCTCATGGGCGAAGTGCAGCCTCGGTGCGGGGATCCCCTCGGGCAGGGCCGGGTTGATCTGTGCTTCTTTCCGGTAGGCGCCCAAGACGTACGGCAGGTGGGGCCCGGCGGCCTTGATGAACAGTTCGGCGCCCGATGCGGAGCGGACCTTCGCCGCGAAGCCCCCTGAGAAGCCGCCTCCCGCGAGTTCCACCGCCGTCGGCTCCGCGCCGAGCTCCTTCGCGATCCGCTCGCGTCCGGCGACGGGAAGCGCGTCGTAGGCGGGGCGCACCGCCGTGGCGGTGTAGGGAACCGGTGTGCCGAATCTGGACATGGCGCCAGTCTCGCCGGACATGGGAGCGGCCGCAACGGGTTTTGCCGGGTGGGATGCGAAAAGGCCCTTGTCACCAGGGCCTCGGGGGCTTTGAGTGGCCCTCGCCGCCGTGGTGGGGTCGGCGGCGGGGCCCAGTCCATTCTAGGTGTTCGGGAGCAAAGATGGAACCACTACGGGCAGAACATAATGGCCGATGTCTCCCACGGCGCTGTAATCCCTCGCCCATTTCGCGGTCGCGACGTCCCGGCACAGCACCACGAACGTCACCATGCAGCTCAGGGCGCGCTGCGCGTTGTCGATGAACTGGAGCCAGCATTCCGCCTGGTCGGCGTCGGGTTCGAGCACGGTGTCGAACAGCACCGCCACCACCTCCTCCTCGCCCTTGGAGTAGGCGGCCAGCGCGCAGACGCGGAACCGCTCGGTGCCGCGGGACGGGACGATCGTCTGGCGACTGATCGCGATGGCGTCGTATTCGGGCAGTTCGGGCCCGTCGGTCCAGTTGTAGAGCTCGGTCGCGAACTCGGGGCGGTCCTCCATCAACATAGCCAAGATCTCGTTGTACTCGATGAACATTCGAGTTCCTTACCTCCGTGCGGGGTCACATAAGGTGGGTTGTTGGAACAACGAGGACACGAGTGTGAAGGTTACGGGTCGCGGACCGTGGTTGACGAAGCCTCACGTGGTCGTGGAACCGAATCGTTGAAGCTTCATTCTTCTTGTGGGAGAACGGATGCGGGGCGCGGCGGGCAATGCCCGCCGCGCCCCGCACCGTGATGCCCTCCGGCCCTTAGAGACCCAGCTGGTGTTCGAAGTTCCCGTCCTCGATGCGCTTCGTGATCGCCGCCAGGAAGCGGGCGGCGTCGGCGCCGTCGATGAGCCGGTGGTCGTAGCTCAGTGTCAGGTTCATGACCGAGCGCACCGCGATGATCTCGCCCAGCTCGGGGTCGTTGATCACGCGCGGGCGCTTGACGATCGCGGCGGTGCCGAGGATCGCCGACTGGCCCAGCGGCACGATCGGCGTGTCGAACAGCGCGCCCACCGAACCGGTGTTGGTGATGGTGAAGGTCCCGCCGAACAGGTCGTCGGGCGCCAGCCCGCCGTTGCGGGCCTTGTCCGCGATCTCGGCGATCCGCTTGGCCAGGCCCGGGATGTTCAGGTCACCGGCGTTCTTGACGACCGGGACGATCAGGCCCTTGGGCGTGTCCACCGCGAACGCGACGTTCTCCGCGTCCGGGTAGGTGATCGTCTTCTCCTCCAGGTTCATGGAGGCGTTGACGATCGGGTACTGCTGGAGGGCCTCGATCGCGGCGACCGAGAAGAACGGCAGGAACGAGAGCTTCACGCCGTGGCGGGCGAGGAACTCGTCCTTCTTGGCCGCGCGGAGCTTCGCCACCTTCGTGACGTCCACCTCGCGCACGGTCGTCAGCTGGGCCGTGGTCTGCATCGACTGGAGCAGGGCCTTGGCCGCGGTCTGGCGCAGGCGCGACATCTTCTCGGTGCGTCCGCGCAGCGGGCTGACCTCGGCCGGCGCGGCGGGCGCGCTCGGCTTGGCTGCGGCGGGCTCGGGGGCGGCCTTCCGGTCGATGGCGGCCTGGACGTCTTGCTTGCGGATGCGCCCGCCCACGCCGGTGCCGGTGAGCGAGTCGAGGTCGACGTCGTTCTCGGCGGCGAGCTTGCGGACCAGCGGCGTGACGTACGAGCTCGACGGCTTCTCGGCGGTCGGCGCCGGGGCGGCGGCCGGAGCCTGCGCCTGCGGCGCGGGCTGCGCGGGCCGGGAGGGGGCCGACTCCGGCTCGGCCGGGACGCGGTCCTCCTCGGTGACGGCGGGAGTCTCCTCGGCGCGCGGCTCGGCGGCGGGCTGCGGCACCGGCGTGGCCGCCGGAGCGGCGGTGCCGGAGCCGATGATCGCCAGCACCGAACCGACCTCGGCCGTCTCGTCCTCGCCCACGCGGATCTCCAGCAGCGTGCCGGCGGCGGGGGAGGGGATCTCGGTGTCGACCTTGTCCGTCGAGATCTCCAGCAGCGGCTCGTCGACCTCGACGGTGTCGCCGACGGCCTTGAGCCAGGCCGTCACCGTGCCGTCGGTGACCGACTCGCCGAGTTCGGGCAGCAGCACCTCGGTGCCCTCGGCGGGGCCGGTCTGCGGAGCGTCGGCCTGCGGCTGCGCCTGGGCCGGAGCGGCCTGCTCAGTCGAGGGGGCCTCGGGCTCGGGAGCCGCGGGCTGCTCGGCGGCGGGTTCGGGGGCCGGGGCGGGCGCAGCGCCGCCGGCCTCGGACGGGTCGCCGATGACGGCGAGCTCGCCGCCGATCTCGACCTCGGAGTCCTCCGGGGCGACGATCTTGAGCACCACGCCGGCCACGGGGGAGGGCACCTCGGTGTCGACCTTGTCGGTGGACACCTCCAGCAAAGGCTCGTCCACCTCGACGGTGTCGCCTTCCTTCTTCAGCCACTGCGTCACCGTCCCCTCGGTGACGGACTCACCGAGGGCGGGCATCGTTACCGATGTCGGCATCGTTCTGTTCAGCTCCTGTGGTCGTGTTCAGTCGTGGACGTGCAGCGGCTTGCCGGCCAGCGCCATGGCGGCCTCGCCGATCGCTTCGTTCTGGGTCGGGTGCATGTGGATGAGCTGGGCGACGTCCGAGGCGTAGCCCTCCCAGTTGTAGATCAGCTCGGCCTCGCCGATCTGCTCGGAGATGCGCGCGCCGACCATGTGGACGCCGACGATCGGGCCGTCCTCGACGGCGACGAGCTTGACGAAGCCCTGCGTCTTGAGGATGTTCGACTTCCCGTTGCCAGCCAGGTTGTAGTTGACCGTCTTGATCTTGTCGGCCCCGTAGCGCTCCTTCGCCTTGTCCTCGTTGAGGCCCATGGAGGCGACCTCGGGCTCGGTGAAGGTGACGCGCGGGATGCCGGCCTCGTCGATGACCGGCGGGTTCAGGCCCGCGATGTGCTCGGCGACGAAGATGCCCTGGAGGAATCCGCGGTGCGCGAGCTGGACGCCGGGGACGATGTCGCCGACGGCGTAGACGTTCGGCAGGTTCGTCTGGAGGTGCTCGTTGGTGAGCACGAAGCCGCGGTCCATCTGGACGCCCTGCTCGGCGTAGCCGCAGCCGTCGGTGACCGGGCCGCGGCCGACGGCCACGAGCACCAGGTCGCCGTCGACGACGGTGCCGCCCTGGATGGTCACCTGGACGCCCGAGGCGGTCCTCTCGACCTTCTCGAAGAACTTGCCGGTGTGGAACTTGATGCCCCGCTTGCGGAAGGCGCGCTCGAGCTGCTTGGAGGAGTCGGCGTCCTCGGCGGCGATGAGGCGGGGGAGGCCCTCGATGATCTCGACCTCGACGCCCAGGGACTTCCAGGCGGAGGCGAATTCGGCGCCGATGACGCCGCCGCCGATGACGATGGCCTTGTTCGGCAGCTCGGTGAGGTTCAGGGCGTGCTCGGAGGTGATGATCCGCTCGCCGTCGATCTCCAGACCGGGGAGGGTCTTGGAGTAGGAGCCGGTGGCGAGGACGATGTTCCGGCCGGTGACGGTCTGCCCGTTGTCGACCTCGATCGTGTTCGGGCCGACGAGCTTGCCGGTGCCGTTGATGACCTCGACCTTGTTGGCCTTGAACAGGCCCTGGAGGCCCTTGTACATCTTGGCGACGACGCCATCCTTGTACTTGTTGACCGCCTCGATGTCGACGCCCTTGAACTCGGCCAGGATGCCGAAGTCCTCGGAGTCGCGGGCGGTGTCGGCGACCTCGCCGGCGTGGAGCAGCGCCTTGGTGGGGATGCAGCCACGGTGCAGGCAGGTGCCGCCGACCTTGTCCTTCTCGACCAGGGCCACGGACATGCCCAGCTCCGCCGCGCGGAATGCGCTGGCGTAGCCGCCGCTGCCGCCGCCCAGGATCACTACGTCGTATCCTGCGTTCGGGTCGCTCATCGATCTCCCCACTTAACGGTGCTTAAGGATGCTTGGGTACGCGTCCCATCCTTCCACCGATCCGGGCGCGCGGGCGACTAGACCCGGTGGATTGGAGTGTGCAACACCATTGAACTCCTCGGTGCGGCCCTCCGGAAGGCTCGCCCGTGTGCTGCTCGACACAGACGATGCCGCTCGTGTGTACGCTTGACAGTCGACACCTCAACGGTGCGGAAGGAGCCGCAGTGGGCTGGTTTGGACGCAAGAAGAAGAATGAGAAGGGCACGTTGGACCGGGCCTCCGACAACGTCGACCAGCGGCATTTGATCGATTTCATCAAGACCAGGACCGGTGTCGAGGCTTACGTCGAACCCCGCACGAACGTCACCGCGACCACGGTCATGCTCATCGCCCACGACGGGGAGTGGACGCGGCGGCGCGTCGACGGCCCTGAAGGGGCGTTCGCTCTGGGCCGCAAGTACAGCGTGCCGGTCTACGAGGTCGCCAAGACCGGATACCCCCAGCGCAAGCGCGATTACGACCAGCGGCGGAAGATGGAGCGGCAGCGCCGCCCCTGAGGCCGTGACAACGATTGCGCAACGGTTGCCGCACCGTCCCGCCACCTGGTCGTGAGACCCGGCGCGGGACGGTGCGGCCTCCGCTCGCTACTCGAATTCCTCGATGACCGCGACGAGCGTGCGCACCGGCACACCGGTGGCGCCCTTGGCGATGTACCCGTACGTCGAGTCCGATCCGGCCGGCCCGGCGATGTCGAGATGCGCCCAGGGGACCTCCTCGGGCACGAAGTGCGACAGGAAGATCCCGCCCTGGATCATGTGGGCGTCGCGCTTGAGGCCCGTCGCGCACTGCGAGACGTCGGCGATCGGCGACTCCATGAGCTTGACGACGTCCTCGGGGAACGGCATCGGCCAGCCCCGCTCGCCGACCTCTTCGCCGATGCGGCGCACCCGCTCGGTCTCGGCGTCGGTGCCCATCAGGCCCATGGTGCGGTGCCCGAGCGCCACGACCTGCCCGCCGGTGAGGGTGGCGACGTCGTAGATCGCGTCCGGCTCGTCCTCGATCGCGCGCGAGAGCGCGTCGGCCAGCACCAGGCGGCCCTCGGCGTCGGTGTTGAGGACCTCCACGGTCTTGCCGTTGCGGATCGTGATCACATCGGACGGCCGGTAGGAGGAGCCGGAGAGCATGTTCTCCGCCAGGGCCACCGTGCAGGTGACGTTGACCTCCAGGCCGAGGCGGGCCGCCGCGAGGGTGGCGCCGACCACGGCGGCGGCTCCGGCCATGTCGCCCTTCATGTCCCACATGCCCGCCGTCGGCTTGATCGACAGGCCGCCGGAGTCGAAGGTGATGCCCTTGCCGACCAGCGCGACGTGCTTGCTCGCGTCCTCGTGCCGGTAGCTGAGGCGCACCAGGCGCGGTGCGGCCGCGGAGCCGCCGCCCACGGCCAGGACGCCGCCGTAGCCGCCGGCCGAGAGCGCGTCGGCGTCGAGGATCTCGACCTCGATCCCCGCTCCGGCCTCGGCCGCGGCGCGTTCGATCTCGACGGCGAACGTCGGCGGGCGCAGCAGGTTCGCCGGGGTGTCCGACCAGTCCTTGACGAGAGCGACGCTCTCGGCCAGGATCGTGGCCCGCCGCACGGCCTCCTCGGTGGCGCCGTAGACGGTGATCGACTCCGGAGGGGCATCGCCGTTCCCGTCGGTCTTGTAGCCCTCGAACTTGTAGGCGCCCAGGGCGGCGCCGGTCGCGGTGGCCTCGGGGTCGCCCTCGAATGCGATGGCCACCGAGCCGTGGCCGAACGCGGCGCGCACCGCGGTCCCGGCCGCGCGGCGCAGCGTCTCGTCGTCGAGTTCGGCGGGGTCGCCGAGGCCGACGGCGAACACCAGCTTCGCGGCGAGTTCGACGGGGGCGGGGAGACGGGTGAGCGACGAGGCCGAGCCGGTGTTGTCGAGCGCGGCGAGGGCGTGTGCCAGACGGCCGCCGAAGGCGGCGTCGACGCCGGAGGCGCTCGCGGGGATGATCGGGGCCTCCTCGCCCTCGTGCACGCCGACGACGATCACGTCGGCGCGGGCGTCGGCGATATAGCCGGACGCGCTGATCAGCTCAGTCATATTCCGTCCTTACAGAATGCGTGTTCAAACGGACCGATCCTACGGGTTGGGATCGGCGCGATAGTGTCTAAGCCATGTCTGAGCCTGCATCGTCACCTCTGGTATCGCCGCTGCACGAGCGCCACCTCGAACTGGGTGCGAAGTTCGCCCCCTTCGCGGGCTGGGAGATGCCGCTGCACTACGGCAGCGGCGTGCTGGCCGAGCATGGGGCCGTGCGGACCTCGGTGGGCGTGTTCGACGTCTCCCACCTCGGGAAGGTGTGGGTGAACGGGCCCGGCGCCGTGGCCTTCGTCAACCGGTGCCTGACGAACGATCTGGACCGCATCGCCGCCGGCGGCGCCCAGTACACGCTGTGCTGCGACGCCGAGGGCGGGGTGGTGGACGACCTCATCGCCTACCGGCTCTCGGACGAGGAGGTCCTCCTGGTCCCCAACGCCGCCAACACCGCCGAGGTGGCGCGGCGCCTCGAGGAGGCCGCGCCCGACGGCGTGGAGGTCCGCAACGCCCACCACTCCTTGGCGGTGCTGGCCGTCCAGGGGCCGGAGTCGCCGCGGATCCTGGAGTACCTCGGGCTGCCGCACGACCACGGGTACATGACCTTCGCCGAGCGCTTCGTCGACGGCGCGGCCGTCATCGTCTGCCGCTCGGGCTACACCGGCGAGACCGGCTTCGAGCTCGTGGTGCCGAACGCGGCGGCCGGGGACCTGTGGGACGGGATGCTCGTGGCCGGTGCGCGCCCGTGCGGGCTCGGCGCGCGGGACACGCTGCGTCTGGAGATGGGCTATCCCCTCCACGGCCAGGATCTGAGTCTGGACGTCACGCCGGTGCAGGCCCGCCTGAGCTGGGCGATCGGCTGGGACAAGCCCGAGTTCTGGGGCAAGGGCGCTCTGGAGTCCGAGCGCGCCGCCGGTCCGAAGCGCCGCCTGTGGGGCCTGGAGGCCGCCGGGCGGGGCGTGCCGCGGGCGCGCATGAGCGTCCTGGACGGCGAGCGGCAGGTCGGCGAGACGACCTCGGGGACCTTCGCACCGTCGCTGAAGAAGGGCGTGGCGCTGGCGCTGCTCGACGCCGAGTACCGGCCGGGCGCCGAACTGGAGCTGGACGTGCGCGGGCGGCGCCTGCCGGTGCGGGTCGTCAAGCCGCCGTTCGTGGAGGCCGCGCCGAGCTGAGCGGTGCTCTCACCAGGCGGTACCGGTGTTGAAATCGGTGCCGGTCTTGTCTGCGCCGGACTTCTCCGATAGCGTTTACCAAAACCTCGCAGACGAAGGAGTCACATGTCAGGCACGCCGCATCGCTATGCCCTCGTCGGTACCGGCTCACGCGCCACGATGTACGTGGACGCAGTGGTCGAACGGAGCGACAAGGCACGGCTGGTCGCACTCGCCGACACCAATCCGCACCGGCTCGGCGTCCACCTCGCGGCCGTCGAGGAGGCCGGAGCGCCCGCCCCCGCCGCGTACGACGCCGCGGACTTCGAGCGGCTCCTCGACGAGACGAGACCGGACACCGTCATCGTCACCTGCGTCGACGCGTACCACCACGAGTACATCCTCGCCGCCCTCGCCAGGGACCTCGACGTCATCTGCGAGAAGCCGCTGACCACCACCGCCGAGCACGCCGCCGAGATCCTCGCGGCCGAGGAGCGGTCCGCCGGGAAGGTCACCGTCACCTTCAACTACCGCTACAACCCGCTCCACGAGAAGGTCGCCGAGCTGCTGCGCGAGGGCTCGATCGGCGAGATCGTCTCCGTGGGCTTCGACTGGCTGCTCGACACCCGCCACGGCGCCGACTACTTCCGCCGCTGGCACCGCCTCGCCGAGCGCTCGGGCGGGCTGCTCGTCCACAAGTCCGGCCACCACTTCGATCTCGTCAACTGGTGGCTCGACGCTGCGCCGATACAAGCGTTTGCAAAAGGCAAGCTCGCCTTCTACGGCGAGAACGGCAAGCGCACCGGCCACGACCGCGGCTACGCGCGCGCCGCAGGCTCCCCCAGCGCCGCCGACGACCCGTTCGCCCTGCACATGGCCGAGAGCGAGACGCTCAAGAAGCTGTACCTCGACGCCGAGGCCGAGGACGGCTACATCAGGGACCAGAACGTGTTCGCGCCCGGGACGACGATCTACGACGACATGATGGCCCTGGTCGACTACGACTCCGGCGTCACGCTGTCCTACCGGCTCACCGCCTACTCGCCCTGGGAGGGCTACCGGGTCCACTTCAACGGCACGCAGGGCCGCCTGGAGCTGCTCGTGGTCGAGAACGACCACGTCAACCCGGCGCTCAAGGGCCCCAACGGCGCCTCGATCCACGGCACGCACGCCGCGCCCGAGGAGGGCTGGTACGAGCTGACCCTCCACCCCTTCTGGACCAAGCCGACTAAAATCGATGTCGGTGAATATCAAAGGAAGGGCCACGGCGGCGGCGACCAGCGCATGCTCGGGGTCCTCTTCGACGGCGCGACCGACCCGCACGACCGCTCGGCCACGGCCCGGGACGGGGTCAACGCCCTGGCCGCGGGGCTGGCCTCCAATGAGTCGATCGCCAGTAGGCAAGCGGTTGCAGTAGCCGACCTCTTCAAGCGATAGGAGCACCGTGGCCCACGCCGTCACCCAACCGCCGTCCAGAACCGGAGCGAACGCACCATGACGCTGCACCCTGACCGCCTCTTCCCCGCCGACGAGCGCACCCGCGCCATCGCCAGGGAGATCCACCAGCGCACGACCGAGCTGCCGCTGGTGAGCCCGCACGGGCACGTCGACCCCAGGCTGATCTCGGAGAACCGGCCCTTCCCCGACCCGGCGCGGCTGTTCGTCGTCCCCGACCACTACCTCACCCGGATGCTCTACAGCCAGGGATACACCCCCGACCAGCTCGGCGTGCCCTCGGCGACGGGCGAGCCGTCCGAGGTCGACGGGCGCACGATCTGGCGGCGCTTCGCCGAGAACTACCACCTGTTCCGCGGCACCCCGTCGAAGCTGTGGCTCGACTACACCTTCGCCGAGGTCTTCGGGATCTACAAGAACCTCCGCGCCGAGACCGCCGACGAGTTCTACGACCACCTCTCGGCCCGCCTCACCGAACCGGCCTACCGGCCCCGGGCCCTGTTCGACCGGTTCAACATCGAGGTCCTCGCCACCACCGAGACGCCGGTCGACTCGCTCGAGCCGCACGCCGAACTCGAGGCCCTGCCGGTCGCCGACGGCCGCAAGTGGGGCGGCCGGGGCGGCAAGGTCGTCACCACCTTCCGGCCCGACAACCTCGTCGAACCCGACTGGCCCGGCTGGGCCGAGCGCGTCAAGCAGCTCGGCGAGATCACCGGGCGCGACACCACGACCTTCGACGGCTTCCTCGACGCCCTGCGCGCCCGCCGCCAGGACTTCATCGCCGCCGGGGCCACGTGCTCGGACCACGGCAACAGGACCGCCGCCGCCGTCGACGACCCGGCGAAGGCCGCCGAGATCTTCCACAAGGCGCTCAAAGGCGAGGCCGAAGAGTCCGAGATGCGGATGTTCCCCGCGCACATGCTGGTCGAGTTCGCCCGCATGAGCGTCGAGGACGGCCTGGTCATGCAGCTGCACCCCGGTTCGGACCGCAACCACAACAAGTGGCTCTACGAAGGATGGGGCCGCGACGTGGGCGGCGACATCCCTTCGGCCGGCGAGTACACCCTCGGCCTCAAGCCGCTGCTCGACGCCTTCGGCAACGACCCGCGTTTCCGCGTCGTCCTGTACACGCTCGACGAGACCGTCTTCAGCCGCGAGCTCGCGCCGCTCGCCGGCGGCTACGCTTCGGTGTTCATCGGCGCCCCGTGGTGGTTCCTCGACTCCCCCGAAGGCATGCGCCGCTTCAGGGAGGCCGTCCACGAGACCGCCGGCTTCTACAACACGGCCGGCTTCGTCGACGACACCCGCGCGTTCTGCTCCATCCCGGCCCGCCACGACCTGGCCCGCCGCGTCGACGCCGCCTTCCTCGCGCGCCTGGTCGCCGAGCACCGCATGACCGAGGACGAGGCCGCCGAAGTCGCGGTCGACCTGGCATACAACCTCCCTCGCAAGATCTACAGAATGGAACAGTGATGACGAAGATCGAACGCCTCGAAGTGCACGACGTCCGCTTCCCGACAGCGGCGGCGGCCGACGGCTCCGACTCGATCAACCGCGCCGACTACTCGGCCACGTACGTCGAACTGTTCACCGACGGCGGGCCGACCGGCACTGGGTTCACCTTCACCGGCGGCAGGGGCAACGAGATCACCTGCGCGGCGGTGCAAGCGCTTGCGCACCTGGTGGTCGGCCGGACGCTCGAAGACATCTTCGACAATCCGGTCGACTTCACCCGCTCCCTCGCCCAGGAGCCGCAGATCCGCTGGCTCGGCCCCGAGAAGGGCGCCACCCACATGGCCGTCGGCGCCATCGTCAACGCCGTGTGGGACCTGCGCGCCAAACTCGAGGGCAAGCCGATGTGGCGCCTCCTGGCCGAGATGGACTCCGCCGAGCTGGCCGCCCAGATCGACTACCGCCACATCGTCGACGAGCTCACCCCCGCCGAGGCCGAGGCCATCCTCGACGCCGGACGCCAGGGCTACGCCGAGCGCCTGGCCGTGCTCGAGAAGGACGGCTTCCCGTCCTACACGACCTCGGTCGGCTGGCTCGGCTACCCCGACGAGAAGGTCAAGGCCCTCACCGAGACCGCCGTCGCCGAAGGCTGGACGGCCGTCAAGATGAAGGTCGGCTCGCCCGACGTCGCCGACGACGTGCGCCGCGCCGGGATCATCCGCGACATCATCGGCCCCGACCGGCTGCTCATGATGGACGCCAACCAGATCTGGTCGGTCCCCGAGGCCGTCGAGAACATGGGGCGCCTGGCCGCCTACGACCCGTACTGGATCGAGGAGCCCACCCACCCCGACGACGTCCTCGGCCACGCCAGGATCGCCGCCTCGGTCGCCCCGATCCGCGTCGCCACCGGCGAGGTCGCCGCCAACCGCGTCATCTTCAAGCAGCTGCTCCAGGCCGAGGCCATCCGCGTCTGCCAGATCGACGCCTGCCGCGTCGGCGGCATCCCCGAGGTCCTCGCCACGCTCCTCATGGCCGCCAAGCGCGGCGTCGAGGTCTGCCCGCACGCCGGCGGCGTCGGACTGTGCGAATACGTCCAGCACCTGGGCATGTTCGAGTACCTCCGCGTCGGCAAGACCCTCGAGGGCCGCATGATCGAGTACGTCGACCACCTCCACGAGCACTACACCGACCCGGTCACCGTCGTCGACGGCCGCTACCGGCTGCCCACGCAGCCGGGCTACTCCGTCACGCTCAAAGACGAGTCGATCGCCGAGTACTCCTTCCCGAACGGACCCGCGTGGAAAGCCTGAACAGCAGAACGCTCGCGAGCGTGCCCGGAACCGTCCGCGTTCCGGGCGCGCGCCCCGCCCGCTCCGGCGTGCTCCACATCGGCGCCGGCGCCTTCCACCGCGCCCACCAGGCCGTCTACACCGACGACACCGACTGGGGCATCACGATCGCCGCGCCGCGCTCCCGCGAGGTCATCGACGCCCTCGCCGCCCAGGACGGGCTCTACACGGTCGCCACGCTCGGGCCCGACGGCGCCTCGGTGCGCGTGGTCGGCTCCATCGTCGACACGCTCCACCTCGCCACCGAGACCGAGCGCGCGATCGGCCTCGTCGCCGCCGAGGACACCCACGTCGTCACCCTCACCGTCACCGAGAAGGCCTACCGCGACCCCGACGGCGTCCCCGGCCTCCTCGCGAGAGGACTGGCGCGCCGGGCCGAGCAGAGCGGGGCCCCGGTGACGATCCTGTGCTGCGACAACCTGCCCGACAACGGCGAGACCACCCGAGCCGCCGTCGAACCGCTCCTCGACGACCGCACCCGCGCCTGGGCCGACAAGCACGTCACCTTCCCCTCGACCATGGTCGACCGGATCGTCCCGGCCTCCACACAGGCCACGTACGACCGCGCCGCCGAGGCGCTCGGCCTCGCCGACGCCGCCGCCGTCGAGGCCGAGCCGTTCTCCCAGTGGGTCATCGAGGACCGCTTCGCCGGGCCGAGGCCGGAGTGGGACGCGACCTTCACCGGCGACGTCGCCGGCTGGGAGCGCCTGAAACTGCGCACCCTCAACGGCGTCCACTCCACGCTCGCCTACCTCGGCGCGCTCGCGGGCGTCGAGACCATCGGCGACGCCCTCGCGCTCCCCGGCGCCCGCGGCTTCGCCGAGCGCCTCATCGCCGAGCAGATCGCGCCCAGCTTCACGCCGCCCGACGGGCAGAGCACCGTCGCCTACGGGCGGTCCGTGCTCGAACGCTTCGCCAACCCCGGCATCAGGCACCGGTGCCTCCAGGTCGCCATGGACGGCAGCCAGAAGCTCCCGCAGCGGCTCTTCGCGACCATCGCCGACCTCACCGCGGCCGGGGTGCGGCCCGAGCTCATCGCGCTGCCGCTGGCCGCTTGGATCCGCTTCTGCGCCGGGCGGGCCGACGACGGCGCGAGCCTGCCGCTGGACGACCCGCTCGCGCCCGTCCTGCGCCGGAGCCTGGCCGACGCCGGGGCCCGGCCCGCCGATCTGGTAGACGCTATCCTCAGAGTCCGGCAGGTCGTTCCCGAACCGGTCGCGTCCAACGACGAACTGCGACAGGCCACAGCGGCGTGGCTGGCCGATCTCGACCGGCACGGAGCGGCCCAGACTTTGGAGAGCCTCTGATGGACCTTCGCATCCCTCGCATCGCCCTGGTCGGTGCGAACGGCTACGGCCTGCACCACCGACGCACCATCGAACCGAGGCGGCGAGCGGGCGCTTTGGAGCTCGTCGGCCTGTGCGACACCGCCGAGATCGCCGAGAACGCCGACATCCCCATCGGCGACACCCCGGTCTTCGACGACTACGAGCGGATGCTGGAGGCCACCGAGCCCCACATCGTCATCATCGCCACGCCGCCGCCGACGCACCTGCCGATCGCCTCCGCCGCGATGCGCCACGGCGCCGACGTCTACCTCGAGAAGCCGCCGGTGGCCTCGCTCGAGGAGTACGGGCTGCTCTACGACGTCATGGTCGAGACCGGCCGGGCCGTCCAGGTCGGCTTCCAGGCGCTCGGCTCGCACGCGTTCACCGCGCTGCGCGACGCGATGGAGGCCGGGCGGCTCGGGCGGCTCGAGGCCGTCGGCGTCGCCGGGTCCTGGCGCAGACCCGACTCCTACTACCGCCGCTCCCCGTGGGCGGGCAAGCGGGAGGCGAACGGCGTCCTCATCGCGGACGGCGCGCTGGCGAACCCGTTCGCGCACGCCTCCCAGCAGGCGCTGGCGATCGCGGGGGACTGGCCGATGGACGGCGAGATCGAACTGGAGCGGCTGCGGTGCCGCCCGGCGGTCGAGGTCGACGACACCGCCGCCTGGCGCGGGCTCAACAAGGGCGGCGTCACCGTCACCGTCGCCGTGACCCTGTGCGGGGACCGCAAGATCGAGGGCGACATCTATGTGCGCGGCACCGAGGGCGAGGCGTGGCTCCAGTACCCCACCGACAGGCTGCGCCTGCCCGGGGAGGACGAGCCGAAGCAGTACGGCCGCACCGACCTGCTCGACAACCTGATCCTGCACCGCCAGCGGGGCGTCGGCCTCATCTCGGGGCTGCGGCGGGCCAAGACCTTCACGGGTGTTCTGGAGCGGGTCCTGAACGACCCGGTCCCGCGCCTGGTCGACGAGTCGCATCTGCGGCGCGTCGGCGATGACCCGGTGACGCTGCTCGACGACGCGGACACCGCGGTCGAGCGGGCCGCGAAGGACGGCAAGCTGTTCGGCGAGCTCGGGTTCCCCTGGGCCTAGACGATCGAGGGGCTCCCGGTTTCGACCGGGCGGCCTTCGGCCGCGTCCGCCCGACTGAGTCAAGCGGGATGATCGCGCGTGACAGCCATCACGGCAAGTCGGCGATTGCGTCGGGTCCGCCCGGGTAAGCACGGAAGAGCCGGGTGGAGGCGGTCGCGATTGCGGGCCGTTGCGGTGCCTGTCGGCTGAATCGCTCGACCCGGCGCACCAGGCGTGTGCCTCATTCACATTTCAGGCCAGTTCCCGGCCATACCGCCAGGGGGTTGCTCATGCTGATCGAACACCAAGGCAAACGACCCAGCATCGATCCGACCGCATATATCGCACCCACTGCGGTCATCTGCGGAGACGTGACGATCGGCGCGCGAACTCACGTCTCCTACGGGGCGGTGATCGAGGCTCATGGCATGCCGGTGCGCATCGGTACGCAGTGCGTGATTCGCGAGAACCTGAACATCCGCAGCACGGACAGCGACGCCGTCGAGATCGGCGACAACATCCTAATAGGACCGCATTCGTCGCTCAAGGGCTGCACTGTCGGGGACGAATGCTTCCTCGCCACGGGTGTCAAGATCTATCAGGCCGCGCGGGTCGGCCGACGCACAGAGGTCCGCATCGACGGTGTCGTCCACGTCCGCAGTGTCCTTCCGCCCGACTCGCTCGTCCCGATCATGTGGGTGGCCGTCGGCGACCCCGCCGAGATCCTCCCGCCTGACAAGCACGAGAAGATCGAGGCGATCCTGAGCCGGATGAACTTCTCCCAACAGGTCTATGGGCTGCAGCGCCAGACTGGCGGTGGCGTCGATATGGACATGATGGACGTCACACGCCGCGAGACGACCGGGCTCGCCGACCACCGCGATGACAAGGAGTTGTAGCACGCGGGTACCCCGTCGCGCCGACATGGCCCGCCTCGGCTTTCACGACGCCCGATGAGTGAGCGCACACCCGAACCCAGGCACATCGCCGTGAACGGCGTCCGCCTCGCCTATGACGATGTGGGCAAGGGGCCTGCGATTCTGTTCATTCACGGCTTCATGTTCGACCGCACGATGTGGCGGGGCCAGGTCGTCGGGCTCGAGGGTTGGCGGCGGATCGCGCCGGATCTGCGCGGCATGGGCCTCAGCGAGGCCGCCGAGGACGGCTACAGCATGAACGTCTATGCCGACGACCTCGCGGCCCTGCTCGACGCCCTCGACATCGGTCGCACCGTGCTGTGCGGGCTGAGCATGGGCGCTTACGTCGCTTTCGAATTCCTTCGCCGGCACCGCCGGCACGTGGCCGGGCTCATCGTCCTGGACGCGCGGACGGAGGCTGATTCGGCTGAGCGGAAGGCGAGCCGCAACGACATGATCGCCCGTGTGCGAAACGGCGATGCGAGCGGGCTCGCGGATGAACTGGCGTCGAAGTTCCTGGCAGAGGGCTCGCCCGCCGGAGTCAGGCGGCGGCTTGGGCAGATGATGGAGCGCCCGTCCGCGACAGGGATCATTGAAGCACTGGAGGCCATGCGCGACCGCGCCGACAGTACGCCTCTACTGCAATCGATCGTGGATCTTCCAACCCTGCTTCTCATCGGAACGGATGACACACGCACCCCACGCGCCTCGATGCAGGCGATGGCCGATGAGATTCCGGAGGCGACGTTCAACCTGGTCTCGAACGCAGGTCACCTCCCTCCGCTGGAAAACCCCGAGGAGACCACGGCTGGGATCCTGCGATTCTTGAATCAGCTCGGGGCCGTTGGGCTATGAGGGGGGCCCGCCCGTCGCCCACCACCACCCGAACCGGACGCCGCTGCGCGGCCACAAGCCGTGTGCCCGTCGCCCACCACCACCCGACATCGTGCTCGCTGCGCTCGCCCTGAAAGGAAGGCCGCGTTTTCGGGACGCCCAGATCCCGGTGCTGAATCTGGACGCCCCTTCGCCTTGCTCGCGAGCCATGACCTGGCACTGCGAGCGAACAAACGGACTCGGATACCGCCTCGCCGGGCTTGGGGGCCAGGCCCTCGGCGTTTCGTGTTCCTCCTTTAACGGGCGCCGGCACCGCCGCTGACGATCGAGGCGATCTGCGAGGGCGTGTCGAGGGAGTAGCCGTAGGGCACTCCCTGCACCGAGCCGCTCGATGCCGGGGTCGGCGAGCCCACCAGGTGGTTGTTCCTGGAGACGCAGCGCCCGGGGTCGGAGTCGGCGTAGCCGATCTCGACGGGGTTGTCGGTGTTCTCGATGTAGTTGCCTTCGAAGATGACACCGGCGTCCATCGTGGTGGCGCAGCCGTAGCCGCTGACGTTCCGGTAGTAGTTGTTGTAGACGTGGACCGGGTCGCCGAAGCGCACGCGCGGGTTGCGCGAGTTGGTGCCGTTGAAGTAGTTGTGGTGATAGGTCACCCGCAGGTGGCCGCGGTCGGCGGTGTGGCCGTCGGAGTGGCCGAGCAGCATGTTCTTCTCGCTGCCGTTGAAGCGGTTCCACGACACGGTGACGAAGTCCGACTCTCGCTTGACGTCGCACGAGCCGTCATAACCGGTCCCGAAGGTGTTGTGGTCGACCCAGATGTTCGTCGAGCCGTCCTGGATGTTGATGGCGTCGTCGTCCCAGTCGTCGAACGTCAGGTTGGTGATGATGACGTTGTGCGAGCCGCTGAGGTGGAAGCCGCCCCCGGTGATCCTGGCGCCGGAGGCGCCGATGATCGTGACGTTGGAGCCGACGTCGGTCATGTCGCCCAGGTTGATGGTACCGCTCACACGGACAACCCTCGACGAGCTGCCGCTCACCGCGTCCGCCAGCGCCCCGGCGGAGGAGACGTTGATCGGCGAAGCGCTGCCGCCGCCGGTGGTGCCGCCGTTCTGGGTGGCCCAGCCGACCAGGCCGCCGGGCGGGTCGGGGTCCGGGTCGCCGCCGTCGCCGACTTCGACGAGCTGCCACTGCTGGTTCCAGCCGCCGGTGTCGTCGTACTGGGAGATGCGGGAGCCGGGTTCGGTCGACCACTCCCAGACGTCGAGGGCCTTGCCGGAGAAGCGGTTGACGAAGCCGGCGTAGCCGCCGCTCTCGCGGACCTGCCACTGCTGGTTGGTGCCGCCCAGGTCGTCGAACTGCACGATGGTCGCGCCGTTGTCGGGGTTCCACTCCCACACGTCGAGGACCAGACCGGAGTGCCTGGCCTGGATGCGGTAGTAGCCGCCGCCCGCGTCGATGAAGCGGAACTGCTGGTTCTGGGTGCCGGTGTCGTTCCACTGGATGAGCTCGGCGCCCGCCGCGGTGGAGATGTCGAGGATGTCGAGGACGAGGCCGGAGTGGCGGCTGACGAGCTTGTACCAGGTGTCCGTCTGCACCGCCTGTGCCGGGTTGGCGAGCAGGAGGCCCGAGGAGGCGGCCACCGGTACGGCCGCCGTGAGCCCGGCGACCTTCCAGAAGCGGCGGCGCGAGTATCTGCTGCCGAGGAGGTTGTTGTCCATGTCGTTATGACCTTTTCGGGTTGAGAGGAAGTGCAAGCGATTGCTTGCGGGGTTATGGATCTGCCTCCCGATCCGGTTCCGCCGGATCGGGGTCGAGGTTGAACGGGAGGCCGGAGCGGCCGGCTGCGCGGACCCTCCGGAGGCGAGGTGATCTATATATTTAGAGACCTCGATATACAAGGGATCGTAGCGGCAGGCGGATAACGTTTGCAAGTCCTGCGTCCGAATTAGATGCTGAAGACGCCGAAAGGGGCCGACGGCATGCCGTCGGCCCCGAGATGCGGTTGTGCTTGGAGGGACTAGCTCGCGCCCGCTCCGCCGCTCACGATGGAGGCGATCTGGTCGGCCGGGTCCACCGGGAACGAGTACGGCAGGTCCGTCGAGACGCTGCCGTTCTGCTCCGGCTCGCTGGAGTTGTCGAGGTAGTTGTCGATCGCCACCAGGCGGCCGGGATCGGAGTCGCCCGTCCCGATCTCGACCGGGGTGTCGACGTTCTCGAAGTAGTTGGCCTCCAGGATGACTCCGGCGTCCATGGTGGTCGCGACGCCGTACGAGCCGATGTCGCGGTAGTAGTTGTTCACCACGTGGACGCCCTCGCCGAAGCGCACCCGCGGGTTGCGCTGGTTGGTGCCGTTGAAGTAGTTGTGGTGGTAGGTCACCCGCAGGTGGCCCCGGTCGGCGGTGTGGTCGTCGGAGTGCCCGAGGAGCATGTTCTTGTCGTGCCCGTCGAACAGGTTCCACGCCACGGTGATGAAGTCCGACTCGCGCTTGATGTCGAGGCAGCCGTCGTTGCCGACGCCGAAGGTGTTGTGGTGGATCCAGATGTTCGTCGAGCTCTCCTGGACGTTGATCGCGTCATCGCCCCAGTCGTCGAAGGTCAGATTCGTGATGATGATGTTGCTCTGGCCGCTCATGTCGAGGCCGCCGCCGGTGATCGTGGCGCCCGAGTCGCCGATGATCGTCGTGTCCGAGGCGACGTCGTTCATGCCGTCGATGGAGATCGACCCGCTCAGGCGGACGATGAGGCCGCCTTCGCTGATGGCGGAGAGAAACTCGTCGGCGCTCGAGACGGGGGTCTCCTGGGAGCCGCCCGTGACGCCGCCGTTCTGGCTCGCCCATCCCTGGACGCTGCCCTGGAACGGGGCGGCGTCGCCGCCCGAGGCGGGCCGCGGGTTGCTCTCGGCGCCCGCGCTCTGGGTCGCCCAGACGCCGATGCCGCTGGCGGCCGCGGCGGCCCCAGCGGTGGAAGCGAGGAGCACGCGCCGCTTGACTCGCGGAACTGCCGGGTTGGTGCTCACGTTTTCGTCCTCTCGGTCGATGGATTTGCGCCCCTTGGCGGTGAGGCTCGCGAAGCCGTGGCCCGCGGGCGCCGTCGTCACAGGGCATTCAAATGTGTCAATGTATGTTATCGCTACCCCTATCGGAATGCAAGCGTTTGCGCTATGCAATCCAGATCAGAAGGGGTATAAGCGTTGTGCTTGCGCAGCCGTCCCGACCTCGTGTCGGCGGCCACCTGCGGCCCGAGGTCGCGAGGGCGGCCCGGCGGGTCCTTCGGCGGCGCTCGAGGGAGCGTCGCCGCGCGCCGGGTCCGGACGTCCGCTCGCGAAGGAGCGTTCTGACTTTCTATCACATTAGGGGTGTAAGGGAAAAATACACAATCTGTAACAGCAATATGGACGATACGGCGATGCCTCTGCCGAGATGTTCGATGCTGTTCGAGCATGTGGCCTTTCTCGTGCCCCTGTGCTAGAAACATGCCATGGCACTTTTCGACCTACCGCTCGACCAGCTCCGCGACTACCGGCCCGACGTCCCCGAACCGGCCGATTTCGACGAGTTCTGGAAGCGCACCCTCGGCGAGGCGGCCGAGCACGACCTCGACGTCCGGCTCGAGGCGATCGACGCGGGACTGACCGCCGTCGAGGTCTTCGACCTCACCTTCGCCGGCTTCGGCGGCCACCCCATCAAGGGCTGGCTCGTGCTCCCCAAGGGCGTCGAGCGTCCACTGCCGTGCGTCGTGGAGTACATCGGCTACTCCGGCGGCCGCTCGGTGCCCTGGGCCCACACCATGTACCCCTCCGCGGGCTGGGCCCACCTGGTCATGGACACCCGCGGCCAGGGCTACGGCAACTGGCAGCCCGGCGACACCGGCGACCCCTACGGCGGCACCGGCCCCACCCGCGGCGGCTGGATGACCCAGGGCCTCGAATCGCCCGAGCACTACTACTACCGGCGCGTCTTCACCGACGCCGTCCGCGCCGTCGACGTCGCCAAGGGCCACGAGGCCGTCGACCCCGACCGCATCGTCGTCCTCGGCGGCAGCCAGGGCGGCGGCATCACCCAAGCGGTTGCCGGCCTGCGCGACGACGTGGCCGGCGCGGTCGTCGACGTGCCGTTCCTGACCCACTTCCGCCGCGCCGTCGAGATCACCGACGGCTTCCCCTACCAGGAGCTCGTCGAGTTCCTCGCCGGGCAGCGGCTGCGCGAGGACGAGGTCTTCGGGACGCTGTCGTACTTCGACGGCGTGCACTTCGCGGCCCGGGGCACCGCCCCGGCGCTGTACTCGGTGGGCCTCATGGACGACATCTGCCCGCCCTCGACGGTCTTCGCCGCCTACAACCGCTGGCAGGGCGAGAAGCGGATCACCGTGTGGCCGTGGAACAAGCACGAAGGCGGCGGCGTCCACCAACGCGGCGAGCACCTGAAGTTCCTCGCCGGCAGGTGAAGCGGGCCGGGGGCCGGCTCAGCGGATCCCGAGGCGCTCCATCGCATGCTCGTGCAGCAGGCCGTTGGTCGCCAGAGCGGAGCCGCCGTCCGGCCCCGGACGGCCCTTGAGGTCGGTGAAGGCGCCCCCGGCCTCCTCGACGATCAGCGCCAGCGGCGCCAGATCCCACAGCGCCACTTCCGGTTCGGCCGCGATGTCGACACTGCCCTCGGCGAGCAGCACGTAGGAGTAGAAGTCGCCGAAGCCGCGCTCGCGCCAGGCCTCGTGCAGCATCGCCAGCATCGCGCCCTCGCGGCCCACCTTCGTCCAGCCCGTGATCGAGGAGATGCTCACCGAGGCGTCGGAGAGCTTCGCGACCTGCGAGACCTGGATCCGCTTGCCGGCGCGCTGGTCGCGCCCGGCGAAGGCGCCCGCGCCCTTCATGGCCCACCAGCGCCGCCCGAGCGCGGGGGCGCTGACGACCCCGACGACCGGCTCGCCGCGGTCGAACAGGGCGATGAGCGTAGCCCAGATCGGCACGCCGCGAACGTAGTTGCGGGTGGCGTCGATCGGGTCGACGACCCACTTGCGGCCCGAGGCGCCCGGGTTGTCGCCGAACTCTTCGCCGTAGACGCCGTCCCTGGGCCTGGCACGGGAGAGGGTCGAGCGGATGACCTCCTCGATGGTGGTGTCCGCGTCCGAGACCTCGGTCATGTCCGGTTTGGTGGAGATGCGCAGGTCCGAGGAGCGGAACCGCTCCGAGCCGATCCGGGCGGCGCTGTCCGCGAGGAGGTGCGCGAGGCCGAGATCGTCGTTGTAGCTCGAGGTGGGCATGCGCTCATCCTACAGTCGCGGCCGATCCGGGCCCCGGCTCGATTGCGCGCCGCTCAGTTCTTGCCGTCGGCCTCGGCCAGCGAGGCGAGCATCCGCCGGAACGAGGCCAGGCGGCCGGCCGCCTGATCGTCCGGTCCGATCGCCGCGTCGAGCGCGCAGTCGCCGATCTCGGGCGTGTGCGTGCACCCGCGCGGGCAGTCGGCGGCGATCGCCTCGAGCTCGGGGAAGGCCTTGAGAATCGAATCGGGGGTGACGTGGGCGAGCCCGAAGGAGCGGACGCCGGGGGTGTCGATGACCCAGCCGCCGCCGGGCAGTTCGAGCGCCACGGTGCTGGTCGAGGTGTGGCTGCCCTTGCCGATCGAGCGGACCTCGCCGACGGCGCGCCCGGCGCCGGGCACGAGCCGGTTGATGAGGGTGGACTTGCCGACCCCCGAATGCCCGAAGAACACGTTCTCCTTGCCGGCCAGGAGGCCTTGGAGGTCCTCCAGCGGCTCCTCGGGCCTGGTGGTGACCGTCGTCAGCTCGAGCTGGGAGTAGTAGGCCTCGACTTCGGCGACGAGTTCGGGCGCGAGGTCGGTCTTGGTCAGGCACAGCACCGGGGCGACGTCGGCGTCGTAGGCGGCCACCAGGCAGCGGTCGACGAAGCCGTAGCGCAGCGGCGGGTCGACGAGGCTCGCGACGATCACCAGCTGGTCGACGTTGGCGACCACGACGCGCTCGTTCGAGTTCTCGTCGTCGGCCGAGCGGCGCAGCTCGCCGTGCCTGGGGGCGATGCGGACGACTCTGGCGAGCGTGCCCTCGCGGCCGGTCAGATCGCCGACCAGGGCGGCGCGGTCGCCGACGACGATCGACTGCCTGCCCAGCTCGCGGGCCTTCATCGCGGTGACGGCGGTGTCGTCGACCAGGCAGGTGTAGCGGCCCCGGTCGACGGCGGTGACGAAGCCTTCCTTCGCGTCGTCGTGCTTGGGGCGGATCTTGGTCCGGGGGCGGGAGCGCCGCGCGGGGCGGACCCGCACGTCGTCCTCGTCGTACTCCCGGGGCGGCACTAGGCGCCCGAGCCTTCCGCGTTGCCGTCTCGCAGGATCGCCCGCTCCCAGGCTTCGGCGAAGTCGGGCCAGGTCTTGGAGGTGCAGGCGACGTCGGAGACCTTGAAGCCCGGCGTGACCAGGCCGACGATGGCGCCCGCGTGGGCCATCCGGTGGTCGGCGTAGGTCTCCCAGGTCATCGGGCGGGTAGCCCGGCCGGAGATCTTGAGGCCGTCGTCGTACTCGAGGACCTCGGCGCCGAGCTTGGTGAGCTCCTTGGTCAGCGCGGCGATGCGGTCGGTCTCGTGGCCTCTGATGTGGGCGACGCCGCGGATCGAGGACGGCCCGCGGTTGAGGCCGAACAGGGCCGCCAAGGAGGGGGTGAGCTCGGAGGCGTCCGACAGGTCGAGGTCGACCGGCAGGGTCGAGGGGGCGCCGATGACGGTGAGGCCGCCGCGGCTCCATTCGACGCGGGAGCCCAGGTCGACGAGGATGTCGCGGATGCGATCGCCGGCCTGGGTGGTCTCGGTGGGCCAGTCCAGGACGGTGATGCGGCCGCCGACGGCGACGGCGGCGCACAGGAACGGGGCGGCGTTCTGGAGGTCGGGTTCGATGGACCATTCGCGGCCGTTCAGCTCGCCGGGCGCGACGCGCCAGCGGTTCTCCTCGGAGTCGTCGACCTCGGCGCCGGCCTGGCGCAGCATCTGGACGACCATGTCGAGGTAGGGGCGACTGGGGACGGGCCGGTCGCCGACGTGGCGCAGGTCGAGGCCGTGCTCGAAGCGGGGCGCGGCCATGAGCAGGGCGCTGACCAGCTGGGACGTCTTGGAGGCGTCGACGGCCAGTTCGCCTCCCGCGACGCGGCCGGTGGCGTTCACGGTGAACGGCAGGGCGGCGCGGCCGCCGTCGTCGACTCGGACGCCGAGGTCGCGCAGGGCCTTGATGACGCCGTCGTTGGGGCGTTCGCGGGCGTGGGGGTCGCCGTCGAAGGACACCGGGCCGTCGGCGAGGGCCGCCACGGGCGGCAGGAAGCGCATGACGGTGCCGGCGAGGCCGCAGTCGACGTCGACGCCGCCGCGGAGCGGGGCGGGGGTGACGGTCCACAGCTCCTCGTCGGCGGTGTCGACGTCGACGCCGAGCGAGCGCAGGGCGTCGACCATGAGCAGGGTGTCGCGGGAGTAGAGGGGGCGTCGGATCGTCGAAGGGCCGCTCGCCAGGCTCGCGAGGACGAGCGCGCGGGCGGTCATCGATTTCGAGCCGGGCACGCGGACGACGGCGTCGAGCTCGGACTCGGCGTACGGCGGCGTCCATCGGCGTTGCTTGGGTGCGGCGGTTCCTGTCACGGCCCCATTCTAGTGGCCCGGCGGTGCGGGAGCCGCCCTGTGGATCGGACCGGTCGGCCCCGTGCGCGGCGACCGGCGGTGTGCCCGCTCGCCGCGCTGACGGGAAGCCCGGTCACCACCCCGGCAGCCGGTCTTTCCTTCGCCGAGGGCGCTCGCGGGCATGGCTCGGCACCGCGATCGAACGAATGGACTCAGATGCGATCCCGCCCGAGTCGTGAAGCACGGCCCAGGCGTGTCGCCGCCCGTCTCCGGGATCCGAACCGGGCGGTCCTGCACGGCTGTCGGTGGTCGGCGCTAGCGTGGGGTCATGTGTGGTAGGTACGCCAACAGCAAATCCGGCGGCGACATGGCCGCCCTGTTCGACGCCGAAGATCTGCTCGCGGGCGCGTGGCAGCCGAATTTCAACATCGCGCCCACGGTGTCGGCGCCGGTGGTGCGCCGCTCGAAGAGCCGCGATGAACGCGTTGTTGAGGCGGCGCGGTGGGGCCTGGTGCCGCCGTGGGCCTCGGATCCGTCGATCGGCGGCAGGATGTTCAACGCCCGCATCGAGACCGTGTCCACCTCGAAGGCCTACCGGCGGCCGTTCGCCTCGCGGCGGGCACTGGTTCCGGCCGACGGCTGGTACGAGTGGCGCAAGCTCCCGGGCGGCGGCAAGCAGCCGTACTTCTTCACCCGTCCGGGTGGAGTCGTCTTCGCGGGACTGTGGGAAAGCTGGAAACAGGGCGAGACGAGCCTGTTGAGCTTCACGGTGTTGACGTGCCCGGCGATGGGGGAGGCGTTCGAGACCGTGCACGATCGGATGCCGTACGTCCTTCCGCCCGAACGGTTCGGAGCCTGGCTGGGGGAGGAGGACGCCGACGAGGGCGAACTCCTGGCCGGCCCGCACCCCGGCCTGCCCGAGGAGATCGAGATCCGGAAGGTCGGCCGCGCGGTGGGGCGGACGAGCAACAACGGCCCTGAGCTGGTTCGTCCCGTCGATGCCGAAGAAGGGCATTCACCGCTTCCCGGAATGTGAAATCAATCACGTTCGTTGGGCGGTATCTGTACCCCCGAGCGTCGTTCTTTGGTGTACAAGCCACCGCCGACGGTGTGATTGCCCTTCGTGAGGCGGTGGCGGACGGCAAAGGGAGGCAGAGATGCGGCGGATCCGCCCGGAAGAGGTAGCGCGAGCACGAACGGACCCCAGGCTGCTCGACGCGGCCGAATACCGCAATGAGATCAAAGGTGAATACCGGATGAGCGCGGCCCACTGGCTGCGCCAGGGCAACTGCGCCGACGCTGAGCCGGACGTCATGTTCCCCGAGCCGCGCGAGCCCGTCGACGACGCGCTCAAGCTGTGCGCCTCATGCCCCGTGAGGACGCCGTGCCTGGTGCGGGCACTCGAGGCTCGCGACCGGCACGGCATCTGGGGGGCCACGGCTCCCAGGGAGCGCCGGGCGATGATCGAGGCCTGGAAGGACATCAACCCCCTCGCGGTGGGGGCGTGACAGGAGGAACCGGCCGCGGCGCATCCCTCAGGCGCCGCGGCTTTCGTGTGGGCGGCCGAGCGGAGGGCCGACAAGCGGACATGCGCCGTGGCTCCTGCGATGACGGCCGCATGAGGCGAACGGGATCGCGGCGGTGAGGCGGCCGCGGGATCGGACGACCGGCCGCGGCGCTTCGGCTCGGCCTCGGTGAGGATCGACGGCCGGTCGACCGCAGCACCCGCTCGGCGCGGTCTGTCGGCGGCCGGAGGGGCGAATTGACCTCCCCGGGTCGGCGGCGGTGTCAGTCCACCGACCCGGGGCAGGCACTGGGAGAGCACGCGCCGAATCATCGGACGCGTCAGGGCCCGGCTGGGCCCATTCACGATAACGACCGAGAGCACGCAAAGTTATGTATTAGCTACATATTAGAATCAATCAGGTTATTTCCCGCCACAGGCCTCCTGAAGCCCAATGGACGTGCTAGTGCCCATCGGCCCCGTTCGACGCCGTGATCACCGCGGTCTCCCAGCCGGGACTCGTCGAGGACGCCGACGGGACGAACGGAGACGCTCGGCCGTCGCCACGAAGGCGTGAGGCGAGTGTGGCGATCGCGACTGTCCGGATTCCGCTCGTCGCGGAATGAACGGGGGCCCTGCGGCGTTGTGCGGTTCGAGTCTCTCAGGAAGGAGAGGACCCGCATGATGATGACTGTTCGGCCGCAGCCTCGGCGCAGCCCGCGAGTCGACGGCTCGCTCAGCGACGACGAGCGCGTGGCCGCACTCCTGCGCGGACCCGAATGGACCCCCGACATGGAGGGCGACCAGGCTTCCGAACGCGGGGTCGACGTCACTGCCGCCCCCATTTCCTCCGCCTCCCCTGACCTCGCTGCCGTAGGCTCGGAAGCGATGCCCGATGAGAGGGAGACGGTGACCGAGCCAGGCAACGAGACCGCCCAAGAGCGGCGCACTCGCTTCGAACGCGACGCGATGCCGCTGCTCGACCAGCTTTACGGCGCCGCGCTGCGCATGACGCGCAACCCGGCCGACGCCGAGGACCTGGTGCAGGAGACCTATCTCAAGGCCTACTCGAAGTTCCACCAGTTCCGCGAGGGAACGAACCTCAAGGCCTGGCTGTACCGGATCCTCACCAACACGTACATCAACTCCTACCGGAAGAAGAAGCGCCAGCCGCAGACCTCGCCCACCGACGAGATCACCGACTGGCAGCTCGCCGACGCCGAGTCGCACAGCGCGACCGGGCTGCGCTCGGCCGAGACGGAGGCGCTCGACCGCCTGCCCGACTCCGACGTCAAGGAGGCTCTCCAGAGCCTCGGCGAGGACTTCCGGCTGACGGTCTACCTCGCCGACGTCGAAGGCTTCTCCTACAAGGAGATCGCCGACATCATGGGCACCCCCATCGGGACCGTCATGTCGCGGCTTCACCGAGGCCGCCGCCAACTGCGCCAGATGTTGAGCGCCTACGCCGCGGACCGCGGCCTCTCGGCCGCACGGGAGGGACAACGGTGACCAGCCCTGAATCGGAGAAGCCCGAGCTCGACTGTCGCGAGGTCCTCGAAGAGGTCTACCTCTACATCGACGACGAGTGCTCCGAAGTCCGCCGCTCGGTGATCCGGGCTCATCTCGACGAGTGCTCGCCGTGCCTCGCCGAATACGGCATCGAGCAGGAAGTGCGCACGATCGTCCACCGGTGCTGCAGCAAGGAGCAGGCGCCTCAGGAGGTCAAGGAGCGCCTGCGTCGGAAGCTGAGCGCGATCGAGCAGGTCGGCGAGGTGTTCACCGAGGTCGCCGAGCGCGAGCGCTGACGCGCGAGCGGCCGCGCCGAACCGCGATCGCAGCTCGTCTCTCGCCGCCGGTGTGCTCCACCGAGGCGGTCCAGCGAGCGGCCGTGATGCCGCCCCGTACTCGGAAGCCCGGTCGCCCTCCATGTCGAGGGCCCATTCGGGTCCGCGCCGGAGCGCGGCCACGCGCTCGCCGTCGACCGCGGCTTTCCTCTCGCCGCCGGGTTCAGTCCTCGGACCGCTCCTCGGCCCCGCGCGCGTGGTTCGCTTCGAGCAGGCCGATCGAGATCTTCAGCGAGGCCTCGCGCAGATCCTCCTCGGAGTCGATCGTCCCGCGGTAGGTGATCCACGCGCTGTACAGCGTCGCCAGCGCGTCCCAAGCCCGCAGGCGGTCGATCAGCTCGTCGTTCTCGTCCACCAGCAGCGCGTGCAGCCGCTGCCGCCGCTTCTGGAAGATCGAGCCGCGGTCCAGTCGCGACAGTGCGGCCTGATTGTGCTGCATGAACTTCAACACAGGGACATGTGAGCGGATGACCTCGGCGTAGCGGCGCAGCAGTTCCCGGCGGGTGTCGAGATTCCGCGGCTGCGATTCTCCCCATTCGCAGATGCGGTCGACGTCCTCGGCGTACGAGTCGAAGAAGCTCGCCGCGATGTCCTCTTTGGTCTTGAAATGATAGTAGAGGGCCGCCTTGGTCACGCCGAGCTGCTCGGCGATCTCCCGAAGAGACGTGTGTTCGTAGCCGTGCTCGCTGAACAGCGCGATCGCGGTCTGCTGGATCCGCTCGCGGGTGCTCGGCTGGTTCGGGTCGCGCTCGTCGCGCGGCGATGCGGTCATCTGGTCCCTCGGATAGGTTCAGCGCTGCTCATGAGGCGGGCACCGAGCCGATCTGGCCTACCGACGGGCCGGCGGGACGTGACGCCCGTGGTAAGACCGAAACGCCTGTGCGGTGTCGCGGCAGTCGCCATTGAAGCGGGGATCCCACCCGCATGGCCGGTTGGAGCCCCTCGTCTCTTCGCAGAGGAGGGGAAGTCGAAAGGGCAAGTCTCGTTCACGGTCTGATTCGAGTTCGTCCGTTCGCGGGGCGGCCCTGGCCACCCCGCGAAGCGTCAGCTGTTCGGCCGCTTTCCGTGGTTCGCGGACTTCTTCTTGCGCGACTTGCGCTTGCGTGCGGCTTTTGCCATCGCTCCTCCTTGGTCGGTCGGGATGCAGGGATCCACCATACCGGCATCATCCTGGCTGCTCCTAGGGCGTTGACTGTAAACATGGAGCTAGGGGACGTCACCGGGCGGGTGGTGGACGCGGTGAGCCGGGGTCGACTAGGCTCATTATGAAGGTTTATTTAATATTTAACGGGAAAGCGCACAAGGAGCGTCACGTGAACGAGCCAAGGGTCGGCGCAGCCGACGCAACCGCACCGGCTGACCAGGAGGGCCGGGGCGCCGATGCCGAACCTCGGCGCGAGGGTCAGGGCATGGCCGCCGACATCGCCGAGCAGCCCGCGGTACTGGCCGGCCTGCTCGACCACGGCCGCGACGACATCGCCGCCGTCGCCGCCCGCGTCGCCGAGCACCGCCCGCGCTCCATCGTCTTCACCGCCCGCGGCACCTCCGACCACGCCGCCCTCTACGCCGCCTACCTCACCGAGATCCGCCTCGGCCTGCCGGCGAGCCTCGCCAGCCCGTCGGTCGTCACCGTCTACGACTCGCGCCCCGACTGGTCGGACAGCCTCGTCATAGCCGTGAGCCAGTCCGGCGGCTCACCCGACCTCGCGCAGGTCGTCGCCGCCGCCCGCGCCTCCGGCGCGCTCACCCTCGCCGTCACCAACAACTCCGGATCGCGCCTGGCCGACGAGGCCGAGCTCCACCTCGACATCCGCGCCGGCCACGAGCGGGCCGTCGCCGCCACCAAGACCTACACCGCCGAGCTCCTCACGCTCCTGCTGCTCATCGAGGGCATCCGCACCGGCACCGGGCAGGTCGACCCCACCGAGGCCGCCGCCCTCGACAAGCTCCCCGAACTGGCGCACGACGTCCTCGACGGCTCCGGCGCCGACGAGCTGGCCGGGCGCTACCGCTTCGCCGACCGCTTCGTGACCACCGGCCGCGGCTACGCCTACCCGACCGCGCGCGAGACCGCCCTCAAGCTCATGGAGACCTCGTACCTGCCGTCGCTGGCGTTCTCCGGCGCCGACCTCCTGCACGGGCCGCTGGCGATGACCGACCCCGGCGTGCCGGTGCTCGCCGTCGTCGGCTCCGGCCCCGGCGGCCACGCGATGTGGAACGTGCTGACCCAGCTGGGCCGCCAGCGGGCGGACGTGGTGGTGGTCGGGGCCGCCGATCTGCCAGGTCAGACGGCTCGGCTCAGGACCCCCGCCGTCGACGAGAGGCTGGCGGCTATTCTGGACATTCTTCCCCTGCAACAACTCGCACTCCATCTGGCGATCGAGCGCGGCGAAAACCCTGACGCGCCACGAGGTCTCAAGAAAGTCACCGAGACCACGTGAGCGCGTCCCGTGCTGCCCGGGAAGTACTTGTTCACGTTCGGTTAACCTCAGCTTTCCCCGATTTCTGTAGGCTCCGCAATATGCAAGCCCCAGCTACCTCGACGTCTACCACCGAGATTGTCTGGCATGACCGGCGCTATACGGCGCGCGCCATCGCCGGAGGGGCGGCGTTCGAGCTTTATTCGGACACCCACGAAAACGGGTTCCAGCCGAGCGGCAGGTCCTTTCACCGGTATGTCCATGCCTCCGAAGTGTCCAGTACGGGAGGGGAACTGCTGCAGGCCGGCGTGGCTCCGGTGTCCGTCCCGATGATGCCGGGGGCCGATTTCCGGACTGTTCACCAGTACAGCCAGAACCCGCGCATCGAGGCCGCCGAACGGGCCTTGGTCTCGGCGGTGCGGGCGACGGCGTTCGTCACGGTCGGCACCCGCATGATCAAGCCGCTGAACCGGCACCAGGTGGCGCGGCAGTTGACCACGGCACCGCTGGTGAGCGGCGTGTGCTTCCGCGAGTTCGACGTGGCGCACCTGCGCACGCCGGGCGATCGCGTGGTGCTGGCCGGCGACCCCGACAACGTCGGCGACGCCGCCTACGCGCTGCGGTGGCGCGCGATCTGCGCGTGCGACTACGTCAGCACCGAGGCGTCCAATTTTCCCGGCCTGGTGACCATGCCCGGACGCGAGCGGCGCGGCTCGATGATCCTGGGCACGGGCTTCCTGCCGAGCGGGAACCACCTCATTCCCGAGTTCGCGACGGCGGACCTCGCCGACCTGCCGCTGACGGCGCGGGCCGAGATCCTGGCCTACACGCCGGAAGGCACCGAGATCGCGCTGTTCCAGTACCAGCCGCAGACGAACGTGTGGGACCGCGTGGCCGGTGCGAGGCACCGCGACCTGATCAGCCGCATTCCCGGCTCGGAGAACGGGCGCGCGCTGTTCAGGTCCGACCCGGCCGTGCACGCCGGTCTGACGGGCGAGCACGAGGGCGAGCGGGTGCCGGTCACGGCCGACCCGGGGCACGGCTTCAGCGCCTATGTGCGGGGAGCGGCGAGTCGCAATCCGGTGACGAACGCGACGCGGTTCTACACGAAGGCGCGCTGGCGGGACGTCGACGTGCTGGTGTTGAGCCGGAACGAGGACTGGGTGCGGTTGCGGCTGGAGTACCCGGACGTCGAGTCGGCGATGACCACGGGAGCGGCGTGCGTGGAGCGCGCGGTCTACGAGTGCTGGGCGCCGCGGGCCGAGCTCGAGGACCCGCGGACGGTGACGGTGGCCTACCCCCCTGCGGCAAGCGGAGACTGCCGGCGGCCGTAGCGGTTGCGGTGGAGGTGCCGGGAGGGCGACATCATGTCGGTGCGCGGATGCGCGCTCCCCGGTGCGGTGCAGCGGATGCAGGGCGTCTGTCGGTGCGCGGGTGCGCTCTCCCGCCCCGCCCTCTCCTCCCTTCTCTCTCTTCCCCTCTTCCCTGCCTCCCTTCCTCTATGCCGCTATGCCGTCTCGATTCTCGCCAGCCGCCACCTCCCGTCGAGCAGCTCCACCCAGCCCAGTTCCCTGAGCCGATCCAGCGTCTCCGCCGCCGTCACGACCGGCACCCCCGCCGCGGCCGCCAGCCTCCCTTCGTCGATCACATAGCCCCGCGGCAGTGCCTCGACCAGCCGCGCCTGCACTTCGGTCAGGCGGTCGAACGCCTTCCTCTGCGTCGGCGGCGACGGCGCCATCGGCCCTCCGATCCCCGTCACGTCCTCGATGACCTCCTCGGCTCTGGTCACGAGCCGCGCCTCCCACGGCCCTCTCGCGAGCTCGTGCGTCCCGATCGATGCCGACGACGTCACCGGCCCCGGTGTGAACATCAGCACCCGGTCCAGCTCGGCCGCGTGGCGGGCCGTATTGCGCGCGCCCGAACGCACCCCGGCCTCGATGACGACCGTCCCCGCCGCCAGCGCCGCGATCACGCGGTTGCGAGTCAGGAACCGGTGCCGCATCGGCGATGAACAGGGCGGCCACTCGCTCACCAGCAGACCCTTTTGTGCGATGAGGTCGAACATCGGCCGATTGCCCTGTGGATACAGCTGCTCGACCCCCGAGGCCAGCACCGCGACCGTCGGGCCGCCGCGAGCCAGCGAGCCCAGGTGCGCCGCCCGGTCGATGCCGACCGCGCCTCCGGAGATGACCGTCCACCCCGCCTCCGCCAGGTCGGCGGCGATGCCGTCCGCGACATGCCTGCCGTAGTCGCTCGCCGCCCGCGCCCCGACGATGGCGACCGATCGGCGGCACATCGCCCCGAGGTCGCCCTCGCCGCGCACCCACAGGCAGCGGGGCGGGCGCATGTGCGGCTCATCGGTGTCGCAGACCAGGAGCAGATCGCGCAACTGCTCCGGCCATTCCCGGTCACCGGGCACCAGGACCCGCGAGTCGCACGCCGCAGTGGCGCTGACGAGCGCTTCGCACCGCTCGCGCGGGTCGCGGGTGCAGGCCACGGCCGCGCTCGTGATGCGTTGAAGCCGTTCGGGCACCTCACGCTCCCAGACGCATCTGACCGCCTCGATCGGTCCGACCTCGCCGAGGAGGTCGTCGAGTTCGGCGTCGCCGGGTTCGACTATCGAAGACAGCAGCATCAGCGCGTGGCGCGGATCCTCGGGAAGATTGGTCACGACTCCTCCAAATGCGATCGATGCGGTGGTGCGGCGGAGATGATCCGTCGTTGCGGGTTGCGGGTTGCGGGTTGCGGGTTGCGGGTCGCGGGTTGCGGGTTGCGGGTTGCGGGTTGCGGGTTGCGGGTTGCGGGTCGCGGGTTGCGGGTCGCCTTCTTCTTCCTTTTCCTCCTTCCTGCCCGAGCCGGCCTGGCGTTCAGGTGATCGTGTAGCCCAGGCGCAGCTCGCTCGCCGCCGTCACGTCCTCCGCCGTCGGCATGCCGTGCTGCCGCAGATCGGCGATGGTCCAGGCGAGCTTCAAGATCCGGTCGTAGCCCCTCGCCGTGATGCGCTCTTTCATCAGCAGCTCGTCGGCGGTCCGGCTCGTCTTCGGCGGCAGCCGCCACTTCGCCGACCGCAGCGCCGGACCGGGCACCTCGCTGTTGAGCTTCCATGCCTCGCCCGCTTCGGCCCATCTCGCCGCAGCCGCCTCCCTCGCCGTCGCGACCCGTTTCGCCACCGGCTCCGAGGGCTCGGCGTCGACCTGGTCCGCCAGGATCGCCGAGGCCGGCACCGCCGGCAGGTCGACTCTCAGGTCGATACGGTCGATCAACGGCCTCGAGATCCGGCTCAGATACCGGTGCTTGTTCCGCGCCGGACACGTGCAGTCGTGCGGCTTGCTCGGCGCGCACGGGCACGGATTCGCGGCCAGCACCAGCATCACCTTCGCCGGATAGCGGATTGACACGTTCGCGCGGCGGATCTGCACCTCCCCGCTCTCCAGCGGCTGGCGGAGCGAGTCCAGCACCGTCCTCTTCCATTCGGGCGCTTCGTCTATGAACAACACCCCTCGGTGCGCCAACGCCAATGAGCCCGGGCCGACGTGTCCGTGGCCGCCGCCGACCAGCGCCTGCATCGTCATCGAGTGGTGCGGGGCCTCGAACGGCGCGTGGCGGATCAGCTCCGCCGAGCCGCCGGTGAAGCGGCCGCGCAGCGAGTGCAGCGACGTCACCTCCACTGCCTCGGTGTCCGACAGCGGCGGCAGGATCGACGGAAGGCGCTCGGCCAGCATCGTCTTCCCGGCTCCCGGAGGGCCCAAAAGGAACATGTGGTGGCCGCCCGCCGCGGCGATCTCCAGTGCCCGCCGCGCCGTCGGCTGCCCCCGGAGCTCCGCCAGGTCGGGGATCTTCGGCACCGATGCCGGCTCGGCCGGGACCGCCGGCTCCAGCTCGGTCTGGCCGTACAACCAGGCGACCAGCGTCGCCAGGTTCCGCGGCGCCAGCACCGTCATGCCGTCGACCAGCGCCGCCTCACTCGCGTTCTCGGGTGAGACGATCGCGGTCGTCAATCCGGCCTGCCGGGCGGCCATGAGCGCCGGCAGCGTCCCCGGCACCGAGCGCAGGCTCCCGTCCAGACCGAGCTCGGCCAGCAGGACGGCGCCGTCGAGCCGGTGGCCGGGGACCATGTCGTCGGCGCACATGATCGTCACCGCCAGAGCGAGGTCCGCGGCCGAGCCGGTGGTCGGCAGCGACGCCGGGCCGAAGTTGACGGAGACCGATTTGTCGGGAAAGCTCAGTGCCGAGTTGGCCATCGCCGAGCGGACCCTGGTCTGCGCCTGGTTGACGACGCTGTCCGGCAGGCCCGACATGCGCACCGCCTCGCTGCCTTTGGAGGCGGATTTGAAGACCGAGGCCTCGACGGTGACGACGATGCCGGTGGTGCCGATCATGCAGATCGTGCTGGTGCGGCTGTAACCCATGCCTGATCCCCCAGAGATGCTCGAGTTCGATGCGGCGGGTGTCGGCGACGGTCAGGGCCACTCGGTCGATCCGCCACGGCTGGTCGGGGCGGCAGTGCTCGCGCAGCCAGGCGCGGGCCAGCCGCGTGACGCGCCGGAGCTTCTCGCCGTCGACCGCGTCCAGCGGGCCGCCGTAGCGCCGCGAGCGGCGGGTCTTGACCTCGCAGAAGACGACGACGTCGGCTTGGCGGGCGATGAGGTCGAGCTCGCCTTGGCGGTGGCGCCAGTTGCGGTCCAGCACCTGCATCCGGTCGCGCCGCAGGTGGGCGGCGGCGAAGCGTTCGCCGAGGCGGCCCAGCTCGTGGGGGCTGACCTCGCTGATGTTCACGGCGCCTCCCCGTCGGGCCGGGGGAGGAGCCGCACCTGGCCGAAGCCGAAGAGCAGGAGCGGGTCGAGGTAGGCCGGCCCGCGTTTGAGGCCGAGGTGGAGGCAGGCGGCGGTGGGGCACGAGGCGTGGCCCGCCGCGAGATGCCCGATGACCTGGCCCGCCGCGACGGCCTCGCCCCGGGAGACGACCGGATCGACGGGTTCATAGGTGGTGCGAAGGCCACCGGAGTGTTCGATGCTCACCACGCCTCGCCCGGCCAGGTTCCCCGCGAACACGACGGTGCCGGAGCCGGCGGCGACCACGGCATGGCCTGCCGAGGAGGCGAGGTCGACCCCGCGATGACCGGGCAGCCAGGGGAGCGGCGGCGGGTCGAAGCGGGTGGCCGGGTCGATCGCTCCGACCGGTGCCTCCCAGCGTTCGCTCCGCTCGGAGGACGGCCGCGCTGGCGAGCCTGGCGGGGCAGTGTCGGCCGTGACCGTCGCCGCGGTGGGGAGGATCTCGGCCGCCGCGGCGAGCGTCGGCCAGAGGTTCGCCCAGGCCGCCAGCAGGGAGCCGGTGATCGCGATCAAGACCATTGCTTTGTGTAGTCGAGACATAACGCAATGGTGAGGCTGTTGTCCAGAGTTGGCAAGAAAAAGTTTTTCGTCTGTGGATAACCTTGTTCGTCACCCTGTGGATAACTTGAGAATTCACATGTCATTCAAGGTTTTCAGCACCGTTCAGACGGTTCGCGAGGAACGCTCGATCGTGCCTGTCACTGTGGTCCACCGGCCTCGCTGTGGTGCTCGGCGCCCGCGTACACTGATCGGAGCGGTACAGCGCCGGCTTCATCGTGCGCAGTGCCGACTTCGCGCGCTCGTCGCGGTCGACCACACCATTGCCATGCAGCGGTGGAAGAGGTCTGGCCATAGCGATCTCCCAGGTCCGGGGTCATCCCGGTTGCATGATCGCCGCAGGCGGACGCCAGGCGCGGGGCACTCGGACTTCGAGCACCGCCCCGCAAGAAACCAGGGAAAGAAAGGAATACAACCGTGTCGGTTGTCACCATGAGGCAGCTGCTGGAAAGCGGCGTGCACTTCGGGCACCAGACCCGTCGCTGGAACCCGAAGATGAAGCGGTACATCCTCACCGACCGCAACGGCATCTACGTCATCGACCTGCGTCAGACGGTGGACTACGCCGAGAAGGCCCACGACTTCGCCAAGAACGTCGTCGCCGAAGGCGGCGAGGTCCTCTTCGTCGGCACCAAGAAGCAGGCCCAGGAAGCGGTCGCCGAGCAGGCCGCCCGCGTCGGCATGCCCTTCGTCAACCACCGTTGGCTCGGCGGCATGCTCACCAACTTCCAGACGATCCAGAAGCGCCTGATGCGTCTCAAGGAACTCGAGATCATCGAGGCCAACGGTGCGGCCAACCGCACCAAGAAGGAAATGCTCCAGCTCATGCGCGAGAAGGACAAGCTCGAGCGCACGCTCGGCGGCCTCCGCGACATGGAGAAGACCCCGCAGGCGATCTGGATCGTCGACACCAAGAAAGAGCACATCGCCGTCGACGAGGCCCGCAAGCTCGGCATCCCCGTCGTCGCGATCCTCGACACCAACTGCGACCCCGACGAGGTCGACTACCCGGTCCCCGGCAACGACGACGCGATCCGCTCCGTCGCCCTGCTGACCAAGGTCATCGCCGACGGCGTGGCCGAGGGCCTCATGGCCCGCTCCGGCGGCGGCGACGCCGAGGCCGGCAAGGCCGAGGGCGAGCCGCTGGCCGAGTGGGAGAAGGACCTCCTCGCGGCCGAGAAGACCCAGGACACCGAGAAGGTCGTCGAGCCGTCAGGCGAGACGGTCGCCGAAGAAGCCGACAACAAGTAAGAAGGGGAGCAATGGCCAACTTCACGATGGCTGACGTCAAGAAGCTCCGGGAAGCCACCGGCTCCGGGATGATGGACGTCAAGAAGGCCCTTGAAGAGGCAGACGGCGACTACGACGCCGCGCTCGAGGCGCTGCGCATCAAGGGCGCCAAGGACGTCGGCAAGCGCGCCGAGCGCACCACGGCCCAGGGCCTGGTCGCCCAGTCCGGCAACACGCTGCTGGAACTGCTCTGCGAGACCGACTTCGTCGCCAAGAGCGGCTCCTTCATCGAGCTCGCCCAGAGTCTGGTCGAGCACGCCGACGAGGTCCGCGCCGCGGACGGCTCCGCCTTCGCGAACGCCGACTTCAACGGCAAGACCGTCGCCGAGGTCGTCGCCGAGGAGTCGGTCAAGCTCGGCGAGAAGATCGTCGTCGGCCGCGTCGGCTCGCTCGACGGCGACGTCGCGGTCTACATGCACCGCAAGGCCGCCGACCTGCCTCCGGCCGTCGGCATCCTCGTCGGCTACACCGGCGACGCCGAGGCCGCCCGCCAGGTCGGCATGCAGGCCGCCGCGATGCGCCCGAAGTACCTCGCCCGCGACGAGGTCCCGGCCGACGTCATCGAGGCCGAGAAGCGCGTCGCGCTGGAGACCGCCAAGGAGGAGGGCAAGCCCGAGCGCGCCTGGGACAAGATCGTCGAAGGCAAGGTGAACGCCTACTTCCGCGACTTCTGCCTGCTCGAGCAGAACTCGGTCATCGAGAACAAGAAGACCGTCAAGCAGGTCCTCGCCGAGGCGGGCACCGAGGTGACGGGCTTCATCCGCTTCGAGGTCGGTCAGGAGTAGGCTCCGGTCTGAGACGGCCGACTACACTGGCTCAAGCCGTAAAGCATTTGGAGCGAGGCGGCGGCGCTGGCCGCCGCCTCGTCCCATGTCCGGAGCCGAGCAACCGTACGACTCGCGAATCAGTCGTGAGGGACAACAGGGGAACGTCATGAGTGAAGCCACTGACCGCCGCGTCGTCTTGAAACTGTCCGGTGAGGCCTTCGGCGGCGGCCGAGTCGGCGTCGACCCCGACATAGTCCAGGGCGTCGCCCGCCAGATCGCCGCCGGCGTCCGGGCGGGCGTGCAGGTCGCGGTGGTCGTCGGCGGCGGCAACTTCTTCCGCGGTGCCGAACTCCAGCGGCGCGGCATGGACCGCGCCAGGGCCGACTACATGGGCATGCTCGGCACCGTCATGAACTGCCTGGCCCTCCAGGACTTCCTCGAGAAGGAAGGCGTCGACACCCGCGTCCAGACGGCCATCTCCATGGCCCAGGTCGCCGAGGCCTACCTTCCCCTGCGCGCCATCCGCCACCTCGAGAAGGGCCGCGTGGTCATCTTCGGCGCCGGCGCCGGCCTCCCCTACTTCTCCACCGACACCGTCGCCGCCCAGCGGGCCCTGGAGATCCGCGCGCAGGTCGTCCTCGTCTCGAAGAACGGCGTCGACGCGGTCTACACCGCCGACCCGCGCGTCGACCCGGCCGCCCAGCGTCTCGAGGACCTCACCTTCGACGAGGCCCTGAAACGCGAGCTCATGGTGGTCGACCAGACCGCCTTCAGCCTCTGCAAGGACAACGCCCTGCCGATGCTGGTCTTCGGCGTCGAAGGCGACGACAACCTCCGCCGCGCGATCGTCGGCGAACGGCTCGGCACCCTGATCCACGCCGCCACCGGCGAATAGCGGACGGTACGGTCAGAAGTGCTGTCAGGCTGCAAGAGAATGTGAGAAAAGCCGTGATTGACGACACCCTCCTCGAAGCCGAGGAGAAGATGGAGCGGGCCATCGAGCACGCCAAAGAGGAATTCGGGGTCATCCGCACCGGCCGCGCCTCCTCCGCCATGTTCAACCGGATCACCGTCGACTACTACGGCGCCCCGACGCCGCTCCCGCAGGTGGCCTCGATCGCCATCCCCGAGCCGCGCATGGTGCTGGTCAAACCATTCGACACTTCGCAGATCAACGACATCGAGAACGCCATCCGCAACTCCGACCTCGGCGTCAACCCCTCCAACGAGGGGACCCAGCTGCGGCTCAACCTGCCTCCCATGACCGAGGAGCGCCGCCGCGAGATGATCAAGGTCGCCCGCGCCAAGGGCGAGGACGCCAAGATCGCGATCCGCAACATCCGCCGCAAGGCCAAGGACGAGATCGGCAAGTTCGTCAAGGACGGGGAGGCCTCCGAGGACGAGGGACGCTCCGCCGAGAAGGAGCTCGACGACCTCACCGGCCGCTTCACCGGCACCGTCGACGAGCTCATGAGCTCCAAAGAGTCCGAGCTGCTCGAGATCTGATGAGCGTAATCCCCGACGGCCCGCCCGGCCGTCGCCCGCGCCCGTCGCCCGATGACGGGAGCGGGCGGGACCCCGACGACGCCCAGCCCGGGCCCGAGGCGCCGCAGGGCCGCCGCAAGGCCTCGGCCGGGCGCAACCTGCCCGTCGCCATCGGCGTCGGGCTCGGCCTGGCCGCCGTCGTCCTGGCCTCGCTGTTGATCCGCCCGATCGCGTTCCTGGCCCTCGCCGTCATCGCGGTCGGCGTCGCCTGCTGGGAGACCGGCGCCGCGATGCGCAAGGGCGGCAAGAACGTCCCGGTGATCCCGCTGGCCGTGGCCGGCGCGCTCATCGTGGTCCTGGCCTGGTACGGCGGCGCGACCGGTCTGCTGCTGGGGACCGCCGTGGGAGTGGCCGCGCTGTTCGTGTGGCGCCTCTCCGAAGGCGCCACCGGCTACCGGGCCGACGTCCCGGCGGCCTCGCTGGTGCTCGTCCAGATCCCGTTCCTGGCCGGCTTCGTCATGCTCCTGGCGACCTCCGAGGCGGGCTCGGCGAACCTGTTCGGATACGACCTCGAGACCGGCGCGGCGCAGGTGCTGATCATGCTGTTCACCGTGGTGCTCTCCGACACCGGCGGCTACACCGCCGGGGTCCTGTTCGGGCGCCACCAGATGACGCCGAGGATCAGCCCCAAGAAGTCCTGGGAGGGCCTCGGCGGCTCGATCGCGGCGGCGGCCCTGGGCGGGGCGCTGACGCTGTGGCTCATCTTCGAGGTTCCGTTCCCGCTGGGCGTGGCGTTCGGCGTCTGCGTGGCCCTGGCCGCTACGTTGGGGGATCTGTCGGTCTCGTTGCTGAAGCGGGACCTGGGCATCAAGGACATGAGCAATCTCATCCCGGGACACGGAGGAGTGATGGACCGTCTCGACTCCATCCTCATGGTGGCGCCGGTGGCCTATGTGTGGTTCCGGTACCTCCTCGGGTGATGCGTGCTGATTGCCGTAAGCGATGAAGGAGAGATCCGGGTGAAAACCGCGATCTGGGGTTGGCGGCGCCCCCGCGTCGCATGCGAGACTAGGTCGTGACATGTCTGTAGCACTCACGTTGACCGAGCCGCGCCCCCGCAAGGCCGCGCCGCGACACCTCGCCGACCTCGACTTGGCCGGGTGCCGGGCGGTGTTGTCCGATATCGGGCAGCCCGCCTTCCGCGCCAAGCAATTGCGCCACCAGTACTTCGGACGCCACGTCGGCGACGCGAAGCTGATGACCGACCTGCCCGCCTCCGCGCGGGAGGCCATCGGCGAGGCGCTGCTGCCGCGCCTGCTCGATCCGGTCCGCGTGGACGACTGCGACGGCGGACGGACCGTCAAGGCCGTCTGGAGGCTCCACGACGGCGCGCTGGTCGAGAGCGTCATCATGGCCTACCCCGACCGGGTCACCGCGTGCGTCTCCTCGCAGGCCGGCTGCGGCATGGCCTGCCCCTTCTGCGCCACGGGCCAGGGCGGCCTGACGCGCAATCTGACCACGGCCGAGATCGTCGACCAGGTCGTCAACTGCGCCCGCATCGCCGCCGAACGCGGACTGGGGCGCCTGTCCCACATCGTGTTCATGGGCATGGGCGAGCCGCTGGCGAACTGGGCGCGGCTCAAGGCCGCGCTGCGTCTGATCACCGACCCGGTGCCCGACGGCGTCGGGCTCTCGGCGCGGCACGTGACGGTCTCCACTGTGGGATTGGTCCCGGCGATCGGAAAACTCGCCGCGGAGGGCCTGCCTGTGACTCTGGCGGTGTCGCTGCACGCTCCCGACGACGAGTTGCGTGACGAACTCGTCCCGATCAACACGCGCTGGAAGGTCGCCGAGGTTCTGGACGCGGCCTGGGAGTACGCTTCAGTGACGAAGCGTCGTGTTTCCATCGAGTACGCGATGATCAGGGATGTCAACGACCAGCCTTGGCGGGCAGACCTGCTCGGTGAGCTACTGGCGGGTAAGTTGGTTCATGTGAACCTCATCCCGCTCAACCCCACGCCGGGGAGCCGCTGGGACGCCAGTCCCAAGGCGGTGGAGGCGGAATTCGTGCGGCGGCTGCGCGCCGCGGGCGTGTCCACGACCGTCCGCGACACGCGCGGCCAAGAGATCGACGGCGCCTGCGGGCAGCTGGCCGCTTCGGTTCGGGAGTCTGGTTCGTCCAGCGCTGCCGGCGAGAAGCCAGGCGAGCGGTCCGCGGTCGGCGCTGCGAGTTAGGCGGAGAAGGGTGGCTTGGTAGTGGCGAGTCATGGGGATCGATTCCGGCGCCGTGCGTTGAGCCGGGGCTACAAGGTCGACGAAGTGGACGCGTTCCTCGACCGCGTGGAGGCCACGCTCGCCGGTGAACCCGTCGGCAGCCCCGTGACGGCCGACGAGGTCGACGACGTCGTCTTCCGCGTCCGGTTCGGCGGCTACGACGAGTGGCAGGTGGACGTCTACCTCGACCGGGTGGCGCGCCAGCTCGCCGAGCTCGAGGAGAGGGGCGTGCTCGGCACCGCCCCGGCTCCCGACTACGGCAAGCCGGAGACCGCCGCCGCGGCGGCGGTGCCTCCCGCGCAACCGGGGCCGGGCCAGCGACGCAATCCCGACCCCGCTCCGACGCAGGCGATCCCGGCCAGGGAGATGATGGCGGCCCGCGAGGTCGCCCCGCCTCCGCCGGTGCGCGAGCCTGCGGCCCGCAGTGCCCGCGCGGCCGCCCCGCCGCCCGACAACGAGGGCTTCGGCGATCTGCGCGGCGACGATGACGAGGGCTTCGGTTTCCTCGCCGGCCCGCCCGGCGACGACTACGACGACCCGTTCGCGGCGCCCAGGGGAGGCGGTGGCGGACGTGAACAGGCCATGCCGCCGCCCGGCGACTTCGGGCCGCCCCGCGGTCCGGAACCGGCCCCCCCGCGCGGCCCCGAGCCGGCCGCCCCGCGAGGCGGCGAATACGGCCAGCCCAGGCGCGACCCCGTCCCGCCGCCGCAGCGCGGCCCGGCCCCGATGCACGACGGCCCCCAGGCGGGCTCCTCGCCGCACGGCGCCACCGAGCAGCTCCCGATTCAGTCCGACCCAAGACGCGGCGGCTTCCAGCCCGAGGGTCCCTCGGCCGGCGGCTTCGGCCCGCCGATGGGCGACGACACCCAGGTTCAGCCCGCCATGGGCGCGATGCCTCCGGGCCGCCGTCCGGGCCGGGACCCCGCGCCGGGATTCGGCGCGGCCTACGACGACGAACTCGAGGACACCGGCCGCCGACCGGCCATGCCGCACGGCCAGTCCTCGCAGCCGCCCATGCCGCCGTCGCAGCCGGGCGCCCCGACCGGGCCGATCCCGCAGGCCGGCGCCCCGCGTCAGTCGAGGGCGCAGGACCCGAGGTCGCAGGGGGTGCCGCCCGCGCCGCCGACCGCCCCTATCCCGCAGCAGAGCGAGCCCTACGGCTCTCGGGGGCGCACGTACGGCGGTGGCTATCCGCCTGAGCCTCCGGTCCAGCAGCATGACGGCTTCGCGCCCGAAGGCCCCGGCCCCGAGGACACCGGTTTCGGCCGCCGCGGCGCGGCGCCGAGCCCGCCTCCCGCCGCTCCCGGGGGGGGCTTCGCCCCGCCCGCTCCCATGCCGGGCTCGCCGCCCGCGGGGGGCCACGGCCCGAGCGACAACGGTGCGTACGGGCAGGGAGCGCCGCCACCGCAGTCGAGGGGCCCGGTCTCGCCTCCGGACTTCGCGCGCCGCAACCCCTATGAGGGCCGCGGCTCGTTCGAGGCGCCCGGCCGTCACGGCCGCGAGGAGATGACCACCGAGATGCGGGCGACGGACTCGCCGTTCACGCCCGACGACGTCCAGCGGCTCGAGCAGCTGCGCCGGGCGTTCCAGCCGCGGCGGTTCGGCTCGGGCTACGACCCGGGCCAGGTCGACCAGATGTTCGACGCGGTCTCGGCGGCGATGACGGGCCGCAACCCCATGCCGCTGTCGGACCGCGAGCTGGACACGAGCCAGTTCTCACTGGTGCAGGGCGGCTACTTCGAAGCCGAGGTCGACTCGGCGCTGCGCGAGGTCAGAGAGCTGTTCGCCAGAAGAGGCATGATGCACTAGGGTCTCGACCCGCAGAGGGCATGGAGAACGGGGCTGCGCGATCGCGCAGCCCCGTTCTCGTCGTTTCGGGCGGCCGCGCCGCTAACGCAGGCCGTTCTTGCGCAGCCAGGCGTCGACGGCCACGATGGCGACCAAGGAAGCGGCGGCCAGGACGATGAAGACGTCCTCGACGCGGCCGAGGTGGTTGCCGAACAGGAACGACAGAGTGATGGCCGCACCGATCAGCAGGGCGCTGTACATGGCCTTGCGGCTGGTGGGCTTGCGCTGATCGGGCGAGACGATCTGCTCTTCGGCTGCCATGTGGGTTCCTCCAACCATTCCGTTGATCGGTGACAGTCTCGCACGCCACAAGGACCGGCGTCGCGGCCCCGCCACGGGTGTGAGCTGTAAAGTTGAGGCACTGTCGACTGACTCCGGAAGGGTACCCGTGCGCATCACCGGCACCGGCCACGCCAGCATGTTCATCGAGACGGCCGCAGGTTCGATCCTCTGCGACCCGTGGGTCAATCCCGCGTACTTCGCCTCCTGGTTCCCCTTCCCGGACAACTCGCAGCTGGACTGGGACACCCTCGGACAGGCCGACTACCTCTACGTCTCGCACCTGCACCGGGACCACTTCGACGAGGAGAACCTCTCCGAGCACATCAGCAAGGACACGACGGTCCTGCTGCCGGAGTACCCCACCTCCGAGCTGGAGACGGAGCTGCGCGCGCTGGGCTTCCACAAGTTCATCAAGACCGTCTCCGAGGAGATCGTCGAGCTGCCCGGCGGGGTCAAGGTGATGATCCAGGCGCTGACCAGCCCCACCGACGGCCCGATCGGGGACTCGTCGCTGTGGGTCGAGGACGCCGACGGCACCCGCCTGCTCAACCAGAACGACGCCCGGCCCACGGACATGAGCGTCTTCCTCAAGCACGGCAAGATCCACGCCCACCTGCTCCAGTTCTCCGGCGCGATCTGGTTCCCGATGGTCTACGAGCTGCCCGACAACGCGAAGCGGGCGTTCGGCAAGCAGAAGCGCGAGCGCGGCTTCGACCGTTCACTGCGATACATCGACGACGTCGCCGGCGACTGGGTCTTCCCCATCGCCGGGCCGCCGTGCTTCCTCGACGACGAGCTGTACCAGTTCAACGACGTCTTCGGCGACGAGGGCAACATCTTCCCCGACCAGCTCGCCTACACCGACTGGCTCGAAGAGCAGGGCCGCAAGCAGAACATCATCCTGCTGCCCGGCTCGGTCGCCGAGGTCGGCGTCGACGGCTCGGCGAGCGTCACGCACCCGGTCGATGACCTGCGCGAATGGTTCGCGAACAAGAAGGGGCACCTCGACGCCTACAAGGAGCGCCAGCAGGGCCGCCTCGCCGCCGAGAAGGCCTCGTGGTCGCACCCCGAGATCGACGTTCTCGAGACGCTGCGCGAGCGCATCGAGCCGCTGATGAAGTCGGCCGAGCACATCGCCACGGGCATCGGCGGCCCGGTCCGGTTCGACCTGACGGCGCCGGATTCCGACGAGGTCGTCGAGTCGATCGTCTTCGACTTCCTGGAGCGCGAGATCTACCCCGACGACGGGACGAAGGTCCGCTACCGCTTCCGCACCGAGCGGCGCCTGATCGAGCACCTGCTGCACATCCGCGAGGTCGACTGGGTCAACTCGCTGTTCCTGTCGTGCCGCTTCACCGCCGCCCGCATCGGCCAGTACAACGAGTACGTCTACGCGTTCTTCAAGTGCCTCTCCGAGGAGCGGCTCCAGTACGCCGAGGGCTGGTACGCCGAGCAGCGCCCCGACGACGAGGACATCACGATGCAGGGCTGGACGATGCAGCGCCGCTGCCCGCACCTGAAGGCCGACCTGTCGGTCTTCGGGAAGATCGAGGACGGCGTGCTGACCTGCCAGATGCACGGCTGGAAGTGGAACTTGAAGTCGGGCAAGTGCATGACGAGCGTAGGGCACGACATCCGAAGCGCTTGCGCTGAGGATGCGTGAGTCCAGTCGAAGTGCTTGCGCTGAGGATGCGTGAGTCCAGTCGAAGTGCTTGCGCTGAGGGTGCGTGAGTCCAGTCGAAGTGCTTGCGCTGAGGGTGCGTGAGTCCAGTCGAAGTGCTTGCGCTGAGGATGCGTGAGTCCAGTCGAAGCGCTTGCGCTGAGGATGCGTGAGTCCAGTCGAAGTGCTTGCGCTGAGGATGCGTGAGTCCAGTCGAAGCGCTCGCGCTGAGGATGCGTGAGTCCAGTCGAAGTGCTCGCGCCGAGGACGACTGAGCGGCGGTT
>NZ_KE386600.1:0-16875 GCF_000427885.1 Glycomyces tenuis DSM 44171
GGCGAGGCGCTGGCGCCGGAGCCGACGAAGCCCCAGGCGTTCATCGTCTGACCGGCCGCGATATTGGCGTTCCAGCCCACGTCGCTGGCCGTCACCGAGGAGCCGCTCGAACTGACATCGGCGTTCCACGAACTGCTGATCGACTGGCCCGAAGGCCACGTCCAGCTCAGGGTCCACCCGCTCACCGCGCTGTCGCCCGCGGTGATCAGGACGTTGCCCTGCCAGCCCGAACCCCACTCGTTCACGACGTCGATCACGGCGGTGCAGTCACCGTCGCCGGTGGGAGGCGGCGTGGTGTCGTCATCCGGCGGAGTCGTGTCGTCGTCCGGGGGAGTGGTGTCGTCGTCGGGCGGGGTCGTGCCGTCGTCCGGCAGGTCGCCGCTCAGCGTCGGCGTCGTCCAGCTCCGCCACTGCGAGAGGTTGCCCGTCTCGTTGGGGGAGGCGTTGAACACGCCCGGAGGCTGGCCCGAGCCGTTCAGGAACGCCTGGATGCTCTGCTGGAGCGGCTGGCGCCACTCCGAGCGCGAGGCGCAGTGCGTGCCGTCGGAGACGTTGGAGTGGTAGGAGATGTTGTCCTCCACGCCGAGCGCCTTGTATACCTCGGCGCCGCCGAGGGCGGCCACGTGGCCAGAGGTGGCGCCCAGCCAGTCGACGTGCGGGTTCTCCATGATGAACAGACCGCGCGGGGCGATCATGCCGACCATCTCGTGCGTGTCGACCGGCAGCCCGCTCGGGTTGCCCGTGTACGAGCCGAAGGCGTCGCCGAGCCACGGCTGCTCGCCGTAGGCGCTGCTCAGCGGCTGGGAGCCGCTCTCCTGGGCGATCGAGCGGAAGGCCGGCACGCCGCCGGTGCCCGACTCGATCGGCATGGTCAGGTCGATGCGCTGGTCGAACGCGCCGGCCACGAAGGCGCCCTTGCCGTAGCGGGAGCAGCCGGTGACGCCGGTGCCGTCGGTCAGGACGTTCCCGCCGGACTGCTCGATGACGTCGATGATGCGGCTGACGCCCCACGCCTGGGCCATGAGGATCCCGGTGCTGCTGGAGGAGCCGTAGATGTCGTAGAAGGCCCCCTGCTTGTTGTTGCGGGAGGTGCCCTCGGCGCCGACCGCGCCCGGGTCGTAGTTGATGACGGCCGCGCCGGCGGCCTGGATGGCGCCGGTGTCGGCGCCGAAGCCGCCGTAGACGATGACGGCCGGGAAGGGTCCGGAGCCGCTCGGCAGGGAGACCGAGGCCGAGAAGCTGGTGCTGCGGCCCTGGTCGCTCACGTTCACCGTGATGCTGGACGAGGTGACCGTCCCGGTGACGCTGTCGGGCGGGGCGGGCTTGTCGCCGTAGACGGTGCCCTCCGCCAGCTCTTTGATCTCGGCGCGGCGGCACTCCCACTGGTCCTTGGCGGTGATGCGGGTGCCGTCGATTTTCGTGAACGGATCGGGGAGTTGGGAGTTGGAGGGCGTCGTGCCGGGGATGGACACGTCGCAGTCGGCGCCGTCGAACTCCGAGGCGGCCTCGAACTGGGCGAGGGCGACGGGCTCCTCGGCTTCGGCGGTGGTGAGCGTCGGCACCAGCATTGCCGCTGCGGCCGCGAGCGCCGCCAGCGCGACGAGCGCCACGCGGATCCTGGAGCGGCCCAAGCTGATATTCATTTGGGCTCCTTTCGGTTAGGGATGACCTGTCGATATAGATCGACGTTTATCAATATCTATTGACGTACTGGGTCTGTTCAGGGTGTGGACGGGTGACGGGATCGGCGGCACCGCACGGCGGTCGGGTGCTTCCGGGGTCCGGGCGGCGTCGACGTCACACGGGGAGGGTGGAGGGGAGCGCTCCAGTGCGCCGATATCGGGACATGTTCGATGACGCCATGGCAAGGTCCTTGTCTGGCCAGGGGCGGCAGTCCATCATCGACGGTGAAGGAGGGCGGGCGCGGTGGAGTCTCCGTACGCGCCGGCGCCGACTCGGACCACTCGAGCCGAAATTTTCAATGAAAGTTTCAGTGAGGGTTCCCAAAGTATACATAGAGACATATCGATAAGCAAGCGCTCTCGCGCCGCGGTCGTCGCGTACTGTCGAGACAGCAGCCACCGCCGCGAAAGGATCCCCGACATGCCACGAGTCAGGACGCTCGACGACCTCCGGCACTGGTGGGACAGGCACGCCGAGGACTACGACCGCTCGATGAGCTGGGCCGAGCGCAAGCTGTTCGAGGACACCAGGCCCTGGATCGCCGGACGGGCCCGCGGACGCACCCTGGAGGTCGCCGTCGGCACCGGCCTCAACCTCGAGCACTACCCGGACGACGTCGCGATCACCGGCGTCGAGCTGAGCCCGCGCATGCTCGAGCGCGCCCGCCGCCGCGCCGCCTCGCTCGGCATCGACGCCGACCTCCGCCTCGGCGACGCCCAGCGCATGGACTTCGACGGCGCCTCCTTCGACACCGTCGTCGTCACCTTCTCGCTGTGCTGCGTGCCCGACGAGGCCCGCGCCGTGGCCGAGATGGCGCGCGTCCTGCGCCCCGGCGGGCTCTTCCTGCTGGCCGACCACGTCGAGTCGACCTCGATGTGGATCCGCGCGCTCCAGCGGGTGATCGAGATCGGGTCCGTCCCGTTCGCCGGAGAGCACTTCCGGCGCCGCCCGATCCGGCACGTCGAGGCCGCCGGGCTGCGCATCGAGGAGCACGACCGGTTCAAGAAGGGCATGATCGAGCGCCTCGCCGCCCGCAAACCCGAAGACCGCGCGTGATCGCTCTCGGCGCCCGGTGGGGCGGGAGGCCCGCTTCGCGGTGAAAACGCTTGCGCCCCGGCGCCGCACGAGATTGAATGTGCCCCGTGGAACCAGCACAGGTGGCCGAACGCCTCGGCCTAGGGCCGTTGCGGCGACCGGCGTCCGTGCTCAAGGACGGCGAGCCCTACCCGGTCTGGAAGCTCACGACCGACTCGGGCACCTGGGTGGTGAAGGTCTGCCGGCCTCCGGACTTCACCCGGGACGCGCTCGCCCAGGCCTGGAAGCTGGAGACCGCGGCCTGGTGGCTCGGCGTCGCCATGCCCGAGCCGCACTTCCCCGGACGTCCGGCGCCCCGAATCTGGCGGCCGATCGACGACGACCACTTGGCCAGGGCCACGAGGTTCCTCGAAGGCACCCACCCCTCGGCCCCGCTGACGCCGCCGCTGGCGCGGTGGGCGGGGGCGACCATCGCGGCCCTGGAACGGCTGGGCATCCCGGCCGACCCGGCGGTCGACGCCGACTTCGACACCTATCCCGAATCCGACTGGGACGACTGGCTCGACCAGGCGAGACGGCTCGGCGTCCTCGATACCGCCGCCGCCGGCACCCTCAAGGACACCGCGATGCGGATCAACGAGATCGCCGAGGCGAGCACCGCGGAGAAGCTCGTCATGCACCGCGACTTCTCGACCGCCAACATCCTGGTCACCGCCGAGGGCCCGGTCCTGCTGGACTTCGACCACGCCGGTCCGCAGCCGCCGTGGTGGGAGCTGGTCTCCGCGGCCTTCTACCTGGCCGGGCCGGAGCTCGGCACCGTCGAACCCGACCGCGCGAGCGTCGAGGCCTGCCTGGCCGGCTACGAGGCCGCGGGAGGACGCGGCGGGCCCAGGGACGAGACGGCCTTCACCGGCATGCTCGCCGGCAGGCTCTCCACCACGGCCCACGAACTGTGGATGGCCTGCGGGCACCGAGGCGGCAGCCCCGAACTCCAAGCGTCGTTCGCGCGCGCTCTCAATGCCTCGATCCCCGCACTGGCCGGGCAACTCGACGCCACAACCACATGGACGGCCTGGCTGCGCGCCTTATACGGACCCGCCCCCGCTGGGACGTCTGATGCAGTGGGTGTCGGCGGCGCTCGCGTCGCTTGACGCGCGGCGTGGTCCGCTCTGGGCGCCTCTCAGGATTCGAACAGGCAGAACTCGTTGCGCTCGGGGTCGGCCAGCACCAGCCATTCGGGGTGCCGTTCCACCACCGAGGCGCCCAGCGACAACAGGCGTTCCAGTTCGCCTTCGGCCGCGTCCAGGTCCAGGTGCACCCGGTTCTTGACGGTCTTGGGTTCGGGAACCCGTTGGAACCACAGCGAAGGGGCGCCGCTCGGCCCCTCCACCAGCACCGTCGGATCGTCCTCGGGATCGAGCACCCCTTCTGCGCGCAGCCGTTCGAGCTCCTCCTCGTCGTAGGGCGCCACCTCGTACCCTTCCAAGGCCGCGGCCCAGAACCGCGCCAGTGAGGCGGGATGGCGGCAGTCGAAGACGATGTCACGCAGGCGAGCCATGGGCCGACACTACTGCCGCGCCCGTACCGTCGGCAATCCGATTCCCGCATCGTCAGGGCAGTCCGTCTCGGGACAGGCGGTGCCCGCGGGCGCTTTCGCGCCCGCGGGCACCGGCTAGCTCAGGCGGGCAGGGTCCACTGCTGGGTCCATAGGCCGTTGCAGTCGTAGATCTCCAGTCTGGTGCCGTCGGCGGTGCCGCCCTGCGGCACGTCGAGGCAGCGGCCGGACTGCGGGTTCAGCAGCGAGCCGTTCGACTGCGGCACCCACTGCTGGGCCCCCGACCCGTTGCACTCCCACAGCTGCACGGGCGTGTGGTTCGCCGTGCCCTGCGCGTCCACGTCGAGGCACTTGCCGAAGGCGCGGATCGTGCCGTCGGCGTTCACCGACCAGTCCTGGCCGCTGGCGGTCCCGCACGTCCACAGTTGAGCGCGGTTCCCGTTCGCGGCCGTGTTCGTGTCGACGTCGAGGCACTTCCCGCTCTGCGGGTTCACGATCGCCCCCGTCGGGCCCGGCACCGAGCCGATGCCGAACCGCACCTCGCACTGGTTGCCCTGGCCCAGCCAGGTCGCCGCCAGGTACAGGTAGCTCGCGCCGTCCTCTCTGGGGATCGCGGGCGTCGAGTAGCCCGGGCAGGAGGGCTCGCCGGTGTTGTAGCCGCCGGTGGGGTCGACGGTCACCGGCGTGGCCGCCTCGAACCACTCGCCCTCGCCGAGGTTCCGGTTCGCGAACAGCACCGTGCCGGACTCCTCGAGGATCGTCTTGTTCCCGGTGGGGCCGGCCACCACGCGCTGGCCGGAGATGAGCAGCGTCCCCTCTGGTCCTCCACTGGGGACCCATGAGATGTACGGCGTGTGCAGCAGCTCGCGGTCGTCCGAGGTCCGCACCAGTGTGCCGCGGTCGCCCGCCGGTCCCCAGTAGAGCCCATCGTCGCTGAACTTGACGTACACCTCGCACGCGTGGTCGGCGTCGGTCGCGTCGCGGCACAGCTCGTAGCCCATGGCGATCCGCCCGTCGGGCAGCTCGGCGAAGGTCTGCATGCCCGGCCGCGCCCGGTCGTCGGCGGGGAAGACGACGTCCTCGGTGAGGGTGGAGCTCCACGTCGCGCCGCCGTCGGTGGACGTGTAGTGGCCGATGCGCTGGTTGTTGGTGGGGCTGTTCGCGGGCCGCTCGTCCGAGATGAAGCAGGCGAGCGTGCCGTCGTCGGCGACGAGGAAGGTCGGCTCCCAGATGCCGTGCCCCCAGCCGTTCGGCATGCCGGAGGTCTGGGTGCAGTTCGACAGGTACGACCACGTGTGCCCGCCGTCGGTGCTCTTGAAGACCTCCACCTTCTGGGTCGTGTAGTCGCCGACGTTCCAGGCGGTGCCGGCGGCGAGCAGGTCGCCCCGGTTCAGGCCGGGGATGTCGCGCGGCACCTCGAAGAGGGTGGGTGCCTCGAGGTCCCAGCCGGGCGTGTTGGAGCCGAGCTCGGAGATCTGGCCCCAGCTCCGGCCGCCGTCGGTGCTGCGGTAGATCGGCAGGGTGGTCGGCGCGCCGTGGCCGCCCTTCGCGAAGGTGGCGAGCATGGTCTCGGCGGACGAGCCGTCGTGTTCGAGGCCGATGGCGCGCGGGTAGCCCGCGGTGCCGTTCGGGTGGGTGCCGAGGTCGGGGGAGTAGAGGACGGAGCCGGGCTCGGCCGCCGCGGCCGGCGCGAGGCCCGCGAGCGTGCCGACGGCGATGAGGATCGCGGCCGCCAGCAGCGCGAACGCGCGTCGCGCCGGGGCGGCCCACTGACTGGTGGTTCCCGTCATGGGGGTTCCTCCTGTGGATGCGGGGACGTCCGCGGATTTGCAGACGTTGCAAACACCATGTCAGATATTTGCCTACGTTGCAATAGGCGTTTTTCGATACTTCGCTACCCGAGCGTGCTCTCGCGCGCCACCAGCCGGTGCGGGGCGACGACCTCCTCGGCCTCGGCGTGAGGGTCCTCGATCCGCGCGGTGATCCGCCGGACCGCCTCGCGGGCGATGAACGGCGTGTCCAGCGAGACGGTGCTCAGCGACGGCCGCGTGAAGCGACCCTCCTCGATGTCGTCGACGCCGATCACGGCCACGTCGTCGGGCACGCTCAGCCCGGCGTCGAAGACCGCCCGCATCGCGCCCACCGCGAGCAGGTCCGAGAAGCAGAAGATCGCGTCGGGCCGCGGCGAGACCTCCAGCAGGACCTTCGCGGCCTCGTAGCCGTCGGTGCGGCTGTAGTGCGGCGCCGGGGTGGCGTACTCCGGCCGCGCCTCCAGGCCCGCCTCCTCGAGCGCCGCCTCGTATCCGGCGGTCCGCAGCAGCGGCGTCGCGTACTCCTCCAGGGGCTGCGCGCCGATGGCGGCGATGCGCGTGCGGCCGATCTCGACCAGGTGCGCCACGGCGTCCCGCGCGGCCCGCACGTTGTCGATCGCCACGTGGTCGTAGCGGCCGTCGAACTCGTGCTCGCCGAGCAGCACCAGCGGCAGGTGCTCGGAGCGGTGCATGTCGAGCAGCTCGGACTTCGTCACGAGCGGGCTGAAGAGGATCCCGTCGAAGAGCATCGTGCGGTCCTCGCCCATGAGCAGCCGCCGCTCGCGCTCGTGGTCGTGGCCGGTCTGGTCGATCATGACGCGGTATCCGAACTCGGCGGCCGCGTCGATCACGTCCCGGGCGAGCTCGCTGAAGTACGGTACATCGATCTCGGGAACGACGAGGGCGAGCATTCCGGTGCGGCCCGTGCGGAGGGTGCGTGCGACGGGGTTGGGGCGGTAGTCCAGTTCCTCGATCGCTCGCAGCACGCGCTGGCGCATGCGCTCGCTCACATGGGTGTAACCGCTCACCACGTTGGAAACGGTGCGGACGGAGACCTGTGCCAGTTCGGCGACGTCTCGGAGTGTTGCCGGCATGCGGCCATCCTACCGTTTGCAACGTCGGCAAAGAAGTGCTAGGTTTTGCACACGTTGGCAAATCACACAAGGGAGTGTCCATGCAACGCCATCTCCTCCGGCGCCGCGCTCTGCTCGCGTCCGCCGGGCTCGCCGCCGCGGCGCCCGCACTCGCCGCCTGCGGCCCCGACATCACCTCGGGCGACGACTCCGGCGAGTCGAACATCCTGAAGGCCCCCGACAAGCGCGAAGGCGAGATCACGATCTGGGACCGCTCCGGCGATCTCTTCGAGGTCTTCGAAGGCGTCATCGCCGACTTCAACGCCGTCTACCCCGACATCAAGGTCAACCACGTCGCCGTCGACATCGACGCGAAACTCCAGAACACCCTCATCACCGGCGCCGACGTGCCCGACGGCGTCTTCCTCGACGACGCCAAGATCGGCGGCTACACCGACTACCTGTGGGACCTCAGCGAGGTCCTCGCCCCCTACGCCGGCGACATCGCCCAGCAGAAGATCGACGTCAACACCGTCGACGGCGCCATCTACGGCGTGCCCTACGACCTCAACCCCGGCCTGCTGTTCTACAACGCCACCGCGCTCGAAGCGGCCGGCGTCGACGCCGCCGCCATCGAGACCTACGACGACCTGCTCGAGGCCGCCCGCCAGTACAAGGCCGCCGTTCCCGACGCCGGCCCCATCCACCTCGAGCAGTCCGCCTTCCTCGGCCAGCTCCAGCTCGAGATGTACGCGAACCAGCTCGGCACCTCCATCGCCGACGCCGACGGCCAACTGCGCCTCGACAGCCCCGAGTACCTGCGGATCCTCGAATTCCTCGACACGGTCCGGACCGAAGGGCTCGGCACCCGCGCCGAATACCTCACCCCGACCGACGTCGCCGAGATGGACAACGGCAACCAGGTCTTCTACCCCTGGGCGATCTGGTTCAGCTTCGCCCCGCAGCAGATGCTCACCGAGACCTCCGGCGACTGGCGCGCCATGCCGCTGCCCGCCTGGGACGCCGACGGCGCCCGCTCCGGCGCCATGGGCGGCTCCTCCTTCGTCCTGCCCAAGGACGGCGCGAACGCCGACCTCGCCTGGCTCTTCTACGAGTTCCTCATGTTCGACGAGGTCGGCTACACGGCCGTGTGGGGCCCGAACGACACCTACCCGACGGGCCTGAACACCTCGATCCCCGCCTACGAGCCCGCCGCCGACCCGGCGGCGCCGCTCTTCGAACCGGTCGAGGCGCTCGGCGGCCAGGACCTGTGGGCCGTCGCCACCGAGGCCGGCGCCCAGATCCCCGGCGGCACGCCCACCCCGAGCTGGTGGGACGGCGCCGTCGACTACCTCGGCAACGACATCCAGCGCATGCTCGACGGCGACATGACACCCGAAGAGGTGATCGACTCCTCGACCGAGCAGATCCAGACGAACCTGGTCGACCGACAGTGACAGCCGTGACAGCCGCCCGCTCCGCGGGAACGAATCGGAAACGCCGCGCCGGCGCGTCGGGAGTGCGCAGGCGCCTGGCGCCGTACGTGTTCGTCCTGCCGTTCGTCGCGATCTTCCTCGCGTTCAGCGTCTACCCGCTCTTCTACACCGCCCGCCTGAGCTTCACGAACTGGCGCGGCACGGGAGCCGCGGAGTGGGTCGGCTGGGAGAACTACACCTACCTGCTCACCAGCCCGGCCTTCTGGAGCTCCCTGGGGAACTCCGCGACCCTCTGGCTCCTCATCATCCCCGCGCAGCTCGTCCTCGGCGTGCTCGTGGCCGTGCTGCTCAACTCCGCGACGCTCAAACTGCGCGGCCTCTACCGGGTGGGCTTCATCGTCCCCTTCGTCACCCCGCTCGTGGCCGTCGCCCAGATCTGGGTGGTGCTGTTCGACCGGGACTACGGCGCCGTCAACGCCCTGCTCGGCCTCGTCGGACTGCCCGACGTCGGCTGGCTCACCACCAGCGCCTGGGCCAAGCCGACCCTCGCGCTGCTGTTCCTGTGGAAGACCACCGGCTTCATCGTGATCATCCTGCTCTCCGGGCTCCAGTCGATCAACGGCTCGATCTACGAGGCCGCCGCCATCGACGGCGCCTCGAAACCCCGGCAGCTGTGGAGCATCACCGTCCCGCTGCTGCGGCGGACCATCATGTTCGCCGTCGTGCTCCAGACTCTCGCGGTGTTCCAGATGTTCGCCGAGCCGTTCGTCGTCACCCAGGGCGGGCCCTACAACTCCACCACCACGGCCGGCTACTACCTGTACAACCACATCACCAGGGCGGACCTGGGCACCGGCGCGGCGAACTCCTTCCTCCTCGTGATCCTCGTGATGGTGCTGTCGCTGATGTTCGTCCGCATGCTGCGAGCGAAGGACTGACGATGACCGCGACCGCCAAACCCGAACGCCGCACGCGTCCGCGCATCGGCTCCCACGTCTTCCTCATGCTCCTGCTCGTGGCCTTCCTGGCCCCGGTGGCGTGGGCCCTGGTCTCGGCGTTCAAACCCGCCGGCGACATCGTCTCCTCGCCGCTCACCTTCGACCCGAGCGAGTTCACCCTCGACAACTACCGGGCGATGTTCCAGGACGTGCCCATCGGCCAGGGCTTCTTCAACACGGCCGTCGTGCTCGTCTTCAAGGGCGCCATCACGATGTTCTTCGCCCCGCTGGCCGCCTACGCCTTCGCGAAGTACCGCTTCGCCGGCCAGAACCTCGTCTTCGGCGCCGTCCTGATCACCCTCATGCTGCCCACGATCGTGCTCATCATTCCGCTCCTGCTGGAGATGAAGGCGCTCGGCTGGGTCAACACCTACCAGGCGCTCATCCTGCCCGGCGCGGTGGACGCGTTCGCGATCTTCTGGATGCGGCAGGTGATCAGCGCCGTCCCCGACGAGCTGCTCGACGCCGCCCGCGTCGACGGCTGCGGCGAGTTCGGCATCTTCTGGCGCGTCATCGTGCCCGTCATCCGGCCCGGACTGGCCGGGCTCGGCGTGCTCACGATCATGAACATCTACAACGACTTCGTCTGGCCCGTGGTGGTCGCGAGCGACGAGCGCATGGCGACCCTCCAGGTCGTGCTCTCCACGCTCGCGCAGAACATCACCGGCAACCGGATCGGCGCCGACTACGCCACCGTCACAGGCGAACTGCTCGCGGCGAGCTCCGTCGCACTCATCCCGCTGCTGGTGCTGTTCATCTCGCTCCAGCGGCATTTCATCAACGGCATCCTGGCCGGCAGCGTGAAGGGCTGACGCATGACACTGACCCGACCCGAGACCGCGGCGACTCCCCCCGAGACCGACGCGGCCCCGCCTCCCCGCCCCGAGTACCCGCGGCCCGACCGCGACCGCTCCGAGCGCTGGGTGAACCTCAACGGCCGGTGGGACTTCGAGGCCGACGGCCACGAAGGCCCGATCACCGTGCCGTTCGCGTGGGAGAGCGAGGCCTCGGGCGTCCACCGCACCTGGCTGGAGCGGGGCGTCTACCGGCGGACGGTCACCGCGCCCGCCGACTGGGCCGGATCGCGCGTCGTCCTCTCCTTCGGGGCGGTCCACCACCGCGCGGTGGTGCGCGTCGACGGCGCGCTCGTCGGCGAGCACGTCGGCGGATACGAGTCCTTCGAGTTCGACGTGACCGAGGCGCTCACCCCAGGCGTGAGCGCCGAACTCGAGGTGTCGGTCACCGCCCCGGCCGACAAGCGCGCCATCCCGCACGGCAAGCAGCGGTCGATCCCGCGCGACGACTACGACGGCGTCTCCTTCACCCCCACCTCCGGCATCTGGCAGACCGTGTGGCTCGAGGCCCGCGGACGCACCTACGCCCGCTCGGTCGCCCTGCGCGGCGACAGCCTCACCGGCATCGACATCGCTGTGGACCTCGCGGGCGACGCCCCGGAGGGCGCTGAGGTCACCGCGACCGTGCTCGGCACCGGCGAGACGGCCGCGCTCACCGCCGACGGCTCCGGGCACGCCACCGGGCGGATCGAACTCGCCGAGCCGCTCCTATGGTCGCCCGAGCGGCCGCACCTCTACCGTGTCGAAGTCCGCACCGGCGACGACCGCGTCGTCGCCGCGACCGGCCTGCGCCACTTCGAGACCCGAGGCGAGGAGCTCCACCTCAACGGCGAGCGGATCTACCTGCGCGGCGTGCTCGACCAGGGCTACTGGCCCGACACCGGCCTCACCGCGCCCGACGCCGCCTCGCTGCTGCGCGAGCTCGAACTGGCGCGCGGCCTCGGCTACAACCTCGTGCGCAAGCACCTCAAGTTCGAAGAGCCGCTGTGGCTGCACGAGGCCGACCGCACCGGCATGCTCGTGTGGGCCGAACCGGCCGCCCCGAGCCGGTTCTCACCGGAGGCCGCGGCCGCGTTCGAGGCGCAGCTGCCCGCGATGGTCGAACGCGACGGCAACCACCCGAGCATCGTGATCTGGGGGCTCTACAACGAGGAATGGGGCCTCGACTGGGACATCCCCGGCAGCGCCGCGCGCGCCGAGGCCGCGGTGCACGCCTACGAGCGGCTGCGCGAACTCGACGACACCCGGCCGATCGTGGAGAACTCCGGCTGGTCCCATGTGCGCACCGACCTCGTCGACTGGCACTACTACGAACCGAAACTGGCCGTCTGGAAGGACTTCGTCGCGCGCCTCGCCGCGGGGGAGCGGGACGACTTCCCCGTCCGGCTCGCGCCCGACTTCGTCGTCGACAAGTCCCTGTACGGCTCCGCCGAGGTGCCCAGGAGCGGGATCCCGATCGTCAACAGCGAGTACGGGGAGGGCTTCACGAGCCTGGAGCGGGCCTGGCATCTGCGCTGGGAGACACAGGAGCTGCGGCGGCACGACCGCTACGCCGGGTACGTGTACACCGAGTTCGCCGACGTCGAGCACGAGGCCGCGGGCCTGCTCGACACCTGGCGGCGGCCGAAGGACTGGGGCGGGGCCCGCCCCGCCGACGTCAACGCCGACACCGTGCTCGTGCTCGACCTCGTGCCGCTCGCCGCGGGCGCCGACATCGAACCGCCGACCGGGCCGCTCGCGCTCGACGTGCACGTCTCGCACCACGGCCGGGACTCGGTGTCCGGCGCCGTGCACGCCGCCTGGCTGCCCGCCGGGACGCCCGTCGGCGTCCCGGTCCCGAAGCCGGAGGTGAGCAGCGGCCCCGTGACGGCCGAGCCGTTCCGGCTCTCGTCCGCGGCGACCATCACCGTGCCGCCGCCGAGCGGCCCGGCGCGGCTGCTGCTGTGGCTCGCCGACGAGAGCGGCCGCGTCCTGGCCCGTTCGTTCCTCGACGCCGCCGAAGTCGAGCCGCCGAACCGCCGCGGCGCGCGCCCCGGCGAGTTCGAAGACGCGCCCGCCCCCGGCCTCGCCTGAAGGCGTGGCGCCCGGCCGGTTCCCCGCGCGAATACGCCGGGAACCGGCCGGGCGCCACGCCTGGCAACCGATCGCCTTCGACGACTCATGATTTGAGCGGTATTCGCTATTTAAACGTTCTTGTGAATTAAATACTCGATTCCGCCTGCTCGCACTCGCCGGTTGTGCAAATGTGGTTTCCGCCGACTGTCGAGTGGAGTGATCACATGGCCGGAAACACCCGTATGTCCGTTCGGAGCGCCCGGAGGGCGCGCCGAGGGATGTCTGCGCTTGCCGCACTGGGCCTCGCGCTCGGATCCGCGCTCGTGGCCGCGGTGCCCGTCTCGTCCACCGCCGAGGCCGCCCCGCTCGAACCGGCCCCGGGCACCCCGGGGGTGCCGGCCGACCCCTCGCTCGTCTTCATGGAGGACTTCGAGAACGGCGACCCCGCGACCTACACTCCGCTGGTCGACTACGTCGGTACGGCCGGAACCACCTACACCGCCGAGAGCACCTGGACCAACCTGGAGGACTGCAACGGCACGATCCTCAGCTACCTCACCGAAGAGGCCCCCTGCCCGAACGACCAGCTGAACAGCTACCCCCGCAACAACATCCGCCGCTTCGCGGACGTGCTCGGACAGGTCGGGGCCGGAGTCGAAGGCGGCACCGACGACAATCCGGCGAACGGGTCGACGGACGCGACCAAGTCGAACCGTGCGCTCGCGGCGTTCACGCGCGAGCTCGATCCGGCGGCGAACGCGATCGAATTGCAGTCCAGCAACACGGCCGACGCGGGGATCACCGAACCGCGGTTCCTGACCTTCTCGGTCGACGTCGTGGAAGGCTCGTGCGACTACCTCGGCGGCGAGAACAACTCCCGCCTGGACTTCTTCCTCGCCTGGGACGGGGTGGAGCACCCGACGCAGGACGAACCGATCATGGCCTGCCGCGACGAGGGGACCGGCTCGTACACCTCGGATTGGATCGAGCCGGGCGGCTGGGGCGACAGCGGCGGCGACTACGTCCGGGCGGGGACCTTCTACTCCAACGGATCCCAGCTCGTGCCGCCGGACGTCGACCTCAGCATCGTCATGCGCAACCAGACCGGAAGCGGCCAGGGCAACGACCACGGCATCGACAACATCCGCCTGATGGACGTCACGCCGCAACTCGACAAGGCCTTCTCCCCGACCTCGGTGCCGGTGAACGGCACTTCCACGCTGACGTTCACGGTGACCAACACCTCCGAGCTCTCGGCCAAAGCAGGGTGGGGATTCACCGACGACCTCCCCGAGGGGCTGGTCGTGGCCGATCCCGCGAACACCGGCGGCACCTGCCAGGCGACCACCGCGGCCGACCCCGGCGGCGGCACCATCACGGTGACCGACGGCGTCCTCGACGAAGGCGAGGTCTCCTGCACCATCACCGTCGACGTCACCTCGGACACGCCGACCGGGGACGAACCGTCGCCCAAGACGTACGAGAACTGCTCGGCGAACGTCACCGACCGGGTCGGCCTCCTCGAACCGGGCTGCGCGACCGTCGAGTTCTACTCCGAACCCGAGCTGGACATCGAGAAGGACTCCGACGCCACCGCCGACACCCGGGCGGGCGACACCGTCACCTACACCGTCACCGCCACCAACTCCGGGACCGGCGACTACACAGTCGACAATCCCGCCGTGGTCATGGACGACCTGTCCGACGTGATCGACGACGGCACCTACAACGGCGACGCGACCGCGGACGTCGGCGACCCGCCCTCCTACGCCGAACCGCTCCTGTCGTGGAGCGGCCCGCTCGCGGTGGGGGAGACGGTGACGATCACCTATACGGTGACCATGGGAGCCGACGGCGACCATCAAGCGCGCAATGTCGCCTGGGAACCGAACGACCCCGACAACCCGACGCCACCGGCGTGCGACCCTCCGGGCGACGACGGCAGGGATCCCGTGACCGGGGAGCCCTGCGACGAAGCGGTCGTCCCGCTGCCCGCGCTCGCGGTCACCAAGACGGCGGCCCCGACCGAACTGCCCGCGGTCGGCGAGGTCCTCACCTACACCGTCGAAGTCCAGAACGTCGGCGAAGCCGACTACACCGAGACCGCGCCCGCCACGGTCACCGACGACCTGACCGAGGTGCTCGACGACGCGAGCTACAACGGCGACGCGGCCGCCACGCCCGAGGGCGGCACCATCACCTATGTGGAACCGAACCTCACCTGGACGGGCCCGCTCGCCGCGGGCGAGACGGTGACGCTGACCTATTCGGTCACCTACACCGGCGAAGGCGACGCGACCCTGGTCAACAACGCCTGCGTTCCCGAAGACCAGGCTCCGGACTCGCCGTGCGCGTCCACTTCGGTCCCGGCGGCCCGACTCTCCTCCTGGAAGGAGGTGACGGCGGACCCGGACCCGGCACGGGCGGGCTCGGTGCTCACGTACACGCTGCACTTCGAGAACGACGGGACCGCGGCCGCCGAGGTGAACGAGGTCGACGACCTCACGCACGTGCTCGACGACGCCGACGTGACCAGTGAACCGGTGGCCTCCTCGGACGATCTCACCGCGACCCGCGACGGCGCGCGGATCTCGATCACCGGAAGCGTCCCGGCGGGCGAGGAGATCACCGTGACCTACCAGGTGACGGTCAAAGCGGACGGTGAACGCGGCGACAACACCGCCGCCAACTTCCTGCTCGATCCGGACGAGGACCCGCCGCCGAACCCGGACTGCGAACCGGAGGACCCGGACGCGCCGGACTGCACCGAGACGCCGATCGGCGAACTCGTCGACTCGAAGTCGGTGGACCCGGCCTCCGGGACGGCGGTGGAAGCCGGGCAGACGCTCACCTACACCTTGACCTTCCAGAACGGTGGTCAGGCACCGGCCATGGTCGCTCGCGTGGACGACCTGTCTGATGTGTTGGACGACGCCGAGTTCGTCGAAGGCTCGCTCGTGGTCGATCCGGACGACGCGCTGCTGGGCGCGACATTCGACGAGGCTCAGGAACAGGTCGTCGTCGCGGGCATGGTCGGCCCTGGGGAGACGGTGACGGTCTCCTTCCAGGTGACGGTCCTGCCCGACGGGGAGCGCGGTGACAATTCGCTGGCGGACTTCCTGCTCGATCCGGGTGAGGACCCGCCCGCCGAGTGCACGGACGACAATCCGGACTGCACGGTGAACCCCGTGCCGGAACTGAGTGATTCGAAGTCGGTCGACCCGGCGTCCGGCACGGTCGTCGGTCCAGGTGACACGCTCACGTACACGCTGACGTTCGCGAACAGCGGCACCGCCGCCGCGTCGGTGGACCGGGTGGACGATCTCTCGGGCGTCCTGGACGACGCCGAGTTCGTCGACGGCTCGCTGGCCGTCGACCCCGAAGGGGCGCTGGACGCGACCTTGGACGGTGAGTCGATCGCGATCACCGGTTCGGTCTCGGCGGGGGAGACGGTGACGGTCTCCTTCCAGGTGACGGTCCTGCCCGACGGACAGCGGGGCGACAACTCACTCGCGAACTTCCTATTGGATCCGGGTGAGGACCCGCCTCCCGAGTGCACGGACGACAACGAGGACTGCACGGTCAACCCGGTCCCGGAGCTGGTCGACTCCAAGTCCGTCGATCCCGCTGCGGGGACCGCCGTTGAGGCGGGCCAGACCGTGACGTACACGCTCACCTTCACCAACGACGGCACGGCCGCTGCTGCGGTGGACCGGGTGGACGACCTGTCGGGCGTCCTGGACGATGCCGAGTTCGTCGACGGCTCGCTGGTCGTCGATCCCGAAGGCGCCTTGGACGCGACCTTGGACGGCGAGTCGATCGCCGTTACCGGTTCGGTCTCGGCGGGGGAGACAGTGACGGTCTCCTTCCAGGTGACGGTCCTGCCCGATGGTGAACGTGGTGACAATTCGCTGGCGAACTTCCTGCTCGATCCGGGCGAGGATCCGCCTGCCGAGTGCGTCGATGACAACGAGGACTGCACGGTGAACCCCGTGCCAGAGCTGAGCGATTCGAAGTCGGTGGACCCGGCGTCCGGCACGGTCGTCGGTCCAGGTGACACGCTTACCTACACGCTCACGTTCACGAACAGCGGCACGGCCGCTGCTGCGGTGGACCGGGTGGACGACCTGTCTGATGTGTTGGACGACGCCGAGTTCGTCGACGGCTCGCTCGTGGTCGATCCTGAAGGGGCACTGGACGCGACCTTGGACGGTGAGTCGATCGCGATCACCGGCGAGGTGCCCGCAGAGGCAACTGTGACGGTCACCTTCCAGGTCACCGTCCTGCCGGACGGTGAACGTGGTGACAATTCGCTGGCGAACTTCCTGCTCGATCCGGGCGAGGACCCGCCCGCCGAGTGCGCCGACGACAACGA
>NZ_KE386600.1:17785-86615 GCF_000427885.1 Glycomyces tenuis DSM 44171
GTGGACGACTTGTCGGGCGTCCTGGACGACGCCGAGTTCGTCGACGGCTCGCTGGTCGTCGACCCCGAAGGGGCACTGGACGCGACCTTGGACGGNGAGTCGATCGCGATCACCGGTTCGATCGAGCCGGGGCAGACGATCACGATCTCGTTCCAGGTGACGGTCTTGCCGGACGGTGAGCGCGGAGACGATCTGCTGGCGAACTTCCTGCTCGATCCGGGCGAGGACCCGCCGTCCGAGTGCACCGACGACAACGAGGACTGCACGGTCAACCCGATCTCCGACGTGGTCGCGACGAAGGACTCCGATCCGGTCGACGGCTCCGAGGTCGAACCGGGGCAGACGATCACCTACACGCTGACGTTCACCAACCGCGGCACCGGCACCGGCGAGGTCTCCTATGTCGACGATCTCGGCGACGTCCTGGACGACGCCGAATTCGTCGAGGTGACCTCCGTGGGCGACGGCCTGGAGGTCGAGGACCCGACGGACTCGGCGCTGACCGTGACCGGGACCCTCGAAGCCGGTGCGACCAGCACGGTCTCCTACACCGTGCGGGTGCTGCCCTACGAGGAGCAGGGCGACCATGTCCTGACCAACCACGTCACCTTGACCGGGATCGAGCCTCCGAGCGAATGCGACGAGGACGACCCGACGTGCACCTCGCACCCGTCCACGATCCCGCCGGAGCCCGCTCCGGAGCGGCCGGACCTGCCCCGCACGGGCCTGGACCTGGCGGTGCCGGTGCTCGGGGCCCTGCTCCTGATCGGCGCGGGCACGGTGCTCTACCTGTCAAGCAGAAGGCGGCGCCTCGGGAACCGCTGAACCGAGTGGGGCCGTTCCCGGCGCGCACGCGCCGGGAACGGCCCCGTCCGTATGCGCCGCCGATCCGATCGATCCGGTCGGCGTCGTAGGCCCGCGACACGGCCGTTTTGGAGGTTTCGGAGAAAAACTTCCCCCTAAAGCCGACATACGGCCGTTCGAGGTCGTGGGGGGCCTACAACGATGGCACGAAGCGGGTAGTCCGGCGGTGGCGGCGGTGCCACAGGCTTGCCCGCATGAACACTTCCGACGCATTCTCCGCCGGCGACCTCCTCCAGCCGGTCTTCCTCCTCGCCGTCCTCGGCGTCGCATCCTTCGCCCTCACCGCCAAGAACGTCACGCACCGCGCCCTGGCCTGGGGCGTCATGTACGCCTGCTGGCTCACCGCGATGTGCTCCGGGAGCGGGTCCGCCTTCGGGGCGGTCATCTTCGTGGTGCTGCTCGCCGTCCCGCCCCTTGCGCTCGTCCTGGTGTCCTGGCGGCTGCCCCGCGGGCGGCGCGACACCGTCACCGCCGAGATCGGACTGCTGATCCTCATCGCGATCGAGCAGTGGATGGTGGGCTTCATCAGCAGTTTCGACAATTCCCCCGAAGCGCCGATCGAGACGCTGTTCTGGTTCCTCTTCCTCGCCGCGGCGTTCATCGCGGCCGCGATCCCGGTCCCGACCCGGCGCATCGCCTACGGCGCGGCGGCCCTCGCCTGCGTGCTCCTGGCCGTCTTCCGGGACGTGCTCCTGTGGTCGGAGACCGGGCAGCACCCGGACGTGCCCTTCAACGACGACCTGCTCGTCGCGGGCGTCTTCGTCGTCATCCCCGCGATCGGCACCCTGGCGCAGATCGCCTGGTGGGCATGGCGGCGCGCCTCCTCACGCAAGGCGTAGAGCACCCGTGCCCCTCCCGCACGCGGCCGAGGCCGCGTGCGGGAGGGGCTTTCGCATCCGGTCCGCCCGCTCTATGGCGCGGCCGGCGCCGTCGTCGGCTCGCCGAGCAGCCTCGGCGCTATGACGACGCGGTCGACGTTCGGGGCCCACGACTCGGCGCTGCCGAGCCGCAGCGGCTCGTCCGCAGTGGACAAGGTCACCGGGATCGTCCGCTCCCAGAAGCTGTCCCACGAGTAGGTGTACCGGAAGTGGGCGTCGCCGACCGGCTCGGTCCCCTCCCGCACCTCCAGCAGGCGATCGACCACCTGCGGGTTGTAGTCGTGGTCGCCCGACAGCTCCGCGTTCGCGTAGTGCACGGTCACGTCGTAGTCGCCCGGCGTGGCGAAACCCTCGCGGGCGATCTCGACCGCGTTCGCCTCCCCGTTCCCGATCCAGCCCACATAGGCCATCCCCGAGGCGTTGGAGCCGGTCTCCTCGGCGAGGGCCGTCACCGACGCCGCGCCGTGGAGGACGGCGTCCTCGGCCTCGATCGAGACGGCCGCCTCGTCGGCCTCGCGGGCGCGCACCGTCGTGAGCGACTCGACCACGGCCCCTTCGGGAGAGCTGAGCTCGATCTCGTTGACGCCCTCCACGAGGTGGACCCGCGCGGTCGACTGCCACCGCCCGGCCTCATCGGCGCTCACAGTGGCGGTCGGCGCGCCGCCGACGGCGAGGTCGACAGAGGAGGACCCTTCGGACGCCCAGTTCACGACGAGGTCGTAGTAGCCGGTCTCCATCGCCGTGGCGTACAGGTCCGCCCGGCCCTCGCCTTCGAGCGCGGCCCCGCCGCGGACCGGCGAGCGCTCGCCCCAGTCGAGTACCGCCCCGTTCTCGAGGCGGAAGCCCGAGGCCGGGTACGCCGTCGGCTCGCCCTCGCCGACCGAGGTCAGCGAGACCTTGTCCAAGGTGATGTCCGAGTTCGGCAGGACGGAGGTACCGTCCTCACTGGATCGGATCGACAGCGTGTGCTCACCCGCGGTCAGCTCGACGAGGACCTCGGCGCTGCCGCGGTACTGCCACCGGCTCCGCTCGTTGAGCGCGAGGTCGGCGGTGTACTGGATCGTCCCCGCCGACTCGTCGTCGACGAAGAGCGCGTGCCGTCCGGGGACGCCCGGCGCGCCGCCGATGACCTGGAGCCGGTAGGCGCCGTCGTGCGGGACCTCCACGGTCCACTCGGCGCGGGAGCCGACCTGGTTGAACGAGCCGACGTCCTGGCCGCCGGAGGCGAGGAACTGCCAGCCGTCGCCGCCCTGCGGGTCGTGCGCGTACACCTGCGCGTCGGTCAGCGCCATGTCCTCGGCCTCGATCGATGCCGTCCACGGCTGCGCGGCCGCCGCGGCCTCGACGTCGCGCGACTGGTCCGGCGTGATCACGAGCTGGTAGGCCGCGTACCGGTCGTAGGTCGGCACGTCGAGCTCCAAGGCGCCCTCCTTGAGTTCCGCGCCGTCGTAGGAGGCGACGACGCGCGGCGTGTCGGCCAGGCCCTCGGCGCCGGTCAGGGCGATCTCACGGATCTCGACGTCGACGCGGTCGCCGAAGACCGACTCGTCCAGACCGCTCAGATCGAGCGTGACATCGTTGTTCGTGCCTCCCCACAGGACGGTGGCGCGGCGGTTCTCCTCGTCGATCGCGCCGATGCCCTGGAGGGTGTCGACCGCGTTCGGCTCCGGCGGGGTCACCCGCACCGTCTCCGAGCCGGCGAGGTCGCCGTACCACTTGAACATCCACCAGCCGGCGTTCGCGCCGTTCGGCCGGGCGCTGTTGTCGGAGAAGTTGCCCGCGTAGTTCCAGTAGGCGGTCTGGGCGTCGACCTTGGTGTCCTCGAACATCGAGAACCACTGGACGAGCTGCCCCGGAACGCCCATGTCGCGCAGCATGCCGTACTCGGTGATGTTCACCGGGATCGGCTCGAGGCCGAGCGACGCTTCGAGCGCCCGGTAGTCGGCGAAGTTCTGCCGGTAGTTCGCGAGGTTGTCGATGCCGAGCTCGTGCCAGATGAAGACGTCCGGCAGCGAGCCGTGCTCCTGAGCGAAGGCCAGGTAGTCGGCGCTGCGCTCGGTCTGCCAGCGGCTGTCGCCCGGCCCGCCGATCCGCGCGTGCCCGAGGCCGTGGCGGTCCCAGACCTCCTGGATCTTCTCGTGCACGGCCTGCCAGTCGGCGAGGAACTGCTCCTTGTGCTGGGCCCAGTCCGGGTACCAGATCCAGTCGGGTTCGTTGTAGGGGATGAAGACGTAGTCCTCGGGGCGGTCGGAGCCGGTCGCGACGGCCTCGGCGACGAACTCGACGACTTCGAGGTAGTCCCACACGCCGTTGGCGCCCTCGGTGTAGGTGCCGTTCGACAGGTCGTAGGCGCGGGCGTCGCCGGGGCGCACGCCGCCGTGGTAGGGCCAGTCCGGGTAGTAGTCCTGGACGTAGATGTACATGTCCTCGCCGTGCTTGTCGAAGAAGCCGTCTTCGACTGCGATCGCGTCGCCGGACGGGTGCTGGGTACCGTAGGGCGCCTTCTGGGACACGTTGGTGATGTGGGCGCCGTTGATCAGGTTCTGCGTCGGCGCGCCCTCGTCGCCGAGGCCGTAGAGCGTGCCGGTCGCGCCGCCGCGGAAGTGGCCGGTGCGGTCGGCGAAGTCCACCTGGAGCACCTCGGGCTCCGCAGCGGAGGCAGGTGGGCCCGTCGAGGCGGTCACGGCGGTCGCCGCGACCGCCGCCGCGCTGAGTGCGGTCATCAGTCTCCTCATCGATCAGTCCTCTCGTCATTGAGACACGGAAGGTCGACTCTTGATCGTCGATTGACCGTATCGAGTTTTGATATCGATTTCAAGACTAAACTTGAAATCGATTTCAGATCGGGCTATGGTTTCGCCTGAAATCGCTGCCGCGCGAACCGACGCCGGCAGCAGCGGAGACAGGCGCAGACAAGGGGTGTCGTGACCGAACAGTTGTCTTGGGGCAGTTCCCGACTCGGTTTCCGATTCGAGTGGGGCGCCGACGCGCCCGTCGCCGTCGCCGCCGTGGCGCTCGGCGGCGAGACCTTCGACGTCCACGCGGTGCCGCTCGTGGAGGTCCTGACCGCCGACCGGGGCCGCCTGCCGGCCTCCGACCGCTTGGCCCACACCGAGCTCGGAACGCGGCTGCGGTACGTCGGGCACACGGGGGAGGACCACGACGGCGGGCGCAGACTCGTCGTCCGGCAGGCCGCCGACGGCGTGGAAGCGGACATCACCCTGGAGATCCTCGACCGCGCCGACGCGGCGGTCCGCTCCCGGGTCGAGGTCCGCGCCACCGGCGACCGGCCGCTCGTGCTCCGCTCGGTCGCGTCCTGGTCGATGGGCTTCACCGGGCGGGACGCCCCCGGCGACGCCTTCGCCGGCTGGGAGCGGATCGTCGGCACCGGCGACTGGCTCGGCGAAGGGCGCTGGACGCGCCTGCCGCTCCGCGGACCCGACTTCCCCGAGCTCGCAGAGGACCTCACCGGGCAGAACCCGCGCGGCGCCTGGGCCGTCACCTCCGACGGCACCTGGTCGACGGGACGGCACCTGCCGGTCGGCGGCGTCGAATCCGCGAAGACCGGACTCGCCCTCCTCTGGCAGATCGAGCACAACGGCGCCTGGCGCTGGGAGATCGGCGAGGACACCGGCGGCGGATACGTCGGCCTCTCCGGCCCCACCGACGCCGACTCGGCGTGGACGCGCCTGCTCCGTCCGGGCGAGTCCTTCACGACGGTCCCCGCGACCGTGGCCGCCGGGCCGGACTTCGAAGGCGCCCTCGCCGCCCTCACCGACTTCCGCCGCGCGGCGCGGCGCGCCCACCCCGACAACGCCGCCATGCCCGTGGTCTTCAACGACTACATGAACACCCTCGACGGCGACCCGACCACCGAGAAGCTGCTCCCGCTCATCGCCGCCGCCGCCGCAGCGGGCGCCGAGATCTTCTGCATCGACGCCGGCTGGTACGACGACAGCGGCAACTGGTGGGACACCGTCGGCGAGTGGACCCCGTCCACGACCCGCTTCCCCGGCGGCCTCGGCGAAGTCGTCGACGCCATCCGAGGCGCGGGCATGGTTCCCGGCCTCTGGCTCGAACCCGAGGTCGTCGGCGTCCGCAGCCCCGTCGCCGACGCCCTTCCGCGCGAGGCGTTCCTGCTGCGGCACGGCCAGCGGATCGTCGAGCACCACCGCTACCACCTCGACCTGCGCCACTCCGCAGCCGCGGCGCACCTCGACGGCGTCGTCGACCGGCTCGTCGCCGACTTCGGCATCGGCTTCTTCAAGTTCGACTACAACGTCAACCCCGGCCCGGGCACCGACCACGACGCCGACAGCGTCGGCGACGGCCTCCTAGGGCACAACCGGGCGCACCTGGCCTGGCTCGACCGGCTCCTCGACCGCCACCCCGGCCTGGTCGTCGAGAACTGCTCCTCGGGCGCGATGCGCATGGACTTCGCGATGCTCTCGCGCCTGGCCATGCAGTCCACCTCGGACCAGCAGGACTACACCAAGTTCCCGCCGATCGCCGCCGCCGCGCCGATCGCGCTCCTGCCCGAGCAGGCCGCCAGCTGGGCCTACCCGCAGCCCGGCATGTCCGACGAGGAGGTCGCCTTCTGCCTCGTCACCGGACTGCTCGGCCGCTTCTACGTCTCCGGCCACCTCAACCGGATGAACGAGCGGCAGCGCCGCACCGTCGCCGCCGCCGTCGCCGCCGCGAAGACGCTGCGCGCCTCCATCGCGAGCGGCCACCCGCACTGGCCCGCCGGGCTCCCCGGCTGGACCGAGCCGTGGATCGCCCTCGGCCTGAGCGGACCGGACGACGAACTCGTCTCGGTCTGGCGCCGCGGCGGGCCGTCCGCGACCGAACTGCGCTTCCCGCACCTCACCGGCAGGGACGTCACCGTCACCACGGTCTTCCCCGCCGAGCTCCCCGAATGGAAGACCGCATGGGACTCCTCCACCGGGACCCTCGCCGTGCAGGCCGGCGACGCCGAGACCGCCGCCCGCACCCTGCGACTCACCACCGATTCCCCAGCCCTTCGACAGAAGTAGGAGCAATGCAATGAAGAACAGGTTCCGCACCGCGCTGGCGCTCGCCGCCGCGGGCGCGCTGGCCCTCACCGGGTGCTCCGACCCCGGCACCGGCACCGAATCGAACGGGCCGGTCGACTGGCCCGCCCAGGACGCCGACCTGGCCGGCACCACCCTCACCATCTGGGCCGCCCAGAACTCCAACACCGTGCCCGAGAGCGTCATCGCGGGCTTCGAGGAGCTCACCGGCGCCGAGGTCGAGGTCGTCACCATTCCCGACCCGTACGAGCAGGGCGTCCAGACCAAGGTCGCCACCGGCGACAAGCCCGACCTCGCGTTCTGGCAGCCGACGGCCTCGCAGCTGACCGCGCTCAACGCCTCCCAGAACCTCCAGCCGCTCGACGACGCGCCCTGGCTCGACGCCTACAGGCCCGAGCTGCGCGACATCACCGGCACCCTCGACGGCACCCGCTACGCCGCGCTCATCACGACCCCGGCCGTGCAGGGCGTCTACTACAACAAGGAGGTGTTCGCCGAGCACGGGATCACCGAGACCCCCACCGACTGGGACTCCTTCATCCAGCTCGCCCGCGACCTCAAGGCCGAGGGCGTCACCCCCTTCCACGAGATGGCCGCCGACCGCTGGGGCACCCAGTGGTGGGTCCAGGTGCAGCTCGCCGACGCCGCCGCCGACGGGCTCTGGGACCGGGTGAACGCGAACGAGGAGCAGTTCACCGACGAGACCGTCCAGGGCGCCATCGAGACCTACCAGGGCCTCATCGAGGAGGGCCTGTTCAACGAGGACATCAAGACGGCCACCTTCGAGGACCAGGGCGCAGCCCTGCTCGCCGGGGACGCCGCGATGGTCATGCAGGTGAACTCCTTCTTCGGGCAGCTCCAGTCGCTGGCCGACACCGCCGAGCTCGACCAGAAGATCGGCTTCTTCCCGATCTCCCCGTCGGGCAACGTCGGCACCTTCATCCCCGACCAGTCCAACGCGCTGGTCGCCTTCAAGACAGGCGACGCCGACCGCGAGGCCGCCGCCCGCCAGCTCCTCTCGTACTGGCTCGGCGACGGCTACGAGGACTTCGTCGCCGCGCAGTCGACCGTGTCGCTCCAGACCGGCGTCGAGACCCCGGCGGACGTGCCCCAGGCGCTGCTCGCCGTCAGCGACTCGCTCGCGGACTCGGTCGGCTCCATGCAGGCCCTGGCGATCGCCAACCCGGACCTGTACATCTACCTGGCCGACATGATCCAGGGCACGAAGACGCCCGCCGAGGTCGCCGAGGCGACCCAGGCCCAGTTCGAGGAACTGGCGAAGGCCCAGGGCGCCGAAGGCTTCTAGCGAAGGTCGCGGGGGCGCCGCCGCCGCGCCGGCGGCCCCACGGCGACGCTTGCGAGCCGTCCATCGGCACGGCCGACGCCCCCGCGACGCACCTCCAGGAAAGGCATCACCGCATCGTGTCAACGAACGTCATGCTCCCCAAGGGGACGGCGCGCCGACGCAGCGACCATCCGCTGTGGTTCCTGATCCCCGCGCTCGTGATCCTCGTCGTGTTCTTCTTCGTCCCGACGGTGTTCAACTTCGTCTACGCGTTCACCGACTGGTCGAGCTTCAAGAGCGCCATCAACTTCGCCGGAGTCGACAACTTCACCTCGCTGTTCTCCAACGGCACCTTGCTCAACTCGCTCAAAGTGACCCTCGTGTACGCCGTGCTCGTCGCGTTCTTCCAGAACGCCTTCGGCCTCGGCCTCGCGCTCCTGCTCGAACGCGACACCATGGTCAACCGCGCCGTCAGGGTCGCCTTCTTCATCCCGGTCATCATGTCCGCGCTCGCCGTCGGCTACATCTTCCAGGCGCTCCTCAAACCCGACGGCGCCCTCAACGGCATCCTCGGCGCGGTCTTCGGCACCTCCGTGTCGATCCCCTGGCTCGGCAGCACCACCTGGACGATCGTCGTCGTCGCCGTCGTCCACGCCTGGAAGTGGATGGGCCTGTCCATGCTCATCTACCTCGCCGGGCTCAAGACGATCAACGAGGACGTCCTCGAAGCGGCGCGCCTCGACGGCGCGAATCGCTGGACCATGTTCCGCGCCATCAGGTTCCCGCTGCTCGCACCCGCCGTGACGTTCAACGTCGCGACCGCCCTCCTCGGCTCGATGAACGGCTTCGACATCGTCCAGGCCACCACCGAGGGCGGCCCCGGCGGCACGACCGAGCTGCTGAACATCTTCATCTTCCGGACCTTCGGGCAGGGCCTGTTCGCCCAGGCCACCACCATGAGCCTCGTGCTCTTCCTGACGGTGACCATCCTCGCCTTCCCCGTGATCCGGTTCCTGCGCAAGAGGGAGGACGTGCTGTGACCGCCACCGCCACCACCGCGCCGACCCGAACGGCCGCCGCACCGCGGCGGGGGAAGCGCGCGCCGCGCCTGCGCGGAGCCGTCCAGCCGGTCGCCGCGATCCTCGTCGCGCTCCTCGTGCTCGGCGTCCCGTTCTGGCTCGTCGTCGCCACCGCCGCCAAGACCCAGGCCGAGGCCCTCGACCCGAACCTCGAGGCGCCCGGCGAATGGCGGCTGTTCGAGAACTTCGCGGCCGTGTTCGCCGACGGGCGCATGATGTCGGCGTTCTTCGGGAGCCTGCTCGTCATGGTCCCGGCCGTCGTCGGCGTCCTCGTCCTCGGCTCCATGGCCGCCTGGATCCTCGGCCGCCGCGGCGGCCGGCTCAGCGCCGCGATCTACGCCCTCGCCATCAGCGGCATCGTCCTGCCCCCGGCCGTGGTCACCATCGTGCTGCTGCTGCGCCAACTCGGCCTCGCCGGGACCGCGCTCGGCATGATCGGCGTCTACATGGGCATGTACCTCTCCACGGTGATCTTCTTCGTCACCGGCTTCGTGCGCACCATCCCGCCCGAACTCGAAGAGGCCGCCCGCGTCGACGGGGCCGGGCCCGTCAGAGTCTTCGGGCTCATCATCCTGCCGCTGCTGCGGCCGGTGCTCGCCACCGCGACCATCCTGATCTGCCTGTACATCTGGAACGACGTGTTCTACGCGCTGTTCGTCATCGGCGGGCGCATCGACACCCTCCCGCTCAACCTGTACCAGGTCGCCAGCGCCGGCCTCTATCTTCAGAACTGGCACCTGATCTTCGCCTATATCATCCTCATGAGCCTGCCGCTGCTGATCACCTTCGTGGTCGCGCAGCGCAGGATCATCTCCGGCATCACCAGCGGAGCGGTCAAGTGAGCACCAGGGAAGCAGCGGGCAGGGCGGGCATGAACTCCAGGAACCCGACGATCTCCGACGTCGCCGAGCGCGCCGGCGTGTCGGTCCCGACCGTGTCCCGCGTCCTGACCGGGGCCGCCCGGGTGAGCCCGGCGAAGCGGGAGCAGGTCGAGGCGGCCATCGCGGAGCTGAACTACCGGCCCAGCGCGGCGGCCCGCGTGCTCGTCTCCCGCAAGTCCCAGACGATCGCCGTCATCGCGGGCAACACCTCGCGGTACGGCTACGCCGAGACCATCCGCGGCATCGAGATAGCGGCCCGCGCCGAGGGCTACACGGTCATGATCACCGTCGTCGAGAGCGCCGACGAGGACGAAGTGGACCGAGCGGTCTCGGCGACGCTGACGCAGGCGCTCGCCGGGGTCATAGTGCTCAAATTCGACCCGCCCGGCGTGGCGGCCCTGGGGAGGCTCTCGACCGACCTCCCCGTCGTCGCCCTCTCCGGCACGCGCGAGACCGGCCTGCGGCAGGCCGTGCTCGACGAGGCCAGCGCCGCCGAGGAGCTGACCGACCACCTGCTCGGACTCGGCCACGAGACGGTGCACCACGTCCGCATCCCGCCCTCGCGCCGAGTCGACGGGCGCACGACCGGATGGCGCCGCGCCCTCCGCAGGGCGAAGGCGCCGATCCCGCCGCTCCTCGACGCGACGTGGCTGCCGCGCAGCGGCGTCGGGATCGGACACGCCCTCGCCGAGGACCCTAGCGCCACCGCCGTCTTCTGCGGCAACGACGAGATCGCCATGGGCGTCATGCGGGGCCTCGCCGAGAAGGGGCTCCGCGTACCCGAGGACGTCTCGGTGGCCGGATTCGACGACCATCCACTCGCGGAGCTGTGGTCGCCGCCGCTGACGACGGTGGAGCAGGACTTCGCGGGCCTGGGCCGCCGGGGCTTCCAGCTGCTGCTGGAGGCCCTCGACGGCACCGGCGTCCGCCTCTACTCCTCGGAGCGGCCGCGGCTGGTGTTCAGGGAGAGCACCGCCGCCCCGAAGGCCCGCTCCTGAGCGGTCACTCGCCGAGGACCTTGCGCAGGGTCGCGGCGAAGGCCTCGGGGTCGCTGGTCTGGCCGTACTCGCCGCCGAGGAAACCGCCGTGGTCGCCGGGGAAGACGACCGCTTCGTCACCGAGCCGCTCGGCCGTGAACCGCGCGGCGCGGGCGGCCAGAGTCTGACCCGATTCGGCCCCGACGGCGATCACGACGCGGGTCGAGGCGGCCCGCAGCGCGTCGAAGTCGTATCGGTAGGCGTTGCACGTGACGATGTTCTGACCGGTGAGGGGGTCGTCGCGGGAGCCGTCGTCCTCACTCGGCAGCCCGAAGGCGGCGGGGTCGGGCGCGGGCTGCTTCGCGAACTCCTCGGTGATCGGGCCGTCGTGGGAGACCAGCACGATGAACTTCGCCATCGCCGGACCGAAGCCCGAATCGAGGTAGGTCCGTCGGAGGTCCTCGCAGGCGGCCAGCACGGCCTCGCGGTCGGGCAGGTCCTGGGGCGCGGGCGGCTCGTGGGCGACCACGGTGCGCACCTGCTCGGGGTGGCGGGCCACCAGGGCGAGGGCGTTCACCGCGCCGCCGCTGGAGCCGAAGAGGTCCACCGGGCCGGTGCCGATCGCCGCGATCAGCCGGTGCAGGTCGTCGGCGTGCTCTTCGACCTCGGTCTGCTCGGCGTCGTCGGTGCGCTTGCTGCGTTCCGAGCCGCGGGGGTCGTAGGTGACGACCGTGCGGTCGGTGAAGTGCCCCGCGAGCGTCGCGAAGCCGGGCGCGGCCATCGGCGATCCGACCAGCAGCAGGGTCGGCTCGGTACCGGTGCCGCCTTCGCGGACGTCGTAGTGGAGGACGGCGCCGGGCGCCTCGACGGTGCGGCTCTGCGGTTCGGCCATGACTGCTCCTTCAGCGGTATTTGAGGTTCCAGTCATACAGACGAGGTGCGACGAACGGATTCATCGGCGCTCGCCGACTTCGCTCGACTACTGGGACACGATGGGCTCGACGGAGCTGCGGACCACCAGGTGGGTGCCGAGGACGGTGTGCGGCGGGGGACCGCCGTGCTTGGCGTGCTGGAGGGCGAGCCGCACGGCGGTGCGCCCGAGCTCCTCGTGCGGCTGGTAGACGGTGGTCAGGCCGATGTCCATCGCCGGGGGCAGGTCGTCGAAGCCGACCATCGAGATGTCCTCGGGCACGTTCAGGCCGCGCTCGATGATCGCCTGCCGGGCCCCGGCGGCGATCTGGTCGTTGCAGGCGAACACGGCGGTGAAGTCCCGCTCGCCGGAGGCGAGCCGCTCGGTCATCATCCGGTAGCCCTCGTGCCGCTCCAGCGTGCCCTCGACCTCCAGGTCCGGGTCGTGCGGCACGCCGTGCGCGGCCAGCGCCTTGCGGTAGCCCTCGATGCGGGCCTCGGCGGTGGTGTAGCCGACGCGGTGGCCGAGGAACAGGATCCGCTTGTGCCCGTTGGACAGCAGGTGGCTGGTGGCCGCGAAGGCGCCGCCGGTGTTGTCGTACTCCACGACCACGGCGGGCACGTCGGGGCCCAGCGGCGGGCGGCCGCACAGCACCAGCCGCGAGCCGATGGACGCCAGCGCGTGCGCGTACCGGCTCATCCGGGCCCGGTAGGCCTCGTCGGCCGCCACGTTGCCGACCAGGATCACCGCTTCGGGGTGCTGCTCGCGCATGAACTGCACCATGGCCAGCTCGCGCTCGGCGTCCCCGCCGGTGGTGCCGATCTGGCACAGCCGGTTGTCCTCGGCGGCCTGCGTCTCGACTCCCTGGGCGACGTGGGCGTAGTGCGGTGATATGACCGAGTTGACGATGATGGCGATGCTCTTGCGCGCATTGCCGACCAGGGCTCTGGCATGGCTGTTGGCGACGTAGTCCAGCTCTTCGACGGCCCGCATGACCTTGCTGCGGGTGGCCGGGGCGGCGGGGTAGCTGCCGGACAGGATCCGGGAGACGGTGGCGACCGAGACTCCAGCCCGCTCGGCCACCTCGCGGATGGTCGTGTGGCGCGTGCCCTTGCCCGAGTCGTTCGGCTTCCGCGCCACCGCACCCACCTTTTGTTAAAACGTCGCAATAACGGTTACAGAAACAATGATTCCCGCTCGCCCCGGGAGTGTCAAGCGGGGGCCGACGCCACAGGCGGCACGTCACCGCCGTGGCGCCGGCCGCTCCGCCGCTCGGCGCGGGCTCACTGCTCGGCGGCGAACAGGGTCTCGGCTTCGGTGAAGAAGAGATCGGCCGCCTCGGCGTAGTCCATCTCGCCGTACTGGACCTGCTCGTAGATCTCCATGAACTTGGCCTCGACCCCGCCGGCGGCCGCCGGCGGGACCGGCGGCGCCGGCTTGATGTAGTCCTTGACGCTCTCCTCGTAGTCGAGGATCGCCTGGGAGTACTCGTCGATCTCGACGTTCTCCAGCCCGGCGGTGGTGGACGGGATGCCGCGGTTGGTGCCGAGGATCGCGATGGCCTCAGGATCGGTCAGGAAGAACTCGATGAACTTGGCGCTCTCCTCGGGGTACTCGGTGTTGGCCCCGATCACCAGCTGCATCGACGGCTTCAAGTAGATCCCGAGGTTGTCGGGGTCGCTCGTGGGCGGGGGCGCCAGCTTGAGCTCCCCGCCGAGGTCGGCCACGGTCGGGGCGATGCCGCTCAGGGCGCTGTCCCAGCGGAACTGGGAGGCGATCGCGTCGGCGGCCATGCCGTCGCCGCCGGTCCATTCGGCCATCTCCTCGGCCGAGGGGACGTGGTCCTGCGCGATGAGGTCGGCGGGCATGCTCCAGTACTCGATGAGCTGGTCCTTGGTGAAGCCCAGCGACTTGAGGTCCTCGGAGTAGAAGGCGCCGCCCTGCTGGTGCAGCCACATCTCCATGTAGAGGTAGGAGCGGGCCCAGTCCTCGGCTCCCCACTTGCCCTCGCCGAGGGCGGTGCTCAAGGTGGCGACGGCGTCCATGTAGTCGTCCCAGCTGTGGCCGACCTCGGGCGCGGGGATGCCGTGCTCGGCGAACCAGTCGGCGCGGTAGATCATGCCGGTGGTGTTGGCGGCGACCGGGACCGCGACGAGCTCGTCGTTCAGCCGCCCCGGGTCCAGCAGGGTCGGGTCCCGGAAGGCGGCGGTGTCGATCAGGTCGTCGAGGGGCAGCAGCATGCCGTTCTCGGCGAACTGGCGCAGGCGCGGGTAGTCCATCTGGAACACGTCGGGCAGATCGCGGGAGGCCATGCGGCCGGTCAGGCTCTCCCACAGCTCCGCGTAGCCGTAGAAGTTCGTCTGGACCTTGATGCCCTCGTTCTTCTGCTGGAACAGCTCGGCGGCCTGCTGGGTGAGGTCGGCGCGGACGTCGTCGCCCCACCATTCGAAGCTGATGGTGATCGGGTCGTCGGCGGTCCCGGCGGGGCCGTCGTCCCCGCAGGCGGCCGTGGCGCCCACCGCGGCGGCGGCCGCGGCGCCCGCCAGGACGCTTCGGCGGCGGATCGGATAGCGGTTCATCGTTGGTGCTCTCCTTCTTGCAGAGGGGTCCCGCTTGCGCGGGCCGTCACGTCGAGCGGTCGGGGCCCGCCGTTTAAATCGTTTTAACTTTTGGTTTCGCCACCATAGAACGCGCTTTCCGAAGCTGTCAAGGCCCGCTCCGTAACGTTTCAGTGGCGGGCTTCGAGGTGTCCGCGCGTGCTCGGGCGCCCGTCCGCCGAGTTCGCCTCGGCGGACGGGCGCCGCGCCACCGGACCGATGCGGCCCGCCGCGGTGCTCCGCGGCGCTCGCCCGGTCAGTAGGTGATGTTCGGCGTCTCCGGCTCGTCCATGCCCTCGCCGAGGAAGTAGTCGACGTGGTGGGACTGCATGTAGCCCTTGACGGTCATGTCGTTGCGGTAGGCAGGGTTGTGCGCCAGGGTGTACAGCCCGATGTCGCTCGGCCGGTCGGTGGTGAACACGATCAGCTCGTCGTACTCCCCGTTCGGCAGGACGACCTCCTCGCGCCAGTCGCCGAAGACGTCGGCGATGAGCGCGGGCTGGCCACGCGGCCCGACGACGCCGCCGTAACCCCAGGTGGACTCCAGCCTCGGCAGGCTGCCGGAAGGGGCGGGGTTCTCCCAGTCCCATTCCTCGATCTTGCCGTCGTTGAACAGCTCCAGGGTGACGTCGCCGTCCCACCACAGGCCCATCTGCGGCCACGGCGCGTTGCCGGAGTCGGTGGTGAGCTGGTCGGTGGGGCCGTTGTAGAGCCCGGAGAAGGACCAGGTCTCCATGCCCGGGAAGCGGGGATCGATGTCGCCGGCCATGCCGCGGCCGACATCGGCCGGGCCTCCGTAGTGCTCCCATATCAGCTCGCCGGTGGCGGCGTCGTAGTAATACTCCAGCAGACCGCTGGGGTTGTTCTGCTGCACGCCGTAGCCTTCCAGGCCCGGGCGGCTCGGGTCGATGTCGGCGATGTGGAAGCGGTCGCCGTGGACGACGCCCTGGTCGGTCATCGAGTACCGCAGGGTGCCGTCGCCGTTGAGCACGAATCCGATGTCGGCGTACTCGTCGGTGCCGTCGCCGTCGACGTCGATGCAGCGGCTGTTGTGCCCGTCGGGGATATTCTGGTTGCCGCGCAGCCATTTCCACTGCATGGAGACTTCGCCGCCGTCGAAGTCCCAGGCGGTCATCATGAGGTTGAAGCCGCCGTCGCCGATCCGGTTCTTCAGGAAGGCCACGAGGCTCGGCGTCTGGCCGTCGAGGTAGCAGGTGGCGAACCGCGCGTACATCGGACCGTCGGCGACGTAGTCGGTCGGGATCGGTGCCGCGTCCCGCAGCGCCCCGGTCTGGCCGTCGATCATGGCGATGAACTGCTCGGTGTCGTCGTCGTGGGAGAAGGTCTCGCCGTCGCCGAAGGTGACGCCGTTGGCGATGCGCACCGCGACCTCGGAGCGGCCGTCGCCGTCGAAGTCGTAGACGGTGACGCCGTCGTTGTGGCCCACGTCGATCGTGGCCGAGCCGCCCTCGATGTTGTCGCGGTCGACGCTGTTGGGGCCCATGTCGACCGACCAGAGGAACTCGCCGTCGCCGGTGTAGGCCTCGATCTGCTGGTGGGGAGTGCCGTGCCGGTCGACCACGTAGTCGTACTCGCCGTCGCCGTCGAGGTCGCCGACCCACGCGAACTGGATCGTGCCGCCGTCGCGCAGGGGGATCCGGACCGCGGGCTCGTCGGCGTGGTTCGCGCTCAGCGCGAACTCGCCGCTCGGATCCTGCTCCTGCCCGTCGACCACCGGGGCCACCCGGTAGGCGTTGGACCGCGAGGGGTCGACGGCGGTGTCGAGGTAGTTGGTGCCGCCGGTCAGGACCTCGCCGTTGATCCGCTCCCATGAGCCGCCGTCGGTCGAGCGGTAGACGTTGAAGCCGATGCCGTCGGGGTCCAGGCCCAGCAGGCGCCAGGAGACCAGGACGTCGTCGCCGTTGCGCACGGCCACGACCCCGCGGCCGAGATCTTCCATCTGCCTTCCGGTCTGCGCGGGCGCGGCGTCGGATTCGGCGTCGTCCGCTCCGGCGGTGGTGGTGCCGACCGCGAAGGCCGCCGAGGCGGCCAGGAGGCCGACGGCGGCCGTCGCGGTCCAGCGTTTCGTAAACGTTTTCACTATAACTCCAAAGATGCCGGTTGAAGTTTGGGTTGAATCGTTCTAACCTCGTTTCGATCAGCCGCACTCGCGCGCGGCGGACGCCCGGGTCATCGGCGCTCTCGCGTTCGAACACGACGAGGCGCATTGTTCCACACATCTAAACATAGACGTTTATAGATTACAAGAGGGCATTGAACTGCAATTACTGAGCACGAGCTGCTGTTCTTGTGATGTTTGAGGCTCTTGTGAATCGGCTGGGTGGCGGCTGGGGACTCCATTCGCGCCCGTGCGTCGGCGTCTCGGATCACGATCCTCGGTTGACTGGCGATCGACGCATGGCTATATTGAAGCCTCGAGAAGTTAAAACGATTTAACCGGCGTTGAGCCGGAACCCCTTTGGGAGGAACCATGTCCGACCCTTCACCGGACCTCGAAACCACCCCCTCCGCCGACGAGACGCTCGGCGGGCTCAGCCGCCGCAGCGTCCTCGCCACCGGCACCGGCGTCGCCGCGGCCGCGGTGCTGCTCGACTCCGCCGCCGCCCACGCCCAAGGCGACGCCGGCGGCGAGTCCGTCCCCGAGTCGGTCGAGCTCACGTGGCTCGAAGGCGCCCCTGCCGAGTCGCCGGGATCGACCTGGGGCGTGCCCTGGGCGAAGGGCACCTTCGGCGAAGACCAGCGGTTCCAGATGGTCGACGAGTCCGGCGCGGCGATCCCGGTGCAGACCTGGCCGCTGGCGTACTGGCCCGACGGCTCCCTGAAATGGACCGGCCACGCCATCGGCCCCGCCGCCAAGGCCGAGACCTTCACCCTCTCGGCCGGCGAGCCCGCCGCCCCGGCCTTCGCGGTCTCGGTCTCCGAGTCCCGCAAGCACATCGACGTCAACACCGGGGTCGTCACCGCCCGCATCGGCAAGGACGGCACCGACCTCATCAAGCACATCAAGCGCGGGAACCGCACCATCGTCAAGAGCGGACACCTGGTCAACATCACCCAGGACGAGGCCCCCGACCCCGAGACCGGATCGGTCAGCCGCGACCGCTACGAGAGCCGGGTCGAAGAGGTGACCGTCGAGCAGGACGGGCCCGTCCGGGCCGTGATCCGCGTCGAAGGGCACCACCGCAAGACCACCGGCCGCGACAAGTCGTGGCTGCCGTTCACCGTCCGCCTGTACTTCTACGGCGGCGGCGAGTCCTTCCGCATGGTCCACAGCTTCGTCTACGACTCCGAGGGCGAGGACGCGTTCATCGCCGGGCTCGGCGTGCGCTTCAAGGTCGCGCTCACCGACGAGCTCTACGACCGGCACGTCCGCTTCGTCGGCGAAGGCCACGGCCAGCTCACCGAAGCCGTCAAGGGCATCACCGGCCTGCGCCGCGACCCCGGCGCGGCCGTGCGCGCCGCCCAGATCGCGGGCCAGGCCCTGCCCGACCCGGCCACATGGGACCAGCGGGTGACCACGCGCCTGCACTGGATCCCCAACTGGGGCGACTACTCGCTCACGCACCTGACCAGCGAGGGCTTCGCGATCAAGAAGCGCACCAAGGAAGGCCACGCGTGGATCCCGGTCGACCAGGGCCGCCGGGCGTCGGGCTTCGGCTACGTCGGCGGGGTCTCGGGCGGCTTCGGCTTCGGCATGAAGGACTTCTGGCAGCGGCACCCCACCGGGCTCGACATCCGAGACGCCCACACCGACGAGGCCACCGTCACCGTCTGGATGTGGTCACCCGAGGCGCAGCCGATGGACACCCGCTTCTACCACGACGGCATGGGCCAGGACACCTACGAGAAGCAGCTCGACGCCCTCGAGATCACCTACGAGGACTACGAGCCGGGCTTCGGCACCCCCTACGGGGCGGCCCGCACCTCAGAGCTCCTGTTCTGGGTCACCGACGCCACCCCGAGCGCGGAGCGCCTGGGCGCCATGGCCGACGCCGTCCGCGCCAACCCGCAGGTCGTCGCCCCGGCCGAGCACATGAGCGCCGTCGGCGCCTTCGGCGGGCTCTTCGGGCCGGTCGACCGCTCGACCCCGGTCAAGTCCGACGTCGAGGACATGATCGACTTCCTGTTCGAGCACTACCGGACCGAGCAGGACCAGCGGCACTGGTACGGCTTCTGGGACTTCGGCGACATCATGCACTCCAAGGACGGCGACCGCAGGATCTGGCGCTACGACGTCGGCGGCTACGCCTGGGACAACTCCGAGATCTCGCCCGACCAGATGTTCTGGATGGCCTACCTCCACACCGGCCGCGCCGACATGTTCCGCTTCGCCGAGGCCATGACCCGCAAGACCAGCGACGTCAACTGCTACCACCTCGGCGAGTGGACCGGCCTGGGCACGCGCCACGGCGTCCAGCACTGGGGCGACTCGTCCAAGCAGGTCCGCGTCTCCAACGCGAACTACCGCCGGTACTTCTACTACCTGACCGCCGACGAGCGCACCGGGGACATCCTGCACGTGCTCTCCAGCAGCGAGGAGACCGCGCTGGTCCTCGACACGGGCCGCAAGATCCGCGGCCCCGAGGACCCGTGGGTGCCCGACCGCAACGCGATCGACATCGGCTTCGGGACCAGCTGGGCCGCGCTGGTGGCCGCCTGGCTGACCGAGTGGGAGCGGCGCGGACCGGACTGGGAGTTCTGCCGCGACAAGGTCCTGGGCACCATGGAGACCATCGCCGCCCAGCCCAACGGCTTCGCCCAGGGCTCGGCGCTGTACGACATGGACACCGGCAGGTACCACATCGCCGAGGAGCCCGTGGTCGAGCGCTCGAACCTCTCCAACTCCTTCGGCCGCATCGAGATCTGCGCCGAGCTCATCCAGCAGGTCGACATGCCCGCGTTCGAGGAGGACTGGCTCCGCTACTCCCGCTTCTACACCGCGGGCCGGGAGGCCCAGGAGGAGGAGTACGGCGGCCGCTTCGGCGACCTCTTCCTCGCCTCCTACGCCCGCGCCAACGCCTTCGTCTACGCCCGCAGCGGCGACCAGTCCCAGGCCGAGCATGCCTGGCACGTCTTCCGCAACTCCGAGGAGTCCCCGTCCTACGCGCACGGGCCCCGGGAGACCGAGACCGTGGACGAGACGCTGAACCCCGTCCAGTGGTGGCCGGACGGCGGCACGAACGACATCTCCCAGTACGGGCTGGCCGCGATCCAGATCCTCCACCTCGCCCGCGACTTCGCCCCCGAGGAGTAGACCACCGATCCGGCGGGGCGGCAGAGAGGGGCCGCCCCGCCATTCCCTCGAAGTCCGTTCAGGCGGCGAAGAGCCGTTCGAGCGCCGCCTCACCGGCGGGCTTCCAGGTCGGTTTGCCGCCGTCCCAGCCCATCTCACCGGCGTGGCCGACCTCGAGGAGCAGCAGGCATCCGATCAGCGCCCATCCGCGCGAACGGCGGACCGTGTGCTCATCGGCCCCGGCGTACGCCGCGAAGCACCGCTCGGCCGCACCGTCGGGCAGCAGCAGCCACGCGGCCGCGAGGTCGGCGGCCGGGTCGCCGGCGCACAGCTCGCCGAAGTCGATCACGCCCGCCAGGGTGCCGTCGGCGACCACGGCGTTCGCCGGGTGCAGGTCGCCGTGCAGCCACACCGGCGGCCGGTCCCACGCGTCGGCGGCGACCGCGTCGTCCCAGACCTCCCGCATCCGGGCGAGAGTCGCACCGGAGGCCGCGTTCTGAACGCGCCGCTCCACCTCGGCGGTGAGCCGTTCGAGCGGCACCCCCCGGATCGGGCTGCTCGGAGCGTCGCCGGGCGCCTCCCGGTGCAGGGCCGCGAGGAATCCCGCCAGCGCCTCGGCCGCGTCCGGGCCGCGGTCGATCGGGGCCCTGTCGGCCGGTTCGCCCGCCACCCAGGTGGTCACGATCCAGGTCTCGGGGAACCGCTCCGAGGGCTCGCCGCGCCGGACGGGGACCGGCACCGGCAGGGGGAGGCGGGGGGCCAAGGCCGGCAGCCACCGGTGCTCCTTCTCGAGCAGAGCCGACGCCCGCTCGGTGCGCGGCAGTCGGACCGCCAGGTCCTCGCCCAGGCGCCACATCTGGTTGTCCCAGCCGCCGTCCACGAGGCGGAGCTCCAGATCGGCCAGGTCCGGGTGCTGCTCCTTCAGCAGCGAGCGGACGAACTCCTCATCGAACACCAAGTCACTCAAACGAAAGCCTCCTCGTCTCGGCGTCAGAGCCTACCCGACCGGCCCGCCCGCGAAATGCCCTTGCGGGCCGCGACGGGCGGCCATACGGTTGCCGGGTGCCGTCTCCCGCAACGCTCGCCGACATCGCCAGGCGCCACCGGGTCGATCCGAGCGCGGTCGTCGCCGCCCCGTTCCAAGGCGTGGCCAACCGGGTCTACTTCCTCGGCGACCGCCTCGTGCTGCGGATCGCGCGGCCCGAGTCCGCCGACGACCTGCGCAAGGAGGCGCTCGTGATCCCGGCGGCGGTGCGCGCCGGGGTGCGCACCCCCGAAATGGTCGCCTTCGACGACGGCGGCGAGCTGCCGCACATGGTGGTCAGACGGGTCGACGGCGTCGCGCCCGGTCTTCCCGCCGCACCGGACGACCAGCGGTGGCGAGCGGTGTACCGGCAGCTCGGAGCCGAACTGGCCGTCCTGCACGGCGGCGTCGACGCGCTTCCCGGCGTCCCGGTCGACACCGCCTCCGACCCCCGCCCGGACATCGCCGCGCTGGCCGAGTCCGGGTACCTCGGCGGCGACGTCGCCGACTGGCTCATCGGCTGGTTCGACCGGCTGGAGCCGCGGCTGCCCGCCGCGCCGCGCACCCGGCTGATCCACGGCGACGCCAGCCCCACCAACCTGCTCGCCGACCCGGACACCCGGCGGCTGGCCGCGATCCTGGACTGGGGCGACGCCGCCCTGGCCGATCCCGCGATCGAGTTCGCCAAGCTCCCGCTGCGCGCCGTGCCGCCGGTCCTCGAGGGCTATCTCGGCGAGGTCGACGAGAGCTGGGCCGCCCGTGTCCTGTGGCACCACCTGCACTGGGCGGTCGGCCGCCTCCCCACCCCGGCCGACCGGCACGCCGCGCATTGGAGCGCCCAACCGGGCAACCGGTTCCTGGAGACCGTGCGGTTCCTCCTCTCCGACCCGCCGCACCCCTGGCCCGAGCTGCGCTGAAGCGCACGCGGAAAGGACCACCGCATGTCCGCGCCGACCGCCACGGGCCCTCCGGCCGCAGGCGAGCGCTCGAAGCGGCGCCGCGCGCCGCAAGCCGTTCGCCGCCCGGATCCGGCCCTGGCAGACTGGGCGCCATGCCGAACGCTCTCACTCGCATCGCCCTCATCTCCGACGTGCACGGTAATCTCACCGCGCTCCGGGCGGTCCTGGACGACATCGAATCACGCGGCATCGACCGGATCGTCAACCTCGGCGACCTCATCGGCAAGGGCCCGCGCTGCGCGGAGGTCGTCGAGCTCGCCCGCGAACGGTGCGAGGCGCACGTCCAGGGCAACTGGGAGGCGTCCCTGACCGATCCCGACCGCCCGGCCGGGGACACGGTGGGCGACTGGTGGCTCGACCAGCTCACCGAGGAGCAGCGCAAGTGGCTGTGGGAACTGCCGTTCTGCCACGACTTCACCATGAGCGGCAGGAACGTCCGCGTCTTCCACGCCTCCGCCCAGAGCGTGTTCCACCGCGTGTTCTCCGACCGCGACGAGGACGAGTTCCTCGCCATGTTCGCGAACACCGAGGCCACAGGGGACGGACCGCTCCCGGACGTCGTCGGCTACGGCGACATCCACGAGCCCTATCTGGACTCCGGTGTGGGCGACCGCGTCCTGTTCAACGTCGGCAGCGTCGGCAACAACCTCTACGAGCCGACACCGGCCTACGCGATCATCGAGGGTGTTCACGGTTCGGCCGAGGCGGCCCCGTTCGCCGTCCAGTTCGTCCGCGTCCCGTACGACGTCGAGTCCGAGATCGCCTACGCGCGGCGGACCTCCATGCCCGCACAGGGCCCGTGGGAGGTCGAACTGCGGACCGGCGTCTACCGCGGCAGCCAGCAGGGCTGACGCCCGGTCGCGGCGAGGCCGCGGAACCGGCGCCCAGAAGAGGAAGTGTCCCTCCCTTTGCCTCCAGTATAGGCCCCGCCGAATCCGGCGCAGTCCACACCGGGTCGCCCGCGGCGAACCGCGGATGCTGCACAATTGCGCGCTGGACCGGGAAAACCATCGGGGACGGGAGTCACGGAATGCGTATGATGCTGGCGACCTACGGGTCGCGGGGAGACGTCGCACCACTGGTGGGACTCGCGGCGGCGCTGCGGACGCACGGCTCGGACGTGCTGGTGAGCGCGCCGCCGGACGAGGAGTTCGAGAAGATGCTGAACGCCGTCGGCGCCTCGCTGGTGCCGATCGGCCGGTCGGCGCGGGAGCTGCTGGCCGAGGTGACGCCCGGCTCGCCGACGGACGCGCGCCGCATCGCCGCCGCGCTCGTCGAGATGCGGCTCGGCATGCTGGACACGGCCGCCGAATGCGACGCGCTGCTGGCGACCGGACTGCCGCCCGCCGGCGCGCGGGAGGCGGCCGAGCGGCTCGGCATCCCCTACGTGTTCGCGGCCTTCGCGCCGGGCTTCCTGCCCACGCCGCACCAATCGCCGCCGCGACTGCCCGGCAAGCCGTTCCCGCCCGGCGCCGACAACCGGAGGAAGTGGGAGGTCTACGCCGAGAACCTGTACGCGCTGTACGGCGAGCCGCTCAATGCCGCGCGGGCCTCGCTCGGCCTGCCGCCGGTCGACGACCTCGTCGGGCACATCTTCACCGACCGCCCGTGGCTGGCGGCGGACCCGGTCCTGGCCCCGTGGCCGGAAGGGCGGGAGCTCGGCGTCGTGCAGACCGGCGTGTGGTTCGCCCCGGACGAACGACCGCTCCCCGAAGAGCTGGAGGCGTTCCTGGACGCCGGCGAACCGCCGGTGTACGTGGGCTTCGGCAGCATGCCCGTGCACGTCCTGAAGGGAACCGGCGAGGCGGCCGTCCGGGCGGTCCGCGCCCAGGGCCGCCGCGTGCTCGTCTCGCGCGGCTGGGCCGAGCTGGGCCTGATCGACGGCGCGGACGACTGCCTCGCCGTCGGCGAGACCAACCACCGCGCCCTGTTCCGCAGAGTGGCCGCGGTCGTGCACCACGGCGGCGCGGGCACGACGGCCACCGCCGCCGCGGCCGGGGCTCCGCAGCTCGTGGTGCCGCAGATAGGGGACCAGCCGTACTGGGCCGGCCGTGTCGCGGAGCTCGGCATCGGCGCGGGCTGCGACGGCCCGACGCCGAGCTTCGAGTCCCTCTCGGCCGCACTCGAAACGGCGCTGAGCCCCGAGACCCGGGACCGGGCGGCGGCCGTGGCCGACCGGGTCCGCACCGACGGGGCCGCGGTGGCCGCGAAGCTGCTCATCGATCGCGTCCGGTGAGGTGAAGCCCTTGCACACCAGCACATTCGATCTTCCCGATCCCCTCTCCGGCAAGGCCGATCCGCAGCTGATCGCCGACGACGAGCGGCATTTCGCCGCCGTCGCGGCGAACCTGGAGGAGACGATCGCCGAACTGTCCGACCGCCTCGACCGCGCCCGCCGAGCGCCCGGCGGCACGGGTCAGGCGGCACTGGACCGGGACCAGGAGATCCACCGCCTCACCGCCCGCCCTGCGCCGCTTCGGCCTCGACCTGTGCCTCGGCAGGATCGTCCACGCGGACGGGCCCGGAGCTCGCGAAGGGACTCGAGTTCGACCTGGTCGTCCTGATCGAACCGGAGTCGTTCGGCGAGGGCGTCGAAGCGGCGGTCGACCGCCGCGTCGCGATGACCAGGGCGACCCAGAAGCTCGTCGTCCTCACCGGCCCCTGAGACGTCAGCGCTCCGAAGCGCCAGGGGCCTCGGAGGCGACGCGGTCCCAGCACCGCAGGACGGCCTCGGCCGAGACGGCGACGTCCTCGGCGGTCGTCGAGGCGTCGCAGACGCTGATGCGCATGGCGCGGCGACCCCGCCAGACCGTGCCGCCCGCCCAGCAGGTGCGGTCGGCCTGGACGGCGGCGACGACCGCGTCGGTGGTCGCGTCGTCGCCGAACCGCACGAGCACCTGGTTGAGCGCGGTCGGGACGAGGACGTCCGCGCCCGCCGCGCCGAGCAGGCCCGCCATGCGCTCGGCGTGGCCGCAGAGCCGGTCGACCAGATCGGCGACGCCGTTGCGGCCCAAGGCGGCCAGGATCGCCCAGACCTCGGCCCCGCGGGCGCGCTGGGACATCTGGAGGCTCAGGTGCGCGCCCGCGCGTTCGGCGCCGCCGTCGAGGTAGGCGGCGCTGAAGGCCATGGCGCGGCGCAGATCGGCCGGGTCGCGGCAGACCGCGATCCCCGAGTCGTAGGAGGCGTTGAGCCACTTGTGCGCGTCGGTGGCCCACGAGTCGGCCAGCTCCACGCCGTCCACGAGGTGCCGCCGCGCCTCGGAGGCGCCGGCCCACAGCCCGAAGGCGCCGTCGACGTGCACCCAGCCCCCTTCCTCGCGGACGGCCGGGACGAGCCGGTCGAACGGGTCGCTGTGGCCGGTGTTCACGTTGCCGGCCTGGAGGAGCACGAGCGTCAGGCCGTCGACGGGCGGGAAGCGGTCGACGCGCACCCTGCCGTGCTCGTCGGTGGGTGCCGATTCGATCTGCCTCGTGCCGACGCCGATGGCGCGCAGCGCCTTCGCCACCGAGGCGTGGATCTCCGCCGAGGCGACCACCCGCAGGGGCGGCGCCCCGGCCAGGCCGCGCTCGGCGACGTCCCATCCGGCGCGGTGCAGCAGCGCGTCGCGCGCGGCGAGGAGGCACGTCAGATTCGCGATCGAGGCGCCGGAGCAGAAGGACGCGACCGCCGTCTCCGGCAGGCCCAGCAGCCGGAGGCACCAGCGGGCGGCGATCTCGTCGAGCAGGGCCGCGATCGGCGACATGACCGGCAGCGCGACGTTCTGGTCCCAGGCGCCGAGGAGCACCGACGCCGCGGCCGCGGCCGGATCGGTCCCGCCGGTGACGAAGCCGAAGTACCGGCCGCCGGTCGAGGCCACGGTGGCCGGCGAGCCGAGCTCGTCGAGCAGCGCCACGACCTCCTCGGACTCCATGCCGGCGTCGCCGAGCTCGCGCGGGATCCGGTCGAGGCCGCGCAGCGCCGCCTCGCTCGGGAACACCTCGCGCTCCCGGCTCGAGTCGACGTACCTCGCCGCTCGGCGCGCGGCGTCGAGGAGGAGCTCGGCCTTCGCCGTGCGCGGTTCGGGGGCATGCGGATCGGATGTCATGGCCTCAGTCTAGGAAGGCGAAGCGGCCCTCGGCTCAGTCGAGGATGCCGTGGTGCAGTGCCCGCAGCACCGCCCGCGTCCGGTCCCGCGAGCCCAGCTTCATGAGCACATTGGAGACATGGTTCTTGACCGTGCCCTCCGCCAGGAACAGCGACTCGGCGATCTCCCGGTTGCTCAGCCCGGCCGCCACGAGCCGAAGCACGTCGAGCTCCCGCTCGGTCAGCGGCGCGAGCGGCAGCGAGCCGGCCCCGGCGTCGGCCGCGGGCGCCCCGCCCTCCCGCAGCGAGCGCAGCAGCCGATCGGTGATCGCCGGGCGCAGCAGCGTCCCGCCTCCGGCGAGCGTCTTCACCGCGCCGACCAGCTGCTCCAGCGTCACGTCCTTGAGCATGTAGCCGCGGGCGCCGGCCCGCAGCGCCTGGAGGACGAGCTCGTCGTCGTCGAAGGTCGTCAGCACGAGCACGGGCACCTCGACGCCGCCCTCGCGCAGGGCCTCCAGCGTCCAGATCCCGTCGTGGCGGGGCATCCGCAGATCGAGCAGCACCACGTCGGGCCGGGCCTCGCCGATGACCGCGACCGCGGCCATCCCGTCGTCGGCCTCGGCCACCACCTCCACCTCGTCGCTGAGGTCGAGCAGCCGCCGGATGCCCTGGCGGACCAGGTGCTGGTCGTCGACCAGGCAGACGCGGATCATGCGGCGGGCACCTCCGCCCTGACCCGGAAGCCGTCCTCGCCGGAGAAGCGGACCTTCCCGCCGAGGGCCTCGATGCGCTCGGCCATGCCGCGCAGGCCGTGGCCCAGTTCGAGGGCCCGGACGCCGACGCCGTCGTCGCGGGCGTCGAAGGCGAGCACCTCGCCTTCGACGCGGATCTCGATCCACAGGTTCTCGGCCCCGGCGTGCCGGATGGCGTTGGTGACGACCTCCTGCACGCAGCGCACCAGCGTGCGCGTGCGCTCCTCGTCGGTCTCGACCGCCGTGTCGATGCGCAGGTGGACGGCCGGTTCGGGCAGGTCCGCGACGATGCCTTCGAGGGTCTCGCGCAGCTGCGGACCGCGGTGGCGCATCTCGCCGACGGTGGCGCGCACGTCGCTCAACAGCCGCCGCGTCAGCTCCCTGGCGCGGTCGACCGACTCGCCCGCGTCCTCTTCCGTTCGGTGCGAGGCGATCTCCAGCTCCAGCGCCAGCACCGTCAGCTGATGCCCGACGAGGTCGTGCAGCTCCCGGGCGATGCGCAGGCGCTCCTCGGTGCGGCTCGACTCGGCGAGCAGCGCCGAGGCGGCGCGGAGCCGGACGTGGGCCTCGGCGATGCGCTTGCGCGATTCGGTCTCGCGCCGGTGCGCGAGCACGCCCAGGACGCTCGCCGCCTGGAGCATGAGGTACAGGGTCGCGACCATGCCGATCTCGAACGGCGAGGACGAGGTGAACGACGCCGCGACGGCCACGACGGCGGTGTTGGCGGCGATGAGCGCCGCCGAGACGCGCAGCGGCACCAGATAGGCGCTCACCGCGACGGTGAACACCAGCAGGATCGGCGTCCACCCGGCCGCCGGGGCGGTCAGCACCAGCACCGGCGCGAGGACCGACTGGAGCGCCAGGGTCGTCAGCAGCACTCGGCGGCGCGCCAGCTCCATCAGCCACATCGTGCAGCAGAACGCGGCGGTGAACGCCGCGAAGACCGCCAGCCACCAGCCGGTCGGGATCAGCGGCAGACGCTCCCCCTGGAGCTGGACCACCACCACCGGCACGCCCACGGCCAGGCAGGCCAGGGTCACGGCCACCCCGCCCCACACATCCGCCCACACCCGTGTCATCAGTGCCCAGCATAGGCGCTCGGCGTCCGCCGCGTCCGTGCCGGAAGTCATGGGCCGGATCCGTGACCTCTCGGACGCGCGGTGCCCGCCTCCTTCCCCATAGCGTCGAGAGAGGAACCGCGAACGAAGGAGACCCGATGCCCGCCATCGAAGTGCGCGGACTGCGCAAGCGCTACGGCGACACGCTCGCCGTCGACGACGTCAGCCTGAGCGTCGAGACCGGCGAGATCTACGGCGTGCTGGGCCGCAACGGCGCAGGCAAGACCACCACGGTGGAGACCATCGCGGGCCTGCGCCGCCCCGACGGCGGCACCGTGCGCGTCCTGGGCCTCGACCCGCTGCGCGATCGCAACAGGCTCAGGCAGGTCCTCGGCGTCCAGTTGCAGGAGGCGGAGCTGCACTCGGCCCTGACGGTCCGGGAGCTGATGCGGCTCTACCGGTCCTTCTACCGCGAGGGCGCCGACCCCGAGGAGCTCATCGAGCGGGTGGGCCTCACCGAGCAGCGCCGCACGCGCTTCGAGGCGCTCTCGGGCGGTCAGGCACAGCGCCTGAACATCGCCCTCGCCCTGCTGGGCCTGCCCAGGGCGGTCATCCTCGACGAGCTGACCACCGGGCTCGACCCCGACGCGCGCCGCCAGATGTGGGCGATGGTCGAAGGGCTCCGCGACGACGGCGTGACCGTCGTGCTCGTCAGCCACCACATGGAGGAGGTCGAGCGGCTCTGCGACCGGCTCGCGCTCCTCGACCGGGGGCGGGTCGTGGCCGTCGACTCGCCGGCAGGGCTCGTCTCGCGGGCCGGACTGGAGCAGGTGGTGCGCTTTCGCACCGTCGAGCCGTTCGACACCGCGGTCCTCGACCGCGTCGAGGAGGTCCGCTCGGTGCGCGTCGTCGACGGCCGGACCGTCGTCACCGGCTCGGGAAACCTGCTGCACGCGGTCAGCGCCGCCCTGGTCCGCGCCGACGTGGTCGCCCTCGACACGCGGTTCGACCAGGCCACGCTCGAGGACGCCTTCCTGGCGTTGACCGGCAGCGCCTTCGACGGAGGAGAATGACATGACCGACATCGCAACGATCCGCGCCCACCGGCCCGGCCCGCGCGCCTGGGCGAGGCTCGTCGCCGCCGAGGCGACGATGGTCGCCCGCGACACCTCGGGCCTGATCATCCCCTTCGGCCTGCCGCTGCTGATCCTCGTCATGAACGGGATGAGCGTCCAGGACGAGGCCGAGGCCACCGGCATCCCGATATTCGAGCGGTACGTGATACCCGTGGCGCTCACCATCGTCATCGCCGTGATCGGCGTGGTCAACATGCCGAGCTTCCTGGCCTATTACCGCCGCACACAGGTGCTGCGCCGCCTGGCGGTCACCCCGGCGAACCCGGGGATGATCCTGGCCGCCCAGGTGATCGTCGGCATGATCCAGTCGGCTGTCGGCATCGCGATCGGCGTCGCGGCCGCGATGCTGTTCTTCGACGTCGGCCTCCCCGAGCACCTCGGGACGGCACTGGCGGTGCTCGGCCTGGCGGCGCTGGCGATGTACGCGGTCGGGATGTTCGTCGCGGCCGTCGCACCCAGCGGCAACGCCGCGGTGGCCATAGGGCTCACCCTGTTCTTCCTGTTCGGCGCGAGCGGCGGCATGTTCGGGCCGACCGACAACCTGCCCGAACCGGTGGCGGCGGTGGGGGAGGCGCTGCCGTTCGGCGCGGCGGTCCAGGCCGTCGGCGCCGCCTGGGCCGGCGGGGAGCAGAACCTCGCCCACCTGCTGGCCTTGGCCGCGGCGATCGTGGTCAGCGCCGCGATCTCGGTCAAGGCCTTCCGCTGGGACTGACTCCTCTCGCGCTGAGCCGCCGCGGCCGCGGCGGCTCAGCGCGAAGCCGTTCAGCGGACCCGGTCGTAGAAGAGCCCCATCGCGCCGCTCTCGCCCACACTGTGGCTGGTGAGCGTCCAGTCCCCGGCGGGCAGCGGCCCGTCGAAGAGCGTCGGCCCGCCGCCGAGGATCACCGGGAAGTGCATGAGCGCCAAGCGGTCGACCAGGTCGGCCTGGAGGAGCGCCTTGATGACGCTCGCGCTGGAGGGCACGAGTATGTCGCCGCCCTCGGCGGCCTTGAGGTCCGCGACCACTTCGGCGGCGGGCTTGTCGACGATCGTCGTCCGCTCCCACGGCGCTTCGCCGAGTGTGGACGACAGGACCACCTTCTCGACGCCGACCAGCCATGTCGCGAAGCCCTCGTCGCGTCGGTCGACGCCGTCGGCGCCGATGACGGTGGGCCAGAAGCCGAGGAAGCCTTCGGCGTTGACGCGGCCGAGCAGCGCCGTCGTCGCGTTCTGCCACAGGCTCGTCATGTGGTCGCGGGCGACGTCGGTGAAGACGTGCGGTCGCACCCAGGCCATGTCGGTGGGGGCGCCCGGCCCGTCGTAACGGCCGTCGAGCGAGAGGGTCATGTTGGCGATGACCCTGCGGCCGTTGATCTTCGTGTTCATTGTTCACTCCTGGTTCCGGTGTTCGGCGCCGTCGTCGACGGCGTTCGAGGTGTGCGAGGCGATGAGCGCCGCGAGCTTCTCGAGGCTCTGGCCGAAGCCGGTCTCGATGCCGGCGATGAAGTCGGCGGATTCGACGCTGCTGTCGCCGACGCGGTAGCGGACGTCGAGTTCGGTGGCGCCGCCGAGCGGCCGGAGGCCGTACTCGACGTCGGCGGTGAAGGCCGTCCCGCCTCCTGGGAGCAGTGGCGAGAGCCGATAGGAGAGGAGCTCGTGGAGGACCGCCCGGGTGACGGCGCCTTCGGCGCGGCCGACGACCGCGTCGGAGCCGTCGAGGTCCTCGGCGTCGCGGTACTCGTGGACGATCCGCCCGCCGGGGCGGGCCTCGAAGACCAGTTCGCTGATGCGGAGGTCGTCGGGGGTCCACCACCGGGCCAGCAGCTCGGCCTCGGTGAGGTGGCGCCAGACCAGCTCGACCGGGCCGGGGAGCGAGCGGGTGAAGCCGAACTCGCGCCCGTCGGCCCAGCCGGGGGCGTCGGCGGCGAGGCGCTCGGCCTGGACGCTGAGCCGCCGGCGGTCGAAGGCCTCTCCCGCGCCGCCGACCGCTTCGGCGTCGTCGGCGAGCCCGGTGAGCGCGGCGGCCAGGTCCCGCAGGGGGCCCGGTCGCAGCGTGTAGATGCGGCGCTGGCCGCTGCGCTCGGAGGCGACGACACCGGCGCGTTCGAGCGCTTGGAGGTGCTTGGTCGTCTGCGGCTGGCGGGCCTCGGCGAGCCGCGCGAGCACGCCGACCGGTCGGGGCCGCTCGGCCAGCAGCCGCACGAGCCGCCAGCGGGCCGGATCGGCCAGCGCGGCGAGAATGGCGTCCATACACCAAAGTATTCCTCAAAAAGAATATTCTTGTCAAGGAATAATTCAAGAGATTCGAGCGCCGCGCGAACTCGTGCAGAGCACGGCGGTGGAGCCGCCCGGTCGAACGCCAAGGCGCTCAACGGTCCAGCGCCTCCAGCATGCCCTCCAGCAGCACCCGCAGCTCGGCGCGATCGGATTCGGCGAGCTCGACCCGGTAGTCCGCCTCCGCCGGAATCCAGGAGAGCCCGTAGGCGATGTCGCGCGCGCTCGCACCTCCGACCGGCCAGCGCGTCCGCTCCGGCCCTTCCGCCGTCGCGCCCTGCGCCCACTCGCCGAACACGGCTCGGAACCGCTCGATCGGCAGCTCGACGACCGCCGCCGCCTCCTCGGTGCGCGGCCCCCACGTCCGCGCGACGGCGACCAGCTCGTCGACCCGCTCCGGCGGCAGCGAACGCGGCGCGAACCGCACCCGCAGCCGCTCGACGCCCGTGATGCGGTCGACGCGGAAGGTGCGCCAGTCGGCGCGGTCGACGTCCCAGCACACCAGGTACCAGTCCCGGCCGGACGGCACGAGCGCGCTCGGCTCGACCCGGCGCTCCTGCCGCTTCCCCTCCGCGGGCTCGTATCCGATCCGCACCCGCTCGCGATCGCGGCACGCGAGCGCGAGGTCGGTCAGGACCGAGGAGGAGAACTCCCCGTCGCCCGGAGACGTGCGCCGCGCGTCCGGGGCCATGGCCTTCACGCGCCGCCGGAGCCGCGAAGGGAGCACCTGCTCCAGCTTGGCGAGCGCCGACAGCGCGGACTCGGCGCCGCGGCGCAGACGCCCCGCCGCGACCATGCGCAGGCCGATCGCGAAGGCGACCGCCTCCTCGTCCGAGAGCAGCAGCGGCGGGAGCGAGGCGCCCGCCTCCAGGCGGTACCCGCCGAGCACGCCCGGCGTGGACTCGACGCGGTACCCGAGGTCCCGCAGCCGCTCCACGTCCCGGCGCACGGTCCGCACGGTCACCCCCAGGCGGCGGGCCAGTTCCGAGGCCGGCCAGTGCCGGTGCGACTGGAGCAGATCGAGCAGGGTCAGGGCGCGGGCCGTCGTGTCGGACATGAATCGATCTTCTCGCGAATCGGTGACAGATACCGTCCTGGTTCGTCTTTACGCTCGCCGTGTCCCACAGAACCCGCGGCCCCACGGGGCCGAACGAGACAGATTGCGAAGCGACATGACGATTCTCATCACCGGCGCCACCGGCACGGTCGGACGCCACCTGGTCGACCGGCTCGTCTCCGACGGGCACCGCGTCCGCGCGCTCACCCGCGACCCCGCCAAGGCGCGGTTCTCGCCCGAGGTGGAGGTCGTCGGCGGCGACCTCACCGACGTCACGACGCTGAGCGGGGCCTTCGCCGGAGCGGCGGCGGCGCACCTGATCACCTTCGGCGGCGACGACGGCGAGGACCTCGCCAACGGCGACGCGATCGTGGACCTCGCCGTCCGCTCGGGCGTGCGCCGCGCGACGGTGCTCGGCGGCTGGGACCGGACCTCGGTGGAGGCGGCCCTCGACGATTCCCCCATCGGCTGGACGCTCGTGGCGGCCGCCGAGTTCATGTCCGGGGCGCTCGAATGGGCGCCCGAGGTGCGGGCGGGCGGCACCGTCAGCACCCACGCGACCTACCCGAGCGCGGTCGTCCACGAGGCCGACATCGCGGCGGTGGCGGCGGTCGCCCTCACCGAGGACGGGCACGCGGGCAAGACCCACTGCGTGACCGGCCCCGAGGCGCTCACCCCGGCCGAGCGGACGCGCCTCCTCGGCGACGCCCTCGGCCGGGAGCTCGCGCACGTCCAGCTGACCGTCGACCAGGAGCGGGAGCGCCTGCGCTCCTACGGCTACCCCGAGGACTACGTCGAGTTCGGCGTCCAGCTCGCGACGAGCCCGCCGGGCGTGGCCGGCGAGGTGCGGGACACGGTCGAGTCCGTGACGAAGCGGCCCGCGCGCACCTTCGCCCAATGGGCCGCGGAGCACGCGGACCGCTTCCGGCCCTGACCGGACCGCCGCCCGCCGCGCCCGGCCGCCGAGGGACAATCGCCGCATGGCCCGACGATCTCGTCAACCCCGGCGCCCGGTGCGGCGCGCCCCCGAGCGGGACTGCCCCTGCGGCGCGGGCGGCCCCTACGACGCCTGCTGCGGACGGCTGCACGCAGGAGACGCCGGGGCCGACACCGCCGAGGCGCTGATGCGCTCGCGCTACAGCGCCTTCGCGCTCGGCGATGTGGACTACCTCCTGCGCACCTGGCATCCGGACACCCGACCGGCCCGGCTCGACCTCGACGGCGGCCGGCGCTGGACGGGCCTGGAGGTGCTCGAGACGAGCGGGGGCACCGCCTTCCACTCCAGCGGCACCGTGACCTTCCGGGCGCACTACCGCGACGCCGAAGGCCCGGGTGCGCAGGAGGAGACCAGCGAGTTCCTCCGGCTCGACGGCGCCTGGGTCTACCGCTGAGTCCGGTGCGCCCGCGGTCCGGCGCCATGCCGCCCGACCGGCCGCGCAGGACGGCCCAGCGGCAGGCGATCGCCTGTCCACGGCACCCTCTCGCGGCCTCTCGCCACTAAGCTGAGGGCACCCACTGCTGCGAGACAGGAGTACCCCTCATGAAAGCCGTCATCCAGGACCGCTACGGGACGGCTGACGTCGTCACCGTCGGTGACCTCCCGGATCCGGTCCCGGCGGACGACGAGGTCCTCGTCCGGGTCCGGGCCGCCTCCCTCAACGGATCCGACCGCGAGCACCTCCTCGGCCGGCCCTTCTACGCGCGCCTGGCCGGACTGCGGCGCCCGCGCCACCCCGTGCCCGGCTCGGACGTCGCCGGAGTCATTGCGGCCGTAGGGCGCTCGGTGACACAGTTCGCCCCGGGCGACGAGGTGTTCGGCGAACTGGCCGGCTACCGCGGCGCTCTCGCGGAGTACGTCGCCACCCGGCCGCGGCTGCTGGCCCGCAAGCCGCCCGAACTGTCCTTCCTGGACGCGGCGGCGATCCCGCAGGCGGGCTGCATCGCCCTGCGGGCCACGCTCGGCCTGAAGCCCGGCGACCGGGTGCTGGTCAACGGCGCGGGAGGGGCCGGCGGCGCGCTCGTGATCGGGCTCGCCGCGCACCTCGGCGCCGCGGTGACGGCCGTGGACCGCGCGGACAAGGCCGAGCACCTGCTGCGGATCGGCGCCGATGAGACGATCGCCTTCGAGGACCAGGACTGGGCCGAGCAGCGCGACCGCTACGACCGCATAGTGGACCTGGTGGCGCACCGCTCGCCGTACCGGGTCCATCGGGCGCTGCGCCCCGGCGGGACCTACTCCATGGTCGGCGGGCACACCCGCGTGCTGCTCGCGACGCTCCTCGCCGGACCGACGATCCGGTGGACCACCGGGAAACGGGTCGCCGTGCTGGTGGTCCCGCAGTCGCGCGCCGATCTGGAGGCGGTCACCGCCCTGGTCGTCGGCGGCGCCGCCGCCTCCGCGGTCGACCGGGTCCATCCCCTGGAGGAGGCGCCCGCGGCGTTCGCGCGGCTCGCCGCCGGCGACTACCGGGGCAAGATCCTCATCGAGGTGCCCTGAGGCCGCCCCCGGACCGGATCGCGGCGGCGGGTTCAATGAGCGCATGGACCAGAAACCAGACCGCGGCACCGCGACGCCCCCGGCCGGGCACTACGAGATCGACCCGGCCGGTTCCCGCATCGCGTTCGCGACCACCCACCTGTTCGGGATGCTGCCGGTGCGCGGCTCGTTCGCGCTCGACGGCGGCACCGTCGAGGTCGCAGAGCCGCTCACCGATTCGACCGTCCGAGCCGAGATCGCCGCGGCGAGCTTCGACACCGGCAACAAGGCGCGGGACGAGCAGGTCCGCTCGCGCCGCTACCTCGACACCGACCGATACCCTTCGATGACGTTCGTCTCCGAACGCATCGAAGGCGACCGCCTCATCGGCGCGCTCACCGCGCACGGCGTCACCAGACCGGTCACGCTCGCGGTCGAGGCCGGCGAGGTGTCGGCGGCGTCGTTCACCGCCCGCGCGAGCGTCCGCATCGACCGCACCGACTTCGGCGTGACCGCCGGCCGCGGCATGACCGGCCGCCACCTCGACGTGACGATCGACGTCACCTGCACGCGTCGGCGGTGAGGCGGTGCCAATGACCGACAAGGGCGCGAAGAGCGAGGTCATCGCGTTCCGCCTGGGCGCCCACCATCTCACCGAGCGCCTGGGCGAAGGCGGTCTGCCCGACGTGTCCGGCCGCTCGGCGAGGGCGGTGCGTATTTCTGCGTCCGCATCCTCACGCTGCGGGGGAGGGTCTGCTTCGCGCCGCGCGAAGGGAACAAGGCGCCGTTCGTCCTGGTCGACGAGTGGTTCGGCCGTCCGATCCCGGACAGCGGCCGGCATCGGCGCGCGCCGAACTGCTCCACCGCTGCCTGCGCTGCTACGGGCCGTCGACGCCGGTGACACCGCCCCCCGGTGGGACCGGATCGAAGACGAGCTCACCCGGGTCGACTTCGGCGGCGAGGCGTGGATGCTCGCCGAGGACCGCGACAAGCGGTCGATCCGGTTCGAGGCCGAGCGGATCGCGCCGTTGCGAGGCGCGTCGTCCGTGAACGTCGAGTTCGACACCTACTGAGCCCCTTCCGGTTCGAACGGCGTCCGAAGCCGCCGAGGGCTCGCGCCGATCGTCGGCGCCGCCGTGCAGAATGTGTCGCATGCTGGAAGGACTGCACGACATCGACTGGGCGTCCATGCGCCACGCCTACGGCCCGGCCGAGGAGGTCCCGGCGATCCTCATTGGCCTGTGCTCGGCGGACGAGAAGGAACGCGAAGGGGCCCTGGACGACTACTACGGTGCCGTGCACCACCAAGGCGACATCTACCCCTGCACCGTCGCCACTCTGCCGTTCCTGTTCGCGCTGGCCGCCGATCCCGCCACCCCCGACCGGGCCGCGATCATCGGCCTCCTGGTCAACATCGGCGAGGTCGCGATCGAGTGGCACCGCGGCGATCACGAGACCACGCCCGAGATCCGCGAGGCCGCCGCGGCGATGCGGGAGCGGTCGGCGATGTTCGTCGGCTTCGCCGCGCACGAGGACTTCGGGATCCGTGAGGCCGCGATCCCGGCATTGGGCCTGTTCGTCGACGACGCCCGCTCGGCGCTGCGGCTGCTGCGCGAACGGCTCGAGGCCGAACAGGACGCCGAAGTGCTGATGTCGGTCCTGCACACCATGTCGACGCTGGCCCTGCGCCTGCCAGCGGCGGCGGAGGAGGCGGCCGCCCGGTTCACCGAAGTGACCGCCGACCGGTCATTCGGACCGGCCGTCAGATTCGCGGCCCTGACCGAACACGTGCGCGGCGCCCTTGACGAGATCGGAGACGGCATCGTTCCGGCGGCCGTCGCCCTGCTCGACGAGCTGTCGCCTCGGTCTGAGCCGTCCGACGGGCAGTCTCCGCCCGAGACCGTGGCCGCCTTCGAAGGACGCCGGGGGCACAGCCCCGTCTCGCGTCCGCTGGCCTCGCTCCACCACTCCCTGGGGGAGCGGACCGGCGAACGGGCCGAGCTGCTCACCGCGCAGCTGCGCAGCCCTGACCCGCGACTCCGGTTCGACGGCATCCGCGACACCGGTGACTTCGTCAGGTCCTGGCGAGGCGACCACTCAGCCCTGATCGCACTGCTCGCGGAGCAACTCGCCTCCGGCGACGCCCTCGCCGCCGCGGCGGCCGAGACACTGGCCCGGTCCCACCCGATCGCCGAACCCGCGCGCGAAGCCCTGGCGGCGTTCGTCGACGGGCGGCGCCAGATCCACGGGGCGGAAGCATGGCACGCCGCCGACCCGGACCGGCGCACCGCCTACCGGGAATCGGTCCGGGCGCTCGCCCGACTCGGCGACACCAGAGCCGTACCCGCGCTCCTCGACGCCATCGACACCGGACAGGACACTCGGACGGCGGTGCAGGCGTCCAGGTTCCTGCCGCAGGCCGCCGATCGGCTCGCGCCCCGGGTGTGCGAGTACCTGCGCGGGATCGACCTGGCCGGGCCGCACCCCAATTCGGAGGCGAACCCCGCTCTCTTCGCATTGGGCGCCCTCGGGGACCCCGCCGCGCTGCCGACGATCGCGGAGGTCCTCACCGCCGCGATCCGTCTCGAACAGTGGCCGGTCGTCCGGTCCGCCTTGGCGTCCTCGCGGCGGTTCGGTGCGGCGGCGCCGGATGCGCTCGATGACATCAGGCCGCTGACCTCCGCCCCCGATCAGGGCGTCGTACAGGGCGCCATCGAGGTGATCTGGACTCGCACCGGCGACCCCGCCGAAGTGCTGCCGCGTCTGGCGACGCTCCTCGACAGCGACGACTCCTTCACGATGATCGGCGCCGCCGACGTCCTCGCCGAGATCGGCCCGGCAGCCGCTTCCTCGCTTCCGAGACTCCGGACGCTGCTGAGCCACCGCTATGAATGGGTCCGCGTCCACGCCGCGGCCGCGATGTGGGCGATCGGCGGCGAGAACGAGACCGACGTCGTTTTGGACGTCCTGTGCCGAGCCTGGGAACAGAACCTCGCCACCGGCAACCACGTGACCGAGTGCCTCGACCGCATGGGCACGGCGGCGGGCCCCGCCGTGCCCATGGTGCGAGCGGAACTGGCCTTGGCCCGACGCAGCGGCCGCTTCGGCGGCATCGAGCACGACGAGGCCCTCCAGCGGACCTGCCGCGCCATCGCCCGCCGCTTCGGGTGAACCGAGTCGGCCGCAGCGGCCTTCACGCGTCGACGTAGAGGTCCGCGACCCGCGCGGCGGTCTCGGCGAGGTCCCGGCGAAGTTCCGGCGGGGAGCGGGCCTCGACGTCGGCGCCGAAGTCGAGCAGTCGGCGCGCCACGCTCACCGAGCGGAACCGCAGCTCGACCCGGACCCAGTCGGGGTCGTGCTCCACGGCGGGGAGACCGCCCTCCGGGGGAGGGGAGGCGAGGTCGGCGTGGTGGCGGTGGAGGAAGCGGTTCAGCACCGGCCTGCGGACCCAGACCTCGGCCTCGACCTCGTCGATCCGGCGGCGCAGCTCGCGCCAGAGCCGGTCGAGTTCGACGCCGGCGCGCCGCCGCGTCGGCTCGTCGAGGACTTCCGCGCCGATGACCCGGTCCAGGCTGAACAGCCGCGGCTCGCCGTCGACATCGGCCACGAGGTACCAGACGCCCGACTTGTCGACCAGGCCGTACGGGTCGACCGTGTGGCCGCGCAGCTCGCCGTCGCCGTGCAGGTACCGCAGCCGCAGGCGGCGGTCCTTGAAGACGGCCTCCTGGAAGGTGCGGAAGCCGCCGACGGGCGCCGACTCGCGGCGCCAGCGCACGGGGTCGACGATCACGCGGCGGCCGATCAGGTCCATCGCGTCCTGGTGCGGCGCCGGGAGAGCGGCCATGACCTTGCGCACCGCCGAACCGAGCACCTCGCCGAGGCCGAGATCGCCGGTGGACTGCTCGGTCAGCAGGACGAACAGCGCCCGCGCCTCCTCGTTGCTCATGCCCGCGACACTGGTGCGGTAGTCGGGCATCAGAGCGATGCCGCCATGGCGTCCGCGCTCGGTGTAGACCGGCACCCCGGCCGCCGCCAGGAACTGCACGTCGCGGAGCACCGTGTGCGCGGAGACCCCGAGCCGCTCGGCGAGCCTCGCCGAGGGGATCCGCCCGTGGGCCCGCAGCAGGAGCAGTGTCTCCAGGAGTCGTTCGGACCTCATGCCCATGTCCGCCAGCCTATCCCGGCGCCCGCGGCCCCGTCGCGCCCGAGGGGCCGCCCTCGCCGGGCCCGACGCGATGCCGGGCCGCTTGCCTGATCGTCCAAACAAGATGGACTAACGGTCGGTATTCGGTCAACTGCAAAGGGGATATGCCGGGGTCCGCGCCGGGCATAGCCTGCTTGTACCCCGGCGCACTCCTCACAATCCTCGGGAGACCACCGTGTCCACCAATCCCTCCGCCAGGGGCCCCGGTCGGGGCCGAGTGCCCTCCTGGTCCGAACTGTCGACCGTTCAGCGGACCGGCGTGATCGCGGCCTTCGCGCTTCTGGTGCTCTGCTGCGGCGCCGTTCTCATCCCGATGAGCGACGACGCCGACCCCGACCCGCCCGACGAAGGCGCGACCGGGATCGAGACGACCGCCTCGGCGTCTCCCTCCGAGCCGGACCCGACGACCACCCGCCCCGAACCGACCGAAACCACCACGTCGGCCTCGCCCGAGCCGGAGCCGGAGCCCGAATCCGAGCCCACTGAGGCCGAAGAGGATGAGGTCTACTACGACAACTGCGACGCCGCCCGCGACGCGGGCGCCGCTCCGGTCCACGAAGGGGAGGCCGGCTACCGCAGCGGTCTCGACAGGGACGGCGATGGCGTCGGCTGCGAGGATTCGTCCTCATCCGGCTCCGGAGGCGGCGGCGGATCCGGCGGCGGCGACGACGGCGGTGCGGACGTGTACTACGACAACTGCACCGAGGCCCGCGAGGCCGGTGCCGCTCCTCTCTACGCGGGCGATCCCGGTTACGGCTCCCACCTCGACCGCGACGGTGACGGCGCGGCCTGCGAATGATCGCCGCGACCGAGGACCCGCTGGACGACGGCGGAAGGTCCCGGCCCGCGAAGCGCCTGCCGTTCGGGCTACCTGCGCCGCCGGGAGCGCCGCTCGTAGCGGACCTTGACCGGCGAGTAGACGAGGCTCCCGGTCAGGCGCAGGAGCGGCCCGTCGCCTCGCTGCCGGCTCTCGTTCTTCAACCTCCCGCCCTGGTAATCGAGGCCGTCGTCGATCGCGGAGGCGCCTTCGGGGAGGATGATCGTGAGTCTCGAGTGCGTCAGGTGGGCCTCGATCTCGACCTCTCGACCGGTGAAGACGGCCTCGCGGAAGTCGAGCACGATCCGCGAGTGCTTGGGCTTGAGGGTGATGCGCGCCGGGACGGTCCAGGCGCCCTCCCGGGTGACCTTGCTGTGCGCGGGGGCCAGGTTCAGGTCGGGGGCCGCGGCGTCCCGGGCGGACCCGCTCCGGAGCGCGACCGCGCCGTCCTCCTCGGGCAGGTCGGTGAGCAGACGCTCGACCTCCGCGTACGTCTTGGCCTCGTATACCTGCCTGGACCGCTCGGCGAACTCGTCGAGCTCGAGGCGGCCCTCCTCGGTTGCGGCATGGAGGCGTCGGATGACGGCCTCGCGGTCGGTGTTGGAGATGCGGACGTTCGGGTCGGGCGTGGACATCGCGGTTCGCCTTCTGTTCGATCGGCGCCGAACCTGTGCGGCGCCGCCCCAGTCGTTTCCGTCGAAGATACCGTTTCCCGGTCGGCCGCTTCGGTGCCGTCAGCGGCCGGGGTCGGCGGCGCCCCCGCCGGTGAGCCCGGCCAGGGCGCGCATGGGGGCGGTGAAGGCGTCGCAGCACAGCGCGTAGACGTTGCTGCGGCCCTTCGGGGTGACGGTCACCAGCCCGAGTTCGCGGAGCGGCGCCAGGTGGTGGGAGACGAGGGTCTGGGCCAGGCCGGTGGCCTCGGTCAGTTCCCGGACGGTCCGCGACCGCTCGGACAGCAGGAGGACGATCGCGAGCCGGTTCTCGTCCGCCAGGGCCTTGAACTGGGGCGCGAGCTCGCGGGCGCGGTCGATGAGCGCCCCGTCCGGCTCGGCGGCGGGCGGCGTCGGCGTGAGTTCGAGTGCGCGGCTCATGGAGTCAAGTAAATCACGGAACTTGCTATAAACAGCAAACGCTGATATCAATTGGATCAGCTAATGCGATTGCGAGGAGCGCGACCGCACCGCCCGAATACGGAGGAGACCATGTCGACCCTCACCAGCACCCAGGCCGGGACCGTCGCCGTGATCGGCGCCGGGCCGGTGGGCCTGGCCGCCGCCGCGCACCTGCTCGAGCGCGGCCTCACCCCGGTCGTGCTCGAATCCGGGGACGGCCCCGGCGCGGCGATCGGCCAGTGGGGCCACATCCGGCTGTTCTCGCCGTGGCGGTACGACATCGACGCCGCCGCGCGCCGCCTGCTCGAGCCCGCCGGCTGGACCGCGCCCGATCCGGACCGCCTGCCGACCGGCGCCGAGCTGATCGACGACTACCTCGCCCCGCTCGCCAGGGCCCTCGGCGAGCACGTGCGATACGGCACCCGGGTCACCGGCGTCGCCCGGTTCGAACTCGACAAGACCACCACCGTCGACCGCGACGGCCGCCCCTACCTGCTGCGCACCGTCGACGACGAAGGCCGCCGGCAGGACGTGGTCGCCGATGCGGTCATCGACGCCTCCGGCGTGTGGGGCCGGTCGAACCCCCTCGGGGCGCACGGACTGCCCGCCGCGGGCGAAGAGGCCGGCGCGCCGTGGCTGGCCGGCCCGCTCCCCGACGTGCTCGGCAAGGACCGCGCCCGCTTCTCCGGCAAGCGGACCCTGGTCGTCGGAGCCGGGCACTCGGCCGCGAACACGCTCCTCCTCCTGGCCGAACTCGCCGAGACCGAGCCCGACACGACGGTCACCTGGGCGATCCGGGGCCGTGACGCGTCGAAGGTCTACGGCGGCGGGGCGGCCGACGCGCTCCCCGCGCGCGGCACCATCGGCACCCGCCTGAAGGCCCTGGTCGAATCCGGCGCGGTCGAACTGGTCACCGGCTTCACCATCGACGCCTTCTCCGCCGACGCCGACGGCTCGGTGGCGGTCGAGGCGAAGACCGAGGGCCGGGCGGTCGAACTCGAAGTCGATCAGATCGCCGCCGCGACCGGCTTTCGCCCCGACCTGGACCTGCTGCGCGAGATCCGGCTCGATCTCGACGCGGTGGTCGAGGCGCCGGCGAAGATCGCCCCGCTCATCGACCCGAACTTCCACTCCTGCGGCACCGTGCCCGCGCACGGCGAAGCCGACCTCGCCCACCCCGACGAGGGCTTCTACATCGCCGGGGTCAAGTCCTACGGCCGGGCCCCGACGTTCCTGCTCGCCACCGGCTACGAGCAGGTCCGCTCCATCGCCGCGGCCCTCGCGGGGGACCGCGAGGCGGCCGACCGGGTCGAACTGGACCTGCCCGAGACCGGCGTCTGCTCCTCCGAGCGAGCTCTGGACGCCACCGGCATCATCGAGGCCGAAGAAGACGCCGGCTGCTGCGGCACCGCGGCCCCGGCCGAGGAACCGGCCACGGCTCCGGCCCGCGGCCTGGCGACCGGTGTCCTCCACGGCCGCGCCGGGCGGCGTATCGAACTGCCGCAGGCGCAGTCCGGCGGCTGCTGTGGCTGACCACGGCCGGGGCCGGGCGCGAGGCTCGGAGCCTCCGCTCAGGCCTCCGGCGGCCGCCAGGTGAGAATCGGGTCGAGCCGGCGCAGCCCGGCTCTGGGCGCCACGCGAGCGGCGATGCGCAGACCGGTGTTGCGCAAGGCGATCGGTACGAAGTGCCGGGCCATGGACAGGCGCATGGTCGACAGCGAGTCCGCGGCGACCTTGGTGCAGCGCGGCAGCCGCGCCCGCGTGTAGCCGGGCAGCCCGTCGCCGTGGGCGATCTCGTGCGCGAGCACCACCGCGTCCTCGATCGCCTGGCACGCCCCTTGGCCGAGGTGGGGGACCATGGCGTGGGCCGCGTCGCCGAGGACCGCCACCCGGCCCTTGTGGAAGGCCGGCAGCGGGGTCGCCAGATGGTGGACGTCGCTGCGCAGCACCGAGCCCGGCTCGGTCGTCGCCAGCAGCTCGGGCAGCGGCTCCGGCCAGTCGCCGAAGCGGTCGAGCAGGACCTCGCGCTCGTCGTCCGCCCGCTCTCCCGCCGGAACGAGGGCGGCCGCGTACATGTACAGGGCGCGGTCGGCCAGCGGCATGGTGGCGATCGCGCCGGTCGGGCCCCAGTATTCGACGCCGCCGACCGTCATCTCGACGCGGGGGAGCAGCCACCGCCACGTCGTCTCTCCGGAGTAGACCGGGCCGGGGTGGTCGGGGAACAGCGCCGCGCGGGTCGGTGAGCGGATGCCGTCGGCCGCCACGACGAGATCGCCTTCGGCGGTTCCCGCGGTGGTGGTCACCGTGCCGCTGTCGGGATCGACGCCCTCGACCGTGACGCCCAGGTGCAGCGCCTCGGCGCCGAGGCGCTCGGCCAGCGCGGCGACGAGTCTCGCGCGCGGCACGACGACGGCGAGGTCGCCCCAGCGCTCCTCGGCGGCCCGCCGGTCGGTCTTGATCAGCCAGGTCCCGTCGTGGCTTCTGACGCCGGCCGCCGCCTCGCCGAACGCCGCCGCCTCGCGGATCCGGTCGCCGACGCCGACCACGTCGAGCGCTCGCAATCCGTTCGGGGCCACCGCCAGCCCGGCGCCGACCGCCTCCAGAGCGGGGGCGCGCTCATAGACCGCCACGCTCCATCCCTTGGCGCGCAGCGCCAGTGCGGCCGTCAAGCCGCCGATGCCCCCTCCGACCACCACCGCGTGTCCCATGAATGCTCCAATTCACTACACCCGTAGTAAGACTACAAGTGTAGTATGCCAGGGTGATGAGTCCACGCGCCAGACATGTGGCCGACGCCGCACTCGACCTGCTCGCCGAACGCGGCATGCGCGGCCTGACCCACCGCGCCGTCGACGAGATCGCGGGGCTGCCGCTCGGGTCGACCTCGAACGTCGCCCGCTCGCGCGTGGCGCTGCTGGAGCTCGCGTTGACGCGCCTGGAGGCGATCGAGACCGAACGGTTCACCTCCGCGGGCCCGTTCCCCGAGGACCCGGACGCCTTGGCCGCTCTGCTGGCGGCGGCGCTGACCGACCTGATCGGCCGGCACCGCTCACTGAGCCTGGCCCGCTACGAGATGGCCCTGGAGGCGAACCGCCAGCCGGCGCTGCGGCGCCGTTACGACCAGCTGGGGAGGCGCCCGCGCGAGCTCGCGACCGCGGCGATGGCGGCGGCCGGATCACCGGACCCGCCGCGGCACGGGCGCACCCTCCTCGCCTTCGTCGAGGGCCTCACCTTCGACGCCCTCGCCGGGGCGGGGGACGCCCCCTCGGCCGAGGAACTGCACAGCGCTCTCCGGGGCCTCCTCCGCGGCATGCTCGGCCGGTGACGGTCCGCGATCACCTGGCGTCCTCCGGTGGCGAGGCGGTGCATCGGCGGACGACGCGCCTGGTATCGCGGGTGATGCGGGCGAAGCCTCGGTCCCGAAAACACCCGATTTGCGGGCGAGTTCTATGGTTGCTCAACGCAAGCACTGAACACTTCTCACACCCGAGCTTGGGAGAACGATGAGCGAATACGACGACCCCATGGCCGAAGACGACTTCACCACGGACGAGTTCGAGACCGACGGCACGTACACCGACGACACCACGTCCTCCACGGACGACATGTACACCGACGACACGGCCTCGGACGACGTCTACTCCGCCGTCGCCGACACCGACATCGACGGCGACGGGGTGAACGAGTCGGTCTCCTACGACACCGACGGCGACGGCATCACCGACACCATCGAGTCCGACATGGACGGCGACGGTTGGATCGACCAGGCCGTGAGCGACACCGACGGGGACGGCTACTACGAGACCGGCGTCTTCGACACCGACGGCGACACGTACCTCGACACGGTCGCGAGCGACACCGACGCCGACGGCTACGCCGACACCGTCGAGTCCGACACCGACGGCGACGGCTACATCGACTCGGTCGCCTCGGACTCCGACGGCGACGGCACCTACGACTCCGTCGAGTCGATCTAGTCCGTGCGCACGGCGACCGGGTAGCGGGCTGCGAGCTCGCCCGGCGCGAGCCGATCGACGAAGCGGCGCCGCACCGAAGCGCCGCGGGCGGCCGGCGGGGTCACCGCCGGCCGCCCGCCCGTCTGCCGAAGGAGGAGGCCGTCACCCGATGACGAACACCGCCACCGCCGCGCTGGCCGCCGCCGCGGTGAAGTACAGCGCGGCGATCGGCCGGCTCGCCGCGACCTCGCCCGTGCCGTAGCCGCTCGCGAACTGCTCCAGCCGGTCCCGTTGCCGGTCCTTGAGTCCGAGCCCCGCTGCGAGCACGCCGAGCGTGGGCAGGGCGTAGACGACGGCATAGCCCGCGAGGAGGGAGAGGTTCTGCGCGGTGCCGAGCGGGGCGTCGACGAGTCGGCTCACCGCGAAGAACAGCGGGAAGGCGCTCGGCAGGTCCGATGCCGTCGTCAAGACCCCCAGTCCGACAGCGCTCCACGGGTTCACCCAGGCGGGCAGCCGCACCGCCGACCGCCTCGGACGTGTCCGCAGGCGGCGCCGGCCGAGCCAGGCGAGGAACAGGGCCAACGCCGCGAAGATGGCCCGGCGGGCCCACATCGTGAACTCCGCCAGCGCGTCCTCGGCCGCCGCGGCACCGAGCAGCAACGCCGCCGCCACCAGGTAGAAGGCCAGCACCGCTCCGGCCAGATAGGACCACCCGGTCGCCGCCGGCCGCCGAGCGGTCAGCACGATCACGGCCACCGCCAGCATGGTCGAGGTGTTCAGCGAGTCCAGGACCGCCAGTCCCGCCAGGCTCGCCAGCAATCCGAAATCCACGCCGCCACTCCAATCCGCCGAGTCCGGCAAGACTACGCACCCGCGCGGCCGGGCCGAACGGGAACGGACGCTCGGGATTTCACGCGGTGATCGTCCGCCGCGGGCGCGGCGGCAGAGGAAGCGCTGCGGTCAGCGGCCCTGCCGCGGCGTCGCCGTGCGCCGCTGAGCCGGACGCGTGTCCTTCCAGTCCCGTCGGCGCCGCCACCACGCCTCCACAAGGTCGATGACGGCGCTCCGGCGCTCGCGGTCGAGCACTCGCTCGAAGTGGACGTTGAAGTGCGCCAAGGCCGGGAGATCGCCGTCGAGGCGGTAGACGGTCGCGATGAACCGGCCCCGCTCCTCGCCGACGAGCTCGTAGACCGACACCACCTTCGAAACGCCTTGTCTGCCGGTCTCCTGGACGCCGTCGGGGATGGTCACCCGCACCGCCAGACCGTCGATCTCGAAATTCCGGTACCGCTCGTACGGCTCGACGGCATCGAGGCCGAGCACGTCGTTCGCGGAGTCGGTCATGGGCTGGTCCTTGTCGTCTGCTGCCGGAAGCTGCCCGAGCGGGCCGAACCACCAAGGGGCGAGAGCACTCTCGCGACGATGACGGCCCGTTCGCAAGGCCAGTATTCCACAGGCCGCCGCCGTCGACTTCGCAGGTCAAGGCCGGTCAATGCAAACTGCATGAACAGATGCAGACCCCATGGCATCCCCTGTCACCGAGACGCGGGTACCCGGCACCGGCCGGACGGCGACGGCCGAATGATGGCCCCGGAACCCCCACGGAGGGGCTCGGCTGCGTTCCGTTCGCAGGCGAAGTTCTCTGATGTGCCTGCTGCGCTTCATGTTCCACATGGGTCTGTATGGTTCTCCTGTGTCCTGACGGACTGATCCGGCAGGCTCGCGGTGTGACCAAGGTCGTACGATGTGCCCAACGTTCCTTCAACGAAGAGGCTGAGCCGATGACTGAGAACGACGGGGCCACGCCCGACGAAAAAGCCGACTTCGCATCCGACTTCGACATCAGCAAACCCACGATCGCGCGCGTCTACGACGCGCTGCTCGGCGGCAAGGACAACTTCGCGGCCGACCGAGCGGGCGCCGACGCCTACGTCAAGCACGTGCCGAACGCCGGCGACTGCGCCAAGGAGAACCGCCAGGCCCTGGTCAAGGGCGTGAAGTACATGGCGAGCAAGGGGATCGACCAGTTCCTGGACATCGGGGCGGGACTGCCGACGATGGAGAACACCCACCAGGCCGCGCAGTCGATCAACCCGGGCGCGAAGGTCGTCTACGTCGACAACGACCCGATCGTGCTGGCGCACGGCCGGGCCCTGCTGGCCGACGACCACTCGACCACGGTCGTCACAGCCGACCTGCGCGACCCGCAGAGCATCCTCGACCACCCCGACGTGAAGGACATGCTGGACTTCACCCGGCCGATCGGATTGATGGTCGTGGGCCTGCACATGCACTTCCACGACGACGAAGAGCCCGACGAGTGGGTCCGCGTCCTGCTGGACGCCTGCCCGTCCGGCTCGTACCTGTTCATCACCGACTTCGTGGACACCGGCGAACCCCTCCAGAAGGGCATGGAGCAGGCCGGCCTGGAGAGCCTCGGCAACGGCTGGATCCGCACCCCCGAACGCATCGAGGAGCACTTCCTGGGCCTGCCGCTGGAGCCGCCCGGACTGGACTTCCTGGCCCGCTGGTTCCCCGGCGAGCCCGACCGCGAGGTGCCGACGGCGGCGGATCTCGAGCCGTACCAGCGCATCCTCATGGCCGGCGTGGCCCGCAAGCCGTGAGAACACGGGCCGAGGGCGCGTGGCCGCGGCCCGGTTCCCGGCCGCGACCGGAATGAGCGCGACCCCAGGGGCCTCGCAGCCCCTGGTGAAGGGCGGCCCGGCCGCCGCCCGGTTATGCTGGAAGCTCCATACCATGGAAGCCCCCGTCAGGGGAGAAGCCCCGGCCTCGAGCCGGGGCTTCAACGTGTCAGCCGGGAACGCCCTTGGAGGACCGCCTCATGACCCGGACCGTGATCGTCGACGTCGACGGCACCGTGGCCCTGCGCAACGGCCGCGGCCCGTTCGACTACCACCTGGTCGAGACCGATCTGCCCAACACCCCCGTCATCGCCGTCGTCGAAGCCCTCGCGCAGGCGGGCCACGAGATCGTGTTCCTCTCCGGCCGAGAGAACGTGGACTACGCCGACGTCCCCGAGCGCACCCGGCACGGCCTGAGCGGCACCTGCCGCGACGCCACGCTCCGGTGGCTCCGCGAGCATCTCGCCGTCCCCGAGTTCGAGCTGTACATGCGCGAGAGCGGCGACCACCGCAAGGACTACAGGATCAAGCGCGAGATCTACGACGCTCACCTGGCCGGCCGGGACATCCTCTGCGCCATCGACGACCGCGACCAGGCCGTGCGGCTGTGGAGGGAGAGCCTCGGTCTGACCTGCCTCCAAGTCGCCTACGGCGACTTCTAGGGGCTGTTCACAGACCCCGACGGGCGCTGTCCGGCCCCACCCCGCCTGCTGTCGATCGGGGTGGGACGAGCGGAGCCGCGCCGCTACGGCACCGCCGCCGAACACGAGCGCCTGCACGGACTCGACGCCGACGGCATCGCCGCCCGCCTGCGGCGGTTCCTGGATCCGAGCCGACGGATGGCGGCCGGACAGGCCGGCTCCGCGAATCGAGTGCGGCCTTCCGAGGCGATCAGACCGACAAGCCGTTGGGCGGGAGCAGCGTGGTCTGGATGAGCTGTTCGCCGTCTTTGCGCCGCACCAGGGTGCCGCGGCCGGCCGGCTGCGGGCTCGGGCGCAGCTTGCCGAAGATCTGGCCCTCCTCCTTGCGGCCGCTCATCAGCAGGCCCGGGGATTCGAGCTGCTTGATCTGCCCCATGATCGGATCCATCATCGACCGCCCGGCGCCGGCGCAGCGGCGGGCGATGATGACATGGAAGCCGATGTCCATGCCGTGCGGGATCAGCCCGGCCAGGAGCGTCATCGGGTTGGTCCTGGTCGCCACCATCTCGTAGTCGTCGACGATGAGGTACAGCTCCGGTCCGGTCCACCACGAGCGATCACGGAGCTGCGCCGGGCTGACGTCGCCCCCGGGCAGCCGCTTCTCCATCGGTCCCCTGAGGTTCTTGCACGAGGCCTCGAACTGCTTGCCCGACATGGCGTAATCCAGCAGCATCGGCTCGCTCACTTCCTCGAGCATGCCGCGCCGGTAGTCGGCGAGGATGATCTTGGCCTCTCGGTCCGTGTGGTGCGCTTGGATCTGGCGGACGATGTGCCGCAGCAGGTTCGTCTTGCCGCACTCCGAGTCGCCGAGGACCAGCAGGTGCGGCTCGGCCNCGTTCGACTTGCATGTGTGAAGCACGCCGCCAGCGTTCGTCCTGAGCCAGGATCAAACTCTCCAACCAAAACCAAACACACCAACACCCGAAACCGAGCATCAGCGCGAAGCAATGTGCCGAAGCATGCCCTGACCGATCATCCGAGACCCACCAGTTCAGCAAACCAGTACGCCCCAAGGAAAAGACAGTCAAAAACAGTACCAACCATGAACCCCGAAAGATCCACAGCCAGCCCACACGCTGACCATCCAAACACCCTGTTGAGTTCTCAAACAACACGCCACAACTGAGTCTTACACTTTCGTGATTGGCCTCAGCCGGAGCAACCTCTCAACTCTAGCAGTCTCTGATCCTTGTGCAAGTTCCAGGCTGATTAACCTGTGTCACACCTGATCGAGCCTCTTGTGAGCCTTTGAGATCCCCGCGAATCAGCTTCCGGACCGCGCCGACACTCTTCAGAGTTTGTCGCTGGTCTCCGGCGGCTTCCGGATCGGCCTTCTCGGCTGTTCCGTTCCCCCGCGGGCAGAAACAAATATACACGGGCTCGATGGGCCTGAATCAGGGGGTCCCCCTTCGGGGCGAATACCCTTCTGAACTGGGACGACAATCGCGCAGACCGCGGGGTTCGGAATACGGACGACTCGGCCGGACCGCAAACCGCGCCGTCGCCTCCACCGCAGGTCCGCGCCGGCTCGCCGAACGCTCTCCGAATAGAAGCCGCTCAAGAAGCGATGTGCTCCACGCCATTCACTCGAACGGAGGGGAATGGACCTTATGCGTAAGGGCCCGACTACACAACCAGTGCTCTGCCGCCGCGACCCATTCCCGGATACGCGAAACCGGGGACCGCCTTTCGGCGATCCCCGGTTCCTCAAGTTCTGAGCGCGGGCTCTACGACTCGCTCGGGACGATGTTCACGAGCTTGCGGCCACGCTTGCTGGAGAACAGCACCTCGCCCTCGGCGAGCGCGAACAGCGTGTCGTCGCCGCCGCGGCCCACCAGGTCGCCCGGGTGGTACTTGGTGCCGCGCTGCCGGATGAGGATCTCGCCGGCGCTGACGTGCTGACCCCCGAAGCGCTTCACACCGAGGCGCTTGGAGTTGGAGTCGCGCCCGTTACGGGAGCTGGATGCACCCTTCTTGTGTGCCATCGGTCAACCCCTTACTTCTCGATCCCGGTGACCTTGACGCGGGTCAGCGGCTGACGGTGCCCCTGGCGCTTGTGGTAGCCGGTCTTGTTCTTGTACTTGTGGATCTTGATCTTCGGGCCCTTGGTGTGCTCGAGAAGTTCACCGCTCACCGTGACGCCGGAGGCGTCGGTGACCACAGTGCCTTCGTCGACGAGCATTACCGCAGGCAGCGTAAGCGTGTCGCCGGGCTCGCCCTGAAGCTTCTCGACTTCGAGGACGTCGCCCTCGGCGACCTTGTACTGCTTTCCGCCAGTCTTGACGATTGCGTACATGTCGACGCTGGTCTCCTTGGGTCCTCCCCGGTGCGGGGAACAAGTTCCCCGCAGGGGAACGGTGTCTGTCAAACAATTGCGGTGTCTCACACCCACCACCGCTCCGCTCCGTGAGCGTCGCCGTGGCCGGCCCGCCGATCGAGCTCCGGCTCGCCTCCGCGGAAGGCGGGCGGTGCCGTGTGCTCGGCCTTCGGGCTCTCGATGAACCCGTCCCCGTCTGCGCGGGGCGCGGGCTCCCTCCGCCGGGACGGGGAGGAAAAGCTGAAGGCTCTATGCAGGCCGCTCACTAGCGTACGTCATGTACGCGCTGGTTCGGGCATTGGGATCAGGCCGACGCCGCGAACGTCACAGTCCGCGGCGTCCGCCGGTGTTCAGTCCGAGTCGTTCCCGGTCTCGTCCGATTCCTCGTCCTGCTCGCTCAGCGAGGCCGCGATCTTCGCGGTCTGCTCAGCGGCCGACTTGGGTTCGGCCTGCTCGGCCTTCTTGTCGGACTGCTTGGAGCCGGACTTGGCGCGCTCGCGCTTCTTCTTGCCGCCGCCGTTGCCGTTCCCGGACGAGGAGCCGCCGCCCCGCTTCTTGGCGGGGGCGGTGCCGAGGATCTCGTCGGTGTGGATGAGCACGCCGCGGCCCTTGCAGTGGTCGCACGGCTCCGAGAACGCCTCGATGAGGCCCTGGCCGACGCGCTTGCGCGTCATCTGGACCAGCCCGAGGGAGGTCACCTCGGTGACCTGGTGCTTGGTGCGGTCGCGGCCCAGGCATTCGGTGAGGCGGCGCAGCACCAGGTCGCGGTTCGACTCGAGCACCATGTCGATGAAGTCGATGACGACGATGCCGCCGACGTCGCGCAGCCGCAGCTGCCGGACGATCTCCTCGGCCGCTTCGAGGTTGTTGCGGGTGACGGTCTCCTCGAGGTTGCCGCCCTCGCCGGTGAACCGGCCGGTGTTGACGTCGATGACGGTCATCGCCTCGGTCCGGTCGATGACCAGCGAGCCGCCCGAGGGCAGGTAGACCTTGCGGTCGAGGGCCTTGAGCAGCTGCTCGTCGACGCGCTTCTCGGCGAAGACGTCCTTGGTGCCGGTGTGGCGCTTCAGGCGCGGCAGCAGCTCCGGCGAGACCGATTCGAGGTACTTGTGGATCTCGTCGTAGGCATCCTCGCCTTCGACCAGGAGCTCCTTGAAGTCCTCGTTGAAGACGTCACGGACGACGCGGATGAGCACGTCGGGCTCGGAGTGGAGCACGGAGGGGGCGTTGCCCTTCTTGGCCTTGGCCTGGATCTCCTCCCACTCGATCTGGAGGCGGGAGATGTCGCGGGCGAGGTCTTCGGGGCCGGCGCCTTCGGCGGCGGTGCGGACGATGACGCCGGCGCTCTCGGGCACGAGCTTCTTCAGCGCGGCGCGCAGCCGGGTGCGCTCGCGGTCGGGGAGTTTGCGGGAGATCCCGGAGGCGTTGCCGCCGGGCACGTAGACGAGGTGGCGGCCGGACAGGGCGACGTGGCTGGTCAGGCGGGCGCCCTTGTGGCCGACGGGGTCCTTGGTGACCTGGACGAGGACGGAGTCGCCGGGTTTGAGGGCCTGCTCGATGGAGCGGGCCTTGCCGGCCAGGCCGGTGGCGTCCCAGTTGACCTCGCCGGCGTAGAGCACGGCGTTGCGGCCGCGTCCGATGTCGACGAAGGCGGCCTCCATGCTCGGGAGGACGTTCTGGACTTTGCCGAGGTAGACGTTGCCGACCAGGCCTTGGGCACCGGATTTGGAGACGTAGTGCTCGGCGAGGATGTCGTCTTCGAGGACGGCGGCCTGGGCGCGGCCGCCGCGGACGCGGACGACCATCTGGCGTTCGACCGCTTCGCGTCGGGCGAGGAACTCGGCCTCGCTGACGACCTGGACGCGGTTGCGTCCGCCTTTGCGGCCGTCGCGGCGGCGCTGGCGCTTCGCCTCGAGGCGGGTGGAGCCGGAGACGCCGCGGACGTCGTCGTTCGAGCTCTTCTTGGGGGTGCGGACTTTGACGACGACTTCGGCGTCGCCGTCGTCGTGCTTGCTCCGGTCGGAGTCCTCGGATCCGGCGCGCTTGCGGCGGCGGCGACGGCGGCGGGTGACCTCGGGGCTGTCGCCCGAGCCGTTGTCGTCCTCGGCCTCGGCCGAGGTCTCCTCGCCTTCGTCGGCATCGTCGTCGTCGATGTCGGAGGCGCTGTCGCCGCCCTTGCCGCGGCCGCGGCCGCGGCGTCCGCGCCGGCCTCTGCGGCGGCGGCGCTCCTCGGCGGTCTCGTCGTCGAGGTCGTCGTCGAAGTCGTCGGCGAGGTCCTCGTCGTGCTGGGGTTCGGGCTCTTTGGGCTGGGCCTTGGTCTTCGAGGTCTGCTTCTGCTGACCCTTCTTGGCCTGGCTCTTCTTCTGGGTCCGTCTGGGTTCGGCCGGCTCGTCGTCGCGGTCGTCCCGGCGGTCGGTCTTCTCGACCTTGGGCGGGGGGGCGAACATCGGAACCGCCTGGGGAGCGGCCGCCCGCGAGCGGGGACGCTCGGTCTTGGGCGGGGCTTCCGCGGGTTCGTCGTTCTTGGGTTTCTGCGGCGCCATGAAGGTGACCGTGGCAGCGGGCACCTGTTCGCGCGGCTCGTTCTCGCGCATGCGAATAAATCTCCATTCCAGCCGCCGCCCGGGCGCGTGACGCTGTGTGCGTCCGCTGCCGCACGGGCGCGGCATCAGTAGTGCGGTCTTCACGCCTCGGAGACGCCGAAAAACCGTCCGGCGGCTCGGCGTTCCGGGCCGTTCGGACCGCACCGAAAGCCTCAACTCGTGCCGAGGAAACACCTCTGCCTCGGCCGAGCGCCGTCCACATCCGTCGCCGTGAGCAGCGCGGACAGGACCTGTGCGGTCGCACCGTCGTCTATATGTGCGGTACGACAAGGTCGAGTATCGCACACTCTGCGTCATTCGCCGAGCCGGACGGCCGCCCGGTGCCCCGTCTCTCACTTGAGGCCTCGTCGGCGCGCCTGGCTGCGGTCACGTTCGGGTGAGATCACCCGACTATGCGTGTTTGGCACGATCGGGCCATGGTAGGCGTCCGATGTACTCGATAGGCTGGCCCCATTTGGCCCGTGAGGCCCGATCGGGCCCGCGGCGCGCAACCGACGCACGGAGGTCACGGACATCGCAGTGCAGGTCATCGACTCCGATGAGTCCGAGAAACCCCAGGGTGACCGCAAACCCGACACCTACCAGGGGCGGCATCGCGGTGCCGACAGGCTGCGCCAGCTCGTCGGCGCCGGCGGCGTCCTCGCCGCGGTCGTGCTCCTCCTGGCGGGCGGCGGGACGGTGCTGTTCTGGGTGAGCGGCTTCGGCGACACCGAGCCGAACGTCGATGCCGGCGGGATCGGCGATCTGTGCGAGTTGTTCGTCGACGAGGAGCTGCTGACGCCGTGGGCGGACGTGGAGCAGGCGCGTGAGGCCTCGGACCGGAGCGAGGACCGGGTGCGCACCTTCGACTGCGCCTATTCGGCCGAGCACACCGGCAACGACGCGTACCGGCTGGTCACGTTCTTCGCGACGGTGCAGGTGTACGAGACGGTCGACGACGCCAGCGCAGCCCACGCGGGAGTGCTCGAGTTCGAGGCCGCCGAGGGGCACGAGACCTCGCCGGTGAACGGGGTGGGCGAGGAGGCCGCGGTGGCCGTCGTCGAGGGCGGCGAGGAGGCCGAGCTGCGCCTGCACGCGCAGGAGGCCAATGCGACGGTGAGCGTCAACTCGTTCCTGACGGGCGTGCCGCCAGGGGACGGCGATCAGCGTCAACTGGCGGTGGATCTGGCTTCGGGGCTCATCGACGCGCTCCCCCGGGACGGGAATTGACCGGCCCACCTTTAAGCTGGCCGAGACTGCCCCGGCGTCAAGTCGACACGCCGAAACCACTCGCGGAGGATATTGTGAGCGCCACACCACCCTTTGGCCCGGCTTATGACCAGTCGCCCGACGACGGTGCTCGGGACGGCTCGCGCCAGTGGCAGCAGCAGCCGGGCGGTCCGCGTGCGGCGCAGGGTGGTCGCGGTCAGGTGCCCGGCGAGCCGGCCCCGGAGGGGCGGCGTCCGCAGGCGGGCAGGCCGCAGGCGGGGCGGGGCAGGCAGATGCCCGCCGCGGGCGGAAGGCCGCAGGCCGGTGGCCCGGCGGCCGGTGGCCCGGTGGCGGGCGGACCGCAGGACGGGCGCGGCCAGGCCCGCCCGCAGCAGTCGCCGTACACCTCACCGCAGAGCCCCGGCCGCGCGCAGCCGCCGCAGTCGTCGCCGCCTCGTTCGCAGCAGCCCGCGCAGCCGTACGGACGCCAGGACACACCGAGCCACGGCACGCAGTCGCCGCAGCGGCCCGCCCCGGCCGAGGAGGCGCGCGCCCCCGAGCCGTTCGAGGAGGCGGCGTTCGCCGACGAGCGGGGCGGCACGTGGGGCGACGAGGGCACGACCGCGATCGGCAAGCTCGGCTACGTCCCCAAGGAGACGCGCAGGCGCTCGGACTTCCAGAAGAAGCGCAGCCGCGCCCGCAAGTCGAGCCCGATCCCGAAGATCATCGCGGCCGTCGTCGTGCTGGGCCTGCTGGGCGGGGCCGGCTGGTGGTGGTTCAACCGCGACGACTCCGGCAGCGAGACGCAGGACGCCGCCCCGGGTCTGACCTACGGGCAGAGCGAGGACCCGTGCTCGCTGGCCGATGCCGCGCCGCTCGAGGAGTACATCGGGGACGTGGAGGCGGAGACGACCGCCGAAGCCGAGCAGAGGAACAGCGGCTGGGAGCAGCTGTGCGTGCTCACGTACGGGGCCGCCGACAGCTCCGTGGCGCTGCTGGAGTTCGAGGCCGTCTCGTTCGAGACGGACGCGAGGGCGTCGGTGAACTTCGAGCTCGAGGCGGGCCAGCTCGCCGAGCTCACCGACTCGTGGACGCAGGTGGACCCCGCGCCCGAGGTCGGCGACCAGGCGGCGGCGGTGGCGGCCGTCGTCGACGAGGGCACCTCGAACTACCACCTGCACGTCCAGGACGACAACGTCTACATGGTGGTGCGCCTGGCCCTGGTCGGCTCGGGTCTGGACCAGCAGGGCATGACGGATCTGAGCGTGCAGCTGGCGGACTCGTACCTGGCGGCGTGGCGGGACGCCTCCTGACCTGAACACGACGAAGGCGGGCGGAGCTTCAGTGGCTCCGCCCGCCTTCGCGTCAGCTCAGTACGTGCGCATGGGGGCGCCGAACATCTGCGCCTCGATGGAGGTCGGGGCGCACCACAGGTACTTCTCCTTCTGGCCCTTGCGGAGCATGGCGATCATGTCGTCGTGCAGCATCTGGAGCCATTGCAGGACTTCCTGGTTGACTCGGATGCTCGACCGCGCGATCTGGGCCTCCTCGGCGGTGAGCCGCTGGAGGACCGTCATGTGGGCCTCCGAGGTGAGGTTGTCGGCGAAGTTGGTCAGGCGCGGCAGCACGGTCAGCTGGGTGCGCCAGGGGCCGAGGACCGGCTTGGTCTGGGAGCCGCGCTCGCCGACGTCGTAGACGTACAGCGCCGGGGAGTGCTGGCTGGCCTCGACGGTGACCGGCTGGTCGCCGTGGAGGACGGCGAGGCGGTCGTTGCGGTTGGTGGCCGATTCGCCCAGGCCGTTCCACTCCTGCGGGCGGGTGGTGCACACCGCGACGCGGGTGCCGAGCGCGAGGGCCCGGAAGACCAGCAGCCGCGCGAGGTAGACGCCGCCGATGAGGTTGATGCGGGTCTCCTCGGGGCGGAAGAACGGCGCGACGACCGGGACCTGCTCGGCGTCGCGGCCGATGACGAGCCCGGCGGGCGGGCTGGCGGAGGTCATGAGCTCCAGGGCCCGCGCGGTGGGGATCTGCGGCATGGAGCGCAGCGGCTCGATGGCCTTGCCCGCGTCCGAGGCGGTCTCGACGGCGCGGTCGGTGACCGGCAGGCCGTAGACGGTGCCTTCGGTGGGGCCCGCGGAGACCTGGGAGACGCCGAACAGGCCCGCCGAGGTGGGCATGGAGCTGACCGGGCCGCCGCTCACGCTCATGGGGGCGGCGCCGGAGTAGGGCACGCCCGAGTACGGCTGGGCCGAGGCGGGCTGGCTCGAGAACGGCTGCCCGGAGACCGGCTGCCCCGACACGGGCTGACCGGAGACCGGCTGGACCGACACCGGGGAGACGCTGGAGACCGACGGGCCGGAGACGGGCGCGGCCGAGACCGGCGCGGAGGGCGGCTGCGACGTCGTCGGCGGCTGGGAGCTCGTCGGCGGGGCCGGAGGCTGCGCGGGCGGCTGGGCCCGAGGCGGCGAGGCGGGCGCCGCCGGGCGCTGGGCCGCGGGCGGCGCGGCGGGCGGCCTGGCCGCGGGCGGCTGCGACGGCGTGGGCTGCTGGCTCGCCGGGGGCTGCGGGGGCCTCGGCGGCGAGGCCGGCTGCTGGGCGGTCTGCGGCGGACGGGGCGGCTGCGGCGCGGCGCCCCCGCGGGCCGGAGAGGCCGGCGGCTGCCCTTGGCGCGCCGGGGAGGCGGGCTGAGCCTGGGGGCGGGCGCCCGGGCCGTACGTCTGCGGTGCGGCGGGCGGGCGCGGCGTCTGCTGCTGCTGGGAGGCGGGCGGCTGGGCGGCCTGGCCGCCGGTGTTCGGGGCGCCGCGGCGGGCGACCTTGAGCGTGCCGTTGGCGTCGTCGTCGACCGAGGGCGGGGACTGCGACTCGCGCTGCTCCTCGTCCTCGTCCTCACCGTGGTGGCGCCCACCCCGGTAGCCGCCGCCCTGGTAGGTGCCGCCCTGGTAGGTGCCGCCGCCGTAGACGTTGCCTCGGTCGCTCATCGGGGACCTCCTCCGGTCGGGGCGGACGCGTACGCGGCCGGGCCGTGTTCGCCGTCGAGCCGCTGCAGTCGGACGCCGAGCTGGTCGGCGACGTTGAGCATCTGGTTCTGCGCCGACTCCCACGACGCCTGGTCGAGCGCGAGCCGGACCACGGCGTCGACGGCGAGCTGGCGGCCGGTGACGCGGCCGTCGGGGTTGACCTTGCCCGAGGTGCCGGCGGTGACGACGATGGAGACGGTCACGAAGGCCGCCGGGACGCCGGACAGGGCGTCGACGGTGCGGTGGAGCGCCTGGGCGTCGCTGGGCCACTTGGTGATCCGGTAGGCGACGTGGCGCAGGCCGTCGGCGTACCAGTGGTCCCAGTCCTCGGCGGTGCGCTCGCCGGGCACCGGCGCGAAGGCGACGCCGAGGGACTGCTGGACGGCCTCGCGGACGCCTTCGGCGTCGAGGATCCGGTTTGGGACGCCGACGTTGCCGAGCAGTTTGGAGACGCGCTGTGCGGTGGAGGCGAGCGCCTTGTAGACGCCGTCGACCTCGCCGCCGCGTTCGGCGGTGGCGTCGCGGGCGTCACGGGCGCCGAGCCGGACGGCCAGCCACGCCTTGTGGTGGACGACGGCCGGGTAGTCGCCGAGCAGTTCGCGGTAGGAGCGGGCGGCGGCGCTGTTGTCGTAGGCGGCCAGGCCGACCGGGGTGGTGTGGCCGACGAGCTGGACGGCGGTGACGGGCACCGACGTCTCGTCGAAGAGCCGTTCGAGGCGCTCGATCGGGATGGCCTTGGTGACGCCGTCGGTGTTGCCGATCTCGATGGCGGTGAACCAGCCGCCGTTGTCGTGGCCGATGCCAACGTTCTCGTCGCGGTCTTCGACGCCGGTGATGCCCAGGTCGGGGGCGATGCGGTGGAGGACCTCGGTGAGCTGCTCGGGGTCGAGCGCGCGGACGCGGCGCTTGAGCCGGGAGCGCAGCGGCCAGGTCTGGTACCACCAGTAGTCGCCCTTGCGCCAGAACACGACGATCATGACGATCAGCGCGACCGCGCCGCCGGCGGCCTGCACCGGCAGCGGGAAGGCCAGGCAGGCCAGGGCTATCGCCAGGGCGATCTCGATCGCGATGAGCTGCGCCACCGTGAGCGGACCGAGCCTGCCCGAGGAGCGCGTCGTGAACACGACCGTCTCGCCGGGGGCCGGGCCGTCTTGCTGCGACTCCACCGACGCGGTGCCGCGGGCTTGCTGCTGCCCCTGCAACATCGTCATTGTGCGACGTCTCCTCGTGAAGCTGAGTGGTCGTACCTATCGTAAGCGGACGAGTCCACCCAGCGGTGACCGCCCGAGGCGTCAGGCGGGTGAACCCGCTCGTTGGCGGGCCGGCGTTAGACTGTGCGGGTGCGATTCCTCCCGCGTCTTCCTCTCTATACCGCGGTCGCCGCAGCGGCGGCGACCTGCACGGTGTTGGTGACGACGACACCGGCCGCGGCCCAGTTCGACACCCCCGAAGTTTCCGCCGAGGACCAGGCCCCCTGCTCGCCGCCCGTGGACCAGGGCGACCCGCTCACCGCCACGGCGTGGGCCACCGACTTCATCGGCATCGACGAGGCCCACCAGTACAACCGGGGGACGTTCGAGGACGGCGACCCGGTGACGATCGCCGTCATCGATTCCGGCGTGCAGGCGGACCTGGAGATCTTCGGGGACCGGGTCCTGGACGGCTTCGACCCGTGGGACCCGGACGCCAGGGGCAAGTGCGACGGCTACTTCCACGGGACCGGGGTGGCCGCCATCGCCGCGGGAGGCGCGGACGGCGATCAGTTCATCGGCGTCGCCCCCGAGGCGAACATCCTGCCGCTGCGGGCCTTCCAGGGGGACGAGGGCGGCGACATCGCCAGGAGCCAGATGGTGGCGTCGCTGATCAACGACGCGGTCGCGAACGACGCCGACGTCATCAACGTCTCGATCGCGCTGCCGCACACGCCCGAGCTCGAAGCGGCGGTGAACAACGCCATCACGAGCAACGTGGTGATCGTCGCGGCCACGGGCAACGAGAACCTGAACATGGACGACACGTCGCTCACCGGCGAAGACGCCCAATTCTTCCCGGCGAACTACCCCGACGTGATCGCGGTCGGCGCGAACAACCCCTCAGGGAACTTCTACCAGGAGACCAACTACGGCAATAACATGGACCTGCTCGCGCCGGGCCAGGAGGTGACCTTCCCCTACGCGGGCGGCGACTGGAGGAACGACTCCGGCACCAGCTACGCGGCGCCGTACGTCGCGGGGGCGGCGGCCCTGCTCAAGGGCGAGTACGGGGAGAGCGTGACGCCGCAGCAGATCGAGCAGCGGCTGCGCGACACGGCGATCCCCCCGCCGAACGACTTCAACATCTACCAGGGCTACGGCGTGCTGAACGTGGGCCGGGCCCTGGCTGACCCGATCGACGAGGAGAGCGCGGGCGAGGCCAGCGAGTCCCCTTCGCCGACGGACTTCCAGACCGGTGAGGAGCTGATCGAGGCCATCCCTGTCGGCTACGACCCGCTGGCCACCGAGAAGGCCATCGCGTGGGCGAGCGTGGGCGTGGCGGCCGCGCTGATCACGCTGGTGCTCGTCTTGCGGAAGATCATCCCGAAGGGGCGCGGGCGCGGCTGGCGCCCTGGGACCCGCAAGAGCGACGACCTCCCGGTGAAGGTCGAGGCGGACCCGACCTGAGGCCGCGGGGCGTGGACAGCAGGAAACCCGGGCGATCCCGCGATCTGCCCGGGTTTCTCTTCGCTCTGACGAGGAAGCTAGCTGGCGAAACGAGCCGCGTTGGCGGCCTCGGTCTCAGCGTAGCGGATCTTGGCGTTGTTGACGGCGGTGCCGACCTGCTCCAGGATCTCGTTGAGCTTGCCGATCGACTGGTTCCATTCCGCCCGCTGGCCCTCGTAGGCCTCCTTGTCGGAACCTTCCCAGTTGAGGGCGTCCAGCCTGCTGGCGAGCTCGGAGAGCGTGTCGTTGATGGCGCCCGACTCAGAAGCGATCTGGGCGGTGGCGGCTTCGAGCTCGCTGTAAGAGAGCTTGATGGTGCTCATGGCATGTCACCTCTTTCCTTGTTGTCGGGGAGTTTAAGAGAGTTCGGCGTCGAAGCCGGCGAAGTCGTTCTGGGAGTCCATGTCCTGCTCGACCGTCGCGGCGGCGCTCTGGTCCAGCATATCCGCGATGTTCTGGAGCGCCTCGAGCAGGTCGCTGGCCTCCTGGTCCCAGAGGAGCATGATCTCCTGGAACGCGGCGGCACCAGCACCGCCCCATGAAGCGGCGAGCGAGTCGCAGAGCGACTTGAGGCTCTGCAAAATACCGTCGACCTCGAACTTCGCGTTCATCGTGTCGATGGCGGCCTGTTCGACTGTTTCCGCTGTCATTTCAACGGCATCTGGCATCGTCACACCTCCTAGTGTTTAACCGGGGGCCGCGGCCTAGAGATCTAGAGCCGTCAGGGGTATCCCAGTGAGTTTCTCATCGATTCCGCAGTCACCATAACCCGTCCGTGCAAACTCACCGGGCTGGCGGTGCGCCTCTTAGTTTACAAGCGGTGACCACGGTCGTGTATCCCCACATCGTGCCAAGCCCCGCAAGCCGTGACGAACTGCCCTCGGCACGCTCGGCAGAGTGCGATCACTCCGCACAAGCAGGCCGCGGGCTCGCGGCCCCGGGCGCCGGTCTCAATCGGTTCGGGTCGCCTCCTTCAAGAGGCGGTGCCAGGTGAAGCGGGCGGTGTCGCGGATGGTGGCAGCGGTGCCCTCGGTTCTGGCCCGGTCCCGGTGGAGGCGGTCGGGGACGTGGAGGAGCGGCGCCGGGCCGTCGAGGCCGGTGACATGCCCGAGAAGAGTCGGGTAGCGGTCGGTGAACGTCAGGCGAAACCTCGGGCGGCCGGAGGGTTCGCCGAGCTCGGCGTCGCGGGCGACCTGGAGCGGGACGTCGTGGACTAGGGCGACGAGGTAGGCCATGCGAGTGCGGTGAGGCAGGCGGCTCGCTGCGACGGTGCCGGCCGGTGCGTCGGTCCTGGAACCAGCCGGGGCTGCCGTGCGAACCGGGGCTCTCGGGGTCGTGCGGCCTGCCGCCGATCTCGTAGATGTCTCAGGGACGGTGGCCGGAGGTGAGTGGGCTCGTAGTAGTGCTCGCCGGGGCCGAGATCACGAGCATGTCACGCGCGACGACGGCGTACCATCCTTCACCCTTACAGTCCCTTGTGCTTCGAGCTCCCCCATTCGTGCCATACCGACCAATCCAGGTCAGACTCGGTGGCGCCCGCTCGGTATGCTGGTCTCAGCACAAGGTGAGTGGCCTTGCCCGTCGAGCGTGTTGCCCGGCCTGGCCCGCGATACCCCCTGACCGAACTTCCTTGAGGTGAACGCAGATGCTTCCATACGAGGTCGCCGACAACGGCGACGGGACCTATACCGTCACGAACCAGGCAGGTACTCAAGTCGTCGTCGACGAAGAGGCCCTCCGTGACCTCACCGGCAGCCTCGGTACCATCCAGACCGACCTCGAGAGCATCCGCGACCTGGTGACCAACGGGAACCTCACCCGCATCCGCTCCATGACGTTCCACCTCATGCCGGACTTCCAGTTCGAGCAGGTCGACGCCCTGAACCTCAAGCTCGGCGGCTTCGACGACGCTGTAGAACTCCGGGACGCCTACCGGGAGAACTTCTACAAGGGCAAGGCCGACCAGGTCGAGCGCATCAACCACGGCTACGCGACCGGTGAGCAGGTCAGCCAGGACATCATGCAGAACTACCTCGATGAGGACGGCAACGTACAGGCCGACGTGAATCTGGTCGAGTCGCAGTTCACCAACAGCGACGGCATCACCGAGTCCGAAGTCGACAATGCCGATGAGATTCCGCCCGAGAGCGAAGAGCCCGGCAGCGACCCTCAACACTAAATCCGGCCTCGACATGAACCTCAGCCTCAGCCCCAAGGAAGGAGTCCTGTTATGGGAGCAGGTAAAGGCTTCGACTACTACCGCAACACCTACACCCATGAAGAGCTTTGGGAGATGCTCATCACCCAAGGCGACCCGTGGAGTGTCGAGCAAGGCGGCAGCATGTGGACCACCGCCAAGGGCGGCCTTGAGACAGCCCGTGATCAGCTCGACAGCAGCATGCTCGCCACGGTCGACTACTGGCAGGGCCCTGCCTCCGAAGAGTTCCAGCGCCGCATGCGTCTTGTCTACGAATACAGTCAGACGGCTGAAGAAGACATGATGCAGATGGCTGAGAGCTGGATCCCTGATGTCTCACAAGCCTTGAGTGACGCCCAGACCAGCGCACAGAATCAGGACCTCTCACCGGCCAGTGAACTCGAGTACGAGGACTGGCTTGAAGATGTCAAGAACGTCAAGCCCGAAGATCCTGATTACCTCACCAAGCAGGAGCAGTACCGGAACGAGTACGAGCAGTACAGATCAGACCGCCACGACGCGATGGCCCGGATCGTGGCAGATCTCGGTGACAGGTACAAGTCCGAAAGCATTTACGGTCCTGTTGAAGGCCCCCCTCCCCCGCCTCCCAGCGACATGCCTGGCAACACCACCTACCAGCCACCGACCGGCGGGGTGTTCGGCCAAGACGGCTTGTCGAACCCTGACGGCCTTGACGGTGCTCCCGGAAGTGACGGGGGCTTGGCGGACCGCAACGGCGATGGCATCCCCGACAGTGAGCAAGGTGATCTCGACCCCGTCGAAGACTGGGCGCCGGGTTCCTACGAGAACGTCGACTCCGACATCAACGGTGGTGGTCTGGCCGGTGGCGGCCTCAGCCCCATCGGCGGCGGAGGCTACACCGGAGGCACCGTACCGACAGGTGGCACGGGCGGTACCAGCTTCACCGGCGCCGGCACGGGACTGTTCGGTCCGGCGAGGGGAAGCGGCACGGGACCTGCTCCTGGCCGTGGAACGACCGGTACGACCAGCCCGGCTCGAAGTGGTGCGAACACCAGCGGTGGCCGTGGCAGCGGGTCCGGAAGCGGTCGCGGTATGGGCCCCGGTTCGAACACGTCTGGTCGCGGTATGAACAACCGGGGCATGGGTCCGCGCGGCGGCACCCGGTCCGGTTACTACGACGATGACGAGGAAGAAGAGACCACGCGCGAGACCTGGCTGCGGGAAGACGACATCAACTGGAGTCGCAACCGCACGTCGGACGAGGAACTCGACGACTGACGGCCAGCTGAGCAGAGCGTTTGAGGGGCGAACGGCCAAGGCCGTTCGCCCCTCACTCGTTGTCCGATGGCCGTGAGATATGAAATGGCTCCGGAGACGGCGAGTTCGCCGTCTCCGGAGCCATATGCCTTATCGGCGCTGGTTCGGGTCGCTGCCCGGACCCCAAGGCGGACTCGACTCGCCGGTGTTCATCGGCGGGCTGTAATGCTGCTGACCACCGGTCGGCGGCGGAGGGCTGAAGTTCTGGCCTCCACCGGGAGGCGGCCCGTACTGGGGAGGTTGAACCTGACCGGTTTGGGGATAGCCACCTTGAGCAGGGGCGCCCTCACCGCCGAAACCGCCGGGCGGCCCCGCTTCAGCGGCCTGTTTGCGGCTTCGCCCTCGGAGCACCAGCCATACCGCGATCGCGGCACCGACCAAGACGACGGCGGCTGCAACGATGATGATGGTTGAGAGCCCTGTGCCCGACTGCTCGGCAGCGCCGACCGATGGGCTGTTTTCCGACGAGCCTTCTCCCGAGCCTTCAGCGGCTCCCTCTTCTTCCGCTTCGGCGCCGCTTGCTCCGGGCTCACCCAGCGGGTAGCCGAGTGGATTCTCTTCAACCGTCTCGATGTCACCTGCATTGACGGCTTGGTCTGCATTGATCACCCCGTAGCCCAACTCTTCGGTGTGATCACTGCCACCACCGCTGCCGGCAGTCTGGATCAAACGCTGGATCGCGTTGTTGCCATCGATGTCCTGATTGGCTGACAAAATCAATGCAACGACACCACTGGTGATGCCCGTGGCAAGCGATGTTCCTGTCGATTCGCGGTATAGCTCTTGGTCAGTGTCATCGCCCCAGCCAAGCGATTCCTCCTGAACCGCAGCAACGGTCATCCCGGAAGCCGGCGCCGAAACTTCGACATCTTCGCCAGTCGTGCTCTGATCCCAAGAATTCCCGCTCTGATCGGTTCCCGCCACCGCGACAACTCCAGGTATTGACGCAGGGGCAGGTACTCCCTCGAGAGCAGGATCGTTACCCGCACCGGCAACGACAACCGCGCCCATATCGATTGCGTATTGGATTGCTCCCAGATACTCTTCGCTCGGTTCGTAGTCGACACTCACCCATGGCAGAGCCACCACATCAGCACCATTGTCGGCCGCCCATCTGATGCCCTCGATCGCTGCGCTTTCACCGGCACCACCGGTCAAGCCTTCGATCTCGGCACCGTTGTTAATACGGACCGGCAGGATCGTTGCCGCTGGGGCGACATTCAAGACCATTGAGGTAACAGCGGTTCCGTGGCCCTCAGCGTCATTCCAGGCGTCTTCCTCGTCTGAGTAAGTCGAGTACCCCGGTTGAATATCCTTGCCTTCGAAGTAGGGGTGCTCAGAAACACCCATATCGACAACGGCGACCGTGACGCCCTCGCCCTGCGTGGTCTCCCACGCTGCTGGAGCCTGGATCTGATCGGTGACCCACTGGTTGGCGGCCTCGAGCTCTCCGTCTTGAGCGATCGCCGCTCCAGGCGTGGCGACAATGGCGCCGGCCAGTGCGAGCGTGCCGATTCCGGCGCCTACGGCAAGCCTTGCGCGGCTTGAGGATTCGGTGAGGCGGTATCTGCGTTTCGGGGGTGTTGGGTCGAGAGGTGTCGCCATGGGGATGGCCCCTTCCGTAGGTGAACCGATACAGCGCTGTCCGCTCTGTCCCACAAGATACCGGACCAACCTCCTGCCTGCGAGCCCCAGGCCATGCGTCCGTACGCAGTGTGCAGCCTCTCTGCGGCGCCCTGCGCCAGGCACGAAGCCAGCGGCCATGCCGCGACGATCAAGGGCCGGCTCCTCACATCCGATCTCACATCGATATGAGTAAATCGTGCATTTCATAACGAAACAGCCGCGAACAGCGAATACGCCCAGGTGTGTGCCTATGCGGCGCAACATCATTGTTGTGGTGAGCACTGACTTGGATACGACAGACGGCCGCCCCTCATCGACTCGCACCCTTGACACGCCGCCCGAGCTCGATCCTTCTAGCGGAGTCGCAGGCCCACCGCCCCTCAGACGAGGGTCGTGGGCCTCTCCGCTCCACGCCCTGCAGCCGCAACCAGCGAACCCCACGCTTTGCATTCAATTGGCAACATTCCGGCGAATCGCGGAATCGGCAATGAAGCTGATCCACCCCCACCGCCCGAGGAGTTCCATTGGCCTCTCAGCTGATCGAACATGCCCGTCTACGACTGCGTTCCATCCCCGCTGACCAGCACGGCGAGCAGGCTCGACTTGGACGGCGAGAGTCAGATCGCGGTCGCGTTCACCCACTGAACGAATACCGCGAAGTCCTTGCGCCTCGTCGCGGGGCGTCGATCCTGCTCGAGCGGCACGGTCAGTCCGGTGTCGCTTCCATGTGGAGGCGGGCGTTGACCTCGGCGGGATCGAAGGGTTTCAGGACTTCCGGGTCGTGCTCGTCGATGAGTTGGCGGTGGTCAGGGTGCTCGGCATCCGCCAGGGCGGCCGTCAGGTGCCGCCATGCCTCGAGGCCGCCCGCGTCCTCCAGCGGCGCCGGTTCCCCTCCGTCCGTGCAGCGCGGATACGCGGCGGCCGGGTCGGGTTCGGCCACGGCCTCGACGGTCACCGTGTGGTCCCAGTTGTCGTTGAAGTCGTACAGGTAGGTCATGTCGTCGCCCGGATCGGAGAGGACCTGCTCGACGGCGACCTCGGCCTCGTCCTCGCAGGCGAGCTCGGCGCCGGCGCTGAATTCGCCGAAGGCGGTCACGAAGCAGTGGGAGTGCGCGCCGGTCCAGGCGAAGGCGGTCTGGAGGATCGCGTGGAGGTCCGACAAGGAGGTGTCGGCCGGCACTTCGAGGCGGCGCCAGACCGGCGGGTCGGTGCGCTCCAGGGCGACGCGCAATCGGAGGATCGGCGCCCCGCCTTCGCGGTCGGGCTTGGGCGGCAGCCGGGTCGCGGGCTCGTCGGTCTTCCAGTGGCCTGGGACGTGCCCGCCGTGCTCGGGGGGATCGCCGACCAGGCCCGCCTCGTTGAGCCTGCGGCCCAGCAGGATGATCCGGCCCGGCATCAGGTCCTCCTCCAGGCCGCCCTCGGCGTCGTCGTCATCGTCGGCCCAGTGGTCAAGGGTCGCGCCGATCGCGCCGTCGAGGAAGATCCGGGCCCGCTCGCTGTCGAGGTCCTCGGCCACCGTCGGGACGTCGTCGACGAGCTCGCCGCGCTCGACGCGCCGGACGAGCTCGTCCACGTGGTCGGGCGGGACGGGGTCGAGCATCGTGATCGCGCCGCAGTCGGTGTAGTCGACGCCGACGAGGAAGCCGTGCTCGGTGTCCGAGCGGCGGAACAGCGCCAGCAGCCAGGCCTCGGAGCGGCTGCCGGGGACGGTGACCATCGTGAAGCGGATCGGCTCGACCGGCTCGGAGAGCGCCGGGGCCCACACCGGGTCGGCGACGCCGGCCGCGTCCAGGGCGGCGTCGGCCCGCCGGGCCAGATCCGCCAGGCCCGGGTCGGGCCCCAGGCCGATGAAGGCCAGGAGCGCGCGGGCGCTCGTGTCGCCCTGGAGTGCGACGTCCTCGACCAGGCGCACGGCCGCGCGGTCGGAGTCGAGCAGTTCGAGGCCCGCCAGGAGGCCGAGGACGGCGCCGCCGGCGAGTTCGGCCTCGAAGGGGTCGGTGACGGTCGAGAGGTCGTCGCCGATGGCGGCCATGTGCGGGCGCATCATCGCCAGGAGGTCGTCGATCCCGGCGGCCTCGTGCCTGGCTTCGGCGCGGCTGGCGATCCGCTCGACGCGCCGCCGCTCCCGTCGGGTGCTCATCACTCCATGCTGTCACCTCGGCACGGCGCTGGGAACCCCTTCAGTCCTTCCCGAGGCAGAGCAGGCCCTCGACGGTGTCGTCTTCGGGCGCGACGCCGCCTTGGGCCGGGAGGCACCCCGGGTCGGGGTCGACCCGTTCCAGGCAGCCGCTGCGGATCTCCAGCGCGGCGGCTTCGCCGAGGACGAGGTGCAGGGTCAGCTCGTCCTCGCGCGAGGCCCTGATCGAGGCGTCGCCTTCGGCGGTCGTGCCGTCGTAGAGGATCTGGTAGTCCTCGCCGCTCCAGGCCTCGCGGACGGCCTGGGCGTAGGCCGCCTCGTCGGCCGGCTCGGCGAAGGGCGCGAGCTCATAGGCGAGCAGGTAACGGTAGGTGCGCAGGCCGGCGTCGGTGCGGTAGCCGCAGGCGGTGACCTGGACGGTGCGGGCGTCGAAGCCGGGGAAGGCGTCGGGGCCGGCCGCGGTGGCCGTCACCGCTGTCTCCATGCGTGCCCACACGTCCGATTCGTCGTATGCTCCGACGGGCGGTCCGGTCTCGGCGGAGGCGGCGACCCACCGGTCCACCGAGGAGACGACGCCGACGGCGAGGACCGCGGTCAGGCCCCAGGCGAGGCCTTCGACGCCGATGACGCGGCGGGCGCTCCTGGGCCGGGCCTCGCGCAGCCAGCCCTTGGCGCGGGGGGTCAGGGCGAGCGCGAGGGAGGCGAAGGCGACGGGCCCGACGGTGAGGGCGAAGACCGCGCCCGGAGCGAGGTAGCCGCCGGGGTCGATGGGGACGAGCAGGAGGATCTGCTGGACGGCGACGAGGACGCCGGCGCAGGCGAGGTAGAGGCGGGCGCGGTGGCCGCCGCGGCCGAGCCAGACGGCGGCCACGAGGTTGACCGGGATCGTCGGCGCGAGCACGAGCAGGTACGACAGGCTCCGTTCGAGCAGGTCGGTCTCGACGCCGCCGCCGGTCCACGCGAAGCTCTGAAGGCCCTGCCACACGCCCAGCCACAGCGCCACGGTGATCGCGGCCTGCGCCAGCAGCGCGAGGCGGAGGGTCTGCACTTGCCAGGGCGGCCTGGGGTGGGGGCCGCCCGATCGCCGCACCAGTCGCATTCGGGCCCTTGCTCACGGGGGGAATATGCGAGGACTTCCCGCACTCGGATCGAGCATACCGGGAATGCACCACCGGGAGGGTCCGGCGGGAGTCCGCCCGTCCGGTGCGTCACCTTCGGCGGGCACGGCATCGGCCGCCGGCCCGGGCGGGTCGGCGGCCGATGATCGCCAGTGCTAGGCCTGGCCGTTGGGCGGGAGCAGCGTGGTCTGGATGAGCTGCTCGCCGTCTTTGCGCCGCACCAGGGTGCCGCGGCCGGCCGGCTGCGGGCTCGGGCGCAGCTTGCCGAAGATCTGGCCCTCCTCCTTGCGGCCGCTCATCAGCAGGCCCGGGGATTCGAGCTGCTTGATCTGCCCCATGATCGGGTCCATCATCGACCGCCCGGCGCCGGCGCAGCGGCGGGCGATGATGACATGGAAGCCGATGTCNNNGCCNTGCGGGATNAGCNCGGNCAGGANCGTCATCGGGTTGGTCCTGGTCGCCACCATCTCGTAGTCGTCGACGATGAGGTACAGGTCCGGTCCGGTCCACCACGAGCGNTCNCGNAGCNNNGCCGGNNNGACGTCGNCNCCGGGCAGNCGCTTCTCNATCGGNCCCNTGAGGTTCTTGCACGAGGCCTCGAACTGCTTGCCCGACATGGCGTANTCCAGCAGCNTCGGCT